>JANQRF010000002.1 GCA_028289285.1 Alphaproteobacteria bacterium
TCATCGCCCCGATCGCGATGGATGAAGGTCTTCGCTTTGCGATCCGTGAAGGCGGCCGTACTGTCGGCGCCGGTGTCGTGGCGAAGATTTTGAAGTAAGGAGCAGATAAAATGAAGTCAGTTTTTGAATCGGTGAGAGGAAGAGTTATATCCAAACTTAAGTCCAGAACAGAAGGCCTTAAACTTGACCCCACTGATGATAAGGCTGATGAAGAAGGGTTTATGCGCATAGAAGAAGAGATAGCAAAAGACTTGGGTATATCAACTGGCTCTGTGTCTAAATGGTTGGCTTTGGGATTTTTAGGATTTTTCGCATACCATCCAACTTTAATTGATAGATATGCAGAAAAAATGGAATTGAAATAAATTAAGGAAAAAGGAAAATGGACGCACAAACAATTCGTATACGGCTTCAGGCCTTTGATCACCGCATTCTCGATACGTCTTCGCACGAGATCGTGAATACGGCCAAGCGCACAGGCGCAAGCGTACGGGGGCCGGTGCCTCTGCCGACCCGTAAAGAGAAATTTACGGTTCTGCGCTCGCCGCACGTGGATAAGAAATCCATGGAGCAGTTTGAAATGCGCACCCACAAGCGCGTGCTGGACATTGTTGATCCGACACCTCAAACCGTGGATGCACTGATGAAATTGGATCTGGCGGCAGGTGTTGACGTTGAAATCAAAATCGGCCAGGTGGCCGCATAAGGTTTAAGAAATAATCATCTGCAATGGTGCAGGTGATCTAAGCAGGTTTTTAAAATCTGCCTCTGGAAAGGAAAGAAAGATGAAAAGAACCGGAGTAATTGCACGCAAGGAAGGCATGACGCGTATCTTCACCGAAGATGGGCAGCAGCTTCCTGTGACTGTGATGAAAATTGATAACTGTCAGGTAACGAATATCCGCTCCAAAGATAAGGACGGGTATGTCGCTGTACAGCTTGGGGCTGGCACGGCAAAGATCAAGCGCACATCCAAAGCGATGCGCGGCGTATTTGCGAAGAACAAGATTGAGCCGAAAAAGAAAATGGCTGAGTTCCGCGTCGATGAAGACAAGGTACCTGAGATCGGACAGGAAATTGTGGCCAATCACTTCGTGCCGGGCCAGTTTGTCGATGTGGTCGGCACATCTATCGGTAAAGGTTTTGCCGGGGCGATGAAGCGCCACAATTTTGGAGGTATGCGCGCCTCTCACGGTGTATCGATTTCTCACCGTGCACACGGTTCCACCGGTCAGTGTCAGGACCCGGGGAAAGTCTTTAAAGGCAAGAAAATGGCCGGTCACATGGGTGATGCGCGGACAACGACGCAAAACCTCGAAGTGGTTGGCATTGATGAAGAAGACAATCTGGTTTTAATCAAAGGCTCCGTGCCCGGTGCAAAAGGCGGCTGGGTCTTTATTTCAGATGCGGTCAAAAAACCGTTTCCAGAAAATGTGCCTTTGCCGGCCGGTATCAAACAAGATGCTGTAAAAGCCCAAGACAATAATGCTGACAATACAGAACAACAAGATGCTGAAGCTACTGAAGCGCCTGCCGAAGAAGCTCCTGCAGAAGAAGATAAGGAGTAAGGGCCATGAAGATCGCAGTGAAAACACTTGATGGCAAAGAGGCTGGAGATATTACGCTCGATAAAGATGTATTCGGCGCGGAAGTCCGTGACGATGTACTTCAGCGCGTGGTGAATTATCAGCTTGCGGGTCGTCAGGCCGGGACGCACAAAGCCAAAGAGCGTCATGAAATTAAAGGCACGGGCAAAAAGCCGTTCCGCCAAAAAGGCACAGGCCGCGCACGGGCTGGTGACTTAAAGCGTAACATTGACCGTGGTGGCGGGGTTGTGCACGGGCCGCGTGTACGTTCTCACGCGCATAGCCTGCCAAAGAAAATCCGCCAGATGGCGATGCGTTGTGCGCTGTCTGTGAAAGCGGCGAACGGCCAGCTGATTGTGATTGAGGATGCGAAAGCCAAAGATCACAAAACAAAGCCGATGGCAGCGGCCATGCAAAAGCTTGGTGTAGATAGCGCTGTGATTGTAGCGGGCGCAGAAATTGATGCGAATTTCGCCCGTGGATGTGCGAATTTGCCGAAAATTGATGTCTTGCCCTCGCAAGGCGCAAACGTGTATGACATTCTCCGCCGGGACACGCTGATCCTTACAAAGGATGCCGTAGCCCAGCTGACAGAAAGATTGAAAGGGTAGTCCGATGGCTGCAAAGAAAAAAGAAAAAGTCGAAATTGCTGAATGGATGTATGAAATCATCCGCACGCCGGTAGTCACGGAAAAATCCACTATGGGTTCCGAGCATGGGCAGGTGACATTTAAGGTGCCTTTAAGTGCGACCAAGCCGAAAATCAAGACGGCGGTGGAAACGCTCTTTGGCGTGAAGGTCAAAGGCGTGAACACGGTTGTTCAAAAAGGCAAGACCAAGCGTTTTAAAGGCATTCAGGCCCACCGGAGTGACTTTAAAAAAGCGATTGTCTCTCTGGAAGAGGGACAAACCATTGATGTTGGAACAGGGGTTTAAATAAAAAGGAAACTATGGCGGCTTCGCCGAGAATGAGCATAAAGGAAAAAGAAAATGGCATTAAAACAATTTAAACCAAGAACGCCCGGAACACGCGGCCTGATTCAGGTCGACCGCAGCGCGTTGCATAAAGGCGCGCCTGAAAAGACTCTTCTGGAAGGCAAGAAGAAAACAGGTGGGCGGAACAATACGGGCCGCATTACATCACGTCATATTGGCGGCGGGCACAAGCAAAAATACCGTATTATCGACTGGAAGCGTAAAAAATTCGATGTCGAAGGCACGGTTGTGCGCATGGAATATGATCCGAACCGTACGGCCTTTATCGCGCTGATTGAATATACAGATGGTGAAAAAGCCTACATCGTTGCGCCTCAACGTCTTCAGCCAGGCGATAAAATTATCGCGGCTCAAAAGGCAGACATTAAGCCGGGCAATGCCATGCCGTTGAAAGGTATGCCGGTCGGAACGATCATTCACAATATTGAGCTCAAGCCCGGAAAAGGCGCGCAGCTTTGCCGCTCAGCCGGGACATATGCACAGCTTGCCGGTCGTGACCAGGGCTATGCGCAGGTCAAACTGGCGTCTGGCGAACTTCGCATGATCCATCAGGATTGCATGGCAACGATTGGCGCGGTTTCAAATCCGGATCACATGAACACCAATGACGGGAAAGCTGGCCGTACACGCTGGAAAGGTAAGCGTCCATCTGTGCGTGGTGTTGTGATGAACCCGGTCGATCATCCGCATGGTGGTGGTGAAGGGAAAAGCTCCGGTGGGCGTCATCCATGTACACCATGGGGGAAACCGACCAAGGGCTATAAGACTCGTAAGAACAAGACAACCAATAAATTTATTATTCGCAGAAGGAAGAAGAAATAATGGATGCGTTTACTTCACGAGGGGTTGTTACACAAGTCGACCTTAGTGCCTTTACAACCGTACAGCCTGAGGATCGTACAGGTACTACCAGTTTTGCAACAGATAGATTTCCAGGCCTTGAGTTGGGAGACAGAGTAGAGATTACCCACGGTCCAGGAGGATATGTTGTTAGTGGAGTCACTAAATTGGAGAAAAAACGATGACTAGAAGTGTATGGAAAGGTCCTTTTGTTGACCGTCATATTTTGAAGAAAACCGAAGAGCACCGCGCCGGGAAAATCAAAGGTGTGATTAAAACATGGTCGCGCCGCTCAACGATTTTGCCGCAGATGGTGGGGATTACCTACGGTGTGCATAACGGGAATAAATTCATTCCTGTGCTTGTCACGGACCAGATGATCGGGCATAAGTTCGGCGAATTCGCCCCGACCCGCACCTATTGGGGTCATGGCGCGGATAAGAAAGCGAAGAAATAACGGAATGCTTAACCGCGAAGCGGTTTAGCCAAGCCGTTATCCCCGCGAAGGCGGGGATCTGGTAAAGAAAGAGTATTAATATGAATAGAACAATTATAATACCGAAAGATTTTGACGAGGTTACAAGATTAAAAATATTAACCGGGATTTTTGGTGTTCACACAAACCATGATTACGATCATGGGGTGCCTGTACCTGAAACACATGCGGTTGCTCTTGATGTAATGCTTGGTTATATGCGTAAAGGTGAAGATTTACCGATTGTTTTATCTTCTCCACCAAATTTGGAGCAAGTAGTTCAATTGGAAGAATTAGGTATAGAAATTGTTGAAACAGAAAACCCTAATACTGGAAATAAAAGCTTTAGGTTTTCAAAATTAGAAGCAGTAATGTAGTTTAATAATTGTCTCACAAAAGTGGCTTAAATGCCCGCCCCGCCAAACTAAAAAAACTGGCGATGGTTTAAGAAAAAGGAGAAGAAAATGGGACAGAGTGCAAATGAAAGACGGGAAAGTCCGCAGGAGGCCAAAGCGATGGCCAAGTATCTGCGTACAAGCCCGCAAAAACTTAATCTGGTCGCACAGACCATTCGCGGTAAAAATGCAGGCCGCGCGTTAACGGATCTTGAATTTTCAAACCGCCGCATTGCGCAGGATGTGCGTAAAGTGCTTCAAAGCGCGATTGCGAATGCTGAAAACAATCACGGTTTGGATGTCGATAAGCTCTATGTCGCCGAGGCGTATGTCGGTAAATCCATCACGATGAAGCGCTGGCGTGCCCGGGCCCGTGGCCGCGCGGCAAAAATCATGAAGCCGTTCAGCCGTCTGACTGTTGTTGTGCGTGAGCAGGGCGCAGAGCCGAAAAAGCCAAAAGCAAAAACGGCAGCCCCGAAAAAAGCGGCGCCGAAGAAAGAAGAAGCGCCAAAGACAGAGGCTAAAAAGGAAACAGCCAAGAAGGCGCCTGCCAAAAAAGCACCTGCTAAAAAGGCAGCGGCCAAGAAAACAACTGATAAAACTCCGGCCAAGAAAACAGCCGCAAAGAAATCAACCGCCAAAAAAGCGGACAAGGAATAAGGAGCATTTGAGATATGGGACAGAAAGTTAATCCAATTGGTTTGCGCGTCGGGATCAACCGCACATGGGATTCCCGCTGGTTTGATAATCGGGGATATGCCGACAAGCTTGTGCAGGACCTTGAGCTGCGTAAATATATCCAGGATAAGCTGAAAGCTGCCGGGATTTCAAAAGTGATCATTGAGCGGGCTGCGAAAAACACACGCGTAACGGTCTATACGGCCCGCCCGGGTGTGATCATCGGGAAAAAAGGCGCTGACATTGAAAAGCTCCGTAAGGATCTTTCCGAACGCGCCGGCAGTGAAGTGTCTTTGAACATTGTTGAAATTCGCAAACCTGAACTGGATGCACAGCTTGTGGCTGAAGGCGTGTGCCAACAACTGGAGCGCCGTGTGTCTTTCCGCCGGGCGATGAAGCGCGCGGTTCAAAACTCTTTACGTTTTGGCGCGCTTGGTATCCGGATTAACGTGTCTGGTCGTTTGGGTGGCGCTGATATTGCGCGGACGGAATGGTACCGTGAAGGTCGTGTACCTTTACACACACTGCGTGCCGACATTGATTACGGCTTTGCCGAAGCGCTGACGACCTATGGGATTATTGGCGTGAAGGTCTGGCTTTATAAAGGCGATATCATGGCCCATGACCCGATGGCGCGCGATAAGCGTATTCAGGAGTCTCAGGGCGGGATGCCACGGGGCTAATGGCCTGATTTTAATACTCTTTCCAGCCTTCCAAAAAAGTTAAAAAAAGGCTGGAAAAATAAAAATAAACCTTATATAGTGCGCGCGAAATTTGGCTAAAAGCGTTCACTTGAAGGCCCGCATAGAAACTACTCTGATTAAAAAGAGATAAGTCTATGTGACAGCATTTTTTTTATGGTGAGCATAAGAGAAGAACAAGACGATGTTACAACCGAAGAAGACAAAATTTAGAAAAGCGCATAAAGGCCGCATCAAAGGCATAGCCAAGGGCGGAACAGATCTGAACTTTGGTGCCTATGGCCTCAAAGCGATGAGCCCGAACCGTATCACGGCCCGCCAGATTGAAGCAGCCCGTCGCTGTATCGCCCGTCACATTAAGCGTCAAGGTAAAGTCTGGATCCGCATTTTCCCGGATACGCCAGTCTCGAAAAAACCTCTTGAGGTGCGTCAGGGTAAGGGTAAAGGCTCCGTTGAATTTTGGGCCGCGAAGGTGAAGCCAGGCCGTATCATGTTTGAACTGGATGGTGTTCCGAAAGAACTAGCCCGTGAAGCGTTGGCGCTTGCAGCAGCAAAGCTTCCGGTTGAAACAAAATTCGTCAGCCGGATTGGAGAATAAGTCATGAAAGCAGAAGAGTTAAAAGGCAAAACAGAAGATGAGCTGAGCAAGATGCTCGTCGATCTGCGTAAAGAGCAGTTTAATCTGCGCTTTCAGCATTCCCAGGGACAACTGGAAGATACGGCAAAGATGCGTAAAGCGCGCCGTGACATAGCCCGCGTGAAAACAGTTTTAAGCAAAGCCAAAAAGGCTGCGTAAGTAGGAGATAAGATATGCCACGCCGCGTACTACAAGGAACAGTCGTTAGCGACAAAATGGATAAGACGGTCACAGTGCTTGTTGAGCGCCGTTTCATGCATCCGCTTTACAAGAAATACGTGAAGCGCACGGACAAATACGCCGCGCATGACGAAGCGAACAGCTTTAAAGCCGGTGACAATGTCCAGATTATTGAATGCGCGCCGATCTCCAAGCGTAAGCGCTGGACAGTTGTGACAGACGGCGCAGCAGCCGCACCCGTAAAAGCAGAGAAGCCAAAAGCGAAAAAAGAAGCGGCGCCTAAGAAAGACGCAAAAGCCGAGGCAAAAAAAGAAGAGAAAAAGCCTGCGGCTAAAAAAGCAGCTAAAAAAGCGCCAGCTAAGAAAACAGCAGCTAAAAAGACGGCCAAGAAAAAAGACGACAAGTAAAAGAAGATAAATAAGGAACGATCACATGATCCAGATGCAATCAAATATGGATGTCGCGGATAACTCAGGCGCCCGCCGGGTTGAGTGCATCAAGGTTTTGGGTGGCTCACACCGCCGCACGGCCAATATTGGCGATATCGTTGTGGTGTCTGTAAAAGATGCTATTCCGCGCGGTAAAGTGAAAAAAGGTGATGTCCGTAAGGCCGTCATCGTGCGCTCCAAGCATGGTCTGAACCGTCAAAACGGTGAAAAGATCCGCTTTGACACAAATGCCTGTGTTTTGATCAGCGCGAATAAAGAGCCGATCGGCACACGTATTTTTGGCCCCGTGACACGTGAATTACGAGGCAAGGGCTATATGAAAATCATTTCTCTAGCCGGTGAGGTGCTCTAATGACCCAGGCAAAAATGAAAATCAAAAAGGGCGATGAAGTGATCGTTCTGACCGGCAAAGACAAAGGCAAAAAAGGCGAGGTTCTTGTGGCTATGCCCGATGCACGCCGCGTGATTGTGCAGGGCGTGAATGTCGTGAAAAAACACAACAAACCCAGCCAGTTCAGCGCCGGCGGGATTGAAGAAAAAGAATTGTCTATTCATGTATCAAACGTGGCTCTGGCCGATCCGAAAAAAGGAACTGCCACGCGCGTTGGATACAAGACACTCAAAGACGGTAAAAAAGTCCGCGTGGCGAAAGCCTCCGGCGAGACGGTTGAATAAGGATAAAGAGAATGTCTTACACACCACGTTTTAAAGAGCGTTACGACAGCCAGATTAAAGCCGAAATGAAAGGTACTTTCGGCTATGCAAATGACAACCAGATTCCAAAGCTGGATAAGATTGTCATTAATATGAGCGTGACAGATGCCGTGACAGACCGGAAGGCGGTTGAAAAGGCGATGGAACAGCTTGCTCTGATCACAGGTCAAAAGCCGGTTGTGACCCGCGCGAAGAAATCAAACGCTTCGTTCAAGCTGCGTGAAGGTATGGCGCTTGGCTGTAAGGTTACACTGCGCCGCGAGCGTATGTATGAATTCCTGGATCGTCTGGTGACGATTGCACTGCCGCGCGTGCGTGACTTCCGCGGTGTGAACCACAAGAGCTTTGATGGCAAGGGCAACTATGCCATGGGCATTAAAGAGCAGATCGTGTTCCCGGAAATCGAATACGACAAAGTCGATAAAATGCTCGGCATGGATATTATTATTTGTACAACCGCCAAAACGGATGATGAAGCGCGTGAATTGTTGCGCGCTTTTGACCTGCCGTTTCAGGATAAACGAGACCAAAAGTAAGGAAGAGATTTAAGCATGGCTAAAAAATGTTCAGTTGAGAGAAATAACAAACGCCGCCGTATGGCAAAAAGCAAGGCGAATAAGCGCGCTGCGCTCAAAGCGATCATCAAAAATCGCGAGTTGCCGATGGAAGAGCGTTTTGCAGCCGTTTTGCAACTCTCTGAACTGCCGCGTAATTCGTCCAAAGTGCGTGGACGCAATCGCTGTGCCTTAACAGGCCGTCCGCGCGGACATCACCGCAAGTTCGGGATCTCCCGTGTGGCTTTGCGTGATCTGGCCTCGCGCGGTGAATTGCCTGGCGTTGTGAAGTCGAGCTGGTAGGAATTTAGGAAGGAAAAGGTAGATACATCATGTCTATGAATGACCCTTTAGGAGATATGTTGACCCGCATCAGAAACGGTGTGCGTGCGCGCAAGACTGTGATCCGTGCGCCATATTCAAAATTGCATGAAGCCGTCTGTAATGTGCTTGCAGAGGAAGGCTTTATTCGCGGCTCCAAAATTGAGGATGTTGGTAACAACAAAAAAGAGCTTGTGATTGAGCTCAAATATGACAGCGGTGAAAGCGTGATCCGTGAGTTAAAGCGTATCTCTACGCCGGGTCGTCGTATTTACGCGAAGATTAAAGATTTGAAACCGTTTCATAACGGACTTGGAATTTCCGTCCTGTCCACGCCTCAGGGTGTGATGCCGGACTATAAAGCACGCAGCGCCAATGTTGGCGGCGAAGTGCTCTGCCAGGTCTTTTAAGGAGCTATTGAGATGTCTCGTATTGGTAAAAACCCTGTTGCGATGCCTGAAGGCGTAACGCCTGAAGTCTCCGGGCAGGATGTCAAAATCAAAGGCCCAAAGGGCGAGCTGTCTGTGACCATTCATAATGACGTGGATGTGCAGCTGGAAGACGGCAAAGTGGTCTTAAAGCCGCGGTCTCAATCTTTGTTCGCGCGTAAAATCTGGCCGACCATGCGCACGCTGGTCTATAACATGGTTGTTGGCGTGACAGACGGCTATGAGAAAGAGCTTGAAATCCACGGTGTTGGTCTGCGCGGTAACATGCAGGGTAATACACTTGTGATGCAGCTCGGTTACTCTCATGAAGTCCGTTACGACGTGCCGGACGGCGTGAAAGTTGAAGTGGCCGATCAGACAAAAATTAAAGTGAGCGGGATTGATAAGCAGCTTGTTGGTTATGTTGCCGCTAAGATTCGTGATTTCAAACGCCCTGAGCCTTATAAAGGTAAAGGGATCCGCTATGCGAATGAGTACATCATGCGCAAAGAAGGGAAGAAGAAATAATTTAAGGTGACGATGATGAAAAGAGCAACACCACAACAAAGACGGAAAATGGGCACACGCGCAAAACTGCGCAAGGTGAACATCAATCACAACCCGAACCGGGCTGTGCGTCCGCGCCTGTCCGTGCACCGCACAGGCAAGCAGATTTATGCGCAGATCATTGATGACATTAAAGGTGTGACACTTGCTGCAGCCTCTTCTCTGGATAAAGATCTCGGCCTTAAAAATGGCGGGAATGTCGAAGCGGCTTCTAAAGTCGGTAAGCTCATCGCAGAGCGCGCCAAAAAAGCAGGTGTTGAAACCGTTCAATTCGACCGCGGTGCATTTTTATATCACGGCCGGGTGAAGGCTCTGGCAGATGGCGCGCGCGAAGGCGGCATGAAGTTTTAAAGGAAGATAAAAAATATGGCTGATCCACAATTTAAAAACGAAGAAACGTCCGAAAACGAACTGCACGAAAAGCTCGTGGCGGTGAACCGCGTGGCCAAAGTGGTCAAGGGGGGTCGTCGCTTTGGTTTTGCAGCTTTGGTGGTTGTCGGCGATGGCCGCGGGCGTGTTGGTTCCGGACACGGAAAAGCCAAGGAAGTGCCTGAAGCGATCCGTAAAGCAACAGATCAGGCCAAGCGCAATATGATCCGCGTGCCGCTTCGTGAAGGCCGTACGCTGCACCATGATGTGAATGGACGTTACGGCGCTGGTCGCGTGACGCTTCGTTCCGCTCCAACTGGAACAGGCGTTATCGCCGGTGGTCCGATGCGCGCGATTTTTGACTGTCTGGGCATTCAGGATGTTGTGACCAAGGCGATTGGCTCGAACAATCCGTACAACATGGTGAAAGCCACTCTGGACGCTCTGCAGAAAATTCAAAGCCCGCGCCAGATTGCAGCCCGCCGCGGTAAAAAAGTCAGCGATATTGTCGCTGCTCGTGAAACGGCTCGTGGTGAGAAACAGGCAGACGGGGCGGAGGAGTAATCGTCATGGCAAAAGGTAAAACAGTCACTGTGACACAGACAGGTTCACCGATCGGGCGTAAGCCGGATCAGCGTGCAACGCTGATCGGTCTTGGTCTGAACAAGATGGGTCGTACCCGTACACTGGAAGATACACCTTCTGTGCGCGGCATGATTAATAAAGTCAGCCACCTTGTGACAGTTGAAGAGGCTGCTTAAAGAGGATTAGAGATATGAAACTCAATGAATTAAAACCAAAGACAGGATCGACGCATAACATAAAACGTGTTGGGCGCGGTATTGGCTCAGGTAAAGGCAAGACTTGCGGCGTTGGTCAAAAAGGTCAAAAGGCACGTTCCGGCGTGGCGATCAAAGGCTTTGAAGGTGGTCAAATGCCGCTTTACCAGCGCCTGCCAAAGCGCGGCTTTAACAATATTTTTGCTAAGAAATTTGTGGAGCTGACACTCGCCCGTTTACAGCAAGCGATTGATGCCAAGAAAATCGACACCAAGGGCCAGATTGATGAAGATGCGCTCGTCAAAGCCGGCGTTATTCGCCGTAAAAAAGACGGTGTGCGTCTTCTCGGTAAAGGCGAGCTGAAAACCAAGGTTGACCTGAAACTCTCCGGCGCAACGAAATCTGCTGCTGAAGCCGTTGAAAAAGCCGGCGGATCCCTTGAAATCATCAAGATCGAGGTTGCCCCCGTTCAAAAGAAAAAAGCGTAAGGCTTCATGACCATTGAAATTGTGAAGGCTTTGGACAGTCATGCAGATGACATCCGAAGCCTTTATTATATCCCGGCAAATCACGAGGCGCCGCGTCTTCAAGAAAGCCTCCGCGATTATCCGGGCTTTGTTGCGCTTGAGGATGGCTGCCTGATCGGGTTTTGTATTTCATTTCGCTTTGCGCCCGACATCCTTGAGCTGGCGAATATTTATGTGCATCCGGATTACAGGCATCAGGGCATTGGCAGCAAGCTGCTGGCCCACCTTGAGCGAGAAGCTGCCGCCTTAAATTACCGGGCCATCATTCTTGTAAATAGCGACTTATATGAGAATAAACAGCCTGGAGATTTCGCGGACTCTTTTTATCAGAAAAATAACTATGTGCAGTCTTTTGACACCGGGCATACCAAGGTTTTTTACAAGTCATTTGATGTTTAAAGAGCTACATACCGGTTTTTTTACTTGCAAAAAGCCGGATTTTTATTATACATAACGAATGAGCTTAAAAAGAAGAATACAAAAGCTTGTTATAGATATGCCCCAACCCCTGCAGTCTATAGCATCAATTCCACTCACAAAACTTGCTGTGTACAGACAAGCGCGCCATTTAAAGCAGGCTGTATCAGAAGTTTCTGGCCTGATTAATCAGCATAGTCAGCCCGGTCAGCCACGTATCTTTATAGATGGTGGTAGTAATAATGGAACGACCCTTAGGGCTTTTATTGATGCTTTGCCTAAGGATTTCAAATTTTATGGGTTTGAAGTTCAGGAAGATCTCATGCCAAAATTACAATCTGTACAAGCGGATTATCCAGACCGGGAAATCGAAGTTCGCCATGCAGGACTTTCTGACCATAATGGTCAAATTGAATATTTTCCCTCTAAAACGCTTCCATGGGGCGGGATTTACGATAGAATTTCGACAACCACAGAGCACGGTAGAAATCTCGAAACACACCTGGACTACCGGACAACTGCAACAGCACCAGCAATTAACTTTTCAGACTTTTTAGCGGATGTTTTTGTAAGACATACAACACATAGCTGCGAACCATTTATAGCTGTAAAACTTAACATTGAAGGCGCGGAGTATCCTGTTTTGGCACGTGTCATTGAAGATGGACGTATTGATCAGATAGGGTGTTTAACAGCTGAGTTTCATTATAGTGAGTTTAACGGGAAACCGGATGGCGGAAGATTCAAAGGTCGGCACGATCAGATTATGGCCTGTCTGGATGAGCGAAGAATTCCTGTTCATGATTGGACATTGCGCGGCCTTATTCAACATTAAATATATTTATCCTTCATTTTTGCTATTTTCACATCTTGCCCCTTTGGGGCTTTGGCTTTATATGTGATCCGGTATCAAAAAAAGGTAAAGATTTATGGTATCTGCTGTTGAGCAACTGGCAAAAAATGCAAACTGGGGGGCGCTGACCAAGGCGACTGAGCTGAAACGCCGGCTTTTATTTGTTCTTGGGGCGCTGATCGTCTACCGGCTCGGGACTTATATTCCCGTGCCCGGAATCGACCCGGTTGTCTGGAACGATATTTACTCTCAGCGCGGCGGCGGGATCCTTGACATGTTCAACATGTTCTCCGGGGGTGCGCTCTCGCGGATGACAATTTTTGCGCTGAACATCATGCCCTATATTTCGGCGGCGATTATCATGCAGCTGGCGACTGCCATGTCGCCCAAGCTCGAAGCACTCAAAAAAGAGGGCGAGCATGGGCGCATGAAGATTAATCAATATACGCGCTATTTTACTGTCTTATTGGCATCTATTCAGGCCTACGGTCTGGCGGTTGGACTTGAAAGCATGCAAAGCTCTCTCGGCCCTGCGGTGATTGACCCGGGTGTATTCTTCCGCGCCTCCACCGTGATTACGATTGTCGGCGGAACGATTTTCCTTATGTGGCTTGGCGAACAAATCACACAGCGCGGGATCGGCAACGGGATTTCCCTGATTATCTTTGCCGGGATTGTGGCTGAACTCCCGCGGGCGATTGGGTCAACTTTAGAGCTTGGACGACAGGGGCAATTCAATTTGCTTGAGCTTCTTTTCCTGACAGCCATGGTCATTGCCGTGATTGCGTTTATCGTGTTCATTGAACGCGCACAGCGCCGCGTCACGGTACAATACCCACGACGCCAGGCGGGCGATAAAATGCAGATGGGCCAGCAAAACCATATTCCGCTAAAATTGAATACAGCAGGTGTGATCCCGCCAATCTTTGCCTCTTCTTTGCTTCTTTTGCCGCTGACGATTGTCGGGTTTTCAGGTACAGAAGGAGGAGATTTTACAGCGAATATCGCCAGGTATCTTCAACACGGACAGCCAATCTATATGCTTTTATATGGCGCGCTGATTGCGTTCTTCGCGTTTTTCTATACGGCGATTGTGTTTAACCCGCAGGATAATGCGGACATGCTGCGTAAATATGGCGGGTTTGTTCCCGGTATCCGGCCCGGGCAGGCGACGGCCGATTACCTGGATTATGTCCTGACCCGTATTACAGCCGTAGGGGCGGTGTATCTGGTCTTTATTTGTCTGTTGCCGGAGTTTATGATTTCCCAGTACAGCATCCCGTTTTATTTTGGCGGAACAAGCTTGCTCATTGTGGTGACAGTGACGATGGATACAGTAGCCCAAATTCACTCGCATCTGATTGCACACCAATATGAAGGGTTGATCAAAAAGACAAAGCTTCGCGGCACAGGCCGGAGAAACAGGTAAGGGAAAAAGATGAATATTATTTTATTAGGCCCGCCGGGCGCAGGCAAAGGGACGCAAGCGAAAATTCTACAGGATAAGTTTGGCTTGGTATTGCTTTCCACAGGCGATATTTTACGCGCAGAAGTTTCTGCCGGATCCGAGCTTGGTAATAAAGCCAAAGAGATCATGGATAGTGGGGATCTGGTGCCGGATGATATTATCGTTGATATCATTGCTGGTAAGCTTGAGCAGCCAGACTGTGCGAACGGCGCCATTTTTGACGGCTTTCCGCGTACGGTCGATCAGGCGCAGGCGCTGGATTCCATGCTCGAAGAAAAAGGAAAGCCTTTGAATGCAGTCATCCAGATTGTTGTCGATGAAATGATTTTGGTGGAGCGTCTGAATACCCGTATTCGCCAGGCGCAGGAAGCCGGTGAAGAGGTGCGCAGCGATGATAACGAAGAAACTCTGAAAAGCCGCCTTGAAGTTTACCGCAACCAAACCGCCCCGATTATCCCATATTACGAATCTGAAGGGCTTCTCTTTAAGGTCGATGGTATGGCTCCGATTGAGGATGTTTCAGAGCAGATTGAAGGTTTCCTCAAATCCGCACAGGCGGCTTAAGGGAGGGGTTAGATTCAGCATTGTTCCCCAGTGCTTGCAGAGTTTTTACAGGTCCATCGACATATCTGAGGCTTGGATTAAATCCAGATACACGTATGCCGCCCTCCTCTCTGAACAAGCTATTCCAGGCTTGCCCTGCAGCAATAAGAGATTGCCTGGGTAGTTTTCTCTTATCCCATAATTCTATATGTGTCTCATCATCTTTAAGCGTAACAGGCTCGTTTGAAATAGGATAAAATTCTAAGCGCCCTTCAAATATATTGCTTAGATACTGGAAAGATATACTTGTGCCGCTTTGCTCTATAGAATTGATGATCAACTTATCTTTAATATAGGTTATTTCAAAAATGCTGTTTCTAAGTGTGTTGTTCAAGTGGGTTAGTGCCTGTACGTCATAGGCATCAAGTGTGATGATGGCGATTGCATTATGTTTGACCATTAAGTGAAGGTAATCGTAATTTTCCTGTCTTGCTATTGATGAATTCCTGTCCCAACTTGCACCTTGTAGATTTGAAAATAGGTGCTCAATTTCTTCACGTATTGTTAGCCCGCAAATGGAAAATTTTGTTAGGTGATCGGCATAGTTTTGACCCATCCATTTTTTCACTCTATCTTCAAACTCTTTTTGTCCTTGTTCTTTCATAGTTTCAAAAAACAGATCTGCTATCTCACATGCACGAATATAGTCAAGGGTCATTTCCCAAAAAATAATTTGTATAGGATTGATATCAAAAATAATGGCAGCCTCGCTTTTATGCGTCACTAAGTGATTCAGAGGCATATAGCCAGAAGTTAAAATCATAATTCTATCATCACCAAGGTCTTCATCTTCTAATTGAAAACCTCCAAAACCCAGACGATCATAATTTTCACCTAATGGACAAAGAAACGGATGACCCATAATAATACTGCCCGGGTCTGGTTGATCTTTAAACATCGAAGAGAGAGAATTTTCAGGTGGCAGGGATTCACCGTGTCTATATACAATTCGACCATTTTCTGTGCACTGGTTTGGTGAATAGGGTGTTGTTCGAAACGATTCAAAATGATGGGCAAAGTTTTGGAATATACGCATTCTATTTTTTATGAAAAATAAAACTGATTGTCAATCTCTTTCTTTATTAGTGCTTGACCTTAAAGGCTAAATCCCTATAATGCGGCCAAATTCCAAGTCCTGCAGGCTTTTGATGTGTTTTTAACACACTGATTTTCCTAAAGGTTTTGGTGGTGGAGAAACCGGAATGACGGTTTCGTTTATATTATCAAACGAGAAGTGAAGGAAAGATCATGGCCCGGATTGCAGGTGTTAATGTTCCTGACAATAAACGTGTGACGATTGCGCTGACCTATATTCATGGGATCGGTCGTTTTAAAGCACGTCAGATTATCGATACATGCGGTATTGAACGCACAAAGCGGATGAATGAGCTCACTGAAGATGAGCTCAACCAGATCCGCGCGGAAGTCGATACGGATAAATACACAATTGAAGGCGATTTGCGCCGCGAAGTCTCTATGAACATCAAGCGGTTAATGGACATGGCCTGCTATCGCGGTTTGCGTCATCGTAAGCATTTGCCGGTGCGCGGTCAGCGGACACAGACAAATGCACGCACGCGTAAAGGCCCGGCCAAACCGATCGCCGGTAAGAAGAAGGTGACGAAGTAATGGCAAAACCAGCTGCAAAAGGGGCCAAGAAAAAGGTCAAAAAGAATATCACATCCGGCATGGCCCATGTGAATTCAACTTATAACAACACCATGGTGACGATTAGCGATGCGCAGGGCAATGTTGTGTCTTGGTCGTCTGCAGGGATGATGGGCTTTAAAGGCTCGCGTAAATCTACACCCTATGCTGCGCAGATCGCTGCTGAAGATGCAGGGCGTAAAGCGCAGGATCATGGCATGAAAGAACTGGATGTGCGCGTGAAAGGGCCAGGCTCTGGCCGTGAATCAGCCTTGCGGGCGTTAAGCTCAATCGGCTTTTCAATCCGCTCCATTCAGGACATTACACCGATTCCACATAATGGGTGCCGCCCGCGTAAGCGCCGCCGCGTCTAATAAAATAGAATTACTTTATAAGGAAAGGACAGACCCTTGATTTACAAAAACTGGCAGGAACTGATTAAACCATCCAAAATCGATGTCTCTCAGAGCGGGAACGCCCAGACATCCGGCAAGATTGTCGCTGAACCTTTAGAGCGCGGCTTCGGTCTAACGCTTGGCAATGCGCTGCGCCGTATTTTGCTCTCTTCTCTGCAGGGCGCGGCTGTGACAGGCATTCAGATCGATAATGTTTTGCATGAGTTTTCATCTATTGAAGGCGTACGCGAAGATGTCACGGATATTATCCTGAACGTCAAAGCGATTGCCGTGCGGATGCATGTTGAAGGTCCGAAGAAAATGCGCCTGGCTGCTGAAGGGCCTTGTGAAGTGACCGCCGGTATGATCGAAGCCGGCGCCGATATTGAAATCATGAACCCGGATCTGGTGATCTGTACGCTTGATAAAGGTGCAAAGCTAAACATCGAAATGACAGTGAATACAGGCAAAGGCTATCGCCCTGCGGCTCAAAACCGCCCGGAAGAATGCCCGGTCGGATTTATTCCGGTTGATTCCGTGTTCTCACCAGTGCGGAAAGTCACATACGAAGTGGAAGACACACGCGTTGGACAAATCACAGACTACGATAAGCTGACACTTCAAGTGGAAACAAATGGCGTGATTTCACCTGAAGATGCGGTTGCCTATGCAGCGCGTATTCTACAGGACCAGCTTCAGGTCTTTATCACGTTCGAAGAGCCAAAAGGTGATGTCGTTCAGGAAGAAGAAGACAGTCTGCCGTTCAACCGCAATCTCTTGCGGAAAGTGGATGAGCTTGAGCTGTCTGTGCGCTCAGCAAACTGTCTGAAGAACGACAACATCGTTTATATCGGTGATCTGGTGCAAAAGAGCGAGAGCGATATGCTCCGTACACCGAATTTCGGCCGGAAGTCTTTGAACGAGATCAAGGAAGTTCTGACGACCATGGAACTGCATCTGGGTATGCAGGTCGAAGGCTGGCCGCCGGAAAATATTGAAGAGCTCGCCAAGAAACTGGACGACCCGTTCAATGGCGGCGGGATCGCATAACGTAAAGATTAAAGGATTAAGGCCATGAAACACGGCATTAAACAAAGAAAGCTTAACCGCACGACACCGCATCGCAAAAGCATGCTGGCCAATATGGCAGCTGCACTTGTGAAGCATGAGCAAATCACAACGACTTTGCCAAAAGCAAAGGAGCTCCGTCCGTTCACGGAAAAGCTTGTGACTTTGGCGAAAAAAGGCGGCCTGTCTAATCGTCGTCTGGCGATTTCCCGCATGCGTGATAAAGATCAGGTCACAAAGCTGTTTGATGTTTTGGGTGAGCGTTACAAAGACCGCGAAGGCGGATATATCCGTATCATGAAAGCCGGTTTCCGGTATGGCGATAATGCACCGATGGCAGTCATCGAGTTTGTTGACCGCGATGAAGCCGAAAAGGGCAAAGATAGCGGCCCTGTCTTTGATGAAGAAGGCTTTGAACTGTCGGCTGAAGAAGCTGCGGCGCCTGAAGCGGAAGACAAGCCAAAGAAAAAGAAAACGGCTTAGCCAAAAAATATAATAAGTTTTAGCATGCAAAAAAAACGGGCCTTCACGGCCTGTTTTTTTATTATGCTTAAAGATGTTAATTTTTGTCATTTTCCAGCCATAATCCAGTCTTGCCTCTGCCCTATTCACCCCCTACATATTAAGGGTCATGAAGATTCTCTTTCTTAAGATTTTCGCTATTATTCTGATTGTGATTGGGGCCGGGGCCTTTGCCCAGGACCGCTCTGCGCCCTCTTCTCGGGAAGAGGTACAGCTTTCCTATGCGCCTTTGGTCAAGCGCGTCGCGCCAGCCGTGGTCAATATTTACACCAAGCGTGTGGTTACACGCCGTGTCAGCCCATTTATGAGCGATCCGTTCTTTGAGCGGTTTTTCGGCCGGTCATTTGGGCCGCGTGGTTTTGGCGGGCTGGATCGCCAGCAGGTGGAAAGCTCTCTTGGCTCCGGTGTCATCATTGAACCCTCCGGCGTCGTTGTCACAAACGCTCACGTGGTGAAAGGGGCAACGGAGATTTCAGTTGTCTTATCTGACGGACGTGAATTTGAGGCTGAGCTGTCTTTGAGTGATGAAGCATCTGACCTTGCGATTTTGCGTGCGGATACAAAAGGTGAGCGTTTACCGTTCGCGCCCTTACGCCCAAGCGAAGATCTGGAGGTTGGAGATATCGTCCTGGCGATTGGAAACCCGTTCGGTGTCGGGCAGACGGTGACAAGCGGGATTGTCTCTGCATTAGCACGTTCTTCGCTGAATATTAGTGATTTCAACTTTTTCATCCAGACAGACGCAGCAATTAACCCCGGAAATTCAGGCGGCCCTCTAGTTGCTATGGATGGTGGGGTGATCGGCATTAATACAGCGATTTATTCACGCGATGGTGGATCGCTCGGCATTGGCTTTGCGATCCCAAGTGAAATGGTGGCAACGGTCGTTGCTGCAGAGAAAGCGCAAAAGAACGGTGAGAGCTCGGGTGTTGTACGCCCGTGGATCGGCCTGTCGGCTCAGCAGGTGACATCTGATATTGCAGATTCTCTTGGCCTTAATCGTCCGGCAGGATTGCTGGTGACAAAACTACATCCAAAAAGCCCTGCGCGTGACTCCGGTATCGAAGTTGGAGATGTTATTTTAAAAATTAACGACAGACCAATTCGTGATTTGGCAGAAATGAAATTCCGTCTGGTGACCGTACCGCTCGGAGAAACGGCTAATATTGATATTCTGCGTAAAGGCACAGAGAAAACATTTTCTCTTATAGCGATGGCCCCACCTGATGATCCACCGCGCAATGAAACAAAGCTGGAAGGCAATCATCCTTTAGCTGGCGCGACCATTGCGCGTTTAAATCCAGCTCTGGCCGTAGAGCTTGGTATGGATGCAGAAAATACGGGTATTGTTGTGACTAAGGTTGAACAAGGCAGCCGCGCGCGCCGCCTTGTCCGCCCTGGTGATATTATTGTCTCTATCAATGAGGATGAGATTGAAGATATTAAAGATATCGAGCGTGAGATTAAGCAGGCAGACCGCGCAGGTGTCTTTGCGCTTAAAATCAACAGGGATGGCAGAACCTCCCAGATTGTATTACGCTAGCGCCTATGAGCGCCTTTCCACCGATCTTTATTGTTTCCCTTAAAGAAGCTGCTGCCCGCCGTGAGGCTATGGCGGCGCAGATGGATCAACTTGATCTGAACTATGATTTTTTTGATGCGTTCGATGGGCGGCAAACTGATGTTCCCGCCCAAAAACATTATAATGGCCCGCGCCGTTTAGCCTATTGGGGCCGGCATCTGGATGGCGGGGAATGGGGCTGCACGATGTCTCATATGAATATTTATCAGCATATGATGGATACTGATTTGCAGCATGCCATTATTCTAGAAGATGATGCGCTTCTTGATCCCAATTTTAAAATCGTTATAGACAATCTTCTTAAAACACATACAGGATGCGATCTCGTCCGGTTCTTTGGCTCTCCTAAAGTGGCTGGTAAAAAACAGCGCCGGATTAAAGAACTTTCCCCCGGTATTTGGCTCTCCCGTTTGCCGTCTATTCATGGCGGGTCACATGCTTATTACATTACAAAAGAAGGTGCACAGAAAATGCTAACCCATTTTCATACGAAAGGCGCCAGCATCCCCATTGATTTTTACTTAGGGCATCACTGGGAAACAGGGATAGAGGCGCTTTCCGTTAATCCTCTGGCAAAGCAGGATTTATCTTTTGTCTCTGCCATCGGTAAGGGGCGCGAAGATAAGAATAGAGATATAAAAGGGATTCAATGCCTCACCTTTCCTGTAACACGCGGCTGGTATAAACTGTCGACGCTCATTATGAAACAATGGGTTTACTGGTCTAGCCTGCCTGAAGATAGAAAGATTGCATCATGAAGCCGCCTGAGTCCTTACATAAAATGTTATGGTTGTGGATTCCGGTATGTGTCTTTTTGGCAAAACTAGCTGGCGAAAATTTTTTGTATGAAGGCCATGTTGCCTGGATTGTTTCTGAAAACGGGCCTTATGAAATTGTTCAGTTTTGTATTCTTGTCATTGCTTTTGTCATTGCGCTTTATACGCTTATAGGTATGGACAGATCGAACAGGTGGATGGCTTTCTGGATTGCGCTCGCGGCTTTATGTTGCCTGTATGTGGCCGGAGAAGAGGTTAGCTGGGGTCAGCATTTCCTGAAATGGTCGACACCGGAATATTGGCAAGGTGTCAATGATCAGGGCGAAACAAATTTTCACAATACATCTTCCTGGCTGGACCAAAAACCACGGCTTTTGCTTAGTATCGGGGTTTATGTTGGTGGGATCATTATTCCTTTATTGTTGATGTTTAAACCGTCTTCTCTGCCGCAACAATTTTTAGCTATTTATCCGACCAGAGAATTTATTATCACGGCTGCTATATGCCTGTTTATCAAAATCGTTGATAAAATTGGTGAAGCTTCGGGCAGCCATCTTCTGGGGCGTAATGCCGAAAGCGAAGAGATGTTTTTGTTTTATTTCGTCCTGCTCTATCTTCTTTTGATGAAAAAGCGGCTTATTCCTGCTACAAAAGGGGCATGACCCAGACCCTGTTTGAAAGCGCAGAGATGCAGGCAGATGCGCCGCGCCCGCTGGCTGACCGGCTGCGCCCGCAAATTTTGCAGGATGTTGCCGGGCAGGATCACCTGATCGGGCCGGAGGGCAGTCTCAGCAAGATGCTGGAGGGCGGGCATTTGCCGTCTCTTGTTTTCTGGGGGCCGCCGGGCTGTGGGAAAACAACCCTCGCGCGTATTCTGGCCCATGAAGTTGATCTGCATTTTGAACAGATCTCGGCGATTTTCTCCGGTGTAGCTGATTTGAAGAAAGTGTTTAAAGCGGCCCGTCTGCGCCGCCAAAGCGGGCAGGGTACGCTTTTATTTGTTGATGAAATTCACCGTTTTAATAAATCTCAGCAGGATGCGTTTTTGCCTGTAGTCGAGGACGGGACAATTACGCTGGTGGGGGCAACGACGGAAAATCCGTCTTTTGAATTAAACGGTGCGCTACTCTCGCGCTGTCAGGTTTTGATCTTAAAACGCCTGGATGAAGACGCGCTGGAAGATTTGCTGACGCGCGCAGAAAAAGAGATGGGTCAAAAATTACCACTAACATCCGAAGCGCGCAGTCTGATGAAAACAATGGCGGACGGAGACGGGCGTTATTTACTTACCATGGCCGAGCAGGTTTTTGCGCAAGGCAAAGAGCTGAATCAGGACGGGCTGATGACGCTGCTTCAAAAGCGTGCGCCGCTTTATGATAAAAGCGATGAAGGCCATTATAATCTGATCAGTGCGCTGCATAAATCGGTGCGTGGATCGGATGTAGATGCGGCGCTCTATTGGTTTGCACGCATGCTGGAAGGCGGGGAAGATCCGCGTTTTTTGGCGCGCCGGATTGTGCGCATGGCCGCAGAAGATATTGGCCTTGCCGACCCGCAGGCGCTGACCCAATCTATTGCTGCCTGGGAAACCTATGAACGTCTTGGCAGTCCGGAAGGGGAGCTGGCTTTGGCGCAGGCATTAATATATGTCACAACAGCTCCTAAATCGAATGCGGCTTATACGGCCTATAGCGCAGCGCGCCAGGCGGCGAAAGAGACAGGCTCGCTCATGCCGCCATCGCATATTTTAAATGCGCCGACACAACTGATGAAAGAGATTGGCTACGGCAAAGGCTATGAATATGACCACGATACGGAAGATGCGTTTTCCGGGCAAAATTATTTTCCGGACGATATGGACCGCGCACAGTTTTATGATCCGCCGGATCGAGGCTTTGAACGGGAGATTAAAAAGCGGCTGTCTTACTGGATGAAGCTGCGGGCGCAAAAGAACGATGCATAATTTTGACCTCTTTGTTGGGATTGACTGGTCGGGGGCGAAAGCGCCTGTGAAAACGCGCGCCATTGCGCTGGCGCTGGCTTGGCAGGGATGCGAGGCGCCGCATATTTCCGGCAAGACCTGGTCGCGGGAGATGGTGGCAGACTGGATTGCAGCGCTGTCGCAGAAAAATAAACGCACGCTGATCGGGATTGATTGTAATTTCGGTTACAGCCAGATCGTTGGGGAAAAGCAATTCGGTGTAAGGTATGATTATACCGATCTCTGGCAGGCGGTGGAGGCAGCCAATCAAAATGAGCCGAATTATTTTGCGGGTGGATATTGGAACCACACTCAATATAAAAAACATTTCTGGACAGACGGGAAAATGCCAAGCGGGTTTGAGATGCCAAAGCGCCTGACGGAAACGGCCTGCGGGGAAGCAGGCCATGGCTGGCCCGAAAGCCCGTTTAAGCTGATTGGGGCGAAACAGGTTGGCAAGGGCGGCCTTGCCGGGATGCGCATGGCGCTGGAATTAAAAAGAAGATGCGGGGATAAAATTTGTATCTGGCCGTTTGAAGAAAATGCAGATGAAGCAAACATTGTCATCACAGAAATTTACCCGCGCCAGTTCTTGCGCCGGGCCGGGTGGGGGAACCAGAAAGTGCGTACATTGGAAGAATTGAATGAATGTCTGCCGAAACTGGGAAGTGATATGATCGAAGAAGAGGTTGATGTGTCCGATCATGAAAGCGATGCGTTGATTGCGGCGGCTGGATTGAGATATCTCTGCGGGCAGGATAAAAGAGTGCCGGAGAATATTGCTAGGCCGCCGATGCTGGATAGGCAAACAGCACAGCGCGAAGGCTGGATTTTCGGAGCGGGGTCATGACCGGTGCGCGGCATGTGATTATTTCTGCTGATGAGGACGGGCAGCGGCTGGATCGCTGGCTGAAAAAGCAGGGTTTTAGCTTTGCAGCGGCTCAAAAGATTGTCCGCACCGGGCAGGTGCGTATTGATGGGAAGCGGGCCAAAGCAGATACAAAACTTATTAAAGGGCAGGATGTGCGCCTGCCGCCCTCTGACCCACCGAAGAAAAAAGCGCAGAAATTTTCTGAAAGTGATCGGCAGTTTTTAAAAGACCTGACCCTGTATGAAGATGAAGATATTATTGCACTCAATAAGCCTGCCGGGTTGGCAACGCAGGGCGGCAGCGGGATTAAAAAACATATAGACGGGATGCTGCCCGCTTTGGCAGGCAAAGACGGGGTGGCGCCGCGCCTTGTGCATCGACTGGACCGGGAAACGTCCGGCGTTTTATTGCTGGCTAAAAATGCAGAAACGGCGCGTAAACTCGGCAGGATGTTTCAGGGTAAAGATATTCGAAAAATTTACTGGGCCTTGTGTGCGCCCGCGCCGGAAATGCAAAGCGGGGACATCCGAGCGGCGCTTCGCAAAGGGGATGGCGCGGAAAAAGAAAAAATGATTATTGATGAAAAAGACGGGCAGCGGGCGCAAACCTTTTTTGATGTGATTGAGCGGGCCGGTACGCGCGCGGCGTTTGTTGCTTTCTGGCCGCGCACCGGGCGTACGCATCAGATCCGTGTCCATGCAGCGGCAAGCGGCTTTGCGGTATTGGGGGATGAGAAATATGCGCCCACGGATCAGGTAGAGGGGCTGGACCCTGCACCCGGTCTGCACTTACATGCACGGGAGGTATCCTTTCAGCATCCGGCGCGGCGGGAAGTCGTGACAATCAAGGCGCCTTTGCCTGCCGATAAAGCTGAAAGCTGGTGCAGCCTTGGCTTTGACCCGAAGAGTAAAGTGCCTGTTTTTGAGGATATTGACCTTTAAGCGGCCCCTCCCTTTCTTTATACTACGCCGTGTATGAAACGGGCCTTTAACATTGTTATAAAGCTGGCGGTGGTAATAGCGATTGTCATCGGGCTGATGATCTTGACGCTGAAACTTCTTGAGCGTCAGCCTGAACCGCTTCAACAGGGCATCGAACAATATCTTTCCGAAGCAACAGGCTTAAATGCCAGAATCGGGACTATGCGCACGCTGCGCCTGTTTCCCGATCTGGATGTCGGGCTGGATAATGTTACTTTTTACAAAGTATCTGACCCGGACTTTTTCCCGATGGAGATTGAGCGTTTCGATGTGACGATGCCGTTTTTATCCTTAATGGTTCAAAATGCAAAATTTCGTGCAATGAATGTACAAAATCTGAAAGCCAAGGAAGGTATTCTTCTCAAAAAATCACTGGAAGTGACATCTGCGCGGATCGAAGAAAAACCGGATCAAAATGCGGATATTGTTGTCGAAGGAAAATATGACGGCGCGCCCATGCGGATGACGGTCGGTTTTGAAAATACCTCAAATGATCCGCAAAGACCGCTTTATGAAGCCGGGCAGATGGTGCCTTTTTATGCGCAGGTCGGCGAGGTTTACCTGACCGGTACGCTTGACCGGAACTGGCAGCGCGTGATTTTCAGGCAGGCTACCTTAAAAGTCGGGAATGAAACGTATGGGCCCAAAGACCTTGATTTCCGGGATCAAACGGAGATATTGACGCCGATCTCCTGTTTATTGGAGTATGGGGCGGATAAAGAGCTTATTAAGACTCATTGTTTAGGATATTTTGATGACACAGCCACAGACGAAAGATAAAACATCCATGAAGCGCTTTTATAAAATGGTTTCCAGCACGCTTACCGATGACGGGCATGCGATCCAGCTGGACGGCAAAACAGTTAAAACACAGGCCGGACTGGAACTATGCGCGCCGACGAAAGCGCTGGCAGACCAGGTCATTGCCGAATGGAGTGCGCAGGACGAAACCATTAAGCCGGAAACCATGGTGCTGACACAAATGCTGAATACGGCCATAGACCGTGCGCGGGACCGGGAAGATATTACAAATCAACTTTTAAAATATCTGGATACGGATTTGCTATGTTATCGAGCTAAGGAACCGGAAGAGGTGGCAAAAACGCAAAAAGAACTCTGGGATCCGTGGCTATCCTGGTTTGACGAGCATTTTGAAAGTCCACTGGAGAGTACTTATAAACTGGAAGCTTTGAAGCAGGACCCGGATACGCATAAACGCATCTGGAATTATATAGAAGCGCTGGATGAATATTATTTTGCAGTGCTCCATATTATAACATCTTTAAGTGGGTCTATCGTTTTAGCCTTGGCCTTTTTGGAGCACGAAGCAACGCCTGAAGATGTGTTTAAATCCATGAATGCTGAAGAGGATCACCGCGCGCGCATTTACCGCGAAGATGTGCATGGTTACGCACCGCATGAAGAAAAGCGCCGCGCCAATGCGAAAGCTGAGCTTGATGCCGCGCAGCGTTTCATGGATCTGGTCGATCAGGACTAAATGGCAGAGAAACCAAAGGATGGTTTGCTGATAGGGGAAGACGGAAAAGCCCGCTGCTGGTGGCATGGGAATGATCCAGAGTATCTTCGATATCATGACGAAGAATGGGGCCAGCCGGTGACGGATGATATCCGTTTATTCGAAAAAATCTGTTTAGAGGGGTTTCAGGCGGGCTTAAGCTGGCTGACGATTTTGCGCAAGCGGGATAATTTTCGAAGCGCCTTTGCCGGGTTTGATTTTCACAAAGTTTCTAAATTTACGCAAAAAGATGTAAACCGGCTTGTCAAAGATGCAGGTATCATTCGTCATCGCGGGAAAATTGAAAGCACGATCAATAATGCACAGCAAGCAATCGATCTTCAAAAAGAATGCGGGTCGCTTGCCTCTTATTTCTGGTCGTGGGAGCCGACGGCAAAAGACCGTCCCAAACGCTTTGACTATAAAACACTCAGCGCTATAGCCCATACGGATATATCAAAAGCGCTTTCCAAAGATTTAAAGCGCCGTGGCTGGACCTTTGTCGGTCCAACCACGGTCTACGCGTTTATGCAGGCGATGGGGATGGTTAATGATCACCTGCAAGGATGCGTCTGTCGGGAGCAGGTGGAACGGGCGCGGGCAGCTCTTCAGCGCCCGTAACCTGCTCCAGCTCTTGCAATACACGCTCCAACCTGTCTGAAATTCTGATCTCCATATACAAGAAAATACAAGCTTAAGTTGTGTCTGTCAACAAGATATCTTGTCGAGACGCTACAAATCTTCTTGTTTATGCTTTTTTACATGTCCATCCCTTTGAAAAATATAAAAGAGCTATCAGAGCGCCTAAAATATATCCGGCAGATAAAGGGGCTAAGCCAGGTACAACTGGCTGAAATGGCGGGCGCAACCCAGCAAGCTATTCAGCAGGCTGAATCCGGCCAGGCAAGACGGCCGCGCTATTTGAATGAACTGGCACAAGCATTAGAGATTCCGCCGGAATGGCTGACAATGAATAAAATGCCGACGCAGGAAAAAATAAAAGGCTTAAGTGAAAAAGACGCCGAAATGATGCAGGGATTTAAAACCATGCCCAAGGGTGAGCAAAAATTTATCCGCGACTACATAAAATCAAAATCAAAAAAGAAATAATTTTCTTGCCAACTTATATGTGTTTGTGAGATGGTGGCTTTGTAACTTCTAAGGAACCGGAAAAATGCAAAATTTTGTACCTACAGATATTTCCAGTGTTCCCGGGCTTATAACGCGTCATTGACCGTTTGACCTTCGCCCGGGATCAAATGGTGTATTCCGGGCTTTCCTGTTAAGAAATCTTCCCTTTTTGGCTTTTCTTTTGAAACCCCGGAAATCTTTTCGGACCCAAGAATTTTGAAAGAAAAACAAGATGTTAGAACGTATAACTTATACTGATATAGCGCGATTTACCTGGCATGTCTGGCGCCGGGACAAGACCAAGCTTGCCTTGTGTTTTGCAGGGATGGGGCTGGCAGCTTTTATTGATACGCTGTTTCCGCTGGTGGCGGGGTATCTGATTAATGCCATTACGACGCTGGATCCTGCACAGATGGTGTTTTCAGGTGCATTGCTCTGGGCATTCATTGCGTTTGTCGGACTGGATGTTTTTTATCACGGTATCCGGAACGGCACGATGTATATCTGGAATGACTATGCCGTTCAAAACCTGTACAAAATCGTGACGGACAGCTTTGCAAAAGTGCAGCAATTTTCAACTGAATGGCATGCCAATAATTTTGCCGGTGGGACGGTGCGTAAAATCACGCGCGGCATGTGGTCATTCGATCTGTATGAAGATATTTTGCACCACTATCTCTGGCCGACAAGCGTTGTTCTTGTTTCAACAGTCATCCTGCTGGCATTGAAATGGCCTATCATGGGATTGCTCACCTTTGTGATGTCAGCGATTTATGTCGGTTTTACCATCTGGGCCGTGATGAAGGTTAATGCCCCGCGCTTTAAAGAATCTGCAGATGCGGATACGAAGGTCGGCGCCGCGCTTGCCGATGCCATTACAGCCAACAGTGCGGTCAAAGCTTTTGGCCGGGAACGCGCCGAAGAGGCCCGTTTTGGAGGCATTACAGGGTTTTGGCGCAGCCGTGCGATCCATAGCTGGCAGATGGCCAATACGATGGATTTATTGCGCCGTTACCTGTCTGTTATGCAGATGGGCGCGATGGTCGGATTGGCGATCTGGCTGTGGGGGCAGGGGCGCGCGACGGCCGGTGATGTGGTCTATGTCTTTACAGCCTATATGGTTTTATCGGCCTATCTGCGTCATATCGGGGAGCAGATTTCCAACCTGCAGCGCGCGATGAGCGAGATGGAGGATATTGTCTGGTTCTGGAAGACGGGCATTGCGGTAGAAGATAAACCCGATGCAGATGGCTTCATGTCGGGCGCAGGTGAGATTGTTTTTGATAAAGTCACCTTTACCTATCAGGGGCAGCGCGATCCGCTTTATCAGGATTTCTCTTTGCGTATCGCGCCGGGGGAAAAGGTTGCGCTGGTCGGGCATTCAGGCTCGGGCAAGTCGACTTTTGTGAAGCTTGTGCAGCGCCTGTACGATATCGATTCCGGTGAAATCCGCATTGATGGGCAGAATATTGCAGATGTCACGCAAAGTTCTTTGCGTAGCGGGCTTGCGCTTGTGCCGCAGGAACCGATCCTGTTTCACCGCAAGCTCGCGGAGAATATTGCATACGGCAAGCCGGGCGCCTCTCAGGAAGAGATTGAAGATGCTGCGCGGCGTGCTTATGCGCATGACTTTATTTCTGCCCTGCCGCAAGGCTATGACACGCTTGTCGGCGAACGCGGGATCAAGCTGTCCGGCGGGGAGCGTCAGCGCGTGGCAATTGCCCGGGCTATCCTGGCCGATGCAAAAATCCTGATTTTGGATGAAGCAACTTCTTCGCTGGATTCTGTGTCCGAGCATGAAATTCAAAAAGCGCTTGCGCACTTGATGGAAGGCCGCACGACAATCACGATTGCCCACCGCCTGGCGACGATTAAGGCCGTGGACCGGATTTTGGTCTTTGATAAAGGCCGGATTGTCGAGCAGGGTACGCATGCCGGGCTGGTCAAACAGGAGGGTTCTTACTATAAAAAGCTCTTTGATATGCAGGCGCTGGAGCTGATCGGAAACGATTATTCTCTTTCTGCATAGCAGGTTTGCGCACCCAAATGATCCAGCCTTTCGTATAAAGAGCATATGTATTGAAAGGAGAGTGACATGATTAAGATTCATGACCGCGATTTGCGCGGAAAAACCAAAACAGGCTGGCTGGACAGCGCCCATACATTTTCGTTCGGACATTTTCATGATCCGGCGCGCATGGGGTTTCGGTCTTTGCGTGTGATCAATGACGACCGGGTAATCCCGGGTGCCGGTTTTGGCACGCATCCGCATAATAATATGGAGATTATTTCCTATGTGCTGGACGGGTCTTTGGAACATAAAGATTCCATGGGAACGGGGTCTGTGATCAAACCCGGTGAAGTGCAACGCATGAGTGCGGGCACAGGCGTGACTCATTCTGAATTTAACGGGTCAAAAGACGATCCTGTTCATTTCTTGCAAATCTGGATCGAACCGAAAACGAAAGGTCTGGAGCCCAGTTATGAGCAAAAGCCTTTAAATGTAAACAAGGGTGAGTTTGTCCTGATCGGAGATCGTCACGGAAGTGATGGCGCGATTACCATTCACCAGGATGTGAAGATGTACCTGGTGCACCTGGAAGAAGGACAAAGCGCTTCATATAGCTTTGAACCTCAGCGTGGCGGGTTTTTACACCTGGTGCGTGGGCAAGTGACCTTGAATGGTGAAAGTTTAAAAGAAGGAGACGGCGCAGAAATTACGGATGTTGAAACCGTCACGATTGCTGCGCAGGAACCTTCTGAAGTTCTTCTTTTTGATCTTGCCTAACATTGTTTTAAGCGGGGAGTGTGATCTCTCCGCTTAAAATTTTTCGAAGTGTATCGATGTAAAAATCAGGTTCTGCTGCTTTGACGCGGGTTTCGATCTCTTCGGCCGTATCGCTTTCCTGCACAGGCAGTTCAAGCTGCGCAAGGATAGCGCCTTCATCATAGGCGTGATTGACAAGATGCACGGTTGGCCCGGTCTTTGTATCTCCGCTTTCTTTAACTGCGCGGTGCACATGATGACCGTACATGCCCTGCCCGCCATATTTAGGCAAAAGGGCAGGGTGAATATTCAGAATATGGCCTGCAGCCTCAATTGTTTTTGGTCCTATCAGTTTCATATAGCCAGAGCAAACGCCTAGATTAATGTCATGATCTTCGAGGATATTGGCAATTTCCTGATCGAGTGCCTCAGAACCACCCAGGTTTTTTTCATTTACGCAAAACGTTTTAATCTTGGCGTCATTCGCCCATTGAAAAGCAGCGCAGTCCGGATTGTTTGAAATGAGAAGAACAGGTGTTGCATCCAAAATACCGTCTTTGCAGGCCTGCGTAATGGCTTTCGCCGAAGACCCGTTATAAGAGGCGAAAAAAGCAAGGCGCATTTCGTTAAAACCACCGCGCGGGTTTGTCGATCCGTTCCCCGCGCACTGTCAATCGCATGCCGTTAGTCACGCGATAGATAATGTAAATCAGGCCGGGTCCGAGCGTCGTGCCGGCCGCTGTAATCAAAAGGGTCATATTCTGGATCATATAATTTTCAAGCTCGGTCTGAAGTTCATCTTGCGTGAAAAGTCTGCCGTTATTCACCCCGGTCATGACATCCAGTACAACACTGTGATCGCCGAGCTGGTAAACCCAGATTGTTGCAATAATAATACCTATCAAAAGAAATAAAGAACTTATCCAGATCGTACCGATGAGATAGCTCATATGATTATAGGTAAGGCTGTCCATTGCTGATTTGGCTTTGTAGAGATACGCGCCGATGAGCGCGACCAAAATCATAATCAGGCCAAGCGTTTGCGCGGTTAGCATCGGAACGAACTGCATGATAATCCCGGCGGAGAACATCATATACATGCCCAATGTATCCTTTTGATCCTTTGTCATTTATTTACCTGCGGGCGAAGAGTTTTTCGATATCTTTCAAACTGAGTTTAATATAAGTCGGGCGGCCATGATTACAATAACCTGAATTGTCCGTTTCTTCCATATCACGTAAAAGTGCATTCATTTCATCAACATTCAAACGCCGCCCGCTGCGCACCGATCCGTAGCAAGCCATGGAGGCCATGATGTGATTGATTTTCTCTTCTAAAGCGCTGGGCAGATTTTGGTCTGTGCAGTCTTCGGCCAGGTCCCGGATAAGTTTTTGAATGTCAATTTTACTTCCAAGAATAGCCGGAATGCCCTGAACAGCAATTGAAGTCGGGCCGAAGGCCTCAATCTCCAGCCCCATTTGTTTGAAAGTTTCTGCATGGGATAAAAGCGCCGCGCTTTTGACATCATCCAGGTCAACAATTTCAGGTGTCAGTAGCCCCTGTGCCTGAATACCGCCTTGTGCATATTGTGCTTTAAACCGTTCATAGACAAGCCGCTCGTGGGCTGCGTGCTGATCAATCAGGACAAGCCCGTCTTCACTTTGGGCGACGATATAATTTTCATGAATTTGCGCCCGCGCCGCACCAAGCGGATGAGTTTCAAATACCTGATCGGGTGCCTGTTCCACGCGTGCGGAAGGTTGCATATCAAAACTGAGTGGGGCATAGGCATCATGTACTTTTTCGGCCAGTGCACCGCCGCCACCCTTATAATTGCTGCGATAGGGTAAAGAGGCACGATTGTTTTGCGGGCTCATTTTAGATAGAGCCGCAAAGGAAATCGTGGACGATGTGACCTGTCCGCCCTGTTCAAGCAGTGCGTGTTTCAGCGCTGAAATAATCATGCCGCGCATGTGTCCGGCGTCCCGAAAACGGACTTCAGCTTTAGCCGGGTGCACATTTACATCCACCTCTTCGGCCGGCAGGGTTACATACAGCGCCACAACCGGGTGGCGGCCGGATTGCATTAAATCGCTGTAAGCTGCGCGGATACAGCCATAGAGCAGCTTATCTTTGACAGGCCGTCCATTGACAAATAGATATTGCGCCGTGGAGCTTGCCCGGTCAAAAGAAGGCAGGCCTGCATAGCCACTGATATGAATATCTTCGTTATTTGCTTCGATTTCGACAGCATTCTCATAAAAATCTTTGCCGATAATGGCAGCAAGACGCGTTTTGAGATCCGCCTGTGGTAAATCGAGCGTCACTTTTTCATTATGCCGGATTTGAAAACGCACTTGCGGAAACGCCATGGCAATCCGGCTTAGCGCATCTTTAATGGCACCATATTCTGCGCGCTCGCTTTTGAGAAATTTCAGCCGGGCAGGCGTGGCATAAAATAAATCACGGACAGTCACGCTTGTCCCTTTTGCATGGGCTGCTGGTTTTGGTGGGTCTATCTTTCCGCCTTCTGCTAAAATTTCCCAGGCATCCTCTGCCTTTTCCTCTTTTGATACGATTGAAAGCCTGGCAACAGACGCAATGGACGGCAAAGCTTCCCCGCGAAAACCCATCGTCGTGATATGCACAAGATCATCTTCAGGTAACTTGGATGTCGCATGTCGGGAAAGCGCGGCTTCCAGATCCTGTACATCCATCCCGTGACCGTTATCTGTGACTTTGATCAGGCTTTTGCCGCCATCACGCAAATCAATACGAATATCACTCGCGCCTGCATCAAGCGCATTTTCGACAAGTTCTTTGACCGCCGCAGCCGGACGTTCAATGACCTCGCCGGCGGCGATCTGGTTGACCAGATGATCTGGCAGATGCCGGATTCTCATTTTACCTTCCCCAGTTTAGAAAGGCATTTTAGCGGATTATTCCTGTTTGGCGATACTTATTTCAGTTAATCTAAAAGCGTATCTTCGATCACGGCGGTGGAGAGCTCCACCCCGTCCAGGATAGCGCCGGTCAGGTCTGCATGGCGCAGGTCGCAGGATTCCAGATTAGCTCCTGAGAGATCCGCCCCCATAAGAATGGCATAAGAAAGGTCAGCACCGGATAAATCCGCATATTTAAACATTCCGCCGGATAGATTTGCGCGGTGGATTTTTACGCCTTTGCCATCCGGGCGGTCAAAGCGGAGCGGCCCGGCTTTCAGTCCGCGTAAGTCAGCGCGTGTAAATTGAGCTTGTTTGAGAGAAGATCCGCGTAAGTCTGCACCGGTTAATTTACAATCTTTAAAATTAGACTGATCCAGGATAGCGCTTTGCATGTTTGCGCCGTGCAAATCTTGGCCCATAAAATTCGTCTCTTTAGCGCGTACGGCCGTAAGCGGCACTTTGCGCAAATCAGGCGTACCACGCATATCCGCACCGCTTAAATTCATCTGCTCGCCGTTTTTGCCTGCACTCATCACCCATTTCTTATGCGCGGTCAGAAGGTCTTCCAGGTTTTGTCCGCGGGCTGCAAGTGTTTCACCTGTAACGGCAGGGTCAATAATATGTTTACGCTGTTCTTCGGCCAGGGCAACCGTTCTAAGGGTTTGTGCATTGACAATACATTGAGAGAAATCTGCCTGGCCGACTTCTGCGCCGGTGAGATCTGTATCACTGAGATTGGCGCCGTGAAAACGTACTTCCGTGAGATCGGCTTCAGCCATGCTAACACCGGATAAATCTGCATCGCTAAAATCTGCACCATGCGCTTTAATACCGCTGAGATTTGAGCGATCCATGCGGCTGCCTGAAAAGACAGTGACACCGCTTGGGCCGCGGCTGCGCGCCTGATCGGAGGCTGCCTGAATGATCTGACCGTCATCATTGAATTTCAGCATCTGGCCTTTGCGTAAATCCGCATTTTCAAAATCGGAACCCTGGACGCTTGCCCCGGACACGACGGCACCGCGGAAATCTGCGCGGGAAAAATCGGCGTAATCCATAATAGCGCCGCGTAAATCGCAGTTAAAGAAAATGGCCCCTACAAACTGACCGTTGGATAAATTCGTGCCGTATAATTTTGAGCCTGTAAAATCAACATAGGATAGATCCTGGCCTGAGAAATCGAGGTTGGAAAGATCCATAAATTTTAAAATGGCTCGCCGGCCGCCTTTACGGCCCCAGTTAAAAAACTTATGGTCATGAATGATCTGTTCCAGATCTCCCTGGCTTAAGACGGGTAATGACGCAATTGGTGTTAAATCTTTCATTTATTTTAAAGCTGCTATTAAATCTTCTGTGACAGGGTCCTTTGATTGCGTGTCATCTGCAATAGCCTTTGCAATCTGCTTGCCAAGTTCCACGCCAAACTGATCAAAAGAGTTGATCCCCCAAATAACACCTTGAACAAAGACTTTATGCTCATAAAGCGCGATCAGCATACCCAGATGATACGGGTCGAGTTCATCTAATAACAAAGTGACGCACGGACGTGCGCCGTCAAAATGTTTGAAACGGTCTTCATCAACCTTACCGTTACACAAGGCTTCTCGCTGGGCCAGCATATTATTTATTAAAATTTCATGATGGCCGTCCAGATCATGACGCGCTTTTTTAAAACCGATAAACTCAACCGGAATGATATCCGTGCCCTGATGCAAAAGTTGGAAAAAACTGTGCTGCGCACTTGTTCCTGGTTCGCCAAAGACCACCGGGCCTGTTTTGTAGTCTGCAATCGGCGATCCATCCCGGCGTACGCTTTTACCGTTTGATTCCATATCAAGCTGCTGCAGATAGGCCGGGAAACGGGCGAGGTCTTGTGCATAGGGAATAACGGCAACAGAACTGCACTCTCTGACATTGCGGTTAAAGATGCCGTGCAAGGCGAGCTGAACCGGAATATTATCTTCCAGTGCCGTTGTCTGGAAATGCCGGTCCATATCATAGGCGCCGCGTAAGAGTTGTTCAAAGTTTTCAAACCCAACCGCAATCGCAATCGGCAGGCCGATTGCAGACCAGAGCGAATAGCGCCCACCAACCCAGTCTTTGAACGGGAACATATTTTCCGGATCAATGCCGAACTCTTGAACGGCTTTTTCATTTGTGGAAAGGGCTGCAAAATGGTCCTGAACAGCGTCTTCGCCAAGGGCGTTTATCATCCATGTGCGCGCGCTATAGGCGTTACGCATGGTTTCCTGTGTTGTAAAAGTTTTTGAGGCTATCAGGAATAACGTTGTTTCAGGATCACATTTTCTTAAAACAGAGGCCAAATGCGCGCCATCAACATTGGATACAAAATATATTTCAAGATCATTACTTTGAAATGCTTTGAGAGCATCACAAACCATGGCAGGCCCGAGATCGGATCCACCAATTCCAATATTGACAATAGAGGTAAATTTTTTGTCTGCGCGGATTTTATCACTGAAGCTTTTCATCCGATCCAGCACATCATGGATAAATGGCATGACATTTTCGCCATCCACTAAAACTTTATCTGAAGCCGGGCGCCGCAGGGCCGTATGAAGAACAGCGCGATCTTCCGTATTATTAATCTTTGTACCTTCAAACATGGCATCGCGCATTTCTTCCACGCCACATTCGCGCGCAAGATCATTTAAGTGCCTGCAGACGGTTTCATCCTGCCCTGCATCGGCAATGCTCATATACAGACCTGTCATGGAGAGCACCCTGTGGGCAGGCGTGTTTTTAGGCGCGGTGGTGCTACAATGGCTCTGCAGAGCCTCAAAGGCGTGCCTACTGGTCAGAGATTTTATATTATGTAATATATTTGTCATATAAGGACCGATCATTCCGCATTGGGAATATCGGTGATTGTCACCAGATTGTCCAGCCCTTCGGGGAGCTGCGGGGTGCCGACAAGGGTGACTGTCATCTTTTCTGGGATCAGAATATCGCGGGCGACGCGCTGAATGTCTGCTGCGCTCACGGCATTGATTTTATCTGCATAGTGATCGAGGTAATCGGCAGGCAGGTCTTGCGTGCGCAGCCCCATCAAGACACTTGCGATTTTATCCGTCGAGGTTAGTGATAAAGACAAGGATCCTGTCAGGTAAGATTTCGCATTATTCAGCTCATCCTCCGGGACGGGCTCAGTTTGCAGTTTTTGCATTTCCGCGCGGATGATTTCCAGCATACGCATAACGCTTTCATTTTTGGTTGAAGTACCAATGCGCATCAAGTCAATTTTTCGGTTATCGCTAATTGATGAAAAAATACCGTAGGTCAGACCTTCTTTTTCGCGCGCTGTTTCCATCAGGCGGGAGCCAAAGCCTGCGCCGCCAAATATATAATTTAAAACCTGAAGCGCGTAATAATCCGGGTGATCGCGCCCGAAAGCTGGTAAGGCAATCTGAATAACCGTTTGCGGAATATCTTTTTGATAGAGTGCAATTGTGCCTGGATTGCTGACATCTGCACCGGGGACGATATCTTCAGGGCCTTGTGCAGGCAGGTGGCCGAATAGCGTATCTAAAAGCATTTGAAATTCTCCTGCCGATATATCTCCAGCCGCAACAACCACAAGCCGGTCTTGTGTCAGATATTGTGTGTAAAAATCACGCAGGTCATCCGGGGTAATTGCGGGCAATGTTGTCAGTGTGCCGCCGCTATTCATGGCGTAAGGATGACCTGAATACATACGGTCATTCAGAATGCGCGCAGCAATCCAGTCCGGATCGGCAAGAGAAGAGCGGATACGCGTCATATTGGCATTGCGCATACGGTCAACGGGTTCTGTGTCAAAACGCGGGGCGGTGAGAGCAATCTTTAACAGGTCAAAGGCTTTGTCTTTATGACGCGTCAGGGTTTTCAGCCTCCCGCCAAACCCGTCACGGCTGGCGGAAAAACGCAGTGTGATGGAATGATCTGCAAGCGCTTTTTGAAAGGCGGTCGAGTCCAGCTCACCTGCGCCTTCATCCATCGTGTTGGAGAGCATGCGGACAAGCCCCTGTTTGGCTTCAGGGTCGAGCGTTGTGCCGGAATCCAGGAACACATACTGAAGCGCAATGATGGGCAGCGTGTCATCCTGCACCAGCCAGCCTTCTATGCCGCCGGGGCTGGTGACCTGCTGGATATCTAAAAACCGGTCCTGTGCCTTGGCATTGCAGGCACTTAAAAGGATTAAGGCGAAGAAGACGACAAAATGCTTCATTCTTGCACCTCCGGCAAAAGGTGGCCTGTCACTGGCGGGCGCAGATACGGCGCCTGCGGATCAAGATAGGTTTTTGCCGCAGCGTTGACTTGTTCCAGCGTAACAGCGGCAATATCCTGCGGCCAGTTTTCAACATCTTCTATGGTTGATCCTGTAGTCAGCGCATGACCGAAAATCATCGCAGGGCCGGAAACGGAATCGCGGGCAAAGACGGCATCATCCTGTAAGCGCTGAATGGCATCTTTGACTTCTGCTTCGTTCATGCCTTCTGTTAAAACTTTTTCAATCTCTGCATCAATCAGGTTTTCAAGTTCTTCCAGAGTGACATCTTGCGCCGGTGTTGCCGTGATCCAGAGTGTACCGTAATCCAGCGCGGTGCTGTTATAAGACATGGACACCGATGTCGCTTTTTTCTGATTTACAACAAGGGACTGATAGAGCCGTGTTGTCGATCCACCGCTCATCGCTTCGGTCAGGACATCCAGCGCAAGCGCATCTTGTTTGTTCATGCGGTGAGAGGGCATGACATAGATACGTTGAAAAGCAGGCTGGCGGATGACGGGATGTTGTAAAACCATATGTGTTTTACCAATCGCAGGGGCGATTTCCGTGCGGGCGCGCTCCTGCAGGGTTTTAGGGGAAAGGGGACCGTAGTGTTTTTGTGCAAGCGGTAAAACCTCTTCCATGGTGACATCACCACTGACGATTAAAATAGCGTTATTGGGTGCATACCAGGCATCGTAGAATTTTTTGACGTCTTCCCATTCATAGGTCTTGATCTCGCTCATCCAGCCGATGACGGGCGTCCCGTAAGGGTGGTTGATGAAAAGTGCGCTGCGCATTTGTTCGGTAAAAAGATTGCGCGGATCGTTTTCCGTGCGCTGGCGGCGCTCTTCGAGAACAACATTTTTTTCTGATGCAAAATGCTCCGGCGGCGGGGCGAGATTGGCCATGCGGTCCGCTTCCATTTCCATGAGTTTAGGCAAATGCTCTTTGGCAATGGACTGAAAATAAGCGGTGAAATCCTGGCCTGTAAAGGCGTTGTCATTCCCGCCAAGCCTGCGGACGGTTTTGGACATCTCCCCGGGTGCAATCTTCTGCGTGCCTTTAAACATAAGATGTTCAAAATAATGGGCCATGCCAGATGCGCCCGGCGCTTCATCAGAAGCGCCAACCCTGTACCAGACCATGTGGGTGACAACCGGCACGCGCGGATTGGGGATCACAACAACCTGCATGCCGTTTTCAAGGCTTGCGCTTTGGGCGCCGAAAGTCTGTGCCTGCGCTGGCAGTGCAAAAAATAACATCAATGCAAATGCAAGATAGAATTGCCGGTAGAGGCTATGACAGAAGATCATCTATTTTCTTCAACTTTGGGCGTTTCGCCTTCTGTGATGGGTGCGCCCTGTTCACGGTTCTGTTTGATACGTTCAGATTCGCCAATGGGATCAACAACAGTGGCTGGCTCCTGAGCATCCTGGCCGATCATTTCTTTCAGTTGCTCAATCCCGGGCATCAGTTCTTCAGACAGCTCAGCCGTTTCCGCATCCACGCGGGTGCGGATATCCGGGTCGGCATAGCCAGCCCCCGCTTGTTGCAAAAGCACTGCTTCCCCGGCAGAGGCAGCCTCTACGCGTGGTTTTTGAGCCAAGGCAGGATCACCCAAAACGGCGGCGCGCGCCTCAGCGGACGTTGAAAGTTCCTGCGGGCGCGGCGCGCCAGGTGTTGGCGGACGGACACTAAAGTCGGGCGGCATTTCCAAAGGGGCGCGTTTTACAACCGCAAACTCATCCGGCGGCTTTTTCGAAAAGTCGAATTGCTCTTTGGTTCTTTCGCAGGCGCTTAAAGTTAAAACGGCCAGGCATCCTATAAAAATATTACGCATTGTTTTGAGTATTTTTCTCTCTTTTCGCCTCTAAGAATAGCCCATCAAAGACCAGCAAGGCAATCCCGATCACAATGCACATATCGGCGACGTTAAAAGCCGGGTAATGCCAGCCAAGTGCATGAAAATCAAGGAAATCTGCCACGGCCCCGAACCGCAGCCGGTCAAGGACATTGCCGATCGCTCCGCCAATGACAAGGCCTAAAGAGATAGCTTGCAACCAGCCTGTGGCACGGGAGAGCCACACGCCGAACAGGGCGGAAATTGCCAGTGCCAGCCCAATCAGGAAATAGGGGGTGTCACTTTGAAACAGGCCAAAGCTGATCCCCTGGTTCCAGACCATGACGATATTAAAAAACGGTGTGACCTCAATAGAAGTAAAAGGCAGACGGTTGGTGCTGGTGATCCAGTCAAAAAAACCAAGCGAAGGGGCTTCTGGCTGGATATGCGGACGGATCGCCCATTCCAGTACCATCCATTTGGAGAGCTGGTCGATAATCAAAATATCGGCGATTAATGCATAGCCGATAAGCCGTTTGAGAAAATGCTCGTTCATGAGGGTGCATTATAACCAAAAAAAGACCCGGTCCAAGCCGGGTCTTTTAGATTTATTGAGGTTTATTTTCTGATCCATTTTCCAATCAGGTGATCGACGGAGATCCAGCCCGGGCCGCGAATGGCAATATGCGCCAGCAGGAACATCCAGAAATAATGGGCATGGTTTTGAATGCCGTATTCCGCAGGGACTAAAAACTCGATTGTAATCGTCATAAAGAGTAATCCAAGTGCCCCAAAGCGTCCGAACAGGCCAAGGGCCAGCAGAACGGGTAAGATCAACTCTCCGGCTGTGCCTGAAATCGCCGCCAGTTGCGGAGATATAAATGGCACTGGATGAATTTCTTCAAACAGAAAAACTGTCGAAGCCCAGTCATTGTTCAGATAGTTTTGGAATTTGAGCATTCCTGATTTGAAAAAGATGTTGGCCATGTAAAGCCGAACGCCAAGATCAAAGAGGGCAGCTGCAGGGCAGTTTAAAATTTTCCGGATGGGGCTAAAGGCATCATCCAGTTTCAGTGCAAGTGCTTTCATGTTTTTTTCCTTCCATGGTATTTAAAGTAATGTTCTTAAATGTCCCAAGAGACATATGGCGGCTCAAGAAAGCTTGAAAACCAAAATCAGGATCTGATTTTAAAATCTCTTCCAAAGCCTCACCAAGTGGCTGCCCGCTGAAAAGATGGTCCAGTAAGTCGTATTCACTTTTGGTGAGATGCTCACGCCGGACCATATATTCCGGGCGGTAAATCATCATATAGACACCGCCCTTGGTGATGTCTAATGGTTCGGCTTCATCGCCAGAATCGTTACTACAAAAATCATGAATTTCATCAATTGGATATATTGAAGAAAAAAGAAACAGGCTTGCACGCGGTTCAAACGTCAAATGCGCAAAATCATCCGGTGTAAAGCTGGATAATATATCCGCACTGACTGGTGCATCGTCTGCGGCGTAGTAGGCTTTGTTTGTGATCCAGTCATAGAGAGCGATATCTTTTAAATAAGGTAAGCCTTGCGCCTCTTTAAGAGCGCCAAGAAAAGATGGAAACTCTTTCCCGTAAAGATTCATATCCCCGCCGCGGGGCGGATTTTGGCGGATAAATTGATAGGCTGCGCCGCGGAAAAAATCTTCCCCGGTGAGTTTTTCAACGCTTGGATAAGTAATGGCCAAAACATTTTTAAGTTTTTCAAGAATGCCTGTGCGATACACATTTAAACGGCTTTCAAGAGAAATCTCCCCCGTTTCAAAAATACCATTCAGATCTGCATCATCCAAAAGCGCGGTTTTATCGCCGAGCATTTGATGTTTGAATTTCTGTTGGATGTCATTCAGCTGCATAGGCTACTCTTAAAACATCCGTCATGACTCGCCGGGCGCGATGTGCTTCCTGCACAAGGGTGGAGAGGGGTGGGAGCTCTTCATCCCATTCAATCAATGTGGGTGTTTCGCCGATATGGCCAACAGCGTGGGCATAGAGATCCCAGACCGGGTCATGGACCGGCTTGCTATGTGTATCAATGAGAATGGTTTTATCTTCAACGGGTTGCTCCGTATAACCGGCCAGATGCATCTCGCCGACATATTTAGGTGTGATGTCATTGATATACTTATATGGGTCGTGTCCGTGATTATGGGCCTGTACATAGATATTGTTGATATCGAGTAGGATTTTGCAGCCGGTACGTTTAGCAGCTTCATTCATGAAGTTCTGTTCGTTCATTTCATTATCTGCAAAATCAATATAGGTGGACGGGTTTTCAACCAATATCTGCATGCCTAAATAATCCTGCGCACGGTCTACATTCTCACAAAGTTTCGACAGCGTTTCTTCCGTATAAGGCAGCGGGAGCAAATCATTTAAATGCGCATTACCGCTCGCGCTCCAGGACGCATGATCTGAAAACTGGAATGGCTGATAAATTTCAATCAGCTCTTTAATTTTTTGAAGATGGTCAAGATCAATCCCGTCTGCTGAGCCTAAAGACAGGCCGACCGCATGGAAACTCATCTCATATAGCTCACGGGATTTTTCAAGGTGGTGACGATTTATACCGCCGCCGAAATAATTTTCAGGATGAACTTCCAGCCAGCCAACATCCGGGCGCTCTTTGGGGATGTCTGCATAATGGGCATGGCGCAGGCCAATGCCAACCGGATCAGGAAGGTCCGGGCGCGTATTGTACGCGCCCGGCTTTTCCATGGAAGGAAACTTAGCCTTCTTTTTTGTCCATGGCTGCTTTTTCATAGCCTTTACCTTCGAAAGGTGTCGTGGACCCGCCAACGAGTTTATCGCAGACGCCTTTTGGCAGAGCGATCCACTCGCCGCCATCACCATCTGTTTCTGCATAGCCTGCACAGCTATGTGTACCTGCAGCATTTGCACAGGCGTTTTTACCAGCTTTGACAACGCCGTAGCATTTTTCCTTTCCAGCTTCCATTGCGTGCGCGGAAGGTGCATTTGCAGCGCCTGCCAGTGTCACGGCAAAAGCGCCGGCCATAATTGTATTTAAAGCAGTTTTTGTAAGACTCATGAGGATTCCTCCATGGGTTCGTCTTTAGTTTAAAATGGGAAAAATGCAACCGCGCATCTTTCCTTGATGCAGGTTCATTCGACACCTGCACCGGGACAGTTACATAGATATAGAAAAAAATTAAGCCGCTTTTTTGTTTGCCATATACCATCGCACGGCATCGGCGTCGCGTAGCGTCAGGTCCGGATAATCCGGGTCAGTCCCGACTTCGGGGAGAATCTTCCAGCAGCGTGCGCATTTATTACCGTCTGCTTTGCCAAACTCCACGGCTAAATCGTCACCGTCTTTGATCGTGACCTGAGACACAATACAGATCTCTGCCATATCAATCCCGTCCATAGCGCTTTGGTAATCAGTATTTGCCAGGATAACCGGGTGAGCTTCGAGAGATGAACCAATTTCTTTTGACGCCCGGTGCGGTTCCAGCTCAGCCAGGACGGCGTCGCGGACTTTCTGGACCTTTACCCATTTTTCTGCGAGCGCATCGTTTTTCCAGACAGCAGGCACGTCCGGGAAGGTACGTAAATGAACACTTTCTTCATCGCCGAACACACCTTCGGGTCTATGCTGCCAGGCTTCCTCTGCAGTAAAAGACAGGATCGGTGCGAGCCAGCTGACCAGCCCATTATATATTGTTGCCATGACAGAGCGGGCTGCGCGGCGCTCAAATGCGTCCGGCCGATCGCAATAAAGCCGGTCTTTGCGGATATCAAAGTAAAAGGCGCTAAGATCTTCATTGCAAAAATCGTAAAGCAGTTTGGCGATCTTACCGTATTCGTGTTCTTTGATGAACGCGCATACTTTTTGATCCATCTCATAGAGTTGATGCAAAACAAGCTGTTCTAATTCCGGAAGAGAGGAGGGGTCCTCAAACATCTCATCCGTCATTTCAGCTTTTGTGAATCCATCGAGCGCGCCGAGGAGAAAGCGCAGCGTGTTGCGGATACGGCGATACATGTCTGCCGTATTTTTAAGTGTATCTTTACCGATGCGGATATCTTCAGCGTAATCGGAGGTCATGGTCCAAAGCCGCATAATATCAGCGCCATATTGTTCCATGACCTTGAGAGGATCGGTCACATTGCCCAGAGATTTGGACATTTTGTACCCTTTTTCATCGAGCACGAAACCATGCGTCAAAACGGCATCATAAGGCGCGCGTCCGCGCGTGCCGCAGCTTTCAAGAAGGGAAGAGTGAAACCAGCCGCGATGCTGGTCCGAGCCTTCGAGGTATAGATCGGCCGGCCATTTTTGTTCCGCGCGTTGTTCTAAAACAAAGGCATGCGTTGAACCGGATTCAAACCATACATCGACAATGTCAAAGACTTGCGTGTAATCGTCCGCGCTATAATCATTGCCAAGAAAGTCCTGCGGATTGCGGGACCACCAGGCATCAGACCCTTCTTCTTCAAAGATATCGCCGATGCGTTTGAGAACCGCTTCATCTTTTAAGACATCGCCGGTTTCTTTATGCAGGAAGAGTGCAATCGGTACACCCCAGGCGCGCTGGCGGGAAATACACCAGTCCGGACGCTGCTCAATCATTGCATTGATCCGCGCTTCGCCTTTTGCAGGGACCCATGTTGTATCCTTAATCGCTTTCAGGGCCGTTTCGCGCAGTTTGATTTCATTATCCATCGCAATGAACCATTGCGGCGTGGTGCGGAAAATGACGGGTGCTTTGGATCGCCAGCTATGCGGGTATTCATGTTTTAAAGAGCCTTTGGCAACCAGCATGCCAGCCTCATCCAGTGCTTTGATCGGAGCAAAGTTTCCTTCGGCCATTTTGCCGTCATCATCATAAATCGCCATCCCTGCAAAGAGCGGCACATGTGGACGGAAGCGCCCGTCATCAGTCACGTTATCTGTAACCTCTAATCCCTTTTCTTTACCAAGGTAAAAGTCGTCCGCGCCGTGGCTTGGGGCGATATGCACGAAACCTGTTCCGGCGCTATCATCTACAAAATCACCTATGAGCATTGGCACGTCGAACTCATAACCTTGCCCACGCAGTGGATGTGCGCAGATCGTGCCGACAAAATCTAATCCTCTAAATTTTCGGATCAATGTCAGCTCTTCGATTTTTGCTTTGTCTTTAAAATCTTCTTCTAAAGAAGAGGCAATGACTAACTTGTCACCAATTATCGCGCGTGATCCGTCCTTAAGCGTGCCCACTTCATAAAGCCCGTATTCAATATCTTCCCCAAAGGCAATCCCGCGGTTGGATGGCAAGGTCCAGGGCGTCGTTGTCCATATGACAATCGAAGCCTCTTTCAATGCATCCAGCTTTGTATTTACGACCGGAAACTTCACCCAGACGGTGACGGATTTATGTTCTTTATATTCGACTTCCGCTTCGGCGAGCGCGGTCTTTTCAACCGTCGACCACATGACGGGTTTCACGCCTTTATATAGTCCGCCATTCATCAGGAATTTATGAATCTCACGCACGATCTGAGCTTCGCCCGTGTGCGTCATGGTGAGGTAAGGGTCTTTCCAATCGCCGATCACACCCAAACGCTGGAACTGGTCTGATTGAATCTCCACCCATTTTTGGGCGAACTCCCGGCACTCGGCGCGAAAATCAATTGGCGCCACTTCGTCTTTGTCTTTGCCATCCTTACGGTAGCTCTCTTCGACCTTCCATTCGATCGGCAGGCCGTGACAATCCCATCCCGGCACATAAGGGGCGTTATAGCCCATCATCTGCCAGCTTTTGTTGATCACGTCTTTGAGGATTTTATTCAGCGCATGGCCCATATGAATATCGCCATTCGCATAAGGCGGGCCGTCATGCAAAATCCATTTTTCTTTATCTTTGGATGCTTTGCGTAATTTCGCATAGAGGTCCATCGCCTGCCATTTAGCGACCATCTCCGGTTCGCGCTCGGGCAGATTTCCGCGCATCGGAAAGTCCGTTTTCGGCAGGAAAATCGTATCTTTATATGTGTCTTTGTCTGTCGTGCTCATCATAATCCTTGGCGCTCCGCATCAGCGCTTAAATGGGTTGTAAATGTCTGGAAAGTATAAGTAAAGCGTCCCGGTCTTCTAATTTATGAAGCCGGGTTAATAATTCGAATAATGATGGCCAGGATCATTTGCATAAAGCCACTATAAAGCCTTGGGTCAAACAAAATCAAGAAGATACGCTTACTTTTTAAAAAAGTCTGGGTAGGGCGCGTATGTCACCCCTTTTGGAGCGCATATAAAAGTTTTATGAAACATGTTTTCAATGCCTCTACGGTCATTTTCTGCGGCCTGGGCTGCGCGTATTGATTTTTGTTCTTGTATCACAGGCACGCCGGATGCATTTTCAGTTGGCTGTTGCTGTCCATCCTTATTTGGAAAAGAATAGATTGTTGCCGTATGGTCGTTCGGCAATTCTGCAGCTGCATCAAAGGCGTTTCGCCCCGTTGGCGCATTCATTTTTGACACCCTCTTTTTAAAATTTCGCGAAAATGTCACAAGAGAGGGTATTCTGTCAACAGGTTTATCCACATACTTTAAGTAAGGATATTCCGGGCTTTTGCGCAGTCTTCATCCATCTGGGCGATCAGGGCTTCGAGGGAGTCGAATTTAGCTTCAGAACGTAAGCGTTGCACGGGCTTGAGGCGCAGGGTTTTGCCGTATAAATCCCGGTCCGGGAAATCAAGAAGATGTGCCTCTACGCGTCCTTCGCGCAGTTCAAACATGGGCCGGATACCGATATTTACAGCGGCCTTGTGCCAGTCTTCTTCCCCGTCTATCTGTGCCAGAGCTGCGTAGACGCCATAGGCCGGGTGAATGGTTTCGCCGAGCGAAAAATTGGCTGTCGGATAGCCAAGCTCATGACCACGCCGATCGCCTTTTTGAATCTCGCCGCTTAGTTCCCACTCCCAACCCAAAAGTGCATTTGCTGTTTTGATATCCCCTTTACGGATATGCTGACGTATCGTGGAAGACGCAATCTTGTCGCCATGCGCTGTTTCAACCGCATCAAAACAGGTAACAGGCAGTCCTGCTTTTTGAATTGTCTCGGCAGAGCCTTTACGCAGCTGGCCGAATTTAAAATCAAATCCAATGACAATATGCACTGCGTTTAATCCATCCATCAGAATTTTTTGAACAAAGTCTTCCGCGCTCATGCTGGCAAAATCCCAGTCAAAATTTAAAGACATAGAAAAATCCAGGCTGGTTTCTTCCAGGCGACGCATTTTTAAATCATAAGGCGTAATCCGAAAGGGGGGATCATCCGGGCGAAATAGCGCGCGCGGGTGCGGTTCAAAGGTTAAAAGGCCAAAAGGACTATTTTTTTCTGCGGCTATATTTTTTGCTGTTTGAAGCAATGCCTGATGCCCAATATGAACACCGTCAAAATTGCCAATAGCAATTACGGCGCCCTGATGATCCGCTTTGATATCTGAAAGTACTTTATAGGTTTGCATTGCTCACGCGTTTTAAAACGTCTTGTGCCGTCTTGTCAAAGTCGGGGCAAGGATGATCAGGCCCTTCTGTGGAAGTCATTTTCATTGCATTCGGAAGGCCATAATCAGAAAGCGGCACATAGTGATCAGAAATATCCGGAGGCAGGCGGAAATCCCACCATTCTGCATGGAGCGGCAAGACCGGAATGCCTAAATCATCGGCAGCGTCGAGAAAAGCCTGTTCCAAAATTTTCCTGTTTTTCAGTATGTCATCGGAAAAGCCAGTATAGCTGCGGGCAGCCGGATTATCCTGCGGATCTTCAGTTAGGTAATCAAAAGGTGTACCCATATCAATTTCATTACCGTCTATATCTTTCAATATAACATCCACAGCCATGCCACGCGGGTGACCACCCATCCCGGGCGGAGAGATAAGCCGCTTTGGTCCCGGTGCCGTCCAGTGTGGGTTGGCTTTGACAATCTCCGTTTCGTTCATCTGTTTTTGTGCTTCTGTTGTGCGTAGCCCATCTTTGAGCTCTATCTTACATTCCCTTGTTTCGAACAAGGACCGCGCAGCTAAAAGCGTAATACCGGCTAGATCTTTATGAAGCCATAATCTTGCGTCTGCTTTATAAAGGGCGCAGCCAAATACATTTCGTGGATGATTTTTGTTGGCATAAACTAAATCAATCGTAATCGGCTCTGTCTTAAAAAACAGATCCATCGGGACAAGATCGGCAGCGGATATCTGTTCCATTAACTGATATTATGAGAGCCGTCGCAATAAGGCGGGGTTTTGGTTTTTTTGCATCGGCATAACCACTTTTCTCCATTCTCCTCGACTTCAAATTTCAAAGATTTAAATTCTGTTCCATTCTTGTGCGCACCATCACAAAAGGGCTGTTTTTCCGATAGGCCGCAGGTGCACCAGTGGTAAAGCTTTCCTGATTCCAACTCAACACCGACAGGTGTGTCGGCTGCGCATTTAGGGAGATCGTCCATTTTTATTCTCCTTGCCCACACCAAGGCATGATTTATGCATTTCAATTTCATGTGTATAGCACCGTTTTATGCGGTGAGGATATGAAATATGTTGGAAATAAAGGTTTTTCCGAGAATTAAAGAGCCGGCGCTCTGGTGCGGGCAGGCAAAATTTGCCTGCGGCGTGAGGATATCTGTATGAGTGAAATCGTTTTAAATAATACGGTCCGCCAGAATATTACAGCCATTCAGCGCGCTGAGGCAAAGGCCAATGAAATTTCAGAGCGCCTGGCGACCGGAAAGCGCGTAAATTCAATTATTGATGATCCGCGTAATTTTACAGCTGCCAGCTTTCTTTTGGCGCGGACAGACGGGATGAATAAACTGCTCGACGGGATTGGGCAGAATATTCGTGTAATCGATACGGCGCTCGGCGGTGTGGCAGCGATTAAAGATCTATTGGAGCAGGCAGAGGCGGTTGTTCAGGACAGCCGTCAATATTTGCTGCTCGGTGAAACAGACCCGCGTGTGGAAGAACGTATTGTAACCATTGGCGGCACATCGCTTCAGCAGATTATCCAGGATGACAATCCGGAAGGCTATTGGCGTCTGGATGGGAATGCAAATAATGCCGGCAGCCTTGCCGGAGCTGTGAACGGTATTCCTGTAAACGGGCCAAGCTTTGGCGGTGCGCCGCTTTATGCCAATGGCGCCGGGGCGAGTGCAGAATTTAACGGCGTTAATCAGGGAATTCGTATTCCGGATAATAATGCCATTAATTTACAACCGCACAATCAACGCACAGTTGAGCTCATGTTTAATGCGGATACGACAGCCGGGCGTCAGGTTGTTTATGAAGAAGGTGCAGGCGTCAATAGTTTCACCATGTATATCGATAATGGCCGTTTTTATGCTGTCGGACGCGATTCCGGTGCCTGGGGTCCGCCAAATATTTCGATTCCTATCAATGCCGGAGAAACATATCATGTTGCGTTCACCTTTGATTTTACAGGAACAGATGAGTTTAACGTCTATGTCAACGGAGCAAGTATTGGCAGCGTGCCGGTAAATGCAACTTTCCCCTCGCACTCAGGGGATATTGGAATTGGCTATGCGCCTGAAGGGGCCTGGTATCATGATGGCACAGATGGAAACCCGTATTATTTTGACGGGCGCATTTCAGATGTCGCGCTTTACAATCAGACGCTAACTGCAGCTGATATGGCTGAACGATATAACTCTCTGACAACATCTTCATCGGTTAGTTATATCCATCTCGACTATGAAAATATCATTCAGCAAATTGATGATATTGCACAAGATGCAAATTACCGTGGAATTAATTTGCTCAAAAATGATGATATGACGACATATTTTAATGAAAACTATTCAAGCTTTCTGGTGACAGAAGCTGAAGATTTCACAATTGAAGGTTTAGGCCTGCCTGATCGAAACTTCAATAATATTGATGATGTAGACTTAATTCTCGAGCGGATCAGAGAAGCTCTCAATCGAGTGCGTGAATATGGTGACAGCATCATTTATGATCTTGGTATTATCAAGACACGCAACATTAATTTAGAAAGCGCAATCGTCACCCATAAAGCCGGAGCTGCCGATCTTACTCTTGCAGATATGAATGAAGAGGCGGCTAATATGCTTGCTTCGGGCACACGTCTGGAGCTGTCCCAGGAAGCACTGGCGCTTGCCGCAGATTTCAATGATACGATTCTAGATGTGGTAGATGCGCAAAGGCGCGCAGATGACCTGGCGTAAGGGCTTTGCACAAAGCTGAAAAACTCTGTTATAATAAGGCTGTAACCTAAATAAGGCAGCCTTTTATGCTTACAAAATTAAAGATTGATCAGTTTGTTATTATCGACACGCTGGATCTTGATTTAAAAAACGGTCTGACCATCCTGACTGGGGAAACCGGTGCAGGGAAATCGATCTTGCTTGGGGCGATGGGGCTTATTCTGGGTGAAAACTCTAAGTCAGAGTCAATTCGCAGCGGGTCAGAACAATCTGTGATCGAAGCTTCTTTTGCACAAAAAGAAGGTCATCCGTCTTTAGAGTTTTTACGGGCCCATGATTTACTTGGAGCAGATGAAAAAGAATTTCACATTCAGCGTATTGTAAAACGCGAAGGACGCGAAGAGATTCGTATTAATGGCAAAACAGTCGATCAGGATACACTTCAAAAACTCGGACTATTTCTTGTTGAAATCCATGGCCAGTTTGCCAACCAGGGGCTACTTGAGCCGTCCAACCAGTTAAATCTTCTCGATCTGTCCGGTGGTTTTGATCCGGAAGTTTTTACAAATGTTTCAACCGCTCTGTCCGATGTGCATCGCTATACGCAGGAACTTGAAGATGAGCGCGTCTTTTTGGCCCGGCACAAGAAGATTGCCCGTAAGATTGAAGATGTTGTCGGACGGTTTAATAAAATCGGCATGACAATCGGGCATGAAACATTCATCGAAGAGCTTCAGGAGCAGCATGAAACGCTGCGTACCGCAAAGGAAACCTCAGAAGCCTTCCAATCTGTACTTTCGCGCCTGATTTCTTCTAACGGGGTTGTGGTGTCTTTATCTGCTGCCAATCAGACCTTGCTTGCACAACAAAATATGGATGAGGAAAAAGTGGCTAACCTCAAAGAGCTTGTGGCCTCTTCCCTTAAGAACGCACGTGATGCGGTTGAAGAAATGGGTCGCCTGTCCCCGGAATATGAGATTGATACAAAGCCGCTGACGGAATGTCAGCAAAAGTTGAAAGTGCTTGAAAATATTGCCGCTGAGGACAAGGTCGAGTGGAGTGACCTCTATGAGCATTTTGTTGAAGTGTCTGAAAAGCTGGACCGGATTAAGAATGGCCGTAAACGCCTTAAAGAGCTTGATGAGCTTCTGGCCAAAGCCAAGCGTGATTATATTCACCATGCAGGCGTCCTCAGTGAAAAACGGGTTGAAGCAGCAGATGCGCTCAGCAAGGCGGTCACGAATGAATTGCCACCGCTGAAGCTTGAAAAAGCGCAGTTCGAAGTCATCGTCAAACAAAACCCGAACATGGAGTGGACGGATAAAGGTTTTGATGAGGTGACTTTCACAGCACGTATGAACCCGGGCATGCCGTTTAGTCCGATTGCAGAAACGGCGTCCGGAGGAGAGCTTGCGCGGATGATGCTTGGCCTGAAAGTGATTGTACAGCGTGTGCAGACAACGCCGACCCTTGTCTTCGACGAGGTGGATACTGGGATTGGCGGCGCCGCGGCGGCGGCTGTTGGTGAGCGTATTGCCGATCTGGCTGAAGGCACGCAGGTTCTTGTGATTACACACAGCCCGCAGGTTGCCTCGCGCGGTGATCAGCATTTACGTGTCAGCAAAAGTACAGATGGTGTGACTACAACCTCTGGCGTGCGGGTCTTAAGTGAGGATGAGCGCACCGATGAAATTTCCCGGATGCTCGCTGGTGATGAGATCACCGAGGAAGCCCATGCCGCAGCCAAACGCCTGATTAATGAGGCCAGCACGGCAGCCAGTACCCGGCGCAGCGAATCCAATACAGAATCTCATGTGAGTGGCGGGGAGTAATGGTGGCGGTGCAGGGACTTGAACCCCGGACACATGGATTATGATTCCACTGCTCTAACCAGCTGAGCTACACCGCCCTGAAAAACCAGCCTTAGATACCTTTTTTTAGCTAAAAAAGTCAATATCTTAATAAACTCAACTTATATCTTGACATAATTTAAGTTTAGGGATTTCCTATCTTTTTAAAAAAAGTGTAAGGCGTAATAGATCATGTCAAAACAAGATAATCCTGCAAATGATTCAAAATATCAAAATGGAAGACTTTATGTATATGGCAAGCATGGGGTTTGTTATATTTCCGATTGTCGTAAAGAGACATATGCTGATATTCCAACGGTTCTTCTAAAGTTACAACAATATTTTCCGGGAAATAATCCAGCTAATTTGGGTGTGAATATTTTAAAAGCGCCAACAGAGCTATCTGCTATTGCTTCTCTTAAGCAGATAGAAGAAGCATTAAAGATCTTATCCGGAGAACCTAAAAATCAGACAAAAATTTGGAGTAGACGAAAAACAGAGTTTGATCAATGTATTGCGACAGGGGACATTTTAAAATCTAGTGAAGTTCTTCGGGATACGCTTGGTACTAGTCGAGATGAAATTGAATTGAATACAGCTCAAATACATGAGTTTCCGGTTGGTGGCAATATTGCTTATTCCATACGTGAGGTTGGAGTTGATGCGCTTAAAGCCGTCTCTGATCAGATTGCTGTGCGTTGCGGCTTGTTACAAAATGAAGCTATTGATCTGGTGGTGCGCGCTACACTTGAGCCAGAAGCTAAGAGTACTATAAAGCTGAAAGATGTATTGCCAGAGCCCCCACGATTAAATCCAGAGGAACATGAAGCACTTATTCAAAAGCAGGCAGACGATCAAGAGAAAAAAGAAAGAGTGGAGCTTGAACAGCTGGCAGCTAACCTTGAGGAAGCCGCAAAGCAAAAAGCAAAAGAAGAAGAGAAGCCAAAGCCAACAGGTGGGGGGGGTGAGGAAACTGTTCATGAGCAGCCTGCAAGTAAAGGTGAAGCTGTTGAGGCCAAATCCCAAAAGCTTGATCAGACTATTGAGTTACAAGCTGAAATATTAGAGCTTAAGCGAAAGCTTGAAGGTCAAGAAACGGCGATAAGCGAAAAAGATGAACAAATTACAGGCTTAAAAAGTCGTATTATAGGGCTTGAGTTGATAGAAGAACAGTTTCAGAGTGCTCAGAATAGTATAGATAAACTAAGAGAAAACCTATCCTCATTAACTCAAGAAAGCGATTTGCTTCAGAAAAAATTTTCCGATGTATCATCTGAGCGAGATGACCTCAAAGCGCAGTTAAAAGAAGCTCTGGCAAGAATTGAAACCCTTCAAGAGCATGGCTTGCAGGATATAAATGGAGAAGTAGACGAACCTGATATAGATCAAGAAGCAGCTTTATCTTCTGAAGAGGTTGAAAAACTATTTAAGATTTATAAGTGGATCCTTGCAGAAAGGGCATCAGAGGGTGTGTCAGAAGCATTTAGAATCGTTGCATCAACTATTTCAGATCAAGATGATCGGGAACTTGCGATGTCGCTTTGGTTATATAATGCCCACAATAAAAAGACTGTTGAAGAGATTCACAAAGACAAGCATGGCGCAAACGGCGTTGATCTGGAGGCGTTTCAAGGTCAGGTCAAGCAACTTGCTGAACGTGTAATGGAAGCTGCCAGAGGGAATGATCAGGCGAGACGATTTCTTGAAAGAAGGATAGGTTTGGGTAGTGGTTAGGCTGCGAGCGGCATGGCGGCGTTATCGCTCCCGGAAATCCAGCCGCCGCCGAGAATGCGGGAGCTGTCATAACATACAGCAGCTTGTCCCGGTGCGATTCCAAATTGTAGATCATCGAGCATGAGCGTGGCCGTGCCGTCTCCATGATGTTCCAAAAGCGCGGGGGCTGCACGGGAGACGGAGCGGAGTTTAACATCGACGCGGCGCGGCGCGGTGTCCTCGTCCAGCCAGTTACAGTCATTTAAATAAATCATATCCCGGGCGAGCGCTTCTTTCGGACCGACAATGACTTTGTTATGTGCAGGGTCAATGCGCACGACATAGAACGGATCGTTGGCATTTGCATCCGTGCCGTGTCCACCGCCAATGCCAAGCCCTTTGCGCTGGCCAATCGTATAATTGATGATGCCTGTATGTTTACCGAGCACACGTCCATCCAGATGCACGATATCACCGGGCTGTTCAGCTTCGGGTTTGATCTTGCGCACGACGCTAGCGTAATCACCGTTTGGAACGAAACAGATATCCTGACTATCAGGTTTGTCTGCATTCACAAGACCGAAACGCTGCGCATGGTCCCGGGTAACCGATTTATCCCACCCGCCAAGGGGAAAGCGCAAAAAGTCGAGTTGCTCTTGCGTTGTTGCAAACAGGAAATAGCTCTGATCTTTGGTCAAGTCGACGGCGCGGTGCAGTTCCGCTTGCCCGGTTTTTGGATTGATCACGCGCTGGATATAGTGACCTGTCGCCATACAATCAGCGCCAAGATCATGCGCAACTTTTAAAAGGTCACGAAACTTGACGGTTTGATTACAGCGCACGCAGGGGATTGGCGTATGGCCCTGCATATAGCTATCGACAAAATCGCTCATCACTGAGTCTTTGAAATTATCTTCATAATCCAGAACATAATGGGCAAAGCCGCGCTCTTCGGCGACGCGACGGGCGTCGTAAATATCCTGCCCCGCACAGCAGGCGCCTTTTCGGGATACTGCCTTGCCGTAATCATAAAGCTGGAGCGTCATGCCGATCACCTCATAGCCTTGCTCATGTAGGAGTGCAGCCGTGACGGAACTGTCGACGCCGCCGGACATGGCGACGACGACACGCGTGTCTTTCTCAGACTTATTAAAGCCAAGTGAATTCATAGCGGCTTTATATCGAAAATAAGGCTATAAAAGCAAGCTTTACCGCCCGGTGCGGTTTTCGAAATAGCGGAAAAAGTCGCTTTCCGGGGACAGGATCAGGCGTGTATCCGGATCGGCCAGCGTATTGCGGTACGCTTCCATGGAGCGGATAAAGGCATAAAATTCTTTATCTTTATTAAAGGCTTCGGCGTAAATACGGATCGCTTCTTCGTCACCCTGACCGCGTAGAATTTGGGCATCACGCTGGGCGTTGGCCAGAATGATGGTGCGTTCTTTTTCAGCTTCGGAGCGGATTTCCTTGGCAAGCTCTTCTCCCTTGGCGCGCGTTTCAGTTGCGCGTTCCTGTAATTCAGAAATCATCCGGCGCACGGTGGAATCGCGCAGCTCTGCCGTCAGATCGGCGCGGACAATACGGACATCGACGATTTCAATGCCGAGTTGGTCTTGTTGGATGATGCGGTTCATCCGGCTGCGGATATCATTCATCACGGCTTCCCGTTCCGTGGAGAGCAATTCGCGCAACGTGGTTTTACCGAGTACGGCGCGGGTTGCATCACGTAAAATATTTTGAAGACGGATATTGGCGTTTTCAACCGCAATCAATGTTTTCAAAAACTGGAGCGGATCGATGATTTTATAACGTGCGAAACTATCAACGATGATTGGCTCCCCACTGACATTTTCAATGACCGGGCCGCCTTCTGCTTCGGCCTCCTCAGCCGCTTCGGTGTCTTCCGTTTCTTCTGTGACGGTAGGGCGAATACGGGGCCCTTGAATATTCGCACTTGAAATCACGACCTGCTCCGGCGGCGGATCGACGGAGAGAATACGGCGGTCAAAGCGGCGCACATCCTGAACGACCGGGATTTTAAAATGTAAGCCCGGATTACGTAGCTCGCCAACCGGTTGACCGAGTTGAAGGACAATGGCCTGTTCCCGCTCATCGACAATAAAGACGGCTTGCGAGAGCACGATCACAAACAGACCGAAAACAATCAGGGCAATATTGAGTTTGGATGGCATCATAATGTTGTCCTTTGTCTTACTGGCCTTGTTGCCTTTGTTGTGGTCCGCCGACTGCAGGCGATGTCCGGTTCAATTCATTGAGCGGCAGATATGGGATAGCGCCGCCGTTGCTATCGAGAATAATTTTCTGCGCGTTTTGAAGCACGCTTTCCATGGTTTCAATGAAAATACGTTGTTTGGTAACGTCCTGACCGCTTAAGTAAGCCTGATAAACCGAATTAAACCGGTCTGCATCCCCCGTTGCGCGGGCAACCGTTGATTCCTTGTAAGCTTCGGCTTGGTTGACGTTCTGGATCGCTTCCCCGCGGGCCTTGGGCAAAATATCTTCGCGGTAGGCTTGCGCGCGGTTTTGAACATCTTCCGCATCCTGTTTCGCGGATTGCACATCCTGGAAGGCATTTTGAACATCCGGGTGCACTTCGGCTTGTTGAATAAGGACGTTGTTGATGTTCACACCTGAATTATATTCATCGAGATTGGCCTGAATGATATCGCGGGCCGTATTGGCAACCGCATCCCGGCCCGTGGTGATGATCGGGAACATACGTGTCTGTCCGACTGCATCGCGGATCGCGCTTTCAGCGACTTTCTTGATGGTATTTTCCTGGTCCTGAATACGGAAGAGAAAATCTTCGGCGGATTTGATATTCCACTGAATAACCAGATCAAGATCAACGATATTCCGGTCGGTAGTCAGCATCAGACTTTCTTCAGGAATATCCTGCTTGGCGCTGCCGCCGCGACCTCTTCGTTCAAAAAAACCGATGGTCATTTCGCGTGTTTCTTTCACATTTAAAATAGTGACGCTTTCGACCGGGGCAGGCAGACGGTAGCCGAGACCTTCAGTCACTTTTGTCCGGTCATGTTGGCCGAAGCGCTGAATAACGGCATGTTCCCCCGGATTAACGATATAAAATCCGCTGGCAAGCCAGAGTAAAAGCGCGGCCAAAATTCCAAGACCGATAATTTTGGTGGTTTTATTGTTATCATCGCCGCCCATAAAGCCTTTGAATTGATTGCCAAAGCGTTCAAACATCTCATCCAAATCCGGCTGGTCCGGGCCGCCGCCGCGATGACTGCCACCGCCATTATTGCCCCACGGATTTTTGCGTCCGCCGCCTTTATGGCTTCCCCAGGGATTTTTATTGTCGTTCTCTGACATATCGTGCCTTTTGATATTGATTTTAAATTGTGCCATTAACATATCTGTTTGCAGGCCAAAGGCAAGGAGAATCGGGCAAAAATCGACCATGACACTGGAAGCACAAATTCTGGAAAGTTTGGACAAGGTGACAGGCGGGCTGCCTGTTTCCGGCCTGCAGGTGTCTGACGCCGGAGAGGTTTTATTTTGCATCGAAGTAGACCCGGGCATGGGCACACAGATGGAAGAAATGCGCATGGCAGCAGAAAGCGCCGTGCAGGCAATAAAAGGCGTTTCGAAAGTCACTGCAATTTTAACCGCAAAAAAATCTGCTGAGAGCGCGGCGCCCGATCCGCACGGGATGAGCAAAAACCCACCGCTTGAACTTCCTATAGAAAAGATTATTGCAGTTGCATCCGGCAAAGGCGGGGTCGGAAAATCGACTGTGGCGTTTAACCTAGCTGTTGCGCTTGCGCGTGCCGGAAAATCGGTTGGCTTGTTGGATGCGGATATTTACGGGCCGAGTGTGCCGAAGCTCTCTGGCATAGAAGGCCAAAAGCCAGAGCAAAAAAATGACAAGCTGACCCCGATTGAGGCACATGGTCTCAAACTCATGTCGATCGGATTTATTTCCGGCGGGGATCAAGCGATGATCTGGCGCGGCCCGATGGTTCAAACGGCGATCTATCAAATGCTGCGCGATGTGGACTGGGGCACGGAGGATAATCCACTCGATATTTTAATCATCGACATGCCGCCGGGCACCGGCGATGCGCAATTGACACTCGCGCAAAAAGTGCCCGTGACCGGGGCGGTGATTGTTTCCACTCCGCAAGACCTTGCGCTCATCGATGCGTGTAAAGCGGTGCAGATGTTTGAAAAGACCGATGTGAAAATTCTCGGCCTCATTGAAAATATGAGTATTTATGTCTGCCCCAAATGCGGACACGAAGATCACATCTTCGGGCATGGCGGCGCGAAAGAAGAAGCTGCAAAACTCGGAATCCCATTTTTGGGAGAGATTCCTCTCAATAGTGAAATCAGGGAAAAATCAGATAAAGGTGAACCTCTAGGTCAAAGCATTTATGCGGAGATTGCATCTCTCTTATAAATAAGAAACGAAAACCCGTCCCGGTCGTCGCGGGAGGTTTCTGCCCACTCATCTGACAGCTCTGGAAAAAAAGCATCGCCGTCTGGGTATTGATGCACACGGGTGAGGTAAATGGTATCGATTAGACTTTCATCAAGCGCTTGCTGGTAAATTTGGGCGCCGCCAATGATAAAAATTTCATCCGGGCTTTCTTTTTGGGCAAGGTCAATGGCTTCGGACAGAGAACTGGCGGACAGGCAGGCTTCATGTGTATATCCGGAGCGGCTGATGACGATGCTCGTCCGCCCGGGCAGGGCTTTGCCAAGCTTTGCTAAAATGCTCTCATAGGTTTTCCGGCCCATAATGCAGGGCTTACCCATCGTTTTTTCTTTGAAATACTTAAAGTCTTCCGGGATATACCACGGAATCTCGTTGCTGTTTCCAATCACACCGTTTTCAGCAACGGCAACAATAATGGAAATCGTCACACTGCGACCTCAGCCTTGATATGTGGATGTGCTTCATAGCCGACCAGTTCGAAATCTTCGAACTTGAAGTCGAAGATATTTTTCACATGCGGGTTGAGATGCATTTCCGGTGGCGGGAAGAAATCCCGGGAAAGCTGTTCTTTAGCCTGATCTATATGGTTGGTATAAAGATGCGCATCGCCGAATGTATGGACGAAGTCTCCGGGCTTGAGACCACAGACTTGCGCGACCATCATGGTAAGCAATGCATAAGAGGCGATGTTAAACGGCACGCCGAGGAAAATATCCGCGCTGCGTTGATAAAGCTGGCAGGAAAGCTTGCCGTCTGCCACATAAAACTGGAAGAAACAATGACATGGCGGCAGCGCCATTTTTGGGATGTCGCCCGGGTTCCAGGCCGAGACGATCAGGCGCCGGCAATCCGGGTCTGTTTTAATGCGGTCTATAAGGTTTGAAATCTGGTCGATCGTGTGACCGTCCGCAGCCGGCCAGCTGCGCCATTGATGCCCGTAAACGGGGCCGAGATTACCGTCCTCATCCGCCCATTCATTCCAGATCCGTACGCCGTTTTCGGTGAGATATTTGATATTCGTATCGCCCGCGAGAAACCAGATCAGCTCATGGATGATGGATTTCAGATGCAACTTCTTGGTGGTCACCATCGGAAAGCCTTCCGAGAGATCAAAACGCATCTGGTGGCCAAAGACAGAGAGAGTGCCTGTGCCCGTGCGGTCTTCCTTTTTGGTGCCATTCTCCAGGACATGGCGCATAAGGTCATGATATTGCTGCATCTTTTTATCCTTTGCCGTGATTCTGATCCTATTATATAAGATTGGCGGGTCCGGGGGGAGAGGTTCAGCCCCTGCATCCACAAAAAATATTTGACATAATTTAAAAATAGATATAAAAGTCAGTTTTTGAATTAGGTGTAATCATGGGTGTTATAAATATGTCAGAGTTAAAGCCAGATTGGTTTGTGGAAATGCATATGAGTGTTGTGCGGGATTTTGTGATTTCCGTTCATGCTTTAAATAGCGACGATGGGCGGGCTCTCATAGAAGAATTAAGGTATTCGCGTGCATTTCATGCGGGGCGACCGTGCACAGGAAATCCGGAATTACATTCTATGCTCGATGCATTTGCAGAACGTGTTTGGGATGTTGTGGGTCCCAAATATATCGAAACTGATTTTCTTCCGCCTATGACAAGAGTTGCTTTACGTGCGGAGGTAACCGGTAGGGAAAGTGATCGTAATCTCGCACATCAATTAACACAAAGATGGCTTGCACCAGTTTCAAAACAACCAGCATAATGAAATAGATTTTATGTCGCTTGCACACGCTTTTACGGGATCAACTGCTGAAGACGCTATGGTTTCAAATATCATGATGGCCGGGGCTAAGCGCGGCTCTTGTAACGGCTTATCAGAAAATGACATCGTCCTTCTAAGATCGTTTTTAAAGACGCTTGAAATTCTCAAGATTCCCTTTGATCATGATTTTAAGCCTTTTAAGGAAGCTTCTGCAGAAGGAAATACGCCGGTGGATATTGTGAACACACACCGGGACCATGGCGCGCGTGACTTTTTTTTAGAGCAGCCTAGATTTGATGCGATTATCTTGTGCAATATTCCGAAAGATCCACCTGCCGAAGAACAAGATTGGGATGATCCTAAAAAGCTTTATGTTCTGAAAGAAAGACGACTTTTGGAAGGTGCATTTACAATCAGCATCTATCATCATCCGGAAGATGATTATTATAACTGGCGGCAAAAAATGCATGAACTTAATCCGAGATTTATCTTGCTGTCCGGATCTGACGGGTTTGAACCAGAGCTATTTATGTTAGGTGGACGATATACTCTGTTAAGGGGCCCAGGTCTTGGGGAAGGGCTACTTGTCTCAAAAGAGTATCTGGAGTCGATCGAAGCCTTTTTGGCTATTGAAAATAGTCCATTGCTTGATTGCGTTTTAGGTGGTCATTCCAAATATTTTGTAAGACAGGATATCCAGCCTTTCGGATCAAATACTGCGGATAGCAAGTCTGGAGCATCAATTCGGCTGCTTGCGGCTTAATCCTTAGACTTTTTAACCTATTTTTGCTATATTAAGAATTGCTGGCTTGCCAGCTATGACGCTAAACGCGGTTGCGGAATAGGCGTCGTGGACCCGGGGGCAGTACCCGGCAGCTCCACCACTTTTCGCAGTTGGTGAACGAAGTGAGCCTTACGAGAAAAACTGTCCGCCGAAGCCTTGGCGTAGGCGGACTGGAAAGAAAAGGTCTTGCTCCCCGCCTACGCTCCTTCGGAGCTACGTCGGGTCCTCTTTCGCCAATTGCCGCATTTGTAAACAAATGCGGTGGCGAAAGGGAGCGGGGCTGAAACAGGATCGACACGCGTAGTAAAGGTTTCTTGCGGCGTTCGGTGTTTCCGCCGTTATCGGATAATTTTGATAGTTGCAAATGACAACTCTCAGTTCGTAGCAGCTAACGACAACATCGTCGTTGGTAACGCTATCGCCGCCTAATTGGGCAGCGTCGCACGCTACATCTAATTCCTGATTTCTAACTAAAGTCAGGTGGGGTTTGGCGGTTTTTCCTCGCAACAGAAAAACCGCCTTTTTCTAGCTTCCATCATTTCATCTGGACTTCGTTGCAGCGTCGCTCGTGTATTATCTATACACGTCGCTCCTTGCGCCTGGTCCAGATAAAATGCTGTTCGCTATAAAGCTTTTTCAAAGGCAATGCCAGTGATATGGTTTTGTAATGACTCAAAATTTCCCTATTCACTTTCTCTGGATCATTGGATTTATCGCGGCTCTGTTCCCGGTGAATAGCTGGCAGCTTGGATGTTTGTTCATCGGGTTTTCAGCTCTTATTGTGTGGGGCGGGATTGCGCTCTATCAAAACCATCACAAGCTGATTTTGCCGAGAAGCCCGGTGCTGTATTTTGTGGCGGCGTTTTGGGTGCTGGCCTTTGCCAGCCTGTTTTGGTCTGAGATACCTTTTGTAAGCATTTTGGGTTTTTGTGTTTTAAGTGCCTTGCCGCTGACAATTCTTATTGCGGCTTTAAATGATAAAGCCTTGCCTTTTGAAAAAATGCTTCCGGTTTTGTTTGGCATTTTTTGTGTTTTAGGTGCCTGGGCGCTTATTCAGTTTTTCTTTTTAAATGATCTTATAGATGGCCGCGCGCGTCATCCGCTGGCCAACCCAAATGCGCTGGCGGTGATTTTTAATCTGGGCTTTTTCCTGGCGTTGATGCAAAGCTGGAAAGTGGAAGATCTGAAAGAAAAAATCTTTCCGGTGTTCACGGCAATACTGTGTATTGCAGGCCTTATGATGACCGGCAGCCGCGGCGCGTTGATCGCACTTTTGCCGGCCTTGATTTTCTTTTTGAGCTTGCAGGCGGGCAGCTTGCGCAAGAATGCACGTGTCCTTATTTTGCTGCTGGTATGTTTTATTGGTTTCTTCGCTTTGACATCGATTGGTCCAAATAGTGCAGAAACGATTTCCACCCGCGTGGCTGAAACAGTTGCCGGGACTTCGCCGTATATGACGGGTAACCGGATAAATATCTGGGACGGGGCGCTGGGTGTAGCACTTAACCACGGTCTTGTTGGAACGGGGATCGGGACGTTCTTTCTCTATTACAATGAATATCGAAGCCCGCTGGAGACAAGTGGTGTCAGCCATGCCCATAGCGACCCGGTGCAGTTTCTCTCTGAGCTTGGTATTACGGGCTTTGTTTTATTTTATGCGATTTTAATTTCGGCCTTGATGCGTACCATTAAAGCCTTGCGCGTTGCACCGAAAGAAGGGACGGCGCGTCTACAGATTATAGGGTCTTTTGCCGCGCTGTTGGCGGTGGCGGTACAGGCGCATTACAGCTTTCCGCTGTATAATTTTTCAATCTTGTTTTTGGGCGGGTTTATTTTTGCGTTTTGGTTCCAGGCGACACAGGCGGTTTCGCAAACGCAGGAAACGGAAATATTGTGCAGGTTAAAACCGGATCTGCGCGGGGCAGTTTTGATTGTGCCGCTGATCTGTTTATGGGGTGTCTTTTCGCTGATTGTCGCCAGTGAGCATTTTGTAAACAAGGCACGTGTTGCTTTATTTAGCGGGCAACTCGAAGAGATGGCTGCGCACCTGGAAACAGCGAACAGGCTAGGCTTTCAGGCGAATGCGCGGGGCTATCTGTTGGCGGTGAATGTACCGCTCAGTTTGCTGGATCAAAAAGACGTGCCGTTAACGCCGCAGCAGCGAAAAGATATGTATGAAGAAGCTCTGTTTTATCTGGATCAGGCGCAGCGTTTTCATCCGCGTAGCCCGTCTATCTATTATTACCGCGCGCGGGCGATTGACCTGGCAGGCGAGGAAAAGGAGCAGATTGAGAATTTATATCGCAAAACGCTTCGGATTGACCCCTTACATCTTGGCGCGCGGCTGGCTCTTGCCGATTATTACAAGGCACAAGGGGAAGACGATAAATCTTACAATGTATTAGTTACAGGTCTGCCTTACATGTACCGCGTACCGCTCACTCAGCGTTATCTGGGCCGGGTGATGACGCAGGCGATTGCACGCGGGGATACGGATACACAGCAAAAGGCCATGCAATCGCTTAAGCTCTACCATGCGCTTGTGAAAAAGACGGAGCAGCAAAGCCGCTCAGGGGCGCTAGGCGTTATTTTTGCGCGGGAAAAAAGAGCGGATATTTCAGAAAGTTTAGGCGGCCTTTTTTGAGGAAAAGAACAGGACCAGCCCGCTGCTGACAATAATAAATGCACCGATACCAACCCATATATCCAGCACGTCTCCAAAGACCAAAAAGCCAAGTAAGACACCCCACAGCATCTGGATGTAATGCATAGAGGCGGCGAAAGCGATTTTCGCCCTGGAAAAGCCCATCCCCATAAACATCACTGCAATACCGGATAAAGCGCCTGAAACGATTAAAAGGCTGCTCATATAAAGATCCGGTATGACAAAACCTTCATAGGCTACAATAAGACCGGAAATAATGAATGTAACAATGATGGGATAGAGGGCAAAGCTGAGCTTCGTTTCCGTTTGCGGGATGGTGCGGTTTACGAAATTGCCAAGCGATAATAAAAACAGGGAACAAAAAACATATAAAAACCCGGTTTCAAAATCGGCAATGCCGGGTCTTAAGATGATGAGCACGCCGCCCAGGCCGGTGAGAATAGCGATCCAGTGAATAAGCGCCGGTTTTTCCTTTAGAAAAAAATATGCCAGCAAGGTTGTAACAAAAGGCGCGCAGAACATAATCGCATAAACATTAGCCAGCGGCATAAGACTAAATGCCTTAATGATAACAAAAAACTGCGCCGTCAGGAAAAGTCCCCTGAGCATATGACGCGTTTTATGTTTTGAGTTCAGCGTTGCTTTAAAACCGCCAAGGCGCGGGGCCAAAATGCATACGGTCAAAAGGGCGACGACATCATTCCAGAAAATTAGCTGGGCTACGGTCAGCGTATCTGTCCCCCATTTCAGGATAGCATCCGCCCAGCTGAAAAAACTGTAGGCCAGCGCTGTTAACGCCATGCCCAGAAGGTTTGCGGACGTGCCTATATGTTTTAAAAATCGGGATATAGCCATATGTTTTCCACAGTTTCGTTGGACTCCGAAAGGCCCTGCCTCTCGCTTTTGGGACGGGAGTGTGTCATGAAAGGAGAGAAATTTACATACTTTTATGCAAGCATAGAAGAACGCCTTGATTTTCCACGCAGTTCCTGCGACGAATAGATAAGATGATGGATGACGACGACGAAGATATTCTGCGCTATGACCGTATGGTCGAACAGGCCCTGCGCGGGGTTGTACGCGAAGCTGTCAATGAAGTGATGGAAGACGGCCTGCCGGGCGATCATCATTTTTATATTACTTTTATGACAGACCATCCGGGCGTGAAGATTCCCGATTATCTGCGCGAGCGCTATCCTGGAGAAATGACCATCGTGCTTCAATACCAGTTCTACGATCTGGGTGTGGATGACGAGATCATGAAAGTGACGCTTTCTTTTAATAACGTGCCGGAGCGTTTGGAAATACCCTTGGCGGCAATTACCATTTTTGCAGACCCGTCTGTTAATTTTGCGCTTCAGTTTCAGCCTCTTGGTGAAGACCTGGAACCTGACTTCGATCCGGATGGGGACGGGCCCGATGGCGGCGGTTTTGATCCGTCCGATGAAGATGGTGAAGGTAAAACCGGCGAAGTCGTCTCTCTTGATCAATTCAGGAAAAAATAATGTCGGCCTTTTGGCGCGATGACATTGATCCGGCGCATGAGCCGCATAAGGTCAATATTGTGCGTGATGTGCTGGTTGATCAGGTGCGTGATGGACGCCCGGTCAAGCTTAAAGTCTATTACCCGGTTAATCATAGTATGACGAACCTGCCGGTAATTTTCTGGTCTCACGGGCTGGGCGGGTCTGTAGATGGAGCCTCTTTTATCTCCCGCTTTCTGGCCAGCCACGGATATGTGATGGTCCATGTCCAGCATCACGGCACGGACGGCACGCTCTGGGAAGGTAAGAAGGGCCATCCATGGGATATTATTCGAAGCACTCATATTCCGCGCAGTGCGACGCTGGAGCGTTTTGCCGATGTGCCTTTCGTACTGGAGCAGCTAGAGGGCTGGATGGCGCAGCATGATGATGTTGCCCCGCATGCAGATCTGAGCCGGATCGGCATGTCAGGGCATTCTTTCGGGTCAATGACCACACAGGTCATGTGCGGAATGATGTTTCCGGATGAAAGCGGTATTTTGAGATCCTTTAAGCAAGATCAATTTATGTGCGGGTTAACCTATAGTCCGGTGCCAATCCAGCATATTGCTCTGGATGACCCGCGTGATATTTATGGCGCGATCAACCGGCCGATGTTTTTTATGACAGGTACGGAGGATGCTTCGCCAGTAGAAGGGTGGGATTACACCAAACGGCTTGTCGTGCATGACTATTGCGGGCATGAGGACAAGCACCTGCAAATCCTCAAAGATGGGGATCATATGGTCTATAATGGCTCGCGCGGGAAACTCGGTGACAATCCCAACCGGCACATTCATGAAGAGATCATCAAACTTTCTGCGCTGGCCTGGTGGGATGCAAAGCTGAAAGAAGACAAGGGTGCGCTGGAATGGTTAAACGGGGCAGGTTCTGCGGGTAGCTATAGTGATTATCTTGTGACCTAAGCTTTTCTTGCTTTTATTCTATTCAAACTTATATTCAGCCCTATGTCCGAAAACGCGATTGAAATTTCAAATCTTCAAAAAACCTATGCGCCTTCGGGGAAATCCCCGGAAAAAGTGGCCTTGCATGGAATTGATCTGAATATCCCGAAAGGCTCTATTTTCGGGCTTTTGGGGCCGAACGGGGCGGGCAAGTCGACGATCATCAATATAATGGCCGGGCTTGTCGTAAAAACGTCGGGCACGGTCAAAATCTGGGATCTGGATATTGATAAAAACCCGCGCAACGCGCGCTCCCAGATCGGTATTGTCCCGCAGGAGATTAGCTTTGACCCGTTCTTTACACCGCTTGGCATGCTGGATATTCAGGCCGGGCTGTACGGGGTTCCGAAAAATGAGCGCCAGAGTGAAGCGCTTTTGGACCTGGTTGGACTGAAAGATAAAGCGCATGCCTATTCCCGGACGCTCTCCGGCGGGATGAAACGGCGTTTGATGGTGGCCAAAGCGCTGGTCCATACACCGCCCATTCTGGTTTTGGATGAACCCACTGCAGGTGTGGATGTAGAGCTCCGCCAGATGCTGTGGGAAAAGGTACGCATGCTAAATGCGCAAGGGGTAACGATTTTGCTTACCACTCATTATCTGGAAGAAGCTGAAGAGCTCTGCGATACGATTGCCATTATCAATCACGGGAAAATTGTTGCACATGAAGAAAAAGAAACGCTTCTGGCGCGCATTGATAATAAGGGAATGACATTGCGTTTTGATCAGGAAATCACAAATATTCCAGAAGGTCTGGATGCTTATCATCCGCGTAAAGACGGTAATCGCAGTATTACTTTGCGCTATTCACCGCAGGATCAATGTGTCGGGGAAATTATCGAGGTTGTTCAAAAGGCCGGGCTTGATATCTGCGATATATCAACCGATGAAAGCGATCTGGAAGACGTATTCCTGCAGCTCACCCGCGCTTAAACATCCTCATAGCCGAATTTTTCAATCCAGGGCTGAAGCTTATCCATCACTGGTTCGAAATGGTGCGCATAGTTTTTCCAGCGATATTTTGCGCTTTGGTAGATGGGTTGATTAACCTGCGCATAACTGGCGGATGTCACAAGCGCTTTATCTTCATTCTCATAGAAGCGTAAAACTTTTTCATCCCAGGGAAGTTCCAGAAATTCCAGAAGATATTCTGACTCCTCGCTCTGGTTTTCAACAAGATCTTCATAGCGTAGTTCATAAAAAGAGGCATTCGGAAACACGCGCTGAAAATGTTCTAAAAGCTCAAAGCTTTTGGTGTAATATAAAACAGCGCTTTCCAGATCGGCCATCATGACTGTCCCGCGATTAACGGTAAAGACCTGCATCAGGCAGCTTAAGATGCAATCCAGAGGGTGGCGGAGCATGATGATGGTTTTCATATCCGGGAACAGGCGGAGCATATAGCCCAGACGCGCAACGTTAAACGGGTTTTTATCGAGCAATATCTGATCATCTGAAAAATCTGCATAATCGCGCGCATAGTCAAAATAGCGTGCCTGGAAATCTGATATTTGCCCTGGTGTTAAATCAGCAAGGTTCTTCACAAAACTGCCACAAGCCTGATCCAGATCGCCTGCTGTGCGGTCGCTAACCGGTGTTTCTTCCATCCCAACCACGCTTGGATGCGCTTGCAGGATTTGATCAATCAATGTTGTGCCGGATCGAGGATAGCCGACCACTTGTACGGGAGCAGGGCGCTTGGGGAGTGGGGTTTGTGTCCAGGAAGCAATCCAGGGCGGATTAAAGGCCTGGCGCATTGTGTCCATGAGTAAAATGATATCGTCCTGGCGGGCGCACTGTGCGTCATATTGCTGCAGCCAGAGTTGCCCACTCTTAATCATTTGATCATAAGATTCATCATATCTTTTTTGCAGATCATATATTTTGGCAAGCTCATATCCCTTGAAGATTTGATGGCGCAATACATTTAAGTCGGACTCATTGATTGCTTCCAGCGTTTTAGCTGCATCCTCCAGTTTTTTCTGTCGGCGCAAAAGCCGTGCCTTGGTGATCAATAAGTATGGATCATTTTTTTGTGCGCTCGGCGCATCGTCAATAAGCACGATTGCATCATCTATCCGGTTTAGCTTTTCATAGATATTTCCAAGATTGCCGCGTGTGACGGTGCATTCGGGGTTGATTTTTAAAGCGCGCTCAAACGCTGCGCAGGCATTTTCAAAATCTATGCAAAGCTCGTAATAGCTACCAACATTGGTGTGATGCGCATAGTTTTCGGGGGCAATTTCAGCAGCTCTCAAGCCGTGTTTAAGCGCTTCTTTGGGCTTGCCGCTTTCTCTATATAAAATGGAAAGTTGGCTGATAAGAATATCGTTTTCAGGGTCTGCCTCGATGGCTTTTGCAAGCATTTCGATCGCTTGCGGAACCTGCCCGGATGTCGTCAAAGCATTTGTTTTTTCAAGGATATCTTCGGTTTTGGGCACGGCAGAAGCAGTCATATAAAGCGCTTTTTCATTGACAGTTTGGGTATGGTCTCTTTAATACCCTTTCAAATGCAGCCGTTTCTGTCAATCACGCGTGGGAAGCGGCAAAATTGCGCCCGTAGCTCAGGGGATAGAGCACCGGTTTCCGGAACCGGGTGTCGGAGGTTCGAATCCTTCCGGGCGTGCCATTTCTTTTAAAGGATATTCATGGCTGGTAAAAAACCATCTTTTTTCATTGTGGGTGCACCGAAATGTGCGACGACAGCTTTGTATGGATATCTGAAAGATCATCCATCTATCTTTATGCCTGAGAAAAAAGAGCCGCATTATTTTGCTAACGAACTGTCCGATTTTTTTGTGTTTATGCGGGCAGAGAAGGATTATCTGAGTTTATTTGCAGATTGCCGAAATAACCAAATTTGCGGGGAAGCCTCGGTGATGTATTTGCAATCACCAAATGCGGTTAAAAATATTTTGATGTTTGACCCAAAAGCAAAGCTTATCGCGATGGTACGCAACCCTGTTGAAGCTGCGATTTCTATGCATACGCAAAATATTAAATCAGGCCATGAAGATCAGATTTCGTTCCAGGTAGCTTGGGATTTGCAGGAGGATCGCGTACGTGGCCTAAATGTCCCCAAAGGGGCAACTGATCCCGGTATGTTGCAATACCTGGATTTACTTGCCTTCGGCACGCAGCTGGAACGCTTTATAGCTGATGTGCCGGAAGAGCAGCGCATGATTATTCTCTATGATGATTTCAAGACCGATACGAAAGCGGTATACGATAAAGTGGTAGCATTTTTAGGATTAGAGCCGGATGCGCGTGAAGCGTTCCCGGTGATTAATCCAACCACGCGGCATATGTCACCGCTACTTGAAAAACGCCTGAGCCGCATTCGCAACTTTCATAAGCCTGTGATCGGCCCGCTGATCTATTTCTGTCACCGGGTTTATATCTATTATATCCGGCCGAAACTCCGTCCCGGCTTTCGCCCGGCTCCGCCGCCAAAACCTCCGGAAAGCGTCTATGAAATGCTAGAAGAGCATTTCACGCCTGAAATACAAAAGATGGAACAACTACTCGGGCGGGATTTAAGCCACTGGTTTAAATATACGAAGGCTGCGCCTAAAAAGGCAGCTTAAGCCAGTTTAAATTTTTTAAGTGTGTCTTTCTGGCGTTTATCCAGTTTCTTCACATCGAAATCCTGAATAAGCTCGTTGAAGACGCGGTACCAGTTAATCTCGGCTTTGAGATGGAGAAAGACGGACCCAAGACCAAGCGCAGCGCGGTCCATAAAAACAAATTCGCGCGGCACGGCCACGCCGCCCTTGTCGCGGCTGAGTGCGCGGAGTTTTTTATGCACCTCTTCGGCGATTTCGCGCCCATAGACACCATTTGTGACTTCGCCAATCGGGCGGATTTTATCATCCATGATCGGACCGTATAAAAACTTCGCCCAGATATTCAAGGTTTCAATATGATCTTTAGTCAGGTTTTCAAAGCCCCAGGTTTCATAGGCATGTACAGCGCGTGGAATATCATCTTCCATGAGTGCGTGGTACAGATCGATAACGCCGCCAACGAAACTGGCCGGGAAAACCCGCACGCAGCCAAAATCCAGAAGGTTGATAGAGTCATCCGCGCGCACTGTGTAATTGCCCAGATGCGGGTCGCCGTGAATGACGCCGTAATAATAAAGCGGGACATACCAGGCGCGGAACATATTCATGGCCAGAGTGTTGCGCTGTTCCTGCGGTGCGTCTGTATAGTTTAAAATTTTCTCCCCCGTCAGCCAGGTGGAGCATAAAAGCCGCCCGGTGGAAAGATCATCAATCACGTCGGGGACATAAACATGCGCTTCATCTTCCAGCATATGAGCATAAAGCTTTGTGTGCGTGGCTTCACGTTTATAATCGAGTTCTTCGTAAAGACGCTCGGATAGTTCCGCATGAATATGTTCGGTTTTAATGGAGCTGTCGTAACGCTCATAAATGGAAAAAATAATTTTAAGCTGGTGCAGGTCGGCTTCAATCGCGCTTTGCATATCCGGGTATTGAAGTTTGCAGGCAATATCTTGCCCGTCCAGCGTCACAGCGCGGTGGACCTGCCCTAGGCTGGCGGCTGCTGCAGCGTCCTGTTCAAAGGATTTAAACTTGCTTTCCCAATCGGCGCCAAGCTCTGCCTTCATCCGCCTACGGACAAAATTCCAGCGCATGGGCGGGGCGTCGGACTGGAGCTGCTGGAGCTCGGTCGCATATTCGCTTGGCACGGCTTCGGGAATAGTCGCTAAAATTTGCCCGACTTTCATCAGCGGGCCTTTGAGATTGCCCAGCGCTTGGGTCAGCTGAGCCGCATGATCGGCGCGGTCGATCTTCAGGCCGAAATAGCGCTCGCCGGCAAGGCGTGCGGCCAGTCCGGCCATGGTCGTACCAACCTGGCCATAGCGTTTGACTCGGGCGCCCAAAGATTTTTCTTCGGTCGATTTTTTCTGCTGATCTTCTTTTTCTGTCTGCATTGCTTTATATATTTTAAATAGAGTGTTTGTTGTATCAGTCCAGAGGGAAAAACGCTATGCGCAAAAGCACTGAAAAAACCCGCGATGCGATTTTGCTGCGGCTTTTGCCAGAGGTGCCCTTTGACGGCTGGACGCTTACCGCGGCGCGAAAGGCTTCTATTGAGGCAGGCTTTCAGGCAGAGATGGCAGATGCCGTTTTTCCAAAGGGCGCTGAGGATCTGGTTTCTCATTTTGCCGACTGGGCAGACCGGCAAATGCTGGCGAAGCTGAAAAAAGAAAAGACGGATACGATGCGTGTGCAAGATAAAATCCGCCTTGCCGTGCGCACGCGGATTGAAGTTCTGGTCCCGCATAAAGAAGCCGAGCGCGCGGCGCTGTCTTTCTGGGCGCGGCCTTTGCGGAAATTTAAAGGGGTGAAAACCCTCTGGCGTACGGCGAACAGAATCTGGGTCTGGGCGGGGGATACTTCCACCGATTACAACCATTATACAAAACGCAGTCTGCTATCCGGTGTCATTGCCTCTACGATGATGGCCTGGATGGCGGAGGACTCTGATGATCTCGGTGAAGTGCTTGCATTTTTGGATCGGCGCATCGACAATGTTATGATGGTTGGTCAAATGATCGGTAAATTCAGGAAAAAGGCTTAAAGAACGTGCTGCCTGTGCTGACACAAAAATGGATGTTTCGGGGATTTCTGATCCTCTGCCTGATAAGCTTTTTATCTATTTTTATATATGCCTATCACACGGAAGTGAGCGGCGGGCCGCAGCAGGAAATCGCGCCTTTTTATGAGGAGTTTGTCGGCGATCCGCAAAACGGACCGGGAGAAGCCGATTTAACCCGCCCGCACAGAACATCGACAGAGCTTCAAAACTGGGTGTCATTGGCGGTGTCAGAAGGATTGATGCTGGATGCCCGCAATTATACGCGTCAGGTTGCCGCTGTGCGCGGACATTATTCTGCGGATGGGTATGAAGATTTTCAAACTTATCTGACCGAAGCCGATCTTCAAAAAACGCTAGAGGCTAGTGATTTGCGGGTCAGTATGATCGTTGAGCAACCACCCTTGCTTTTGAATGAAGGGGTTGTCGGGGATAGCTATCGCTGGCTCTTCCAGATGCCTGTGACTGTCAGTTACACGCCGCGGCTTGCCAATGAATACCGCCCGGGGGATACCGCTAATGCGCGTAAGCTGACGATCCGTGTTCAGATCGGTCGGTATCAGACGAGCGCGGAAGATGAGCACGGCCTGAAAATCGAGAGTTTTTCGGTTTTACCGCGGCGCGATTAATATCTGTTGAAGATGTGCGGGCAGGGCTTTACCCGTCCCCTTTCGCGCCCTATAACATTTAGATCATTAAATGAATGGAGTGACATATGAGTAGTGCACAGGTTGCGCGGCTGGAAGAAGGCGCGGAAGATGAGACATCAGAAATTGAAGGTGTTGCCGGAAAACGGCTAAAAGCGTTTATTGAGCGTATTGAACGTTTGGAAGAAGAAAAGGCGGCTCTGGGTGAAGATATCAAGGAAGTATACGGCGAAGCCAAGGCGGTCGGGTTTGATACAAAAACCATGCGCAAACTTGTGCGCCTGCGCAAAATGGATATCGAAAAACGCCGTGAGGAAGACGAGCTCTTAGAGCTCTACAAAGCTGCAATCGGGCTAGAATAATTCATATAAATCAAATTGTTATGCCTTAACTGCTTGGTAATCTTTTTTCTCTATACTGCAGCCTATAAAGCCAAGGTGGGGAGAAAAGATGCAAGCTGCTTCACTGCAAAGCATATTGAATGATGTCTCGAAACGCCTGGATGCGTTTCAGGAAGAAGAGGCACCTGTCACTCAGGACCTGATGAGTGAGCTTGACGTATTTGCACGTCTGGATCCACTTCTAGGCGATCTTCAAAAACAATATCGTAATGCGCAGCTAACGCGACGCCAGCAGGAGAAACAATTTGGGCATGATAGCGCTATGGCAGATGTGGCTCTGGAAGCGCAGGATAGCGCTTGGTGCGCGATGCAAACCCGCTATATGGAAGTGCGTAAAGATCGCAGTTTAATGCATAAAGTGCAGTCTATTTTACACAGACAAAAGCAAGAACAGTTGCAGCAACAAGAAGAGAAACTGCAAACAGAGCGGACCCATAAAGCCGAGCAGCTTCGGTTATATCACCAACTTCGCCAAAATACTGATATAAGACGTGATCAAAAAGGTGGAGGAGATATTTTACTCGCCTGGCTGTGGCTGTTTATCTTTCATGAAAAGATGCGTTTTGCTCATAGCTTTGAGCGTTTTGCTGCGCCGTTACGTGCGGCTTAAAAATTTTTCCTAAAAGTACTTGACAAGACAGATATAATTTAGGAATATAATCCTTATCAACAGGAAAGCTGCGCCTTTTTCATGGAAAAGCGCGGCTTTTTTATTTTTCCAAGAGAGTTTTTATGATGTTTACGTTTCTAAATGGGGTCGGTAAGCCATTCCGTAGCCTTGCTGGTGGTGCGGCGCCTGCTTTTGCGCCAACTGATATTTCGAATCTGGCCTTGTGGCTGGATGCGGATGATACGGCAACAATTACACATACGAGCGGCAGTGTTTCGCAGTGGGATGATAAAAGCGGGAATGCATATCATGCGGTGCAGGCATCCGGGTCTTCTCAGCCAGTTACAGGTACGCGTACGCTCAACGGTTTGAATGTTCTGGATCTGGATGGATCGAATGATTTTATGACCTTATCGAGTGGTCTATATGATTTTCCGGCAGGCGCCAATACGGTTATCTTTACCTGTCAATCCGATACAAACGCCGCAAGCCAGGCTTTTTTCCGGGAAAGCGCTTACCGCATTGAAATTCTGGGCGGAACCAGTCAGGTCCGCATGTATAACGGTAGCGGCCAGCGTGTGGTGAATGACATTGACAGCGCACTGCCGGGTATTATCGTCGCGCGTCGAGACGGGACAAATCTTACGCTGAATCACAGCAATGGAAAAAGTTCGACCGGAACAGGCGCAACAAACGCGACGCTTTCACAACTGCGGTTAGGGACTGCCGGGTTTAATTATTTTAACGGCATTTTTGCCGAAATCTGTGTCTATAAAAAATCGTTAAGCGATGCTGAGGTCAATCAGCTTGGAGAGTATCTGGGCACGAAATGGGGAATCACCTGGACAGCGATTTAATTTTTGAAGAATAATTTGTAAATCCATCCGGGGATATGAAACTGCCTCCCGCTAAATATTGCACCGATAATATTGGCGCCATGTTCTTCAAGTTTCTCTTTTAGCTGGCGAATGACCGGCGCGCGCGTCCGCTCAGCTTGCACAACCAGCATAGTGCTATTAGCAAGGCTTGCAATACTGGCTGTGTTCTCACTGACTAAAACGCCTTCTGCATAAAGAATGATAATCTCAAAGGTGGATTTAAGATCTTCTAAAACAGGTTTTAAGGCTTCTGCTGAGATAATATGCGCTGTTCCGTTTTGCACCGGGTAAAGACGGCAGACAGATAAGGTCGTGCCCTGAATATTATAAACGCACGTGGCTTGCGTATTTGATTTACCAGTATAGTCACTCAGGCTTGTTAAGACATGCTCCATGACTGGTTGTAAGCTATCCGGCACGGCCATAGAGGCATCAATAAATAGGATATTGGCCTGTGTTTCACTGCTCATCAAATGGGCTGTTTCAAAGGCAATTTGAGCTGTGCCTTCCCCGTTATAGGCGCTGACAAACTGGAAGATATGGTCATCTTCAGGATCTGTTTTTTGAATCAAAGACTGGCAAAGCGCGGCAAGTTTCCGGTGCGGCAAACCCGGCGCCAGTTTTGGCCCTATTGATTTGATATGGGCGGCTTTCTTTTCTGCTACAGCACTCATGCACCACCCTCTTTTTTATTAAAGGTGGCAAGGACGGGAACGCTGAGAAAATGTTGAAGCTGGTCAGGTGTAGAAAAACTATCATCCGTGACTTCACGGGCTACCACACCACCAAGCCCTAAAAACGCCCCTGCAAACAAGGCGGCCAGTAAAATCATTTTCTTGTTTGGGCCGCCGGGTGAAACAGGCACAGCAGGATTATCCAGAACGCTGATGCGCGTGATATTTTCCTGGTTCAACATGGCATTGACCCGGGCTTCTTCTGCGCGCTGCTGGTAATATTCAAGATTACTTTCTTCCATTTCCACGCGTTTTTCAAGTTCATTGAACTGTCCACGCTGTGCCTCCAGATGGGCGATGCGTGCATCAATCGTTTTTATCTTTTCAGCCAAAGGCCCGCCGGTCTCTTCTGTAGCTGCCAGGTCGGCTTTACGTGTTTCAAGTTCCGCGCGCGCGACGCCGATTTTCTTATTGAGCCTGCGCATCACATCACTATCCGGACGGTAGGTGCTGCGCGCCTGCGCGGCCTGTGCTTCAGCTTCTGATAAAGAGGCTTGCGCCTGTGTCAAGGCTTCAAAGGCAATGGCGGAGAGCGCGCTTTTTTCAGAAATAAGCTGTTCCATCTCTATATCTATTTCAGACACACCGGCCTGATTTTTAAAATTTAAGAAATCAAGCTGTGCCTGTTCATAGCGCTGTTCTATGTCACGAATTTGTTTGTCCAGAAAATCTTTTTGAGAAGACTCATAAATACGCGTTTGTTTGGGGATAAATTCACGCATTAAAATCTCTGTAAATTGCGCTGCGGCTTCTGGGTTTTGGTTCTTCACATAGACTTCAATGATGTTACTGCGTAAAGCTGCTTCGATACGCACATCTCCGCCGAGTAAAATCCGAACAGCTGTTTCTACAGGATCTTTTTGTGTGTCTGTATTGTCTGTCAAAAACGGGTAAAGTTTGCCCGGACCCATTTCCCGCACAGCTGTACGCAGGAGATTATGACTTCGTAGGATCTGAATGTAGGACTGCATCAGCTCTGAGCGGTCACTATAGGAAAATTCGCGTGGTGTTCCACGTGAAACAGAAATATCGGGCCGGGCATTTTCACCGAACTTAACAACAAAGCTTCCGCGCGCTTCATAAAAAGCAGGTGTTTTGTAAATGTAATACGCACCTGCCGCTGCGCACAGACCAAATAAAAGCAAAAAGATCCAGATTTGCCGGAAGAAGCTGTTGAGAAAACCATGAAGATTATAGTCCATATGGATCATTTTTTATCTTTTATCCTATTCATTCAGATCATAGCCGACACCAAACGAGGCCGGCAGAAATTGTTGTACATATTGACGGTAATAATGATAGGCGTTGGCGATACCGCTACGCGGCACGATAACAATATCCTGCGCAGCCAGGCGCATATCATGCGAAAGATTGCGGCCTTTAAAGGCGGCCTCGAAATTAATTTCAAACACTTCTTCAGTTTTACCCGGTGCCCGGCGCAATATTAAGATGCGGCCGCGTTCAGCAGAGGCCAGCATACCACCGGCACGGGCGATAGCCTGTAAGACAGTGGGGTTAGCATCGACACTGACAAATTCCCCTGGCGCATTGACTTCACCGAGAACGTAAACACGTGTTGGAGCAAAAGACTGGACGATGACGGAAAGTTTCGGATCGGCAAGCTGGGTTTTGTAATATTTAACAAGCTCGTTTTGAAGCTCAAGCGGTGTTAACCCATAAGCTGAAAGATTTTGTACCAAAAGGGTGGAGATCATCCCATCCGGGCGGATGATTACATCTTCATCTAGTTCGGGATTAAGGAGCAGGCGGATACGCAAGACATCTCCAACCTGGAGCCTGTAAGGCGGCAAGGCAGGCGCGGCCGCAGCGGGCTGGATCTCCGGCAAATCCTGCGGGTCTATCTCTGCGGTTTTAATATCTTCTGTAGAAGGAAGAACAGCTTGCGGCGTTTGCGCTGTATAAAAAGGTGGTGGATCAGCATTGCGTACCTGTACATGTTCAGCAGAACTCTCCGTGCAGGCGCTTAAAGCAAGGCCGATAAAGCCTAAAACCATCCCTTTATATACATACGCTCTAAGTCCCATACACATAATTCTGCCAGCACTCGTTTAAGGCACTGCAGTCTCAAGATTTTTTAGATTATTTGATTAAGCCAGCACACTCATAGGTATGCAACGCCAAAACTAGTCATTTAGCCGGATATCCAGACTTTGATGGAAAAGCGGGTTTTCCGGGGGCTGAAGCGGGTCCGGAAAGAGCGAGTTGCTTTGCGAATCACCGCGGGGGCTTGCCGGAATATCAGGCCGCAGACGGCTTTGGCGAATCTCTTCCAAGGAGCTTGTGGATTGAATTTTTGTAATACACAGGCCGTTTCTGCGATTTGCTTCACGCTCGCACGGCGCAAAAGAATGATAAACGCATTGTGGATTACCAGCAGAGAGCACAAGGCAAAATGATCCGGGACTGTGGGTCGGCAGGTTAATTTCCTGATAATTGGCTGCACAGATACCGTTTTTGCGCCGGGCTTCTTTACGGCATTCATGCACATCATGATAATGGCAAAAACCTTTGAGGCCCGGCGCCTGAATACAAAACGGTGCAGCGTGCACAGGAGGTGCAGTGATAATTACTAGTATAAAGCTTATCCAAAATGTGAGACGCATGGATTTTAGCATAAAGAGATTCCTGTAAAAGACTATAGAATTTCAGTTTTAATCCAGCCACACTGAGCACTATGACAGGATATCCAGATATTGCCGTGATCATCGCTTGTTATAATGCGGCGGATACGATTGAGCGGGCGGTTTGCTCCGCGCTGGCGCAAGATCAAGTGCGTGAAGTCGTCATTATCGATGATGCATCCACTGATGATACAGTGGTGCGCGTCCAAGATATTTTAACCAAAGATGTCCGCCTGTCTTTTGAAAGGCTTTCTGAGAATAAAGGTCCGGCTCATGCGCGCAATATCGGCATTCAGAAAACAGCCGCGCCGTGGATTGCCGTTCTGGATGCAGATGATGTATTTTTGCCCGGGCGGTTTGATGCTTTTGAACCGTACTTAAAGGATTTCGATTTTCTGGCCGATGATCTTGAGATTCATCAAGGAAAAGCTGTAGACCATCTGTTTGGCGGTCGCGTTCTTGATGTCACGCCTGTTCACCTGGACGCATATCTTGCGCAGAATTTTCCAGATCCTAAACATCCGCGCAAAGAGCTGTCTTTTATAAAGCCGTTAATGCGGCGTACCTTTCTTGAAAAATATGCATTATCTTATAATGAAAAGCTTCGGCTTGGCGAAGACCATGAATTTTACACGCGCTGCCTGATACATGGTGCGCGCATGGGTGTAATCCCACAGGCAGGGTATGTTTATAACGTGCGTAAATCCTCTTTAAGTGGAGCGCACAGCATGAACGATCTTGAATCTCTGTGGGAAGAGATGGAAAAACTACGCCGGCAGGCTGAAATTTCCGCTACGGAGAACAAATTGTTCAGAAAACTCAACCAGACCCTGGAATGCCGGTATCAGTGGCGTAAACTGATTGATGCTGTGAAAGGTAAGAATATATCCGAGGCAACAAAGTGTTTTTGCCGCCCGCCGCCTGTGCCGTTTTACCTTGCTTGTCAGTTAGCTTCTGAAGCTTCAAAACGTTTTTTGCGCCGGGCATAAAGGCTAAGCCGCGGCAGGATCATGTAAAATAACATGCTGCCCATACCGAACGGACCCCACATATCCACTTCGACTATGGTGCGGATTAAAAACATCAGTGTCAGGCCTGCCAGAAATGCTGTTTCACGGTTCATCCCATAACGTAAAACTGTTCTGAGTGCGATGAAGGCTGTGGTCAGAATAATGAGTGTTATTAATGCAAGCCCGGCCGCTCCCAGATCAACAAAGGCCTGAATGAAGAAATTATGAAAGTGAAAACCGGTCTTGGCGGTGATGTAAAAGGCCTCCCATAAATATTCTGCCGGATTATGACCGGGCACCCAAAAGGCCCGGTAGCCATGTCCTAGAAGCGGATGCACGAGGGCGTTCTCAATGCCTTGCGCCCATAAAAAAGTACGGCCTGTGAGTGTGGGGTCCCGGTTTAAAATATTAAGCGTCCCACCAAGTGCATCCAGATCAAAGCCAATCGCGAAACTTAAAGCCGATAGCGCCGCACATAGCAATGCAAACAGGGCCGGCCAGTGAAAGATGCGCGGCAGTTTTTGAATACAGGCAAGAAGGGCAAGGCCTGCAATCACTGTTGCTATGGCAATGTAAGAAGAGGCAGAGTGGCTAAGAGCCAGGCTCGTTCCGCTGATGGCTAAAGCCGGAAGCGCAAAAAAGAGTTTTGTTTTAAGAGATGCTTTGCAGAGTAAAAGGACAAGACCTGTTAAAACGCCGACAGACGCAAAAAAGCCGACAATATTTTTAGAGCCGAAATAGCCAACCAAGATTTGCCTGCCTGTAAAATAATCGGTTGCATAGTTACCGCTTGCCAGGGAGATGGCAAGCACAAGCGTTACGCCAAGTGCCAGGCCTTTTAACAGGGAATCGATATCTACGCTACGCGCGATAATGATCGTGCAGACAATCATCGAAGCAAACTGCACGCCATGATAAAGGGTTTTTACAAAATAATCTGACCAGAAAGCGGAAAAACAACATAAAAGCGGGAGGCTTAAAAGCAAAAGCAGGTCGGGTGAGGGGGTAAGTAAAAATGGTCGCCGTAGGATTAAAAGCGGTAACCATAGCGCGTAAAACACCAAAATTGGTAAAACCTCGACTAATATGGAATAGGCCATGATAAGTGTGCTGAGTGCAACAAAGCCCGTCCCTATGAGCGGTGGAAGTGGCTTAAAGTCGAGCGCAAAAAAGGTCATATTCTGTTTTACTTCATCAGGGAGCGATATGCATCCAGATATATCTGCATGCTTTGTGCTGCGGATAGGTTTTCTTCAATAAATTGCCTTGGATGATATGTCTCAAGCTGCTTAAGAAATATTTCAAGAGAGTTTTCCAGATTGGCTATTTGAAATCGTAAGCCTGCCTGCGGGCTAAAATAGGGAACGGAGCTGACCCCAATATCTTTTTCAACATAAGGCTTGAGTGCCGGGTCCATTATTTTTCCCTCATCCCATGCGAGAACGGGGAGATTGCGGGCCATGGCTTCATGGCAGGCCATACCTTGTGTTTCATGAACGCTTAGCCAAATCAGCGCCTTTGATTGATGCAGAAGATTTTTGTAAGTCGATGTTATATGTTTGCCATAGCGTAGTATTTTGTAATGCAGTTTTTTTTGATTCAGTAAATCCGTAAGTTTATCCAGAACGGCCTTCTTATATGTTTCACGTTCAAAATAAATTTTGTCATAGATCAGAAAATCGTATGTCTTTTTCTTCTGCCCTGTATCTGGCCAATCCTGTATGTCAAAACCTGTGAAAAAACTTTGAACAGGCTTATTTGTATAAGAGCTGTAAAGATTTTTCATCCAACCCGATTTGACTAGAAAAGACTTAATACGCGGGTTTTTTGCGGTGTGTTGAAATGCATCTGGAGACTTAAGCTCGCCAGACCCGTATAGAACAGGATTTTGAAGATCTTTAGTTTTATCCAGAACACTAAAAAAGCCATGAAGGCCGATTGGATGATCCGGATTTTGCCGTGCGACCTTAAAGTTGTTTATGTACACTTTATGCCCGGCCTTTTGAAGCTGACGGCAAAGTGTGTAAAAAGATACATAATAGCCGGTATGAATTTGCTGTCTAAACAGTGTGCGCTTAAGAGTGCGGGCATAATAGTGACCTGCAGAAAAGACTTTACCTGTTAGGCCTTCCAAGGCTTTCAAATCATGTCCATCATAAAAAAGATAAATGTCTTCAGGCATATTAAAATGTTTTCAGGTGTTGTTTCCAGCCGCATATACGGTTTAAGAGAGGTTGATACAACATAAGAGCGCTTTGCGGGGAGCTTAGGGCATTTTTCAAAGCCTGTCCGAAAGCTTTATCTTTTATATCTTGTATGATTGCTTCATAGGTCATATGCGCTTTTAAGCGGGATACATATTTTTGTCCAAGCCGTTTTGACGTTGCATCTAGATCATATCTGTCCAAAAACTGGCAGAGTTGTTCGATTTGCTTTTCAATGCTCTCGCTGTGCGAACGGAAAGAAATTGAACTACTTCTTTGCGTGTAAATATACCCGCCGGACGGACCAATGACGCATTTTGCGCCGGATGCCAAGGCCTCTACTATGAGCTGGTAATCTTCGCCAATCTTTAGGTTAGAGTCGTACTGAAGCTTATGCTCTTTTAAAAAAGAAGCTTTAAAAACCGGCTTTAGATATCCAAGTTCCGGGTGCTTTAGAAAATCATCCAAGGATAAAAGGGTATTCTCCTGTAATTGTATCTTTTGAAATAAAGGCGCTTGTGCCTGCGTTTCTTCGTGAACTGTAACAGGGTTATCTACAACAATATCTGCATTTTGATTATTGGCCGTCTTAAGAAGATTTTCCAGGCGTGCGGGGTGCATCCAGTCATCTCCATCCAAAACAGCGATCCATGCGCCGTTTGCACGGGATAAAGCCGTATTACGTGCGGTGGCCGGCCCCTGATTGGCGTCATGTTTAAGGCAGATAAGTCGCTCATCTTCAATTTTCTGAGCGATATTAAAGGTGTTATCTGTTGAAGCATCATCTACAAGAATGACTTCGAGACTGGCATGTGTTTGGTCAAGGGCGCTGCGTACGGCTTTTTCAATATAGGGCCCAGTATTATAGGCGGCAATTATCACAGATAGATCAGGCATGGCGTAAGCCTATTAGCCTGTTTAAAAAGCCTGCTGTAAATCCAAGAGCCCAGGCAAAATGCATGATCATGGCGGCCAGGCCACTTAAGGTAAAAACAAACATATCTTTTTCTTTTACCCCCAATATCATCCCATAGGTAAGACAGATTCCTGCCCAAAGTAGAAGTGGTAAGCTAGAGAAGGGGAGTAAAATGACAGCGCCTAAGGCGCCCAGTGGTAAAAGTTGACGGAGCTTGAGGCGAAGTTTATGTTTGGTCACTGTCTGAAACCGCCCACGTCCATAGCCGAAATATTGTTTAAATAATGAGGTAAAATCTTCACGTGGAAAATAATTTGCGTACGTTTTATCAGTGAGCCAGATTTTATAACCGGCTTGTATAAGGCGCACATCAAGCTCTGCGTCTTCGTTATGTGTAAAACCTTCATCATATCCACCAATATCCTGAAAGGCCTTCATGGAGATCAGGGCATGATGGCCGTGGTCAACCCACTTTCCATTGGTTTGCGTGCGCCTGTGAGCCGATCCGCCATTGCCCAGAACAGAATTTTGGGCCGCTGCAATCGCGCGCTGAACGGGGCTTTTGCCAATAGTTTTAAGCGTTACACAGATACTATCTGCGCCTGTTTTCAGAACTTCTTTTAGCAGACAATCAATATAATCATCTGGATATACACAATGCGCATCGATCCGGATTATGGTTTCATAATTCTGTGCGTATGTTTGGACGGCAAGGTTTACAGCACTGCTTTGAATTTTTTTAGGATTGTGTAGGTATCTTATCTTTTCATGGTCTTTCGCCAGCTTTTTGACAATATTGATTGTCTCATCTGTGCTGCCACCATCGGCACAAATAATGAGAGAATCCAGATTTTCGGTCATCAATAAAAGCTGCTGAAGCAGAGGTCCGATAAACACTTCTTCATTCAGGCAGGGGATAACGATCAGAAAATTCTGTGTGCTTTCTTTCATCATAAATCTGTATATGTCTTTAACTGATCAACCAGCTTAATGCAGTCTTTATGAGAAAACTGCCAGCATGTCTGTGGAACGGTATTATATTTATTTGTCAGTTCTTTATAAGATTCTGGCGTCAGGGTTTTAAAAAAATCATAGATATCCTTTTCAGGGCTTTCAAAAGATACGCCAAGGCCAAGATTTTGTAGAAAAGAAGCCGTCTGGGTGCCCGCACGCGCCAGGTGTACAAGCTGCAACGCGCCGACTTCGTATAGCCTGTTGGGTAAGAGCCAATCGGAATTATACCCTTCTTCATAAAAATCAATTGTCCAACAAAAATGGATATCTTCATAGATATCTGCCAGTGTTTCTAAAGAACCATATGGGCCTGTATAGGACATGTGATTTGACTGACTGACAAGGCTGTCAAAATCAGGAATTTGATCATAAGCTGGCTTGCCGGAGAGAATAACTTCAACCTCTCCGTCTAAGAATTTTGATAGATCTATAAGAATGTCTAAGCTTTTTTTACATCTCAACATACCATGCCAGCCGATCCGCCATGGTTTTTGTGTCGGAGGTAGGGTTGGTGTTTTCGAAAGGGCAGGATAGATTTTATTTTCAGTGAGTAATCGATCACAAGAAAGATGATTATATTTCTCAAAATAGTTTTCCAAAAACCCAGGAGAGCTTGTGATGACAGCGCTTGCATATTTTCCTGCCCATTTTTCAAGTGTACGTAAAGTGCAGGAAATAATATTCTTTTGAATCATTAATCTGTGAATATCCAAGACTTCATAAATTAGGGGTTTTTTCAGCTTGAAACAGATCAGGGCCCAGCGTGCAATCACAAGCATCTCAAGATTGCGCACAAGAATAAGGTCTGTGTTTTCAAAGGATGTACGGTAAGAAAAAATCCGGATGCATGCTTTTAATATGCTGAAAATACGTTTGACCAGCCGCGCATTTTCAGTTTTCCCAAAATCAAGCAAGACGTTACGATCAGGAGCTCCACGCCGAAATCCACCAAGAGTAACCTGCGCGCCGCCATCTTCCATCATGCGCTTTCGTTTTTGGACGGCAGCATCATGAATATCATGGACAAGGTACAGGATATGAACCATTCAGCTTTAAGTTTCTTCTGAAAAGGGTGTAAATTTTACCCACTGAATATGCGCCTGTTTAGGCTCTTCGTATGTGAAAATCCCAAGCCAGTCTTTTTTCTCGGGCCCTCCGGACCATAGACTGAGGAATATTTTGGATGGTTGATCGGGAATATCTGTATCTTCCGGTGTTTCATAGACGAGCTTGTCATTGATAAACCATTTGAGAGAGTCTTTGCGCCATTCAAACGCATATGTATTGAAACTTGTTGCAGCATCAAAACCTAAATCTATTTTTTGAACTTTGGCTTGTTTTCCATTGTGCCAATAGGTGATATCTACGCGCCGTGTATTTTTACCCAGAATTTCAAAATCAATTTCATCGTGAATTTTATTGCCGTGTGGTGGGCCGGTATAAGTGAAAAAAGCCGTATTCAATCCTCTACCAGAGGCGGCTTTAAGCCGAGCTTCATAGCGTCCGTAATGAAATGTTTCACGGCTTTGAATCTCCCCACAACTAATCGGCCTTTTTTCTGCGGCTTTTGGGGAGAGAGTTATTACAAGCGTATTATTTTCTTGGGAAAGCGCTTCCTTACGCCATTCACAGGATTGCCAGTGCGCATTCGCCCAGCCGTGTGAGATATACCAGATGTGTTCATTAATCTGTCCTCTGGTATCAAATAAAGGTAATATATGAGATTGCGCAAAAGAAAACCCGCTCAGGACGAAAGCCATCAATCCGGTTAAGAGAAAACCATACATAAAAGAGAGTTTAGTAGGCGCCACGTGCAGAAGCTACAACAAAAATGGTTCTAATAAGAATGACGATATCATTGCACAAAGACCAGTTACGGACATAGCGGCGATCAAGTTCAACACGTTCTTCATAAGATGTATCGTTCCGTCCGCTGACTTGCCACAATCCGGTGATACCCGGTTTGACGGAAGCATATTCCTTGATAGCATCGCCATAATATTTACGTTCTTCGCGTACGATCGGACGCGGGCCAATCAGGCTCATTTCTCCACGTATTACGTTATAAAGTTGTGGCAATTCATCAAGGCTGTATTTACGCAGAATTTTGCCCAGTTTTGTGATACGCGGATCATCTTTGAGTTTATACGTGTTCTCAAATTCCTGTTGTGCAGATTTATCCTGCGTAAGGTGATCTTGTAAAATATCAGATGCATTTGTCACCATTGTTCTGAATTTGTAGCATCTGAAAGGTTTGTTATTCTTGCCGATACGGATCTGAGCGTAAAAGGCCGGGCCGCCATCTCTTCTTATTAGTAAAGCGAGGATCAAAAATAACCAGGAGGTGCATATAAGGAGCAATAAAGACAAAAGCCACTCGCTATTATACTTAAAGGATGTTTTTAAGTATCTTGATGTGGCATCGAATGCTTTATTCTGCCGTACTGTAAAAAATTTTTCCATTGAGCTATAACCGCATGAATATGCCATACAATGGTATTACAAATATACTTGTATTTAAATCTAAAAATTTTATTTTTATTAGGTAAAATAGTTGCGCCCAAATTTTTTTGACATAAGTATGTGTGTGGCATCCTTTAATGCACATGAGACGATTGGAAATGCATTAGAGAGCGCTTGTACACAGAACTGGCCAAAGGACCGATTTGAAGTCATTGTGGTTGATGATGCGTCAACTGATGAGACACCATCTGTTTTAAAAGAGCTTCAGGAAACGCTGTCATTCCGGCTTATTGTGAATGAAGAAAACAGGGGGGTAGGAACTGTGCGCAATCAATTGATCAAACAAGCTAAAGGCGAATTTATTGCCTTCTTTGATGATGATGATGTGAGTGATCCGGACCGCATTCAAAAGCAATATGAACGGATTTGTATATACGAAGAAAAATTTGCACAAGGCATGCCGGTTATCTGCCATACGGCACGAATGCAAATTTTCTCAGATGGCAGGCAACGCATTGAGCCAACCGTTGGTGTAAATCCGGGTATTGTTGCGCCGAACGGGGAAGAGATGCTCCGGCGTTTACTGGTCGGCGAAAAGACAGAACAAACAAAAGGGTCTGTTGCAACATGCGCACAAATGGCACGGCGCAGTGTTTATGAAAACATTGGCGGCTTTGATGAAAAAGCCCGCCGTAGTGAAGATACGGAATTTTGTATCCGGGCAGCGCGAGAAGGGGCTCATTTTGTAGGAATTTCTGAGCCACTTGTCACACAATATATAACATCTGGAACAGACAAATCTCCGGACGCTGAAGTAGAAAACATGATCTATGTGCTCGCCAAACATAAAGATCTTGTGAACAGTTATGGCAGTTACGAGTTTGAAAAAAGTTGGGTTGAACTGAAATATGATCTGAAAATGCGCCGATTTCTACCGGTTTTAGTTAATTTCGGACGTATTGTACTGAAATATCCCGAATATCTTTACCGAAAAGCCATCAGTTAAACTCCTTGTTTTTCCTTATCTTTTGAGCCTGTGGATAATTTATAACGGACTTTAGACACTCTTATGCAATTTCTTTATGGTGGATTTAGCTTCCACATTGTTAAAGAGTAAGGGTTCAAGGCGTTATGAGATCTAATCGTATACCTGACAGGGTTCATGTTGTTCGTCCACCGGAGCAAGACGGCGCCACGCGCGATCCGCGTATGGTTCAGATTGTCAGGACTCTGGCGCAAATCAGCGACAAATTAAAACGCAGTGAAGCCGAGCGCTATGAGCTTTTACGGGAAATGCGTGAATACCGCAAGACGCTTGGCGATATGGAAGAGCGCAATGCCGCAACAGAGCGAAATTACAAATCCCTTTTAAAAGAAATCGAAAACCGCAATACGCAGATTAAATCCGAGCAGGCTAAATTGCTGGTTGAAATGGAGCGGCGTAAAAAACAGGTTGATCAGAGTTACCTTGCCCTTGAAGATAAATTTAAAAGCCGCGAGAAAATCGATTCTGAAATATCACAGCGTCAGGCGCGGTTTGAGCGGGCGGTACGTGAGGCTGAAAACAAGCTGGTGAAAGCCGCTGCCGGGCAAACCCTGATTGAACAGCGCCTGAAAGATGCGGATGATAAATACGCCACCGTTCATCAGCGCCTGGATGAAACCATCTCCGAGCAGGCGCGTCTGGACCGTGTCATGGAAAAAACCGCGCAGGAAAAAGCACGTATTTATCGCAAGGTTGAACGGCTTGAAGAAATTGCCATGGAGACAAAAGAGTCTCTTCAAGCAAAAGCTATGGTGCTTTTAACTGATCAATCGACAGCGGCGCAATCAGGCCTGCCAAGACTTGGGGCGTCTGAGGATATATCGTATGCGGGCTCTGAGCCGTGGTGGCGGTCTGCAGGCTTTCAGGGCGCTGCTATGATGGCGCTTGTGGTTGGTGCGCTACTATCTGGTTGGGCAATCAACCAGATTCAACAGCCGCGGCTTGCGCAAATGCCTATGCCCCAAAGTCAAACCGCCTCAGTGCCAACAGCTGCACCGGATGAGTTTGCGCTGACAACGCCGGATCTGTCAGATTTTGAAGCAATTGATCTGGGCGAAGTAACTGTTCCGGAAACGCTGGATATTCAGGATAGCGAACTCGTTTTAGTTGATCCGCCTGTAGAACAAGCGCCTATTGAACAAACACCTGCTGCGCAGGAGGTTTTAAATGCAAGCGATGAAGAATTGCTTGCGGCAATGGAAGCGGATCCGGATGCGCTGGCAGCGCAGATGAATGAAATTGCACCCGCCGCCCGTCAGGCACTTGATCTAGAAGAGGCGCCCACGCCGGAGCAGCAGTTCAATTTTTCACCTGCCGCTTTTGTTCAGGAGTCAAAAATAGAGCAGGAGATAACGGCGCAGAATTTGCAAGGCACACTTGAGAGCCGCATTACGCCAGACCAGAATTTACCTGAGTCTGTTGCGATTATCGAGATGCAAGCCCTTGCAGGTAATGCTGAAGCCCAGCATGATCTGGCAGCTATCTATACCGCAGGTCATGCAGGTGTGGCTCAAAACTTTGACCGCGCTGTCTTCTGGTTCCGGGAAGCATCCAATGCAGGGATTGCCAATGCACAATATAATCTGGGTGTGCTGAACCATCAGGGGCTTGGGATTGAGCGTTCTTTAGACCATGCGCTTTATTGGTACCGGGAAGCAGCGCGCCGGGGACACCCCGAAGCGCAATACAATCTTGGTATCGCGCATATTGAAGGAATTGGCACAACCTATAACCCAACTTTGGCGGCCGAGTTTTTTGAAGCTTCTGCCAATCAGGGTGTGATGGAAGCGGCCTATAATCTCGGTCTTATTCACGAAAACGGCTTGATGGGCGAAGCCAAGCCGGAGCAGGCTTTGATGTGGTATAAAATTGCCGCCGACCAGGGCAGCCCGGATGCGCGTTCAGCCATGGAGCAACTTGCGGCCTCTTTGCAGATCGGCCTTGAAGATGTGGACCGTCTGGTGGAACGCATGCAGCAGATCAATATCTCTGAAACGGGGCGGCGCGCAGGTCCTGAAGGGATTGGCAGTGCGCCTGAAAGCCGTGCAGCTGTTGATAGCATGACAGAAGAGCAGATCCTGATTTCAAAAATTCAGGAACTACTTAAAGAGGCTGAATTGTATCCAGGACCTGCAGACGGGATCATGGGGCCGCAAACAGCAGATGCTATTCGTTCTTATCAAAGAACAAACAACATGGATATTACCGGTGAGCCCAGCGATGCGCTGCTCAGCCATATGATCCGCGCAAATTAATTCTTCGGTGATTTTAAACGGGCAGGCATGCACCGCCAGTCCGGATGATCGAAGCTAAGGATTTCTGCTGCGCTGGTTGCCTCCTCATATTTTCCAAAAAGACCAAAGCAGGCTGATCCGCTGCCGCTCATGCGCGCGATCTGAAGGCCTTGTTGCTCTTCAATGGCTTTTAAGACAATCTGAATTTCCGGGCATAGAGAAATTGCAGCTTCTGTTAGATCGTTCTTAGTATTTTGAAGTACGCTTATAAAATCACCTTGCTCAAAATGTGCTTTTTCAGCAGGCCCAGACCACGCGGATTGATCCAAGGCTTTATAAACCTCCGCCGTATCGCACGGGATGCCCGGATACACTATTACGAAAGACAGGTCCGGCAGGTCCGGGGCAGGGGTCAGGTGATCCCCAATGCCTTCCATGAAAGCATGTTGTTGTTTAAAACAGGCCGGCACATCTGCCCCTAAGGAGATCAATATCTGATCCAGCTCTTCTTGCTGCATATCAATTTGCAAAAAATCTATGAGTGCGCGGACAATCCCGGCCGCATTCGCAGACCCGCCACCCAGTCCTGCGCCCGGCGGAATATTCTTTTCAATATGAATGTCATAGGAAAACGGTTTATTACAGACACCTGCAAAAATCATTGCGGCCCGTAAGGCCAGATTATCGCTTGGGTGCAAATGTTCAAGAGCAGGGGCAAACGGGCCTTTTAAAAGACATGCAGGCGCTTCATTTTCCTGCGGGAAAAAGGAAATGCGGTCTGCCAGGTTTGTAAAAACTGTCAGGCTATCCAGAAGGTGATACCCGTCTTCTCTTTTGCCGGTGATGTGCAAAAAGAGATTTAGCTTTGCGTGCGCATAAATGTCCGGGGGCAGGTCGGTCATAAGGCTAGTCTGTTTGAAGAATGTCAGTCTGCGCTTGCTGAATTTGTGTTTTTTCAGCTATGGGCAGGCCGTTATTCAGTTTTTCTTCTATCACCGCTAGATCGGTTTCTTCGTTGGCGTAGTTAATGGCACGTTTCCATTGAAAGCGTGCTTCGGCTTTACGTCCTGTTTTCCAATAGGCATCCCCCAGATGGTCATTAATTGTCGGGTCATAGGGCAGAAGTGAAATAGCGCGTTCAAGCGTGATAACAGCTTCTTCATAACGCTCTAAACGGTAATAGACCCAGCCGAGTGAATCCACGATATACCCATCCCGCGGACGTAAGGCGACAGCCTTTTGAATCATCTCCAGTGCGCGATCCAGATTTTTGCCGTGATCGGCCCAGCTATAGCCAAGGTAATTTAGAATGTAAGGGTTGTTTGGTTGAAACTCGATTGCGCGCAGTAAATCTTTTTCAGCTAAATCCATATTGTCCAGACGTTCATAGGTGATGCCACGTGCATAAAATAGATTCCATTTATCTGCCGGGACATCATCTCCCAAACTCTCAAAAGCCTGATCATAGATTGCAAGCGCCTGATCGTAATTTTCAGCAGAGCGGTGAATGTCACCGATGAGAATGAGTGAATCCAGGTCGTTCTTTTCAGTGTGGAGATGTTCTAAAAGCGCAATCGCCGCTTCATGGCGCCCAAGCTGATCCATTAAATCGGCGGCGCGTTGCTGGGCGCGCAGGTGAAGCGGGCTGGCTTCAGGGACATTCAGGTAATAGGGAATGGCCAGCTCTTTTTGGTCATTGCGTGTATATATGTCGGCGAGCAGGATAGAGGCATCCGGAAAAGATGTGTGCAGATGCAGTGCCAGCCGTGCAAAGATAATCGCGCTGTCATCACTATATTCACGGAATAAGACGCGGGCCATATCAAAAAGCGCTTCGGCAGCGCCTTGCTGTGCAGACGTGATCCGGTCTTTTTCAAAATAATGATGTGTCTGCCCGTCTTCGAGCGCCCGGATTTTATGTTCCAAAGACTTACTTTTAAATTCTTGATTTTGAATCAGACCATATAGTTTTTTAGCATCTTCTACTTTTCCATGGCGGGAGAGAATATCCGCAATTTTTTCAAGCTCATAAATATCAATCGTATAACCTGATAAAATCGCAGGCAGGTAGTCTTCCGGATTTTCAAGCGTGCCCAGAAAATCTTCAATCAACAGTGCGTGATAGGCATGGAGCGGGCTGTTATTCAAAAGGCTTTTCGTATCGGCTTCGCCCAATCCGGCCTGCGCCCAGGCAGTTAGAAGCGGTCCGATAAAATCGGAAATACTGCCTTGGGAAATTTTTTGCAAAATCTCTAAAGCCTGTTCAAAATTCTGCTGCTCGATTTCATAAGCCGCCAGAAACATCAGGGCAAGTGCATTATCCGGGCTGGTTTGTAAAATTGTCCGGGCCGTGGCTATACCGCGCTGCACTTCTCCTGACCCGATGGCCAGCACCATTGCCCGGCGCTGTAGTTCCGGATTATCCGGGTCGTAATTTAAAACGCGCTGAATATAATCTTCAGCTGTTTTCCAGTCTTTGCGGTTCTGGGCAAAACGGCTGGCGAGATAATCACCGGACAGCGTATGGCGGATCGGCGGGAGCGGTTTTTCAAGTTCTTTTTGAACCTGTTCTTGCGTTGAAGTGTCCTGCACTCCACATGCTCCGATCACGCCCCACAGACAAAAATTCAAAAATAATTTCATGCTTTATACAGTATATCACATATTCGGATAATTTGGCCCCCCGCCGCCCTGCGGCACGCTCCAGGTAATATTCTGAGCCGGGTCCTTAATATCACAGGTTTTACAATGCACGCAGTTCTGGGCATTGATAACAAATTTTTTCTGATCTCCGTCTTCCACCACTTCATAGACTGCGGCCGGGCAATAACGTTGCGCAGGCTCTGCATAGTCGGGCAGGTTTTGGGCAATCGGCACGGACGGGTCTTTGAGTTTCAGGTGGCTTGGCTGATTTTCTTCATGATTGGTATTGGATAGCTGTACGCTGCTCAAGCGATCGAAGGTCAAAACACCATCAGGCTTTGGGTAGTCAATCGGCGCGTAATTTTCAGCTTTTTCAAGCTGCGCGTGATCTGCATGGTTTTTGAGCGTATAGGGCAGGCGCCAGCCGCCAAGTGTTTGAAACGCCGCATGGAGCAATCCGAACCACATGCCTTTGTGAAAGCCGGGGCGGATATTGCGCACTTTATAAAGCTCTTTATAGAGCCAGCTTGCTTTATAATTTTTCTCATAGGTCGGGCAGGCCCAGCCATACCTGCCGCCATCTTCATGATGCAGGCAATGGAAAAGACTTTCGGCAGCGATCATGCCCGATTTCATGGCGGCGTGATTGCCCTTGATTTTCGGCACATTCAAAAAGCCTGCACTGTCTCCGATCAAAACGCCGCCGGGAAAGGTCAGTTTCGGTTGGGATTGCAAACCACCCTCCACCAATGCCCGCGCGCCGTAAGAAACCCGCCGTCCACCTTCCAGATAGTGACGGATCGCCGGGTGGGTTTTATAACGCTGCATTTCCTCAAACGGGGAAAGGTAGGGGTTCTGGTAATCCAGCCCGACGACAAAACCGATTGAGACCAGATTATCTTTCATATGATACATCCACGACCCGCCATAGGTTTGTGTATCCATCGGCCAGCCGATTGTGTGCAGGATCAGGCCTTCGGAATGTTTATCCGGGTCGATTTCCCAAACTTCTTTAATGCCAAGCCCGTAAGTTTGCGGGTCGGAATTTTCACGCAGATTATATTTGTCTATGACCATTTTGGTTAGCGACCCGTGACAGCCTTCAGCTAAAAGAGTCTGGCGGGCGTGAAGCTCGACGCCGGGCTCAAACATGTCTGTCTGTTCACCGTCTTTGCCGATCCCCATATCGCCTGTCGCAACACCGATCACCGCGCCATCTTCATTATAAAGAACTTCCGCGCCTGCAAAGCCTGCGAAAATTTCAACACCCAGGCTTTCGGCTTGTTCGCCCAGCCAGCGGCCAAGTGCCCCTAAACTGATAATATAATTCCCGTGATTGTGCATTTGGGGCGGCACGGGAAAGGAAATTGCTTTGTCTTCTGTCAGGAATAAAAATTTATCTTTGCCGGCAGGCGTGTCCAAAGGCGCGCCTTTACCTTTCCAGTCCGGGATAAGTTCATCCAAAGCACGCGTTTCAAACACAGCCCCGGACAGCAAATGCGCGCCGACTTCAGAGCCTTTTTCAAGCACGCAGACGGAAAGCTCTTTACCCGTTTCTTCGGCCAGTTGTTTGAGGCGGATCGCTGCTGACAGGCCTGCAGGTCCAGCGCCCACGATCAGCACATCATATTCCATGGCATCTCTGTCGGGGCGGATCGGGTCTGGCATATAGGGCCTTTCTTGTGGGTGAACGCTTTGGTTTTATTGCAAAATTTCAGTCTACGCGGTATTGGTTAAGAATTCTTATATATAAAGTGTAAGGCTTTTTGACGCGATGGCCAATGCCCAAATATCACCGGAATACGCGGCGCTCAGCTTCCTTGTGGAAAGCGGGGTGGATGAGGCTCTGACCGAAACGCCGCAGGACCGGACGGTAATGCCTGAGCCTGCCGCCCGCCCGCCTGAAAAGCCGGCCTTTAAGCTTGTGCCTCAAAACACGGCGGCTCTGGAAGGGGCACATGCACTGAAGAAAAAAGCAGCGGAGTTGGCTGCAGCTTGTTCCAGCCTTGAAGATTTAAAACAGGCCATTGCCGATTTTGACGGGCTTGAGGTGAAAAAGACGGCAACGCAAATCGTCTTTTCAGATGGCAACGCCAAAGCCAAAATTATGCTGATCGGCGAAGCACCTGGCGCAGATGAGGATCGGCAGGGCAAAGCTTTTGTCGGGCGCAGCGGTCAGCTTTTGGATAAAATTTTAGCGGCGATAAATCTGGATCGTCACAGTGAAGAGGCTGATAAAGCCGTTTATATTTCGAACATCCTGAACTGGCGTCCGCCCGGCAACCGTACGCCGACCGAAGCTGAAATGGCGATTGCTTTACCGTTTATTGAAAAGCATATTCAGTTAATTGCGCCGGACTATCTGATTTTATGCGGCGGCGTTTCCGCTAAAACGCTTTTAGCATCCACGCAAAGTATTTCCCGTCTGCGCGGCGCCTTTCACAATTATAAAACTCTGACATCTGAATTAGGTGACTCTCAACCTATTCAGGCAATGGCAACTTATCATCCGTCTTACCTGTTGCGCACACCGTCTCAGAAAAAACTGGTCTGGCAGGATATGCTGCGGCTTCGCACCCGGCTCGACTCTTAAGGGTAAATATTGTAATACAACTGTATGGCGAAGATAGCGCTCATTACAGGCATAACGGGTCAGGACGGGGCTGTCCTCGCCCGCTTTCTTCTTGAAAAAGGATATGACGTTCACGGGCTGCGGCCCTATAGCGCTGTGCCTGATGAAGGGCGTTTATCTGATATTTCGGATGATATTCATCTGCATTATGCGGATATGACGGATACATCCAGCCTTTTGCGCCTTGTCGAAACATATCAGCCCGATGAAATTTATAATCTCGCCGCGATGAGCCATGTGCATGTCAGTTTTGACATGCCTGAACTCACCGCCAATGTGAATGCGCTGGGCACGCTACGCCTTTTGGAGGTTTTACGCATTATGGGTCCGCAAAGCGGTATGCGTATGTATCAGGCCAGCAGCTCTGAAATGTTCGGTCATGCGCCGGCGCCTCAAAATGAGAACACATCGTTTGAACCTTGCAGTCCATATGGAACATCAAAACTTTTCGGATACTGGTCCGTACGTAATTACCGTGAAGCTTACGGGCTTCATGCCTCGAACGGGATTTTGTTTAATCATGAAAGCCCGCTTCGCGGGGAAGAATTTGTCACGCGCAAAATTATAAAAGCGGTGTGTGAAATTGAGGCGGGACAAAGAGATAAAATCCTGCTCGGCAATTTGCATGCAAAGCGCGACTGGGGTCATGCGCGTGATTATATGCGCGGGGCCTGGATGATGTTACAACAAGACATTCCGGATGATTACGTGCTGGCCACCGGGCAAGCACGAAGTGTGAAAGAGTTTGTTGAAGCCGCGTTTTCTTACATAGGCCGCAGGATTGACTGGCGCGGGCAGGGGGTAGATGAAAAAGGATATGACTCTAAAACAGGCGCCTGCCTTGTCGAGGTTGATCCGGCGCTGTTCCGGCCGACCGAAGTGCGCCATCTTTTAGGCGATGCCTCCAGGGCAAAAGAGATTCTTGGATGGGAACCGGAGATTTCATTTGAACAGCTTGTTGAAGAAATGATGGAGGCTGACCGGGTTCTTCCTTATGGCCAGACCACAAAACGCTATGCCGCTTAATCTTTCAGAAAAGAAAGTTTTTGTCGCCGGGGAGACAGGCCTTGTCGGTCGTGCGCTTGTTAGTGCGTTAAAAAATGAAAATATAAATCTTTTATCTGCGCCGCATAACGAGCTTGATCTCACCGATCAAAAGCGGGTGCGTGACTGGTTTGAAATCAACAGGCCAGAAATTGTTATCATGGCTGCCGGTCGGGTTGGCGGCATTCTTGCCAATCAAAGCCAGCCAGCCGATTTTATCGCTGATAATCTGGCGATGGCGTTGAATGTGATAGACGCATCACACAAAAACAACGTCGAAAAGCTTTTATATCTGGGGACCTCCTGTATTTATCCGCGCGATTGCCCGCAGCCTATTGAGGAAGAATATATTTTAACAGGGGCTTTGGAAGAGACAAATAAACCCTATGCGCTGGCCAAGATTGCAGGCATTCAGCTTTGTCAGTCTTACCGCATGCAATATGGATGTGATTTTATCTCAGCCATGCCGACAAATCTCTACGGGCCTTATGACAGGTTTGATACGCACGGTTCGCATGTGATGCCAGCACTAATGCTGAAGCTGCATGATGCGAAAATCAAAAATGCACCGGTACTTTCCCTAATGGGCACGGGGCAGGCCTTGCGGGAGTTTTTATATGTCGATGACCTGGCTGAAGCACTTTTACTTTTATTGAAAAATTATTCTGCATCAGAGCCCATCAATATCGGTAGCGGACAGGAGGTTTCAATTCAGGAACTTGTATATCTGATTGCCGAGACTGTTGGATATATAGGAAACATTCAATTTGCTGGTGATGGACCCGATGGTACACCACGTAAATTTCTAGACTCTTCCAAAATCAACGCGTTGGGCTGGAAGGCAAAGACACCTTTAAAAGAAGGTCTTGCACAAACCTATCAATGGTTTTTAGAAAATCACGATATAAAGAAAGCTGCTTAATCGCCAATCCGGCGCATCGTTAAGAATGTGACATCGGGTCCGTATTCAATCTGACCGGACATCTGAATTTTATCCCCTTTACGGGCGAGCTTTAAAACGGTGCGGTATTCAACCGGTTCGCGGGTCGGCTCACCCCGCGGTGTGGTTAAAAGAAAATCAACATCAGCTTCGGACGGGTCTGCCAGAGATACCATTTCAACTTCATTGTCATTTAAAATTATAAAGCTGCTGGTCCATTTGCAATTTGCATCATCCCGGCGCTCCGTCTTGCCGCCGTCAATGCGCGTTTGCCCGTCACTCTTTTTCTGAAGCGGGCCCTGGTAATTGCTGGTGCTGGTGACCTGATACAGGCCGTCTAGGTCATGAGTCATATACTTAAGATATATCAGGCGGGGTGCGGAGAAAAGTTAGAAAAAGACCAATTATTTATTGACATAATTATAAGTTATGGTAATTTTAGCGCCATGACAGTGCATGCAGTACAAGATGTTTATGATGTGATGGAGGCCCGCTATGGCGCGGCCTTTACGCAGGATATCCGCGATAAGCTTGCGGTCGTTCAGGCGCGAGAGATTCAGTATCTTGAAATGAAACAAATGGTGGAGATTATGTTTCGCTACCGTGAGCGCTTGCGCGCCTTTATCGTTCAATACCGGAAATGGAAGCATGACTATGCGCTTGAAACGGATACTGTTGAAAAGGTCTATAAAGGGTATGAAGGTCTCTTCCTGCGCCGCCAGCTGAAAGATGCCTGGCAGCTTTATCTCATGGCCAATCGTGACTATCACGAAATGCAGCGCACCTATCTGTCACAGATTTAATTTTTTCCAGATCTAAAACATAAAAAATCCGGCGGGTATACCACGCCGGAAAATCTTTTATCTTCTAAGCCAAACAGCCAAGCGGCTTAATTTTTTAATTTAAATCAGATTTAAGCTACTGCTAATTTTATTTGATGGGGCCTTGTGTTGCCTACTATTAAAGAGGTTGCTCTTGGTCTTCTGCTGCGGTTAGAAAGAGTGGGCATTTGATGTTTTTCCAATACTGCCGGGCGATGGTCTGTTTTTTCAAAAATATAAAAGTTTAAACCAGTATTCTCTCCCATATTCACATCATGAGTCATGCCAGTATTATTTGTGCTTCTACTAGTTATTACATCTTGCGGAGGTCTCAAAGAGTACATCATATGCAAGGTGCTATATTGAGGAATATCAACATCAACATGTTTGTTGCCCCCATTCATAACCTGAATGGTCTGTCTTTGTTGTGCAACCAGTCTATGTGCGTAAAGAGCTGATCTTGTATAGAATTTTGGATCGTAAGTGAAAAGTAAAGCACCTTCCTCATCATGTATTTCTAAACCTTTGATTTCCTCGGGGCCTTCCCTGCGTATTACTTCTAATCCGTTCAGGAAAAACTCGTCCAACTTTGGAGATCTGTAATATCCCTGACTTTCGTCATAACCGCTAAAACAATCAAACCCAATTACAGATCCTTCTGCTCCAAATTCGCCTAAAAGAGCCATTCTTTTGTCTATGGTGCCGGTTGGTATTGTTTCCGTGTTTGGGACCTCTTCGATATTTCCGAAAGTGGCCCCTGTGCTGATAACGCCCGTTTTTACATTTTTTCTTGATTGGCTGTCAAAATGCTCGCGCATAATCTGATCGAATTTTTTACCAGATATTCGGGTAAAATCTGCCTGAATCGCCCTAACAACAAAATCTGCTCCTATTTCATGTCCCAGGTCATGCAGCGCTCTTATATTTTCTTTTAGAAAATCTAAGGAAACATCTACAAGGACTACCTCGATTTTTTTATTTTTACCGCGCTGTTCAATGACCTCTCTGATAAGGGCGCCTTCCTGATTCATAAACGCGTCATAACTTCCGGCGCCTATGATTACTAATCGATCAACATCTCTGTATCTTGTTGCTATCGTTCTTGCATGATCTTTAAATATTCTCGCTGGAGCAGTATCTTCTAGTCTCCTATCAGTACGTTCTTTTAAAAAGTCAGTATATAATTTTGAGCCTTTTTCATCTCCATATAATACTGGCGCAGCAATACCGCGCACCTGACTGTGGAGCAAAAGCGTGCCTATTCTTTTTGCTTCTCTGTGGAGATCAAAGCCCGCAAATGAAATATGCTGCTCTAAATCTATTAAGTTATCTTTATCTATGTCACTTAGCATGATTTTTTTTATAAATGCTTTTGTATATTTTCACCTGAGATTTTGCTGGCTCTTTGCCACATATCGTCAAATTGAACCTTGTAAGCCTCGGCAATGCTGGCATATTTCAAAACGATGATGGAGGGTGTTCCATCAAAAAGAAAAATGGCCAGAGTGTTGCCGAACACGTAAAACGGCACGGATGCAAATAGCTCTTTTGGTATCCATTTATATTCTGCATAATTGGAACCCGGCGCGTAATCATCTCCTTCTTTTGTCAAAATTTTATAACATTTTCTATTCAAGTCACTAACACGATCAACATGCACTTTTGCATATTCATCGAGGGCTTTAACAAATAAACGTTCATCAACATTACTTACAAATACGTGTTCATTATATTCACGCAAAAAGTTATAAATATCGTCATAAAATTCTATAAACCCATCTTTACCCCTGAATACGCGGACATCGCCACTTCTTTGCCGGATACCGTCGAGCCCGATAAATTCAATACCTGAATTTTCAAACGTCTTCCTAAGAGTCTTTAACGTACTCTCTCTTGGACTTGTCGTTCCGTTTTCAATTGCGCCGATCGATGTTGCAGAGATTCCCGTGCGCTGCGATAGGTCCTGCTGGCTCCATCCTAAAATACCGCGCGCACCGCGTATCTGTGCTGTTGTAATACTCATCTTTGTCCACACAACGTCTGACGTTATTACGCTTCGTTATACACCCATATAGTCTTAAAGTGACCTCTTTCTATTATAATCTGTAAAATAACGCAAGCAAAAAGCGTTAAAATTGTGTAAATATTTTCGTTGACATTATGGCAAAAATTATGAATTATGCAAGCCAAACTTATAAATGACATAAGTTTTTTGTCTGGAAGCAAGATTCTTTCTCCTCTGAGAACAACTATTGCCCCGGACGATTCTCTTTATGGTGGTAAAGAGAGCGTGTACCCCACACACGTTGAAACGGAGCGTTTGGTTTACCCGGCGCTCCGTTTCTTCATTAAATCAATAAGTTAATGGGTTTTTACGCTGCTTGCTTATCCAGTAGCCCTTCACGCCTGAAGAGCGCTTGCGGATCGGCCTCCCGGCCCCGGAACCGCTTATACAGGGTTGCCGGGTGCTCCGATCCGCCTTTGGACAGAATGTGTATGATAAAAGATTCAGCGGCTTTGGCATCATATAACCCTTCTTCCATAAAGAGTTCAAAGGTATCTGCATCCAGCACTTCCGCCCATTTATAGCTGTAAAAGCCGGCCGCGTAGCCGCCGCCGAATATATGAGAAAAGGCAGCCGAAAACAGGCCTGCATAGCGCGGAAAGAAACTGGTGTCTTTCATGTGGGTATCCTCAAAGGCGCATACATCCGTAATCTCAGTAGAATCAGTTGTGTGATACATCATATCCAGAAGCGAAAATCCTACCTGTCGCAAATTGCTCCAGCCGCCCATAAAATTTTTGGCGGCAGCGACTTTATCGATCAAATCTTTCGGGATCGATTCGCCTGTTTCGTAATGCCGGGCAAAGAGGTCGAGTGTCTCTTTTTTATACAGCCAGTTTTCCTGAAGTTGTGAGGGGAGCTCTACAAAATCCCATAACGTGGAATAGCCTGCATGCGAAGCATACGTCACATCAGAGAGAAGCACATGGGTTGCATGTCCCATTTCATGAAACAGGGTCAGCACTTCATCGAAGGTGAGCAGGGAAGGTTTGTCTTTTGTCGGTTTGGTAAAGTTACAGACGATCGCTGCAACAGGGCGTTTTATCTCTCCGGCATGAAGGCCCTGGTTGCGGTAATATGTTGCCCATGCACCGGTTTTTTTACCTGTACGCGGGAAGAAATCCGCATAAAGTACGCCCATAAAGTTTCCGTTTTTTGACCCGGTTACGTCATAGGCCACAACATCCTCATGCCAGACCGGATATGCTTCGTTTTTGGTGAAGCGTAATCCGAAGAGTTTTTCGAAATGGGTAAACGTCCCGTCTAACACTTGTTCCAGCGGGAAATAAGGCCGCAGGTCTTCGGATGAATAATCGTACAGCTTTTTTTTCAGTTTTTCCGAATAATAGGAAATATCCCAGGGTTTCAGGTCTTCGGACCCGTCCGCTTCCTTTGCAAACTCTTTTAAGGTTTCAAGGTCGTGCTGCGCGGCGGGTTTATAAACGGTTTTTAGTTTATCTAAAAAAACAAAAACGGAGTCTGGCGTTTCGGCCATACGGCGTTCCAGAACAAACGCAGCATGATTGTCATAGCCAAGCAGTTTTGCCCGTTCATCACGAAGGGAAACGGTATTTAAAATAGTTTCACAATTATCGTATTCGCCGCCAAAGCCTCGGCTTGAAAAGGCCTGCCAAATCTGTTCGCGTAAGGTCCGGTTATCTGCATAAGTGACAAAGGGTATATAGCTTGGATAATCCAGCGTGAAGATCCAGCCTTCCAGTCCTTTTTCCTCTGCGGCATGCTTGGCCATGCCAAGTACGCTTTCCGGAAGTCCGGCGAGATCTTTTTCATTTGTAATATGAAGGGTAAATGCATCAGCTGATTTTTTTACATTATTGTTAAAAGCAGGCCCGAGTTTGGAAAGCTCTTCGTTAATCTCGCGCAGGCGTGTTTTTTTATCGTCGGGTAAAAGTGCGCCGCCGCGGACAAAATTCTTGTAACAGTCGTCCAAAAGTGTTTCTTGTTCAATCGTTAAATCCAGCGACTCTTTTTGATCATAAACCGCTTTCACGCGTGCGAAGATATCCGGGTCCAGGGCAACGTCGCTGGAAAAATTTGCACTCAAAGGGCCGATCTCTTCGGCTAGTTTTTCCAGCGCGTCCGTCCCGGCAGCGGAAAGTAAATTGTAAAAAACACTTGTAACGATATCCAGGCGCTCTGAACAGGTTTCAAGCGCGATGATCGTGTTTTCAAAATTAGGGGTATCCGGGTTGTTTTTCAGGGTTTGAATATTCTGCCGTGCCTCTTCAATCGCCTGTTTTACGGCAGGCAGGTAATGCTCTTCTTGAATAATATCAAAGGGTGGGGCCTCGTGCGGGGCAGTAAACGGGGCAAGCAACGGATTTTCAGACATATAAACAAACCTTTCTTTTTTTGGTCTGACTTATTATATGGGGTGAATGACCCGGCCGCCAAGATCAGAAATGTTTGATGATGTGTATTTTTCAGCCCTGGGGGGACTGGAAGAAACACGGCATGTCTTTATAGACGGTAATAACCTGCCCGCGCGCTGGGTAGATCAAAGCCGTTTTACGGTTTGTGAAACAGGATTCGGTACAGGCCTGAATTTTCTCACCGCCTGGGCGTTATTTGAAGAAACGGCCCCCGCAGATGCTGTTCTGGATTATATTTCTTTTGAAAAATACCCGTTAAAGCCGGAAGATATAAAAACCTATCTTGCGCCGTGGAATCATGTTTTTGGAAGCAGGCTGGACCATCTCTGCCGGGAATACCCAATGCGTGCGCCCGGCTTTCACCGGATTGTATTTTTGCCGCGGGTTATTCTAACGCTGATCTTTGACGATGTGAATGAGGCTTTGCCGGAACTAGAAGCCAATGTTGATTGCTGGTTTTTAGATGGATTTACGCCTGCCAAAAACCCAGAGATGTGGACCCAGACCGTGTTTGAAAATATGGTGCGGCTTAGCAATAAAGATGCAAGCTTTGCCACCTTTACAGCAGCAGGAGATGTTCGCCGTGGTCTCGAACAAGCCGGATTTGAGGTACGTAAAGAAAAAGGCTTTGCGCATAAACGCGACATGCTCTGCGGGCGTTTTACCGGACCGGGAAGAGAGAAAAAGAAAAAGCATAAATCCGTTTCCATTCTCGGCGGCGGCCTGGCAGGTACGGCCTGTGCGCATGTCTTTCAACAATATGGGCTTGACCCGGTTTTATATGAGAAGACTTTAGAACTGGGGGCAGGAGCCTCGGGTAATCAAACAGGGCTTTATAATCCGCGCCTGACGGCTTTGCGTGACCCGGTTTCAAATTTTTATGCGCCAGCTTTTATGCAGGGTCTGCGTAGCTTTTCTAAATCTAAAGATATTGATTTTCATCCATGTGGCGCATTGCATCTCGTCACCAACGAGGATAAGAAAAAGCGTTTTGCTCAAACCGCTCAAAACTGGAGCTGGCAGGAAGGGGCGCTTCAATATCTTAATTCCGATCAGGCATCTGATATTGCAGGTATAGAGCTTGATCATGAAGCGCTTTACCTGCCGCAATCAGGCAGTATCAATCCAAAAAAATTATGTGAAGCTTATGCGGAAGGCACAGAAATTTATTTTAACAAAACGCCTGCTCTTGAAGAATTAAAAACAGATGCAGTTTGTCTGGCAAATGGTGCAGGTGTTTTGGATATATGTGCCAATCTTCCCGTTCATACGGTCCGCGGACAGGTGAGCTATGTTGCGCCAACATCCATTAGTCAAAAACTGAAAACAGCTTTATGTTATAGTGGGTATATTTCTCCGATCGTAAATGGAGAGCATGTCATCGGATCGACCTTTCAAAAATGGCTCACCCATACGGATATTCTAGAAGAAGATCATGAAACTAATCTTTCAAAACTTGTCGAAGCTGTGCCTGCCTTATACGGTTTGAAAGCACAGCACGGCTGGGCGGCATTACGCACGACATCCAAAGATCACTTTCCGGTGATTGGGCATTATAAAGATAATGTTTACATGAGCACGGCGCACGGATCGCATGGATCGCTCAGTACATTGATGGGCGCGCATTTATTAGCCGATCTACTGCGTGGTGGGCCGCTTTGCTTGCCGAAATTCTCTGTAAAAGCACTCACACCAGACCGGTTTTTTAAATAAAATTCGAAGTGATTTTCGCAGGTTTTTTTGCCTATCCATGTTATAATGGTATTTGGAAACGAAAAGGATGAGTTTATGAAATCTTTTATTTTCAACTACTTACGCTTAGAGCATGGAGCTACAGCCATTGAATACGGTCTGATTGCATCGGGTGTATGTTTGGTGATTGCCGCCTCTATTTTTGGGTTCGGTGCAGAGCTTGAATCTATGATCACGGGCTTTTCAAGTGCGCTGGACGGTGATCCTACGAATAATAACTAATTACATTGTCGCTTCAATAATTGCCGGGCCGAGAATGACAACAAACAAGGCTGGCAGGAAAAATAAAATCATCGGCACGGTTAGTTTCGGCGGAAGTGCAGCTGCTTTTTGCTCGGCAATCGACATGCGGATTTCCCGCAATTCATCAGACATAACTTTTAAAGCTTGCGAAATTGATGTTCCGTATTGTTCTGCCTGAATAAGCGCGGTTGAAAAAGATTTCCCGTATCCGCCGACACGTCGTCCAAAATCACTTAACGCCGTCCGACGGTCGTTCAGCATTGCCATTTCGGCTGTGAGAATACCAAGCTCTTCCGCAAGCGTTTCATTATGTTCGGCTGTTTCAGCGGCGACACGGTCAATGGCTTGTTCAATACCGATCCCGCCTTGTACGCAGATCACCATCATATCAAGCGCATCCGGAAAGGATGTATTCAGATCTTCCTGGCGTTTAATGCCCTGGTTCTTGATCAGAATGCGCGGCAGGAAAAACCCACCAAAAATAGCGCCAAGCAGGATCAGCATCTGCATGCCGCCGGATACTTCTTTTTCACCTGCGGCCAGAATGATCATAGCAAAAACAACAAAGAAAACAGGTAAGCCAATCATAGCGCCTAAATATTTCATCGGCGCATTTGGATCGCGAATTCCGGCAAGAAGGAGTTGGTCGCGCAGCTTTTCTCCAAAGCTTCCGAACATTTGCTGCATTTTGAAAAAGCTTGCGACAGAATCTTTAGCGGAGACGGCTTGCTGGCCTTTCTTTTCAAGATCACTTTTATGTTGCGCCATGAGGTCTTTGCGGCGTTTTTCAATGATTTCCTTATAGCGCTCGCGTCGGCGGGAGCGTTGGATGAATAGTCCAGAGAATACAGCAATCGAGACCAACGCTGCGACAATGGTTAGGGGAAGAATAAAATCTGAACCTTCAAGACCAAACATATTTTATACCTTAAAGTTAATCATCTGGCGCATGACGATGATCCCTAAAAACATCCAAAAAATCGCGCCACCCAAAACAAATTTGCCGGGCGGTGTGATAAAGAGCACTTCAATATAATCCGGGTTAATGAAGTACATGCCTGTTGCCACCAAGACGGGCAGGGCGCCGATAATCATGGCAGACGCTTTGGCTTCTGAAGACAGCGCATCAATTTTACGTTTTAAACGAAACCGTGCGCGGATCATGTTTGCCAGATTGGCCAGCACCTCAGACAGGCTGGAGCCTGTTTGTGATTGAATAGCGACAGCCGTTGCGAACATCTGCATTTCCGGGAGCGGCATACGTTTGGCGCTATTCAGAATAGCCTCTGGCAAGGAGATACCAATTTTTTGTTCATCATAAACGCGGCCCATTTCCTCGCCGACAGGGCCTGTAAATTCGCGCGCAACCATTTTCACGGCTTCACTGACAGGCATCCCGGATTTTAAAAGACGGCCCATGGAATCAAGCGCATCTGCGAAATCATCCAGGAATTTTTTCTGCCGACTTTTGGCTTTCATTTTTAAAAAGAGACGCGGCACGCCCATAAACGAAATAATCGCAATTAGAATGGTCATGAGTGTGGATTGACCGGTAATCACGGTAATCACAGTCGCAAAAATACCGAAAATGGCAGAGCCAATCCAGTATTGCTTGACCGTAAAACTCATCCCTGTCTGCAAAATAAGCTGCGGGAGAACGGCGCCTTTTTCGGCTTTTTCGACTTCTCCTGCCTCTTTAAGCTTTTTAGCCAGGTCCGCACGGCGTTGATCTTGTGCGTTAACTTTACTTTTCTTGTCCTTGTTTTCATGCTGTCCCTGCACGACGTTCAAAATACGTTTGCGGCGGTCGGACTGGATTTTCAAAACACCGGCTACAACAAAAACAATGACACCGATCCCGATCACGGTGCCAAGCAAAATCATGATGGCCATGCTGCTTCCGCTCATAAATTAGTCCTCGTCATAAGCTTCTTCCATGGCTTCAAGAACCATTTCATGAACACCGAACTGGCGGGCATTGTCCCAGAATTTCGGACGAATGCCCGAAGATTTGAGTTTTGTAATCAGCTTACCGTTTTCATCTTCGCCGAGAAATTCAAGAACAAATAGATCCTGCATAGTGACGACTTCACCTTCCATACCTGTAATCTCTGAGATATGGGTGACTTTCCGGGATCCATCACGCAAACGTTGTACCTGGATAATCACATTCACGGCAGAGGCAATCTGTTCCCGCACGGCAACAGTCGGTAAGTTGAGGCCGCCCATCGCGATCATATTCTCCATCCGGGAAATGGCTTCGCGCGGATTGTTTGCGTGCACAGTACCCATTGATCCATCGTGACCTGTATTCATCGCCTGAAGAAGATCAAAGGCTTCGGGGCCACGTACCTCGCCGACGATAATACGTTCGGGGCGCATCCGCAGGCAGTTTTTAACGAGGTCCCGCATGGTAATCTCGCCAACGCCTTCCAGGTTCGGTGGGCGTGTTTCCAGGCGCACAACATGTGGCTGCTGGAGCTGCAATTCACACGCATCTTCGCAGGTGATAATCCGCTCACCCGGTTCGATATATCGGGTCAGGCAGTTCAACATTGTTGTTTTCCCGGACCCAGTTCCGCCGGAGATCAGGGCATTCACCCGGCACCGGCCAATCGCCATGATCAGCTTGGCTGCACTTGGCGTCATGGCGCCGAATTCCAAAAGTTTATCAAGGGTCAGCTTATCTTTTTTAAATTTCCGGATGGTCATGCACGCGCCATCGACAGCCAGCGGCGGGATAATCGCATTTACACGCGAACCATCAGGCAGGCGCGCATCACAAATCGGAGAAGATTCATCCACGCGTCTTCCGATCGCGCCAACGATACGCTGACAGATTGTCACAAGATGCTGGTTGTCACGAAATTTAATGGAGGATTTTTCAATCTTTCCATTCACTTCAATATAAGTGATATCCGGACCATTAATCATGATGTCGGCGATGTCGTCACGCTCTAAAAGCTCTTCTAAAGGGCCAAAGCCAAGCATATCATCGCCGCATTCCTTGGCGATTTTTGTGAGTTCCACAGGCGTGAGATCAAGATTACGAAAGCGGGCAATTTCCTCAACGGCGCTGCGTACTTCCTCACGCGCTTCTTCTGCTTTCATGCGGGCAAGGGCTTTGAGATCAATCCCGTCCCGCAAGTCTGCCCAGATCCGGTTACGCGCGCGCTGCAGACGCATGGAGGTCATAGAGTTATCGTCGCCTGCAGCTTCTTCCTCTTCTTCCTCATGCAAAAGCAATCCGTCATCAATCGAGGCAGGTGGGTCTTTTTTTGCTTCCGGTGCAGGCGGCGCTTCGACAGGCTCAGCTTTTTCCTGCGGCGCAGGGGCTTGTTCCTGCACCTCTTCTGTTTTTACGTCCGGGGCTGGTTCCTGTTCTTCTTTGTCCGGTGTGTCTTCAGGTGTGCTGACTGGTGACGGGGTTTTTGCACCGCTGGCAGGTGATTTTGATCCTGTCGATTTTTTCCCAAACATGATCTATTTCTTTCCGAGGAGCCCGCCGAGTAATCCACCGGATTTTTTGACTGGCTCCTCTTCTTCGCCGCTTTGACCTTCGATGATATCGCTGATAAGCGGCACAAGGCTGTCAATAATCTCCATCCCTGCTTTATCCTCAGACATTGGGCGGCCGTCTGCTTCTAAGCCAATAAACATACCTGAATTAAAAGGTACAAAGACACTCGCTTCACGATCCATGGCGGTAGAGATGTCCCCGCGCGGAACTTCGCGCCCCGCGGCAAAACCCTGCATGTTGACCACCAGTTCAATGCCGCTATCTGCTCCACCGTGCAGGGTTTTGATTTCACTGATAAGGGTTCGTGCACTGCGTAAAGAAGATAGGGCAGGTGTTGTCACGACAAATGTTTTATGTGTTTTGTTTAACACCGTGCGTTTTAAAGAAGGCACGGAAGAAGATAAATCTGCCACCACGACCGGGTAGGCAGCCATCATCGAATCCAAAAGCGCTTCATATTGCTGGGCCTGCACGGTGGCATCTAAAAGCGGTTCAGCCCCCGTGGCCAGTATGTGAAGGCGCTCCGTCTTTTTATTGATCATGCGCGATAGCGTATCTTCATCAGCCATAGCCGCAGCACGCACAGCCTCATTTTGTGATCCGCCAGGTTCAAAGGCAAAAGAGACACTTAAAGATGACCAGCCCCCGGCAGCATCCATTAAAAAGGTTTTTTGTTTGCGTTTTTCCGTACAGGCAAGTGCGACGGCTTGTGCAATCGCAGAGGTGCCGACGCCACCTTTTGCACCAATCACGCTAATCAAGCGGCTGTCTGTTGTGCCCAGATTTTCGATGAGTGTTGAGGCGATCACTTCCCCTAAAACATCCTGCGCGACCGGTTTGACCAGATAATCCTGCACGCCCATGGAGGTTAGGCTGCGATAGAGATTCACATCATTGACCGGGCCGATAATGATCGCATTCGTGCCTTCCGCGCAGTTACCTGCAAGTGCACCAAGGCGCTCGATAAAACTTTCGTCTGTTGTATTCGTTTCAATTATCACAAGGGTCGGTGAGGCGCTTTGGCCGTACATGTTAATTGCGGTTTCAACATCGCCGTCATGAACGCTTACATTCACGCGCGCAAAGCGCCAGTCTTCGCTGAGCGCTTTGGCTGCTTCACTTGTTGCGCCGTCTTTCAAAAAAAGATCAACGCCTGCTGTTGGAAGCAAGATCTGCGTATGTGTTGCCTCTGTCATGCCCTTATTACCTTGCCGCCATTTACACGGCGGCGACCTCCTTGCTCTTGTTTAATCTTCCTGCGTGCCCCAAACAGCCAGATCTCCACTTGTGCGTGCACCTGCAACGCCCTGACGCGCATCAATAACATTCGTATCACGGCGCCCGTCTGCATGCTCTGTATGATCCACGCCGCGTAAATCTGCAGGCCGGGCTATCTGGCGGGCGATATTTGTTTCAATCGCGCAGCCAAAGCGATAATTTGAGACATCTGAGGTCACGTTATAATCATACATGCCAGGCATTTCGTTACAGGAGCTCGGGCCCTGCACGCCGACTGTATCAAAGGCCACCATCAAAGCAGGTTCCTGCCCGTCAACGGGGAGCGTCTGTGTCGTCAAATTATGAACGCCTTTTTTCTGCAGGCGTGAAGACAGATCAGCGAGCGTATTGACCGCCTTCATCGCTGTGAAGTCTTTATCAGAAGGATCATAGGTCATGGTCAGCTCAACAGGCCCGTCACCATATTTGCGCACCTGTTCAGCCAGAACATTTAAGTAGGATTCATCAACCGTTGTGAGTTCTTGTCTATCCAGAACGCTTTGTTCAACCAGCTCGGCGCGGTTTGCGTTTACCATGCTCGGCATAGTGTCTCCAAGACGGCCGCAGCCGGTCAGAAGAGTTGTGCCGATCAAGGCACCTAAAAGAATATATATGTGTTTCATGGATGTTCTCCCCAAACCTTAATCAATCAAATATCCAAAAGAGCCCGTATCCTGCAGCAGGCTTTCCGGTGCGCGGTCGCCATAGACACGGCGCAGCGTGTTGCTGAATGTCTGTCCCAGCACGTTTGGTCTTTGGACAGGTGTATCCGGTGTGTAAGGTACATATGGGGCATCTTCTTCCAGCGCTCCCGGTGGTAGCGGCGGGATAGACGGCATAGAAGGCATATTAGAAGGCGCTGCATCTGCCTGATTAAGCGCAAACGGCTCTACCAGATAAGGCGTAATCATCACGACCACTTCGGTTTCTTCGCGGTTAAACGTATCTGATTTCAACAGATCGCCAATCACCGGCATATTACCGACACCCGGTACCTGGTTCAGGCCGGAAACAGTATCTGCGCTGATCAGACCAGCAATCATCAAGGTGGCGCCGCTGGCCATTTCAACTGTTGTCTGCGCGCGGCGGACGTTAAAGGCCGGAATACTGAGCCCGTTCAATTCAAAGTCATTTGAAAAATCTGTTGCAGAAATTTCTGTCGAGATTTCAAGACTGATCCGTTCTCTGGACATGACCACCGGGCGGAAATTCAAGGACACCCCGAACGGCTCAAGCGCAAAACCGATATTCCCCTGGTTATCAATTTCAGACGGAACAGGGACGCGTCCACCCGCCAGAAAGCCTGCCTGTTCACCTGAAATAGCGGTCAGGTTTGGTTCTGCCAGTGTGTTGACAATGCCTTCTTCTTCAAGTGCGCGGACGACTGTTTGAAGCGGTCCAAAGTTACTTGTCAGATAGTTAAGGGCTAAAACACCCATTTGTACAGGAGCCGTCAAGCCAAGAGCGTTTGCAGCTGTCAAAGATGAGGTCAGCTGACCGGAATTTTCCTGGTAGCTGGTTTCAACGCCAAGCTCTTTAAGCGAGTTGCGCTGAGCCTCAACGATTTTCACGCGCAACATGACTTGCTGTTCTCCGCGGACATTGAGCATATTGGTAATAACTTCATCGACACTGCCCGCATCTGCGCCCTGAATTTCAGCGACATATTGGGCCACGATGTTTGAAATACGGTTTGCTGTGACGGGTGTGGAGACATCCCCGGTGAGAACAATCTGATCTGTCAGGGCATTGATCTGAACTGTTTCATGCGGGTAAAGCTCATTGATCATGGCTTCCAGTTTTTCCGTATCCATCTGAACATGGATATTCATGCGCTTCAGCACATTGCCTTGTGCATCTAAAACCATGATGTTTGTTTCCCCAAGATTGGTGCCAACAAGGTAAAGACGGTCAGAGCGCACGGCCATGACATCGACAACACTTGGATCTGCAACCAGAATGTCGGAGACATCACCGCTAATTTCAACCATGTCGGCTTTCCCGAGCATCAAATTGATATTCGGCGTTCTATGCGTCAGGCCAAGAAAGGCTGGATTTCTTTTATCCGCAAAAGCATCTGCGATCGGCAGGATGAGCATTGCTGCCAGAACCAGAAAGGCCGTTAAGATGCGCGTGTGTGTATGTGTCATGACGTTCACCTTTTTAAAAGAGCGGTTATTGCGCTACTTCTCCTTCAATATCTTCTATGGGTTCAATTTGACGTACGGTGATGTTTTCAACGGCGTCACCGTTATAAATCCGGATCATGTTGGCACTGCCGCCATTTTCAATCCGGGCAAGGTCTTTTAAGACCTTTGAGGTTTTTGAATCCGTTGTAAGCGTGCGTTTCGTGCTTTTTGTATCATCACCAATGCCGCGTAAAGAAAGCGTCAGATCCCCCATCTCAGAGACGAGTGCCAGTTTTTGGGCATCATTGGGTGCAACCTCAAGCGTGATCGTACGCGCAACCTTGGCTTTATCTTCTTCGCGTTTAGCTGTCTGGTCGATCGCCAGAACGCGGACATTCTCTAAAATTGTTTCTGAGGCGTAGCGGTTAATCATGGAAGCCACTTCCGCATCATCACGGTTCCGGACACGTACCTTGTGCGTGAGAATCACATCAACATAATCGCCCGGGCCGACAAATCCGCCGACCATGCTACGGGCTTTGACGCTAATCGCAACAGCGCGCATGCCTTCACGCAATGTCACGGCCAGAAAATTTCCTTTGCCGTCACCTGCCAGCATATCCGGGTGAACAGGTTGGCCTGCGCCAAGTGTAAAGAGAACTTTTCCACTTGCGGCATCTAAAACACTCTGATCATCTTTGCGTTTAATTGCGCCTTTAAACAGAGCTTCTTCCGGCCAGACCTGCCATTTCAGATCGGCTTCGGTTAAATCTTTGCCAAGTTTGATATCGCGCGCTGCGACAAGAATTTCAGTCTTTTTAATTGCTGCAACAGGTTTAGGGTCTTCCTTGCCGCCCATCATGGATGACATCAGCACAACAAGCAAAATGACGACCAGAAATCCGCCAGCCAGAATGATCAATAGATTCTTGTTCATGCGTTTTATCCTTTTTACTAAAAGCCGGGTAGAAATACTCTTTTATGTGCGGGACCAGAAACAGCAGAATTGCAGGCCCTTTAAGGGCTATCCCACTCTCAACTTAATCCAGAGATGTTAAAAAACTCTAAAATTTTCTTTGTATTTTCAGCCTTAAGCTCTTGAGAATACAAAATAATTACATAATACTAAAATGTGAGATACCCGGCATGTACAAAGCCCATGATTGCGCCAAACGCAATCGCGGTTCCATAAGGAATTGCGCCATTACCACCCTGGAGCCCGTCAATCCAGCTTCCGGGCGTAGCGGCCTTAAAAGGCTTTGTTTTTTGGATAATAAGCGCGGCCAGGCCTAAAACACCACCAAAAACTGTCATATAAAATAAAAAGGCTGGCAGGCCGCTTAAGCCCACCCATATGCCGTACACGCTGGCCAGTTTGGAATCACCCGCGCCCAGCAATTTCAGGCTGTATAAAATCACTGTCAGGACAAACATAATCCCACCTGCCATCAGATGGGAGGTTATGGCGTGAAACACGCGCACGTCTTCAGAGACGTAATCCAGCCCGAAGGCAAGTGCGAAAAGCCCTAAGACACCGATACTGTGCAGGTTCGGGATTTTCAGGCCTTTCAGGTCCGTCCAGCCCGAGGCCAGCCCGATTACAAGGGCCCCGATGGAGCAGAGTAAAATTATGAGCGGGATCATCATCAAACAGTCAAAAGAAAGGCCTGCGAAGCATATATATCTTCGGCAGGCCCTCTTTTAAATAAGTTTAAGATTAGTTAGTTGCGTCGCCGTCCAGAGCACCTGTCAGGTCGCTAAAGAGCGTACCGAGGTCCTCACCAAACGCAAAAACAGAGGCAACGATCACGAGGGAAATACCCGCTGCGATCAGGCCGTATTCGATTGCTGTGGCGCCGTCTTCTTTTTTCAAGTAAGCAAGAATTGTTTTCATATCTAAAGTCTCCTTCATAGGTTTCCAGCTAAGTTTTTTCTTATTTATCATTTCCGGTAATTCAAATTACCGCAAATCACTCATACCAGAATATAGCACACGCTTTTAAAAAGGTCTTAAAAAAAGATACAGTTTTATTATTTTCTATAATTAAAAACAAAGACTTAGACAAAAATATCTCTCAAATTTTATCTATCTGCAAAGATAATATGAAAAACAAATAGTTAGGCATTTTCCTGTGCCTGTGGTTTTTCTGCAGGAAAGCCATATTGATCCAGTGGCAACTTGCCGCTCACTTCCTTGCCCCATTTTTCCTCCATGTCTTCATGTATCTTTTCGATCTCCTTGATTCTGGCTTTACCGCGCTCAAGCACGATAGAAGTTGTAATGTTCGAAACTGCCCATTCAATCATGTAGCCGATGGCTGCAGAAAAATACATGACAACAATGGTCCGTGGTTGCGTCATAAACATCACTGCATTTTGGAAGTTATGGCCTTGTACCCAAAGCTCTAGAATAAAAGGAAGGCATCCGGCCAGATTCATGGCGCCGACGGTGAGTGCTTTCAGTTTTCCACGGGAGCGATCGATGAGCAAAGCAACAAAAGTCGGCAGCATGCCAATGCCCAGCATAAAGCTTGTCGGCAAAAAGACGATCGCCATGGCAACGGCGGCCATCAAGATAATACGTCCGCGCCAGCTTAATTTCGTTTTTTTGCGTCTATGTGGCATATCCTAAAGCTCCACCATAACTGTAAAAGCAATCACAAGGGCTGCAACAAAACATGAAATGATTGCCGCCACAGTTCTGCCTGTAGATTGCCCGAAGGTTGGATCTTTTTCGATTCTGAGCTCCAGTGTTTTTTGTTCTTTATCCAAAAGAAGATAGTGTTTCATTGCTTCTCTATACTCATCGTAATCACGTGTGAATAGCTTATCATTGTCGAAAAGCGCTAAAAGTTTTGTCAGGTCTCCTGATTGTTTTATTTTTTCAATATTTTCTTTAAGTTTTACACGCCTTATACGGCTGTGAATATGGGCATAGACAGGCTCCATTGCATCAGCGATCCATTTTGCAACGCCTTTAAACTTTTCCATTTTGAATTTTCGCTGAATGGCTTCCAGCACTTTAAGTTCAGCCATGACAACCTGAAATTCATCTGGAGATTGAAGATCATGTAAAAATCTTTCAACAATTTTTGAATCTTTAATAGATAAAAAGGCAACGGAGTGGCGATCAAAAAATCGTAATGGTTTATCTGCCCGGCTGGATATCTTTTCAAAAGCCCGGATCATATCTTCTGCATTACGGACATAAAACCCGTTTAACTTACTGCTTAGGCAATGCGACTCCGGATTAAGATAATAAACACAGCGTTCAAGTCCATATCCGATTTGTTTTTGTTTGATGTATTTTCTACACGTGCCAAAGCGATTTGTAAGTGAGCTGATATCTAATCCTGCACCATTGTGCATATCTATCCATTGCATCACAAAAAAATTGGCGATCAAATCATGATAACTTTGCGGGTTGGATTTACGGATGATAGCATTGCTTAGAGATTTCCCAATACCATCTGGAAAGACGCGCAATTCTCTGTAACGGATAGGCGCTTCAGGATGAAGAGCGATTGATAAACGTGTGGCCAGCCTGTCCGGATAATTGGAATCGCGTCCACCTTCTTGAGCAAGACCATAAGCGCGTTCATAGTTTTCGAGTAAAATTTTGCTTTCAGTGGCACGTTTTATCCATTGAAACATATCATCATTTTCAACGCATTCTACAAGAGCAACCGGGTCTTCTGCGCTGTTATAAGCCACTAGTTCGGGTAAAGAATATTTCTGTCCCCCGATAATAATCGGGCGTTTGGCTTTTATTTTTTTGCCCGGCGGTTTATTGGTCAGACGTTGTCCTTCCAGCCAGGCTTCAACATCTTCCAGGGTCCAGCGTTGATTTACATCATCAAATAAAAGCCCACGCATGAGTTCGAGAATAGAGCCTCCAAATCTATCCTTGGAAATCAGGGAGCTAAATGTTCCGTGTTCCATTTTATGTTGGATTATTTCCCGGTCGCTTAGGCCTTCCATGGGGTCATGTGACCTCAATAACACGGCAAGCGTTACACCGAATGAATACATGTCATCTTCAAAGGTGCCGACACCGCGTCCGATCGGGTCCGCCATCGCCCGCTCAACTGTTTCATAAAGGGCCGGCATATCGACACCGCAAGGCAAAGACAGGCAATCTCCAAATGCAATACTCTCAATAGATTGCGCTTTTTGACGGCCGAATAAATTGCCGGGGCGGATAGCGCCGTGAATAAGATCTTTGTTACGCATATCGGTAAGTGCGCTAACAAGGGGTTGGACAATTGCGCTTGTAACGATTTCGGGTTTTAAACCCAGCGCAATAGATGCCGTGTCGTCTTTAACTATAGGAGTCAAATTATTGTCTTCATAAAGAAACACATAACATTGTTGTTTATCTTGCGGCCAGTCGATCACACCCTTTGTCACCAATCTTGGCAGACAAGGGTTGATCAGTGTGGCATAGCTTGAAGCCTTATTCGTGCGCGGTGAATATTGAGGATGACAGATAAGAGCATAGAGCTTGGAGGGCGCTTTTCCCGATCCGGTTGCACCATAAGCTTTTACAGGGCCGCGATCCAGGTGCGGTAAAGGCTGTGAAGGAAAAATGGTAATATGATCATTGAACCGCACACTGCTTGCAGAGGCAGCTGGTTTTTCGGGCGCGCTTTCTTCTGGCGCATCGGCGGCGCTGTCTGCGCCTTCAATCTGATCTTTCTGATCTTCCATATATGTCTTTGAACGTAGCGGTAAATGATTAAAAGAGCGTGAAAACGCCCGTAAGTCATACACTTATAAGTGTACGGGCGTTTGCTCAGAAAGTAAAGAAATGCGCCTGTTTACAAACAGTTAAAGGCTGAATGGGTCTTGCATCAAAATAGTGTCTTCACGCTCCGGACTGGTGGAGAGCAAGGTAACGGGCGCACTGATCAGCTCTTCGATATGTTTAACATATTTCACTGCTCCAGCAGGCAGATCGGCCCAGCTGCGCGCACCTTCCGTGCTTTCACTCCAGCCTTCAAATGTTTCATAGATGGGCTTTAAAGATGCCTGCGCCTGCTGGCCGGAGGGGATATAGTCGATTTTTTCACCGTTCAGCTCATACCCTGTACAGATTTTAATTTCCTCAAACCCATCCAGAACGTCCAGTTTGGTGAGCGCAATACCGTCAATACCGCCTGTCTTGATAGATTGCTTGACAAGCGCAGCATCGAACCAGCCGCAGCGGCGTTTGCGCCCGGTTGTCGTGCCAAATTCATGTCCGCGCGTACCGAGCTTTTCACCGACTTCATTCTCCTGTTCCGTTGGAAACGGACCTGCGCCGACACGCGTTGTATATGCTTTCGTAATACCAAGTACATAGCCGATATGGCGTGGGCTGATACCGGCGCCTGTTGCGGCCTGCGCGGCGCAGATATTGGAAGAGGTGACAAACGGATAAGTACCGTGATCGACGTCCAGCATCATGCCCTGCGCCCCTTCAAAAAGGATTTTCTTACCTGTATTCTGGGCATCATCCAGGGTTTTCCAGACAATATCCGCATAGGACAGAATCTCGGGCGCAATATCCTGCAAGTCTTTAAAGATAGCTTCATGATCCAGCTCTTCTGCGCCCAGACCTTTGAGCAGCGCATTATGATGCGTGACCAGCCTTTCCAGTTTTTCTTTTAAAATGTCCGGTTCTGCAAGGTCACAGACGCGGATTCCCCGCCGCGCGACTTTATCTTCATAGGCGGGGCCGATCCCGCGTTTGGTTGTGCCGATCTGGCCTTTCCCGCGTGCGGATTCTGCTGCGCCGTCCACGGCGGAATGGCAGGGCAGGATAAGTGTTGCGTTTTCAGCAAGCTTTAAGGTGGCCGGGGAAATTTCTACGCCTTGTTCCCGCACAGTCTCTATTTCTTTTAAGAGCGCCCACGGGTCGACAACGACCCCATTTCCGATCACAGAAATTTTCCCTGGCCGGACAATACCGGACGGCAGGAGATGTAGTTTATAAACCTTTCCATCAATCACCAGCGTGTGGCCTGCATTGTGACCGCCCTGAAAACGCACAACCACATCGGCGCGGCTGGACAGCCAGTCAACGATTTTCCCTTTTCCTTCATCTCCCCATTGGGATCCGATCACTGCAACATTTGACATTTTTTCCTCCCGTTAGATTAAATTTTCCGTTTCACACAAAGCCCGTCATCCTGCGCGGCCCTGATCTCTTTCCAGCCTGCAGAAGCAGGCAGTATTTTAGTTTTTGGCGCGTCCTGTTTTGGCAAGGCTGGTAACAGGCTATCCATATAAAGCGTAAAGCCGGTAGCGCTTTGATCCTGGGCTTTTTCCGAAAGGGAGTAACGTCCGCCGCCGCCAAGCTCGCCGCGCACATCTTTGGAATAGAGTGTAAAGCTGATTCCGGTTTCATATTCCAGGCCGCGATGTTCCACCAGGTCAACCGTGATCTGCGCCTCAATTTCATAGGCAGCCATACCGTCTTTCAGGTCGGCGCACATCTCCTGAAGGGTTTCAATGTCTTTTAATATCTGCCCGTCCAAAGAAAAAGATTTTAGTTTTTCAAAAGCGCTTTCTTCAGGGCCGCATACTTCCAGTAAAGCGCTTAAAAGATCGGTTGCCTGCGAGGAAATACCACCAAGCGCATTTTTATCTTTTTGGGAAAGTGCCGTTTCCATCTCTTCTCTTTGTTCCTTGGGAACGCTGTAATGTTCAAAAATATGGGAGATCAGCATTGGTACAGTCAGATCAATCGTCATATTTTCTATGCCGATTTCTTTTAAAGCTGCAAGTGCAATCAACGCGATTTCGGCATCACCCTGCGGTGTATGCGCGCCGATCATTTCACATCCAACCTGGACGAATTGCCGCGCTGGGCGAATCTGCGTGCCGTTCACACGCAGCACATCGGCAGCATAAGACAGGCGCAAAGGCCGCTCCTCCCCGGCAAGACGCGAATCTGCAATGCGAGCGATCTGCGCCGTCGTGTCGGCCCGCAAACCCATCATGCGCTGGCTGAGCGGGTCCATCAGGCGGAACGTCTGGCGGGCAAGCGCTGCGCCCGGGCCAGGGCTTAGCAAATGATCTTCAAATTCCATCAGCGGCGGTTTGACGCGGTCATAGCCAAAACGCGCAAAAACATCCATGACTGTGGTGATCGCCTGCGCCTCGCTTTGCGCATCGGGCGCAAGAAGGTCGCTCAGGCCGCTAGGCAGCAGGGCTGCGTGGTCTTGTTCACTCATTCCGGTCATGAGTTAAACCATGAAAGCCCTTGTGGGCCAAGGATTTTTTGAGCTTGATCCGGCCCGCATCAAGCTTGTACAAAGGGGGTTAAGTATCGGGGGTGCTTTTTCAAAGATGTTTCCGTCCACGTTAACCTTGGCTTTTATTTGTCTGACCGGGTTTGCGCTGTCTTACATTCTGTTTGCCCGCGGGCAGTTTCTGGCCCGAAAACTTAAATTTGTCGATAAGGCCGTGCAGGATAAAGACCGTAAAGATCATGTCGGGGCGGTTCCGCCCATTGGCGGTCTTATTATCATTCCGGTATTCATGTTGTGCATTATCCTGGAGCGTTTACTGGGCGAGGTCTGGCTGGTCTCCTGGCCGGTCGTGGCGGCGCTCGGTGCGATCCTTGTAATGGGCGCAGTAGATGATAAATACGATCTTTCCGCCCGGTTTCGCTTTATCTTTCAATTCGCCGTTGCAACTTTCATTGTTTTGTGCGCGCAGGCGAAACTTGGTTTTCTTGGATCACTTTTTGGTCCCGGTGAAACCTATACAGGCTTTCTGGCTGTTCCATTCACGGTTTTATGCCTGGTCGTTTTGATGAATGCACTTAATATGCTGGACGGGCTGGATGGGTTATCCGGGGGGTGGTGCATGATTGTGCTCCTTATTTTTGCAGGTGCCGCCGCGCTGGAAGAGCGCTGGCCGTTTGTCTGGGCGTCTTTATTCATGATCGGGCCTCTCTGCGCCTTTTTAATCTTTAATATGCGCCACCCCTGGCGGCGCAAAGCCTCGATCTTTATGGGCGATGCAGGCGCGCTTGCGCTTGCATTGTTTATAGGCTGGCTTGTGATCCGCATGTCGCAGGGGGTTGAAAATGATAAATATGCCTATGTGCTTCCGCCTGCCGTGTTGATCTGGGTTTTGGCGGTCCCGATCATGGATTTATTTGCCTTGTTTTTCACGCGTCTGGCGCAAAAGCGCCATCCGTTTTCCCCTGACAGATATCATTTACATTACCGTCTCATCGCGCGTGGCTTGAGCACGGGGCAGGCAACATGGAGTATGCTCGGCATTACATTATTTTTGGCAGTAATTGGCCTTGGTTTATATGTACTTGGCACACCGGACTATATTTTAATGTATTTGTGGATTGCTGTTTTACTGGCCCATACGGCGCGCACTTATATGAAATATGGCCGTAGTGCTATGTCTTCATCCAGCGGTCCATAACCGTTGTTGCGGTTAAATCGCCGGTGACGTTAATGGTGGTGCGGCACATATCTAAAATACGGTCCACACCCAGTATGATTCCAATCCCTTCCGCAGGCACGCCAATCCCGATCAGGATGGTGGCAAGAACAATAATCCCGACCCCAGGTGTAGCAGGTGTACCGATCGAGGCACCAACCGTTGTGATGAGCAGTAGTGCGATTTCTCCCCCCGATAAATCGACCCCGAAAATCTGGCACAGGAAAATTGCCGCCACAGCCTGGTAAAGCGCTGTCCCGTCCATATTGATCGTTGCGCCGAGCGGCACGACAAAGCGTGCAATTTCAGGGCGCACATTCAATTTTTCTTCCGCGGCCTGAATAGAGAGCGGCATCACGGCGGCAGAAGAAGAAGTTGAAAAGGCTAAAAGCTGTACTTCTCGAATTGCATTTAAAAAGTCGAGTGGATTGCGCCCGGCAATGATACTGACAATCAGGATATACATACATAGCATCATCAGTAATCCGCCAAGCACGGTGATGAAATACATCCCGACCCCGGCCAGCGCATCAAACCCGATCTTGATAACGATATCCCCGATCAGTCCAAAGACTGCGTAGGGCGCCAGCATCATCGCCCAGCTGATGATCCGCATGGTGGCAACCTGCCCGAAGACGCACAGATCGTTAAACGGCTTGGTCGTTGCAGGTTTAAGGGACAGCATCACAATGCCCAGAATAATCGCGCCGATCACAATTTTGAGCATATCGCGGTCGAGGCTGGCTTGCGTAAAATTGGTCGGTATCAGATTAGCAATACGCTGCGGGATGGTCAGTTCTTCAAAAGTTTGTGCAGGTACGTTGCCGACATTGCTGCTCATGGCCGCCTCGATAAAACCGGCATCAATGAATTCTCCGGGCTTAACGATATGGACAATAAGGAGCCCGATTGAAATCGACAGGGCGGTTGTGAAAATAAAATAAGGCACAAGCCGTGAGCCCATATTTTTCAGGAAATCCAGCGAGCCGCTGGTGGTAATCCCGAGAATAATCGAGCATACAACCAGTGGGACAATCACCATCTGGATAAGCCCAAGGAAAATTCGCCCAGGCAGCGCAATCCAGCTGCCGATGGTGAGCGCGGTTTCCTGTGTGACCAGTGCCAGACCTGATGGGGATAAGGCCAGGCCCACCGCAATCCCAAGCCCCATACCAATCAGGATCTTGAGCCATAAATGCTGGGCGATCATGGAACTGATGGATTTGAGAAGGGATTGCCCGCGCGGGCTTTGCGGATATGGCAAAATCATGACACCTATTTAAGCACAAATCTTTTTCTTGTCACAGTCTTGATCTTTTTTGGCCCAAGGCGTTTGATACACATGGAGTATAGCTAAATTTCATAACCTTTAAATGGAAGGATAATTTTAAGAGATGAAAAAACTGTTTTTATTAAGTGCAGCCGCTTTGGCTATATCTGCTACACCTGCTCTGGCTGATAACCACGGAGACAAAAGCGGAAAGATGTTTGAAAAGCATGACACGAACGGCGATGGCGTTGTGTCTGAAGCTGAGTTTCTGGACCATGCAAAACAACGTTTTGCCGAAATGGATACGGACGGTAATGGTGAAATCTCCCAGGAAGAAGCCAAAGCTCAAAAAGAGGCCCGTAAAGAGAAAATGAAAGAAAAGCGTGAAAAATGGAAAGAAAAACGTGAAGAGAATCATGACCATGATCACGAAGATGAAGAATAAATTTTTTTCTGAGATTATATCAAAGAGCGCATCAGGCAGATGCGCTCTTTTTTTGTTCGGCTTCACGTATAAATTGTTGGTGGCGCATGCGGAAAGCATGCGCCTTTTCCGGTGTCAGCGTGTCAATACAATGCGGGCAAGAGACACCCTTCTCATAGCTGTCAGCTTGTTTGTCCTCTTCACTTAAAGGGTAGCGACAGCCATAACATAGATCATAGGGCGCTTCTTCTAAATCCTGTCCAACAGCAACGCGCCGGTCGAAGACAAAGCAGGCGCCATTCCATTTACTTTCTTTAGATGGAACTTCTTCCAAGTATTTTAAAATCCCCCCTTTAAGGTGATACACTTCCTCGAAGCCCTGGCTCAGCATATAGCTGGAGGCTTTTTCACAGCGGATACCGCCCGTGCAGAACATCGCCACTTTTTTGTCTTTTGCCGGGTCCATATTCTCTGCAACCCATTTTTTAAATTGTGTAAAGGTTTTGATGTCCGGATCAACCGCTCCATCAAAAATTCCGACGGCTGTTTCATAATCATTGCGCGTATCAATTAGTTTCACATCATCCTGTGCGATCAAATCATTCCAGTCTTTTGGTTCAATATAAGTGCCTACCTGTTTGGTTGGGTCTGCTTCCGGGGCGCGCAGCGTAACAATTTCTTTTTTGAGCCGGACTTTCATATGCCGGAAAGGCTTGTCTTCGGCGCCCGAGCGTTTCACTTCGCCTTGTGAAATGCCTGCAATGCTTTCAAGTTTGGTTTCAATGGCATCTATGGCTTCGGGTGAAGGGCCTGCAATTGTGCCGTTAATCCCCTCAGGCGCAATCAAAAGTGTACCGCAAATGCCGTTTTCCAGGCAGGCGCTTTTAATCTCCGCCTGCAGCTGCGGCAAATCCTCTAAAGCAACAAATTTGTATAAAGCCAAAACGGTCCACATAATGGCTCCAGTTTATAGGCAAATCAGCCTTAAATTTCAATAGATCTGGTTTTTTGTTAAGCGATTTCCGTTGTGCGTTTTGGGGTAAGCCTGTGATGGACTTTGTCATAGAAGATCATGGCCGTGAAAATCATGCAGGCCTGTAAAGTGCAGGTTATCATGCCCGGTGTTGAGCCGATGCAAGTACAATAAGTCAGCCAGGCAAAAGCAGCAAAGAGTTCCGATAGTCTGTAAAGAAAAGGATGGTCACGCAGGTAAATGGACAGGCTGGCAATTAAAGATGCTGTAAGGGGTAAAAGGTCATAGGGAACTTTGTAGGTAAACGCTGTAAACACGAAAATAAAAACCAGGAAGATGTAAAGGGCGTAGCGCATTATTTTGTCCGAGGCAAAGGCGCCGAATGCATTTTTTGCACCGCTGGCCAGGGCAATCGCCGTACCGATCAGGGCTTCATTGCCGATATAATGTATGCCCCACATAGTGGAAGAAATTGTAAAGCCAATCAGCGCATAGCGCGGATTGCCAATCAGATACGACCCGATTGAAAAAACAAGAGCAATATAGCCTGCTATTTCATAGATACTCATTTTCGCCCCATAATTTCACATAATTATGGGGCGAAAGTCTTAAGATTTTCTTTTATTTTGAGGCTTCATGCAAAAACACTTCGCGGTGCGGGTAGGGAATCTGAATTCCATGCTCTTTAAGTGCATCCCACAAAGCAAGGAACACCTCACCTTTAATATTGGTGACGCCTTTTTCCGCGTCCCGAATCCAGAACCGTAAAGTGAAATCAATGGAGCTGTCGCCAAAACCCGTAATGTGACAGATCGGTGCAGGTGTATCTTGTACGCGTTCCGGCTTTTTGGCGGCTTCCGCACAGATGCGGCGGACTTCATGCGGATCAGAGTTATAATGTACGCCGAATTTTACTTCCAGCCGTACAAGCGTATCTCCACGTGACCAGTTGACCACCTGCTGTGTAATCAGATGTTCATTCGGAATCAGGAAAGACTTATTGTCCCGCGTGATAATTTCGGTTTGCCGCCCGCCCATTTCATTGACCCAGCCGAAGGTCGTGGTGGAGCCATCAGGCGAGGGCACTTCAATAATATCACCGGGTTTGATCGATTGATCGACCAGCAGCATCAGGCCTGAAAACAGGTTGGAGATTCCGCGCTGCAGACCAAAACCGACACCGAGACCGACCGCTCCGCCAAAGACAGCCAGAAGCGATAAATCTATCCCGGCTGTTGTGATACCGATTAAAAGAGCAAAGATAATCAGGAACAGGCGAATGATTTTTGAAATTAGTACCTGGCTGGCGACATTCAGGCTTTGAATTTTGGCAAGGCGGTGTTCAATAAAACCGGCAAGAAACATGGCGCCGTAGAGCATGGCGGCAAGCGCCAAAATACCTTTAATCACCCCAAGGGCGGAGATGCGGAAATCTCCAAAAGAAATGCCAAACGCATCTAGCGCAGCATTGGTTTGATCCAGCACGCCGAAGATAGATAAAGCGGCGATAGCCCAGATAATCAGGGCGAACATATTGCGCGCGAAATTATTTTCAATGAACTGCACAATTATGCGGATGAAAATCCAGGCAATCAGTAATTTAGAAACGGCTTCGCTAAAAGTAGTTTCAAATCCAAACCCTTGCGCACCTGCAATTTTGGATCCGGCAAAAATGACAATCAGGCCAATAATCGGATAGACGAGCTTTGTCAGGTTGTGCAGTACCTGTGTCAGGCGGAACGGGATTTTCGGGATCGTATTAATATAAGCAATCAGGCGGCTGCGGATCGGCGGCGCGCAGCATATGGCAATCACAAGCGCTGTCACCAAAATACCTGCCTGCACGGCACTATCGGTCGTGAGGATATTTTCCTGTGCCCAGCTTAATAAATCCGCCTTTAAATCTTTGACATCAACATCAAGATCAATAGGGCTTTCAATTTCAACGGTTGGCGTCTGCGCGTCCTGTGTCATGCCTTTTAGACTAGGCGATTACAGCCGGTGAGAAAAGGGGCTTGTTCTTTACAGGCATGACTTTAAGTTAAAGGAAGAAAAGGAGCGCACTATGCAATATCTGCACACAATGATCCGGATTAAAGATATCGACCAGTCCCTGGACTTTTTCTGCAACAAGCTCGGGATGGTGGAAACCAACCGCTATGAGAATGAAGGCGGGCGCTTTACGCTGATCTTTCTGGCAGCCAATGATGATGAGGGGCAGGGGCGTGCAAATAAAGCTCCACTTCTGGAGCTGACTTACAACTGGCCGGACGAAAACGGCAATGTCGAAGACTATGCTGGCGGGCGCAATTTCGGGCATCTGGCCTACCGGGTGGAGAATATCTATGAGACCTGTCAAAAGCTGATGGATGAAGGCGTGACCATCAACCGTCCGCCGCGCGACGGGCATATGGCCTTTATCAAAAGCCCCGATGGAATTTCCATTGAATTGCTTCAAAAAGGTGATTCCCTGGAACCTCAGGAGCCCTGGGCCAGCATGGAAAATACCGGAAGCTGGTAGTTTAAGCTGCTAAAGCTTTACGAATCATGGCCGGGATTTGCGATTCGAATGTCTGGTCAAAATCCTGCCCGGTCATCAGGCGGAAAAAGACCGGGGCCATAATCAGGTCGATGGCCACTTCTACATCCGTTTCTTTAGCAAACTCAGCGCTCTCCTTGCCTTCATTGATATAGCGGGCCAGTGCGTCATAACGTTGCTGGAAGAAAATCTCGATCAGCGATTTTAAAGCCTCGGGATCGCCTTGTGCATCGCCGATAATTTCAGAGACCATCCGCCCGTTCTTACCTGCCAGTTGTCGGAAGAGTTTCTCAAGCTGGGCCTGAATGCCTTCAAAAGCATTGGCAGAAGCCGGCAAAATATTGTGAAAGGCTGGCTGCGAAAAGACGGCGTCCATGACAACGGCCTGTTTGTTCGGCCACCAGCGGTAAATTGTTGTCTTGCCGACACCGGCCTTTTTGGCGATTGCTTCCACGGAAATCTTGGAGACCGGCATATGGGTTAATAAACGGCGCGTAGCGTCCAATATTGCCCGGTGGGAATCTTCAGAGCGCGGGCGGCCTGCTTTACGGCTTTGTGGCTCTGCATCGGCGTATGCTTGTATTTCAGAGGGTTGCATGGAAGACCTCATTTCAAAACGGAGTAAAAATAGTTATAACGGAACAGGTCGTTTTTAAAATAACAGGTGTTTTGACACAAGACAGGAAGAGTTTTTGTCCACATTCTTTGAAAAATATAAAGAGGAACAAGCTATTGCCGTGGCGGTTTCCGGCGGGCCGGACAGTATGGCGCTGGCCCATCGAATCGTACATGAATGCGACGGGCCGGATATTCATCTTTTGACGGTAGATCATGGGCTTAGGGCGGACTCTTCTGAAGAATCGCAGCAGGTTTCACAATGGGTGAAAGACTGGCCGAAGACCGCGCATCATATTTTGCGCTGGGATGAGGACAAACCGGAGACAAAAATCATGGAAGAGGCACGCCGGGCCCGTTATGCTTTAATGGCAGAGTATTGCAAAACACACCGCATCAAATATTTGTTTTTAGCCCATCACATGGACGATCAGGCGGAAACATTTTTGCTGCGTCTGGCAGCGGGCAGCGGGTTGGATGGTCTGGCGGCTATGCACTCCGAACAAAAATATAGTGATGATCTAACCCTTGTACGTCCGCTTTTAAGTCAAACAAAAGAAGAGCTTATTACTTATTGTAAAGAGAATGACGTGCCGTATCTGCAGGACCCGACCAATGCCAAAACCGACTTTGCCCGTCCCCGGCTGCGCGCTGCACGGGAGATTTTGGAAGAAGAAGGGCTTACAAATAAACGCCTGTCCGTTACCGCAGCGCGCCTTGCGCGCGCCCGCGCAGCGCTGGAACATCTAACGGACTCATTATTTGAGGATATCGCAGATATGCAGGCAGAGGGTATTCTTTTGAATTGGTCAGCCCTGAAAACACAGCCCGAAGAGCTGGTTTTACGCCTTTTAATGAAATCCATTGCGCATCTTTACCCGGAGAAAGATTATGCGCCGCGCCTTGAAAAGCTCGAAGATCTGATGGGCAGGCTCTTGCATGATCCTGATTTTAACGGGGCCACGCTGGGCGGGTGCAAGTTTGCATGGCAGGGGGATCGTCAGGCATTATATATAAGTAAAGAATGAAGCAGATTTTAACCTATATCGCCCTGATTTTATTTTCTTTTCCAGCGCATGCGGAAGAGGGGTATGTGCGTGGTTTCATTTGGGGCATCGGCAAGGAAGATGTAAAAAAATTCGAACGGGTTGTCCTGTTTGAAGAGCTCGAAAATACGCTGTTCTTTATTGATGAGTGGGATGGTGTAAAAACGCTTATCGGCTATGAGTTTTGGGAAGACCAGCTCATCCGCGCCTCAATTAGTTTTCAAAAGGAAAATTATCCAAACCCTTCTGATGCCATTGCGTTTTATGTGGCCCGTGAATTTGACCTGAATGATGCGCTCGGTAGCAAAGGCGAACAGGAAGTGATCTGGAAAGATTACCACTATGAGAATATGCCCAATCACTTTCCGCTGGCAGTTTTGAATGGTCATGTTGATCTGGTGACGCGCTGGGAAACATCGCGCAGTGATATCACCATGGGCATGAGCGCGCAGGATTTCGAATATGCGCACCGCATCGTCTATGAGAGCAGAGAATTAATGGCCGCTCGCACGCAGGCTTTAGAAGAAGATCTGGGGCCGGTTTTGGCGCCGCCTGCGCTTCAGGAATAAACACAAATAATTGACGGTTTTCTTGGACTTTTGCCCTGAAAGCGCCTAAATTACAGGGCATAACCAAGGATAGAGACTCTTATGAATAACGGATTTGGACGCAACCTGATGTTTTGGCTGGCCATTGGCTTGCTGCTAGCCTTTTTGTTTAATGTCTTTCAGGGCGCGCAAATGAACAATCAAATGGCCGGCGCCAAGGAGCTTGCCTATAGTGAGTTCATGGAAGAAGCCACAGCCGGACGCATTTCCGATGTCACCATCAAAGGCCAGGAAATCACAGGTCATTTCGCCAGTGGCGGTGAAGCTTTCACATCACTCGCACCGCAGGGCGAAAATGTTGTTGAACGCCTCGAAGGGACCGGTACGCGCATTGCCGCCGAAGCGGTCGATCCGAATGCAGTGAGCCCGCTTTCCGTGCTTCTCTCCTGGTTCCCGATGCTGCTTCTTATCGCGGTTTGGATTTTCTTCATGCGCCAGATGAACGGCAAAGGTGGGGGCGGCGCGATGGGCTTTGGTAAATCGCGCGCAAAATTGCTCACCGAAAAACACGGTCGTGTCACGTTCGAAGATGTTGCCGGCATTGAAGAAGCCAAAGCGGAACTCGAGGAAGTTGTTGAATTTCTCAAAGACCCGCAAAAATTTCAGCGCCTGGGCGGCAAAATTCCAAAAGGCGCTCTTTTGGTTGGACCGCCTGGAACGGGGAAAACCCTCACTGCACGAGCGGTGGCCGGGGAAGCGGAGGTTCCGTTTTTCACTATCTCGGGTTCTGACTTTGTTGAGATGTTTGTTGGTGTTGGCGCAAGCCGCGTGCGTGACATGTTCGAGCAGGCCAAAAAGAATGCACCCTGCATTATCTTCATTGATGAAATTGATGCGGTCGGACGTCATCGCGGTGCTGGTCTTGGCGGCGGGAATGATGAACGCGAACAAACGCTCAACCAGCTTCTGGTGGAAATGGACGGGTTTGAAGCCAATGAAGGCGTGATCCTGATTGCAGCAACCAACCGTCCGGATGTTTTGGACCCAGCGCTCTTGCGTCCCGGGCGTTTTGACCGCCAGATTGTTGTGCCGCTCCCTGATGTAACAGGGCGTGAAAAAATCTTGACCGTACATATGAAGAAAGTACCGCTGGCGCAAAACGTACAGGCAAGCGTGATTGCGCGCGGAACTCCTGGTTTTTCCGGCGCGGACCTTGCCAATCTTGTCAACGAAGCGGCATTACTTGCTGCGCGGCGTGGCAAGCGCGTTGTCGGACAATCTGAATTTGAAGATGCCAAAGATAAAGTCATGATGGGTGCCGAGCGTAAATCCATGGTCATGACTGAAGAAGAAAAGAAACTCACCGCTTATCACGAAGCAGGTCATGCAGTGATTGCCTTGCATGAGCCTGAATCTGACCCAATCCATAAAGCAACCATTATTCCGCGCGGGCGTGCGCTGGGGATGGTGATGCGCTTGCCCGAAGGTGACCGGATTTCCATGTCCAAGGCTAAACTGAAAGCTGATCTTGCCGTCGCCATGGGCGGCCGTATTGCCGAGGAAATGATTTTCGGCGCGGAAAAAGTCACCACAGGCGCCTCCAGCGATATCCAGCAAGCCACGAATATGGCACGGCGCATGGTCACGGAATGGGGCATGTCTGATAAGCTCGGTTTCCTGCGTTACAGCAGCGATCAGGAAGAAGTGTTTCTTGGGCATTCTGTTGCGCAAAGCAAAAACATGTCTGATGCGACGGCGGCGATTGTCGATAGCGAGATTAAGTTGATCGTTGAAACGGCTTATGAGCGCGCAGAACAAATCCTGAAAGATAATGAAAAAGACCTGCACACGGTTGCGCAGGCTTTGCTTGAATATGAAATGCTCACCGGCGATGAAATTAAAGGTCTTTTAAAAGGCGAGCCGATTATCCGCGATGATCCCAAAGATAACACGCCGTCCGGGCCGCGTTCGTCTGTGCCGTCTTCAACAGGCTTAAGCAATCCGCCGGAAGACGCTGAACCGCAAGGGGCCTAAAACCTATGCGGGGGGCGTTTTTCTTATGTATGTTGTTTCTTTTAAGTGCATGGTCTGTGCCTGCGCTGGCTGAAAAGACTCCCCCCAGGGTTTGTGGTAAATATGATTGTGCAAATGGAACAACACTTCTTTTGCCAAGAGATCATGTGTGGGAAGAAGGCATATATTCCGTTGTCGTAACAATCGATTCCAGGCGCTCAGTTTGCCGGGGAGAGATTAGTCTGGAAACCTGCACATCACCACAAACTATGTTTTCTTGTGAAGGTGCAGCAGAGGCAAGTGTAGATGTGCGCGGTTGTCCGCCAAAGTTATGGTCTGAATTTGCGCAAGAAGATCATCATGATCACGAACACGATCATGAGGGGCATGGCCACAAATATGAAGAAGCTGAAAACCCCATTTTATATGAAGAGGCACAAGACAGGCCTTATATTGAACGCATTATTATTATGGATGCCGGAAAGCGTGTGGACTTAAAAATTGCGCAGCCTGAAAAGGTGTTTTTGAACTTTCATCGCAGTGAAACAATTTACAGTGAAACGCTGTATCCCGAGTATAAACTTCACTATCCAAACGGGCCTGATTGCCCGCGTGTTTGCCGCTACGGCGATTTTGAGGTAAAGGAATTCTAATGACACGTAAATATTTTGGCACAGACGGTATACGGGGGACGGCGAACACGCCGCCTATGACGGCGGATATGGCACTCAAAGTTGCGATGGCCACGGCCTATGTTCTGCGCCAGAGCGAAGCAAAGACGGGCGTACCGATGGACCGGGCAATCATCGGTAAAGATACACGCCTGTCCGGCTATATGCTCGAACAGGCTATGGCCGCAGGTTTTGTGGCGATGGGCATGGATGTGATTTTAACAGGCCCAATCCCAACACCTGCTGTGGCGATGTTGACGCGTTCTTTGCGCGCCGATGTCGGGGTGATGATATCCGCCTCTCACAATCCGTATCAGGATAACGGCATTAAGCTTTTTAGTGCGGATGGGACAAAACTCCCCGATGCACTTGAAACTGAAATCGAAGCAGCGATTGATATGGATCAAAACGCGCTTTTACCATCCCCGGATACACTTGGAAAAGCAAGCCGTCTGGACGATGCGCCTGGACGTTATATTGAATTTCTCAAACGCTCTTTGCCCCGCGGAGAAACGCTTGGCGGTCTCAAAATTGTTGTCGATTGTGCGCATGGCGCAGCCTATAAAGTTGCGCCTCAGCTTTTGTGGGAACTGGAAGCGGAAGTGATCACAATCGGCAATACGCCGAATGGACGGAACATTAATCAGGAATGTGGGGCGACGGATACGAAAGCGCTACAGGAACGTGTCGTGGCAGAAAAAGCTGATATTGGCATTGCGCTGGATGGAGATGCAGACCGGCTCATTGTCGTTGATGAAACAGGCGCGCGCGTGGATGGTGATCAGATCATGGCGCTTTTGGCCACGGCCAAAAAAGAGCAGGGTTTTCTTCAGGGTGAAGCAATTGTCGCCACGGTCATGAGTAATCTAGGGCTTGAAAAATACCTTGAAAAGCAGGGTTTAAAACTTATCCGCACACCGGTCGGGGACCGCTATGTTGTCGAAGCCATGCGCGATGGCGGCTACAATATTGGCGGAGAGCAATCCGGTCATATGATCTTATCTGATTTTTCTTCTACGGGTGATGGATTGCTGACGGCTTTGCAGGTTCTTTCTATCGTCTCCAAATCCGGTCAAAAAGCCTCTGAGGTTTGTCATCTGTTTGATCCATATCCGCAAATCCTACAAAATGTGAAAATCACAAATGGTCATACACCGCTGGATGATGCAGGGGTCAAGAAAGCCATCACCGATGCTGAAAAGAAGCTTGCCAATGACGGGCGCTTATTGATTCGCCCCTCCGGGACAGAGCCGCTTATTCGTGTTATGGCTGAAGGGCAGGATCAAAAAAAGATACAAAATATTGTCAGTGATTTGTGTGCCGTCATTGAAAAGGCATCCGCCTAGACGGTACACTTACCTTTATGAGAATCAAAAAAGCTGAGACACATTCTCTGGAAGATCTTTTGCGCGCTGCAGCCAAAGAGGGGGATTGTTATACAATCCGCCGTCTTGTGCTGGCCGGTGTCGACATTGATTCCAAAGATGAGCAGGGATTTACGGCGATCAACTATGCCGCGCATCATAAACAGACAAGCGCGATGAAAACACTTTTGGCGGCAAAAGAAATGCGTGCCTATGCGGATAAGGGTGGTGTCCCTGAGCGTTCTCTTTGGAAAAATAAAGATATAAAAATGCGCAAAGCCTGAAGGCTTTTACTCATTCCCAAAATTAAAGCTTTTAAAAGACTTCTCGTCTTCTTTAGTTTTTTCAGGAGCACTACTATCTTGTGCAATCTCTACATCTGGCGGCGGACGCGGAGTAAGCTGTTCAGGTTCTTGTTCGACCCCACTTGCAGGTTCAATCGTTGTAATTGGTTCGCGTTCTTCAGGCGCGGTCATCGTCGCTGTTTTGACAGGATCTTCTGCAGGCGTTACGCGCGCTTCTTTATCTTGCAAAGCGGCCGGCTTTGGCGGTGGTTTTGGCACGCGCGGGCCGACTGTTTCATTGAGCGTTGAGATAATCCGGTAATTGCGTTCAATCTCCATCCGGCGTGGAGACAGATCACGCGCTTTTTCCAACACTTTCAAAGCTTCGGGCACCTTGCCCTGGGCGGCCAGGTTAAGCGCCAGATTATTGAGGATTGGCGCCGGATCTCCCTTCCATTCATCCAGACCCGTGCGGAAAGCCTCTTCGGCTTCTTGATGTAATCCTTGTGCGTCCAAAGCAGTGCCGAGCGCTAAAAAAGCGCGGCCATCTTTTTCATCTAATGTACTTGCCCGGCGGGAGAATTTCTCTGCTTCTTTATACTGGCCAAGCCCCAGATGGATCATGGACATTTCTGTCAGTGCAGGCTGGTACGGATCTTTCTTACCGGTATGTGGTTGTAAGACCAGCCGTGCGCGGTTCATCTGCTCATCTTCGCGTAAGGCACGGGAATAACGTACCGCCACTTCCGGGTTTGTCTTATTGCGGTTATAGATATTCTCAAGAAGAACCAGGCTTTCCTGTTTATTGCCTTCGCGTTCGGCTTGCGCGAGCGCTCTTTCAATTGCGCGGTCTACTTTTGTCTCACCGGTCGAAAGCGATGTGGACGGGCGTGAATCTTCACCTGCTGTGCGCGTGGTTGCCGATTGACAGGCAGCAAGGGTCATGACCATCAGGCAGGGCAGGGCGAGTTTAAAAAATCTGGCATAAACAGGGGATGGCATACATGTCTCTCACATGGCTAGAGGAATGAAAATATCTTCAAGTCAGTATAGACTTAAGGCTGGTTTTCTTCAATCTCTTCGACAGTTGGCGTGGCTCCGGCGGTTTCCGTTGGAACTTCGGAAATACCGGCAGCAGCCTCGGTCTCGCGGACCTGCACTTCATGGCAGGTGTCCGGGCAGAAAAAGACGCTCGTTGGCTGGCAGTCTTCTGCACCGGTCGCGCAGGAGCGGCGGATTCGCACATAATTTTTCTTCTGGCTGGCAACAATGGCGTGACGCTGCATAATCACATTCCCGGCGCGGTCAAGCACGGTGAAATGGGTCGAGCCGGGCGTACGCGGGATCAGGACCATCAGCCGCGGTGTGTCCAGCAGGACATTTAAATGCGCCGGATTACCGACAATCACTGTCACGGCATCCTGATCTAATCTCACAAGTTCTGATTTATCAGGTGTCAGACGGATCAGCGGGTGTGTGGTCACCAGATTTTCAGGCGTGCTTGCGCGCGGCATAAGGTCTTGCGCTTGCGCACCGGGCGCAAGGACACTAAAAGCAATTAAAAAAGCAAAAATAAATTTAAGCATCAGATTTATTTTGAACGGTTCGACCCACCAGCCATAAGTATAACTGAAAAAAGATTAACGGTTTATGTTTTTTGGATAAAAATTGAGCCTAATTTAATTATCGAAAATAATACATCTAATCCGGCCGGGTATCCGTATGAATTATATGAGCTTTCTAAATACATTTAATACGCCCGTACGCGCCGCTGTCATTGGTGCAAGCGGTGGAATAGGGCAGGCCTTTTGTACCCATTTGGAAAGTGATCCGAATATACACACGCTTTATAAGCTCTCGCGCAGCGGTAAAAATCATATTCACATTAATTTGACGCAGGAAGAGACGATCGCGCGCGCGGCAGAAGAAGTCGGTACGCTTGATATGGTGATTGTTGCCACCGGCCTTTTACACGAAGGCGCACTTCAGCCTGAAAAAGCCTTTAGAGACCTCACGGCGGAGAATTTCAAAACTATATTCGAGATTAATACGCTTGGCCCCGCGCTGCTCGCAAAATATTTTATTCCGCTTTTACCAAAAGATGCGCGCGGCGTGTTTGCAGCTTTATCTGCACGGGTAGGATCTATTTCTGATAACGGGCTTGGCGGGTGGACGTCTTACCGGGCCTCCAAGGCAGCGCTTAATATGGTTTTAAAAAATGCAGCGATTGAAGCTGCGCGCACACATAAGCAGGCTGTTATTGCGGGCCTGCATCCCGGCACGGTAGATACGGGTTTGTCAAAACCGTTTCAGGGTTTTGTAAAGCCTGGAAAATTATTCACAGCAAAGCAAGCGGCAGGCGGTATGTTAGGGGTTCTGGATGGTTTAACACCGGCGCAGAGCGGAAAAGTTTTTGCCTATGACGGGCAGGAGATCGTTCCTTAAATATGAGAGGTATAGATGAAATTATTTTTAGTTATTTTAACGTCAGTTATTTTATTGCCGGCGTGCAGTGTCGTGGGGCATGAGGGCGTGGAAACCGCTTCTTATAATGTGATCAAAAGCGATCCGCCTTTTGAAGTACGCCGCTATGATGAACTTGTTCTGGTCTCCACGCCGATGGATGGCGAGAAGCGAAACGGGGCATTTAACCGCCTGTTTAAATATATCTCCGGGGAGAATGCAGGCGCGCAGGAAATTGCTATGACGGCCCCTGTATTCATGGATCCGGAATCTAAAGAAGGCGAAAAAATAGAAATGACGGCGCCTGTCTTTATGGATGGGGAAGGCCAGCGCAAAATGTCTTTTGTACTCCCGTCCAAATATACATTTGAAACGGCGCCCCGCCCGACAGGGGAAAATGTGATGCTTGAAAAGATTGAAAACAAAACTTACGCGGTCATCCGCTTTAGCGGGTTTTTCAGCGAATCTAGTATTCAAAACCATAAAGATAAGCTGGAAGGCTGGATTACTGAAAACGGATACACGGCGACAGGGACCTATAAATCTGCTGGCTATAATGCGCCCTGGACACTTCCGATGGCCCGGCGCAATGAAGTTTTAATTCCCATTCAGGCTGAATAAATTATGGGCACGCTCAGGCTTATTCTCGGCGATCAGCTGAGCCATGATATCGCAGCGCTCCAGGACTGCGATAAAAACGCAGATACAATCCTTATCTGCGAAGTATGGGATGAAGCCACCTATGTGAAACATCATAAAAAGAAAATTACGTTTGTCTTTTCAGCGATGCGCCATTTTGCCAAAGAGCTGGAGAATAAAGGCTTTACCGTTCGTTACACGCATCTCGACGATAAAAAGAATGCAGGTTCTTTTCGGGGTGAAGTCGAACGCGCCGTGAAAGAAATAAAGCCTGATAAAGTTATCACCACTTTCCCCGGGGAATGGCGCGTCTATGAAGATATGAAAGGCTGGGAGAAAGGTTTTGGTACACCTGTCGAAATCCGGGAAGATGACCGTTTTCTATGCACGATAGATGACTTTGCAAAATGGGCAGAAGGGCGCAAATCCTTGCGTATGGAATATTTTTACCGCGAAATGCGCAAGCAATATAACATCCTGATGGATGGCAATAAGCCCGAAGGCGGGGAGTGGAATTATGATTCCCAAAACCGCAAAACCCCCAAAGGGGAACTGGATGTTCCTGTGCCTTATCAGGCCAATATAGATGAAATCACGCAAGACTGTATTGACCTTGTCGCAGAGAAATTCTCTGATCATTTCGGTGACCTGGACCCGTTTTATTTTGCTGTGACCCGTGATCAGGCTCTTTATGCGCTGGATAAATTTATCTCAGAGCGTCTTGAAAAATTCGGCGATTATCAGGATGCGATGGTGCAGGGGGAGCCTTGGCTCTATCATTCGCATTTAAGCTTTTACATTAATTGTGGTTTGCTCAATCCGCTGGAGTGTATTCAAAAAACTGAAGCGGCTTATCAAAATGGCGCCGCGCCTCTAAATGCCGTCGAAGGTTTTATCCGCCAGATCCTTGGCTGGCGGGAATATGTGCGTGGGATTTACTGGCTTAATATGCCGGGCTACGAAAAAGAAAATTTCTTTGTTGCAGACCGTGCCCTGCCGGATTTTTTCTGGACGACCAATACCAAAATGAACTGCCTGCGACAATGCATTTCAGAAACAAAACAAAACGCCTATGCGCACCACATTCAGCGCCTCATGATCATTGGCAATTTTTCACTCCTGGCTGGTTTATCCCCCGAAGAGGTCAATGAGTGGTATCTCATTGTCTATGCCGATGCCTATGAATGGGTTGAAATGCCCAATGTGACGGGTATGATTTTATTTGCCGATGGCGGTCTGCTGGCCAGTAAACCATACGCAGCCGGCGGCGCCTATATCAATAAAATGTCCGATTACTGCAAAAACTGTTCTTATAGTGTTAGTAAAAAGAACGGTCCGAAAGCTTGCCCGTTTAATTATCTCTATTGGGATTTTTTAGGCCGTAATGAAGATAAACTGCAAAATAATCCGCGTCTGGGGATGAGCTACCGTACGCTGGGCAAGATGAGTGATGAGAAAAAACAGGCAATCCGGGAGGATGCGCAGCGCTTTTTCAAAGATATAAACAATGCATAAAAAACAAAACCTGCCACAGAAAATATGCACTTCGTGTGAGCGGCCTTTTAACTGGCGTAAAAAATGGGAAAAAATCTGGGATCAGGTAAAATATTGTTCAGAAAAATGCAGGAGAAATAAAAAATGAAACTGATTTTGTTATTGTGGGTAACTTTTTTGTTTACCCCTGCTTATGCACAGGAGGAAAAACTGATGACAGCATATGATTTCTCATTTGAGTCTATTGATGGCGGGCAGATTAATCTCGTTGATTATAAAGGCAAAACCATCATGGTTGTGAATACGGCGTCGCTGTGCGGTTTCACGAAACAATATGATGGGCTTCAAGAGCTATATGAAACGTACAAAGACCGGGGCTTTGTTTTAGTCGGTATACCGTCAAATGATTTCGGCGGGCAGGAACCTGGCAGTGAAGCAGAGATTAAGGAATTTTGTGAAACGAATTTCAATATCACCTTCCCGATGACAGCCAAGCAGGTAGTGAGCGGTGAAGACGCGCATCCGTTTTACACATGGGCGGCAAGCCAAAAGAAAGGTGGCTTTTTATCGTCAAAGCCGCGCTGGAATTTTCACAAATATATAATTGATAAAGAGGGTGGTTTGGTCGGCTCTTTTGGGTCTATGACTGATCCTATGAGCGGTAAAATCACAAAATTGATAAAAAATTGAAAAATGGTGGGCGGTACAAGGATTGAACTTGTGACCCCTTGCGTGTCGAGCAAGTGCTCTACCGCTGAGCTAACCGCCCTTCTAAGAAAAGGTAAATGGCGTTTTAGCTGGTTTTTCTTAAGCTGTCAAAAGGTCTTCAATCTGCCGGACAAGCTCACTTAAGTGGAAGGGTTTATTCAGCACGCGGGCCTGCAGGTTTTCGCGCTTTGCATCTCCCATGGTAATCCCTGAAAACCCCGTAATAAACATGACTTTCAGGTTTGGGTACAGGGTTGTCGCGGTTTGTGATAATTCAATACCATCCATGCCTGGCATGACAATATCGGCCAAAAGAAGCGTATAATCTCCTTCTTTTTTAAGCTCTTCGAGTGCTTCCAACCCGTCTGCGCAAGGCGTGACGTTATAACCTGCTTTTTCAAGGGCGGCGGTGAGAAACTGGCGCATGGCAGTATCATCTTCAGCCAATAAGATTCGTGTCATTCTTGTAAAACTCCTTATGACTTAGTAGAAGGGAGTCTTTGGAAAGCTTCAAGGAAAACGCATGAATGAGTCACAAAAAACCGGATTAATCGCTGATATTGGGGGAACGAATATCCGCCTCGCCATTGCAACGCGCGCCGGATATAACCATGTGCTTGAGTTGAAATGTGCAGATTATAAAGGCCCGGCAGAAGCTGTTCAGGCATATCTTCAAAAAATTGACATGGACGTAAAGCCATCTGTCGGGGTTTTTGATGTGGCTGGGCCTATAAGCGGCGATCATTTTAAGATGACAAATAATGAGTGGTCTTTTTCTGTCTCTGATGTTCAAAAAAAATTAGGTTTCGATAGCTTGCATCTTTTGAATGACTTTGAAGCGGTTGCGCTGGGTATCCCCATGATGACGGATAAAGATCTTGTCAAAATTGGCGGCGGTGATATTCAAAAAGAAGCTCCAATAGCCGTGATCGGACCCGGGACTGGGTTAGGGGCCGCCAGCGTCATTACCAAAGACGGGCTACATATTGCAGTGCCGGGCGAGGGCGGTCATATGACGATGCCTGCAAAAACACGACGTGAGTTTGATATTTTCCAGGCGATGAAAGAAAATAAATACTCGCATGTATCTGCAGAGCGCGTGTGCTCTGGTAAAGGTCTTGTCAATCTCTATAAAACAATTTGCCTTTTAGATAGAAAATCCAAAGCATTTGATCTGACGCCTAAAGAGATAAGTGCAAAAGGCATGAGCGGGGAGTGTGATATATGTGCAGAATGCCTTGATCTGATGTGCGGGTTTTTAGGCACGATTGCAGGGAATATGAGCCTGGCTCTCGGCGCGCATGGAGGCGTTTACATTGCGGGTGGTATTCCGGTTAAGTTGGGGGAATATTTTCTAAATTCACGTTTTCGCAGCGAATTTGAAGATAAAGGACGTTTCCGGGACTATATGGAATCGATTCCAACTTTCCTGGTAACGCACCCGTATATCGCCCTGCACGGCCTTCAGCATGATCTCGTGCAGCGCAATTTGATTTAGGGCGTAAATACGTTCCTTTATTTTCTTTGGCGTTGTTTCCATTTGAGCCTGTACAGGCCAGACCCGGCGGATGGATTCAATCAGCTTTAACGTGACGGCACGGTAGCGGCGGCTGTCCGGAATAAGATTTATCTGTTCAGTATTTTGTTCCATGAACGCAAAATTAGTTTGTGCGTAATGGTGGGGTTGGTGCGCCGGCCAGTCAATGAGTTTCAACGCACCGCTTTCATCTTCTGCCAGAGCCGTATGCCCTGTGCGCAGCCAGGACCCGCAATTACCGTAGGTAATATCCGCGATTTTCTTGAGCGCCGGAATATGCGTATGTCCGCAAATAATGCCATGCACGCCTTCACTGCGCGCTTCACGGACAATCGCGGTTTCAAAATTATTTAGAAAATGAAGCGCTTTCTGGCCTTGTTTGCTTAAATATTTTGCAAGAGAAAAGCGTTTTTCCTGACCGTTAACAACGATCGTCATGTGGTGATGTCCGCCAATCAGATCAAGGAATAAATCATAAAGACGATCGCTCAAGCGTGAGACAGGCCCGGCGAAAAGCGCACGATCGAATTGATCACCATGCATGATTAAGAATTTTCGTCCATCCGCACATCTATGCACCATACGGTTACGGATTGTAATGTTTAACCGCCGTGCAAAACGAAGCCGCCTAAAAAGAGGCAACATACGCACTTCTTCATCATGATTGCCCGGCAGATAGACAAGCTTCATACCATTATCAACTTTACGGGCGAGCTCGTCTAAAATCTCACTCACCGAATCCGACCAGTGCCAGCGTTTAGAGAGTTTCCAGCCGTCAATAATATCGCCGACCAGGTACATGGTCTCGCAGTCATGGGATTTTAAAAAGGAAAGCAAAGCCCGTGCATCGAAAGCTTTCGCGCCGATGTGAAAATCAGACAAAAAGATCGTCCGGTAAAAACGTAACGATGGGGAGATGTGAGGGTTCATCCCGGTCCCATTATTGGTCACACTTGATCAAGTGTATGTGATTCTTCTGCGCTGCACAAAGATAAACAGCTTTCTTTTTTTAACGCTTAATCACACTCATGAACTGCTCGGCAGCTTTGGCCCAGCTGTAATTCTCTTTGACATGAAGGTGGCGCTCTTCCTTTGATCCCGGGGCGTCCAGCGCTTTTTGCGCACAAGCGCCTAAATCATCTTCATCTGTCAGCGCGCCAAGGGAAGGTGCTGTAATAATATCCTTTGGGCCGGTGACATTATAGCCCGCCACGGGCAGGCCGCAGGCAAGCGCTTCAATCAGAACAATACCGAACGTATCGGTTTTAGAAGGAAAGACAAAAACATCAGAGGATTGATAATGTACCACAAGATCTACCCCTGTTTTCTTGCCGACAAAATGCGCGTCCGGATAGCGCTTTTTGAAATAGCCCATGCTTGGCCCGTGGCCGACCACGACTTTCGATCCAGGCCAACCCATTTCTAAAAATTTATGAATGGATTTTTCAATCGCCACCCGTCCGACATAGAGCGCAACCGGACCTTTTAAATCCTGGAACAAGGTTTTCGGGGCCGGTTTAAACAGCTCTAAATCCACGCCGCGTGTCAGACGCGTCATCGGGTTTTCAAAATTCCAGCTGCGCAGCTCTTCTTCCAGGCTCGGGCTTGCAACAAACATCGTATGAGAGGGCGCATGAAAATTACGGATCATCTGAATGGCTTTGTCCCGCGTCCAGTCCGCAAGCCCCGGAATATATTTTTTCACCCGCTTGGCGGCATAATCCGGGAAATGCGTATGGTAAGAGGTCGTAAAATGAAGCTCTTTTTTGATCGCATAGCGCCGCGCGGCATAGCCAAGCGGGCCTTCGGTCGCGATATGCAGATGCTCAGGCTCCAGAAAGTCAATCAAATCACGCAAGCGGCCATAAGGGCCGATCGCGAGCTTGATCTCGCTATAGCCGGGCATAGGCATGCGCATGGGAAAATCCTTTGGCCCCATCACTTTGACATAGTGACCTTGCGCCTCGAGCTCGTCTCTTAAATGTTCATAGGTGCGGACAACGCCGTTCAGTTGCGGGTACCAGGCATCGCTGACAATCAGGATTTTCATCTCAAAGTGGTTTTCGCTTCAACCTATGGCGTAAAACTTGCTAGACTCTAGCAATGATGTTGCGCTGCACGAAAGCCTTTTTGATTTTGAGCCTCATTCTGCTGGGGATGGTTTGGACCGCCCCGTCTGCGCTCGCGCAAAATTGTAACATTCTGCGCGATGAAATTATCACGCTGCGTCCGCCTGCCTTTCAAAACTATACGATCTGGGATCATGTCCATGGCGAGGACGGCATGGAACAAATTGCTGATTTTCTGCCCCTGGAAGATGGCAGTTTCGTTGCTGCCGGCTCTTATACAACCGAAGAGGAAGACAAGATTTACAAACCCTATCTCTTCAGGATGGATAAGAAAGGGAAACCCATTTGGGAAACGCGCGAAACGCCGGGCGGGTTTCAGTCGATCGACCGGATTATAGAAGGGCGCGAGAATTATATTGTTATCGGCGATATCAAAGACACCAAAAAGGGTGACGGGATTTATATGGCGACCTACAGCCAGGACGGCAAACGCATTCGCCGCTCCAGTTTCTTTGATCCGAAAGGGGATCTGGATTCCAAGGCGATTGTCCGCGCGCAGGACGGGAATGGATATTTCATCGCAGCCCAGCTCACCCCCTTTGATAAAAGTGAAACAGGTTACGGCGTTATTTATAAAGTCACCTCAAAGGGTAAACAGATTTTAAAGCGCGGTTTTTCCCCGGGGCTCGATACGGTCTTTAACAATATGCAACCGACCGCTGATGGAAATTATTTCATTACAGGTTCTATTCGCAGCGCTGACGGGCGCCGGGCAGGCTGGCTTTTGAAAATGGATAATCGCGGCTCTATTGTCTGGCAGCGCACCTATCCGCGCGGCGCGGCGGCAGAGCTGCATAGTGCGACAGGCTTTGGTGCAGGCGGATATTTCATCACCGGTAATTCAACGCCTGCCGGCGGTAACCGGCCTTCGGGGTGGGTGGCCGGGGTAGATACGGCCGGCAATATTATCTGGCAGCGTTATTTTTTCGGGCCCCACAGCTATAGTGTTTGGGATGGGTTAACCTATCCGGATGGGCGTTCGGTGGCGCTTTTGCGCGGTATGGCCCAAAAGCTTGGTCAGCGTACCCATGTACGGCTTTTGACTTTCTCTCCACGCGGGCAACTCATTAATGCGGAAGAGTATAGCGATTTTAACGGCGCGACAGCCTTCCGGCTCTATCCCGGTTATAACGGGGAGCGCCTCTTTGCAGGTTATACGCAAAGCACACTTGATGAAGCGATGGACCCGACCGAAGTTTCGCCGCGTACCTTTGATGCCTGGATTGTTGCGGTGGAAGGGCTTGAAGTGTATGACGATCCATGCGCCCCGCAGGCAGCCTTTCAATGAGTGCACATTTCAAAGTCCCGGACGGCACACCTGCCGGGCGGTTTGATAAAATTCTCTCATCTCTGTGCGAAGATCATTCCCGCGCGCGGTTAAAAATCTTGATTGAAGAGGGTGCGGTGCGGGTGAACGGCTCCGTTCTCACCAACCCCAAAGCCAAAATTGAAAGCGGTGATGAAATTGAACTGGACCTCCCGCCGCTGGAAGACGCGATCCCGCAGCCGCAAGACATCCCGCTCAACATTCTCTATGAAGATGATGATCTTTTGGTCATTGATAAGCAGGTCGGCTTAACGGTGCATCCGGGCGCGGGGCAAAAAGACGGTACGCTGGTCAATGCGCTGTTACATCATTGCGGCGAGTCTTTATCCGGTATTGGCGGTATTGCCCGTCCGGGGATTGTTCACCGTATTGATAAAGATACAACCGGATTGATGGTTGTTGCCAAGCATGATAAGGCTCATCGCGGATTAAGTAAGCAGCTTGAAAAAAGAACACTTAGCCGCACCTACACCGCCTATGTCTGGAAAGTGCCTGTACCAATTAAAGGGACCGTCGATGCACCGATCGGGCGTCATAAAACCCAGCGCGTGAAAATGGCGGTTTATGGAGGTGCAGGGCGCGATGCCCGCACAGGGTATCTGGTCACGCAATCTTACGGGGACATGGCGTCTAAAATTGAATGCACGTTAGAAACCGGGCGTACGCACCAAATCCGCGTCCATATGGCCCATATCAAACATCCTTTACTGGGCGATCCGCTTTACGGGCTGGCGGCTCAAAATCAGGGGGTTTTGCTGAACAAAGCCGGGGCTTCGGATGAGGTTAAAGAGGCTGTTTTAGGCTTTTCCCGCCAGGCCCTGCATGCAGGGAAAATCGGCTTCATTCACCCCGTTTCCGGGGAGGAAATGGCCTTTTCTACCGATTTGCCGGAAGACCTTCAACATCTGGAAAACCATTTAAAATCAATATCTTAATATATAGCCACCTCATAAATTTGTAATTTATGTAAAATTTTAGCTATTCTAAAAGGGTAGTTTACATCTTCATCTTGGTTTCCAGCCTACACACATGAAGATTTACGGCTAAGAGGACGATTTTTAAGGCTCCGTGGGACGAGCCTAAACGCAAAGTTACCGATCTGGTACCCATAAACTCACCGCCTAACGGCGGTGATTTTTTGTCTGGCCTCTTGCGGGCAGGATGATCTTCCTGCTACAACGGCGCAAAATTACGAAAAAGTGGTGTGTTTGATGTCGTATGAAGACCTGACAGAAGAATATCTCAGCAGCTATGAGGCCTATGACGGCCACGAGCAGATACGCAAATGTGAGCTTGAAGGTGGGCGCACGGCCTTTATCGCCGTGCATAACACCAATCTTGGACCTGCGCTTGGCGGACTTCGTATGCGCGCCTATGCGACGGAGCGCGATGCTGTCCATGACGTGCTGCGCCTGTCCAAAGGCATGACATATAAAAACGCGATGGCAGGGCTGCCGCTTGGGGGCGGGAAAGCCGTTATTATCGGCAATCCGCGTGAAGATAAAACGGAAGATCTTATGATCTCCATGGGCGCGGCTGTCGAAAGTCTTGATGGAAAATACGTCACTGCTGAAGATAGCGGCAGCGGCGAAGAAGACATGGTGGCCATTTCTGAAAGCACCGATCATGTGACCGGTCTGCCGCCTGAAATTTTGGCAGGTAAAGGATTTGGCGAGCTGGGGGGTAATCCATCTCCCGTCACGGCGCTTGGATGTTACCGTGGTTTGCAGGCAGCGGCACAATTTAAATACGGCTCGGACGATCTCTCCGGTATGCATGTTGCTGTACAAGGTGTTGGCGCGGTAGGTTTGGAGCTGTGCAATTTGTTAAAGCAAGACGGTGTAAAACTCACTGTCGCGGATATTGATGATCTGAGTTTGAAACAGGCTAAAGATGAACTGGGTAAAGTTGAAATTGTCCGCCCGGATGAAATCTATGAAGTGGAGGCCAATATCTTTGCGCCATGCGCAATGGGCGGTATTTTAAATGATAAAACCATTCCAAATCTGCGCTGTGAAATAGTCGCGGGTGCGGCCAACAACCAGCTTCAAAAAGAATATCACGACCAGATGCTGGCCGATCAGAATATCCTGTATGTCCCTGACTATGTGATCAATGCTGGCGGCGTGATTTGTGTCGGCTATGAATATTTCCGCAAAAGTGCGTATAATCCGATGGATTTTGATATCACGCGCGAGCGGATGATCGCGCATGTTGAAAGTATCGGGCGCAATGTCATTGAATCGCTTGTTTATGCGCGCGAGCATCACTTAAATCCGGGTGAAGCGGCGGACCGTCTGGCTGAAGAAAAATTTCTCAGCGGAGAAGGTCTGGAAACATCTACTCCAGAAGAGCCCCCCAGTTTCGGGACAGGTGGCGGTAAGACATTGGTTCAGTAAGATCGTATAGATCAATCGGCTTATCAAGAAGCTGTCCTTCATCGCGCGCCATCGGTTCCATTTTCACACGCACTTCTGTGCCTTTTGGAATGTGCTTATAAAGATTGCCGATCGGCAAAGTTAATCGTATCCCGCCGGTCAGATTGAGCGATCCACCAAATCCGTCCGGGTCTGCTTCATCCGTGTATGTTGTATAGGCATCAAATTTTAAACCGCTTGGAAAATGCCGCCGCACACCGATCGTTGCGCCGAAATCTTCACTGATATAGCGCCCGGCTTTTGCATATACCGTGTAATCCGTATCAGGTGGTTCGTAGTAAAGATTTAAATGACCTGTCCAGCGGTCATCTTCCCAGAAAATTTCCTGGTTTAAATCTGTACCGGCTATGCGCGGATAGAGCCGCCAGCCTTCAACGCCCGCCGCCCAGGTTTTTCCAAATGGACGATACAAAACTTCACCGCCAACGCCTGCAAAGGTCTCTTCCAGATAGCCTGCAGAAACAGCAAAATGCAGGTTCGTCTTTGGCGTATGCAGCCAGGACAGAAAGGAGCGTTCCAAAGACACATAAGGTGCGGCATAAAGGTCCTCTGCACTGCGCGTTGTTTTAAGGGCAGGCGCCCGTGTTTTGGTGATGTTGTTCAGATTATCATAGAGATTGATTCGCAAACCCGCGCCGGCCAGAAACCCCCATGGTAAAAGCTTTTCCTCTTCAATAAGCAAAGATGTCCGGTGCAGGAATTTATGATCATCACTCATAAAATCGGTTTTAAATTCAAGCGCAAAGCGCGGGATCCATGTATTGGTAATATGCGGCGGTAGGCCGCGCTCATTTGGCGGTGTATCCTTAAATTCTGCATCGCGCCAGATTTCTTCGGCGCTTCCGCTTCCGCGCGCGGCCGCTTTTTCAAGGTCACCGCGAATAAGCGTGAGGGTCGGTCCGCGTAAATGATGGCGGTAGGGTGTGATGGTGATTTTTTCTGCGTCCTGCCCGGCATGATTGCCCATATGCCGCGCCGCCCGTCCGATTTGTAAAGAAGCAGGCTGATCGGGATCAAGCTCTAAAACGGCAGAGGCTTCGCTTTCATTCAGGTGCGGGGAATGCAAAACCATGCCATCGCGCTGTGCATGAAGCGCCATTTCGCCTGCATAGCCGGGTCCGGTACGATAAGCATGCATCAGCGGCGGATCTGTCTTTGGCGCAGCGCTCCACGGCCAGTTTTCAAATATAGTTTGAAGCGTTAAACGTGCAAATAATTTATCTGTACCAACTGTTCCAATGGAAAGATCAGCCATGTCTTTATAATTATAATTTACTCCCAAAGACCACGGGGCAGGGGCCTGCATCCCAAAAGCCTGCCGCTCGCCAGGATAGCGGTCTGCGCCCCAATCTGCCTTAAAAGACAGGCCGTCAAAACCTGTCCAGCTGGGGAAATATTCAACGCCCCCGAAAAAGCCGATATCTTTGCCTGTAAATAAATCTTCAGCTGTGCTGGTCAGTGTAGAGGTATAATCGCGTTCTTTATCAAAATGGCTTGAGAGTTTGCGCAGCGGGTTTTTCCAGTGACCTGCACTCCCCAAGCGCCCCCAGCCAATCCCGGCGGTAAAATCAAAATCACCATACCGTTTGGAGGCTGCAATATATTCGCTTGAAAACCGTTTATCTCCAAAGAGCGAATTAAACCCGACAGATAATTCAGGTACATACCGGCTTTCTTCCACCAGCCGTAACTTTACATCCATGCCCGGATAATACCGTTCCATTCCGGATGCACGTGAGACTTCCCCTGTTTGCCGCAGCTGAATATAAAGCGGCTTTGCGACCTGCAAACCGATAAAGCCGTGATAATAAGGATCAAGGGTTGAAGCACCAATCCGGATCGTCCCTTCTTCATCCATGCGTGCATTGGGGATGGTGTTCAGCCCCAACATACCAAGCAGGGAGGGCGAGCTTTGCCGCCCGGCTTTGTTATGATCTTCTATCTCAGCTTGTGGCGGCGCGGGATTTTCAGCAAGCACATCAAAGGGTGCCAACAGCAAGGCTGTTAGCACAACGAGCGCGAAAACAAACCGGCATGCGGCCGTATGAAGATGTCGTTTAAATTGCAAGGAGGCGTCCTTGCTGAGAATGGTTTTAAATCAACAGCTTATAGTTTGACGGACAGACAGACGTATGTCAAAAACCTTCTCACATTCTTTATTTGTCATAACTGTTATCTTTTTGGTAACAAATTTTTTGTATAAACTTATGGTTGTAATTTTGAGGATAAATAATTGCACATTTATTCAGGGGATATTTGATGGACCGTTATGTTCTCGCCAATGCGGCGATCTTGCCCAAAGTACTCTCGACGCTTCATACCGGCATTATCATCTTTGATGCCTCGAAAACGGCGATGCCGGTCATTTACTCCAATTATGCGATTTGCGACATGCTGATGGCCAAGCCTTTGGAGCTTTTGGACAAAACCTTCGAAGAGGCCTTGGCCTATATGTGCCCGGACCCTTACATGCAAGATGCAATCAAGGAGATGGCGCTTCATCAGGGAGACGGGTTTTTGGAGCTTGAAAACCGGAATGTAGCCAATCCCATCTGGTACAACCTTGAAATGTCAACCGTTCAGGATCAGGAAAACGATATAGATCTTTTGATGTGCTCTTTTGAAAACCGCACGGAATGGAAAATGCGTGACGAACAGCTTTTGCAATCTCAAAGGCTGGAAGGACTTGGCCAACTTGCCGGCGGCGTTGCACATGACTTTAACAATCTCATGTCCATCATTGACGGCTATGCACGCTTTGCCAAAAAGGAAAGCGAGTCAAACGAGGCGGCTATCGCCTATATGGATAAAATATCTTCTGCGGTCAAACGTGGTGCGGCGCTCACACAGCAGCTTTTGGCCTTTGGCCGTAAAAATGTTGTTGTTGAAACAATCACAGATCTGGGATCGCTTCTGAAAGAACAAAAATCTCTTCTTGAACCGCTGGTGGACGACTCCATCAAAATGAATATTAATATCGAAGAGCATGTATCTGTTGAATGTGCGCCGGAATCTCTGACACAAATTTTAATCAACCTGATTGTGAATGCCCGCGATGCTATGCCGATGGGTGGAGAACTGACAATTGAGGTGCTGTGCAAAGACCCGCCGGCCAATTTGCTGGTTGGAAAGATCGCCAATCCGCTTGGTTATGGGTGTTTGCGTATAACAGATACGGGGCACGGTATGCCTGAAAAAGTGCGTCAGCGCATTTTTGATCCGTTTTTTACCACCAAGGATCAGGGCAAAGGCACAGGGCTTGGCTTATCGATGGCTTACGGGCTTATGCAGCAGATGAAGGGTTTTATTACCGTCGACAGTATTGTCGGGCGCGGCACGACCTTTCACCTGTATTTCCCGTTAAGTGCCAAACAGCCTGTACGCAAAATCCTCAATATCGAGGAAGACGGTCTCGAAAACCTCGCTTTGGATGGCTATACCGCACTTGTCGCTGAAGATGAACCTGATCTTCTGGATATTGTCGGGTCCATGCTGGAAGAGATGGGTATGAATGTTATCAAAGCCTATAACGGCAATGACGCACTCGTAAAGCAGGAAGATTATGATGGTGATATTGATTTCCTGGTCACGGATGTCGTGATGCCCGAATTAAACGGTGTACATCTCTCAGAACTTTTTGAAACGGTGCGCCCCAAAACCAAAACAATTTTTATGAGCGGCTATCCTGCCGGTAATGACAATGTCAACCGGATTGAAATGCCGGCAGGCGCATATCTTGTCCCCAAGCCGATTGCCTATGACAAGCTTTCTTACATTCTAAAACAGATGAGCTGTCCTGATTTTGAAAATAGTCTGGAGAGGATAGCTGGAGATTTTACGGAGGACACAGATCATGCCTGATCCTGAACAGTTTAGTAGGATGAAGGTTTTAATCGTCGAAGATCAGGCTGATGCCAGAGCCATTCTCAGGCTTATGCTTGGGGAACTTGGCATCACTCAGATTTTTGAAGCCAGTGATGGGAAAGAAGCGCATGACTTTATGGATGCGGCCTTTGAAATGGTTGATTTTATCGTCTGTGACTGGAACATGCCGAATATGTCAGGGCTGGAGTTTCTAAAGGAAACACGTGCAAAAGGGATTAATACCCCCTTCCTGATGGTTACAGGGCGCGGGGATATGGGCTCTGTTGTGGATGCGCGTGAAGGTGGTGTGAATGGGTATATCAAAAAACCGTTTTCGCCGGCGCAACTCGAGGTCAAGCTGCGCATTTGCATGGAGCGCCAAAAAGCAGCCTGATATCTCTTGCTCCAAACGCGCGCTCCTGTACTCTTATAGAGCATGAGTGATGATTTTCAGTACGATTATGATCTATGCGTGATAGGCGGCGGGATTAACGGCGCGGGCATCGCGCGCGATGCGCAAGGGCGCGGCCTGAAAACCCTTCTGGTCGAAGCGCAGGATCTGGCAGGCGCCACCTCTTCGGCAAGTACAAAACTTATTCACGGGGGTCTGCGCTATCTAGAAACCTATGAATTCGGGCTTGTGCGTAAATCCCTTCTGGAACGTGATGTGTTACTTCAAAATGCACCGCATATTATCTGGCCGATGGATTTTGTTCTGCCGCATGATGCGCGGCAAAGGCCATATGGATTAATCCGTTTAGGATTATTTTTATATGATTTTCTCGGTACATCCATTTTCAAAAAACGTAAGCTTAAAAAATCACGAGCGCAAAACCTCTCCGGCGGACCTTTAAAAGAGCAATATAAAAAAGGCTTTTGTTATTCTGATTGCTGGGTCGAAGATTCCCGACTTGTCGTTTTGAATGCAATGGATCTGCGTGCACGCGGCGGGGATGTGCTGACTCATACGGCAGCGGTCCATATTGAACCGCGTAAAAACCGCGATGGCTGGCGGGTGCATTTGAAAAACCTGGCCGGCGGGGATCAGGGCCACATTACCGCCCGCGCAGTCGTCAATGCGGGCGGGCCGTGGGTGCGCTCTATTTTGGATCATGCAGGCCTGAATAAAAACGCGCCGGGCCTGCGGCTTGTCAAAGGCTCGCACATTGTTGTGCCGCGCCTGCATGACGGTGAGGAAGCTTATATCCTTCAGCAACCTGATGGCCGGATCGTGTTTGTTATTCCCTATGAATATAAATACTCTCTCATAGGCACAACCGATGTGAATTATGAAGGCGATCCAACGGCAGTTAAAATTGAAGATGCTGAAAAAGTTTACCTGGTTGAAGCGGTCAACCGTGCCTTTGAATATCACATCGCGCATAAGCATATTATCTGGAGTTATAGCGGCGTGCGTGCGCTGCTTGATGACGGGCACGGCAATATCTCCAAAGTCACGCGCGATTATAAACTTCATTTCGATCCGGACCATAAATCCCCGCTTCTATCCATTTATGGGGGCAAGTTGACAACCTACCGGGAATTATCCGAAGAAGCTGTCGACTTGATTTGTAAAAAGCTTAAAATCAGGCACAAAGGCTGGACACGCACGGCGCCGCTACCGGGCGGAGAAATGCTTGGCGCGGATTTTGACAGCTTTGTTCAAAACCGTATGCGCTATTATGATTTTCTGCCCGAAGGCCTTATATACCGATACGCACGCGCTTATGGCCTGTGCATGGATATCTTTCTGGATGGGGTGAAAACAGAAAAAGATCTTGGTAAGCATTATGGTGACGGCGTGTATGAGGCCGAGCTTGCTTATCTGATGATGTATGAATTTGCGAAAACATTAGAAGATATTCTCTGGCGGCGGACAAAGCTTGGTCTGCATATTTCACAGGAAACATATGAAAAGCTTGAACAGGACTTTCCCGCCCTGTTAGAAAAGGTCAAAGATCATGTCTGAAAACGATCCTGTTTTACTCTCTATTGACCAGGGGACAACATCGTCCCGGGCAATTTTATTTTCAAAATCCGGGGAAATTTTAAACGTCAAACAAAAAGAACTGAAACTGCACTACCCGCAAAAAGGCTGGGTCGAGCAGGATGCAAATGATATCTGGGAGGATACGCTCTGGTGTTGCACGGACATCATTAAAGAGTCCGAAGCTGAAATGATTGCGGCCATCGGTATCACCAATCAACGTGAAACCACCATTCTCTGGGATAAGAAAACAGGCGATCCTGTGTATAACGCGATTGTCTGGCAGGACCGGCGCACGGCAAGCTATTGCGCTGAGCTTAAAGAGCAGGGGCATGAAAAAACCATTCAGGAAAAAACGGGCCTGCTCTGTGATCCGTATTTTTCGGCCACCAAGATAAAATGGATTCTCGATAACGTAGATGGTGTACGCTCCCGCGCCGAGGCTGGAGAGATTTGTTTTGGCACAGTGGATTGCTACTTGCTCTGGAAACTCACCGGCGGGGATGTGTACGCAACCGATATCACAAATGCTTCGCGTACGATGCTCTATAATATTCAGGATCAAAAATGGGATGACGATCTTTTAGGCTTATTCGATATTCCAAAATCTATTTTGCCGGAGGTCAAAGAAAACTGCGCGGATTTTGGCACCGCGCATGCCTCTATTCTTGGGCATGCTTTGCCGGTCTGCGGTATGGCAGGTGATCAACAGGCCGCGCTCATCGGGCAGGCCTGTTTTGAAACCGGTATGGTGAAATCCACTTACGGTACGGGCTGTTTTGCGCTGATGAATATCGGCCCGGATTTTAAGTCCTCACAAAACCGCCTACTGACAACAATCGGCTATAAGATAAACGGCCAGACCGCCTATGCCCTGGAAGGCTCTATCTTTGTCGCAGGCGCGCTTATTCAATGGCTGCGCGATAATCTTGGCCTCATTCAAAAAGCGTCTGAAACGGAAGCCCGCGCTCAAAATGTACCTGATACCAATGGCGTATATGTTATTCCGGCCTTTACGGGCCTGGGCGCGCCGCACTGGGTGCCCGAAGCGCATGGGGCGATTGTCGGTCTGACGCGCGAAAGCAATGCAGATCATATCATCCGCGCAGCGCTGGAAGCGCAGGGGTATCAAACCAAAGATTTAATGGATGCCTTTGAAAGCGATAGCGGTTTAAGCATTAATGTTTTACGTGTTGATGGCGGTCTGGTCGCCAATGAATTTGTCTGCCAGTTCCTGGCGGACATTTTAAATGCACAGGTGGATGTCCCGAAAATAAATGAAAGCACGGCGCACGGCGCGGCTTATCTGGCTGGATTGCAGTGCGGTGTTTACAATTCCCTTGAAGATATTTCTAAACGTTGGGCGCTTAAAACATCTTACACTTCTTCCATGGAAGAAGTGCGGCGCACAGATCTTTATGCCGGCTGGCAAAAATCCGTGCAGCGTGTGCTTTAAAGTTTAATGTTATGCTCGTCGAATTCTTCTGAAACGGCGTTACAGCTCAAAAGCGCTGCATCAATCAGAAGGTTCTTTGCACGTTTAATGGCCATTTTAGCAACGCGGCTTTCAAGAAGTGCCTCAACTTCCTCAAGCCGTGCCACTTCCCCTTGCAAAAAAGAAACGGATTCCATCATCAGCTTATTGACCTTCCTTTTACGGGCCTCATAAGCTTTCCGCTCCTGATTTTTGTCAAAATTAACAATATTATTACTCATCATAATCATCCCCTACACACGCAAGGATAGTCCCTTGCTGAGGCATAAATTTACATAAATTTATGAATAAAAGGTTAATGATCTGAAAAAAGAGAAGAAATGAAGATGGTTAAAAGAGAGGAAATGAAGAGATTTTAAGGAGCGATGCTACTGCCGTGTTTCATGATATTAGCGCGCACGGCCCCCGATTTTCGGTTTGCAATCGCCTTTTTCATCATGGCATGGATAGAATCGCCAAAGCGGTGTACAGGCACGTCCTTCACGCGGTTCCAGCGCTTATCGGTTTTGCTGACACCTTTGCTGTCTCCTTCACCGCTATCGCTGGCGTCCTCAAAACGCCGGATCAGGAAATGGACGGCATCAAAAAATGCGAAAGAGAGCATTTCGGATAGCTTGGCGGATTTCTTTTTAGAAACACCGCCCTCTTCTTGTTTTATATCTGTCTTTTCCATTGCACTTATTTTTACGACGTATACTTATAAACGTGAAGTATATCTCTAAAACAGGGCTATGCCATAGAGATAAGAACAAAAAATCTGTTTATCCCGTTTTGTATGTAAGCCCTGTATTTATTATAACATATTGAAATACATGCATAAAAACTTTATTTATGCATAAAACATATATCTAATATGCAAAAATGTAATAATCAAAAGCCCCTGATTCTGGCGTCCGCCTCACCCCGGCGCCTTGAGCTTCTTGAGCGCACTGGCATTGCCCCGGGAGAGGTGATACCGGCCGATATAGACGAAACGCCCCTTAAAGGTGAATTGCCCAAAGACCTGGCGTTACGTCTTGCGCAGGAAAAAGCGCGTGTAGTCGCTGCTGATCACCCGCAAGCATTTATCCTGGCGGCAGATACGGTGGTGGGGCTTGGCCGGCGTATTCTTGAAAAACCGGCTGATGAAGCTGAGGCCCGCGCCTTTCTTAAACAGCTCTCCGGGCGCCGCCATAATGTCTATGGCGGGATATGCGTGATTGCCCCGGACGGGCGCGAAGCAAGCCGAGTTTGCACCACAAAGGTGCAGTTTAAACGCCTGACACCGTCTGAAATAGACTCTTATATCCGATCCGGTGAGTGGGAAGGTAAGGCTGGAGGCTACGGAATTCAGGGCCGGGCGGGGGCTTTTGTGAAATTTCTCTCCGGCTCTTATTCCAATGTGGTCGGCCTGTCACTTTATGATACAGTCAATCTCTTAAGCGGCCTTGGCTATCAGGGGAAAGGATCATAAGTGGCGCTGGATATTCTCATCGAAGAACTGGAAGACAGCCTGTGGGTGGCAAGCGTTGAAGACAAGGTCATTCGCGGCCTAGAGGTTGATCCGGCAAGCGAGCTTATCCGCTGGGGCTCGATTTACTGGGCGAAGGTAGAGCGCATTGATGCGGCGCTGGATGCAGCCTGGGTCAATCTGGACGGCGTGAATAACGCACTCTTACATAATGCCGATACGCGCTTTATGCAGCGCGGAGGCAAGATCATCAAAGGCGGGGCGGAGCCGATTAGCAAGCGCCTCAAAGAAGGGCAGATGATTGCCGTTCAATCCAAGAGCGGTATCCTCCCGCCCAGTGAAGAAGATGAAGATGATTTGCCGCTGGAAACCAAAACCGCGCGCGTGAGCATGGATATCACCTTGCAAGGGCGGTTTATGATTTACTCGCCCATGAGCACGGAAAACAGGCTCTCCACCCGCATTAAAGATAAAAAACTCCGCCGTCAGCTTTTGAAAATGCTGAACTCCATTGACGATATTAAAGGATGCATTTTGCGTGCATCTGCGGCCTATACCCAAACTGATATTCTTATCCGCGAAGGTAAAATTCTCTCTTCGATGTGGACGGAAATGCAAAAGCATCTGGAAGGCGATGCGCCTGCCCTCATCATGGAAGGGCCCGATGCTATTCAGCGTACGATCAGTGATCATGCCGGACGTCTGGTCGGTCGCATTGATGTCACGACCATGGATGTCTATCAGCATACGGAAGAATGGTGTGAGTTATTTGCCCCTGATCTGGTCACAAAAATTCATCCGGTGGAGATGGAAAACTTTATGGATGATCTGGCGCTCTTTGATCAGCGGGGCGTGGTCGATCAGATTGAAGACCTCTTTAAACCTTATGCGCTTTTACCCGGCGGGGGGAATGTGATTATTCAGGAAACCGCTGCCCTTGTCGCGGTTGATATTAATCGCGGCGCGGATGCGCAGTCTAATCTGGGTCTGAATATTGAAGCGGCAGATGTGATTGCGAGGCAGATTCGCTTGCGCAATCTTGGTGGGGTGATTGTCATTGATGCGCTGAAGATGAAAAATAAAAGCGAGCAGAAAAAGCTTTTGGACGCCCTGCAGGCGGCGATTGACCGCGACCCGTGCACCGTGCAGATCCACGGGATCACGGCGCTCGGCCTGATCGAGCTCACCCGCCGCCGCCGGACGCCGCGCCTGCATTCACGCTTTTTGTCTGCACTCGAATAGGCCAAAAGGGGCTGGACAGGTCTCAGGCGATCTTTTATATACGCTTAGTCCGATCTTTCGGCATGCCCAGATAGCTCAGTCGGTAGAGCAAGGGACTGAAAATCCCTGTGTCGCCAGTTCGATTCTGGCTCTGGGCACCATTTTTTTAAAAGCCAATCTTTTGACCGCTTTCTGCAGGTTTTGCAGGTCTTTGACGGGCTATCAGGCGCTGAAGGGCTATTTTCGCATCATTTTTTGCCCCCAGATGAACAAGCTGTCTTTGCACAGCAACAACATCACCAATTGTTATTCTATCTAATACGTGTTTCGTACTGTCTAGATTTAACCTTGTGCCTAAAATCTTTTCTCCGGCAACCACAATCTGTTCTTCTGAGAGGTACCCTGTACGAATGGCGAATGTGAAAGCTTGTGAAATGTTATCAGGAAGAAATGTATCATGTGGCATATCTGCCGTCACAAATGTAGGAAGGCGGCGATCACGCATTCTTTGAATAAGGGGATTATCCGGATAAGCCATTTTAAAAACTAAAGGCTCCGCGTCTTTGATAATTAAGGCACGCCCGTCTTTATCAGCTTGTTCAATATCTTCTGCGTGCGTATTATCAAGATCGAATGAAATCTCACGTGTCTTAATGCCAACTTTATGCATGAAATATCTGGCCAGACTTTTACGCCCGCTTCCTGCCGGGCCTAAAAGCGCCATGTCCATACCCCGGAGAGAATCCCTGTCTTTTTTTGCCGCGGATATCAAAGACCCAAAAAGCTGGGATATATTGTCTGTAGAATTAATCAAGTCAAGCCGCAGGGTACGCAATTCTGTTGACCGGTCGATATGAGGCGCAGGCATTTCACCGTTCTCGCGCACTCTTAAGCCCCGTTCGACTTCTCTTGCAAGAGCGTCCATCTTCTCTGCACGATTTTTTAAATCTTTACGAGTGCCGACAGATTTAACAATTGTTTCAATGACGCCAATCGTACAATATTCAGTGCGGTCTGCCATTTTCTCTGCTTCGGTGGGTTTCAGTGTAATGCCAATATTCGTTTTAACCATATCGGTGATAATTTTCTTGCGCTCTTCCAAAGGAATATTTTTTACATAGTAAATCGGCATGATCCGGCGGATGGTGGCGGGGTCGAGTAAGTCCGGCCGGTTGGTAATGAAAATAACGGGAATACCAAATTCGCGTCCCAACCGTCTCAGCATTCTATTGACAAAATCTTTGCTGCCCTGTTCCTGGTGTTCCTTGCGGTTAAGGTCGCGCACCATTTCTTCGCAATCATCTTCGATCAGAATACATTTCAACCCCATTCTATGCGCCATAAAAGCGCGCCGGTATAAGCGTTTTCAGCGCTCTTCACGTGTTGGTTCACTGATTGTTATGTTTGTATCATTTGGTTTATGAGGGTCTCCATTTAAATAAAAGGGAATTTCTGCCCCACGGAGCTCTGATATTGCTTTACTTAAAGCGCCTGTTAGTTCTGTTTTTCCTGTTCCGGGGTCACCTGCAAGGGTAACAATTTTAAAATCTCTATGCCCCTGCTCTAGGAAACCGTTAAGTGTCCCAAGCATATCGTCTGCATTATCTTGCATATATCCATAGTTGGCTTCGAGTGTCAGAAAGCCGTTTGTGATATCCCCCATATACAGGGCAATGATTTCTGCAGGGTCCGCGTATCTTTGTTCTAGAATATAGGCGGTGTCAGGATGAACTTTATAATATTCGTCTTTTTTGATGGGGTAGCCTATTTTGGTCTCAACTTGAGATGTATCTTGTTTAATAAACTCCATGCCAACCAAAATGCTGGTTGGAGAAAGTTCTCTTCTGACATCTTCTTCTTCTTCATCTATAAGAAAGGCAATTGCTTCATAATAATCATCGTGAGATCCACGCATATCCCGGATATTTCCGAGCAGGTTTTTGGCTATACCAAATTGAAAGTCAGCAAAAAACAAAAGAAGTTTTCTTTGTATATCTGTTAAGCCAATTGAATCTGCCAAAAAAGATATATTTTTTTCTATTTCTGATTGAGGCAGATCTGGCGGCGCCTTCTCGATGCTGGCATCAACTTTTTTCTTTACTTCTTCAAAACGTTCTGCATATTTTTCAGCAAGGTATCTATTCTCTGAGATTCCTGATTCTCTTAGTTTTTTTCGGCTTGGGTGCCCAATAAAAGATGGAAAGTTTTTTCTAATCTTAATACCGAGCTTATCTTTATTTTGATTGCATGAAGTTATGATGTTCCAGGCTATCAGGGTTGATGGATCAACTGCATCTAAGCATCTTTGATACATTTGAAGCCGCCATAATTTTATGGAGGTGTCTAAAATTCCAGACTCAGATTTACGTCGTAAAAGCATACTGTTTGTATTATGAATAATTAATGTTTGGGTTACATAACAACCTCTCCAGCGGATGGCAAGAGAAATAGCGTATTTTTTAGGAAAATTGGCTAAGCCGCCTGTTTTTCTTCTTCCAGAGCCTGCAGTGCCAGATATTGGTGCACCTGGCTGATACAGATGGAGCCCTCACCAACACCGGATGCGACACGTTTCACTGACCCGTCCCGCACATCGCCGATCGCGAATACACCGGGCGCGGAGGTTTCAAACAGCATCGGGTCACGATCCAGAGTCCAGACATCCGTCTTTTCGGCATCCGGACCGGTTTTGATAAAGCCTTTTTCACTAAAGGCAACGCAGCTCCCGAGAAGCTCCGTATTCGGCACGGCGCCGATCATCAAGAACACATGTTCAATATCATGTGTTTCGCTTTGACCGGTTTGTTTGTTGTTCCAGCTTACGCTTTCTAAATGACGATTGCCTTGCAGCTCGGTAATCGATGTGTGCGTATTGAGCGTAATTTTCGGCGAAGATTTAATCCGTTCAATCAGATAATCCGACATACTGTCCGCAAGGCCCTCGCTACGCACTAGCATATGCACATGCGCTGCATGCGCAGACAAAAACACTGCCGCTTGCCCGGCGGAATTTCCGCCGCCGACAACAATAACATCTTTATTCTTGCACAGGCCTGCTTCCATTGCGGTGGCTGCGTAATACACACCCGCATTGTCAAAGTCATGTGCATTCTCAAGATTAAGTGCGCGGTACCGCGCGCCCGTGGCAACAATAACGGTTTGCGTTTTTATACGCTCATCATTGCATAGCCGAAGTGCGTAGGTTCCGTTTTCGCCTTTTTCAACTTTCTTGACGGCATGGGGAAGCAAAATTTTTGCGCCGAATTTTTGTGCCTGGACTTGCGCGCGCCCTGCCAGAGCCTGCCCGGAGACACCCGTCGGAAAGCCCAGATAATTTTCAATCTTTGAGCTTGTGGCGGCCTGTCCGCCCGGCGCTTCCTGTTCAATTAAAAGTGTGCTGAGACCTTCAGAGGCTGCATAGACCGCCGCTGACAGCCCGGACGGGCCCGCGCCCGCTATCACCACATCATAGATATGTTCAGATTCAACTTCTTCGGCCAGGCCAAGTTCTTCGGCCAGTTCGTAGTTGGTCGGATTACAAATCACACGGTCGCCGAGATGAATAAGCACGCACGGTAATTGATCTTCGCTAATCTCATATTTTTTTAACAGCATATCGCAGTCTTCATGTGTGCAATCCATGACATCGACCGGGTACCCGTTCCGCCGCAAAAACCGTTCAATACGGATAGAGTCTGCCGTTTGTTTTTGTGTGATGAGTGTGACAGAGCCTTGCTTGTGTGAGATCAATCCAACGCGCCGCAAAATAAAAGCGCGCATAATAATCTCGCCAATATCCGGTTCGGCAATCATCAGCTTTTTGAAATTCGGGCGGTTGACGCGGATCACCGTGCCGTCTTCGCCCATCCGTCCGCCGACCAGAATTTTCCGGTCATTGAGCAAATCCAGTTCGCCTGTAAACTGGTTTCCCCCATGCACTGTAAAAACATTCAATCCTTCGCGGCGATGCTCATAAATTTCAATCGAGCCTTTGAGCAGCACGAAAAAATCAACGGTCCGGTCCCCGCGTTCAAATGTCACGGTGCCTTTGGGTAAATCTTCGATTACCCCAAAAGGTTTGATCCGCTCCACCTGCTCATCGGTCAGAACCGGGAAGGTCTGGCGTTCCCGTGCGTACGGGTCGCTGGCATCCAGGCGGTCTTTTTCAGGCAGGATATTTAAGGGATCTTGACGGTCAGGCATGGGCGGCGCTCCTCTTCCACAGTGACATTAAGGCTTTTGCCCGAAATTTCTAGCTTTTTAGCCGGTTTTTCGTCTATAAAACCAAGATTATTTCGTAAATCCGCCCAATGGGGGCCATAAATGACCGGTAATGAGAAAAAGCTGAGCTTGCCGTCAAAGGAAGAAGAGCGCGCAGCCAAGCTCCGCGCGAACCTTTTAAAGCGCAAAGAACAAGCCCGTGCGAAAGAAAACAAAGATGAAAGCAATACAAAACGCTAATGAGAACGAGATAGAGGCGATGGCCGCTGCAGGCGGTCTGCCCGGTATTCTGGCTGATCATCAGATCCGCCGCCTGGCGCAGGAAGAAGGTATGATCGATCCGTTTGTTGAAAAGCAAACAGCCGAAGGCAAAATCTCTTACGGCCTGTCTTCTTACGGTTATGACTCACGCTGTTCGAATGAATTTAAGATTTTCACGAATGTTGATAACGCCATCGTCGACCCAAAGAATTTTTCTGAAGACAGTTTTGTCGATCGTGAAACAGATGTTTGTGTTATCCCGCCGAACTCATTTGCGCTGACGCGCTCTGTTGAATATTTCCGCATTCCAAAAGACGTGCTGGTGATCTGCCTTGGCAAATCCACCTATGCGCGTTGCGGCCTCATCGTGAATGTCACGCCGCTGGAACCCGGCTGGGAAGGGCATGTCACGCTTGAAATTTCAAACACAACGCCGCTCCCTGCCAAAGTCTATGCGGGCGAGGGGCTCTGCCAGTTTCTCTTCTTTAAAGGATCAACGCCTTGCGAAACGAGTTACGCCGACCGCAAGGGCAAATATATGGGACAAAAAGGTGTCACACTCCCCCGAATTAAAAAATAATATGATTGAGCCTCAAATCGAAACCGCTCAAACCATCGAGCTGATTAGCGCCGATGTCAAATCATCGGGCTTGGATAAAATGCGCGTGGTGGGCGGGGCACGTTTGAAAGGGGATATCCCGATTTCAGGGGCAAAGAATGCAGCGCTCAAACATATGTGCGCCGCGCTTCTGACAGATGAGCCTGTACAGTTTACAAATATGCCCAACGCGCTGGTGGATGTCCGCACGCTGGCGCAGGTTTTAAACCATCTCGGCATGACAGTTGCGCTGCGCTCCGATGGTGTGGCGATTTTACGGGCGAAAGAAATTACCTCTCATATCGCGCCTTATGATCTGGTCCGTAAAATGCGCGCGAGCGTGATTGTGCTTGGACCGCTTCTTGCCCGTCATGGGCAAGCAGAAGTCTCTCTCCCCGGCGGATGTGCGTTGGGTGGACGCCCAGTTGATCTGCATATTCAGGGCCTGAAAGCCATGGGTGCGGAGATTGAGATTGAAGGCGGTTATATCAAGGCAAGCGCACCTAAAGGTTTGCATGGCGCAGAAATTTCTTTCCCGAAAGTCTCTGTCGGGGCGACGGAAAATCTGATGATGGCCGCGACGCTCGCCAAAGGCGATACGATTTTGAAAAACGCTGCGCGCGAACCTGAAATTATCGATCAGGGGGAAGCGCTGATTAAAATGGGCGCAAAGATTGAAGGGCTCGGCACACCTGAAATTCGCATTCAGGGTGTTACCTCTTTAAACGGCGCGGTGCATTCTGTTGTCCCGGACCGGATTGAAACCGGCACCTATATGTGCGCGGTTGGATTATGTGGCGGCGATGTGCGCCTTAAAAATACCCGCATGGATTTCCTGACAGCTCTTATCGGCCGCCTCGAAGAAGCGGGTATTGAGATCACACAGGACGGCAATGATGTCTGCGTCCATCGGAACGGATCAAAGCTTAAAGGTGTTGATATCATGACCGAGCCCTATCCGGGCTTTCCAACTGACCTGCAGGCGCAGTTCATGACTATGATGACGCTTTGCGAAGGGGCGGGGATGATCACGGAAACCATTTTTGAAAACCGTTTCATGCATGTGCCTGAACTTGTGCGTATGGGCGCAGATATTACCGTGCAGGGACAAAGCGCGCTTGTGCGCGGCGTGCCGAAGCTCCATGGCGCGGAAGTCATGGCGACCGACCTGCGTGCGTCTGTGTCTCTTATCCTGGCAGGGCTTGTGGCCGATGGGGAAACCACCATCAACCGTATCTATCATCTTGACCGCGGCTATGAAAATATCGTCGACAAACTCGGCCAGGTTGGTGCAGAGATTGAGCGTATAAGCGAGTAAGGCGTATGACTGTCATTTATTTTAGCAAAGCTGCCGATGGCAGTTTTATGCTTGGCCCGCCCGGCTATCCGGGAAACGAGACTCGCCTGCAAAACAGAGAACAACTAATTAAACGCTTTAGCCTGCATGCTAAAAAACTTATAACGCCTGCGATTTCACCGGAAGATAAAAACATTATCCACGTTGATAAAAAAGGGCAATATGGTCCGGTGAAAAACAGGCCTCGCGGGGAAGCCATTATTTCGACCACGCCCGATATTGCAATCGGTTTTTGTGGGCGCGATTGTGCGATAACTCTTTTGGAAGATACAAAAGGGTTTGCGGTGGCGGCTATTCATGCATCGCGCCATAATCTGAAAGATGATTTCCTTGAGCGTGCGTTAGACCAGGCTACCTTTCACATGGATGGAGAGATGCGCGCGCATATTGGGCCGTGTCTTCAGCAGCCCTCGCATATTGTCAGCGCGGATGTCGCCCAGGATTTTGTCAGATGGCGGCCGTCTGCCCGGGACGATTTTACACCGGTACCTGAAAAACCTTATCTCTTTCGTTTTAATTATGCAGCGCATATCAGGCGGCGTCTGGAACGTTTTGGCGCAGAGATTGGTCATGTTAGCCCTCATGATACATTCACAGATGGGAATTACTTTAGCAAACGCGCAACTCCGGATTGCCCGGATCAGAATATGCAGATCGGTATGGCGGCTTTAAGGGTATAAAATACTGTAAGCAGTAAGTATCTTTATAAAGCCTGTCTAAAAGATGACATGCAGACTGAACGTATGTGGAGATAGCTTTTAGCAGTAATATTTATGTTGACAAACTGCAACCTTATAATTTACATATGTCAAAACTGCAGTAATTGGAGGAAAATTATGGCTGGGCTTTCAATGACATTTCACGGCAGTGTGGGTAGCTTTGCAAATGCGGCAAAAAGCCTCACGACGGGCGAGGTTTCTCTTACAAACTCAAAACATGACGGCAGCGCACCCAAGTCAAAGGAGACATTGCTGACTATTTTTGCTGCAGGGCGGCCGCGCGAATTTGATATCAGAATTCCGGAAGAGGCAGTCAGGCTGCTTTATTTAAAAGCAATTGAAATGCAAAGGGTTATTCATATAGACGCTTCTGATGATAATGTTGAAAGATGGAATGAGATTTATGTTCGCCATCAGCATGACAGCCAATTGGATGAACAAGCTTATCTGAAAGAAATGTTGGCCTCTCTTGATTGGAAAGGGCTTATTCAGGAACCAGATAGTAAAAGCGGTGTTGAGCGTGCTTCTCGGTCGCAGCAAATGGCCGCGCAAATTCCCGGCCAAACGCACTTCGATGCGCCCGGTATGAAGGCATAATAGCAGCGCTGTTCGCGGAACTTCCCGTCTGGATAAAAGCAGGTACAGGCTTTTCATTCAGGAATTATATTTTTCATAATGTTTTATATATTTCCGTAAAATGTTCCACGTGGAACAATTCAGGAACAAAAAGGCGGTTTTTCTTTTACCGTAAAGGCGTTACAACATTTCCCATGAGCGATGAAAAACTGATACTTGCCGTGCCAAAGGGCCGTATCCTGGACGAGCTGCTGCCGCTGCTCGCGGCCTGCGATATCCAGCCCGAAGCGGATTTCTTTGAAAAGGATAGCCGCAAGCTGCGCTTTGAAACCAATCATCCGGACTTGGACATCATTCGCGTGCGGGCCTTTGATGCGGCGACCTTTACAGCATTTGGCGCGGCACATCTGGGCGTGGCAGGCAATGATGTCATTGAAGAGTTTGAATATGAGGGCATCTATGCCCCGGTCGATCTGGGGATCGGGCAGTGCCGCTTGTCAGTGGCGATGCCTAAGGAAGAAGCTGCGCAAGACGATCCGCGCCGCTGGAGCCATATTCGGGTTGCGACCAAATATCCGCATCTCACCCGCAAGCATTTTGCCGCGCGCGGTGTGCAGGCTGAATGTATCAAGCTGTCCGGTGCAATGGAGCTCGCACCCTCTATGGGGCTGGCCCGGCGGATTGTGGATCTGGTCTCGACGGGCTCTACGCTCAAAGCCAACGGGTTGGTGGAAGTTGATAAAATCCTGGATGTCAGCGCACGTCTTATTGTCTCGCGCAAAGCCCTTAAAACCATGCCCGGGCAGATGCAGCGCTGGATTGATATTTTTCGCGAAGGGGCAGGTGTGTGAGTGCGCTGACCGAGGTTCGGTTGATTTATCCGCATCCGGACAACCCGCCTGTGCGCATGATCCATGAGCGTGATACGGCGATTGCCGACCTCATCCGGGAGAGTGTCTTTCAACCTCTCAATGATAATAACGGGCCGTATAGTTTAGAATTATCAATCAGTCATAAGCATCTTGTTTTACAAATAAAAAATGCGCTTGAGCAAGATCTGCCCGCCTTCATGCTTTCCTTAAGCCCGTACAGGCGTATCGTAAAAGATTACTTCCTGATGATCGAAGCCTATGAGCGTGCGCGCAGCGACGGGATGCAGGCAAAACTGGAGCCGATCGATATGGCAAGGCGCGGGCTTCATAATGAAGCTGCGGATCTGATGCTGGAGCGGCTGAAGGATAAGATCAATATGGACCACGAAACAGCCAGACGGCTTTTTACCCTGATCTGCGTTCTGCACCTGGATCAGGCACGGCTCTGGCGATAAGCAGGTTGCATTCAGGCGGCAGCGGGCGTATATAGGAAAATCTTAAGCATAAGGAAAAGAATGCCAAAAGAAGATCTGATTGAATTTAAAGGGGTTGTCACGGAAATTCTCCCGAACGCAATGTTCCGGGTGAAACTGGAAAACGACCATGAAATCCTGGCGCATGCGGCGGGCAAGATGCGTAAACACCGCATCCGTGTCCTGCAGGGCGATACGGTGATCGTGGAAATGACCCCATATGACCTCACCAAAGGGCGGATCATCTTCCGCGAAAAATAAGCATCAGGTTTCTGACAAGGCTGAAAAACGCTGCCGTAGCTCAGTGGTAGAGCACTCCCTTGGTAAGGGAGAGGTCGGAAGTTCAATCCTTCTCGGCAGCACCATAACCTTTCCCCATACCACCCCCTGGCAATATATATTTGATTTATGGGGCCCGGGCGCTACATTGTGGGTGAATTTAACACTCAATCGTTACAGGAGATATCATGAGCAATGCAGCTATGTGCCCGGTCTCGGGCGGTCACGCGGATTTCGCGGCAAGAAACAGCCAAACCAACCGGGACTGGTGGCCGCAAATGCTCAATCTCGATGTGCTGCGTCAGCATTCTGCCCTGTCAAACCCGATGGGCTCTGCCTTTAATTATATCCAGGCCTTTAAAACGCTTGATCTGGATGCGGTGAAAAAAGATCTCTATGCGCTTATGACGGATTCGCAAGACTGGTGGCCCGCTGATTACGGGCATTACGGTCCGTTCTTTATCCGCATGGCTTGGCACGTGGCGGGGACATATCGTACGGCAGACGGGCGCGGGGGAAGCTCTCAAGGGTTGCAGCGTTTTGCGCCGACCAATAGCTGGCCGGATAATGCAAACCTTGATAAAGCGCGCCGCTTGCTTTGGCCGGTAAAGAAAAAATACGGGAACAAAATTTCCTGGGCGGATTTGTTTATTTTGGCCGGAAACTGCGCGCATGAATCGATGGGCTTTAAGACGTTTGGTTTTGGCGGCGGACGCGTCGATGTCTGGCAACCGGCCGAAGATATTTACTGGGGATCGGAAGCTGAATGGATGGGCAATGAAGTGCGCTACAGCGAGAGCAAGGGCGATGAGCGCGTGCTTGAAAGACCGCTGGCGGCCGTGCATATGGGCCTCATCTATGTGAACCCGGAAGGACCGAACGGCAATCCGGATCCGCTCGACTCTGCAAAAGACATCCGTGAAACGTTCGGCCGTATGGCGATGAATGATGAAGAAACGGTGGCCTTGATTGCAGGCGGTCACACATTCGGGAAATGTCATGGCGCCGCGCCGGATTCGCATGTGGGCCGTGAGCCGAATGCGACGCCGATCGAAGCGCAGGGCTTTGGCTGGGCAAGCGATTATAAAAGCGGGAAGGGCGTGGATGCGATCACGAGCGGTCTGGAAGGCGCCTGGACGCCAAACCCGATTAAATGGGATAGCGGGTATTTCGATATGCTGTTTGGCTATGAATGGGAGCTTGTGAAAAGCCCTGCCGGGGCAAACCAATGGGCGCCAAAAGGGGTGAAGGAGCAGGACCTTGCACCATCTGCAGACGGTGCTTCAAAAGTGCCGACCATGATGGCGACCACGGATATCGCATTGCGCGAAGATCCGGCCTACCGGGAAATTTCGGAGCGCTTTCATAAAGATCATGACGCCTTTGCGGATGCCTATGCGCGTGCCTGGTACAAGTTGACGCATCGCGATATGGGGCCAATCACACGTTATCTGGGCAAAGAAGTGCCGAACGAAGTTTTGATCTGGCAGGACCCGCTGCCGGCGCGTGACTATGATCTGATTGAGGATGCCGATATCGCAGCGCTGAAAGAGAAAATTCTGGCAAGCGGTTTATCCGTTTCTGAACTGGTTGCGACGGCCTGGACATCTGCGTCCACGTATCGGGAATCTGATCGTCGTGGCGGGGCGAATGGCGCACGTATTCGCCTGGCCCCTCAAAAAGACTGGACAGCAAACCAGCCCGAACAGCTTTCAAAAGTTCTGGCCGCGCTTGAAAAAATTCAAAGTGAGTTTAACGGCGCGCAGTCCGGCAAACAGGTGTCTCTTGCGGATTTGATTGTGCTTGGCGGATGTGCGGCGATTGAAAAAGCAGCTAAAGAGGCCGGGCAGGATGTGAATGTGCCGTTTAATCCGGGCCGGGTCGATGCGGGCGATGAACATACAGATACAGAGTCTTTTGAGCCGCTTGAACCTGAAACAGATGGGTTCCGCAATTTTGCGAAAACCGTTTATACAGTGTCGGCTGAAGAGCTGCTTGTCGACCAGGCGCAGCTTTTAACGCTGACCGCGCCGGAAATGACGGTTCTGGTCGGAGGCTTGCGCGTGCTTGGCGCCAATCATAATAGCTCAAAGCAGGGCGTGTTTACGGATACACCTGGAACACTGACCAATGATTTTTTTGTCAATCTGCTGGATATGGCAACGGAATGGCAAGCTCTTGGCGGCACGGATCAGGCCTTTGAAGGGCGTGACCGGGCGAGCGGCAAAGTCAAATGGACCGCGTCGCGCGTTGACCTGATCTTCGGGCATAATGCCGAACTGCGGGCTTTGGCCGAAGTCTATGCGACAGATGATGCCAAAGAGAAGTTTGTGCAGGACTTTGTTTCTGCCTGGGCGAAGGTCATGGATCTGGATCGTTTTGATCTCAATCCGGATTACCAATAAAGGTCTTTACTTCTCGTAAGGCTTTAGCGTCTGTATTGGAATTATTTCCGTCTTTAACGGCAGGGTCGGTGTCTCAACGCTGCAGGCGGGTTTGATTTTCAAAAGCTTCGGCCAGAGTGCTTCCCAGCCTTTGGTGTGACTTGCATCAGGCATGACACTATATTTCACGCATTTGGACGGGCCCATGGCCTGGCGGAACAGATGGTAATCTGCGGGCGCGGCGGTATCATCCATTGCGCCGACAAAATGAACCTGCGGTAGTTTGGCCAGAAGCCCTGCGCCGTCCTGAAATCCGGATAGATCAACTGCAACAAAACGCACGCTCATGATGTGCTCATATGTAGCGATGAGCTCAAAGAGAGCGGGCGTCATATTATTGGTCACAACCAAATGAATATGTTTCAGATCATAAAGCGCACGGATCTGATCGAGTATTTTGGCATTGGCTGTTGGGAGCCAGGCGACATTTTCGCTTTTATCGCGCGCTGCCAGATCAAGGCCGAGTTTTTTCTCTCCACCGACGTAAATCGTTGCCGGGGCATAACGCGTGTGCATGCGCTCCCAAATGCGCTCGGGTTTGCCGCTAACCTCAACACTGCGTTCGACCATAAAGGCCGGGCGCGCCGTTTCGCTTTCATCAATCTGGGATAGGTTTTCCTGTACGGGTGCACAGGCCGTAAAGATCAACAGGGCAATGAGAGGCAGGTATTTCATGTGTCTTCTTCTTTCCGCGCGGGCTTCCAGCCGCTGCGCCAGTCAGATAGCGGGACGATATGGGACGGATGTCCATTATGTTCAAACCAGCTATCCACCGCATAGTCTACACCGGATTTGACCTCATGTATAACCGCGCTTTGATGGACCCAGCGCCCGCCGCCGCCGGTAAAGGGCGTACGGATTTGAGGCTGGCGGATTTCATGAAATTTTAGGTACCCGCGCTGTTTGAGCAAATCAAGGTAGATCGTTGTATTGGTGCTTTCATCGACACAATCAAGCTGGCCCCTGCCCATTTTTAAAAATGTGCCGCGATAATCGACATCGGTCCCAGTCATGCCGCCGACAATGGTTTCAAACCGGCCGATCGCTTTTGCCACACGCGCACGTTCCTGCGCGGCATTTTTGGATGCAGGTTTAAAAAGACGGTCAATCTGTTTCCACTCTTTTGGATGCAGTTCCACCAGGTAATGGCTCGGGCAGCCATAGCCGTGACAATGCGGGAATTGCTCCACGGTCGGCGGCGGCACCTTTTTAGAAGCCAGATACCGCTCATAGGTCTTGAAATCCTGCGTGACGCAGGCAGTTAAGATCAGCGCAGCAGATATGAAGACAAGCGAACGCATCAACTTACTTCCACGACGATCGGCGTGTGGTCTGACGCCTTTTCCTCTCCGCGCGGAGCGGGGTCGATGACACAGTTTTTAAGACGGTCGGTGATCGCAGGTGATGTTAGAAAGTGGTCAATGCGAATGCCGTGATTTTTCGGCCAGGCGCCGGCCTGATAATCCCAGAATGTATATTGCTCTGCTTCCCTGTTAAACGTGCGAAAAGCATCGGTCAGGCCAAGATATAAAAGACTGCGAAAAGCCGAAAGTGTCTCCGGCTTAAAGAGCGCATCCTCTTTCCAGGCTTTCGGATTGTGACAGTCTTTATCTTCCGGGATGACATTAAAATCACCACCGATCAAAAAAGGGATTTCTGCTTCACGCAGTTTTTTCAGATGCGCGTAAAGACGCTCCATCCAGGCAAGTTTGTAATCATATTTTGGTCCCGGGGCCGGGTTGCCGTTCGGCGCGTAGATATTGATCATGCGCGTGTCTTTATACTCAATTTCAAGGTAGCGGGCCTGTTCATCACTCTCATCGCCGGGAAGTTTATCTAAAACAAGTTTCGCTTTTGTTTTGGAAAGAATAGCCACGCCATTATAGGCTTTCTGGCCTGCCCAAAGCGCGTGATAACCGGCCTCTTTAAAATCTTCTTCCGGGAAGGCTTCGCCTTTAAGTTCCTGGATCATCAGCACATCCACCGAGTTGGCCGCGAGCCAGCGCAGCACATGCTCTTTACGCGCTTTAATCGAGTTGACATTCCATGAAGCGATTTTCATGGAAAGCACCATAACAAGGTGGGAAGAGGTGTAAAGCCTACAAATTCAGCACGTCATCATGCGTGGAGGCGGCGATGGTCATGACTTCACCGATCAGGTCTTCTGCGACGCCGAGCTCAGCCAGCGTGTTTTGAAGATTTTCAGCAACGGCTGTGAAATGATCTTCGTTCAGATCCAGGTGCGCATGGGCTTCGCGCATGGATTTACCTTCATAATTCGGCGCGCCGCCAAAGGCAAAGGTTAGAAAAGCTTTTTGGTGTGCGCGCTGGCGGGGCATATCCACCCCGTCAAAAAACATATTAATGCGGCTGTCGGCCAGAACCTTGTCATAGAATAAATCAACGGCGGCATTCACGGCATCTTTTCCGCCAATGCGATCAAAGAGTGTATCGGTCATAATTCCCCCTCTTGGTTAGAGGGTTTTAGTCTTTCATGGAAAAAGAGGTTCCGCAACCACAGGATGAATCTGCATTCGGGTTATTCACTTTAAAGGCTGCGCCGATGAGGTCATCAATATAATCAATTTCCGATCCTGCGAGATAGGGCAGGGAGATGGAATCGACAATCACGGCGACGCCGTCTTTTTCAAAGATGCTGTCATCGTCTTCAGTGGTTTTGGTCAGGTCAAAACGGTATTCAAAGCCCTGACATCCGCCGCCATCGACAATCAGGCGCAGATTGAGATCAGGCTTGCCCTGCTTGTCCCGCAGGGCCTTAATTTGTTTTACGCAAGATTCTGTGAGTGTTATGGTCATACTCTATTATATGAAATTACAAGCAGGGTTTTCAATGTCTAACGCAGCCAATGACGATTCTAAAGAGGCCGAAGGACAGGACCAGTCCGCCTATAATTACTGTGCGATGCCGCTGGCGGCCTGGGCGTGCCGCCCGGATGAAAGCCTGGGGCGGATTTATGAAGAGCCTGAGAGCGCAACCCGCACACCGTTTCAGCGCGACCGGGACCGGATTATCCATGCAAGCGCCTTCCGGCGGCTCAAAGCCAAAACGCAGGTCTTTGTGTCCCATGAAGGGGATCATTTCCGCACGCGCCTCACCCATACGCTGGAAGTTGCGCAGATTACGCGCTCCCTTGCGCGTGCGCTGATGGTGAATGAAGACCTTGCTGAAGCGATTGCGCTCTCTCATGATCTGGGCCATACGCCTTTTGCCCATATCGGCGAGGATTACCTGGCAGAATGTATGAAACCCTATGGCGGGTTTGAACATAATGATCAGTCGCTGCGGATTGTGACACAGCTGGAGCGAAAATATCCGGGCTGGCCGGGGCTGAACCTGACATGGGAAACGCTGGAAGGGATCGTCAAACATAACGGGCCTATCGAAAAGGATGAGCTGCCGACGACCTTGCGGGAAATTTTGCACCAGAGCGATTTGCGTATCAAAACTCATGCAAGCCTTGAAGCGCAGATCGCAGCGATTTCAGATGATATTGCTTACAACAATCATGATGTTGAAGATGGGTTGCGCGCCGGGATGTTTGACCTGGATGATTTATCGCAGCTTGAATTGCTCGGGCCGATTATCAGGCAGGCCAAACAGGACTGGCCGGATGTGGGCGAGCATTACATTTTGCAGGAAACGGTGCGGGAAATGATCGGGGCGATGGTCACCGATGTTTTAGAGGAAACGCGCGCGCGGCTGAATGATTTAAAACCAAAATCGGCAGAAGATATCCGCATGGCCGGACGGCAGATGGTCGCGTTTTCCGATGAGATGAGCCGCAATGTCGAAGAGCTGCGCGCGTTTTTATATAAGAAAATGTACCGCCATTATACCGTTAACCGGATCTGGCTGAAGGTTGAAAAAATTATTCCCGAACTGTTTGAAGCCTTCATGAAAAATCACCAGATGCTCCCTGATCACTGGCAGCGCCGGGTCGAGGAAGCGGGCGGGCTAATCGATGATATCAAGCAGGCCCGCATCGTCTGTGATTACATTGCCGGCATGACCGACCGATACGCCATGCGTGAACATGAGCGTATGTTTGACCTTTACTGGGATTTAAGATAGGTCATTGCAAAACTTGTATATTCTTGTTAACAGATGTGTATCTTTAACTTTTTAAGAATAGCGGGATCATGCAAAAAATCTGGAAAGTTCTAAATTCACCTTTGATTGTCGTTCTGATTGCGCTGGCGATCTGGCCTTATTTTGCCATTCTTCCGGCAAAGTTGGGGGTAGACTCTTCTTATGAAGAGGCGAAAGGGCGTAAACATTCCTCTGATCTCAATCTAAAAAATGGCCTCAGTGTTGAAGAAACGGAAGCGCTTATGGCGCAGGTTAAAACAGAAAATGTCCGTTTGGTTACGGCTTCCCTTTCTTCCCAGAATGTTATCGGGTCGGTTCATAATACAAGTGATAAGATCATTACAGAAATCGTGCTTACAATTTCCTTTTATGATGAGTCCGGAGAATTGATGGATGTTAAGGTAGAAAATCTGCGTAATATCCAGTTTCTGCGTCCCGGCGATAGCATAGATTTCAGCGAAAAACGCTTCTTTAACAAGGAAAAAGATAGTCCGGCAAGCTCTGTATTCGTACGCCTGACCAGCCTCGGGATTGTGAAATCTTCACCGGAAGATGCAGAAGAATAAAATCTACTGCGTTTTAATTTTTTCTTCCCGGCTTTTGTAAATGTAATGTGAAATAGCGACGGTGATTATAAAAACAGCTATATTAAATATAAACCAAAGGGGGTCTGGTTTTTCGGTAGCTATTCCTATTCCCGGGAAAAGCCATAATAGGCCAGCAACACAGATCATGTGCAAAAGCCTATTGTCAGGGTCTGATTTTCCAGATCTGTAAATTGTGGTGAGTATAAGAATATAAATTGCAACCAACATATAATTTCCAAACAGAGTACTTTCAATTAGAGAAAGCTCATCTGTCTTGGAAAGCTGTTCTATATACTTTCCATCCAAAAATATTTCGTCGATCGAAACAAAAGAAATTGTTGCTAAAAAAATAGAAACAATAAAAATTAGATAAAAGAAAAGGGTATCTTTTATAATTTGAAACCATTTTAACTTTTTCAAAATCATATTGTAACTCTATTCAATGTTTGGATTTTGACAATTTTCAAGAGCACCCTGAAGCTCTTCCAAGTCTGATTGTAAATTATCTGCCGCAGGTTGCAAAGATTCATTGATTTCGCTTTCGAGGGCATCAATTTTGCTTAAAGGCTCTGCTATTTCATTTCTGATGGCTGCTATTTCTTGCTGTATCTCCTCTATTTGCTGAACAATTGCAGTACGTTCATCTTTGAGAGTCGATGTCATTTTTTCATCTGTGATGGCATCCAGGCCTTCTTCAAGCACCCGCCCACCTACATCACCAATTTTTCCACCCCATCTGATAGCTGATCCTTTGTTGGGGAAGCGGGTTCCTGCCATCATACCCAAATAACGCCCTCTTCTCCCCCAATTTTTACTTTCCCGTTTTTCTTTTTGAATTGTATTGTCGATCTTCTCAAGCTGGCTTTGAAGTGTTTCTAGATTTGATTCTAGTGTTTCCACTTTGTCTAACTGGGCTTGTATAGTTTCCTGTATTGCGGCTTTCTCTTCTTCGGCGGCTTCAAGTTTTTCTGCTGCATCGTCATATGCTTGTTGCGCTTTTTCAACAGCGCTTTCCAGATCACTACAATCATTATCCGGTTTTTCAGGTTTGTCTTCCGGAGGGGTTTCATCCGGTTTATCAGGTTTTTCAGGCTTATCTTCCGGCGCTTCTTCCGCAGGTGGTGGGGGTGGCGGCTCAGGTTTTGGTTCCGGGAGTGGTGGTGTATCACCGCCATCAGTACCATCAGAGCCTCTTTCATCGCTTTGTAAACGGATGAGTGCATTGAGTGTGCGTTCTGTCTCTCCACCAGGGCGGAGCATGCCGTCCTCGCGTAGATTATTGTTGCGCTGAAATGTACGGATACCATCTTCGGTGCGGTGATCAATCAGTCCGTTTGCTTCATAAGCCAGCGCGGAGGGTAAAACACCCAGACCGCTGAGCGCCGTTTGCACCCGCCGGACATCACGGCGGCGGTTCGTGCGGTTGTTTCCAACCTCATCGGATATCTGCAATGTGCCTGGCGCAGGTTTTGTATGAACACCTTCTTCAGTCAAAAGCGTGCGGTTGATTTCGCGTTCTGTTTCCCCGCCGGGAAACAGGCGGCCATCGACGCGCAGGCCCTTTTCCTGCTGAAATTGGCGGATGGAGTGATCCAGCGCCGGGTCTGTATATTCCAGGTCGGTTTTGCCATCATAATAGCCGAGTGTTTTAAGTGCATGGCGTGTCTTGATGACATCTGCGCCGTGCGTGATCAAACCGTTTCCGACCGGGCCGGACAGCCCGCCGGTGAAGCGAGTAAAGAAAGACATGTGATTTTCCTTGGGGGTAATAGATATAAATAAAGCCGCTAAGACGGACTCGCGGCGTTTATAGAGAATATATTCCTATATTTGGGTGGTTTTGTCAAGGCCTTTAAAGCGCAAATAAAGGTGCATAAAGCCTTTAATCTCCTTGAGATTTTGCATATTTTTTCATAGTGTTGAGGGGAATCATTTCAGAGTAGGAGTCACGGCTATGAACTACACACCGCGTTTTGAATTTGAAGACGACCGCAGAGACGGTGTCATGGACAGGATGGGCGGATTTTTTATCAGCCTCGGGCCGCGTTACGTGTTCGGGGCTTTGGCGCTGGTGCTGATTATTTTAGGCGCGATTATCTACGGGCTCTATCCGGGATCAAATGAAAACTCCGGCAATGTGCCGATCATTCGCGCCGATGCGCAGCCCTTTAAAGTGTCTCCGGATGATCCGGGCGGGATGGAGATCGCCAACCGCGACAGCACAATCTTTGATGCGATGTCCGGCAATGATGCCGATGCAGGTGTTGAAAATCTTCTGGCCGAAACCGACACCGAAGAGCCGATGCCGCGCTCTCAACTTTTTGCCGGTTTGAATACAGATGCGCCAGTTGAAGAAGAAGCAGAAGACATGACCCTGGCCGAAGCGCCGCCACAACCAGATGCAATTGAAAATGAAATTGAGAATATCGCGCGCGGTGTTGAAGCGGCAGAAGAACCGCAATTAAGTGAAGATATCGCTTCTGCCGCGACAGCCGCGGATGAAGCGGAAGCTGCAGCGGCAACGGAACCTGCCGCTGGTGCCATGGAAGATGTTTTGGAAGCCGCCCGCGAATCAGCACCAGAAGCTGTGCCGGAAGAGAGACCAGTTGCTGTGCAGCCATCCGTTGATATGAATGAAGCAGCCGGTCTGGTGAACCAGCTTGAACCAGCCGCGGGAGCTTCCCCGCCGCGCGGCGCTATTCCGTCTGGTGATTACTATGTACAAGTGGCATCCGTGACGGACCGCAGCGGAACGGAAAAAGAATGGTCCAAGCTCACGAAAAAGTATGAGGCGCTTGACGGGTTTAAATATCGCGTGCATGAAGCTAATCTGGGTGAGCGCGGAACCTATTACCGTATCCAGGCCGGACCGACGACCAAAGAATTTGCAAACTCGACATGCGGGAAAATCAAAGACATTAATCCCAATGGCTGTCTGGTTGTGAAAAAGTAATTCATTTTTTAACCACAGAGGCACGGAGCCACAGAGTTACTTTATTATTAATTCTCTGTGTCTCTGTGGTTTATATTTTAACTAAAATATCCTTATGACTATTGCCTGTACATTTTCTCTTTCCGGGATGTCTTTAACGGAAAATGAAGTTTCTTTCTTCAAAGATGCAAAGCCATTCGGCTATATTTTATTTGGCCGGAACATTGATACGCCTGCAGGGTTGCGTGCCCTGACAGACTCTTTACGTGATTTGCACGGCGATGCAGATTTACCGATCCTGATCGATCAGGAAGGCGGGCGGGTACGCCGCATGGGCCCACCGCACTGGCCGGCCTGGCCGGCTGCGCAGGCCTGCGGGTCATATGAAGAAGTGGGCACGATTGCTTCTGATATTGCCAGGTCGTTGGGGCAGGTTGGCATTAATGTAAATTGTGCCCCGGTTCTGGATGTCTGGTGCGAAGAGACGCACGAAGCCATCGGCGACCGCGCTTTTTCGGACGATCCGGATGACGTGTTTATAAAGGGCCGGGAAGTCTGTGAGACGTTTTTGGCACGCGGCGTGACGCCGGTGATCAAACATATGCCGGGGCAGGGGCGCGCGGCGCTGGATTCTCATCATGATCTGCCTGTCGTGGAGGCGACCCTGAAAGAGCTTCAGGCCGTTGATTTCAAACCGTTTCAGCGCATGGCGGCAGAGCCGATCGCGCCGCAGATCTGGGGCATGGTCAGCCATATTGTCTATAGCGCGATTGATCCGGATCATCCGGCTTCTGTGTCTTCGAAGGTGATTGATGTGATCCGCGGCGAAATTGGATTTGACGGGCTGCTCTTAAGCGATGATGTCTCGATGGGCGCGCTAGAGCGCTACGGGTCCCTTGAGGATAGATGTATCAAGATGCTGGAATCCGGCTGTGACATTGCGCTATATTGTGCCGGCAAGCTGGAGGAAATGGAAAAGATAGCGGCTCGTTTGCCACAAATGAACGCGCAGGCAAAAGAAAGATATGACCGAAGCAGACTTAATACAAAACACCGATCAGGTGGAAGACTTTCAGGAAGACCCGCCGCGTGATGCGCTGCCTGACGGCTCGCATGATGCGGATTCTTTTCTGGTAGATATTGACGGCTATGAAGGGCCGATCGATGTGCTGCTGGATATGGCGCGCACGCAAAAAGTTGATTTGCGTGAAATCTCGATCCTTCAACTTGTCCGGCAATATTTAGGCTTTATCGACCGCGCCAAAGAACTCAGCCTCGATCTTGCGGCTGAGTATCTGGTGATGGCGGCATGGCTTGCCTATCTGAAATCAAGACTGCTTTTACCCAAGACAGGTGAAGAAGGCGAAGAGCCGAGCGGTGAAGCTATGGCCGAAGCGTTGGCGTTTCAATTACGCCGTTTGGAATCCATGCGTGAAGCAGCGGCCAAACTCATGGAGCGTCCGCAGCTTGGCAAGAATGTGTTCCCGCGCGGGATGGCGGATGGCTTGCAGGTCTCTTTTGAGACCACCTGGCAGGTTAGCCTCTATGATTTACTCAAAGCCTATGGCGATATTCAGCGCCGCGCCGAATATAGCGAATATACCTTGCCTGAATTTACCGTCATGTCGATGGAAGAGGCGGTTGAGCGCATGACCAAAATGCTTGGTAATCTGCCGCGCACCGGCCCGTACAGCGCCTGGACGACGCTGGCGAGCTTCCTGCCCGAACATATCACGGACCCGCTTTATTTCCGTTCCTCACTGGCATCCACCTTTACCGCCGGGCTGGAGCTGGCCAAGCAGGGCAAAATCGAATTGCGTCAGGACGGCTCTTTCCGCCCGATTTACTTGCGCACCACCAACAGAGATCAAACAGCAGAGGTTCCTAAATGAACATAGAAAAAAAACTGGATGCGATTGCAGAGACAATTATGGAGACAGACGAAGAAGAAAATGCGGCGACTGAAAAACCGGCCAATGATGTCGACCCGGTGCGGATTGTCGAGGCGATGCTGTTTTCGTCTGCTGAGCCTTTATCGCCGCATGCCATGCATGAACGTTTGCCTGAAGGGACCGATCTGGGTGCGATCATGGAACAGCTTCAGGCGAAATATGACGGGGCAGGTGTGACGTTGACACAGGTTGGTAAGAACTGGGCCTTTCGCACAGCCGTAGATGTAGCGGGTAGCTTAACCGTTGAAAAAGCGGTTGAGCGTAAACTCTCTAAGGCGGCGCTTGAAACACTCGCGATCCTTGCCTATCACCAACCGATCACCCGGGCGGAGATTGAAAATATCCGCGGTGTGGCCACCCATAAAGGGACGCTGGATACGCTCATGGAAATGGGCTGGGTGAAGCCGGGCCGTCGTCGTGAAACGCCGGGACGTCCGTTGACATGGGTCACAACAGATGGATTTTTAGATCACTTCCAGCTTGAATCTTTGCGCGATCTTCCAGGGCTGGATGATCTCAAAGCATCCGGTTTATTGGATACACGGCCTGCCATTGAAACCATCCCCGATACGCGCGATCTGTTTGATGATGCGGACGTGGATGCCGCAGAAGTGCTGGATGAACAAGAAGGTGACGAAGCGCCTGAAGAAGCGTATGATATGCCTGCAGATATGGCCGAGGAGGAAGAATAATGACCCCAAGCATCTGGCAAATTCTTATTGTTGTTGCGCTGATCCTGCTGATTTTCGGGGCGGGGCGCCTGCCACGTATCATGGAAGATGTGGCTAAAGGCATTAAGTCTTTCAAAAAGGGCATGAGCGACGATACTGCGCCCGACAAACCTTCCGAGATAGAAGATAAGAAAGAGTAGCGCCCCATGCTGGATTTCAGCTGGGCAGAACTTTTGATCCTGATTGCGGTGGCAGTTTTTGTCATCGGCCCGAAAGATATTCCAAATGTGATGTATGGCTTAGGGCGGGTCTTTAAACGCTTTCAATATATCCGCTTTGCGATTTCACGGCAGTTTGATGATGTGATGCAAGCGCATGATGTCGAAGAGCTCCGCCGCGGGGTAAATATGGAAGTGCCCAACACAGACGAGCAAAAAGCGGATGTGGGGGTGGTTGATATTGATACTTTATATCAACGTATTGCTGCGCCTTATGTTGAGGCGTTTCAGGAGCCGTCAGATCATATTGATGATTTTATTCAATATTTGCCGGAGAAAGGGCTCGTTCTGGATGTTGGGTGCGGCACAGGAACTGATTCGTTTTACCTGGAGCAAGAAGGGTTTAACGTGAAAGCTTTTGATCTGTCTGATGATATGTTGGCGCATGCCAAATCAAAAGGAAGCGCAGTTCATTTTACAAAAGCTGATCTGAAAGCTTTTGAGTACGGAGAAGGTGAATATGATGGCATCATGGCTTCTTATTCTTTTATTCACCTGCCCAAGAAAGATGTGCCGCAGGTTATTTCAAAAATATGTCGGGGGCTGAAAGAGGGCGGACATTTTTTTATTGGTGTCCAGTCGGGAGCATCTGAAGAGGCTTATGTAGATGAGCCGATGGCAGAAAACACACGCTTCTTTTTAAATGTTATTGCTAAAGATGAATTGCAGGAATATCTCGAAAATGCAGGTTTTAAGATTGAAAAAATATTTGAGCGTGCATCGGAAAGCGAAGACGAACTTAACTATACCAAGTTATGCATGATAGCTAAAAAATGAATGATACGCCTCAAAATTTTAATTCCCATCTGGCCGAGCTGCGCAAACGGCTTGTCTGGGCGTTTGTGGCAATGGGGATCGGGACGGCGCTGTGCTGGATGTTTGTCGAACCGATTTACGGGTTTTTGGTACAACCGCTGGCCGAAGCGATGGAGGCAAGCGGCGGGACAAACCGCCTTATTTATACAGGCCTGACCGAGGCGTTCTTTACTTATTTAAAAGTCGCGTTTTTTGCGGGCGTGTTTTTGACTTTTCCGGTGCTGCTTGCGCAAATCTGGATGTTCGTTGCGCCGGGTCTCTATGCAAATGAAAAGAAAGCCTTCCTGCCTTATCTGATTGCAACGCCGATCCTGTTTTTCCTGGGTGGGGCGGTGGTCTATTACGGGGTGATCCCGCTTGCCTGGCAATTCTTTTTATCGTTTCAAAGCACGGGCGCAGAAACGGTTCTCCCGATTGAATTGGAAGCGCGGATCGGGGAATATCTGGGCCTTATCATGACCCTGATTTTTGCTTTTGGGCTGTGCTTTCAATTGCCTGTTTTACTCACACTATTGGGCCGCGCCGGATTGATTAAGGCGCAAACACTCAAAGACAAACGCAAATATGCGATTATTCTTGTCTTCGCCGTCGCAGCCTTTTTGACGCCGCCCGATGTTATTTCACAAATCGGTCTGGCGATCCCTATTTTGCTTTTGTATGAGCTTTCTATTTTTCTTGTCGCAAGGGTGCAGAGCGCCTAGATGCCCGGACCTCTCATAGAATATGAAGCGATGTTGGCCCGCGGAGAGCTTTCCCATGATCCGTGCCAGAGCGCAGCGATGGATGTGTTACAGGAGGTTTACAAGCAGATTGTTGCGCGGAAGAAATCTTTTTTCTCAAAGCCAAAATCTGTAAAGGGTGCGTATTTTTATGGTGGAGTCGGGCGCGGGAAATCCATGGTCATGGATTTATTTTTTGATGCCATCAAAGACAAAACAAAAGCCCGGCGCCTGCATTTTCATGAATTCATGCTCGAAACGCATGACTGGTTGCATACTGTGCGCGGCGATAAAATGGATGATCTGTTGCCGCGCTATGCCAAGGCGGTTGCTAAAGACACAAAGGTGTTATGTTTTGATGAGTTTCATGTTGTGGATGTGGCTGATGCGATGATCCTGTCGCGCCTGTTCGGGGCTTTGTTTGAACGCGGCATTACCGTGATTGCCACCAGTAACTGGCCGCCGGAGAGGCTTTATGAAGGCGGGCTTCAGCGTGACCGGTTTTTACCGTTTATTGATCTCATCCATGACTATATGCATGTGTTGCACTTAGATAATGATATGGATTATCGTGCAGAGGTAGATGCGGACCTGGAAACATATTTGTGCCCGCTGGGGATGGCAACAGAGCGTAAAGCGGATCTGCTCTTTGAAAAGCTCTCTGAAGGCGCGGAAATTCATCCGAAGATTATTCATGTGAAGGGCCGGGATATTGTCGCAACGGCAGCTGGTGGTGTGGCAAGGTTTCAGTTTGCGGAATTATGCGAACGCCCACATGGCGCAGAAGATTACCTGAAAATCGCCGAGAATTTCAATACGCTGTTCTTGGAGCATGTCCCGAAAATGGGCTATGACCGGCGCAATGAGCTTAAACGGCTGATGACTTTTATTGACGTGGTCTATGATAAATCAAAACGGTTGATTATCACGGCGGAGGTGCCGCCGGAAAAACTCTATTACGGCAAGGATCATGCGTTTGAATTTCAGCGTACGATCAGCCGTTTGAATGAAATGCAATCTTCCTCTTATGCTGGGAACGCGGTAGAGTAGGGGCGATGCTGGATTTTCTGATAGGTCTGTTTTCATCCAAAGACATTGATTATGACGCGGCAAAACAGATTGCTGTGGAAGGCCCTGAAGGTAAACGCCTGTCGCTTGCAAAATCCTCAGAGACACATAAAGAAATTCTCTATTACCTGGCGGAAAAAGATCCAAGCGCCAAAGTCCGCAAAGCTGTTGCCAAAAATAAATCCACGCCGCTGCAGGCCTCGCCTATTTTGGCTACCGATACGGACGAAGATGTGCGCATGGCTTTGGCAGGGCGCATGGTTGAGTTATTGCCTGAGCTCTCGGTCGATAAACAATCCCAGCTTTATGCGTTTGCCGTTCAGACATTGGGCACGCTGGCGTTAGATGAAGTGCTCAAAATTAGAAAAGCGCTTTCCAGCACGCTCAAAGACCATGCCCATACGCCGCCGAAAGTGGCGGCGCAACTGGCCAAGGATATAGAGCGCGAAGTGGCTGAACCGATTTTGCGTTTTTGTGCGGCGCTGGCCGATGAAGATTTGCTGGATATTCTCAAATCACACCCGTCCGGCTGGGCGGTGGAAGCGATCGCTGCGCGTGAGACAATCAGTGAAGATGTGTCAGAAGCGGTTATAGAAGCGGATCATCCGCCGGCAGGCGCAATTTTGATTCAAAATGAAGGGGCGCAACTGACACCGTCTTTGATTGAGCACATTGTTGACCGGGCGCGCGATTACTCGGAATGGCATGCGCCTTTGGCCATACATACAAAACTTCCGCCAGATGCGGCTAAAATTCTGGCCGGGTTTGTTGACCGCAAAGTCCGGGATTTACTGTTAAACCGGAGTGATCTGGATTCTGAAACGGTGGAGGAAATTTCAGATATTATGCAGCGCCGCCTCATCTTTGAAGATGAAAGCGGCGGTGGAATCGAAGCGCGCGTTAAACAGCTTTATAAAGACGGTAAGCTGACCGAGGATATGCTCTCCGATGCGCTTGGGATGCGCCATTACGATTTTGTTACCTGTGCATTATCTGCGCTCGCGAATGCGTCATTGGCCGATGTGAAGCGTATTATTGAAATGAAGGCGGCCAAGCCTGTTGTTGCACTGGCCTGGAAGGCCGATCTGTCCATGCGCTTTGCGTTGCGCCTGCAGCAGGAGCTTGCGCGGGTATCCTCCAAAGAATTGATTTATCCCAAGGATGGGACGGATTATCCATTCGCGCATACGGAAATTAAGGAACACTTGGCCTTTTTGGGCTTGGGTGATTAAATAGAGTAGGATTCATATCTTTTTAAAGGAGCAAAATAATGGCACGTGCAAAAATCGGATTGGTCGGGGCAGGGATGATCGGGGGCACGCTTGCCCACCTTGCAGGCTTAAAAGAGCTTGGAGATGTCGCGCTGGTGGATATCGCTGAAGGTATTCCACAAGGAAAAGGATTAGACCTGGCTGAATCTTCACCAGTCGAAGGATTTGATTGCGATTATCAGGGCAGCAATGAATATGATGTGCTCAAAGGTTCTGATGTTGTGATTGTGACAGCTGGTGTGCCGCGTAAACCGGGCATGAGCCGTGATGACTTGATTGGCATTAATTCCGGTATTATCCAAACGGTTGGAGAGAATATCAAAAAACATGCACCTGATGCGTTTGTAATTGTGATCACCAATCCACTCGATGCCATGGTGGAGGTTATGCAGCGTGTCACAGGCTTTGATCCAAAAAAAGTTGTCGGTATGGCCGGTGTTTTGGATAGTGCGCGCTTCCGCTATTTCCTTGCCGAAGAATTTGGTGTGTCCGTCGAAGATGTCACGGCATTCGTGCTGGGCGGTCATGGGGATACAATGGTGCCGCTGGTGCGCTATTCGACCGTGGCAGGTATTCCGCTGCCCGATCTTGTGAAGATGGGTTGGACGTCTCAGGAGAAATTGGATGCAATCGTCCAGCGTACCCGTGATGGCGGTGCAGAGATTGTGGGGCTTTTGAAAACAGGCTCTGCCTATTACGCGCCGGCCTCCAGTGCAATCGCGATGGCGGAAAGTTATCTAAAAGATAAAAAACGCGTTCTGCCCTGTGCAGCCAAACTCTCAGGCGAGTATGGCGTTGATGGCTTATATATCGGTGTGCCGGTGATTATTGGAAAAGACGGCGTTGAGAAAATTATCGAGATTGAGTTATCTGCAGAAGAACAGGAAATGTTTGATGGATCTGTCGCAGCCGTTCAGGGCCTCGTCGATGCGGTCGATAAGCAGCAGGCGGCTTAAATCAGGGGCGCGGCACAGGCTGCGCGGCGATAACATTTTGAATATGTTGTGGCGTCACGTTTAATTCGACATCCATATCATTCAAAGAATGTGAAATATGCACGCGCTGACCGCGTGACCCGTCCGGATTGGGCACGTGGCTAAAATATACAAAAACCTTGTGCCCTTTTGTTTCTTCATGCGGATTGGCTTCCTTGGCGCGCTGCGTTAACAAATCTACGCGGTCCCCATGGTGTGCACATGCGCATGTGTCCGGATGACGGCGGATCGCATAACGTTCCATTGTGTCGTATAGAGGCTTTTCTTCCAGAAACGGCCCCATAAAGCCTGAATGATCAAACATATTATTAACGACTTTTTGTGCGGCTTCCACTTCGGCAATTTCGGCTTCGAGTTGTTCTTTCACCGAAAGCGGGACATCCATTTCATCATAGACATAGGTAAATCTTGGATCATTATGCACATAAGCAAATGTACTGGTGCTTGCAGCTAGGCAGGCCATTTGGTAGCTTCCGTTATCAAGCATATTTTGAAAACCTTGAGACAAAACAGCTATCGGCAGAGCGTTTTTAACAACATCGTTTGAAATCAACCACCATAAAGCAGTAAAATGACCGCGCAAAGCAAGCCATATAAAGTTTTGTATTCTTGATTTACTGTGCGTGTCATATTCAATGCGGTTGCCGTCATCACCATATCGCTTGCCTAAAAAGGCACCGCGCTGTTCTCTGCCGATCCGCTGATGTGCATAGACATGGCTTTTGCGCGCACGTTCATTGGCAAGGGTGTTGTAATCCTGTCCGGTGATTTTTTCTAATAATCTATCTGTACTGTACACAGCCTGATCGCTGTTTGTGAGCTCACGATTGCTCATCTAATCCCTGCCTTTTATAGAGTTTTATTTAAAGCAAAGTATATATTAAAAACGTGGAACTTTCAAGGAAGTCAATTTTAATTAGAGTACCGGTGCTGGTGCAGAGGTGTTCATCTGGGGGGTATTATTAGGATTCCATGTTGTCTGCTGAACTTCAGGCTCTATAGGAATTGGTGTCATGTTTTGAGCGCCTGAGGCAACGTTAAAAACTGTCTGATTTTTAGAAAAATCTTGATAAATTGTAATAGTACCATCTAGTCCGTTATTTATCATACCTTCTAACGTAACATTCTGGCTATCTGTGGTTGTTAAATAATCCCAAAACTTGGTAACAGAATTATATGCTGAAGAAATAACTGACTGGTTTTTTTCAAGGTCTTGCAAAGATAGCATATCAGAGTAGCTTTCATGAAAAGCCTCAATATCTGCCTCTGTCATACCTCGCTCCATCAGGCCTTCTTTAGTGACGCCGCCTTCAGGTGGATTCATAATGTATTCATACATATCCCCGTATTTTGCGAGATCGGTCTTTAAATCATCCAGTTTTGTATTAAGAGCCTCAAGATCGTTCCCTAATTTTTCTCTTAACTCATAAAGCTGTTGCATGCCCTCTTCTGAAGAGATTTCGCTTATATCAATCCCGTGCTGAGCAAAATAATCCTGTATTTTTTGATGTTCTATTTCCGCTTGATTGAGTAAGGCTTCTTGCTGGTTTTCAAGTGCAGCATTTACGATCTCTGGTGCAACGATCTCTCCGCTATCTGCATATTTATGTCCACCGGAAATATCGCAGGGTATAACCTGACGTCCATCAATTTCTAAAGTCCCTCGACCTTCTTCAGCAAGTTCTTGCCTGCGATCAAGATTTTCAGCGTTTTGCTCCAGGTCTTCAATACTCTCTTGAGCTTCTGTAATTCCGGTAATAGAGCTTTCAACTTGAGCAGCCTCTTGTTCTGTATCTTTGATTTCATTTTCGGTTGTTTCAATCTCTTGTCGGATGTCCGCCTGTCTTGTTTGAAAAAAATCTCCAAGAGCTTCCTGTTTTTCGGATGTGAAGTTATCAAAGAAACCATCAAACCAGGTTTGAGCGTTTATCTCTGTAGCCACAAAAACGCTTCGCCATGCGGCTTCTGCACGGCTTGTATGGTTATTGCTTCCACCTTCAACATAAGTGTTTTCGTAAGCTGTATTTGCACTTTGAATATTTGCTGTGAGATCGCCATTATACCCTGTGGCGTCTGCTTTAATTTTTTGAGCCATTTCAGCCGCATGTGTCGGTCGAACAGGTTCGACCAGGGCGGTTCCATACTCTCGTATCTCTGCTAAAATCTGTGCTACCATAAATAACCCGTACTTCTCCTAATGGTTAATTTTATCATTTTGGCCTGCCCAAATACAAAAAACGGGGCCGCATACGCGGGTAAAACGCCTGATTGAAAACCGGTTAATGAAATGTTAAAACTGATGAGACGCGCCGAATCGCGAAAATCCAGTCAAATCAGGGGTTTAATCTTATGAATATTCATGAATACCAGGCCAAGGAGCTTCTTGAAAAATATGGTGTGGCAGTACCCAAAGGCATTGCCGCGATGAACGTAGCCGACGCCGTTAAGGCGGCTGAAGAGCTTCCGGGGCCGCTTTACGTGATCAAGGCGCAAATTCATGCCGGCGGGCGCGGGGCAGGCCATTTCAAAAACAACCCTGAAGGCAAAGGCGGGGTCCGCCTGTGCAAGACGGTCGATGAGATTAAAGAAGCCGCTGAAGCGATGATGAACCAGGTTCTGGTGACCAAACAAACCGGCCCGGACGGCAAAGAGGTACAGCGTCTGTATGTCACGGACGGGGTGGATATTGCCAAAGAATATTATTGTTCTGTGTTGCTCGACCGCGCAACCAGCCGCCCGACTTTTATGGTTTCGACTGAAGGCGGGATGGATATTGAAGAGGTGGCTGAAAAAACACCTGAGAAAATTATCAAATGCGCGATTGATCCGGCCACAGGTATGATGCCTTTCCATGCGCGTAAACTGGCCTTCGGTTTGGGGCTAAAAGGCGATGCGATGAAGTCCGCTGTGAAGTTTTTCATGGCGCTCTATAAAGCTTTCATGGAACTCGATGCCGCGATTGTTGAGATTAACCCGATGATTATCACCGATAAAGATGAGGTGATGGCGCTCGATGCGAAAATGAATTTCGATGAAAACGCACTGTTCCGTCAGAAGATGGTCTCCGAGATGCGCGATGAAAGTGAAGAAGATGAAAATGAACGCGAAGCCAAAAACTGGGATCTATCTTACGTGTCCATGGATGGTGATATCGGCTGTATGGTCAATGGGGCGGGTCTTGCGATGTCCACGATGGATATCATCAAGCTCTATGGCGGTGAGCCTGCTAACTTCCTGGATGTTGGCGGCGGCGCAACAGCCGAGCGTGTGACGGCGGCATTTAAAATCATCCTGTCCGATCCGAATGTGAAAGGCATTCTGGTAAACATCTTTGGTGGGATCATGAAATGTGACGTGATTGCTGAAGGCGTGATTGCCGCTGCCAAGGAAGTGGACTTGCAAGTGCCGCTTGTTGTGCGTCTTGAAGGCACGAATGTTGAAAAAGGCAAGGAGCTGATGGCCAATTCAGGCCTGCCGATTATCTCTGCCGACGATCTTGATGACGCTGCTCAGAAAGTTGTGAAAGCAACCAAGGAAGCTGCTGCACAGGCGGCTTAAATCTAGTTTGTAATTGATGGTAGAGGGCTTCCGCCAACAAGGCCTGTATTATCTGTCAATGTGACAGTATCTGCTTTCACAAAGCGCGCTTGCTGAAAGCCAAATCCTAATGATGCAACAACTTCTTGCCTGCTACCCATATAGGGGAGCGGTGTGCGTCCAAAATGTTTCGTGTCGGCAATATAATCTAGAAACTGTGTCACAGTGCGTGGCTGCGTAAGATCTCCACCGGTATATATGAGTTGTCTGTTTGCAGAATCTTCCCGTGCATGTTTTGGGAAAAAATCAGCAGCAAATTTTTCATCTCCCTGATTGGTCAGATATACGGTAAGCATTTTTTCAGAGCGCCCCATTCCCGCAAAATGTGCCACATACAGGTCATGGTTTTTGACAGCATAGTAATCCGCATCAACATATTCAGCTAAATTTCTTTGCAAACGACCAATATTGTCGGACATGAAAACGGTTTTGAGTGCAATATTCAGTTCCGGGTCTTTACACATCTCTGCAAGCTGTGTACGGGCTCCCTCGCTGACAGGCCGATACCCAAAGACAGGATTGCCGTTGATTCTATGTTTTGTATAGCGTTCCACCAAGCTTGCTGCGTGTGGATATCCAAGTGTTTGTGCGTATTTGAACACATATTCATAAAGTGTTGTTGGGACAAATTGTGCAAGGCCACACGCGCCCGAGTTTTCATTAAATGCGCTAACATTGAAAGATGCTTCTTTTGCAACTGTTGCAAAGTAAATCCAGGGCGGAAGGCCGGAAGCACGCGAGGACAATGCAATGGCTTCGGCAACAGAATCCGGAACCGTCCATGTTTCATTTCCTAAAGTAAATCTATAGATACCTTCTTTACGGGAAAGTCCGGGCACATTTTCTAAATGTGCATGATCGGCAGCATATGGATTAAACGCATGGCCAATCTCATCTTTAAGACCTTCAAGCGAAGAGGATGGTGTCGATTCTATGAGGCTGGCAATTTCGTTTTGCGGCAGAGTGTCCAATACATCCTGAGCCGCATCTGTTAAAGCGGCTTCAGATGGAGCAACCATCATGGTGTTCATGACGGCTCCAGTCATCAGGTTGGTGAGGCCGAGCGATCCCCATCCTGATATGTTGGCCATAGCCCATTTTCTTTCACGTACAGTTAGTCCAAGGCCGGACAAGCCGGCTGCTAAAGTTTCTGTGAGCGCTTTGGTTGCATTCCAGGCGAAAAACGGATTGCCTTGAACAAAACGGTGCCCGGTCGTGCGCCAGTTTTTGAGAGCAAGAGATGTGTTTTCAATACGCTCGGGTAATGTAACAGCATGCCTGACGGCCCAGGTTATTTTACTGGCATAAAGAGGAATTTTGCCTGCGTTTAATTCAATATAGCGATCAAGAAAATCGCGTGCGGATTCAATATGACTTTTAGTCCCTGTTCTGAGTACCTTAAGAAGATTTGGGATATATAATCCTTCAAAATTCTGTGCGATTTTTTCCTGAAGTTTCTCATTGCCTTCAATGAAACGCGCAATCGCACGCGGATTGGCTGTCCCCATAAAAGAGGCAAGCCCCTGCTGTTCAGGTGATATAGTTCGTGCCATTTTCCCAGTACCCTCTAGTTTTATATATTTTACGTAAATATACGGTCTGAGCGCAAATTTTATGGCTAAAGCCTTGATTTTTCTTGTATGAGCAGGCGGTTTGAGACTTGGCGCAGGCGGCGCATCCGCGTATAAAAGAGGGGTAATGATTCACATCTAATACGGAGATTTTCATGGCCGTTCTCGTCAATAAAGAAACCAAACTGATTTGCCAGGGCTTTACCGGCTCGCAAGGGACCTTCCATTCCGAACAGGCCATTGCCTATGGCACGAACATGGTTGGCGGGGTCACGCCGGGCAAAGGCGGATCAGAGCATCTTGGTCTGCCGGTCTTTGATACGGTCGAAGACGCCAAAGCAAAAACGGGCTGTAATGCGTCTGTGATTTATGTGCCGCCGCCTTTTGCAGCGGATTCTATTGTTGAAGCGATCGAAGCCGAAATGGAACTGGTGGTCTGTATTACCGAAGGTATTCCGGTGCTGGATATGGTGAAAGTGAAGCGTGCGCTGGACGGGTCTAAAACACGTTTAATCGGGCCGAACTGCCCGGGCGTGATTACGCCGGATGAATGTAAGATCGGCATTATGCCGGGCCATATTCACACACGCGGCAAGATCGGAATTGTCTCGCGTTCAGGAACGCTCACCTATGAAGCCGTTGCACAAACGGGCGCAGTTGGTTTAGGCCAATCAACTTGTATCGGGATTGGCGGTGACCCTGTGAACGGGACCAACTTTATCGATTGTATTGAAATGTTCATGGATGATCCTGAAACAGAAGGTATTTTGATGATCGGTGAAATTGGCGGATCTGCTGAAATCGAAGCGGCCCAATTCTACAAAGACCTTAAAACCAAAAAACCGATTGCAGGCTTTATTGCGGGCGCAACGGCCCCTCCGGGCAAGCGCATGGGCCATGCAGGCGCGATTATCTCCGGCGGGGATGATACCGCGCCAGCCAAGATGGAGGCCATGCGCGCCGCCGGTTTTGCTGTCTCCGAAAGCCCTGCCGGTCTTGGCCAGGCCATGAAAGAAGCCATGGCGGCTTAAAAAAGCTTGATATGACATATTAATTGTTTAAAAACGCTGTATGTTCAAAGGCGTTTTTACTCGATCGGCCAATGGCGATATGAGTCTTCTCGAGGCTTTTAATTATTTGGGTCGGCATTCACTCTGTACTAATAGTTTTGTAAACTATAAAGGTGATTTTCATACTAAGGCCCTTATAGGGGTTAGCCTGTATGGAGGACCTTTTCTCGCAAGCATTTTCAAGAATGATTTCAAATATGCTGTTATCGGAACTGGAATAATAGGCGGGCACTTAGCTTCAAAGTATATCTATAATAGAATTAAAAATCGTATGCCTCTCGGTCAAGTATCAGGCTTTTTATCTAAAATAGATATACCGTTATTTTTAGGCGGGAACTTATATATGTCGCAGACATATTTACGGGATATTATTGCAGCACTAACATTCACCGGAAATTCTACGACAAATATGGCAGATGTTGGGTTACTTTTGGTATCAGCTTTTGCCGTTCATGCTGCCTTACCTGACTTTAGTTTTCTGAGAGGTAGCACCAACAGTACAACTCAACAAAAGCTGTTGCCTGCCCCAAGCAACAAACCTGATGCGTAAAATATACGGAAAATAATGCCGGAGTGGCAGGAAAGGGCGGTCAAATATGCCGCCTTTTTTGATGTTTTGGCATGGGTGCCTTTAACCCGTTTTCTGCTTTTAAATCAAATATTAACCAATATTTTTTGCATCGCTTTGCCGGGGTTTGATAGAGTGAACTCAGGATAAGATATTGATATATCATAATAATTTACATAATTTGAGGATTGAAAACAGGGTTATATGTTACGCTCCGATACGTTTTTTATTTAGGTTTTCTCCCTGCCCAGGTCGGCGGAAATAGAGGTGTGTTTTTCTTCTCCCCGGCCTGGCACGCTCTGTGCATTTTCTATAACCGTAAAAACACCAATCACGAGGGAGTGTAACAATGGCAAATTATCTTTATGGCGCAGGAATGATGGCATGCGTAACGGGGCTGATGTCTCTGTTTAATACGCATATGCCCAACAGTGTTTATTACTACGTGGATTTGTTTATCCCGTTTTAAAAGCAGGCTGTCATCCCTGCGAAAGCAGGGATCGCGTTTTAATTTAACCCGATCCCGGATCAAGTCCGGGATGACAAAAAGGAGAGAGTTTAAAAGTTTCCCAAAGTTCGGCGCGGCTCGTCCCACCCTTACCCCTTAAAGCCCGCCGGACAAGTCCCTTCAAACTGGGCGGGTAGGCTTCAAGCCTCCCGCCCGTTTTTTGTTTTTTCATGACAAAGATAAAGCGCTAGGGTATTCTTAATCCTATGTTTTTCAATGACTTCCTCAATGAAGAGCTCGAACTTTTAATCTCCTTGCCGGTGCGGGCGGGGATCTGGATGAGCCGTGCGGATGATGTTTCAACGACAGATCGTGATGATAAGAAAGAAATGCTTGTTTTAGAAAATGTCCTGAAATCAATTGCCGGGCATAAAAAGGCCGCGCCGTTTGTGTCAGAACTCGTGAAGCAGACTTTGGACTATAAGCATGTCTGGGATGCGTGGGCGGGGAATGACACGGAAGAATCTTTTTTCAAAGATGTAGGGATTGCTATGAACCTGGTTTCCGAGCGCCTGCCAGAGGAAAATATCCTGAATTATAAAAACGCCCTGTATCATGTTGCCGATACGGTTGCGCATGCCTATGACGAGCATGTCGGGGACGGTGATGATTTACGCGAAGAAATGTTTTTGGGTGGGCTGGTCACGCGGCTCATGGACCGTCTGGACGCACGCATTGATATGCAAAATCCTGAAAATGTGTCGGCAGCGGAAAGCGCGGCTTTGCAAAAGCTGAAAACCGCGTTAAAACTATAAGGTACAAGTCTTGAAAGGGCATCTCATGCCCTTATTTTTAGAGTAGAAACGACTAAAGATTTTAAGAAGGCGCGAGGAGGTATATTCTCTTTGCGATAAGAATAGTAAATGTCTGAGAACCTGACTTTTTTGACCGGCGCAAATAGTGAATATATTTCAAACCTCTATGGTCTGTATTTAAAAGACCCCTCTACGGTGGATGCAAGCTGGCAGACTTTCTTTGCCGATTTATCGGATTCTGAAGTGGCCTTGCTGCGTGAGCTTCACGGGGCCAGTTGGACGCCTGACGAAAACCGTAAAGACGGCAGCGGATTTGACTCAAACGGAAGCGCGTCAGTTGCAGCGCCAATGCCGCAGCGCCGGGCGACAGACATCCCTGTTTCCAATGCAGACTTACAGGCACAAACCAAAGATTCCATTCGTGCGCTGATGTTGATCCGCGCTTATCGTGCGCGCGGGCATCTGGAATCCGATCTGGACCCGTTGGGTATGCGGGAAACAACCTATCATCCGGAGCTCGACCCGGAACATTATGGCTTTACGCCGTCCGATATGGACCGGCCGATTTATATTGGCGGATCTTTAGGGCTTCAAAGCGCCAGCTTGCGGGAAATTATTGACGTTTTGCGCGAAACTTATTGCGGTAAGATCGGGGTGGAGTTTATGCATCTCACCGATCCGGAAGAAAAAAGCTGGATCCAGGAACGCATTGAAGAGCCGCACAACAGAACTGATTTCACGGTAAACGGAAAGCGTGCCATCTTACAGCGTCTGACGGCTGCCGAGATGTTTGAAAAGTTTCTTCATACCAAGCATGTGGGGACAAAACGTTTTGGTCTGGATGGTGGGGAAGCGCTGATTCCTTGTATTGAGCAGATCATGAAGCGCGGCGGCCAGATGGGCCTGAAAGAAATTGTGCTGGGCATGGCACACCGTGGACGGCTTAACGTTTTGACCAATGTGATGGGCAAGCCGTTTACAGCTGTGTTTAGCGAATTCCAGGGTAATTCGTCTGTGCCCGATGATGTGCTTGGGTCAGGCGATGTGAAATACCATCTTGGGACATCCAGCGACCGGGATTTTGACGGAAATACAATTCACCTCTCGCTGACGGCGAACCCCTCTCACCTTGAATTTGTGAACCCGGTTGTGATCGGAAAAGTACGCGCGAAACAGGTTCAGCTTGAAGATAAAGAGAATGTCCAGGTCATGCCGATGCTGCTCCATGGAGATGCGGCTTTTGCGGGGCAGGGGATTGTGGCTGAAACGCTGATGATTTCAGAACTGCCGGGCTACCGCGTTGGCGGGACGGTGCATATTGTCATTAACAACCAGATCGGTTTTACGACCATGCCCAAATATGGGCGCTCCGGGCCGTATTGTACGGATGTGGCCAAAATGCTGGCCGCGCCGATCTTTCATGTGAACGGGGATGACCCGGAAAGTGTTGTCCATGTCGCGCGGATTGCGACCGAATTCCGCCAGACCTTTAAAAAGGATGTCGTGATCGACATGTTCTGCTATCGCCGCTTTGGACACAATGAAGGCGATGAGCCGGCTTTCACCCAGCCGCTCATGTATAAAACCATTAAGACCCATGAAACGACGCGGCAAATTTACGCAAAACAGCTCGCGGCTGAAAATGTCGTGACGGCAGATGAAGCCGAGGAAATGGTCACGGAGTTCAACGAATTTCTAAATGATGCCTTTGAAGCGGTGAAATCTTATAAACCGAACAAGGCTGATTTCCTGGAAGGGAAATGGTCGGGCATGTCTGTTGCTTCTGACGGGGCGCGGCGCGGGGAAACATCTGTGCCAGAAGATCAGATTCAGGCAGTTGGGAAAGTGCTTACAACCGTCCCGGACAGCTTTAACGCCAATTCCAAAATTGCACGTCTGCTTGGCAACAAAGCCAAAATGTTTGAAGACGGCAAAGGCATTGACTGGGCCACCGCCGAAGCGCTTGCTTTTGGAACGCTTTTACAGGACGGATATAGTGTGCGCCTGTCCGGGCAGGATGTCGGGCGCGGCACATTCTCGCAGCGTCATGCAATTTTATATGATCAACAAACTGAAGAAAAATATATTGCCCTTCAACATGTGGCCGAGGATCAACCACGCTTTGAAGTACATGACAGTCCGCTCTCTGAAATGGCGGTGCTAGGATTTGAATATGGTTATACGCTCGCCGAGCCACGTACCTTGACGCTCTGGGAAGCGCAGTTCGGTGATTTTGTGAATGGCGCGCAGGTGATTATCGACCAGTTTATTTCATCCGGGGAAAGTAAATGGCTGCGTATGTCCGGGCTCGTGATGCTGCTTCCGCATGGTTATGAAGGGCAGGGGCCGGAACATTCTTCCGCGCGCCCCGAACGTTTCCTGTCAGCCTGCGCAGATGATAACTGGCAGGTGGCAAATGTCTCAACGCCGGCAAATTACTTTCATATTCTACGCCGGCAAATGTGCCGTGATTTCAGAAAACCTTTGGTGATGTTTACGCCGAAATCACTGCTGCGGCATAAACTTTGTGTATCGGATATTGAAGCGCTGGTTAATGAAACCACATTCCATCGTGTGCTGTGGGATGATGATAAAGATGAGATTAATGCACCGGATCAGATCAAGCGCGTGGTTCTGTGTACCGGAAAAGTATATTACGATTTGCTGGAAGAGCGGCGTAAGCGGGAAATAAAAGATGTGTATCTGATGCGCCTGGAACAGCTCTTCCCGTTTCCGGATAAAGCGCTTCAGACAGACCTTACTCCGTTTAATAAACAGGCCGAGTTTATCTGGTGCCAGGAAGAATCAGAAAATATGGGTTATTGGCAGTTTGTCGACCGGCGCATTGAAAATGTTTTAAAGGAAATGGGTTTTGAAAATACGCGTCCGTCTTATATTGGAAGGGCCGCCTCTGCGTCCCCGGCGACGGGGTCAAATGCACGCCACCAGGAAGAGCAGGCAAAACTGGTGGAAGATGCGTTAACGGTCTAATTAGTGTATATATAAAGAAAAGAAGAAAGAGAAAATCATGGCTGAGATTAAAGTTCCAACCTTAGGAGAATCGGTGAGCGAGGCAACGGTCGCGCAATGGCTCAAAAAAGAGGGCGATGCGGTGGCAGCTGACGAGCCGATTGTTGAACTTGAAACGGATAAGGTGACACTGGAAGTGAATGCGCCGGAGGCCGGTGTGATTAGCCGGATTATTGTTGCTGAAGGCGAGAATGTTGAAGTTGATGCCATTCTCGGGGAAATCTCGGCCGGTGCTGCCAATGACAGTGCTGCTGCCGCGCCAGCCCCTGCGCCGGAAGAAAAGGCAGAAGAGCCAAAAGCTGAAGCGCCTGCTCCTGCACCGGAAGTGCAGCCCGCTGCAAATGACGTGAAAGACGGGCCTGCAGCGACAAAAGCGCTGGCTGATAATAATCTCTCTCGTGACGAGGTTGAGGGTACGGGCCGGGATGGCCGCGTGACCAAAGCGGATGTGCAAGAGCATGTTGAAAAGGCAGGATCAACACCGCCAACACAAGCTGTGTCCACCCATGCTGTGCCAAGCGGGAATGTAGCTGCGGCCGCACCTCGGGCATCTGGACCACGCGAAGAGCGGGTAAAAATGACCCGCCTGCGCCAGGCAATCGCCAAGCATCTGAAAAATGCACAAGACACGGCGGCCATGCTCACGACGTTCAACGAAGTCGATATGGGCGCGGTGATGGATCTGCGTAAAGAATATAAAGATCACTTTGAAAAGAAACACGGGGTGAAGCTAGGTTTCATGTCGTTCTTTGTCCGTGCAGCCGTGCAGGCGCTGAAAGAATTTCCTGCGGTGAATGCCGAAATTCAGGGCGATGAGATCATCTATAAAAATTACTATGATATCGGCGTTGCTGTGTCCACGCCGCAGGGGCTGGTTGTCCCTGTGTTGCGTAATTGTGATGCGCTGTCCATGGCCGCTATCGAAAGCGGGATCATGGATCTTGGTTTGCGGGCGCGCGATGGCAAGCTTGGTATGGAAGAAATGACCGGCGGCACGTTCACAATTACCAATGGCGGTATTTTTGGCTCCATGCTCTCCACGCCTATTTTGAATGCGCCGCAATCAGGTATTCTGGGAATGCATAATATTGTCCAGCGCCCGGTGGTGATGAAAGACGGCTCTATCGAAGCGCGCCCAATCATGTATCTGGCGCTGTCTTATGATCACCGGATCATTGACGGTAAAGAAGCGGTGAGCTTTCTTGTCCGTATCAAACAAGCGATTGAAGACCCACAACGCCTGCTGCTTGATCTTTAGGTAAATTTTATAATGCCGACTTTGCTGAGCTGCTTCATGGCTTTACGGCCATGGCGGTCGCGGCTTTTCTCAAAATCGCCAATCGTTATGCGTTTGATTCCCGCGCCAACCAGATTAACTTGTTCCCGGCTGGTTGGAATTTGCGAGCAGTAAAAATAATTTTGCATGATATCCAGGCCTTTGCGGGCACAGACCATCAGCATCCGGTTCACCGGCTCCTGGATAAAGCTGTATTTGCCGATGGGTGTCAGTAAGTCGAGCGCTTCCTCCGGGTCTGTCATGGTGTAGCCTGTTACGGCATGCGCCCTTGCGGTCAGGCAAAAGATTTTTTCGTCCGCATCTTTTGCAAAACACAAGGAAAATTTGCGCCGCTGATGAATGGCGGCTGCCTGCGCAATATGCTGTTTAAACAAATCTTCTGAAGCAGCTTTAATCTCTTCTTGTATAATCGGGCTGTCTTCGGGTGGCGTATAATGTTCCGGCGGTTCATAGATTATTTCTATTTTTTGCTCTTCCCGCCAGAGCTTAAAGACAGAAATGCCTGCATGGGCACAAATGCGTAAAGACATATTTTCAAAATCGCCGCCGCGGCGTTTGAAAAAATCTTTATCAAAGCCTTTATGGTCGAGATAAATTTCCATGATCCCGGCTTCGGCGATATTTTTGGCGCAGTTCGGACAAAATGGGTCGGTAATAGACAGCGCCGCCTCTTCCACAGGGCCGGGCGCATTTAAAATGCAGGCCGTTTCAGCATGGATTGTCCCGGACGAATTACCGATTTTTGCCTCCCGGCCGATTTTTTGCTCAATACAAGCAGGCCAGTAATTGGTCCGGCTCACTGACCAGTCATCGGTAAATAGCGTAGCGGCAATTTTATTATCCGGGTGCGGGCTTTGCGGCACAAGATCGACTGCTGCCTGCAGGGGGCTGAAGATATCTTCAAACATAAATGAAACTATGCCTGAATTAAGACGGGGCTGCTACCATTCTCTCGATTGGAGATATCGGCCTTCCGGAGTTCGTGTATCCTGCGAGGTTAGGAGCAAATGCTTGCCAGTTCGGCAAAGCCGCAGCCAGCATATGCAAGCCATGCATAAGATTTTCTTGCGTTGCATAATCTCTTGGGTGGATATTCATGCTTAGAGCTTCTTCTAAACCAATTTCTCTGTCGACAACATGGTCAGAGGATTCAAGTTTACTGAAAACAATCGCATTTGGGTCAAATCCAAGTGTACGTTTTTTTGTTTCGATATTGCTATTGATAATGTCATTTTTCTCTTCATCTGATAAATCGGCACCACTTGTCACGATGCCGGCAATTTCATCTTCTGTTTCAATGCGAGAGCCTATCTTCCAAAGCTGCGAAGTGCCGTTATGTCCTTGAATAATTTGCGGCGGGGTTATGATGCATGCATCATGACAAGTCACATCTATTGTCGCGATATCTTCACTATCAGCATAAATGTGACCATTTGAAATCGCGGTTCTGGATACGCCGATGACACTGCTCACTACAAACGACCTCTGGTCTATGCGGTGAAAAATATCAGGAAGACCGGGATTTTCTTCCACGAACATATCATAGCCTTCTCCAATCTGGTCTGTGCGGGTTTTAGACTGGAATTCAATGCGCTGGGTTGAATCTTTTCCAAGATTTTTTACAGACCATTCACCGTGTGATATTTGACCTGTTTGCGCACATAGCTTGAAACGATGGCGTAAAAACCAGTTCCCAAAGTCAGCTTCCTTGGAGTGCACACGCATAGAATGAAAAGCTGTTCCGCCGGAAAAGCCTTTTGAAGAAATCATAATACGCTGCTTTTCTCTTAACAATGCGGCATGATCAACAGAGAAAATGCCGCGCAAAGCATTATGATCGTCCAGAGAGACACTTCTTGGATCATAAAGTTTGCTAAATTCCGGTTCACGATCATGAGGAACCTGATGATATCCCGTATCAGGAACATGGAAGGGCAAAGAAACGCCTTCAGCTTTTACTCTCAAGGAAGAATACATAGCCATGAATAAGACCTTTTACACACCGTATTATAGGTTCCTTATATAGAGACTTTAGCCGCAGCGCAACAAAATATATGTAAATTTTGGTCTTGACTCGCAGATGTGTTTTTTTATAGAAAAACAACGTGTTAACCAGGTAAGAAATATGTCACCGACAAGAATAAGTTTTAATACGGGCCCGGAAGCAGTGGAATATGCGGCAGAGCTTTATCATGCACAGATTAAAGATCTTAGAGAGGCCTACGAAGCTGTTGTAAGAGGGGAGCAGCAGGCTGCTGATCCACAGAGTTATTATCCTTCTATTTCCATTCGGATAGATCAACTTCCGGTCTTAGAAGATAGAACGCAATCTTACGGTTTTTGCGCTAGCCGGGGAATCTATGAACAAACAATAACGCGTCCGGATATCCTTGGTGATTATTACGCAGGGCAACTTGATCGCCTTATTGTCAATCATGGCATTCAGGTTGACGTTATGCTGAGTAAAGTGCGCATTCCACTGCCATTTGCCTTAAACGAAACCTATGAAGGAGAGCAGTCTCTCGACGATGAAGATGTAGATAAAATACATCGTATGTTCTTCCAGCCATCTAAGCGAGATTATATATCAGAGCCTGATTTCTCAGGGCCTCTTCCGGTATATCCTCTTTTTTGGGATAATGCGCCGCTTATTGATGAATCGTTACAAAGTCTGATCCATTATACCGGGACGGATCCTCAATATTTTCAAGACTATATTCTTTTTACCAACTATCAGGATTATGTTGATGAGTTTATCAAGCATGCAAAATCTGAAATCAAAAGAGGGCGTGAGACAGATATTGTTGCGTTAGTAGAGCCGGGTCATAAAGTTACTCTCAATAGAGAACTGGGCGGTGTAGAAGAATTTGAAAGTAGTATCCGGGGAAATAAATTGAGGCGTGATCCACAAATGCCGGCTTATCATATGGTGCGTCTGGACGGATCAGGGACAACCATGGTGAATATCGGGGTTGGCCCTTCAAATGCAAATACAATGACTGAAAAACTTAAAGTGTTGCGTCCGCAAGCCTGGATGATGGTGGGACATTGCGCTGGTCTGTCTTTCACACAAAAAATTGGAGATTATGTTTTACCAAACGGATTTATCCCTGAAGAGGGAATTGTTCAAAAAGAAATGGCAGGCGTGGATGTTCCTGAGTTGGCCGAAATGCATCGCGCAACAACAGATGCCATTCGTTCTGTATTAGGGGTTGAGAGACAGGATTATAAAGAATCTGTGCGTACAGGTATTATTACGACAGTTGCTGACCGGACATGGGAAAACCCCAAAATGAATCAAGAGTGGGAATCTTTAAAACGTAAACTTGCCAAAAACCGGTCTATAGCCGTGGATATGGAAACGGCAACTATTGCATATAACGGCTTTAAATATCATGTACCGTATGGTGCGCTTTTATGTGTATCGGACAAACCTCTCCATGGTCAGCCTAAAATGCCTGGCGCTGCAAATAAATTTTACAGAAGCCGTGTGCAGCAACAATTTTTAATTGCTATGGCAGCTATAGAGAATGTCAGAGCTATGGGTGAAAGCGGCCATAGCCGGAAAATGCGTTCCGATTTTGAATACGTACCAGTACGTTAATGATCTTCTATTGACTTGAGCGGAAGATGCCGCATTCTATCCTTTCGATAGAGAAAGGATTTCCAGATTATGTCTTCAGACTCATATGATCTTATTGTTATCGGCGCGGGGCCGGGCGGGTATGTCTGTGCGATCCGCGCGGCGCAGCTTGGCATGAAAGTTGCCTGCGTGGAAAAACGCGACAGTCTCGGGGGAACCTGTTTGAATGTGGGATGCATCCCGTCCAAAGCGCTTTTATCGACATCTGAAAAATTTGAAAGCGCTAAACATGACTATGAGGGTATGGGCATTAAAACCGGTGGCGTAGAGCTCGATCTTCCGGGGATGATGACATTCAAAGATAGCGTTGTTGAGGCCAATACCAAAGGCATCGAATTCCTGTTTAAGAAAAACAAAATCGACTGGTTAAAAGGCGCAGGCAAAATTAAGGGCGCAGGTACCGTTGAAGTTGATGGAAAAGATTATGCCGCCAAGAATATCGTGATTGCAACCGGATCAGATGTTGCCAGCCTTCCGGGAATTGAAATTGATGAAAAGCGCGTTGTTTCCTCAACGGGTGCACTGGTGCTGGATAAAGTGCCTGAAACGATGATTGTGATTGGGGGCGGGGTTATTGGACTGGAAATGGGCTCGGTCTGGGCGCGTCTTGGGGCAAAGGTCACAGTTGTTGAATTTCTCGATCAAATCCTGCCCGGCATGGACGGCGAAGTGCGTAAAGAAGCGAACAAGATTTTTGCCAAGCAGGGCATTGAGTTCAAACTCTCTACCAAAGTCACCTCTGTCACGCCGGATAAGGATGGTGTTGATCTGACGCTTGAGCCTGCAGCTGGCGGGGACGTGGAAAAGATGCAGGCCGAGATTGTCCTGGTTGCGGTTGGACGCCGCCCATATACAGATAGTCTTGGTCTTGAAGAGGCCGGCGTAGAGATGGATGAACGCGGGCGGGTGAAAACCGATCACGGGTTTAAAACCAATGTGGACGGCATTTACGCGATCGGCGACGTGATTGCAGGGCCGATGCTCGCGCACAAGGCAGAAGAGGAAGGTGTCGTGCTGGCTGAAATGCTGGCCGGGCAAAGCGGACATATCGATTACAATCTAATCCCGGGCGTGGTCTATACGCATCCGGAAGTGGCCAATATCGGCCAGACGGAAGAGCAACTCAAAGAAGCGGGCGTTGAGTATAAGGCCGGGAAGTTCCCCTTCATGGCCAATGGCCGCGCACGGGCAATGAATTGCACGGATGGGTTTGTCAAAATATTGGCAGATGCCAAAACAGATCGTGTTTTAGGCTGTCACATTATCGGACCGGAAGCAGGGACTCTGATTGCCGAAATAGCAGCCTTTATGGAGTTCGGTGGAACTGCAGAGGATATAGCACGGACCTGTCATCCGCACCCGACTCTGGAAGAGGTTCTGAAAGAATCTGCCCTTGCTGTTCACGGCCGCCAAATTCACATGTAAGAATTAATTCTCTGGTCTGCGATGTATATTTCAATTTGGTATGCTGCCTGGGCAAATACGAACGAAATGCCCGCTCCCCTATGGTATAGTTTTTTTTATAAGCGCGCTGCGCTCTTCCTTTTAATTCTTTTAAACGTGAGAGCATTTGGCGTTTCTAATATACCCAGATGCAATATGTCAATATTCTTTACGCCCGAGGATGAGATTTTTTGTAAATATCCAGAAGTTCCTGCGCATTCACGTCCGTGTAACGCTGGGTGGTGCTTAAAGAGGCATGGCCAAGCAGTTCCTGGATTTCACGCAAATTGGCACCGTTCTGGAGCAGATGCGTGGCAAAGCTGTGGCGCAACGCATGCGGGGTGATATTCTCTGGTAATCCTAAAGACACACGAAGCGTTCGCATCGCTTTCTGGGCGATTTGCTGGCGCAATCTTTTCCCGCGTGCGCCGAGAAACAGGGCACGGTCGGGTTCTTCCGGGAAGGGACAGGCGTCCCGGTAAGTTTCAATGGTAGGTAAAATCTCTTCAAGGATCGGGACCTGGCGTTCCTTACGGCCTTTTCCGATGACGCGAAGAAATGTGCTCCCCCCCTGACGCTGCGCGTCTTCCCCCCCGCTAGCGGGGGGGTAAGGGGGGGAGGGCCAGTTTTCAATGTTGAGTGATAATGCTTCATCAATTCGTAAGCCCGCACCGTATAGAAGCGTAAAGAGCGCTTTATCACGTAAATCCGTCCAGCTTTCTGCAGGCAGGTTTTCAAGGAGCGTAAAGGCCTGCCCTTCCTGCACGGGCCGTGGAAGTTTACGCGGGAGTTTTGGCGCACGGATAATCGCGGTGGAGGCCGTATGCGCGATGCCCTGCTTATCCATCCAGGTGAGAAAGTTTTTTACCCCGGACAAAGACCGTGCGCGCGAGGCTGCGCTGTTTCCCTTTGCTGCTTTTTGAGAGAGCCACGCCCTGAAATCCCGCACGGCGGTGTCTGAGAGGTCGTTGATGGATAAGGCTTTTGTATGATGCTGACTTAAAAAGGATATGAATTGCGAGATATCGGAAATATAGGCGCGCAGCGTATGTGGTGAGACGTTCTTTTCGACTTTAAGATATGTTTGCCACTGACCAAGTATATCAATCAGGTCCGGTTGGCAAAGCTCTAATGTATCGTTTTTGAACATGGTTATTATAATTTCGTCATGCCCCGAATTTTTCGAAGAAAAATTCTAGGGGTATTCAGAAAGTTAAAACTGGATTGCCTTAGAATTTTCGCAGGCGAAAATTCAGGCAATGACGTATTTAGATTTATAGAGGTAGATTGAGCCATGATCGGAAACATCTTTCCGTGACACCAGCAAGAAAAGAGACAAGGTCCACGGCCTGCCCATCTTCAAACATAAACGGATCGCGGCTGCCAAAAGCGAGAATGGCAGGCGGTGTATCCAGAGAAATATCCACGCGCAGGAGCGCCTGAGAGCGGACAAGCGTCGCGCCGCCACCATAGATCGCTTCAATGCCGCTAATGTCCGATTGAAGCAGGACATTTTTATCTCCCATCCATTCATCGATGGTGCCTTCAGGCAAAACCCGGATTCCGCTTGTGTGGATGTTTGGAATATCCTGCCCCGTGCTTTCAACGACTAAAACAGAAATATCTGTGTCCAGAAGGGCTGAAAGGTCAGTGGTGATAAAGTGAATAAATTCTTCAAAATTGCGGGCTTCAAGCAGGCGCAGGACAACTTTATGAATGCGCTGCTGGTTGTTCATATTGGAGCGCGCATTTTCGACAATTTCCTGGGTGCTCTCAATGACCTTTTCTTTATCATCTTTGAGGCGCTGGATCATGAAAGACTGAAAATCCGCGACCTTTTTATCACCGCCATTTTTGGGCGGGCTGAGATAATCGCAGGCCTCAGGGTTATTCTGGAGGAATTTCGGGTTGTTCCTTAAAAATGCGAGAACGTCGTCTTCTGTAAGTTTATCGCTCAAGGGCTGCGCCGTTTGTGAATCGTTCATTTCACAATTTTACCATGCCTTGATCATAAATAATCAAGAATATCATATGGATAAAAGATATTGACAATATGTAAATAAAAAGGTAATTTACTTTGGTTATTTCTAATAAAAGAGGCTCAGGTGAAATCATTATCAACAGTCACAGCAGCGATAGCTTTTTTGGGTGCCGTAACGTCAGCTTCAGCAGAACAAGAGCTATTTTCAATTTTGCACATACATGCTGATGGCGATATGTACTGTCAATATAATAGCAATGGATCCTTTTCAATGTATCGGAATGGTGTCCAAATAATAGTTGTAAATAATGCTTCCTTTTATGGTCAGGAAAATGCTGACCAGATTGATGGTAAACCAATGGAAGGATACGCCGTTTCTCATTATCCAAATTTATTTGAAAGACAAGATTTAGATCAAGAGATATGGGATGATCCTAAAGTTAATGTCTCTGAAGCATTTCAAGGCTCGTTAGCAGGACATGATGTTCGCTTGACACTTGATACAAATAGTGCAGTAGAAGAAACTGGTGAAGTGTCACGTGAAGGTGCTCATTGCCGTATTGAAGTCACTGATTATAAAAGCAAACAGCATACAGTTACTTTTATGCCCTTAATGGCTCCGACATCATAAATTTATAAAATAGACTGGCCTGTCTTTTTCCAGTCTTCGACAAAAGCTGCAAGGCCTTTGTCCGTGAGCGGATGCTTATAAAGCTGTTTGATGACGTTCGGCGGGCAGGTCACAACATCTGCGCCAAGACGTGCGCTTTCAAGAATGTGGGCCGTGTGGCGTACGGACGCCACCAGAATTTCCGTATCGAACCCGTAATTATCATAGATGGTGACGATATCTTCGATAAGCTCCATTCCGTTTTGGCCGATATCATCAAGACGCCCGACAAAAGGGGAAATGAAACTTGCACCTGCTTTGGCAGCGAGCACGGCCTGCATCGGCGAAAAGCACAGCGTGACATTCACCATCGTGCCGTTATTGGCAAGGTTACGGCAGACTTTTAAGCCAGCTTCTGTGAGCGGGACTTTGACGGCAATGTTATCGGCGATCTGTGCGACTTTTTCGCCTTCTTTCATCATGGTTTCGTAATCGGTCGCAGCGACTTCCCCGCTGACCGGCCCGTCGCAGATAGAGCAAATCTCTTTGATGATTTCAAAAAAATCACCGCCGTTTTTGGCGATCAGGCTGGGATTTGTGGTGACACCGTCCAGCATGCCCAGATCGTTGATCTCTTTGATGGCGTCGATGTCAGAGGTATCTGCGAAGAATTTCATGATGGTGTTTTCCTTTTTGTGTATTCACCGTTATGGTTAGCGGTATGGCAGACCTTTTTCAAGAGGAGATGCAGCCCGCGCCAAAACATGCCGCGCAGGCCGCCGTGCTTGTCCCGTACCCGGTGGACAGGGCCTATGATTATGCGCTGGCGGAAGTGCTGCCGCCGGGCAGTTATGTCAGCGTGCCCTTGGGCCAGCGCGCCGTACCGGGCATTGTCTGGGACCAGGCGGCAGGTGATATCGACCCGGCCAAAATCAAGAACGCGACTTATATATATAAAGACATGCCGCCTTTGCCGGACGCGCATCGTGAATTCTTAAACTGGATGGCGGGCTATGTGATGAGCCCTTTGGGCGCGGTGTTAAAACTCACTTTAAGCGTGCCTAAAGCACTGGAGCCGGAAAAACCTGCGACAGGATATGTCTGTGCGAATGATAATGTGGACGGGCTCTCCCCCAAGGCGCGGGCGGTGATGGAGATCGCAAAAGATGCACAGCCGCGCCGCGCGGCGGAACTTGCAAACGAAGCGGGGGTAAGCGCAGGCGTTGTCAAAACCCTGACCAAGAATGGGTATCTCAGAGAGGTTGATTTGTTTTCCACTGCGCCGTGCCGGTATCCGCAGGCGGAGAAAAAAGGAGCGGAGCTATCCAAGGCGCAAAGCGACGCTGCAGAAATTTTAATCGGCATGTTGTCTTCTAACCCTCTCCCCGTGGGGGAGAGGGAAGAGGCGGCGCAGCCGCCGAGGGTGAGGGGGGGGTATCAAAAGAAACCGTCTCAGTTATTTATTCAGCGTTCACGTGAGCTGCGGCAAAACCAAACAGATGTAGAACAAAAGCTCTGGTCTAAAATCAGAAATGAGCAATTCGACGTTAAATTCAGGCGGCAACATCCGATCCCGCCTTATATTGCTGATTTCACCTGCCTTGAGAAAAAACTCATTATTGAACTGGATGGGGGGCAGCATGCAGATAATCCGGACGATCAAAAGCGCACGGTATTTTTAGAAAGTAAGGGATGGCGTGTTTTACGATTCTGGAATCTGGAGGTTGTTGAAAATTTAGAGGGTGTTTTGGAGACAATTTATAACGCGCTGCAAGATACCCCCTCACCCCAACCCTCTCCCCACGGGGGAGAGGGAGTCAAGTTTCAGTGCGTGTTACTGGATGGTGTCACCGGCGCGGGGAAAACGGAAGTGTATTTTGAAGCGGTCGCACAGGCGTTACGGCAGGATAAACAAGTCCTGATTTTATTGCCGGAGATTGCGCTATCGAATGCATTCCTGGACCGGTTTAAATCGCGCTTTGGCTGCGCGCCTGCTTTGTGGCACTCCTCTTTATCGCCTGCGCAGCGCAGGAAAACATGGCGCGGGGTTGCGCTGGGCGAGAGCAAGGTGGTGATCGGTGCGCGCTCGGCGTTGTTTTTACCCTATGCGGATTTAGGGCTTATTATTGTCGATGAAGAACATGACCCGGCCTATAAACAGGAGGAAGGGGTGATGTATCATGCGCGCGATATGGCAGTGATGCGTGCGAAGTTTGGAGAGCTTCCCGTTGTTCTTGTTTCTGCGACGCCCTCGCTTGAAACCATGCAAAATGTCTGGGATGGCAAATACGGCCATGTCACTTTGCCTGAACGCCATGGCGGGGCGCAGATGCCGGACATTCACCTGATTGACATGAAAACAGACGGGCCGGAAGACCGCCAGCATTTCATTGCACCCAAACTTGTCGATGCGGCGGCGCAGACGATGAAAGACGGTGGGCAGGTATTGTTTTTCCTCAATCGCCGCGGCTATGCGCCTCTCACGCTGTGCCGGACCTGCGGGCACCGGTTTGAATGCCCAAGATGTTCGGCCTGGATGGTGGAACACCGCCGGACAAAAAGACTGCACTGTCATCACTGCGATTATTCCATTCAGATCCCCGATCAGTGCCCGGCCTGCGGCGATGTGGACAGTCTGGCCCCGTGCGGCCCGGGTGTGGAACGGATTTGTGAAGAAGTGAAAGATATCTTCCCGGATGCGCGGGTGCGCATTCTCTCCAGCGATACGGCGACAACGCATGATGACCTGAAAAAAATTCTCGATGAAATCCGCGAGCATAAAGTTGATATCGTGATCGGGACGCAAATTATTGCCAAAGGCCATCACTTTCCAAAGCTGCGATGTGTTGGCGTGGTAGATGCCGATCTTGGTTTAAGCGGCGGCGATTTGCGGGCGACTGAACGCACCTATCAATTATTGCACCAGGTGGCCGGGCGGGCCGGGCGTGAAAGTGAGAAAGGTCATGTTTATCTGCAAAGCTTTCACCCGGAGAGCCGGGTGATGCAGGCGCTTGCCGCAAACGCCCGTGATGCATTTTTGGAAATCGAAGCCGATGAACGGCGCGATGCCTTTATGCCGCCTTTTGCACGCCTTGCCGGGGTGATTGTCTCCGGCCGGGAGGAGAAGCAGGTAATTGAAATATCACAAGAGCTTGGAAAATTAGCCCCGCAAGGTGAAGCCATCCAGACGCTCGGGCCCGCCGATGCCCCGATGTATAAGCTGCGCGGGCGGTATCGGCGGCGGCTTTTAATCCGGGCCGATAAGAAAATTGATCTTCAAAAGGCGCTGGCGGCATGGCTAAAGGACGTCAAAACCCCGTCCACAGTCCGGGTCCAAATTGACATAGACCCACAGAGCTTCTTTTAAAATAGCAAAAAATCCTTTAGAATCAGAGGAATGAATGCTTCTGTCCTGACCAGGAACCTGACTTCTTACGATTTTCTCAAAATGGCAGCCGTGCTGCTGATGATCGTCGATCATATCGGCTTTTACTTTTTTCCGGAGGTTGAAGAGTTTCGTGCCATTGGCCGCTGGTGCGTGCCGATCTGGTTTTTCCTGATCGGCTATGCCAATAGCCGGGATCTGGGCGGCCCTTTATGGATTGCCGCGGGGGTTCTGATTGTCGGGGATGTGATTGCCGGGATGACCCTTTTCCCGCTATCGATTATTGCGACGATCATCGTCGTACGTGTCCTGCTGAATATTCTCATGGATTTTGCCATGGAAAGCCGGCAGAATTTCTGGACGCTGTGCGTCATTCTGATGTTCTTGATTTTACCGTCCATCTTTATTTTTGAATATGGCGCGGAAGGCTTTTTGCTGGCTATGATGGGCTATTTGTTGCGCCGTCAGGATCAGGTGTCAGATGTGCGCCTGGATTTATTTGTTTTATTCGTCTTTCTTATCTTTATCTGCGCAGAAACGGTCATTTTTGGCTTTAATCAGGATATGGTCATATTAATGAGCGCCGGGACGGTTGTGTCCTTCGTGTCGATTTACTATTTCCGGGCAATGGAATTTGAGACCCTCACCCGGATGCTGCCGGTTTATGTCACCAAATTTATCCAGTTTTTCGGACGCCACACATTGCTGATTTATGTCGGCCATTTACTGGCCTTTAAAGCCCTTGGAATAGCCCTGTATCCGGACCGTTTCCCCGTATTTGGCTGGACCTTTTTTTAAGCCTCAAAAAAGCGAAAAATAATACGCTGGAAGCGCTTGCCATGGGCAGGTCCCTATGCTATTTCACAGGGCAGAATTTAAGGGAATCGTTAACAAATAAAGAGTTTATACCCGTGGCCTCACACCAGACCTCCGGCGCAGCTGCCCGCAGATACGCAACCGCCCTCGTAGAGACCGCCCTGGAGTCCAAAAATCTGGACGCTGTTCTCACCGATTTTGCTGATTTGGAAGCGATGCTGGGCGTCTCTCCTGATTTACAGCGCGCCGTGACATCCCCGCTTTTTGACCGGAACGAGCAAGTCGCCGCCATGAACGCTTTGGCCGATAAGGCGAAATTTCAAAAAGAAACAAAACATTTCCTGATGCTTTTGGCGCAAAACCGCCGTCTGAGCATGATCAGTGCAGTCATTGCAGCCGTTAGAGATGCGGCTGCTGATTTGCGCGGGGAAGTGAATGCAACGGTGCAAAGCGCTTCTAAATTATCAGGTGCGCAGGAAAAGGCTCTGGTCGATGCGCTCAGCAAGACAACCGGAAAATCTGTGAACATTAAAGTTGAAGTCCGTGAAGACCTCATCGGTGGCATGGTTGTAACCGTTGGCTCTAAAATGATCGACGATAGCGTGAAGCGCAAACTGGAACGCCTGGAACGTGCGCTCACAGGCGGAGCAAATCAGAACACACAGATAGATAAAGCGTCTTAATTTTAAAGGTTGTAAAATGATTGGCGGAAATAAACTAGAATTTTTACAAACGGAGTATAGACCTTGTGCGTGGGCGGCATTGCCTGAAAATTCTCCTATAGTGTTATTTAAGGGCGTTGCAGAATTTGCCGTTACAAGACCGGATGGTGATTTTATTTTTGAGAGTGATGGCAAGACCAGGAAAACTGAAAAATGGCCATTTTTTGAAATATATGCTTCTGACAACACACCAAACCGTATTGAAGAAGATGCAATTACAGGTGAGCTCATGTCTACCGCTCTGGCATCAGAAAGCCATGAATCGGGATATGAGCCAGCAGTTATCAGAATAGTAGATAGTGAGGATGAAACACTCAGTTCTCTAGGAGATTGGCTATTAGCAGTAAATCACATTAAAAAACACGGAGGTTCTAATGCTCCACGTTTTAGAGTTTCAGAAGGACCAAACGGTACATTAGCGTTTACGCCTGTAAATTAATTAAGGTTTAGTTTTAAAAGAGGAAGAGAAAGAAAATGGAAATCAAAGCAGCAGAAATTTCTGACATCCTGAAAAAGCAGATCGCCGATTTTGGCGCGCAGGCAGATGTCGCCGAGATCGGGCAGGTGCTCTCCGTCGGGGACGGGGTCGCCCGCGTATACGGTCTGGATAATGTGCAGGCCGGGGAAATGGTTGAATTCCCGGGCGGCATTAAAGGGATGGCGCTGAACCTCGAAGCCGATAATGTCGGGGTGGTGATTTTCGGGGATGACCGCGACATTAAAGAAGGCGATATCGTCCGCCGGACGGGTGAGATTGTGCAGGTACCGGTCGGCAAAGGCTTGCTGGGGCGCGTTGTTGACGGTCTGGGGAACCCGATCGACGGCAAAGGTCCGATTGACTCAAAAGAATTCCGCCGCGTGGAAGTGAAAGCGCCCGGCATTATTCCAAGAAAATCCGTGCATGAGCCGATGCAGTCAGGTTTGAAAGCGATTGATGCGCTTGTACCGGTTGGCCGTGGTCAGCGGGAACTTGTGATTGGCGACCGCCAGACAGGAAAGACAGCTGTTTGCGTTGATACAATCATTAATCAAAAATCTGTGAACGCCGATAAAGACGAAAAGAAGCATCTTTACTGTGTGTATGTGGCTGTTGGCCAGAAACGCTCGACCGTTGCGCAGCTGGTGCGGGAACTCGAAGAAAACGGCGCGATGGAATACTCCATTGTTGTGGCGGCAACAGCCTCTGATCCGGCGCCGATGCAGTTTCTGGCACCGTATACAGGCTGCACGATGGGTGAATGGTTCCGCGATAACGGCCTGCACGCGCTGGCGATTTATGATGACTTGTCCAAGCAGGCTGTGGCCTATCGTCAGATGTCCCTGCTCTTACGTCGTCCGCCTGGACGTGAAGCCTATCCGGGGGATGTGTTCTACATTCACTCCCGCCTTCTTGAACGGGCTGCGAAGATGAATGAAGATGAGGGTGCCGGCTCTCTAACCGCGCTGCCGATCATTGAAACACAAGCCGGTGACGTATCTGCCTATATTCCAACAAACGTGATTTCGATTACGGACGGTCAGATATTCCTGGAAACAGGTCTGTTCTTTAAGGGTATCCGCCCGGCGATTAATGTCGGTCTGTCCGTGTCCCGGGTTGGATCTGCCGCGCAGATCAAGGCGATGAAACAAGTTTCCGGGTCTATTAAGCTGGAGCTTGCCCAATACCGCGAAATGGAAGCCTTTGCGCAGTTTGCCTCTGACCTTGATGCGTCGACACAGAAATTGCTCGCGCGCGGAGCGCGCCTGACGCAACTTCTAAAACAGCCGCAATATTCACCGCTGAAAGTGGAAGAGCAGGTCTTCGTGATTTTCGCAGGGACTCAAGGTTTCCTCGATGGCGTTGAAGTCGGGGATGTCTCAGAATATGAATCCCGTCTGCTGGAAGATGTCCGTGCAAACGGTAAAGACATCCTGGATGAAATTGCCAAAAAGCAAAAACTGGATGATGAGCTTGAAGCGAAGATGAAAGACTATCTTGAAAAGTTCACTGCCGGTTTCGCAGGAAGTGTAAGCAAGGCGGCTTAAAAAATATATGGAAGAGTATTTTTTCTTAGGCGATCAATATTTAACAGCTGATGGACTTATTGATGCAGCTGAAAAGGTGAATGCACAATATGTACATGCTGAAGGTTATGGCTTAGTTGAAATGGGTGATATGGGTCGTAAAACTAGACTTTTTAATCATGTAACTCATCTTCGGACATTTTTACGGCAGCAATCAGGTAATAGTGGAAGCGTATATAAAATTGAAGAAGGCAAATTAGATAAATTAGAAGGGCCTTTAATATAAATTAAGAGAATAAAGAATGCCTAGTTTGAAAGAATATCGCGACCGGATCGCTTCTGTTAAGTCGACAAAAAAAATTACGTCGGCTATGAAAATGGTGGCGGCCTCCAAGCTTAAAAAAGCGCAGGATCAGGCCGAAGCCTCCCAGCCTTATGCCCGCGCGATGGGGGAAATGCTGGCCCGCGTGGCGGCAGGGGTGAATATTACGCCGACCTCGCCGAAACTGCTGATCGGCACAGGGAAAGACGATGTCCATTTGCTGGTGATCGTGACGTCGGACCGCGGCCTGTGCGGCGGGTTTAACGGCAATCTCGTGCGCAAAGCACGTCAGGAAATCGCCCATCTGGAACGCGAAGGCAAAACGGTTAAGCTGATCACGGTGGGCCGGAAAGCGCGTGATCTTCTCAAACGCGATCATGCCTCAAAAATCGTCCATAGTTTTACAGGTCTTGGCAGCGGCAAAAAACTCTCTTTTGCCGAAGTGAATGAAATCACCAAAGAAGTGCTGGCGCAGTTTGAGGCTGAGGCTTTTGATGTCTGCACGCTTATTTATAATAAATTCCGCTCCGTGCTGGTACAAAAGCCAAGCGCCCAGCAAATTATCCCGTTTAAGGCGGCTGAGAGCGATGAAGCCAATGACAATGCACCGGAAGAACCAAAAGAAGAAGACGGTTTAAAATCACCTTATGATTTTGAACCTGAAGAAGAAGCGATCCTGGCAAAACTTTTGCCGCGTAATCTTGGTGTTCAGGTTTTCCGCGCACTTCTTGACAGCGCCGCCGGGGAGCAGGCTGCGCGTATGACCGCGATGGATAATGCAACGCGTAATGCGGGCGACCGCATCAACAGCCTGACAATTCAGTATAACCGGGCCCGTCAGGCTTATATTACGAAGGAGTTGATTGAAATCATCTCCGGCGCGGAGGCGGTGTAAAGATGTATTCAATAAAAAAAGCAATCTGTTTGGTTCTTGCTTTATCGTGCGGTTTTACTTTAACGGCATGTAATGCAACCTATAAAGCTTTGTCTGAAGAGTATCAGGGTCAGCGTCTTCCGGTGCGGGTTGCTTATAGTAATGAAAACAGTGCAGATGTTGTATATCCGACAGGCGGGTCATATGTTAGCGGGCCGCTTGTCGCTGTTTTGGTTATTGCTGTTGCACAGGCTGCAGCCCAGGCACATCAAGCGCAGCAAGCCAGAGAGATTGCTAAGGATATTGAGAATGCACTCAATAATTATAACTTTACGGCAAATGTGCGAAATCCAACTTATAGTGCAATAAAAAGTGCGAAATGGCTGAATGTAAAAGGGCTGGATAAAGTTGATCCGACAAAAACAGCCAACCAAATTCTTAAAGATGTCGAAGAAAACTTCGCTGTTGTTGTTTCTTATGATTATAAGCTCATGAGTAAAGAGAATATGATTAATTATTTGAATTTTCATGTTTACGAAAGAAATGAACAGGGGAGCGGGTTTCAGGAAATATATAAAGTTCGCCTGAACGAAAGTTTTCAAATTTCGAATAATGGGAGTGCATCTGATGAGCGCGTAGGTCACTGGCATACAAATGGCGGCAAACTGCTTCAGAAAGCAATTACACAGACAACCCGGTCTATGTTGAGCAAGTTGAGGCAGTATCTTGCAAACCCTCATAACAAACAAATGCAGCAGCATATTCGGGATGAGGAAAGCGGAGTTGAAATAACAAACAAGCCACAGGTTTCGGCGCAGGAAGCTCCTAAAAAGAAAAATTTTGGGGCCAGGTCATAAATCAGGCTAATTATTTAAACGAAAGAAGAGAAAAAAAATGGCACAAGCAAAAGGAACAGTTCAGCAAATTTTGGGCGCGGTCGTCGACGTGCAGTTCGAAGACGGGCATGTCCCGGCGATTTTGAATGCGGTCACAACTGTCAATGTGGGGAATGATAATAAAACCCTCGTGATGGAAGTCGCCCAGCATCTTGGGGAAAATGTTGCGCGCTGTATTGCGATGGACAGCACGGACGGTCTTGTCCGCGGGCAGGATGTTGAAGATACAGGCGATGCGATTGCCGTGCCGGTTGGCCCGGAAACGCTTGGCCGGATTTTCGATGTGACCGGGGAGCCGATTGACGAACGCGGCCCGGCTAAAGCCAAGAAGAAATATCCGATCCACCGCCCGGCACCTGAGTTTGTGGATCAGTCTGCAGAGGCAGAGCAGCTTGTAACAGGCATTAAAGTTGTTGACCTTCTTTGCCCGTACCTGAAGGGGGGAAAGATCGGTTTGTTCGGGGGCGCCGGGGTTGGAAAAACCGTGACCATCCAGGAGCTGATTAACAACATCGCGAAAGCGCACGGGGGTGTGTCTGTGTTCGCGGGCGTTGGGGAAAGAACGCGTGAAGGAAACGACCTCTATCATGAAATGATGGAAGCGGGCGTGATTAAGCTCGACGGTGAATCCAAAGTGGCCTTGTGTTTTGGTCAGATGAACGAACCGCCGGGTGCACGGGCGCGGGTGGCGCTGACAGGCGTGACCATGGCGGAATATTTCCGCGATGAAGAAGGGCAGGACGTGCTGTTCTTCATGGATAACGTGTTCCGTTTTACACAGGCAGGCGCGGAAGTGTCCGCGTTGCTCGGACGTATCCCGTCTGCGGTGGGATATCAGCCAACGCTGTCCACAGATATGGGCGCGCTGCAGGAACGCATTACATCCACCAATAAAGGCTCGATTACATCCGTTCAGGCCGTGTACGTGCCTGCGGATGACTTGACCGATCCGGCGCCGGCGACAACCTTCTCGCACCTGGATGCGACAACGGTTCTGTCCCGTCAGATTGCAGAGCTTGGGATTTACCCTGCGGTGGACCCGCTCGATTCAACCTCGCGTATTCTGGATCCGCGTGTTGTCGGAGAAGAGCATTATAAATGTGCGGCCGACGTTCAAAAAACGCTTCAGACCTATAAAGCGCTTCAGGACATTATCGCGATCCTCGGGATGGATGAATTGTCTGAAGAAGATAAGCTTGTTGTGGCCCGCGCACGGAAAATTCAGCGCTTCCTCTCGCAGCCATTCCACGTGGCCGAGGTCTTTACAGGCACACCCGGAACATTTGTCCAGCTTGAAGATACGATCAAAGGCTTCCGCGCGATTGTGGATGGTAAGTATGATCACTTACCGGAAGCGGCGTTTTATATGTGCGGTACAATTGAAGAAGTTGAAGCCAAAGCCAAGAAAATGGCGGCAGAGGCGGCGTAGAGGTAAAAATGGGGTCATGTAAGCCACCAGATCCGCCTGCTCTAGCTAAGCTAAAAGAGATATACGGTATCTCGGCATATGACCCTGATGGCAACAAGGAAGTGCTAGAGCGAGTTTTGAAGATTGCGTTAATGGCTGCTGAAGAAAGCGATAAACCGGAACCAACACATCATTAAAGTTGAAAAATATGACGAATAACACATTCAATTTCGAACTTGTTTCCCCGGAACGCATTCTAGTCTCTGAGCCTGCTTGGCAGGTGACGATCCCGGGGGAGGGCGGCACACTTGGCGTGCGTAAAGGCCATGCGTCTTTTGTGGTCTCGATTAAGCCGGGTGTCGTTGAGGTGATCAAATCCGAAGGCGGAGAAGTTGAAAAAATCTTTATCGCCGGCGGGTTTGCAGATGTTTCTGCAGAAAACGTCACGGTTCTGGCCGAAGAGGCTGTGAATGTGAATGATCTTGATAAAGATCTGCTTGCGCAGGAACTTCAGGACCTGAACGAAGATTTGCAGCGCGCCGAAGATGAAGCTGAAAAAGCTAAAGTTTCTGGTGAGTTAGAGCTTGTACAGATTAAGCTCAGCGCTATTTCATAAAAATATTTTACATACGTAAAACCTCTTGCTAAAACCTTTTTTGAACTTAAGAAAGGGTTTTCTATGAGTGAATGTATGTTGCGTATTGTTTTCAAGCTTCCAGCGTCTAAACGTCCCGAAGCGGAGCGTTATAAAGAACTTCATGAGCTTATATTTAGCTCTAAGATTGAAATTGTTGGAAGACGACTAACGAATGAAATTATTTGTCGTTTGACTATGTATGATTTTTGGCTGTTTGGCGGCTCTGAAGAAATGTCTGGATCTATACATAGACTTTTAGGAGCCGAGAATATTCTTCACTCTTTATGGTCAGATGATCATGTTATGTACCCCTCTAAGTGCAATGCTGATGAAAAATGGGATGGGGCAGAATCCGAGCCATTAAAAGATTATTTTTCTCGCAAATATCCTGATTTTGATCCTCATTTATTTCATGCAGGTTCTCAAATATTTCATGGTGATAATGTTAAAAAACCTCTTCAACTAGCCATACCAGAAAGTTTTTTTAGTCAACCTGCTTAATAAACTGGTAAATAGAAGAAACACTCTAATAAAGTTTTACTTCTCTTAATCCAAAAAAGCTGTTTGTCAGGTATACCGCATCTGCGTCTTTCAGGCGTGCGGGAGAGATTTGCTCTTCAATGGCACTATTTACTTGAATATCAAAATCACCATTTAAGATTTTTTTACGTGTGATACCGGCCAAAACACCTTCGGAAAGAGGCGGAGTGATGAGTGTATCGCCTTCCCGGATAAAGACATTGCTCGTGGCACCGCAAGCAATGTTGCCATCTGTATTGGTGAGAATGGCTTCGGTGGCACCAATGCTTTCAGCTTTTCGCCTTGCGGCATAAGAGCGCGAATAATCAATGCGTTTACAATTTTCAAGGACACATCCGGCGATACGCGGAAAATCTTGAATAACGGCACATCGCAAAGGGCTCTTATCCGGGGCAGGACTTGATCCAACAGAGATTAAAAAAGTCGGTTTTTGGGCGGGCGCAAGCGGTCCTGGGACAGAGCCGCCGGTTACAACACTGCGCACGCGCGCATATCCGGATGTCAGATTGTTTTTCTTTAAAAGGCTTGTAGTGATTTCTTCAAAGTTATTAATCTCCGGTATTAGGCCAATCACCGTTTGGGAATCATGCATCAGCCGCTCATAGTGATCTTCAAGCCAAGCGGGCGTCCCATCTTCGGCAAGCATGGAATCAAAAATGCCGATACCTGTCGTAAAACCACTATCGTTGATATGAATGAGCGGATCGTTTTCTTCAACGAGGTGTCCGTTTAGCCAGCAAATCATATCAGGCGGCTTTCACTTTATCTGCATGCCACATATCGGCCAGCATGAGGAAATTACGCATAATATCCAGCCCGTTTTCTGTTAGAACCGATTCCGGATGAAACTGTACGCCGTAAACAGGATAGGTTTTATGCTCAAAGGCCATGGGAATCCTATCTTCGCTTTCAGCCGTTATTTTTAAATCCGTATCACCTGGAAGTTGTGCGATGAGTGAGTGATAGCGCGCGCCTGTCAGCGGATTGGGCAGGCCCATAAACAGGCCTTCGCCATTATGCTCGATGACAGAGACTTCGCCATGGACAGGTTCCGGCGCACGAATGGTTTGTCCGCCATAAATCTCGCCGATACATTGATGTCCAAGGCAGACACCGAGGATTGGAATGCGTGGCCCCAGATGGCGGATAATATCCATGCAGATCCCGCTTTCGGCAGGCGTGCACGGGCCAGGGGAGAGAATAATCGCACGCGGGCTTTGTTCAATAATCTCCCCGAGTGTGATGGCATCATTGCGCGCAACCTGCGTTTTCCAGCCTAGATGGCGCACATAACGTGCAAGGTTATGGACAAAGCTATCGTAATTATCAATCAGCAGGATCATGCGGCGTCCCTTTTTTCGTCTGTGCCAAAATAGCCGCCGAAACTTTCAAACAGTTTTTCGGCCTTTAGAAGTGTTTCCTCCAGTTCGTCATTCGCATCGGATTTGGCTGTAATCCCGCCGCCGGTTTGAATATGCGCTTGATCGCCATGATGTACAATCGTACGGATAGCAATGTTTAAATCCATATTACCGTTAAAGCCTAGTATGCCCATCGATCCGCACCATGGGCCGCGGCGGTGCGGTTCCAGCTCTTCGAGAATTTCCATCGCCCGAACTTTCGGCGCGCCGGAAATAGACCCGCCCGGAAAGCAGGCCTTGATAAGATCGGTCTGGTCATGGTCGGCACGCAGCTCTCCTGTGACAACAGACACCAAGTGATGCAAGCCTTCATAGGTTTCGATACCGCATAATGCCGGCACATCGACTGAAAAATCGGTACAAACCTTGGAAAGGTCATTACGTAGCAGGTCCACAATCATCGCATTCTCTGCCCGGTTCTTGGCGCTGTTTTCCAGATCGGAGGCCGGGAAAGAAATTTTCAGCGTGCCTTTGATCGGACGCGTTTCAACCTTCCGGTCCTGTAATTTCAAAAACCGCTCCGGCGAAGCGCTTGCCAGTTTGATATCCCCAAAATTCATGTAAGAGGCAAACGGGGCGGGATTAACCGCACGTAAATGACAGTAATGCGCATAATGATCAAAGCTTTCCGGAAGCGCCGCGCTGAAACGCCGGGACAGGCAGGCCTGATACATATCGCCTGCATAAATATATTCAATGACTTTGCGAATATCCTGCCGGTATTCGGCATCTCCGCGTGCGGGAATCCAATCTATATAAGAATTCGGCTCATACGGTTCAGGTTTTTCAGTCTGTAAAATTTGTTCTTTCAGCGCCGTAAAGCGTCTTTTGGCTTCCCAGCGGGACCGGGCGATCATACAAAAAGACGTTTCGCCGCTTTTATGATCGTGCCGGATTACCTGATCGTAAAAACCGATAATCATATCCGGCATATTAGGATTATCTTGCGCATAGGAAGGCAGGCGTTCCAGCCCACGGGCCAGATCATATCCAAAATAGCCCGCTGCCCCGCCGCTAAAGAAAGGGGTATTATCCAGATAGTCTATCTCTTTTGAAAGCGCATCGAGACGGTTTTGAACAAAGGCAAGCGGGTCACCGTCAAAATGATTTTCTTCCCGGCCAAGACTGTGTGTAATGTGCCTGTCTTTACTTTCAATCGTTTCAAACGGGTGGATACAGATAAAACTTTGCGTGTTCAAAGGATGATTATCTAAAGCACTATCAAAGAATAAGCTGTAAGGTTGATTTGCAAAAACTGCAAAAGCACAGGCAGGATCAAACACGTTCGGTTCATCCCACTTAAAGACATAAAGTTTACGCCGTTTTCCCCACATCTTATAACCTCTCGGGTATGGCGGTTTTATGCGCCTTTACGCGGTTTTAGGCAAGGAATTTTTTAATTTCTTCCGCGGCATCTTTCAGGCCGATTTTTTGCACCGCTACGCTTTCCGGAAAGGCGCTTTGAAGCCGTGAGGGCAGGCGGGAATCCAGCATCACGAATACGCCTTTATCACCATCGCGGCGGATCAGGCGCCCGAAAGCCTGTTTAAGCTTTAACCGGGCGATCATATCGTCATAATTCTTGCCGCCAAACGCATTGCGCCTTGCGCGGTGCAAAATATCCGGGCGCGGCCAGGGGATACGGTCAAAGACAATCAGGCGTAAAGACTCGCCCGGTACGTCTACGCCATCACGCACCGCATCGGTGCCAAGCAGGCAGGCATGGAGATCATCTTTAAAAATATCGACCAGCGTGCCGTTATCCATCACATCAATATGCTGTGCATAGACGGAAATATCCTGCTCTTCCAACGGCACGGTGATACGTTCAGCCACCGCTTTGAGGCGTGCAATCGCTGTGAATAATCCAAGCGCGCCGCCATTAGAGGCCTGAAAAAGAGTCTGATACGCTGCGGCGACCTGGTCCATATCCTCCCGGTTCACATCATCAATAACAATCAGGCGTGTTTGAGATGCATAGGAAAAAGGCGAAGGGAAACTTTCGAAACGGATATCTTCAGCAAGGTAAGATAAGCCTGTGCGCTTTGCCGCCATATTCCAGCTTTGTGTTTCGTCGATATGATCGCGAAGCGTTGCCGATGTTGTCACCACACCATGCGCATGCGGCTTGAGCGCATCGGCAAACGGCGCCATCGGGTCGATATAATGACGTAAGTAACCGATATCAATCGTGCGCCCGTCAATGCGCGTGACTTCAAACCAGCTGATAAAATCGTCTGCGTCTTTTTCTTTTTGGACATCCTGTAACATGGCAATCCAGGCTTTGACATTGGCGCAGCGCGTGGCCATGGAGGTGCAGACTGCTTCAATGCGCCTGCGCGTATCACCATCGAGGGTGGAAGCTTGTGCAGAAAGTTTGTTCATCAAAAGCGCGCTCAGTTTTTCCATTGGTTTCGAGATATCGCTCAGTGCTTTTTCAAGGCTGCGCGCCTGCGTTAAAACATCCGCCTCAACGGGGAAGCAATCTGTTTCCAGGGAATAGGGAGAGTTTTTATATTGTGCGCGGTTTATAACCTGCCCGTAGACGGACAGGATAAATGTTTCACACGGACCGCGCGGCTGCGTATCTTTTAAGCGCGCCGTCCAGCCTTCTGCTGTGAGGATGCGCGCGCCTTCAATAATATCACTTAAAAGCCGTTCGGCTTCGGGGTCGCCCGCCGTTAAATCTTCTGCGCGGCGTTTTAGACCCTTGGCCCGACTTTTTTTGCCGCCTTCATTGCCGCGTATCCAGCGCCGCAGATCATATGTTTCCCGCGCCGTTAAATGGGCGGCGAATGCGCTATCTGCTGCATCAAAAAGATGGTGGCCTTCATCAAACACATAGCGTGCAGGCAAATCACTTCCAGGCGCGCTTGTCGCGGTCTGGATCATGACAAGCGCGTGATTGGCGACGACCAGTTTTGCATGGCGGGATTTACGCACTGAGCGTTCGACAAAGCATCGATGATAATGATCGCAGGCCGAATAAATACATTCGCCGCGGCGGTCGGCAAGGCCAAGCGTGCCCTGATATCCAAGAAGTCCGGCCAGCCAGCCCGGAAAATCGCCGCCCTGCATATCCCCGTCTTTGGTAACGGCCGCCCAGCGCGCCATGATACCTGCGGCAATCGCGGTGCGCGGATGACGGGCAAGGCCTGCACCGGCTGCCTGTTCTTCCATATTTAAAAGACACAGATAATTTTCACGTCCTTTGCGCACGGCGGTTTTAGCTTCGCGGACTTGTTCATCCGGATATAGCCGTGCAAGCTCCTGATCAATCTGTCGTTGCAGGTTTTTAGTGTAGGTGGAGACCCACACCGCGCCGTCATTCTTTTCCGCCCAGACACTGGCGGGCGCAAGATAGCCAAGCGTTTTACCAACCCCTGTGCCCGCTTCAGCCAAAACGGTAAGCGGCTCGTCTTCATTTTGTTTCGGGCCAAAGGCGGTTGTCAGAAAAGTCGTATAATCCATTTGGCTTTTGCGGCTTTCAGCATTTGGGCCGAGCATATCGCGCAGGCGTGTACGTGCTTCATCTCCGCTCACCGGGTGATGAGCCGGCGGAGGTGGAGGCGCTTCTTCCGACCAGTCGGGCAGGTGTTTCCAGATATTGAGATCAGCCTTGGAGACAATCGTTTCTGTGTGATCGTAACGCTGGCCAAGTGCACTGAAGATAAACGGTGTCCAGGCCCAGCCGCGCCCGTTCATGCCCATAACGCTTGCGATTTTGATCGGATCGGCTTTGGCCTGCCATGGATCATCCTGCAAATCGGTAAGAAGGGCTTGCGCAATATTCATTAAAGCGGCTGGTGTATCTTCAAATTCCAAGGGAGCGGGCAGGCCGAGCGCCTTGCACAGGCCAACAGAGGTCGGGACACAAAACCGCGCCGGGTGGACAAAAGCAAAAAGTTCCAAAACATCGAAAGCTTTCAGGTCATCAACCCCCAGCCGCGCGCAGGTAAAAGGCGCATGGCATACCAGGACCGGCTTGTCATGTATCTCACGGGAAGCCGCCGGGTGGTCCAAAATCTTGATTTCCCCGTCTGTCGTCAGCAGCGCAGCTTCCCGCGCGCTGACGCACAGCGAATCAATCGCGGGCAGGGAAACAGGCGGTTTTGCAGGCTGTGCATGAGTCATGGCGTTACTTTAGCATGACAAATCCCCAGAATCACATATACTCTGCGCTATGGCTTTGCTTATTTTGCATGATCTGAACGGTGAGGAAGTTCTTGTGAATACGGACAATGTCACCGCGGCCAAACGCAAAGAACCGGATGCGAATTCCGTGATCAAAGAACCTTTCACAAAGCTCTATTTTACTTCCAAAGATAAAACCATGGATGCGCTGGGTTTTCCCGATGCGGTGAAAGAAAGCCCGGCGGAAATTGTGAAGCTGGCAGGGAAATAAGATTAACGTTCTAAAAGAACGTGTGCGTAAATGTAATCTCCACCCGTGTTTTTGCTGCAATTTTGAAAAGTTCCGTCAAGTTGCGTAGACGTGTTTCCGATAGTAAATCCGTTTGTCACAGTCGTACCGAATGTACCTGTAAACTCAGTGCGGTCGAAATCTTCGGAAGGCGCATCACTGGCAGCATTTGCGATGCTGGAAAGCGTATTAACCTGCATACACACACTTATATTTGTTTCAAAGCTGGCGACCAGTTCTGTGCGGGCGTCACTTCCCAGGCTTAAAACCCGGCTTGTACCTGAAAAGGTCCATCCTGTTTCATATGTGAGGCCGACGCCTTCGGGCTGGAAAATATGACAGGTACGGTTGGTCGGGCTGTTCGCATTATAATAATCATCCGAAGCATCTTCGGTATTATTGCCATCGCTATCATGCCAGAAAGAAATTTCATTTTCGCTGCAACCCCGCGCGCGCAGATTATCAACGGCAATTTCAAGTGCTTTGCCTTCACGCATAACCTCTGCAGCCGATATCTGTGTGCGTTCAAAATCTCCGGTCTCTTCGGATGTGCCGGAGGTGCGGGACAGCATGATCGTCAATCCGCCCATCAGCGCAATGGCAATCAAAATAAACCACATGGCATTTCCGGATTCTTCTTTTATTTCTTGCATCATCTCACGACCAAAACAGAGTAAAAGTTATAGTTATCATCGCCTGTATCATAGGCGCAGGCAGCTGTTTTCTTAACGCAGTTCGCACAATTTGCAGCCGTTATATCTTCCGTACTTTCAAGCAGCGCGCCAAACCCGGCCTGAAAAGAGCTCTGTGTATTGTGAAGTTGAAAATTGATGGCTTCACATGTTGCGGCTGGAAGATCATCGACAACAAAAACCAGATCATCGGCTGTTGTGCCAATATCTTCAATATTCAACGTAACAAAAATTGCACCTTGTCCTTCATCCAGTACTTTTACTGAACTTAGATTTTTATAATTTAATTTACCGCCACTGCTGTTAAAGACGTGACAGCTATTATCTGCAGGCGCAGTTCCCGGGTCGGGGATATGCGCGGCCACATTATAAACAGGGTTGGCAAAGCTGATATCGGCGTCATCACATCCGTTAATCCGTAAAGCCTGAACGGCATCTTTTACTGTACGTACATAATTAATTAGTTCGGAAGCATTCAGGCGTGCAGCTTCTTTATCAATACTCGCGCCGCCGGTACGGGACCCGTCACTGATCATGAAGCTTAGTGCAGCAAAAAGTGCGATCATGATAAAGATCCAGATAATCGCGCTGCCCGCTTCCGGATGTGTTTGATTTTCTTGATTTTTCAGTAGATTTGCGCCAGAACTGACCATAGAAACATCATATCACAGAGAGCTTTAAATGACACAGTCTAATATTCCATCCGATATCGCTGCGCAGTGCCGTGCCTGGCCGTTCGAGGAAGCGAAAAAGGCGCTTGCCCGCACAGGCGGCAAGGTGCCGGAAAAGGGATATGTGCTCTTTCAAACAGGCTATGGCCCCTCGGGCCTGCCGCATATCGGAACGTTTGGTGAAGTCGCCCGGACAACAATGGTTATGAACGCCTTTCGGGCGCTGACCGATATGCCGGTAAAAATGTTTTGTTTTTCAGATGATATGGATGGCTTGCGTAAAGTGCCAACCAATGTTCCGAATAGCGAAATGCTGGAACAATATATCGGTCAGCCTTTGACCAAGGTGCCGGACCCGTTCGGCACGCATGAAAGTTTTGCCCATCATAATAATTCGCGGCTATGCGAGTTCCTGGATTCATTCGGGTTCGACTATGAATTTTTATCGTCGACGGAGTGCTATACAAGCGGCCGCTTTGATGAAGCGCTTTTGAAAATGCTCTCTTGTTTTGAAGAGGTGCGCCAGGCGGTGTTGCCGATTTTAGGCGAAGAGCGCGCGGCGACCTATTCACCGTTTTTGCCGGTCTCTCCTAAAACAGGAAAAGTTCTGCAGGTGCCGATGAAAGAGGTCCGCGCGGAAGAGGGGCTCATCGTTTTTGAAGATGAAGACGGCACACTTACAGAGCTTCCTGTGACAGGTGGGCATGTGAAATGCCAATGGCGCCCGGACTGGGCATTGCGCTGGTATGCGCTGGATGTCGATTACGAAATGGCCGGGGAGGATTTAATTTCTTCTGCGGATATTGCAGGCAAGATCACGGAAATTCTGGGCGGTAAAAAACCGGCCGGGTTTCATTACAAACTCTTTTTGGATGAGCATAATCAGAAGATTTCAAAATCCAAAGGAAACGGTTTGTCGATTGAGGAATGGCTGCGCTATGCGCCGCATGAGAGCCTGGCTTACTATATGTATCTGCGTCCGACATCGGGTAAGAAACTCTATTTTGATATCATTCCAAAAGCGGTGGATGAATATATTACCTATATTCAGAAAATGCCGGAGCAGGGGCCGGAAGATCAGGTGCAAAACCCGGCCTGGTATATTCATGGCGGCGCCTTGCCAAACAGTCAGCACACGCCGATTTCTTTTGCCTTGTTGCTCAATCTGGCGAGCGCAGCCAACGCCCATGATGCAGATGTGATGTGGGGCTTTATCGGACGGTATGCGCCTGACGCCACACCGGAAAATGCGCCTTTCCTCGCCCGGCTCGTGGAATATGCCGTGCGCTATTATGAAGATTTTGTCCTGCCCTCTAAATCCTACCGCGCGCCGGATGAGCGCGAGCGCGCAGCCCTGGAAGATCTGGCAAAACGGCTGGAAGCTTTACCTGCGGATGCGGACGGGGAAACCATTCAGACCGAAGTGTTTTCGGCCGGAAAAGAGAACGGCTATGATAAAAAAGAGCTGCGCAACTGGTTCCAGGCCATCTATGAAGTTCTGATCGGCCAGTCGCAGGGACCCCGCTTTGGCTCTTTCATTGAGCTCTATGGCGTGCAGGAAACAATCGCCCTTATTCGCGATGCACTGGACGGGAAGTTCTCAAAAGCGGCATAATAGGGTATGAGCCCTGCTTTGCTGAAATCCCGCTTGTTAAAAAACCTTGTGCCGCTTGCGGGTGGGGCAGGTGCGCTTATTCTTCTTCTGACGGTCTTTTTATGGTTTCAGGGGGAAACACTGGCGCCATGGAGCCCGGACCGTTTACCGGACCTGCCTGCAACAGGCGATCTTCCGGCTTTGTCCGAAGCGATGGAGAATAATCCTGTCTTACGTGCGCGTGTAGAAAAACTTGCCGCCTATGACGAAGCCTTTTTATTTGTGAATTACCGGCAGGTGAATGAAGAGGCGGCGGCTATTCTTTTACTTTGGGCAGGTGCAAATTTAAACGATACACGTAAAACCCGTGAGGGCATCGATCAGCGTATTGATCTTTTCTTGCGGGCTATATACGGCTTTGGCCCGGAGGATTTTATTAAGGGTGATCCGGTGATGGGGGACCGCCCCTGGGCGCGCTGGTTCAATCATTTTAAAATCAGGCTATTGATACAAGTAGCAGGCCAACGTGTGTATAAAGACCCGCCGCTTTATGATTTGCGGAGCGGTCAAATGACAGTGGAAAGTGATTTTTCACGCCCGTTCATGAATGGTTTTTTGACCTTCCTGGAGCAGCAGCCGGCACCAAGGCCTTTTATCAATAACTTTATTGTGTTTGTTCAGGATACGAAGGGCTTAAATGCTTTATCGGATCATGACCGGCAGATAATCGAAGCCATGCAGGCGCTGAAAAAGAAATCCTAAACGGGCCTTTTGCAGGGCCTTCAGGCCTGATACACTGAAGGCCGCATGTCGATTTTTCAAGAAGATAAACCTTTATACGATCTTAGTAGCTTCAGCATTTTGGTTGTTGAGGATTCCGTCTTTATGCAGAATCTGATTGTCTCCATGCTCAAAGCATTTGGCGTCGGCGATATCATGGTGGCTGAAGGCGGCCGGGAAGCAATCGATATTCTTCAAATCACGCAGGCACGTGCTGTCAGTCAGTATTTAACGCGCGTGGATATTGTTGTGACGGACTGGCTGATGACGAAAGGCTCAGGTGAAGATATCCTGCGCTGGATACGCACCCATGAGCGCGACGAAGTTCGTTTCCTGCCGGTGATTGTCTTGAGCGGCTTTACAACAAGCACTGTAACACACCAGGCGCGCGATCTGGGTGCACATGAGATTTTAACGAAGCCGGTGTCTGCCAATGGGCTGGCCTCGCGGATTACATCTGTCATCAATAATCCGCGGCCTTTTATCAATGTCTCGGATTATTTTGGCCCGGACCGGCGCCGCAAAGATGAAGTGTATGAAGGCAAAGACCGGCGTGTCATCGAGGCCGAAGAAATCACGGTGATAAAAAAATGACCCGTCTTGAAAATCCAGCCGCCAAGCCAGGCATTATCCAGGTTATCCGTGTGACAAACTTTTTAAAGCGGAAGCTGGGCATTACCTTTGAAGATGCGGAAGGTGAAATTCCTCCGGACAAAGTGGCTGAAGCAGAAAAATGTATTAAAGATTGCGCAGGCCATGCAGCTGAAAAGATGGGCGAATTTATTGAACTCGTCATACAGGACTGGAACAAGATGAGGGATATGGATCTTGGCGATGAACGCACACGTATTGCTCAGAATATATATATCAATGCACATGAAATACATGATCTGGCGGGTCTGTGCGGGCATGACCTCTGCGCGTATTTCGGAGAAAGATTACGTGACTATATCGGCCAGACGGATTTAAGCGTCAATGCGCAGCGCGTGATTTCGCAGGCGCTCGTTGATGCGATCCAGGTTGTGCATATGAAAGAAATCAAGGAAATTGATGATCCCAGCGCAACCGAGCTCAAAGCCATGGTCCAAAAAGCGATCGATAAATACGGGTGATTAGAGAGTTAGGCAGGGACAGCCTGTCTCTCTTCATGCGTGCCTATAGATATTTTGCAATGTGTAACTTTTGGGTGTCCATCGACAGTAACAGCCACTTCAGCACTTTTTCCCCTATCTATCAAATCGTTTGTAGCGGAATTCACAACCTCTCTTAAGCGTGGAGCCTTTCCTGTAATGCCTTGAATAGTGGTTCCAACAACGTCGTAGCCTGTCTCAGGTGTGCCTGAGATTAAAAGCATTTCTCTGTCTTGCTGCAATGTCATGAAGAAAAAATACCAGTTATGACGAAAAAATCAACTTGATTTATGGTAAAAATTATATTATTTTATGTAAATAAAAAGTTAAAGGTTAAAATTATGTCACCAAAACAGTCATTTATGGATTCGGTAGCTGGAAAAGGGGTTGTGAATAGTTCCAGAATAAAGCCGTTTGATCTTAATCGGCTAAATCGCTGGAATATCCTTTTGTTTAAAGACCCGACTCTTGAGGGGTTTCCAAACAATGATCCGGAAATCGGTATTGTCTATAGAACAGTTTTTATGGGTGAAGAGAATAACGAGCGTGGTGCACTGGTTGTTTTACCTCTTCGTCATTTGCCAGAACGCATTACGCCTCAACCGTGGCATTATTTTGTAAATAGATCTCGTAGAGGCGAAAAAATGGACATGGGCTTAAATCCCAATCAAAACTATGTTCTTGGCTTATATGCAAGTGCAAGCCGAAAAGGCGACCCAAAAGATACGATCCGTGTTATTCCTATAACTTCCGAAACTCTGGGGCTGGATAATAGAAATAGATTTAATAGCATAGGGTTTTGCCATCAATCTATACGGCTTGAAATTGAAGACAGGCTAAGAAAGTTATTTGATGACAATCCTGCAATTGAGAGGCAGATTTTACATGATGCGCAACGTGTCTATGCAAACAAAGATAACCTCGAAAATCTTGCGCCAAAGGAAAGGCAGGAGCGCGGTGGTTTTGAAGTTGTAACAAAGCGCAAGAGAGTGTTTAGGCCAAAACCTCCAGGGGATGATTCTTAAACCCCTTTTCATTTCTTTCAGTTTCTCTATCTTATAACCCATGCGCGGAGTCGTAGAATTGAACCAGGCCGCGTCGGTGCCCTTTGCCGATAGCCCGCCCTTTAAAATCGCTGCAGAGTTCGAACCTGCGGGCGATCAGCCGGCTGCCATCAAGGCGCTGGTTGAGGGGCTTGAGGCCGGCCTGACCGATCAGGTGCTGCTCGGCGCGACGGGCACGGGCAAGACCTTCACCATGGCGCATATCATTCAGGAGCTGCAGCGCCCGGCGGTCATCATGGCGCCGAATAAAACGCTCGCCGCGCAGCTTTATGCCGAGTTCAAAAATTTTTTCCCGGATAATGCGGTTGAATACTTCGTCTCTTACTATGATTATTACCAGCCCGAAGCCTATGTCCCTCGATCGGATACGTTCATCGAAAAAGATTCCTCCATCAACGAACAGATCGACCGGATGCGCCACGCCGCTACGCGCGCGCTGTTTGAGCGCAAGGATTGCATTATCGTTGCCTCGGTCTCCTCGATTTACGGTATTGGCTCGAAAGAAGATTACCTGGCCATGACCTTCGATCTTCAAAAAGGTCAGATCATCAACCGCGACCAGATCATCGCGCGGCTGGTCGAGCTTCAATATAATCGCAACGACATCGCCTTTGAGCGCGGAACGTTCCGCGTGCGCGGCGATACGGTTGAGATTTTCCCCTCGCACATGGAAGATTCCGCCTGGCGTTTTTCCCTTTTCGGCGATGAGCTGGAAGAGATCACCGAATTTGATGCGCTCACGGGCGAGAAATTTGCCAAGCTCGAAGGTGTGCGCATTTACGCGAACTCGCATTACGTCACGCCCGGCCCGACCATCGCGCAAGCGATCAAACAAATGAAGATCGATATGAAAGAGCGCATCGCGTATTTCGAAAAAGAAAACAAACTCATCGAAGCGCAGCGCATCGACCAGCGCACCCAGTTTGATATTGAAATGCTCGAAGCCACCGGCATGTGCAAAGGCATTGAAAATTACTCGCGCTACCTGACGGGCCGCAAACCGGGTGAGCCGCCGCCGACCCTGATTGAATATCTGCCGGGCGATGCGATCATGTTTTTGGATGAAAGCCATGTCATGGTGCCGCAACTGGGCGCGATGTATAAAGGCGACCGCTCGCGCAAACAGACCTTGGTCGATTACGGGTTCCGGCTTCCGGCCGCGGTCGATAACCGGCCGTTAAAGTTCGAGGAGTGGCAAAATTTCCGTCCGCAAACGATTTATGTGTCCGCCACCCCCGGCCCGTGGGAGCTGGAGCAGGCGGGCGATGAGTTTGTCGAACAGGTTGTCCGCCCGACCGGGCTGATCGATCCGCCGGTCGAAGTGCGGGGGTGCGAACATCAGGTTGATGATCTGATGAGCGAATGCCGCAAGGTGGTGGAAAGCGGTGGGCGGGTGATGGTCACAACGCTGACCAAGAAAATGGCCGAAGCGCTCACTGATTATCTCACCGAAAACGGTTTGCGCGTGCGCTATCTCCATTCAGATATTGATACGCTGGAGCGGATTGAAATTATGCGCGACCTGCGGCTCGGCGCGTTTGATATTCTGGTCGGGATCAATTTGCTGCGCGAAGGACTAGACGTGCCTGAATGTATGCTCATGGCGATCCTCGATGCGGATAAGGAAGGCTATCTGCGCTCCAAGACCTCGCTGATCCAGACGATTGGCCGCGCCGCAAGAAACGCTGAAGGGCGCGTGATTTTATACGCCGACACCGTCACCAAAAGCATGAAAGGCGCGATGGAGGAAACCGATCGCCGCCGCGCCAAACAGGTCGCGTATAACAAGGCGCACGGCATCACCCCAGAAACGGTTAAGAAAGCCGTATCCGATCAGAATTATTTCGGCAGTACAGACGATGCAGACACGAAAAAATCCGGCACCGGAAAATTAAAAGGCAAATCAAAATATATGATCCAGGATAGTGCCGCGCAGGATTTACTCATGAACCCGGACGCGCTGCGCAAACATATCGACAAGCTCGACAAAGCCATGCGCGCCGCCGCTGCCAACCTCGAATTCGAAGAGGCCGCCCGCATCCGCGATGAAATTAAAGAACTCGAAAAAGCAGAGTTGGGGATATTAGATTAATTATTTTTTTATGCAGGCAGTTATAGAAGCATTGATTACGTAATAACCGACAATAACGCAGGCATAAGTTAAAATCTTTTCTTCTATTTCTCTGCCTTCTTCTCCGCTTACTTTATCAAACAAGGATAATAAAGTGCCATCTTGGATCAGCCACCAAGAAATAAGTATAACAAAGATAGCAAAAGCATCGAGCTTCTCAGCGCTTCGTGCTCCTTTATCAAAGAAAGCAGCGCACTCTTTTATAAAACCTGTAATTGAATTAAAAATATTCATTCCACAAGTTTTGTTGGTAATGCTTATTACCACAAAAGCAAGTACAATCAGACATAAAACAGGGCTGGTATACCAAACCTCAGATATTCCTTGAGTGATGTCAATATATATGCGGGAAGCATTTAAACTGCTGTCAGTGTTTGGATCAGTCATCAAGATCCTTAAACATGAATAATAATACGAAACAAGTTGCTGAAAGTACAAAAGCAAATTCAGGATGAATAAGATGTATAGAATATATATAGCTAAGCAACATTGATGATAGAGTGAATAGTAAAACGGATGTACTCACTGTTTTGCCTATTTTTGAGATTTTTGCATACCCCATTTCAAGTAGCTTTTCTTCGGTAATATCTGGGTTTGTTTTATAATTCTTTTTAATTTCAATTGCTTCTATATGGTCAAGGTACTTCAATGAAATCCAATTTTTTGTAAGAGGCCTTGCATGAGCACTTTGAATAGTAAAACTACCTAAGGTCCGATTAGGGTTAGCTACCAAATCAAGCCCATCAGATTCAAAAAATATATCTTCGCCAATGGTTATTGGAGAATCGCTGCTAGCACTAGAATGTCCAGTTTCAATAAAGTTTTGAGGCAACATTAGAGAAAGAGCGTCTTCATTGTCTTCGGTTTTTATCATTCTATATCTCCTTTAATGGAGGTTTCTTGTGCTATATGATCCAGTTCTTTGTAGAATTCTATGAGGTTTTTTTTAGAGATGGTTTTTTTATTCTTATTGTCAGTGTTGACATCAATATCTGTTACAATAAATGGGGTTAATGCACTTTGAGATATTTCTATGTTACCTTGTTTAAAAGTAGTTGTTGCTTCAATGCATTGCCATGAAGCTAATCTATTTATTCTTAGGTTTTTAAAGTCTTGGTTTTTGCTTGTTTTGTATCTATTTACTTTATAAGTAAATTCAGACGAATTGTCTGGATCGGGTAGCTTTATGTTGGGTAATAGCTTAGCAAGTATTTCATAGCCTTCTTTTTGGTTTATTATCTTATTCGCTAGACTAACAGCTTGTGCAACCCTAATTACGTTTGATTGAAGGCCTAACCAAGATATGACTATTTTATTAATTTCATCTTTTATATCAGCGTAATTTCCGATAGCAGGCGTTTCAATTGTTCCTATTTCGTTATGTGCTATAGGAATAACGTGTAAATCAGACCTATTTGACTTGGATATCAATCTTATCCAAGAGCTATTCACTTCGCCTTCCTCCATAATATATTTCTGAAGAGGTTTTGAAGTTACATCTTTAGGCGATGTTTCAAATAGCTGTTCCCACACTGACGTAGGGGCACGATCATCCTTAAAAAAAACAGATGCTCTAAAACCAGCAAGTTGCCATTTAATATCAACCGCTCCTGCTTCATTTTTATTTGTTTGCATATCAATAATTTTATATCAAAAAATTTAAAAATCTACCTAACATACCTGTAAAAATACTACTTTTAAAGGAATATATTCCTATTTTTATCAAATAAAGTTAAGATAACGCTTTTATAAAAATCAATTAGGTCGACGCGTTAATTTCTAATGTCTTTGAAGAGTTATTCCCCATTTTATGCTATAAAGGGTCTGAAGGATTGGAGGGGATGTCATGAAACCACATCACGGTAAACTTTTGGCCTTAAGCCTGGTTGTCCTGTCTCTCCCTGCGTGCGGGACGACGACGGAAGAGCGCGCGGTGAGCGGTGCGATTGGCGGCGCAGCAGTCGGGGCGGCGATCGGTGCTGCCACTGGGAATGTTGCCGCGGGGGCTGCCATCGGCACGGCCGCCGGCGCCACGATCGGAGTTCTTTCTGAGTAGGCACGCTCTCCCGCGCGCGCGTTTTGTGCTATACTAATCTTATCAACAGCACGATTGCGCCCGCAGCCTGTCGCGCCGTAGCTTCGAAGAAGCGCAGGCGGAATGCGGGCTTTTTTTAAGTTCCTATTGTCATCCCGAACATCGCGATAGCGATGGAGGGATCTGCGCAGGTTGAAAAGGCTCAGATCCCTCGCATGCGCTCGGGATGACAGTGAAAGGATGGTGGCTCTAAAGAGCGTTTTTTTTAAAGCCATGTGGACTTAGTCCACATTTTGCTGCGGTGTTTCAGGGGCTTACAAAAAAAGTGGACTAACACATGTTAGTCCACTTTAATCTTTTGATCTGTTTTAAGTGCTTTACGCAGCTTCAGCCAGGTTGACGGCGCTGGTCTTGCCGCGCTGTTCGTCTGTGTGCAGCTCGTAGCTGACTTTCTGGCCTTCATTGAGGGTTTGCATACCGGCCTGCTCAACGGCTGTGATATGTACGAACACATCGTTGCCGCCTTCGTCGGGCTGGATGAAACCAAATCCTTTTTGGGTGTTAAACCATTTTACTGTACCGGTTGCCATGTTGTTTCTCCTTTATCGCAAAATCGGTGAATGTAACGTCTGATCGTGTTAGGCGTCATCCTTGCGAAAGGGAAATTGTAAGTCCGCTTTAGTCGTCAAAGATAGTTCTAATACTTCAAACTTCTAAGAGCATATAATGCTCATGCGCGCAGAATGCCGCCATTTTTAAAGGAAAGTCAAGGCTAATCGTTGAATTGATTATTGCGTGGCTGGGCCGTGCCGAATTGAGGCACATTGTCCGGTCCGCGATCGGGCGGGGTTTCATACGCATAGCGTGCAGGGACGGTGCGCGGATCGCCTTCATCCCCGGCGGCCGGTGACAGGCTGGAAAGCTCTGTCAGAAGGTTTTCGGTTTCAATATCAATCATCGCATGTTCGATCGGCCCAGCGCAGCCTTTGGCGTTATAGATGCCGACCATGAAGCTGCGGCGCTCGGCAGCGCTGTCCTGGATCGTGTCAGCTGCATCGGCTTCTTCGGAAATGGCTTCGCTGGCCAGGAAGCCTGCCACGCCCAATCCGATCCCGGCGGTCGCTGCGCCAAGCACAACAGATCCGACAGCGCCTGCTGCCTGAATGCCGCGTGTTTTCATTTCGGCGTCATCCTGGATGGCCTGCTTGTGCGCGATGATTGTCTGCATACGTGCTGCCTCGCGGGAGAGGGCATTACAATCCATATTGGTATCGCCCAAACGTGCAACTTTGAAATTATCTGTTTCGTGGGATTTCATACCCGGAATATCTCCGGCCAGAGCAGATGTGCTGAGGCCGACAGTCAGCGCGCAAACAAGAGCGGTTCGAAAAGGTTTTAGAATCATACACATACTATACCTCATTTACATAGTAAAAACAAACTGAACTCAATCATATGCAGGGAAAGCGTTCCGCATCCGGCGTAACATCGCGGCATCCAGCGTCGTCGCATGGGCCGTAAACCCGAAAAGCTGCATAACCTGTGGGAATTTCAGGTCTTTTTGAACGTGCTTTGCACCTTTCCGGCGTTTGACTGGCGGAAACGTGTCTGAAAACGGGTCATTGTCATTTTCAAGATCATAGGCCGCCTGGGTCATGAAATGATGATGGATCGCGGCGATATTCTCCAACACCTCCGAAAGCGGCTGGTTTGGATGAATACAGTCCTGGAAGTCGGAGAGTAGCTCCGGGAAGCTGTCCATATTATAGAGGAACATATAATCCTCCAGCCAGACCCAGGCCCATTCCGGCATGGACACAAGCTCATACTGGGCGCGGTGGCCCGGTACAATCCGCGTGATTTTACGCTCTTTTTGAGGGGAAGTGGTGGTGATCATGGTCCCGGTTCGTCCTTCACTTTTCGTGTTTTTCTATAGGTTTAGTGTCTCAAATTTGTGCTCTGCGATGCAAATTTGGGTATTAAAGACATAATATTAATATTTGATTAAGAAGCGGTTGTTTCCGGAAAAAATGTGTGTCATTCTGGGGATAAGTATTTTTATTCTTTGTATTTTCTACGTATTTCTTTTCCACAGCTTTGCGATATTAACCGGATTTGAGGTCTGTCATGTCTTTACGCCGTTTTGGACTTATTGCTCTTGCAGCTTGTACAACATTGTCTCTCAGCGCGTGCGGAGATGGCTGGGAACCACGTGAGCTCAGGGATTTTGTCCCCTACCACAATGGTAGAACGGCCGGACCGGGCGTTGAATATGTACGGGCTTATATGCTTCAGGAACGTGGGCCGAATTTAGAGCGCGAACTTCCAAAATCAATGCCGGTAAAAGAAGAAACACCGCCGCCGGCCGCGCCAAAAGAAGAGCCGATCAAAGATTCTGAAGAGCTCTTTAAAGATATCATTATCAAGTAAATTGGGGCTATTCACCGCTCAAAACATGACAGGGCCTGCTTACGCAGTGTACACTGATAAGAGCTATTGCTTCATTTTCTCAGCAAGGAGCCCGGTACATCCATGAATATCTGGATTTTTCTCTGGTTGATTTTAACGGTGATTATTCTCGGTGCGACCTTTTGGTCGACGATTATTCTCTATCGCCAGAAAGCTGCCTGGGAACGTTTCGCCCGCATCCATAAAATGACCTATCTTCGTGGCAAGCTCATGGAAAGCCCGACTGTGGAAGGGATGATCGGCGCATGCAAAATCTCTTTATTCACGGCCATGCGTCAGGGAGAAAATGACCGTAAGAACCGCATGGTCAGTGTGATTGAAATTGCCTTGCCGCACGGCATGATTGACGGCGGGGCAGCCGGCACGCCTGAAATGGTGCCCTTCATGCAATCTCTTGAGACAATTAAACCCATGGAGGTTAGTCATGAAAAATGGCAGGAGAACTATACCTTTATGGGGCGTAATCAGGACGCATTGAAATTGTATTTAACGCCGGAGCGGCTCGAAGCGCTGGCGCATATTCTGGTGCTGAAGAATGCAGATATCTTGGTGATGTTTGATGGCAATCAGGCGGTGATCCGGGTGGAAACCGTGGACCCGATGCTGGTGCCGCAAAAGCTCGATAAAATTATTACGCGCTTGATAGCGGACGGCGAAAAGCTTGCGGTTGATGAAGAAGAGTTCAAGCAGATTGAAAGCAAGGCTGTACCGGATGAGGCCAAGTCAGAGACAGACGAAGAAGAAAAGTCTGCACCTAAAGAAGACCTTGAGGAAGAAGACGTTGAGGAAAAAGAAGAGGCATCTTCAGAGCAAACACCTCAGGCTTAAATCTTATTTTATCTGTGCAATAAATATCCCAAATGGCGGAAGCTGAATTTGGTTTTCTACAAACGTTCCTGAACAAAATGATTCCGGTGTGCCTGGCGTTTTATCATAGTTGAATTTTTTTTGCTGATCTGAAACATTAAAAGCACAGATTATTTTTACCTCTTCAAGTGTCCGTTCAAAGGCGATGATTTTTTCAGAGCCGGTCTCCAGGAAATCTATATCGCCTGTTTTCAGGGCGGGTTGTGTTTTGCGCCAGTTTAAAAATGTTTTTGAAAAACTCAGAACAGAGTCTGAATTTGTTTGCTGTATATCTACAGAGCGCAGCCGGTGCGCTTCGGGCATCGGAAGCCACGGTTCGCCCGCGCTGGTAAAGCCAGCATTATTCTCGGCTTCGTGCCAAGGCATCGGCGTACGGCAGCCATCGCGGCCCTGCCATTCGGGCCAGAGATATTTACCCCACGGGTCCTGGATTTTCTCAAACGGAATGGACGCTTCGGGCAGCCCAAGCTCTTCGCCCTGATACAGATATACTGTGCCGCGCAAGCACCCCAACAGCGCGATGAGCGCTTTGGCAAAATCGGGGTTTTGATCATGCCCGTCTTTCTGACCCCAGCGGGTAACTACGCGCACAACATCATGATTGCAAAAGGCCCAAGACGGCCAGGCATCACTTTGATGTTTGTCGAATGCCTCTGTCGGATCAATGATAAACGTATTTGAAAAACTCTTACTATCCGTGCCGGACATCATATGCGTGTTATAAGTCGTATGCAGATGATCTTTGCCCTCTGTGTAGGCGACGGCAAGTTTATACGGGTCATCATCACCGATTTCCCCGACAGTCATCGTGCCTGGAAATTCATCCATCAGTGTACGCAGCTCTTTTAAGAAATCAAAATTCTCCGGTCTTGATTTATCATAGATATGCGCCTGCATCGAATAGGGATCGGGCTTTTCATACTGGCTTGCGTAGGCTGTTGCGGTATCTTCACGCGGCGGGTTATCGCGCAGATCTTCGTCATGAAAATAAAAATTCACGGTATCAAGGCGGAATCCATCCACCCCGCGTTCCAGCCAGTAACGGCATTCGCTTAAGACTTGCGCGCGGACATCCGGATTGTGGTAATTCAAATCCGGTTGCTCTTTGAGAAAGTTATGCAGGTAATATTGGCCGCGCCGTGTTTCGAACGTCCAGGCCGGGCCGCCGAAAATGGATTGCCAGTTATTGGGCGGGCTGCCATCTTCTTTCGGGTCGGCCCAGACATACCAGTCCGCTTTACGGTTATCACGCGAGATCCGGCTTTCAATGAACCAGGGATGTTCAATAGAGGTGTGGGAGAGTACCATATCAATAATGATTTTCAGGCCGATATCATGTGCCCGCCGAAGCAGGATATCGAAATCCTCATTCGTGCCGAAGATCGGATCAACGGACCGGTAATCGGAGATATCATAGCCGAAATCGGCCATCGGTGAGGTGAAGAAGGGCGAAATCCAGATCGCATCCACACCTAGCGCAGCAATATAGTCCAGCCGGTCGGTAATACCGGGCAGGTCGCCAATGCCATCGCCATTACTGTCGAGAAAGGAGCGCGGATAGACTTGATAGATCACCGCGCCGCGCCACCAATCCGGGTCAGACATAAATTTGACCTTTCATATAAAGGGCTGCCCGTCCTGTCATGAGAACACGATCCTCCTGAAGTTCGCATTTTAAAACGCCGCCGCGGGCAGAGGCTTGATAGGCTGTTAGTTTATCTTTCCCGAGTTTCTCGGCCCAGTAGGGGATCAGCGTACAATGCGCAGAGCCTGTCACCGGATCTTCCAAAACTGTGTCATCAGGGCAGAAAAAGCGTGAGATAAAATCATAGCGCGGATCATCTGATTTTGCCGAGACGCTGACCCAGCGTTTACTTTTTGTAAGCATATTAAAGTCGGGCTGTATTTTGCGCACAGTTTCAGCAGAATCATAGATTAATAAAAGATCGCGCGCTTTATATGTCTCAATCGGCATTTCAGAAGACACAGCCTTCAATATGTCCTGATCAACTGTATCTGCATCTATTGATGTTGGCGGACGTGCCGGGAAATCGAGTGTCAGGCCTTTTTCATTCTGCGTTACGGTCAGGTCTCCGGCTTGCCTGCTTTTGAAGATGATATTATCTCGGCCTGGATACAGAATATTTAAATAAACATAGGCACTGGCCAGGGTCGCATGCCCACAGAGATCGACTTCGTAGCTAGGCGTAAACCATCTAATGAAAGCATTGTCGCCATCTTCTAATATGTAGGCGGTTTCGGAGAGGTTATTTTCTTGTGCAATTTTTAAAAGGACATCATCCGGCAGCCATTCTGGCAGTGGAACGACAGCTGCCGGGTTGCCGCCAAACACAGTATCTGTGAAGGCGTCAACCTGATAGATATCCAGCGTCGTCATTACTCCGCAGCAGGAGCAGTTTCGGCAGCATCAGACGCTGCGGCATCGGCTGCGACTTGCATTTTGACAATTTTATCCGGGTTTGCAGGGGGTTCGCCGCGTGTAATCGCATCGACATGTTCCATGCCACTCGTGACCTGACCCCAGACCGTGTATTGATTATTCAGGAAGCTGCAATCATCAAAGCAGATAAACCACTGGGAGTTAGCACTGTCTGGATCGTTTGTCCGTGCCATACCGATCGCGCCACGCCCGAAATTATACTCATTAAATTCGGCCTGAAGGTCCGGCTTATCAGAGCCGCCTGTACCGGTTCCGGTCGGGTCTCCTGTCTGGGCCATAAAGCCGTCAATCACACGGTGAAAAACAAGCCCGTCATAAAACCCGTCGCGGGTCAGTTCTTTGATGCGCGCGACATGTTTTGGAGCAATATCAGGCATCATTTTAATCGTGACCTGTCCGCCTTTCAGATCAAGTAAAAGCGTATTTTCCGGGTCGGTATTTGCAGCGTCAGCAGAGGCAGTCATAATAAGTAAGCTCCCAAGGATGAGGGTGAATGTTAAAAATGTTTGGCGGATCATATCTCATATCTCCAGTTTGAAAGTGAGATATAACAGGTGCCACAGAGAAGGGCCGATTGCAAGAGAGGGGAAGGGGTTATTCAGCAGCGATCAGATCGGATTGCTTGTGCGTGGCCACCATATCCTTGACCATACATACACAGGATCCGCAACAGGGGGACTGGCCGCCGGAGCAGGCTTTATAGACATGAGCCGCGGATTTTTTCACGCTGTCATCTTGTAAAGCATTCTTGACGTCTTTATCCGTAAACGGATTGCACATGCAGACATACATAATGGAGGCATCCCTAATTGAGAATCAATCTTATTCTCAAGTTACTCTAATTGAGACTTATTCGCAAGTAGAAACGGGCGGATTACAGATATATGTGTATTTTAGGCGCTTTCGCCTTCGCCCACGGGGCCAGAATTCAACTGGATGTAGCGCTCAATACCGATCTGCTTGATAAGTTCTAGCTGCGTTTCCTGGTGGTCGTAATGACCCTCTTCCTCAGCGAGAATGCCTTTAAACAACTCAGCGGTGACATAATCCCCGGCTTTTTCAGCGGCAGCAATGCCAGCCTTATAATTTTCAATGCCCTGCATTTCCAGCTTCATATCGCATTCTATGATTTCCTGCACATCCTGTCCGATATAGAGCTTGCCGAGATCCTGCAGGTTCGGCAGGCCTTCAAGGAGCAAAATGCGCTGGATGAGTTTGTCCGCGTGCTGCATTTCCTCAATGCTTTCATCATATTCGTGCTTGGCAGCTTTTGTGACGCCCCAATCTTCAAGCATACGTGAATGCAGGAAATACTGGTTGATAGCAGTGAGCTCACCTTTCAGTGCCAGGTTCAAATATTTGATGACTTCCTTATCGCCTTTCATGTGATCTCCTTAATGCAAAGCCCGATTAATGATTGCGTCCACGTGGCGCGTGTAACTTTCATAGGTAAATATACTCTCAATCGCCCCTTTATCAAGATGCGCGGTCACCTCTTCATCCTGCAAGAGAAAGTCTTTGAGCGTTTTCTTACCCTTGCTTTCCCAGACTTTCATGGCATTGCGCTGAACGATTTTATAGGCGTCCTCCCGCGAGAGGCCAGCCTGGGTCAGGGCTAAAAGCGTTTTTTGTGAAAAGACAAGGCCGCCCATTTTTTCCAGATTATCTTTCATTGTGTCCGGATAAACCAAAAGCTTATCAATCAGGCCTGTCAGGCGATGCAGGGCAAAATCAAGCGTGACACAGGCATCTGGGCCGATATTGCGCTCCACGGACGAATGCGAAATATCGCGTTCATGCCAGAGCGCCACATTTTCTAGCGCTGGCGTCACGGAAGAGCGCACAAGCCGGGCAAGCCCTGTCAGGTTTTCAGACAGGATCGGGTTACGCTTATGCGGCATGGCCGAGGACCCTTTCTGACCTTCCGAGAAAAACTCTTCAGCTTCACGGACCTCTGTGCGTTGCAGGTGACGGATTTCGACGGCCAGATTTTCAATCGAGGATGCAATGACACCAAGCGTACAAAAGAAAGTCGCATGCCGATCGCGTGGGATGACTTGCGTTGCGACCGTTTCAGCTTTCAGGCCAAGACGCTTTGCCACATAATCTTCAACCTGCGGATTGATTGTCGCATAGGTGCCGACGGCGCCCGAAATCGTACAGACGGCGACTTCTTCGCGTGCGCGCTGCAGACGTTCTTTGGCACGTTTAAAGGCGGCATAATGCCCGGCCAGTTTCAGACCGAAGGTTGTCGGTTCGGCATGAATGCCGTGCGAGCGTCCAATACAAAGTGTCTCTTTATGTTCAAGAATACGTTTTTTCAGTGCTGCCAGAAGTTGATCAAGGTCACGTAAAAGCAGGTCTCCTGCCTGTGTAAGCTGAACGGCAAAAGCCGTATCCACCACATCCGAACTGGTCATGCCCTGATGCACATAGCGGCTGTCCTCGCCAATATGTTCGGCAACGGAAGTCAAAAAGGCGATGACATCATGTTTGACTTCTTTTTCAATCTCATCAATCCGGGCAACGTCAAAGCCGCCTTTATCCCGTAAGGTTTTGGGGACGCTAGCGGGGATCGTCCCGATCTCGGCCATTTTTTCACAGGCCAGGGTTTCAATCTCCAGCCAGATCTTGAACCGGTTTTCAGGTTCAAAAATATCGGCCATTTCTTTACGGGTATAGCGTGGAATCATGGAAATGTTGTAACAGAGCCTCCAAGCAAGAGAAAGGCCCAATCGCCCTGTTTTTAAAGCAAAATTCCAACATATGTGGCAATGACTGGCTGCTATATTGCAAAACAACCATATTGTATGACTATATTCCTATAATACGAAGTACTTAAGGACAGATTCTTCTTAAGTGATAATTTTGACCGTTAAAATGAAGTTCGCAGTGCCCGGTTATATCAAGGGCAATATGCGTGATATCGGGGGTCTCACTGATTGTTATTTGAGCATTAGAGAAGCTGCCTGAAATAGACAAAGTCGCACTCAAGCGCATTGATGTTGGGATGTGGAAATAAGGCTTTCGTTGCTGATCACGATCTGCAGAAACAGAATCAATGATGCAATCATGTCCGCACAACTCAATTTTTTGCTCAGTCTCATTCAAATTTTGTAAAGCGCGTTGCACGATTTGACGCTGAGCCTCAGACTCTATATCTGAATGAATATAAGTCATGCCGTCCATATTTGAACTAAAGGCAATTTTTACATCTATGCCGAATTGTTTGGTTTTTGTTTCCCTTAGACCTTTAATGATACCCTCGGAATCACACGCAAGAAATTCTGCAGCTAAAATGGGAACAACCATGTGTTCATGTATAGTATCCTCTTTGGAGGTTTGCCTGCCGTTTACATGAACAAAAAGGTTATTATCAATAGATTCTGTTATAGCCCTCGAAGAGCGTTCTGATTGTCTCGAAGAAACTTTTACAATCCTGTCTGCCTCTCCAAAGTAAGCATGTTGTTTAAGTAATCGCCCTATAGGCACAGGGATAGCCACCATGTCTATCGCTTTCCTGTAAACAAGATGGTTGTCCGCAATCTCTCTGCGCAATCCTGTAAAATCACCCCAAAATTTATCTTGTGGTCTGGCTGCATGTTCAAACATAACCATATTCAGGTTTGAAGAATGCTCACCATTCAAATTACATTTTGCTTTAGGAAGTACTCCGTTTTTTTGCAAGCATGCGATTTCAGAGTAAGCATCCTCACTTACTACGGCCATTGCCTGAGACGGGCGATTATCTCTTGCAACAAAATTGATAACATAAATGAGTTGTTCGGATTCAGTTCTTTCAAAAAGAGTATCTCTGTTAGAGCGCCGCGCGAATTCACGTGTGTTTTCGCTTTGAAATCTGACGCCACGCCCTTCTTTGAGTAAAAAATCTTTATATGCCCTTGCCAGCCAGACAGGGACAACATATCCGATAATATGCTTGGCCTTGCCTTTTGTGTAAGGCAGAGACTCAAAGCTGTCTCCGGCGATGTGATCGCGTAGGGCTGGCCCATGCTTAGACAGCATACTTGTCGGAACATCTTGAAACATGCGCTGTTTTAGCCAGGCTAAAACATTATTTCAATGTTATTTAGGCCGCAGGTTCCATTCCTGAACGCGCCAATTCTGACCATCATGGGCAAAGACACAAACCCCGCCCGTGGAAAGCTTGATGTCATGGGCGGCGGAGAAATTATCAAAATCGCCCGTGATATGCGGGGCGAAGCGGGCAATACCATTTGAGGTCACAACCATAACGCAGTCCTGTTCGTCACGCACGATGTGATCTGCAAAATCCACCCAGTTGCGGATAATATCCTCCGGGTTGACCTTCCAGCCATTGGGCACCGTGCCATTCTTGTTCCAGTTTTCGATTGCCTCTTCCCCGATACGGGCAATGACATCTTCTTCCGTTTTATTTTCATCCGGGCCGTAATCAATTTCTGTGAAGATATCGAGTGCATAAACAGGCTCTTTATAGCCTGCCTCTTTGAGTGCCGTTTCTGCCGTCTGGCGGGTACGTTGTAAAGGTGAACAGTAGACAGCTTCCGGGTAGATTTGTTTATCTTTCAGCCAGCGCCCAATCGCGCGCGCCTGGCCAAAGCCTTTTTCAACAAGCGGTAAATCTGTGCGGGCGCCGACACGGGTCGGAGTATCTTCCGGCCCGAATGTATTTCCATGGCGGCAAATGATGAGGAGAGTCATGAAGCAGCTTTCAAAATACTTTCTGCGCGGGCGATATCTTCAGGACTGTCAATGCCTGCACCTATTTTGCCTATATCAACCTCCAAAGCAATCGTATGAATGGGGATATCATTTTCAATCAGGCGGAGCTGTTCAAGGCCTTCCAGTTGCTCATAATGACCTTGCGGCAGAGAAACGAATTTTTTGAGAGCCTCCATTTTAAAGCCGTAAAAACCGATATGCTGACAAACAGGGGAGAATTCATTTTCAGCGCGCAGGTCTTTTTCTTTGCGTATGCCCGGCAGAATCTTTTTGGAAAACCAGAGTGCACGGCCGTCTTTATTTATAATTGCGGTTGTACCGCTAAACGGCGTTATTTTTTTCTGCTCCCGCAATGTATCCAGCTCTTCCCAGCGTAGATTAACAACAGGCGTAATGACCTGAATATCCGGGTTACTCTGAACAGCTTCGATCATTTTGCGTGGAGCATCTTTTGGTGTGAAGGGGGCATCGCCCTGCAGGCCAAGAACAAATTCCAAAGATGGGTCCAGTTTTTCGGCGGCCTCTAAAATGCGGTCCGATCCGGTTGGATGGTCTGGAGATGTCATGATGCAGGGGACATCAATTTCTGCGCAGTGATCGGCAATACGGTCGTCTTCCGTGGCCACGGCAACCTGAACGTTTTCCAGTTTTGCCGCTGCAGATTTAGCAATATCGACGACACGCGACAGCATGGTTTGGTTCGCGATCATCGCCAAAGGCTTGCCCGGAAAGCGGGTCGAGCCGTAACGCGCCGGAATGATAATGGCGGATTTCATCTTACTCTTTTGCCCACCACGTATCGGTGACGCCGGGCGTCAAGGGGGAGGTTCTTTCAGGGCGTTGAAGCTTCGACCAATAGGCGACACGGAAATGATCAATATGCCATTGCGGCACGACGTAATGTCCGGCGAGCAAAACACGGTCGAGCGCGCGGCAATGATAAATCAGTTCGTCGCGGTTGGGGGCTTTAATGATGTCTTCAATCAGCGCGTCAATGGCCGGGTCTTTCAGGCCCAGATAATTACGTGAGCCTGGAATATCGGCTTTGAAAGAGGCCCAGAAATCGCGCTGTTCATTGCCCGGTGAACTTGATTGCGCAACTGAGAGAACCGTCATGTCATAGTCGAAATCATTCATCCGGTTTTGATATTGCGCCGGGTCAAGGACACGGAAGGAAGCATCAATACCGATTCGTTTCAGGTTTGCAATAAAGGGAAGAACCCAGCGTTCAAACATCGGATTGTTTTCAATGATTTCAAATTCAAGACGCTGCCCGGTCTCTTCATGCACGCGGATTTTGTCTTCGCCGACTTTGTAACCTGCTTCATCTAGAAGCTGCATGGCTTTACGCAGATTGGCGCGGGCATTGCCGGAACCGTCTGTTTTCGGGGGATATGGTTTTGGATCAAAAACAGCCGGATCAAGCTTGTCTTTATATTGATTAAGAATTTCAAGAACGCGGCCTCTCGGCGGACCGTCTTCTGCGGCGAGTTCCGAGTTTTCAAAAAAGCTATCCGAGCGTTTATAAGCGCCATAGGCAAATTGCTTATTCGACCAGTCAAAATCAAAGGCAAGCGCGACTGCCTTGCGGACAGCAATGTCCTGAAAAATGGCGCGGCGCTGGTTCATGAAAAAGCCCTGCATGCCCTGCGGGCGCTGATGCTTTAACTCTTCTTTTGTAATGCGGCCATCCTGTACGGGGGTAACGTCATAGCCCGTTTCCCAGAGCTTGGCAGTGTTTTCCGTGCGGTAATCATATTCTCCTGCAAAGAACGCTTCGAGCGCGACATTGCCATCCTTGTAATAATCAAAAATGATTTCACCAAAATTAAACCGCCCGCGATTAATAGCCAGGTCTTTGCCCCAGTAATCAGGATTGCGTTCATAGGTAATAGATCGGCCTGCCGTCACAGATTTCACTTTATAGGGGCCGCTGCCAAGCGGTGGCTCCAAAGATGTTTCCTGAAACGCTTTACCGTCCTGCGTCCAGTAATGCTTGGGGAGAACCGCAAGCTGGGAGAGGATAAGGGGAAGTTCCGCATTATCTCCATTTGAAAATGTAAATTTTACGCGCCGCTCGGAGGTTGCTTCAACCTTTGTCACATCGCCGTAATAAGCTTTAAAAAACGGTGCGCCGTGTTCAATGAGTGTGTTGAACGTCCAGACAACGTCTTCTGCAGTGATTGGTTTACCATCTGCCCATGCGGCTTCCGGGCGCAGGTTAAACGCAACCCATGTATTGTCGTCCGGCTTTTCAATCGTTTCAGCCAAAAGCCCGTACATGGAAAAAGGTTCATCCGTACTTTGTTCCATGAGTGCGTCATAGAGCAGTGATTGACCGATAAAGGTCACCCCGCTTGCCGGTGTCCCTTTGACGATAAAAGGATTGAGAGAGTCAAAGGTTCCAAGCGCAGAAAGTTTTAGCGTGCCTTGCTTTGGCGCCTCCGGGTTCACATAGTCAAAATGCGTAAAGCCGTCCTTATATTTGACCTCACCATGCATGGCGATGGCGGGCAGGGGCGTGACGTCGCTCTCAGCCAAAGCCGGAGATACAAAAAGGCAAAGAAGAAGCGCTAAATATCTTACCATGTAAAACCTTCCATAACATAAGTAGGCATGTGGGTTTGCCGTGCAATCAAATCCTGTAAAGCCTTACTATCAACGGATTTTGTGGCAGGATCAAGGCCCAGCTCCTCACGATGGATTCCTGCCAAATTAAAAATACTGTCAATTCCAAAGGCTTGCGCGCCCGCGATATCGGTGTGAAAACTATCGCCGATGGCACAGATTTTTTCTTTCGGCAGATTGCCGATAAGATCATGTGCGCGTTCATAGACAGGCAGATGCGGTTTGCCGAAATAGGTGACGGGCCCACCCATTTCTTCATAGATTTTTGCAAAAGTACCCGCGCATTCATAAAGATGCTCGCCGACATGAACCACCAGATCCGGGTTTGCACAGATCATAGGCGTTTTACGTGCTGCTGCTATTTTTAGGTTCTCTATGAGTTCCGCCTTGTGGGTCGGGCCTGTGCCCGGGATTGCATTTAAAATAAAATCCGCCTTTTCAGGGCCGTCTGCTAAGTCTGTGCCCAGACCTGCTTTTAGTTCTTTCACGATCGTATTGCCGAGAAACCAGCAGTGCGGACCATAGTTTTCAACAAAGTCAGAGAGGGCTGCGTATGTTGCTTCACCGGAGGTCATGGCCGGCGGGGTAAGCTCCTCGGGCAAACCCATGGAAATACATTGTCCGCGTGCACTTTCCGCACGGCGCGGCGAGTTTGATAAAAAGCACACGGCCTTGTTTTTATCTTTTAGGTTTTGAAGCGTACTTATTGTGTCCGGGTAAAGTTGAACACCGTTATGGATGACCCCGAACAGGTCGATGATAAACCCGTCATAACGGTTTGCTATTTCAGATAGGCCCTGAATGGTCTGGGTCATGCGTTTCCAATGGCTTCGGATATGTGGTTGTATCCGTCTTTGTCCAACAAATCTAAAAGCCCGTCATTGATATGATTGACAAGACCGGGACCCTGATAGATCAGCGCGCTGTATAGCTGTGTGAGAGAGGCGCCCGCCTTGATCTTATCGTAAGCATCTTGTGCGGAAGAAACACCGCCGACGCCGATAATGGGCAATTTACCTTCTGTCTGTTTATAGAATTTGCCAATGATCTCTGTTGATTTTTGTGTCAGCGGTTTGCCGGACAGGCCGCCCATTTCGCTACGGAAATTTTCGGGCAGAAAATCATGGCGATCCAGTGTTGTGTTTGTAAGAATAAGCCCGTCAATGCCTGCCTCTAGAACGCTTTGGGATATTTCAGCAATTTGAGGATCCTCCAGATCAGGCGCAAGTTTGACGAACAGGGGCGGCTGTTTAGAAGCTTTTGAACGTTCCTCTAAAATTTCTTTAAGAAGTGGAACAAGATTTTCTTTACTTTGTAAATTTCGTAAACCCGGCGTGTTGGGAGAAGAAATATTTACCGTCAGATAATCAGCAAGGTCCGCGAGTTCACGGACCAAAAGTTTATAATCTTCTTCTGGTTTCTCCTGATCTTTATTCATGCCGATATTCAGGCCGAGTATCCCGGATGTGCCCGGATATTTAGCGCGAAAGTTTTCAACATTCTTTTTAAAGATATCTAATCCGCCATTGGGAAACCCCATGCGGTTGATGACGGCTTCATGGGATGGATCACGAAAGACTCGCGGGCGAGGATTGCCTTCCTGCGGCTTCGGGGTAACAGTCCCAACCTCTGTAAAACCAAATCCAAACCCAAGGATTGGTGAGATGACTTCCGCATTTTTATCGAAGCCTGCGGCAAGGCCGACCGGGTTTTTAAAGGCAAGGCCGCACACGGTTTGCTCAAGGCGTGGGCTTTTGACATTGCGGCAGGCGGGCAGGAGATTGGGCTTTAACCCTTTGATGGTCAGCGTATGCGCATCTTCGGGGTCAAGCTTATGCAGAAGCGGTTTGCCGAGTTTAAAAAGTGCGTCCATCTATTCCTCTAAATGGTGAAAACTGTGTTTCAGATAATGCCATCCCGTATAGGCAGTTAACATAGCCGCCATGGAAATCAAAATTTGCCCGATCAAAAGCGTATGCGGCAGGATGATATTGCCTGCATCGCCGACAATCAAAAAACCAAGGGCGGTCATTTGAATGGCTGTTTTCCATTTGGCGAGCGATGTGACAGGAACCTGCACATCTTTGGGGCCAAGAAATTCGCGTAAGCCAGAGATTAGAAATTCACGTACAAAAATCACAAGTCCTGCGATTAGCCACCAGCCTTCCAGACGGTCAAAGGCCGCAAGGACGAGAATAATACAGGCGACAAAGATTTTGTCGGAGATGGGGTCAAGGAATTTACCAAAAGCGCTGACCTTATTCATCGACCGGGCCAGGTATCCATCCAGGAAATCTGTGACGGCTGCGATGATATACAGCGCCAGCGCCAGCCACGGCGCCCAGGGTGCGGATATATAAAACAAGCCTATAATGACCGGTAAAATGGCGATCCGGGAGAGAGTCAGGATATTCGGCAAGGTCCACATACAGATGTGTTAGCGGGTTTTGCTCCAAAAGCAAAGCCCCGCTTCAAGCGGGGCTTTTGAATTTTATTACCCGGCGGCCTGTTTGCCGGTGCTTTCGCCGGGCTGCGGATCGCGCATGACGTAACCACGGCCCCAGACGGTTTCGATATAACTTTCCCCGCCGGAGAGTTGCTCGATTTTTTTGCGGAGCTTGCAGATGAACACATCAATGATCTTCACTTCAGGTTCATCCATGCCGCCATAAAGATGATTGAGGAACATCTCTTTGGTCAAAGTTGTACCCTTACGCAAGGAGAGCAATTCAAGAATGCCGTATTCTTTGCCAGTCAGGTGAAGCGGCTTGCCTTCTACTTCCACCGTGCGGGCATCAAGGTTTACCGTAAGCTTGCCTGTGATGATCTTGCTCTGGGCATGACCCTGAGAGCGGCGAACAATGGCCTGAATACGGGCAACAAGTTCGCGTTTATCAAACGGTTTGGTCAGATAATCATCTGCGCCGTAGCCAAGACCTTTAATCTTGTTATCCATTTCGGTGAGGCCTGAGAGAATCAGGATCGGCGTTTCCACCTTGCCGTCACGCAAGGATTTTAAAACGTCATAGCCATCCATATCGGGCAGCATCAGATCCAGAATAATAATGTCGTAATCGTAAAGTTTTCCGATTTCCATGCCGTCTTCCCCCAGATCGGTGGAATCGACCACATAGCCTTCGCTCTTTAACATCAATTCAATTGATTTGGCGGTAGAACTGTCATCCTCGACCAATAAAACCCGCATAGCCTGACCTCTTCTTGGTTAAGTGTTATTGTGCGCTGCAACGTTTTTTAACGTTTATTAAAAAAGTATAGCATAATTAACAAAGGTTAACAAAAAATTTTAACGATTTCGTCCCGGGCAAATTGCGGTATTATGAATTATGGACCGTTTAGCCGACAAAGCTCTTGCTGCCCTTAAGCCTCTGCCTGATCACGAAATGTACGGGAAAGTCACCAAAGTTCTGGGACTTTTGGTTGAAATTGCCGGATTTGGGGAAAATCTGGCAATCGGGGCGATTGTCCATCTGCGGCCTAAAACAGGCAAGGATGTTCCGTGCGAGGTGATCGGCTTTCGTGACGGCCATGCATTATTAATGCCTTTTGGAACCCTGGAAGGAATCGGGCTTGGGTGTCCGGCAATCATTCAGCGCAGTGAACCTGTCGCGATGCCGGACGAGCGCTGGCTTGGACGTGTGCTCAATGCACTTGGTCAGCCAATTGACGGCAAAGGTCCGCTCACCCATGGCGGAACGCCGATCCCGTTACGCAACACCGCCCCGCCGCCGCATTCACGGCAACGTATCGGCGGGAAGCTGGATCTTGGTATCCGGGCAGTGAATACGTTTCTGTCCACCTGTAAAGGGCAACGGATGGGAATCTTCTCCGGCTCCGGGGTTGGGAAATCGGTTCTGCTCTCGATGATGGCGCGTTACACCGAAGCCGATGTCTCTGTGATTGGTCTGGTTGGTGAACGTGGACGCGAAGTGCAGGAATTTTTGGAAGACGATCTGGGGCCGGATGGTTTGGCCCGCTCAGTTGTCATTGTGGCCACGGGCGATGAACCGGCTTTGATGCGCCGCCAAGCTGCTTATATGACACTGGCTGTGTCTGAATATTTCCGGCTGCAAGGGCGTCAGGTACTGTGCCTGATCGATTCGGTGACGCGTTTTGCGATGGCGCAGCGGGAAATCGGCCTGTCAGCAGGGGAGCCACCAACCTCTAAAGGCTATCCGCCGACAACGTTCGGGGAATTGTCACGGCTCCTGGAGCGGGCCGGGCCGGGCGGTCCGGGTGAAGGATCAATCACAGGATTGTTTTCCGTTCTGGTCGAAGGGGATGATACAAACGAACCGATTTCAGATGCGGTGCGCGGAATCGTCGACGGGCATATCGTGATGGAACGTGAAATCGCAGAACGCGGACGCTATCCGGCAATTAATGTTTTAAAATCTGTTTCAAGATCAATGCCTAAATGCCTGAATGAAGAACAGAATATGCTGGTCACACGGGCCAAACAATTAGTCAGCCGCTATGAAGATATGGAAGAGCTGATCCGGCTCGGTGCGTATCGGAAAGGCAGCGATAGAGAGGTCGACGAAGCTATTGCCAGATATCCGGCGCTGGAAGCGTTTCTGGCCCAGGATAAGGATGATCATACAACGATCGAGGAAGCCTTTGCGGCGCTGGGAGAAGCTTTGGGTATTCCGTATCGTGGTGATCCTGTACCGGCGCCGGAGATGAATGATGGCTGATTTAAAACCGCTTATCAGGCTTCGCCGTCACAGCGTTGAAGAAAAACAAAAAACCATCGCCGCATTGTACCGGGATATTGAAGCGCTGGAAGATAAGCGCGAAGAGCTTCGGCAGCGCTTAGAAGATGAACGTAAAATCTTTGAGCAGCAAACCGAGATGGATATGCGGCCCTATTTCGGGGTGTTCCAGGAAGGCATCCAGAAAAATGTTGAAGCCATTAACGGGCAGATTTCAAAACTGGAAGCCCGTTTACGTATTTTGCAGGAAGATTTACGGGAAGCTTTTGCCGATATGAAGCGCGTTGAAATCGTTCAGCGTAACCGCGAGAAAAAAGAAGCCAAAAAACAGGCGAAAAAAGAAACGACTGAACTGGATGAGATTGGAATTGAAGGCTTCCGGCGTAAAGAAGAAGTTTAAGCTTCCGCGCCGAAATTCTGTTCAGCTTTGAGAATGTTCACCCATTGGCGTGGATCGCCCTGAAAGCCAAGTTCACCGCGTAAAGCTTCGCTATCCAGGGCTTTAGTATAAACCTGTTTCAGGACTTGTTGCATCGGCGCGCTTAGAGGGTTTTGCGTGCGGATGACCATATCGAGGCGATCTTCGCGCATTAGCCCGTCTACCTGCACATCGCCCATGCGGGATAGCGTGAGATCAAAAATAAAGCGTGTCTGCGTCTTCTCAACATCATCTGTTTCTTGTCCATCCTGGTCTTTTTTGACAAATAAATTTACACGTTGAATTTCCCCATCCCAAAACATGGGGAGCGGCACAGCCCGCCATTCGCCCGATGGTGCAGAGACATCAACACTTGCCTGCGGCGCCGGTGTGCCGCCTCCGCCTGTGAGGCGGGAGAGAAGGTTGGTTTGATTGAGGCGTTGCAGGATATCTATTTTGCGATCGCCAAGCCATGAACTTAAATCGTTAGAACGCACAGCTGTAAGAAAAAGCAGCGCTGCTGCGCCAAGTTGCGCCGGGTTGGCCGGCGACGGCAAAGCGCGGGCCATATTCGCTGCCAATGCGGGCGCGGCCTGCAGGAGTGTTTGATAGGTTTCCTCCATGAGTAAAGGCGGGAACTGGTTACCGAATGCCAGAAGGGCTTGTGGTACTTGTGCCAGAGTTGATTGTGGTGCACCTGTGATTTGTCCGGCTGCTTGCGCCGCGTTTGGCGTGGTAAGCGCATTTGGCTGGACAATGATTTGTGACCCAAGTGTTAAGTTGGCTGCCTGATATTGAAGCACAAAGCTTTGCGGTAAGCTCTGGCCTACAAACTGAAAAGACACGATTGGTAAGTTTTGAGGGGTAAAGCCCGTGACCTGCCCGCCAATCTGCCCGGCCTGCGCGGTTGGCGCTGTGATGCTTTGCGGCAGGCCGATCTGGGCCGGCAGGGGTGCAGGGCGCGCTGTTTCACGCGGCGCGGCGGTTATCTCCGTAAGAGGCAGTTGCGTATTTTGCAAAATATTTTGCACTTTGACATCAAAGGCCGACGTTGGTGTGAAGCCTGCCTGTATGGGTTGCACAGGCGTTGTTGCAATTGGAGAAGCAGGCAGGGCTGTAAAGGTCAATGTTTGTAAAACCGGCGGAATGTTTTGTAACGGCGTAGATGGTGTTGCTTGCGCCGAGGCCGGAAGGATTTGCACAGGGGCTGTAAAACTCTGCGGCAGAGTCTGTGTCTGCAAAAGCGTTTGAACGGGATTTTGCAAAATGGGTGGTTGTGCTTGCGGCGTGGGTTGCAAAGCTGTTTGCACGGGCGCCTGAGGCAGTTGTGGTGCAGGCGATTGAGTTAACGTTAAAAGCGTTTGTGTGTTTTGGTTCAGGACATTCTGAACTGCCTGCACGGCCTGAAAGGCAGCCGTTTGAATAGTTGTCGGCGTCACCTGAATGGTTTGCGTGAATGTGTTTAAAAATTGTTGAACCTGCGCCGTACTGATCGGTGTCAGCCGCACGGGCGTACCGGGTGGTAAAGGCGCTGCCGGGTTTGATGTTTGCGGTGTTGGCAAGGGCAATGATTGTGCTTGCGGGGCAGGACGTGCTTGCGATGCTTGCTGTGTTTGTTGAGAGGGCTGCGGGCGGACCGTATTGTCTATAAGCGCGCGGGCCTGATCGCTACGCGCGTTTTGCGCAATGACATCAGCGCGCACTTGTGTCCGGGCAAGCTGTGTCTGAACGGGCTGTTGATCCGGCGCACGTTGTTGTGGCGCCGGGTCTGGTGCATTACGAACCACGGCCTGGCGCGGCGGGCGCCCTGCGGGAACATCTACCTCAACGCGCTGGCCGGGCTGCGGCTGACGACCACGGATTTCGATATCAACATCACCTTGCGGGGTGCGGATACGGGTGGATCCATCCTGGTTTTGACGTACAACCTCGCCTTCAAGGCGCTGGGCGCGGGCATTATTTTCAAGAGCTTCAGGCAGGGAGACAAGGCGCACAACCTGCTCGCCGCGGGCCTGGGCCTGCTGGATAATACGCGGCGCATTGCCGGTCTGGGGAAGACCGTCACTCATATATTAAGTATAGCAAGTTTTAGGCCGAAGCTTCGGATTTTTTGCTGTCTGCCAGATCACGGATAACGGCGCGGGCAATTTTGGAGACATCCATCGCGGCGTCGCTGTCTGGGGCGTGATTCAGGATTGGTGTTTGTCGACGGATCGATTTTTTGACATTTGTATCGCGGCGGACAAAGCCAAGCATGGGCGGTTTTACGCGCAGGAAATTCTCACAGGTTTTGAGCAGGATGTTATAGCTCTTTTCTGCATCGCCTGCATTTTCAGCCTGGTTGATCACAACGCTGATTTTATTATTCACGCCTGCGCGTGCGCCCATCTTGATAAAGGAGTAGGCATCGGTGAGCGCAGTCGGCTCATCGCCTGTGACCAGAATTGTCTGGCCGGAGGAGGCGGAGAGAAAACGCACGGTACGGTCAACGCCCGCGCCGAGATCAAGAATCACAGCATCATAACGCTCAGAGATTTCAGAAAGTTGATCGCGCAGCAAGACAAGGCGTTGAGAAGGAAGTGCAGATAAAGATGCCTGACCGGAACGTCCGGCAACCAGATCAAACCCGCCTTCTTCATAATGCTGGATGACTTTATCAATGCCGAGCTTACCGCGAATGACATCGCTTAAATCACGGCGCGGCATGACACCAAGCTGGACATCAACATTGGCCAGTCCCAGATCGCCGTCAAACAAAAGTACGCGCTGGCCTGCCTGCGCAAGCGCATGAGAGAGCGTAATTGAAAACCATGTTTTGCCGACGCCGCCTTTACCGCTGGCAACCGCGATGATGTTATCGCTTTTGCGGATCGGCATTGCCGTTTTTGGCGCATCTGTCTGTTTCTGGTCGAGGGCGGACTCTGCCATAGGGTTATCCTGCTTTCTTCATCATTCTGACCTCTTCCGCGCGCGGCATCAAGAGCTGTGTGAGGCGGCCCGTGTTTAAGGGCACAAGGCCGTCGGCAACTTTGGCCGTGCGCGAGATATCTGCAAAACTCATGCCGCCCATATGGGCCGCGGCCAAGAGCCCACCAAGGCGGCGCGCGACATCAAGACGTGTAGACATAAATTGTTTCACGCCGACGGTTGAAAAGATTTTGGCAATCTCCCCGCTTTCTTCGGCGTCGATCCCTGCGGGCAGGACCATGACGGGCAGCATATCGTCCGCATCAATGACTTTGGCGATAATTTTCACCGCTTCGGTGTCAAACGGGTTTGTGCCGGCTGAATCGATAATGATCTGGTCCGCATTTGCGGATTCGGCGATGCGGGCTTTGAGCTCTTTAATACTGGAAGCTTTTTTAAGTTTGATCTCCATCAGGCGCGTAAAGGCCTCAAGTTGTTCCACCCCGCCGGCGCGGACTGTATCAGTGGTTATCACGGAGACGCGCTGGCCGTTCATCGCTGCGCGGGCGGCAAGCTTGGCGGCGGCAAGGGTTTTCCCTGCGCCGGGCGGGCCGACCAGTAAAAGCGGTTGAGAGAGTTTGTGCTGGGGCAACGGTTTAAACCGGAACAACATATTCAGTGCACCCTGCATGGCTCCGCGCGGGTCTTGCTGCCCGACGACAAGCGCGCAGGAAATCATCTGATCCAGCACTTCTTCAGGCACGGCATGGCGAAGCATGACATCGGTCAGCTCTTCCATCACGCCGGCTTCATCATCTTCTTCATAGACCCAGGCGTCATTGCTTTTGGCAGGCATATCGGCGCTTGCGCCCGGAACCCGGTCGGTTTCAATCGCTGCCGTCATGTGCACGCCACGCGTATCTTCAGTTGTGGAAACGATAATCGCCTCTTCCCCGAGATCCTCGCGTATCATGTTCATGACATCCTTCATGGTTTTTGCGCTGTACGACTTGAGCCGCATGAGAAATACTTTTTAATCAAATGTTAAGAACCAAGTGTACACGCCCTTGATTCGGCCTCAAAGAGCATAGCACAAATTATCATATGAAAATATGCGAGGGTGTGGATAAGTATGCGTGTTGTAAACTATTCTGCTTCAGAAGGTGGTTTGACTGTTCCTTTAATCCACTCAATTTTTTCCTGGCTCCAGGGTTTAACAGGTGCAGGGTCAACTGTTTTTGACGATAAACGCGTGCCGTCACCGGGCTTGAGGCTGACTGTGCCAGCTTCATTGAAGACGTCAATTTCGCCGTCTTCCAAATATATCCAGCATTCGCCGTCTTCCATGGTGCGTAAAATATGCGTGCCGCGAATGCCGATAGACCCGAAATCAATATTGATTTTACTCTGGCTGCCGCCTTTGCTCACCAGACCGCTTGTATATTCAAAGGTTGCGCGCCAAATGCTGAATTCAGACTCGTTATTTGCCGGGTTGTCAGGATCATAAACAAAGCGGTCAATATAAAGCTGTCCGTCTTTGCCGTTAATGCTGATGGTTGTTTGATCAACAAACTCCAAAACAGCGTGATCGCCGTCATCTGTTAAAACCGTATCTCCAAGATAAACCGGATCGTCTTTGTTCAGGTCCATAACAGTCTTTTCATCTTTGCGGAGAATGGAAATAGAGCTGTGCGCGTCAGATAAAATGCCCACAGGATCTGCCGCATGCGCATTCGGTACGGCATAAAGAGTGGTAAAAAGCGCGCATAAAGTGAGTAACGATAATTTCATCCTGAGCCCTTCCATTATCCTGTATTCGTAAGGTGTTTTAAAATAGTTACTAAACCTGCCCCAATGTTTTGATCTTCGCCTTGGGGTGAATCTCGTTCTGGGACATGACAGTGGTTTGCGGGCGGAAGCGTTCAATCACGCTGCGCACATAGGGCCGGATGCCTGGTGAAGTCAGCAGGACCGGGGTTTCGCCGCTCTGGGCGAATTCTTCATAGACTTCGCGTATACGGGCGATAAATTCCTGTAGCTTGCTTGGCGCCATGGCCAGCTGGCGTTCTTCGCCATCGCCCATCAGGCTTTCACCAAAAGCCTGTTCCCATTCAGGAGAAAGCGTGACCAAAGGCACAAAGCCGCTGAGATTTACATTGGAATCACAAATCTGGCGCGCAAGGCGCGTGCGGATATGTTCGGTAATGAAGGCCGGGTTCTTGGTATAGGTGGAAGCTTCGGCAATGCCTTCAAGGATGGTCGGCAGGTCGCGCACAGACACGCGCTCGGCGACCAAATTTTGTAAGATACGCTGAAGTCCGCCGACATTGACCTGGCCGGGGATGACATCGCTGACGAGTTTTTGATATTCACGCGGAAGTTCATCAAGAAGTTTTTGAGTTTCGGCATAAGACAGAAGCTCGGACATATTGTCTTTGACAACTTCCGTGATGTGAGTGGTAATGACGGTGGGCGCATCGACAACGGTATAGCCTTTGAAATGGGCTTCCTCGCGATATTGTTCGTCAATCCACATGGCGGGCAGGCCGAAGGTCGGCTCGGTCGTGCTTTCACCGGGCAGCGTGATTGGTGCGCCGGTTGGATCCATACACATCAACATACCGGGACGTACTTCACCGCGCCCGGCTTCAATCTCTTTAATCCGGACCACATAGGTATTGGCGGGAAGCTGTAAGTTATCCTGAATGCGTACGGCAGGTAGAACGTATCCCATATCTTCGGCCAATTGACGGCGCAGGCCCTTGATCTGGTCCGTAACTTTATTGCCACCTTCGCCTTGTACAAGTGGAAGAAGTCCGTAACCCATCTCAAGCCGGATAATATCCATGGCCAGCGCCTTGGAAATTGGTTCCTCGGCAGGCTTGGCAGCAGGGGCGGGTAGGGGTTTTCCATCGGCGCCGATTTGTAAAGGAGCCGGTTGACCGTCCGGACCTTTGGCCACTTCTTTTTCGGCCTCCATCCGTTTCCAGGAGAGATACGCCATACCCCCGCACAAAGCTGCGATAAAGGCAAAAGGCGGGAAGGGCACGCCGGGGATGAGTGCTAGCCCAACCATAAGGATTGCACTAAAGGCCATAGCTTTTGGATGTGCTGAGAACTGATCAAGGAGTGCCTGATCAGCAGAGCCTTCAACACCTGCTTTGGACACCAGCAGGCCAGCCCCGATAGAGACAATCAGCGCCGGAATCTGGCTGACCAACCCATCCCCAATGGTCAGGATGGTATAAGTTGAGGCCGCATCTCCAAGGGTCAAACCTTGTTGCACGGTGCCAATAATAATTCCGCCGATAATATTGATAAAGACAATCAGAAGACCTGCAATCGCATCCCCGCGCACGAATTTGGACGCCCCATCCATGGCCCCGAAAAAGTTGCTTTCATTTTCTAATTTTTTGCGGCGCTCTTTGGCTTCTTCTTCGGTGATGAGACCGGAAGATAGGTCGGCGTCGATTGCCATCTGCTTGCCCGGCATGGCATCTAACGTGAAACGCGCAGCGACTTCAGCAATACGTCCGGAGCCTTTGGTAATAACAACGAAGTTCACAATCACCAGAATGGCAAAGACAATCCCGCCAACGACATAAGACCCTTGAATAATCAGCCCGCCAAAAGCCTCAATAACCTGCCCGGCGGCGTCCTGCCCCGTATGGCCTTCGCCAAGGATCAGGCGGGTCGAGGCGACGTTCAGGCCAAGGCGCAGTGCAGTCGCAATGAGAAGAACAGTCGGAAAGGTTGAAAATTCAAGCGGTGTCTTAATCGAGAGCACCAGCATCAGGATAAAAACGGAAAACAGGATCGAGACCGTCAGGCCGATATCCAGAACCCAGGTCGGGATCGGGATCAGCATGAAAATCAAAATCGCAACAATACCAACCGCAAGAGCCACATCCCCACGCAGAAAATTCGCCATCGCGCGCGGCGCGGACGTTGGATTTGGAACAGGGACGTTTGGCGTATCGGACATAGAAAAAAGCCGGACCTGAGCGGTGAAAACCCAGCTTTGATTATAGTGCGTTTTGCGCAGCATTGTAAATGTTTGCACGTGCAGGCCAGTGCCGCACAATCCTGTGTTCAATCTGCGGGATATGCTTTGGTTTCAACCTGTGCTCGTATAAAATAAAGGTACAAAAAGCCGATTTTCATGGACATTTGGCCCAGAATTTGCTTTATTATAGAAAATAAATAAGAGAGTGAGATCAAAGGAGACTTCCATGCGCCCTGCTAATAAACTGATTTTATTACCTGTTTTGGGTTTATTGACGGCCTGTGGGCATTATTCCGAAGATATGGCCGCCTTAGAAAAACAATTCGAAAACGCGCCTGCGCAGACCTATGCTCTTAATACAGATCAGGATCTGAATGCCGTGACGCCGGCTGCAGGTGCTATCTCCGCAATGCCTTTCAATGAAGCGCTGGCGCGCGAATATTATGATCTGGCCCGCACAGAGCAGGCAGAGATGGATTATCAATCTGCGAAGCTTTTCACTGAAAAGGCAAAGCAGGCCATGGCAGGTGAAAATGTTTTGCCCGTGCAGGCCAAAACACCGCAGGGGCTTGAGAAACGTCTTGAGTTAATGCGCGCGCTGGAAACACAAATGCAGCCTGAGAACTATATGGCTTTGGCCCGTGCGCAGGCGCAATTCGATCACTGGCAGGAACAAAAGTCTGAAGGTCATCAGACAGAGGATATCAATCAGTGCCAGGAGAATTTCAAACAGGCGATGGCAGCGCTTGCCAATCCATTCACGCAAACAAAAAGCTATGCCGTGATGTTTGGGGACGTTACTGATATTTCAGCCGAAGCTCAAAAAACGTTGAACGAGATTGCTGCCTATATCACAGAAAATAATATTCAAAATTATCTTGTGGCGTTAAGCGGCTCTGAAGAGCAGGTAAAGGCTGTGCGGGCGAAACTGATCGAGATGAAATTTCCGGAAACGCGTCTTATCACCGGCCAATCCCAAACAGCAGAAAACACTGTTGCGCTTGATTTGAAAACAGCGCCGACTATCGCGGATCAAAATATCTAGATCAACCGTTTGCGGCAGGGATATCAACGCCGTCTTCTTTATATTGATTGAGCTTATTACGCAGCGTACGGATGGAAATGCCGAGAATTTGCGCAGCGTGCGTGCGGTTCCCAAGCGTGTGATCGAGTGTATTTAAAATCATATCACGTTCAACATCAGCAATGGTGCGTCCAATCATGGATTCCACCGCGCCCGGGTTTTGAATATTTGCACCGCCAGCCGAAGAAACGCCTGCCGGATCGGGGGCGTTTGCCGCTGCCTCTGCCGGGGCAGTGGAGGTAAACGCTTCGCCCTGAATGGCAATATCGTCTGCTTCGATTTCATCGCCCATTGCCATCAGGATCGCACGGTGAATGGTGTTTTCAAGTTCACGGATATTTCCCCGCCAGGCATAGCCGGAAAGTTTATCCTGCCCGCTTTTGCCGATCTGTTTTTTATCAACGCCGTTTGCGTCTGCATATTTATCTGCAAAGAACTGTGCAAGCGGAACAATATCGGACGGACGCTCACGCAAAGCGGGCAGGGGAATAGTTACCACATTCAAGCGGAAATACAGGTCTTCCCGGAACTCACCTTTTTGAACACTTTCTTCCAGGTTGCGGTTGGAGGTCGCAATAATACGCACATCCACTTTCACCGGATCGTTGGAGCCGATGCGGGTGATTTCTTTTTCCTGAAGTACACGTAGAAGCTTTGCCTGAAGCTGCGGATGCATTTCAGAGACTTCATCCAGAAGCAGCGTGCCGCCGTGAGATTCTTCAAATTTGCCAATCCGTCTTGCGCTGGCGCCTGTGAAAGAGCCTTTTTCATGACCGAACAGTTCGGATTCCAAAAGATTTTCAGGAATGGCCGCACAGTTTACGGCGATAAATGGTCCGTCTTTGCGCTTTGATTTTTTGTGAATATAGCGCGACATCACTTCTTTCCCGGTACCGGATTCTCCTGTGATCATGACAGTGGCTTCCGAAGGGGCGATTTTATCGGCAAGTGCAACGATCTTTTTCATCGCTGCATCGCCCGCAATCATTGTGTTGTTTTCTTCCGTGACGGCTTCGAGGATCGCGGCAATTAATTCTGCATCCGGCGGTAGAGGGACATATTCCTTGGCCCCGTCCTGGATGGCTTTAACGGCGGCGCGACTGTCCGTTCCAATCCCACAGGCAACAACAGGGACGTGAATGCGTTCAGCTTCCAGGCTGTCGACAAAATCGCCGATCTTTTGTTTGACATCACACATAATGGCGTCCGCGCCTTTACCGTTGCGCAGCGCGCCAAGGGCTTCTTCCGTATCTTCGCAATGGAGAACTTTTGCGCCGCGCTGCAGGGCGATTTTACCCGCAACGCTGATATGTCCTTCAAGTTGTCCGATAATCATTAAGCGCATAGCAAACCCTTTTAATCAAAATAGCGTATCTGTTTCGATGGTGGCAATTCCGCATTCAACAGCATTTCAAGCCGGCGCGGATTTTCCTGCCGTGCAATAGACGACATTGCTGTGAGAACAAGCGCGCGGATCATGGCTTCGTCATTGGAGTTGCGTTCCAGCTTGGCGGCTATCGGTCCAAGAACAACTGTCCCTAAAAGCGCGCCGTAAAAAGTAGTCAGCAAGGCAACCGCCATGGCAGGGCCGATACTTTCAGGGTTTTGCAGGTCTGCCAGCATTTGCACAAGGCCGACAAGTGTTCCGATTAGTCCCATGGCCGGCGCCACTTCGGAGCCGCGCTTGGCAATGGACGCCGTACGGCGGTGACGTTCGACGACCGCATCCATTTCCTGCGAGAGGATACGTTCAATATCATCGCCTGTATACCCATCCGTGACCATTTGGACGGCTTGTTGAAGGAGCTTGTCTTTTTTGGTTTCGTTTTCCACCGCGCCAAGAGCAAGCAAACCGCTTTTGCGGGCGACCATAGTCAGGTCCATGAGCTGGCGGGCCATCACTTGTGGTTCGTAACGCGTGCGGACGAACGATTGTAAAATAATCTTTCCTGCGCCCATGATTTCCTCTGCAGAAAAGGACATCATGGTGACAAAGACTGTGCCACAGACAACAATCAAAATAGAGGGCAGGTTGAGGAAATTCGCATCACTTTTACTGGACAGGATAGCTGCGCCGATGACGCCTACTGCCATCAAGAGTCCAAGGAGTGTCGCCAAATCCACAGAGCGGGACGGTTTCCTGACCTTAACGTTAATGTCGGACTGGGTTCCAGTCGGGCTTTGACCTGCGGTGGTATCTGTCATTTATTTTAAAAAAGTTAGGCTTTATCCGATTTTACAATTTCAGTCATTGTTACGCCAAGCTTATCTTCCACAACCACGACCTCGCCGCGGGCGACCAGGCGGTTATTCACGTATATGTCTATGGCTTCACCGACTTTACGATCCAGTTCAACGACCGCGCCCCGGCCAAGTTTCAAAAGCTGATTGACCGGCATGGTCGATTTTCCAAGCACAGCAGAAATCTGAACGGGAATATCGTATATCGCCGTTACGTCATTGGCCATCGGTTCGCCGACAGCCCAGTCTTTCTCATCTCCGGCATTTGCATCCGCGCCTTCGATTTCATTCAGTTGCATACCGCCGCCTGCGTCTTCGCCGCCGCTGCCTTCTTCTTCGCTTTGGGTTTCGTCACTCATGGTTCTCTCCGGATGGATCCGGCGCTGCCGGCTCCTCTTGTGAATCCTGATCCTCCTTTATAACATTATTTTCAGGGGCAGGGCTATCCCCTGATTCCGCCGGAAGATCTTGATTATCTTCAGGTTTTTCTTCTGTTCGCGGCAACAGGGCATCAATTTCTGCATGTATTTTGTGGATCAAAGCCCCCGGGTCACGTATAGCGCCGCCATCTTCCCAGGACATACGGCACTGGCCGGGCTGTATATCTTCGCCTGGAACAAGGCGGTATCTTGGCCGTGTTTCTGTATCCGGCCATTTTTGCTCCAGAAAGGCATTTAGGTCTGTTTCAAAATCTGCAGGCACTTCAATCGTGATTTCACTTTTTTGATTGGCGGTTTGGAGAACCTGTTCAACCACGGGCAGGATTTCCTGATCGCCATATTTTGCATTCAGGTCAGGCAGAATCACCTCCAGCATCTGCCGTGCAAGCGCAAGAGATTCACGTTCAAAGATAGTCTCCCGGATATGCTCTGCGGCAAAGAGCGTGGAGAAGTTTTCTGCAATAACATCTAACGTTGCTGCAATTTGCTGTTCCCGGCTTGCGGCAGACTGATCCAGTCCCGCCTGTTTACCCTCCTCATAGGATTTTGCTTTTTCAGCAGCCAGTTCTTCTTCGGAAAAAACAGGCGGAGGAGGGATATCTTCTTCGTCTGGCTGGTTTGGATCGTCAAAATTATGACGGTCGAAAAAGAATTTTGAATCCGGGTTGTTGTTATCTTTGGGAGAAGGGGCGCCGGACATGTTAATAGATCAACTCGTCTTCTTCTGAACCGCTTGAAATGGTAATCTCGCCGCGTGCTTCCAGATCTTTGGCCACGCTGACAACATATTGCTGGGATTCTTCGACATCTTTCAAACGCACAGGACCCATCGCTTCCATGTCTTCTTTCATGATCTTGGCGGCGCGCTCTGACATGTTTGAGAAGAACAAATCTTTGAGTGTTTCTGTTGCCCCTTTCAAAGCCGCAGGAAGTTTTTCCTTGTCGGCGGCCCGGATAACAGCCTGGATAGCTGTCGGATCCAGCTTTTGCAGATCTTCGAAAGTGAACATCAGGCTGCGGATTTTTTCTGCGCTTTCCGGCACGGCTTTTTCAAGCTGCTCCATGAAGCGCGCTTCGGCAGTCCGGTCGAGCGAGTTGAAAATTTCAGCCATCATTTCATGGGAATCGCGGCGCTGCGTCCGGGCGAGGTTGGACATGAATTCCGTACGAAGGGTACGTTCAATATCTTCAAGCACTTCCTTTTGAACCGCTTCCATGCGCAGCATCCGGTTGATGACTTCCATCGCAAACCCGTCCGGTAAAAGCGCCAGTACGCGCGCTGCATGTTCTGTTGAGATTTTTGACATGACCACAGCAACGGTTTGCGGATATTCTTTTTGCAGGAAGTTAGCGAGCACTTCCTCACTTACATTGGTGAGTTTTTCCCACATGGTGCGTCCGGCAGGGCCGCGGATTTCTTCCATGATATTGTCGATTTTGTCTTTGGACATGCCTGCTTTTTGAAGCAGGCGTTCGGTACTTTCCTGCGTGCCGACCAGGGAATTGGCCGAGCTCATTTGCTCTGCAAAATCGACAAAGAGGCGTTCCACCACATTGGCATTCACTTTTCCAAGCGAAGACATAGTCTGGGAAAGTTCAAGGATTTCTTCATCATCCATATTTTCAAAGACTTTTGCCGTGTACTCTTCGCCGAGCGCGAGCAGAAAGATAGACGCTTTCTCAGCCCCGGTTAAAGATCTGTAATCTTCACGAACGCGCATTGACATAGATTTACGTCCTTACTCCTGTGTCATCCAACTGCGCAGGACGGATACCGTTTCCTGCGGGTAGTTTTCAACAATATCTTCGACTTTCTTGACGGCGGATGCTTTCACTTTCCCTTCCACCGTTTTCATGTCGATCAAAGCATCATCTTCTTCTTCCATCATCTCACCACCGCCACTGCTTTCACCGGGGCCTTCAAGCGCAGGGCTTGGTGCGGTTGCAGCCAAAAGATCAGTTTCAAACTCATCAAATTCCGGCTCCGGCGGACGTTCAATGGTAGCCAGGATGCGTCCGATCATTGGCTGTAAAATCAGAACAACCACTAAAATGACCATAATGGCCACCATGAGAACTTCGGCGGCCTCTAGCAATTTGTTACGGTCAAAGCCAAGCAATGTATCTGCTAAAAGGGAGACATCTTCCGTCACAATATCTGCAAATTGCATATTGACGACCTCAAGCGTATCGCCGCGTCCGGCATCAAACCCTATCGCCGAACGGACAAGCGCTGCAATTTGGTCAAGCTCTTGTTCGCTGCGCGGCGCATAAGTTTGTTCGCCTGTTTCCTCATTCGCCGTATAGGTGCCGTCCACCAATACAGCCACTGAGAGGCGGCGTATTTCCCCGACTTCACGCACTGTATTGCGGATTGTTTTGCTGACTTCGAAATTTGTGACTTCTTCTAGCCTATTGCTTTCGAGAGATGGCGCTTCATCCAGGAAAAGGTTATTGGCGCCGCCCGGTAAATTATTTTCAACGGAGACATTTTCTGCACCGACATCACGCTCTGTGTTGCTCTCTTCAACGGTTTGTGTCGAGCGTGCAACCTGTCCTTCCGGATCAAAAAGCTCTTCCGTTGCGCTGACGCGGTCAAAATTTAAATCCGCCGTCACGGTTGCGCGTACTTTCCCGTACCCAACTGTTCTGCCAACCAGGTCTTCAATCGATTGTGTCAGGCGGGATTCATAGCTTAGTTTCATTTCCTCGGCTTTAAGACTGGCTAAGGACTGTCCACCTTCGCCGCCGCGGGCAAGAAGGTTACCGTTCTGGTCAATGACGGAAACGCTTTCGGATTTTAAGCCCGGCACAGCAGAAGAAACTAAAGACTGGATTGCCAAAACCTGGTCGTTTTCAAGCCGTGCGCCCGGGCGAACCTGAATAGCAACACTCGCGCTGGAAGGGCGTTCCTGTCGGCTGAAGAGTTCACGGCGGGGTAAAACCAAATGCACGCGTGCGCTACGTACAAGATCTAGCGCGCTAATTGTCCGTGCAAGTTCGCCTTCAAGCGCCCGCACCTGGTTAATGTTCTGGACGGCATTCGTTGTACCAAAAGAAGATTGTTGGTCAAAAAGCTCATAGCCAAGAGACCCGCCATTGGGCAGGCCCGCTTCGGCAAGTAACATACGCGCACGCCCGACAACATTTCCAGGAACCTGCACGCGTGCGCCGTCCGGGGAAATTTCATACGGGATTTGAGCTTCTTCCAGTTTGGCGGCAATGGCCCCTGAATCCATGGAGGACAGATCGGTATATAGAAGTTCCATAGACGGCGATGTCACGCGCATGGACACAAAAATGAAAAATATCATCAGCGAGAGAAGTATCCCGCCCATAATGCCAAGACGCGCTGGTCCCAGTTGTTTAATCGTTTCCAGAAAACTGCTCACGTGTCTCTCACCTTATCCTGTGTGATGCCCCTGGTAGATTTCCCGCAAAGTGCATGCGGGCCGGGACAGATTAAAAGAATGCCGGCACAGCCATATCGATATGCTTACCCGACTCGGGTAAAAACATAATACCATCAATTGCCATTATATCGCTTTTTTAAGACTTTTTCTATGACCAAAAGTCAGAAGTCTTTATTTTCTAAGGGGTTAGGAAACAGGCTTTTTTAGTCCTGAAGGGAAAGCGTGCCGCTTTCAATGTCCTTATTGCGGTAGCGGCGCAAATGGGTTGCGCGTAAGGCATCCGGACCGTGGCGGTCTACCATTCGGGCCCAAGAATCAAGCTCTTCCGGGCTTAGGTCATAATAGGCACAAGCCTCTTCTTCTGTGAGTTTTCCTTCCCGGATAGCCTGAATAACAGCCAGTTTCCGGGATTTTACCCAGCGTGTGGTGCTGCGCGGCGGCAGGCTGTCCAGCCTGTCTAATCTAAGCGTTAGATGATCTTGTGTCCGTTCTTCCTGTGACATTTTACGCGTCGTACCCGGCTTTATTTACATCCATCATTAGTCTGCCATAGTAACGTTTAACATATTCCTAAAGCGGGGGTCTTTTTTTCTTTTATGTTCCGGGCTTTTTTGTCTTTCTCTCAGAGCGTTAGCTATGTATTTCGAAGAGTGCTTTTTAAGTAAAAATCTGTAAAAAAACGGGCTGTTTTTAGCCTGTTTTTTGTTTTATTTATTTTAATATTTAAGCTCTCAAGTAAATATTAAAGAGTATTTATTGTTATTTATTCAAGATAGTCTATATAGATAAAAGTTAACAAAGATTTAAAATCAATATTCGGAGTGTTTTATTTCTGTGAATACTTTAAAAAATAGGCGCAAATGCTTGACTTTTGCCATACAAAAGGGTAAAATGATAATAGGGTAGTGTAGTTAGATTTTGGGTTTTAATTACACTTTGATGTTAGGGAGTAAAACATGATTGAAGCTGTCAATTCAGTTTTATCAAATGCTCAGATTGCACGCGGAAACGCGGAGCAAGCATCGACGTCGCGCAACCTGACCGCGAATCCAGAACGCGTGCAGGAAATCGCGAAGGCGCCTTATGTCAGCCCATATATCTCTTTAGATCTGAATTATGATCGTGCTGTCTTACAGCTGCGCGATTCTGACACGGGAGATGTTCTACGGCAATACCCATCTGAAAGCCAGATGGAGGCTTACAGACGGGCGCAGGCAGCCTCTGAAAGACGTGAAGCAGCCGTTATTGAGCCGTCACCTCAGCCTCAGCAAACACAACAAGCTCAAACGCCTGTTCAAACACAGCAGGTAGAAGCTTCTGTGCAAACACAGACAGCTGACATTGCATCCCCTCAAACCACGACAGTGACAACAGAAGCGTAAAGCAGAAATTTTTAGGCAACGGTTGACCCGCCGGAAGGCGGGTTTTTAGTGTCATCCTGATTTTTGGATGTATCGTCTTGCGGCGCGGTCTGTGCTTGCCGGCTCATGAGGCCCGCAGCGATTTCACGATTAACGCTGATCAGAATATTTAGCTTGTCTTTTGATGGCTGCGCGAGGATTTCCATCTCCCGTTTGAAAATAAAGTTGGCCAGATTAACAATGTTAGAACGCAGATCGTTCGGCCGGTTACCTTCCGGATTTTCAAGCGCTGTATCATAGAACATCATCCAGATCTGGCGGTTATAGCGCAGCGTTTCTTCGAGAACCTCGCCGCTCATATTCTCCCAGTCATTTTGAAGATCCTGCAAGTATTTTGCAGATTTCAAAAGCACCTGTGCTTCCAGCTCGCGCTGGTCACCCGTATGGGCCTGCGCGTTGGATCCATATGCACCAGCAGCGCTGGCATATGGATTATTCGGCTGCTGCGGTCTGCCCGGTGGCATTGCCTATTAACTCCTCTTCCAGTTTTACTAACTCTTTAGCTTCTTTCATCGCCTTGTAATAATTTCCTTCGATAATTTTCTCATTGATGATGAGGAACATGAAGGCGGTCGTTGGTGCGGCGTGTTGAATCTCTTTCACCAGCTCAAAATATTTTGGATGATATTCTTTCGGATTGCGCGCCATATACATGCACTGAATCAGAAGATAAACTTTTTTGCACGGTGTATCAGCCTCTTCTTCTTTCATGACATCTTTTTCACGGAGAATAGGGGCGTCACCTGCAATATGCAGGCGCGTACGCTGACTGTCATTTGTAATAACAGCATTGCCGATGAGAATTTTTTCACCTGGTTTGAGATCTATAACGAGGGCCATGGATTTCTTCCTTTCTGCTCCAAAGCGGAATTCTTTCCGCGACTGTTTATCATACCATTATACTACACTATTCCTATTAAAAGGTTAAGCAAGCTTTGTGCCATATGAAAACTAAGATGTAAAAAACCGGCGAGTTTCTCTCGCCGGTTTTTGCTTTATTAGGCCTGCCGCCCCTCCAGGGAGCTGTCCTAAGTTTCTTAGAACAGTCGGAGGACGGACTGTTGAGACTGAGCTGCCAGAGACAGGGACGTTACACCTAACTGCTGACGTGTCTGCAGCGCCAGGAGGTTCGCACCTTCCTCGTTCTGGTCTGCCACGGTCAGGTCATCTGCACCTGCTTCAAGCGTGTTGATAGTCTCTTCCGTAAAGTCACGGCGTGTCTGGATGATCGACAGGTTGTTGGCCAAAGTCGATCCAAAGGCACGGACATCTTCTAGAGCTGTACGAACTTGTGTTGCGCTAAGCTCAATTTGAGTGCTTGTCCGGAAAGTTGCCTCTGTGATGCCAAGACCGTCTGCCGTAAAGGTCGAACCAACTGTTGTCAGTGTGCTTGATCTCGTTTCATTGAAGAAAGTGATCAAATCATCACCGTTCAGCAGATTGATTCCACGATACTGGGCATCGGCCACAAGCGTGTCAATCTGTGCCCGCAAAACATTGTAGTCTGAAGCCAGAGAGTCAAGAGCCTGTGTTGAGCTGTTGAAGCGGAAGGTTTGGTCTGCAGTGTTAGCACCCGTTGATACCTGAGGATCAAGGTTTCCAGATGGATCACCAAAGCCAACGTTAAACGTTGTTCCGGCTGTACCAGTTGTCCGGATCTGAACATTATCAACAGAATCATCCAGAGATGTAATGCTAATTTGACCTGTTAAGTTGTCAAATTCTGCAGAAATCAGCTCACTCGCTGTCGCATCCTGATTAATCTGGTCAACAAGGTCCTGGAACGTTGCTGTAGCTGCTGCCGTAAACGTTACGTTTGTTGTGTTATTGATAGAAACCACGATGCTTGTATCAATGCCTGTAATAACAGTATTTCCGTCAGCATCCTGATAGGTTCCACCAATCAAGTCACCAGCTTCGATAAGATCTCCCGTTCCCTCATAAAGAGAAATAGAGGTCAATGTGTTGCCTGCAACAACCGTTACACCTGCAAGATCGGTTGTACCAGTTCCATCGTTTTCAAGCTCAACGAAGTCACCTAAACCAAGAGACGTAAAGCCAGCTGCGGTCAATTCTGTCGCACCTGTAACAGCTGAAATACGGAAAGATCTTCCGTCAGAGCTTTCAATAGAGAAAAAGCCCTCATCCGTTACAGTGGCAGTAATTTCTCCATTTTGGTTGTCAGCAAATGCATCTGTGATCTTTGCAGCTAAAGAAGCGGCTGTATCTCCTGTAAGGATATCGATAGTTTCAGAAATCTGGTTACCGTTATCATCAGTTGTGGTAACAACAAGATCATCGTTGTTGTCGATACCCCCAAGAGATGTGATATCAGCGACATCTGAGAGATCTACCTCACCTATAAGGCGGGCCTCCCCTTCAGAAGCGGCCAGTTCATCACGGGCTGCGTTCACGATGGAGTCAGCTTGCTCGACCAGGTTGGTCAAAGCGGTCACACCGTTATCGGCTGTTTCAATCGTTCTAATGGACTGGGATATCCCATCCAAGAGACGCTGAAGGTCACCAGCACGGTTGCTGAGTGATTGTGCTGTAAAAAAGTTTTGTGGATTATCCAATGCAGAGTTAACTTTTAGCCCTGTCGCAAGACGCAGCTGCGTCGTGTCGATCTGGCGTTGTGTGTTCTGCAAGGATAAGAGATTATTCCGCAATGCTGCGGTTAAGACGACATCAGAAGACATTACTCTTCTCCTTTCCTAGGGTTATATGTTGCATACTGCAAACGCCAATACTTGGCGCATATAATTAGAATATATCACAATTACTAAAACAATGTTAACACAAAAAACGGACCGGATCACAAAAGCTTACAGCTTATACACAGCTAACACCCTGATTAATATGTAAAAATATAGGGTGTGCGGTCGTATTCTTTATATGCCGTCTTCCAAAATATTTTTGAGTTTAGTGATATAGGGAAGATATCCGGACCATTTTCCGATGGCTTTTTGATGGATAGATTCGCGCACCTGGGCGGCGCTGGCCGTATTTACCTCTTTTTTCTGCTTATGAAATTCCAGGCAGGCCGGATTCCAGTCGATATTTAAAAATTCCAGAATATCTTTCAAATGCTGCTCTGGCGCACTCACAAGATCTTCATAAGAAATATTTTTCCAGCTTTCGGCGGGAATAACCGATTCCCAGTAACGCATCAGCTTTTGGTGATCATTATAATGCCGCCCCAGCTCTTCCAGGTCATAGCTATAGGGTTGTGTATTGCCTGTGAAATTGGTGCTTAAACACGATAATAAACAATCTAACGGCGCACGGTGAATATGGATGAATCGGGCATTGGGGAAGACCTTATATAAGAGACCAACAAAAAAGCGCAGGCTGAGAGATTTGTTTAAAATGCGCCCGGTCTGTGGGCCTTTTTTATTATACAGATAATTTGCGTATTCATGCGCAATCGCTTCAGCCGTTAAAAAGGTACCTTTTTTTCGCAGGCGTAGCGGATAGACGGCTTCTCCCAGGGGCGGCATGTAAGATTGTGTGTCGATGAGCATGGAGAGCAGCGTATTTTCACCAACCGTATCAATCTCCGGATGGGCGCTCAGCATTTGTTCCAGTAAAGTTGTGCCACTGCGGGGCAGGGAGATAATAAAGACAGGCTGCGTGCTTTCATGTCCGGCAAGCCTGTATTTCGTTAAAAAATCTTCTGAGAAATAATCTATAATGCTTTGAACATATTCAGAAAATTCATCGGGGTCATAATAAAGATTTTGGCGTTTTTGGGCGCAGGCTGCTTCAAGGGCCCTATAAGAGTCTTCGTAATTTTCCGCGAGCATATATAGCCGCGCGAGTGTGAAACCCAGAAGACTCTTTTCTTCGTCTTCCTCTGCTTTTTCTAAAAGTGCTTTGGTTGCCTCAATATGCTTTTCAATTTCCGGCGCGTTTTCCTTTTTCAAAAAGAAGGTCGCATACATATATAAAATGTCGGAATCTTGAGGCGTATTTTTATAAGCATTTTCAATGGCTTGACCGGCATCTTTTAAGTTTCCCTGTGAAAGTTTTGTTTTGGTCAGGCCGAACCAGGTTTTTCCGCGTGTCGCATCATCGAGGTCTTTACGATCTGTTAGGCCGGCAAAAATATTCTCGGCAAGATCAAAACGGGATTGTCTTAAATAAACCTCTCCAAGGCCGATTTTAAAATCCGGATTTTCAAGCTCTTTCTCGCAAAGCTGCGTATAGATAATCTCTGAAATTTCATAACGGCCCTGCTCATAAGCGATCATACCCTGAAGTTCCATTGCGCCGATATGGTCCGGGTCGATCTTGTAAATATCGTTTATGAGATTTGTGCAAGGCTGATAGTCTTTTTGAAAATAAAGCGTTAGCGCTTTTTTATAAAGCTGATCAATCTGCGATCCGTCCTCTTTGTTTTTTGACAGCGCCTCCAGCAACGTTTCAGATTCCTGCGCCTGTGCAAGATTCAAAAAGCCGGCCTGAGAGGGAAAGTTTGGCGTACGGGATGTCATATCATATCTTCCCCGGTAATGATTTCATTAAAGGTAAAGAGGCCTGAATTTACAATTTTTTCAAAACCTGTATTCACGATATCTATTTCATCTTTCCGGCAACAGACAAATTGATACATGGATTTAAACATATCCGGATTTTTTTCTTCTACCGCATGCCATTTTTGGAGATCAAGCTGGTTTTCTGCTTCCGGGAACATGGTTTTATACGGCTTGAATCTTTCTTCTTTCATTTCGCGAAATCCTAGAAAGGCAAGGCCGAGCCGGTCCATTGTTTCTTCAAGCTCCAGAAGCGTGTATCTCTTTTCCTGCACGTGAAATACAAGATCACGAAATTCAGAGAGCGTAAAAAAGTCGCGGAAAAATGTAATGGAATAGATTGGATTATCCACGTCCATATCTATGACTGATTTTCTGAAATTACGGATGCTGGTGGCATCGGTCTGAATATCCATTTGAGCGATTTTCTCGCGGGCCTTGACGATCGGCTGGCGCCCAAGTTCGCTATAAAGCGCGATAAACATACGCCCGCCGGGCCGCAGGCGTGATAAAATGGCTTTCCAGCCCGCTTCAGGGTCTTTCATATGGTGTAAAACACCCGAGCACTCAACCAGATCGAAGGTTTTATCGAGCTTTGTCAGTTCCAGAATATCTCCCTGGTGAAAATCAATATTCAGGGCGCCATATTCCTGTGCCTTGCGCTTGGCGTAAGACAGGCTGGACATGCTTAAATCAACGCCTGTTATCTTTGCGTGGGGATACATGAGCGCAAGCTGGGATGTAAATTTACCTGTGCCGCAACCGGCAATCAGAATATCTGAATCAACATCTGTATAGAGCCTTGGAATAATGACCTGGTCACGCCATCTTGGATACGGGTTTTCCTCATACATATCCTGCACATTTTTTGAGACGTCATCTTTGATGTCTGTGAGCTTTGGAATATCTGCCCTGAGTTCTCTTTCTATATGCGGTTCCTTGATCTGGATTTTGAGCAGAGACTGAAAAAAGGTGTTTGTAGAAAGAGCTTCCAATGCCTCAGGGCATGTTTTGTGTAGCGGCGTGTAACAGCCAACAAGAGCGATCTTAAGCGGGTCTTTGGATGTTTTGGCTTCTGCAATCACGCTTTCCAGTGTCTGAGTTTCCTCTTCGCTTTCATGGAAAGAATATTCACAAAAGAAATTATGGATACCCAAAGCGCACAGAAAATCCAGATCATCTTCCTGTATCTGGTCCTGATTCATTAAAAAATAGCGCCTGATATATGTGAGTGCCTGCTCAGTTGGAGTATGTGCCATCACCATGCTGATCAGGCCGACATGCAAAAACGGGTCATGCAGGCTTTGCCGCAATGCGGGCAGGTCAATTTCCGGTGGTTCTTTTCTGTCTTCAAAATACCCGATGAGGTCCTGAAGGGGTTTGTGCAGGGGATCGGTGTGTAGAGTATCCTGCCAGAGAATAAAGGATCTTTCTTTGGTGCTTGTCCGGCTGGTCAGGGCGATTAACAGAACATTTTTAATGAGCGGGTTAAATTCGTTTGCAACGACTTTGGAAATACAAACAAGAGCATCTTTTTTATAGGGCTCGCTAAAAGGCGCGCGATGTAAAAGCTCCATAATAAAGCCAAGCGCTTTATGTGTCTCACCACTTTCAAGATATTGTTGAAACAGGGAGATCAAATTTGTCCTGGACAGATTCTCGTAATGCCGCTGAGGCAGGTCAAATGTATACGTATAGGAAAAGTCTGACATAGTATTCATCCTATAATGCGCCTTGGCGTGAAGTAAATGCCCTTTGCGGTCTTTATGAATAAAAATAAGTGCGGCCCGGGAGCAATATCCCAGGGCCGCACTTTCAATATCGGAAGCGTCTTAAAAAAGGTTTTCTACCTCTCATTCCGATAAAGCTCTTACGCGCCTACGCCCTTATCTGAGACGCAGCAGGTCTTCCGTCATCTGGTCGACCGTATTGATCACCCGCGTATTGGCGGAATAAGCGCGCTGCGTGATGATCAGTTTGGCAAATTCATCGGCCAGATCGACGTTCGAAATTTCAAGCGTGGAGGGTTCAATAAACCCTGCGCCGCCGGTGCCTGCTTCCCGCAGGTTTTCTTCACCGGATTCTTCCGTTTCTGTGTAAGCCGTTCCGGAAACTTCCTGCAGACCGTTCGGGTTTGCAAAGGTTACCAGAGGCACTTTATACAGAGCAGATGTCGCACCGTTAGAGAAACGGGCAATGACCTGACCTTCCCGGTCAATCTCAACACCTGTCCGAAGACCAAGCTCCGCACCGTCCTGATCGGAGAACAGAACTGTATAGTCACTGGAGAACTGGCTGAAACGGGAGATATCAATATCTATCCCCTGAAGCGCAGACCCGTTGCCCCAATCAATATTGGAAAGCTCGATGTCGACATTTCCATCTGCATCAGGAAGTGCGTTGATAGACCCGTCCGGATCGAAGTTCAGCAAGCCGCGTGTCAATTCGTTACTATTCGGATCAAGAATAACGAGCTGCCACCAGCCGCGGTCATTATAGTTCGGATCGCCCGGCAGGTTCTGGAAAGCTGGAAATTCTTCCGTGCTATATGGCGGGGCGTCACCCGGTGTACCGTTGTCATAGGTTGCGCCTGTCAGGTTGCTGGAAGTTTGAATCCCTGTTGGAAGACCCATGCCACCCAGGGCCGTACCTGCACCAACATTCTGAAGATCAATCGTTTCCGTGCCCAGAACAAAATCATCGCGCTGGATAACCAGTTCTCCGTTATTGCCCAGATAGGCTGTTGCACCGGCGACGTTGGCATTGATATCATCAATAATGTCACCAATGGTCACGACAGCAACATCTTCCGTACCGGATGTTGGGTTACCGGCAACATCATTGATCTCGTAGGTGCGGACCCCACCACCGTCAACGTCAAGTGTAAACTGATCCCCATCCGTCAGGCCAAGATCATTCACAAGCGCCGAGGTAGATGTCAGGCTTCCAATCGTTCCGTTGGCTGTTGCCATCGGGCCATAGACTTTTGTGAACTGGAAGTTGATGGTTTGCGGGCTGCCAAGGGAATCATAGACCGTCAGGCCACGCTGGAAGTCCACGGCAGAGGTGAGCGCGCCGACATTGGTCTCGTCGACCTCACGTGCATCCAGGTTAATTGCCAGCTCTGCTGTGTTCGTTGGACGTGTCAGTCCGCCGGCAAAACCAACATCAACAGGCACAAGCGAAGTCAGGTCACCCTGATTGGCCGGAAGAGATCCTGTTGAATCCAGGGGCCATCCATACAGATAAAAGCCTGCGGAGTTGCGCAAAAATCCTTGTGCGTCTTCACTGAATTGTCCGTTCCGCGTGTACAGAAACTCTGTCAAAGCGGAATCGTCTGAATCCCGTTTCACAGAGAAGAACCCGTTTCCGGAGATCGACGCATCTGTTGCAGAAATAGAAGACTGAATCGGGCCTTGCTGATCCACGCGCTGAAGCCTTGTGACATCCACTGTGCCTGGGGAGAACCGGGAGGCCCGGCTTTCTGTCGTCACAAGGGACGAGAAGGCGGCTTCAGAACGTTTGAAGCCGACCGTACTTACGTTCGCGATATTGTTCGAAATCATGGCTGTCGCCTGAGACTGTGCGCTCAGACCTGACACCCCTGTAAATAATGATCCAAATAAACTCATAAGAGACCTCCTTTAAAAAGAATAAAAATAAAGTTTGAGTATGATGGGCTAGAGATGGATTTAAGCATCCTGCCCTCCCTGTGAATCTTGATTGTCGTCTGGTGGCGGTTCGATGGCCGGTTCTTCCGGAACGCGGGCCTGAAGCACGTTTGAAATTGGAACGGCGCGATCTCCGACAAGCAGGAAGATCACACCATTTTGTGTTTCAATACCGCGGACATTTCCGGAAACGGCCGTGCTGACCTGAATGGGATCGTCATTGGCATCAATCGCATCAATATTAATTGTGTATGTGCCTGCGGGTGCTGTGCCGCCGCCATCTGTTTGTCCATTCCAGACAAATTCATTTTGTCCAAGGTCTTTCGGTACTTCGATGCTGTAAACAACTTCACCTGTCTCATCGCGCACAAAGAGCTGTGCAGAGAAAGCCTCATCGCTGAGGGAGTAATTAATCGTCACAGGTGCTTCACCGTCAAAATTTGCTTCGGCGCTTAAGTAAGAAATATCCAGGCCGACATAATTAATACCAACACTCGACATGCTGGAGAGCTGTAGCTGCAACATGTCATCCAGTTTCTGGTTCGAGTTAATCTGCTGTTCAACCTGTGAGAACTGGACAAGCTGGTTGGTGAATTCAGTAGAATCCATCGGCGCCAGCGGATCCTGGTTTTGAAGTTGTGTTGTCAGCAACGTCAAAAAATCACTGAAATCTTCGGCCAGCGTAATAGATTGCTGCTGTGTGCTTTGTGCGTCTGCAAGTGTATTCGTCACTGTAATATCTGAAACCATTTTCTAATCCTTACCTATGCCACCAAATTGTAACTGGTCAGGCCCGTTTCCGGATCGACCTGCCAGCCAAGGGTTGAATCAATTACATCAAGATCATCAGTGTCGGCATTTGCGCGCTTACCGCCGCTTTTACCGTCTTCATTATCTTTGGGGTTGAACGCGCTGCCGTCCTCGGCAAGCTCGAAGGACAGAGATGCGCTGTTCGCATCCAGACCTGCATCCTGCAGGGCACGTTCAAGCAGCGCCGCATCGCGCTGAAGCATTAAAAAGGTTTCCGGTTTTTCAGCCAGCACATGAACCTTGGCTGTTTTTTCAGGGCCGATTTCAAGCGTGACATTCACACGCCCAAGCTCAGGCGGGTCCAGTTCAATCCGCATGGATTTTGGTGTTCCGTTCTGGGCCATCTTGGACAGGTTAGAAGCAACTAATTGCGTTCCCGGATGAGGCTGTCCTGCCTGCGGAATAGATGTCACCGCATGGGCTGCATGGGCGGCAGGGGTGAGCGGTAAAATCGTTCCAAGTTCCTGATCGGCAGAAAGCGTTGTGCCGTCAAACAAAGCCGTTAAAAGATTTTGAAAGCTTTGGAAGAGGGTTTGTGGTTGCCCGGTAGAAGACGGCGCAACCAGATCAGCAAAGCTTGCCTGCATAATACCGGATGTTTTTGCGTTATTGCCGGTTGCTGTTGTGCCCTGTTTGGCTGCCAAACGTGCCGTCAGATCAAGGCCCTGATAGCCTTGTAAGTCTTCTCCGGCGCCAACATCCAATGCATTCAACTGTGCTGCCAATTCGTCAGTCGGCTCAGCTGTTTGCAGATCCAATAGAGCTTTCTCTAAAACAGGGTTTTCCTGTGTGTTCAGGGGAGGCGTAACGGCTGCAGGATTTTCAACAGTTTCTTCAAACGCATAATTTTGTGTATCTGTTTCTTCTGTACCGCCGACAATAATTTCATTCAGTTCGGCAGCAAGCTGATCTGTTGGTTCCAGATTTTCTGCAGGGGTTAAAATACCGCCAACACCGGCAATAATATCTTGGGCCGTCAGATCACGTCCGAGTTTTTCTTCCACGTCACGGATTTTGGCAACGGCGTCTGTGATTTGTTGTGGCGATAGCCCCATAGAAATAAGCGCAACAAGCTGTTCGTTTTCGACCCCTTCAATGGCCTCTAATGTTGTTTGCAGATTTTCAAGGCGGTGCTGCAGGCGTCCGACAAGAATTTCAGCGAAAGGATTATTTTGCGCTTCCGGGGGCAGGGCGGCCAGCATGTCACTCAAAGTTTGATTGAGCTCGTTGAGCTGAGCTGCAATCTCTTCGACATTCAGATTTTCAAAATCGATGGGTATTTCTTTATCCTGCTCCTGAAGCATCACAGCGATTTCAGGCAGAGAAAGCGGCTTGCCTTCATTCAGTTTCAGTTCAGCTTCTGCAGCAACTTTTTCAGGATTTTGGACAATTTCAGTCAAAAGTTCCTGATCTTTTACATTGCCTTCTTCGCCAACAAGCGCGAACAGGAATTGCCAGAAATCACCTGCGACAGGCGCGCCAACACCGTTTTGCGGGCCGGAGAGGGCCTGCGCCCCGGCAACGCCAGATGCTCCGCTTTGAGCGGCAATCTGTGTGGCAAATGGGTTGACTGTGCTCATCTATATTATCCTTTACGCTGACTCGTTCACGCCGATGGAGGCTTTATCGCGGCCATGTACCCGGCCGCTGGAACCGTAAATAATCTGGTTTTCTTTCGCGGCCTCGTTGCGGGCGACACTCATAATCCGGTCACCCAGGCGCTTGGTGCTGCGCTCCATGCGCTCAAGCTGGGTACGGTTGGTTTCAACAATCTCTGAGAATTCTTTTTGCGCGCGTGCCAAAGCTGCTTTGAGTTCCGGCTTGGCCAGTTTGATCTGGTCTTTGCGGGCCAGAAGGTCAGCCATCTTATCGTGATAGCTTCTGGCAACCTCCAGTTTTTCATCCTGCAGGCTCATAAAGGCAGAGATGTCCGTGCGTTCAAGCACATCTGTTTCTTTTTCAACCACACTTTTAAGCGTGCGGACCGTGCGCATCATATCCATCAGCGCCACATTCGGATCATTCAAAGTGTCATTACTCTTCTGTGACTGGGCGTTGGCCATTTGCGTCCTCCTGCATTCTAATCATTTCCTCTTTCACCATATCGGCAATGCCGAGCTGTCCTGTTTGCGCCATCAGCTTGCCGTACTCGGTCAGCATCATGCCGCTGAAAATTTCTTCACCTTTCCCGCCGCCGAACATTGGGTCGGGCTTCATCACATCTTCAAACATCGGCTTCATCATTTCGGTGATGAACATGGCTTCGAATTCCTGCGCCGCGCGGTCTATCTCTTCGATATTTTGCGTGCGCTGGGCGTTCTTGGTTTTATTCAAAGCATCTGCGCTCTGGCCTTGGGAGGCCTGAAGCAGAGCGATTGATGTATCTGGCGATAAGTTACTCATCTTCTATAACGTCTCTATATCTGCCTGCAGCGCACCTGCAGCTTTAATAGCTTGTAAAATCGTAATCACATCCTGCGGCGGGACACCGAGGCGGTTCAGACCGGTGACAAGGTCTTGAAGTGTCACGCCTGTTTCGACGACGGCGAGTTTGGCATCCGGGCCCGTATTCACTTCGATATCTGTACGCGGCACGACCTGCGTTGTGCCTTGTTCAGCAAATGGATTTGGTTGACTGACTTGTGGGGTTTCTGTGATTTTGACAGTCAGGTTAGCTTGCGCAATCGCAACCGTGCTGACCTTGACGTCCGAGCCCATGACAATGACACCGGACCGTTCATCAATCACAACACGTGCGACCTGGTCGGGTTGCACAGGGAGTTGTTCGATATCTGTAATGAGATCAACAATCGATCCGTTATATCCGTTTGGGCGGCGCAGAACGACGCTGGCACCGTTTTCCGCCCGTGCAAGATTGGCTGAAGAAAAGCCGTTAATCGCCTGCGCAATCCTGCGCGCGGTCGTGAAATCAGGATTACGTAGAGCGAGACGGACCTGCTGGAGTTCTTCCAGGGTAAAGTCGATCTCGCGTTCAATAATCCCGCCGCCTGGAATCCGTCCGGCAGTGGGGATGTTCTGAGTTACATTGCCTGCATCACCCTGAATGGTGAAACCTGAAATCATCACTGAGCCCTGCGCAACCGCATAAACTTCACCATCTGCGCCCATCAAGGGTGTGACCAAAAGCGTTCCACCGCGAAGGCTTGCCGCATCACCAAGGGCTGAGATATTCACATCAATCTTTGCGCCCTGATTGGTGAAGGGGGGCAGGGTGGCGGTCACCATCACGGCGGCGACATTGCCTGTGTTCATATTTTGCCCGCGGACATTGACGCCAAGGCGTTCAAGCATGGCAACAAGGCTTTGTTCTGTGAACGGTGAGTTACCGAGAGAATCTCCGCTGCCGTTCAGGCCGACAACAAGACCGTATCCGACAAGCTGGTTGTCACGAACGCTTTCAATATCAACAATATCTTTGATGCGGGTGGTTTTGGCCTGGGCGGCTGTGATTTGCGCCGACAAAAGAAGAAGAAAAATCAACCCGGCTGCAACTGCGTTCAGGATAATTTTTTCAATATCTAAAAAACGAATATGCTTCTGCATGGTCTTTTTTGCCGTTCACATAGATTAATCCGCAGAAAACTATGCGAAGGGCGTGCCAGTTTTGCCTATTAAGATTTCTGCCGAGTCGCATATGATTCGGTTTTTAAAGGATATTTTTTTAATTCTTTGTTAACCTTTGACGGGCACATCAAAGGGCAAAAAATGCCCTTGCATGACAATCTTCATTTTTTTGTGATAAGGTGAGTTTATGAAGATCGAAGGTCCGTCCAAGACACAAAACGTGTCCAAAACCAAAAAGGCTGAAAAGGCTGACAAAGCCGATGCGGCTTTTGGGGAATTTGTCGCCTCCGCGCCGCAAGAAGCTCCAAAAGCAGCTGCCAGCAGTTCAATCGCTGCCGTGGATGCGCTCCTGGCTGTCCAGTCAGTCGAAGATCCGACCGCCCGGGCTGCCAAAAAACGGATGCGGGTTCGGGCCGACAAGCTCCTGGGCGAGCTTGATAAGCTCAAAAATGCGCTTCTGACAGGGACCATGACCATCGGCCATTGCATTGATATTGCTGATGTTGTGGCCTCTCACCGGGAAAATATCGATGATCCGGGCCTGACCGGCATTTTGGATGAGATTGACCTGCGCGCGCAGGTGGAAATCGCCAAGATGCGCAAAGCACTTGAAGCCCAAAATAATGCAAAATCCCCCGACTCCGGCGATAATCAGCTTGCCTAGGGGGCGGGGTCTGATTATATTCTTGTCTCCGCGTTTTAACTTGAAGTAAGGGGTGCCAAGCGAATGCCAGCTAAGAAAAAAGCAAAATCAGATGAAGTGATTGTGCCTGAAAAATATAATCCGATGAAAGATAAGGCCGGATATATGAACCCGGTAATGCTGGAATATTTCCGCCAGAAACTTGTGAACTGGCGCAGCGAACTTTTAAAGGAATCTTCTGAAACCATTCAAAACACGCTTCAGGAAACAGAGCTTCAAAAACCGGATCTGGCAGATCGTGCCTCGGCCGAAACAGATCACGCACTTGAACTGCGCACCCGCGACCGCGAACGCAAGCTGATTTCAAAAATCAATTCCGCATTAGAGCGCATTAAAGATGGCGAATATGGGTATTGTGAAGAAACAGGCGATGAAATTGGGATTGCCCGTTTAGATGCACGTCCGGTTGCCACCCTTAGCCTCGAAGCACAGGAACGTCACGAGCGCAAAGAAAAGACTCACCGCGAAGAATAATTCTTCTAGAACGGGAAGATGATATCGTAGACCTGCTGGCCGTAGCGGGGCTGCTGAACATCTGTGATTTGTCCTTCACCGCCGTAAGCGATACGGGCTTCAGCAATATGTTCTGAGCTGATTGTGTTGGTCGGGGAAATGTCTTCCGGACGGACAACGCCAGCCACGGCCAGAATGCGCTTTTCAAAATTCACGCGGACTTCCTGCTTGCCTTCAATCACGAGATTTCCATTCGGGAGAACCTGCGTGATAATAGCTGCCATTTGAACGGTAATTTCTTCTTCGCGTTCCACGCTGCCTGTACCGCTGTGGTTTGATGTTGCGCCTGCATTGATCAGATCGGAGTTCACAATATTTTCCGGCAGAATTTCGCCAAGAGCTGTTTCATATCCAAGGAAAGAGTTAAGGTCCGCATCTTCACTGCTGGTGCGGCTGCGTTCTGATTCATTTTCAAGTTCAGCTTCGTCATTAATGTTAATGAGGACTGTTAAAATATCACCAACATCGCCAGCGCGCTGGTCTTTAAAGAATCCTTTTTTATCCCCGCCCCATAAAGAATTTTTCTGGCGGCTGGCGACTTTCGGGGCCGGCATTGGCATGGAAACGGGTTGATAGTCTTCCCGTGTCACAGGGTTTTCAATCGGCGCAAGATCGGGTGCCTGACCGACATTTGCCAGGCGGTCTGCCGCGCCGCAGGCTGTGAGAGAAGTGCTTGCAACCAAAGCCAATCCTAAAATACCAAAACGTTTCATAGCCCTTATGCTCCTTTAAAAATTTTTATCTGACAATCACTTCCCGGCTTCCGGATACAAAAGCCGTAAGTGTTTTGTTACTGTTGGTGTTGTTCACGCGCACGATGTCGCCTTTTGCACCGGACTGCAGGGCTTTCCCTTTTGCGGAAAGAACAAGCGGTCCGTTTTGAAAGTAAATTGTAATGAGGTCACCGCGCTCGACGAGTTGCGGACGCATCAGATCATTCGACAAGATAGGTTTGCCGGGGGTCAGCATCCGGCGCGGTGTGAAGCCTGTCACATCATCTGCATCAACGACCATATCATGCTGAAGCATTTTTTGTGGGAGGCTTACAAAATCCAGATCATTTGCACCAATAATATCCCCATTTCTAAGCGTGGTGCGCAGAACAGGAATTTTCACAATACGCTCGACCTGTCCGGCAACCGCATATTGTTTCAACGGATTATTTTTGCTTGGAGCTGCAAAAGTGACTTCAAAAATATCGCGCTGCGGATCAAAAGACAGGTTTGCAATATCTGCTTTTGGTGCCATATCTGTTGGCAGAACCATATCTTTTAGCTCACCGCTGAATTTTAGATCATAGGTACCGCGCAGGCCTTTTTCTTCCAGAGCTGCTTTAAGTTGCGTGCGTAAATCATCTTTAGGCACAATGGTGGCTGCGCGTCTGATAACAAGCTGTTGTGCCGAACTGATCGGGCGCCAGTCAATATCCATCGCGCTGGCAATCCGATAGAGCGTGCGTGCATTCAGGACCATATCCTGACCCGGGGCAGGTGCGGGGCCAAGCACATAATCCGCATTGCGTTTCACGCCGTCAAACAGATCGCCAACCGTAAGAACATCACCGGACACAATACTGATATCCTTCAAGTTGGTTGCAAGAGCAGCCTTTGTCGTCAGGATCAGCGCCGCAACGCTTGCGACGAGGATAACCACAAAAACGAATATCCGAAGGGCTATAAGTGCCGGCCACCAGATATTAACTACCATTTTACTTTTCCTCCTGTTATCTGAGTGTTGTGATCGTTTGCAGCATTTCATCGCTGGTACTGATCACATTTGAATTCATTTCATAGGCACGCTGCGCGGCAATAAGCTGTGTAATTTCTTCAACGATGTTGACGTTGGAATTTTCAAGCGCGCCTTGGCGGATTTCACCAAAATCATCTGTGTCCGGCGTGCCGGTTGTTGGTGTGCCGGACGCTTCCGTTTCAAGGAAAAGCGTATCCCCGATTGCTTCCAGACCTGCCGGGTTCACAAAAGCGGCAAGCTGGATTTGTCCGATATTTGAAAACGCAACCGTATCCGGCAGTTTGACCAGAACTTCCCCGGCAGCATTGACGGTAATATCAATCGCATCTTGAGGCACAGTCAGGCCAGGCTGAAGTGTGTAACCTTGCGCGGTAACGATTTCGCCGTTTTCATTGAGCTGGAAAACACCTGAGCGTGTGTAAGCTGTTTCGCCACTCGGCAGATCGATCTGGTAATAGCCTTTCCCGGTGATCGCCAGGTCAAGCTGGTTTTCGGTCATCTGGATCGTACCTTGTTCATGCAGGCGGTAAACGGAACCGAGCGAGACCCCGAGACCGAATTGCATCCCGGCCGGCACAATCGTACCGACATCAGAAGATGTTGCGCCCGGGCGCTGTTTGTTCTGATAGATCAGGTCATGAAATTCTGCGCGCTGACGCTTATAGCCGGATGTCGTCATGTTGGCGATGTTGTTTGAAATCACATCGACATTCATTTGCTGGGCCAGCATGCCCGTTGCGCCGATATCTAAAGATCTTGTGACCATGTTCTATGCTCCTTTTTTATTCTCTAATTAACTGCTTCTCGATAACCGTTGAATGGCTGTGCGCATGCGGTCATGCTCTGAGCGCATAATATTTTGCACGGCCTGATATTCGCGCAGCACGTCAATCATGCGGGTCATTTCCACGACGGGCTGTACGTTTGATCCTTCAAGGCTCCCCTGAAGGACGGTTGTTTTTTCAGCGGGCTGTCCGCCTTGTTCGTTGATATAAAGGCCGTTCCCGGCAGGATCGAGCGTTTGTTCATTTGTAAATTCAACGACCATCAGCTTGCCGACCTGACCGTCATCGGTCGAGATCGCGCCGTTCCGGTCGATGTAAATATTTTGTGCATCTGTCGGGATGGTAATTTCACCGCCGCCTTCACCGGCCACCGGCATGCCGAGCGCATTGACAAGAATGCCTTCGGCGGTCATGGCAAAATTCCCGGCGCGCGTATATTGAACGCCGTCCGGTGTGACGATACCCATAAAGCCCGGGCCGACAAGAGACACATCCAGCGGATTGCCTGTTTGTGATATAGGGCCCGGATCCGTCTTTTGGTACTGGCCGTAATCCAGCACCATAGAGATATCTTCTTTCATATAGCGGGGATCTTCGACGACTTCCTGGAAAATCAGGTTCTGGGCGCGAAAGCCCGGAGTCGTCATATTCGCCACATTATTGGCGATGATGTTCATATTGTTCCGCAGAACAACCTGAGATGAGAGACCTACATATAAACTATTTTCCATGTTGTGCCATTTCCTTTGACTCGCCCCGTATCAATGCACCCGGCGTGCCAAGAGGTGATTTGTATGTTTTTCAAAGGGTTAGAAAAATAGTTGCGGCGCGCTTTGCCGGGCGACTCGATTCGTTTTTTGGCGCTGTTTCAAACGCTTGGCAATTCTTGCCGCCTATTTTTTTACCTGTGAACTTGTGGAGCGATCTGTGCAAAACACTAGGCGTAGGCAGACAATCTTCTTATACTTTGCTGTGATGTCGAAAAAGAATCTTTTTTAAGGAGCGCGAGCGAGAGATGACGGATGCCAGCCTGGATGAAGACGAAGAAAAGCCTGCCGAAGATGCGCCTGAAGGTGAAGAGGGCGCAGAAGGCGAAGACGGTGAAGAAGGTGAAGGCGGCGGCAAGAATAAGCTGATCCTGATTATCGCCGGCGCAGTTTTATTACTTCTGGTCGGTGGCGGCGCAGGCCTGTATTTTACTGGCATGCTGGACGGATTGCTTGGCAAAGAAACAGCCGCTGAAGAAAGCGCGGAAGGCGAGGGCGCTGAAAAAGCACAGGAAGGCGAGGGCGATGAATATGGCTCAACTGGCCCGGTCTTTTTGGAAATTCCGGATATTATTGTGAATCTCAGCAGCTCGGATTCCCAGCCGCGTTATTTGCGTCTTAAAGTCCAGCTTGAATTTGAAAGCGATGCAGATAAGGCAGCTGTGGAAGCGGTGATGCCGCGCGTTGTCGACCAGTTTCAGACATATTTAAGAGAACTTAGGGTACGGGATTTACGGGGATCAGCCGGGATTTACAGGCTGCAGATGGAACTCTTAAGCCGTGTGAATGCAGCGGCTTATCCGGTGCAGGTGCGCGATGTGCTGTTCCAGGAAATTCTGATACAATAAGAGTGACATAAGCCTTTGATTTACAGCTATGTTTCTCGGGGCGGCACGTTTTTTGCGATAAAGACAAGATTATGAGTGATACCGACGAAGTCGAAAATATGAGCGACGAAGAGAAGGCCATGATGGCCGAGTGGGAGAACATGGCCGAAGACGGCGATGGCGCTGCGGATGCTGGTGGTGAAGGCGGTGAAGGCGGTGAAGGCGGACAAGGTGATGCAGATGCTCTGTTCGATGAAGGCGAAGAAGGCGCCGCCCGGATCCTCAACCAGGATGAAATTGATTCCCTTTTAGGATTTGACGATGATGATTTCGGCGGCGGAGAAACCTCCGGCGTTATGGCGCTTATCAATTCGGCGATGGTCAATTATGAGCGTCTGCCGATGCTCGATATCGTCTTTGACCGTCTTGTCCGGTTAATGTCGACTTCTTTACGAAATCTGACATCTGATAACGTGGAAGTCTCTCTCGATCAGGTCTCCACGGTGCGTTTTGGCGATTATATGAATTCTATTCCGCTGCCCGCGATGCTCTCCGTGTTTAAAGCAGAAGAATGGGACAATCACGGTCTGATGGTCACAGACAGTGCGCTCATTTATTCCATTGTAGATGTATTGCTTGGCGGGCGGCGCGGTACACCTGCGATCCGTGTGGAAGGGCGCCCTTATACGACAATTGAAACCAAGCTGGTGGAACGCATGGTCCAGGTCGCGCTGGGTGATTTATCGTCTGCCTTCGACCCGCTCTCACCGGTAAGTTTTGCATTGGAGCGCATGGAAACCAATCCGCGCTTTGCGACCATTTCTCAAAGTAACAATGCTTGTGTGCTTGCACGCTTACGAACCGATATGGGGGACCGCGGCGGGCGCATTGAAATTCTTATTCCATACGCAACGTTGGAACCGATCCGGGAATTGCTCTTACAGATGTTCATGGGGGAAAAGTTCGGACGGGATTCCATCTGGGAAAGCCACCTGACTCAGGAGCTTTATCTCACCGATGTCCAGCTTCAGGCGGTGCTTGGTGAAAAAGTGGTCACGCTCGGCGATATGCTGGACTGGAAAATCGGCACCAATATCATGTTCAACACCCGTACGGAAGATGAGCTTGAACTGCGTTGCGGTCATGTGCCGATGTTCAAAGGCCCTGTCGGGCAAAAGCAAAGCTATATCGCGGTGCAGGTTGATAAATATATTCCGCCGGAGGAACAAGGGGAAGAGTAGTAATGACTATGTCTGTTGGGTTTATACTTGATATCACGATTATCTGTTTGCTGGCGGTGACAATCTTTTATGCGTTTCGCTTGTCTATGTTTCTAAAAGTTTTTCGCGACGGGCGGGCGGATATCCAAAAACTGTTTATTGATCTTACCGGCCACATTGACCGCGCAGAGCAGGCCATGCAGGTCATGCGCGATGCGGCTGATCAGTCAGGCTCTGATTTACAAAAACTTTTAAATGAATCCAAAGCGTTATCTGACGAACTTCGTTTTATGAATGAGGCTGGTGATAGCCTGGCAGCACGGCTTGAAAAGCTTGCAGGGCGTAATAAAGAACTTGTCGATCTGCTTGAAAAATCAGGTGGAATTGGCCGCGCAGAAATTGCAATGGAAGAAATGTATGAAGAACCGCCTTTGCCTGCACGCGAAGAAAAACAGCCTCAGCAAAACCTGTCTGATTTTCTGATTCATGACCGTGATTTCTTTGAAGCGGAGAATGAAGATTACCCGGCAGAAGAGTATATCCTGGAAGATGAATATGACTGGCCGGAGGAAGAAGATGAGCAGCTTGGCTCTCAGGCTGAACGTGAGTTTTATCAGTCCATGAAACGCGCGCAAAAGAAAAAGGCCGGGGGGCTTGTATAAATGGAAGCCCTGTTCCGCCATGTTAAAATCCTGCCGGTTTTAATTGTTATTCTGGCCTTGTCCTTTGGCTTGCGGGTTGGAGAGTTTCTCAGCGGCCAGCCGCAAACAAGCGGTCTTGCCTTTGCCGAAGAAGCTGCCGCGCCGCCTGCGGAAGAACCGCGCACAGTCGAAACCTCTTATGATTCGGAAAATGAAGGACAGCAAAGCACTGAGGCGGACGACAGCGCGCTCGGGCAGGCACCTCCGGCACGGCCTTCCGCAGAAGATGGAGAAAGCTGGCGGGATTCGCTGGATGAGGATTTTGAGTTTTCAGAAGTACGTATGGAGCTCTTCGAAGATCTTTCCAACCGGCGCAAAGCGCTGGAGCAGCGCGAGAAAGAAATGAACATGCGCGAAGCGCTTTTGAAGGCGGCGGAGCAGGAGCTGGATCAAAAATACCGCGAGCTTTTATCTTTACGGGAAGAAATCCAGGCCTTGCTCGAAACACAAAGCAAGCAGGAAGAAGAGCGGATCGCCAGCCTTGTGAAAATATACGAAGGCATGAAAGCCAAAGATGCTGCGCGTATTTTCAATACGCTGGATACGGATGTCCTTTTAATGGTGATGGGGAAAATGTCTGAACGGAAATCAGCCCCGATTATTGCTGCCATGAACCCGGATCGGGCGCGCATGATTACGATTATGCTGGCTGAGCAAAAAGCTCTGCCCGATGCAAATGAGTTATTACAATAATTTTCTTATGGATTAAACCATACACATGCAGGTGATTGAGCGTCGACAGAGTCTGGATTACCTGCTAATTTTTTGTTTATTATAAATAAAGTACTCTTTTTGCTTCTGCGTTACGCTTCATTAACCAATTCCGGTGCATAATTTTGTTTTGGGGGAAATTCCAATAACAATACTCTAAAGGATTAAGGGGATAGCCGTGTCTTATGATATGAATATGAATGTTCTTGTTGTGGATGATTACCAGACAATGGTTCGCATTATTAAAAACCTGCTAAAGCAAATTGGATTTAGTAATGTGGATGAAGCTGCAGATGGCAAAGAAGCTTTTGATAAAATCCAAAGTAAGGAATACGGTCTTATTATTTCGGACTGGAATATGGAACCTATGACGGGCCTGGAACTTTTGAAAGAGGTTCGCGGGGCGCAAGCTGCTTTTAGCAATGTGCCGTTCATTATGGTCACAGCTGAGAGTAAGACTGAGAATGTGATTATTGCGAAACAGGCCGGTGTGAATAATTACATCGTTAAACCATTTAATGCTGAAACACTTAAAAGCAAAATTGACAGCGTTCTTGCTGCTTAAACTTTAAGGGACAACTCATGACAGATATGGCGCAGGATAAATCATACGAACGCGGACAGGTAATCCAGATTATCAACTCCGTTATTGATAAAATGGAGCAAAATACTGCGCCGACACATGAAATCGTGTCACACATTGCAGAGCTTGCTCAGACGCTTGATAAGCTTAAAAAAGAGATTGCTGAAACAGATGCCGGCGCGGCAAAAGAAGAGCAAATCCGCTCAGCCACAGATGAACTGGATGCGATTGTTTCATCAACAGCTGAAGCAACGAATGATATTTTGGCAGCGTGTGAACAGATTGAAAAATATGCGGAAGAAAACGATATCCCGCAAATTGCTGAATATGTCTCGAATATATATGTTGCTTGCGGATTTCAGGATATTACAGGACAGCGCATCACAAAAGTGGTCGGTGCAATGCGCGTGATCGAAAATAAAGTCGACCGCCTTTTAAAAATGCTGGATGATCATGTCGGGCCCATCCCGGGTGCACCTGCGCAGGTTGCCGATTTGCCGGCAGATACGTCTGCATCTAACTCAAATGAACCTGTCAGTATAGAAACGGTGGATGAGAAAAAGGACCTTCTAAATGGTCCTCAACTGCCTGAAAAAGCTGTTACACAGGACGATATAGACAAGCTTCTCGCTGAATTTGACTAATTTTATTTAAAGCCCGGCTCAGGCGGTTTATACTGGTGGGGTGATGTTAAAACGCCGCCGCAGAAAACTTCCTTATTCTGGTAATCCGGATGCGCCCCAGATGATGAATCTGGCGCTCTTCATTATGCTTTTAGCATTTTTCCTGGTGCTCAATGCGATTTCGACTTTTGAGGCGCAGCGTGTCAGCCCGATTGTGCAAAATCTTAATCTGACCTTTTCAACCGATGTGCGTTTTGAAGATGTCCGTCCATCGGTTCAGGAAACGCCTGTTCAGTCGGTTCATGATGGAGATATGATTGAGCGGCTTGAGGCTTTGTTCCAATCCCAGATCACGGATTTTAAACCACGTAAAAATGCCGCCCGCGGGATTTTGTCTGTCGATGTACCGCTGGCGGCTTTTTCAACGGCGGTTATGGCTGTCGGGCAGGAAGATTTAAGTATCAACCGGATAAGTCCGCAAAATGCAAAAGGGACCTTTTTTCTGCCGACCCTGATTTCCGTTTTAAAATCGGATGAGCAGGGACGCACTTACCGGATTGATATGCTCTATCATGTGAATGGCAACCCGGCAGAGCTTCAGAATGAATCGCCTAAAGTGATTGCGGACTTGTCCACGCGGGCCTCCGGTCTGACACAAAAACTTGAAGAGGCAGGCATGCCGCAACGCCTGATGACCTATGGGTTCCAGGATGGCGATGAAGGGATGCTCACTTTGGTTTTCTCTCCGCATTTCCCGTTTGATCCGTCTTACGGGCGGGATGAGGAGGTGGAGGAATGAGTTTAAAACCCTCCAAAGGCAAGGCTTTAGATAAAAAGAAAGACGATCAAAACGAAAGTGATGCTGCCGCTATTGGCACAGGCGGTATCATGGTCAGGCGGCGTTACGACCGCCGCGCCGGCGATCCTCCGGGGCCAAGCATCTGGCTGATTTCCTTTACAGATGTCATGGCCCTGATGCTGACCTTTTTTGTATTGCTCTTTGCCATGTCCAATCCAAAGCAGGAAGACTGGGAAGATTTTACCGATACGCTCCAGAATAATTTCAATAAATATTACGGCCAGCCGCTCAATCGCGGCATACAGGATGCAATCAGTATTGAAAAGGTCGATTTCAGCCGTGCGCTCGATTTGTCTTATTTAAAAACCCTGATTGTGTCTTTAACAAAGCAGGAAGAAAGCCTGAAAGATATTGAGCTCTATCCACAACCCGGACGGTTGATTGTCTCCCTGCCGGAAGATTTACTTTTTGAACCGGGCAGCGATGCGCTTGGAGACGGCTCTACAAGAGCGCTCTTTACGCTGGCGGAAATGCTTGGACGGATTAAGAACCGGGTGGAAATTGTCGGCCATGCCGATCCGCGTCCGGTGCGAACGGAGCGTTTTTCTTCAAACTGGGATTTATCTTTTGCCCGCGCGGCGCAGGTTTCCGCGGCACTGGCCCGTTACGGCTATACCCGCCCCGTGCGTGTGCGCGCGCAGGCGTCCGGGCGCTATGGCGATTTAGCCGATAAACTGCCTGAAGCAGAGCGCCTCAGCCTGTCCCGGCGTGTGGATATCATCATTATGGAAGATGATGGAAAACGGTTGAAATTTTTTGATCTTTCAATGCCTTGACCTTGTGAGCACGTGTCCTCTGTGGCACGGTTAAGCTATGCGCTTTATCTGTCTTATCAGCTTTATGACAGGTCTTTTTTTAATGGCTGCTCCTGCACTTGCGCAAGAGCAGGTCAAAGTGCGTGCGGGGGTACATTCTGACTATAACCGGATTGTATTCGACTGGCCCGGGGCACCGGCCTATGAGATTGCACAGGACGGACAAATTTTAACACTGCGCTTTGAAGCGCCTGCGCAAGTCGATTTAAGTAGTTTGCAGGGTCAGTCCCTTTCAAATGTCACCGATGTGAAACAGGTGAGCGGTGAAACAGATAATCTATCTGTGACGATGCGCCTAGCCCCCCAAGCCCGTGTGCGGGATTTTAAAATCGGCAGCCGGATTATCGTCGATATTTATGGCGGAGATGCTTTTGAGCTTTCACAAGTTGCAAGTGCGCCTGCACAGGAACCCGAAATAGTTCAAACTGAAACAGCTCAGGAAGAAACAGTTCCTGAAATTGCTCAGGAAGCAGTACAAGAACAAACCGAAACAACTGAGGAAACCGCGCAGGCGGATGAGCTTGAAGATGTAGAATCTGTCCCGCTGGAACCGGTTCCATTAGATGCACATGTCATCACCATTACCTCGACGCGTAACGTCGGCATGGCGGTCTTTGAGCGGGGACCTTATTTCTGGATTGTCATTGACGACCCGGACCTGACGGTTGATCCGCAAGCGGCGGGCCCGCGCAAAGATTTGTTTGAGACACCGCTTCGTCAGCCGGTGCAGGGCGGCGTTGCCTATCGCTATCCCTTACCGCAAGGCGCGAAAGTGTATAGCGAAGGCGGCGGATTGCTCTGGCGCGTGGTGGTTACGCCCAATGAGCGCGAGGTAAAGGGGTTTGTTCCGAGACGCGAAATTGATGAAGCAAGCCTCTATCGCGGTGGCAGCCTGATATTGCCGATGAACAGTATCGGTAAGGTGCTGCGTATCCCGGACCCGGATTATATGGATCAGATTGTCGCCATCAGCGCATTGGAATCAGCCATCCATCCGCAAGGCGTGTATGAATATCCGGAGCTTATTACGCTTCCCACAGCTGTCGGCGCCGCTTTTGTACCGCTTGCAGATAATTTATCCGTTGTGCGCATACAAGAAGGGATGAGTATTCAACGTCCGGGCGGGCTGGTGCTCTCTCGTGATCGGGATGTGCGCGCGATTGAACTGCGCGAACAAACAGCTTCTGCGGATGGCGATGCGCTTGGGCCTCCGCCATCTGCTGATGCGCCTTCCATTGATACAAGTCCGCGTATTTACAGGTTTAAAAGCTGGGAAATGGGCGGCTTGAAAGCTTTGGAAGAAAACAAAACCATTCTCATGTCCGGCATTCCAACCAAAGACCGGGATGAGCAGGTGGAAGATCTTTTGACGCTTGCCAAACTATCTTTATCAAATGATCGGTCTTACGAAGCTTTAGGCTATTTGCGTGTTGCAGCAGATACCTATCCGCTTATTGAAGATAATCCTGAATATAAAGCTTTGCGCGGCGCGGCTAATGCACTGGCCGGGCGCTTTGAAGAGGCTATTGAAGACCTTGTCGAAGAGACGCTCAATCCTTATGGCGAAATCGGGTACTGGAAAAGTTTTACGCTTGCAGGGCTTGAAGACTGGCGGCAGGCGGCAAGCGTTCTCCCGGCATCTTTTAATACGCTTTTGGATTACCCGGATCATATTAAACGCCATGTCGGTTTGTATTTAGCCGAAGTTGCGTTACGAAACGGTGATACGGGTACGGCGCAGGGTTTGCTTGGGGCGTTTGAGCCGGAAGCCAAAGAGATGTCTCCTGAAGATCTCGCCGCCTGGGAATACCTGATGGGAGAAGCATTGCACCAGCTGGATGATACGGATGGCGCTAAGAAATACTGGGAAGAGTTGATTGCCGGGCCGGATGATCTGTATCGGGCGAAAGCAGGTCTTAGTTTGACGCGTCTTCAGTTGGAAGAAAATGAAATCAAGCCCGAAGAGGCGATCGACCGTTTGGAGGGATTGCGTTATGCCTGGCGCGGGGATGAGCTTGAAACGCTGATCAATTATCGTCTTGGGCAGATTTACCTGGAAAACCAAAACTATACAAAAGGGCTGGGTGTTTTGCGCAATGCTGTCAGTCTTGCGCCCGGCTCTCCAATGAGTAAGGAAGTCGCCGACTTCATGACCAAGCATTACCGCGATCTGTTTTTAACGGATGAACTGGATAAAGTGTCACCACTAGATGCCGTGACAATTTACGAGGAGTTCAAGGAGCTCACACCGGCAGGAGAAGAGGGCGATCAATTCGTTCAGCGTCTGGCAGAACGCCTTGTTGAAGCCGATCTTTTGGAGCGCGCCGCTGCTCTGCTTGACCATCAATCCACTCATCGCCTTTCCGGTGCGGATAAAGTTAATGTCTCTATCCGGCTTGCCGCGATCCGGCTTTTAGATGGAAAGCCAACAGGGGCTTTACGCGCATTGGATGTTGCCGAAGAAGAATTGAAGACACTGCCGGAGCAAGAGCAGGCGGCGCTGCGTGAAGAGCGCACGCGCGATATGATGCTTTTGCGTGCGCGCGCCTTATCCAAGATGAACAAAGTGGAAGAGGCGATCGCGCTGCTTGATGATATGCGCCGGGATACGGTTGTCAGCCGTCTTATCGCTGATGTCACCTGGGCGAACGGGCGCTGGGATGAAGCAGCCGATGCGTTTCAGGATCTCATTCTGGCCGAAGATATTTCTCTTACACGTCCGCTCACGGCCTATCAAACCGATCTTATTCTCAACCGTGCGATTGCGCTTAACCTGTCAGGCAATCGGGTGGCGCTGGCGAATTTGCGTGAACGGTTTGGTGATTCCATGAAGCAGACGGAAAAGTCACAGCTCTTTGATGTGGTCACGCGCCCGCGTCAGCTTGGCCTGATTGGCAGCCGCGAGAGTGTAAGCTCTCTTATTTCTGAGGTTGATCTGTTCCAAGACTTCCTTGAAACCTACCGTACCATGCAAGAAGGCGGGTAAAAAAACTCCGCATATAAATGCGGAGGTTAGCAGTACTCAAGAGGAGTGATGTTTTTTATGATCCGTATTCGAGATTGTGGGCGCGCACGCCGAGTTCGGACAGGTCGCCGCCAATATCTTCTTCAGACCAGTGCAGGCGGATACTGACGACGGCTTTCATCGCCATCCAGATCGCCAGACTTATGCTTCCGACAAAAGCCCCGATCGCAAGGATACCAATACCCTGCGTCAGAAAATCTGCTTCATGGTTGGAGAGCGGGACAACAAGCGTACCCCAGATCCCTGCAGCCAAATGGACCGGGACCGCGCCAACCACATCATCAATCTTGAATTTTTCAAGCGCATAGCTTGCGCCCATCATCACAAGGGCGCCCGTCGCACCGACAATAATCGCAAGGCCGACAGACGGGGCCAGCGGTTCGGCTGTAATCGCGACAAGTCCGCCCAGTGCGCCGTTCAGCATCATCGGGATGTCGACACGCTTATCCATGATTTTGTAATAGAGTAAAACCGTGATCACACCGGCCGCAGCGGCTGTGTTTGTGTTGGCCAGAATTTTACCGACCGCGGCGGCGTCTTCGACGCTGGCAATTGCAAGCTGCGATCCGCCGTTAAAGCCGAACCAGCCAAACCAGAGAATAAAAGTTCCAAGCGTGCACATTGGCAGGGAAGAGTTCGCCAGGCTTTTGGATTTACCCTTATCGGTAAAACGTCCGCGCCGCGCTCCGAGAATAATCGCACCGGTGAGCGCCGCCCAGCCGCCAACGGAATGGACAATGGTGGAACCAGCAAAATCGCTAAAGCCCATCTCTGACAGCCAGCCGCCGCCCCATGTCCAGGCGCCGGTGATCGGATAAATCAGCCCGGTGAGCAGAGCGACAAAGACGAGAAAGGGCCAGATCTTGATTCGCTCCGCTAGCGCGCCGGACACAATTGACGCAGCCGTTGCCACAAACACCATCTGGAAAAACCAGTCGGCGGAGGCGGCATGGCCTGCGCTGAAATCACCGCTAAGCGCGGCGCTGTCATCGGCTGTCCAGGGCATCGGCGTGCCCATCAGCCCGCCATCCACATCCATATACATCAGGTTATACCCGATCAGCAGGAACATAATCCCGGCAATCGCATAGAGCCCCATATTCTTGACCAGGATCACCCCGACCGATTTGCTGCGCACCGTCCCGGCTTCGAGCATTGCAAAACCCGCCGCCATGAACATGACCAATATCCCGCAAAAGAGCAGGAAGAATGTATTTAATATGAAAGCCATTTCCGTCATCTGATAAACCCCTCTATTGTGATGAAAGATAGATATGCAAAAAATGCATGATATATATGCAATAATGTAATTCGAGGTCATGAGTCAATGTTTATTTTTTGCGCGGCAGCAAAAAATGTGGACTAACTTATTTTTGGCAAGTGAACCAACATTTTTGCTAACCAATTGTTTTTAAATACTAAAAAAGTGGACTAAGTCCACATAGTTTTTTTCTCCACTTATTTGTTCTCAAAATGTTCCACGTGGAACATTCTTTAATTATTTTGCATAATTAAGAGATGGGGAGGTTAAGCGCTTCCCTTGGGGTGCGGGTGTTCATGGTCTCTATGGAGAGGGCGGTGGTCCTCTTCTCAGGGAGTTAGGTTTTTTGACCCTGCTCTCCAGAGGCTTTAAGGCGCACTTCCGGTGTTTAAGAATATTATCCTATCACAATTTCAGAAAAAAAGAAAAAATTTTTATATTCATGCCTGCATTAGGTCACGAATTTTTGGAATCTCAAAACTTCAAAATAATCATCCGTTTTGAACTGAATGGTCCTGTCACCAATATGTTCTGCACCCGGATACCATGAAAACCGATAGGCATGATAAGGATCAGCGTATCGAATTTTTACATCAAATTTTTGCGGAAGAGTGACGCGGCATTGCTGTAAATCCTGACGGCTTAAAGAGTCTATGACGCCTTTTCTGATTGCCTGCTGTGCCTGCGCCGGTGAGAGGCTTACCGTTGAACTGCCCAAACCGTAAGAGATATCCCGCGTGATAATATTTTTATTTAATTTTACGGCCTCTTCGCACGTTTCCCGGTTTCCGGATACAAATGCCACGGGGACGCCGATGAATTCTGCAGCATAAAGTTCCATGAGTAATTCAGAAGCCGGCTGATCATTAATTGTGATTTCATCTATTTTGAGCGTTATCGTGTGTGCCAATGGATGATTTTCAGATCCCGCCCGGCAATGCCAGCCGATCAGGCAAATCGCATCAAAGCTGTCATCCAGCTCTTGCAAAACTTCCAGAGGATGCCCGCTCCAGTCACGAATGATTGTGACATAGTCAGGTAAATCTTTAAGAAGTATATTACGCCCGGTATAATGCCCGTCTCTGACCCAGACTTCGGAAGCTCCTGCTGCTTTTGCAGCTTCACAGGCAGTTATGACTTCATTTGTGAATATTTCCTGGAACTCGTTGTAATCGGAATGCGTCTTTGTCATTTCATCCCAGCATGTTGCGCCTGAGATGCCTTCCATATCTGCGCATATATATATCTTCATACCGAAAAAACAGTAAAAAATTATATAGGCAAGAGCAAGGGAAGTTTTTTAATACGCCAAGTCTAAATTATTTCCCAATCACTTCCATCAAATCTTCATCAAGATTGAAGTAGCGTGCTTTTTCGAGAATGTGCTCGCTTGCTTCAAAGAAATTGAAACGACCTGTAAATTTCCCTTTTACATCTTCGCCGGTAATTTCATAGGCCATGAGATCATTGAGCTGGATGTTCCCGTCTTCCATACCGGAGATTTCAGCAACATTCATCACTTTGCGGGTCCCGTCGCGCAGGCGCTGGACGTGAATGATCACATCCAGGGAGGATTCCATTTGCTGGCGGATAGCCGAGGTTGGAATATTCAAATTCGCCATGGCCACCATATTTTCAATGCGAAAGAGCGCATCACGCGGACTATTGGCATGAAGCGTGCTCATGCAGCCATCGTGGCCTGTATTCATCGCCTGCATCAGGTCAAAGGCTTCGGGGCCGCGCACCTCTCCGACAACAATCCGGTCCGGGCGCATCCGTAAACAGTTACGCACCAGGTCGCGCATGGAAATATTTCCAACGCCTTCAATGTTAGGCGGACGCGTTTCCAGGCTGACAACCTGCGGCTGTTGTAATTGCAGCTCTGCAGAATCTTCGCAGGTGATAATGCGTTCTGTCGGTGAAATATAATGTGCAAGGCAATTCAAAAGCGTTGTTTTTCCACTGCCCGTTCCGCCGGAGACAATGAGATTTACACGGCAGGCCGCTAAAATCTGTAACAGGGCAGACGCTTTCGCATCGACCGTGCCCAGTTCGCTCATTTTCTCAAGGGTCAGCCGTTCTTTTTTAAATTTCCGGATTGTAATAGTCGGACCGTTTAGAGCAAGCGGCGGTAAAATGATATTGACCCGCGAGCCGTCTTCCAGCCTTGCATCACAAATTGGCGAGGAGGTATCGACATGCCGGCCGACATGGTTTGCAATTCTCTGGCAGATATTCAAAAGATGGTTTTCATCCCGGAACTGAACATCCGTTTTTTCGATGTGACCGTTAATCTCGATGAAAACTTCATCATATCCATCGACCATGATGTCTGAAATATCATCATTTTCCAAAAGCTCCTGGATGGGGCCAAGGCCCAGAAAATCATCTGTAATGACATGAATAACCGCATCTTTTTCTTTAGGCGAAAGATTCATATTTTTATGATCTTCGACCAGTTCAACAAGGCGAACGATTTCTTCATGAATTTCAATCAGGCCTTTATTGACAAGCGCGCGGGGATCAAGAATGCCCTGGACTTCTTTGACGATTTCTTCGGCATATTTTTCAATGCGCTCGTGAAAAACATCATTTCCATCCCACCATTTCGATGGCATCAGGTGGATCGCATCCGGATCGTTGAGATGGCGGATATAATCTTTTAAATGCGGTGGGACTGTGAAGCCATCAGCATCGTAATTATCTATGATATCCTGCAATATGCTCCCGGAAACAGACTCATGCTCTTGTGTGTAATCCGTGTTATTTGAGCTCTTTTTACCGAATGATCCCATGAAAACCCCCTTTTGTGTACAACCGTATGATATAATTATGGTTGTAAAAAGTTAAAAAATATACAACTTTAGAGTGTTTTTATACGTATTTTATAGAACAAAAGTCAGAGGAGTTGTTTAACAAATCTCTAATACGCGCGGTCGATGGTGAAGTCGATGAGAGCGGTGAGGGCGGTTTTGATCTGGGTGTCAGGTGTGGCAGCAAGAGCAGTACGAGCCTCGTCTCCATAGCGGCGGGCGAGAGCGATAGATGAGTCTAGAGCATTATGTTTTTGAATGAGAATCTGCGCCTGTGCAAGATCTTCTTCTTTTTGTTGGCGATGACCAAGTGTACGCATCCAAAAAGACTGTTCTTCGGAGTCGGATTTTTCAAGGGCGTAAAGCACGGGCGCCGTCATTTTACCTTCCCGGAAATCATCGCCGGTGGTTTTGCCAAGCTGTTCTTGGACCGCGCTATAATCCAGAATGTCGTCTGTAATTTGAAACGCCATCCCAAGAGCCTGCCCATAGGTGCGTAAAGCGGCGCGTATATCGCCAGGCTGACCCGCGATAATCGGGCCGACTTCACAGGCAGCTGCAAACAAGGCGGCTGTTTTCCCTGAAATCACGGAGAGATAATCATCCAAAGTGGTCTCGAGGTTATTTTGCGTGGAGAGCTGAAGCACTTCACCTTCAGCGATGATGGCCGAGGCATCGGAGAGCGTTTTAAGTGTCTCAAGTGAGCCGTCCATGACCATCAACTGAAAGGCACGGGAAAAAAGGAAATCACCAACCAGCACGCTGGCTTCATTGCCAAAGATGATATTGGCTGAGTCCTTCCCGCGGCGCGTATCACTCTCATCAACCACATCATCATGAAGCAATGTAGCGGTATGAATAAATTCGACCGCGCACGCCAAACGATGGGCGCGGGTCATATCGCCTTCCAAAAGGGCGGCGCAGGCAAGCGTCATAAGCGGGCGGATCCGCTTGCCCCCGGCGGCAATGAGATAGCCGGCAAGTTGCGGGATCAGGGGAACATCGGATTGCATATGCTCAAGGATCAGCGCATTGACGGCATCCATGTCGTCTTTTAACAGATCGGCAAGATCGTCCAGCGGGCTGATGCCCATGCTTTCCTGTGGTTTTGGCTGCACAGATGTCATAAGCTGTTTTACGCAAAGACGGATAAAACGGCAACATATTATGCATACAGAACATGAAATCTATATTCTGAATAAACGCCTGAAGTTATTGCAACCCGCAGACGGGTTTCGGACATCGATAGATAGCGTGCTGCTGGCTGCTGCCTGTAAAGCAAAGCCCGGGGATCATATTCTGGATATGGGCTGCGGGGTCGGGAGTGCAGGCCTGGCTTTGCTGCGCCGTATAGAAGATGCGCAACTCACAGGTGTGGATGTCCAGGAAGATCATGTTGAGCTTGCGGTTCAAAATGCGGATCTGAATGAGATGCAGGATAGAGCCGCTTTTATATATGACGATATTCGTGAGTATACGCCGGAAGTACCGTTCGATCATGTGATCTGCAATCCGCCTTATCTGGAAGCGGGCGCGCATTACGTGTCTCCGTCTGACAAGAAGGCCGTGGCGATCGGCCATCAGGAAGATGATGTCGGGGTTGAAACGTGGCTGGAGCGCGGTTACCGGCTCTTAAAATCAAACGGGTCTTTGACAATGATTCACCGCGCCGATCAAATTGATAAAATTATCCGCAGTCTCAAAAACAGGTTTGGCGGGGTGGAAATACTTCCGCTTTGGCCGCGGGCAGGAGAGGCTGCCAAACGTGTCATCGTACGCGCTTTCAAAGACCGGAAATCCCCGGCGACACTGCATCCGGGTATCGTGCTACATAAAGAAAATGGAGATTACACGGGGGAGGCCGGGAATATCTTGCGGGAGATGGCAGCTATAGACTAGAGTGCTTGGCATGTTCAAAAAGATTAGAGAATTTATGCAAGAACTGCCCTATGTGGGCGGTCTGTTCGTCCCGAAAGACAAAGTGGCCGTGATCCGTATGGCCGGGGTGATTGCCGATAGCGCGATGATGCGCCGGGCGGGAATTAATCATCAAAAATTTAAAAAGATTATAGAAGATGCGTTTGAGTGCAGCGGGGCGAAAGCCGTTGCGCTGGTGATTAATTCACCGGGCGGGGCGCCGGCGCAATGTTCTCTTATCTCTGCGCAGATACATCATCTCTCGGAGGAAAAAGAGATTCCTGTGTATGCCTTTGTCGAAGATGTTGCGGCGAGCGGGGGGTACTGGCTGGCCTGCTGCGGGGAGAAAATCTATGCGCAAAATTCGTCGATTGTCGGTTCCATTGGTGTGATTTCAGCCGGCTTTGGATTAGATGAATTTATCAAACGCTATGATGTGAAACGGCGGATCCATACATCCGGTAAAGATAAATCGTTTCTCGATCCGTTTAAGCCCGAGCGCGCGGAAGATGTTGCACGGCTCAAAGAGATTCAAAGCGGCATCCATGAAGATTTTAAAGACTGGGTGAAAAGCAGGCGCGGTGAAAAATTAAATGGGTCTGACAGTGATTTGATGGAAGGCGCGTTTTGGACTGGCGCGGATGCGCTAGAGAAGGGCCTGATTGATGATATCGGTGATATGACATCCATCATGAAAGAGATGTTCGGGGAAGATGTAAAATTCCGTGAATTCGGGCCGGAGAAAAGATGGCTTCCCTCCCTGCCGTTTGCAGGCGAGGATATGAAAGCCGATCTGATTTCAGAGGCTTTAAATGTTGCTGAAGAGCGGGCGTACTGGACCAGATTTGGATTTTAATCCAAATGTCATCCCGAGCCCCCGCCTTCGCGGGGACAGGCTCCGTCGAGGGATCTGAGAGTTTTCAACGAATAAAGATCCCTCCACTTCGGGCTAACGCCCTTCGGTCGGGATGACAAAAAACTATGATTAGATTTGCGACAGATCAGGATTTTGAAACGCTATTGTCTTTTTATGCCTCGATCGGCAGAAGCCAGACAGATTATTTTCAGGAATGTGTTGAGAAAGGCTGTGATATTCTTGTGGCTGAAGAGGGCGGGGAGATTATCGGCTCTGCAGTTGTGAACTGGCACCCGAAATATTCTCTTTATAAGAAACTGAACATTCCTGAAATACAGGATATCTTTGTGGCTGAGCAGGTGCGGCGTCAGGGGCATGCAACCGCGCTGATTTCTTTTTTTGAACGACAAGCGAAAGAAAAAGGCCATACCCATACAGGTATTTCCGTGGCACTGACCAAAGAATACGGTCCGGCGCAAAGATTATATTTTAAGTTGGGATATGAGCCGGACGGGAACGGCGTCACCTATGACCGAATGTCAGTTGAGCGCTATGCGCGCTATCCGCTGGATGATGATTTGTGTCTGATGCTGGTGAAGGTATTGTAGTTTCTCACAAATCGCGTTTGCCAAAAACAACACCCCGTTTATTTGGCGCAGGAGGGAGTTTAACAGGATCAGGGCGTGGCTGATTCCAGTTATTCCATGCACATGGTGTACCCGGCTCAATAGGCGTGTCTGTATTTGTCTCACGAGAAGGCCAAGTGTTACTCAAAGATGTTCGCCCTATATGAGGGTTTTCAAAATCAAAACTGTTTGGCTCTTTTGTCATGGAAAGTAATGTAAACGAGCTATTAAATTATGTCAAATAAAAAAGTGGTGGGTGGAGGTCTTTTTTTTCATGGCATTTGGCGGGTTGCATCGCTAAAATCGCAGAATATCAGGACTTTCAATGGGTAGAAAAGGGCGTATATCATGACTCAATGGGTGTATCAATTTGGTGGAGAGAAGACCGAAGGCAAGGCGGATATGCGCAATTTGCTGGGTGGTAAGGGGGCAAATCTCGCCGAAATGGCCTCTTTAGGTTTGCCGGTCCCGCCGGGCTTTACGATCACGACAGAGGTCTGCACCGCCTTTTATGAGAATAATAAAGACTACCCAAAAGAGCTGAAAGGGCAGGTTGCCGAGGCTCTAAAATCTATCGAAAAAGCGACAGGTATGGTGTTTGGCGATCCGGCCAATCCGTTGCTGGTCTCTGTGCGTTCGGGCGCACGGGTGTCGATGCCGGGCATGATGGATACGGTTTTAAATCTTGGCCTGAATGATGAAACGGTTAAAGGGCTGGCTGAAAAATCCGGCGATGAACGGTTCGCCTGGGATAGTTACCGCCGCTTTATGACCATGTATGGCGATGTGGTTTTAGGCCTTGAGCATCATGATTTCGAAGATATTCTTGATCAGCATAAGCGCGATATGGATATCACCGAAGATACGGATGTCACGGCAGACGGATGGAAAACCGTTGTTGAGCGGTTTAAGGAGATGGCACAGCGCGAACTGGGCAAACCGTTCCCGATGGACCCGGAGGAGCAGTTATGGGGCGCGATCGGCGCCGTATTTTCATCGTGGATGGTGCCGCGCGCGATCACATACCGTCAGATCCATGATATTCCCGAAGATTGGGGCACTGCGGTGAATGTACAATCCATGGTCTTTGGCAATATGGGCGATGATTGTGCGACAGGCGTTGCGTTCACACGCGATCCGTCCAACGGCGAAAATTATTTTTACGGCGAATATCTGGTCAATGCGCAGGGCGAAGATGTCGTTGCAGGTATTCGGACACCTCAATCTCTGACCATTCACGGCAAAGAAAAAGAAGGTTCCAGTCTGCCGGCAATGGAAGAGGTCATGCCGGATGTGTTTAAGCAGCTTGATGATGTGCGCACCAAACTGGAAACCCATTACCGCGATATGCAGGATATTGAATTCACCGTGCAGCAGGGCAAGCTGTATATGTTGCAAACCCGCAATGGGAAACGCACCGCCGCAGCTGCTTTGAAAATCGCTGTTGATATGGTGCATGAAAATCTCATCACCAAAGAACAGGCGCTGTTGCGTATTGAACCGCAAGCGCTCGATCAGCTTTTACACCCGACACTGGACCCGATGGCGCATAAACAAATCATTGCCAAAGGCCTGCCGGCCTCTCCGGGGGCGGCGAGCGGTATTGTCGTTTTCTCTGCGGATGAAGCCGAAGCGCGTGCCAAGGATGGGGAGAAAGTTATGCTCTGCCGGATTGAAACTTCGCCCGAAGATATTCACGGCATGCATGCGGCGGCAGGCATTCTCACCACGCGCGGCGGCATGACCTCTCATGCAGCAGTGGTGGCACGCGGGATGGGCCGGGCCTGTGTCGCCGGCTGCGGGGCAATCACGATTGATTATAAATCCAATGCTATGATCGTGCAGGGTGCAGAGATTAAAGCGGGTGATATTATCACGATTGACGGATCGACCGGCGAAGTGATGCTTGGCGAAGTGGCAACGATTGAACCGGAGCTTTCCGGTGATTTTGCCGAAGTGATGAGCTGGGCCGATGAAACGCGGCGCATGAAGGTGCGGACAAATGCAGAAACACCCCTTGATAGTAAAACCGCGCGGCATTTTGGCGCGGAAGGGATTGGCCTGTGCCGGACCGAGCATATGTTTTTTGATGCGGACCGTATTCAGCATGTACGCGAAATGATTTTTGCAACAAGCGCGCCGTATCGCCGGGAAGCCGTTGAAAAACTTCTGCCTGCGCAGCGCGGCGATTTTGTCGAATTGTTTAAAATCATGGAAGGCTTGCCCGTGACGGTTCGTTTACTCGACCCGCCATTGCATGAATTTATGCCGCATGAGCAAAAAGATATTGATACGTTTACGAAGGCGGCAGGCTTTGAGGAAGATAAAGTCCGTGCGCGTTTAGCTGAACTGGCCGAGAGTAATCCGATGCTGGGGCACCGGGGGTGCCGCCTTGGGATTTCCTATCCGGAAATTTATGAAATGCAGGCGCGCGCCATTTTTGAAGCGGCGATTGAAACCAGTGTCACACCGGAGATTATGATTCCGCTGGTGGGCACGGCCAGGGAACTAGAAATTTTAAAAGAGCTTGTCGATGAAACCGCGCAGGCTGTCTTTAAAGAAAAGGGTAAGTCGGTTGACTATATTGTCGGGACAATGATTGAATTGCCGCGCGCAGCGCTTGCGGCAGATAAAATTGCCGAACATGCCGAGTTTTTCAGTTTCGGGACAAATGATCTCACGCAAACGGCTTTGGGGATGAGCCGGGATGATGCAGGGAAGTTTCTCCCTGATTATGTGGCACAAGGCATCTATGATAAAGACCCTTTTACCTCTTTGGATACGGAAGGGGTTGGGCAGTTGATCGAGATTGCCGTGGAGCGCGGACAAGATGCGCGCAGTGATATCAAGCTTGGCATTTGCGGCGAGCATGGCGGCGACCCGGCTTCTATCATGTTCTGTGAGCAAGTCGGTCTCGATTATGTGTCCTGTTCGCCGTACCGCGTGCCGATTGCACGGTTAGCTGCAGCGCAGGCGGCGCTCAAATTGGGAAAGCCTGAAGCCGCTGATATTAAAAAAGCGGCGTAAATCACATGGATATGCTGGTCAGCTATGCATCTATTATCGGCGGTGCGGCGTTTGCATTGAGCGGGTTTTTGCTTGGCGTGCGCAAACATCTCGATCTGATGGGGATTTTTATCCTGGCCTTTATCACCGCCAATGGCGGGGGGATTTTGCGCGATGTTCTGGTCGGGATGACACCTGTTGTGCTCAAAGACCTGACAGCGTTCTGGATTGTCAGTTCGGTGTTTATTTTTGGATGGGCGCTCCATTATCTGAAACGCGTGGATATTGAACGTCAGCGCTTTTTCATTTTGAGCGACACGTTCGGTCTTGTGGCATTTAGCATTGGCGGCGCGCTGGTGGGGCTTGAACAAAATCTTCATTTTTTCGGTGTTATCTTTTTGGCCTTTGTCACGGCAGTTGGCGGCGGGGTGATCCGCGATATTCTCGTCAATGATGTGCCGATTATTTTTAAAAGCGGGTTTTACGGCTCGGTGGCTATTTTGATCGGCCTTAGTGTTTATCTTTTAGAGTATACAGGCCTGCTCAGCAGCCTGAGCCTTGCCGCTATCTTTGTCTGCGGGCTTTTGGTTAGACTGGTTGCCTATCGCTATCGTTGGACCTTACCGGTTTTGAAATAGGTTGAAACAGGACATTTAGGGTGTCTTATTGCTTATCGGGTGTAATCCGAATTTTATGATTAACCTGGCGTACGCGCCTCAATTGTCCGTAGCGTAATTGGGCCTAAATCTGGTCTAAATTCCTCCGGGAAAGCGTTTAATGCTTTAAAGCCTTCCGGGTCGTCCAAGGTTACGCTGGATATGCGCTGCAACTGTGTTGGATAGCCGGCAGCCTGGAACATTTCTGTCGTAGACATTTGTGTAAATAAATGTTGGAAGCCTGCCTGATCCGTGTAGAGATATCCCGTTTATGGATCGAGTTCGAAACTCATAGCTTTTCTTAATGGAGCTAATGTTTCTTTGTTGAGTTGTGCATCTGTAAAATCTGCATCAGGTAAAGTTGCATACATAAAGCCGTCCGGCTTTGTGCTTTTAAATATTTCATCGATTAAAGCCTGATTGCCTGCACGTGTTTTATCGACCAGCGAATTGATTGAAATAACGGCATCAAAGACGTTTTTATATCTTTCACTTAAATGTGTCGCATCCATGCCCACATATTCTATTTTTTGGGGGAATCGAAGCCGGCTTGTATCCACATGCTCTACCACGCCTGGAAAGTCAACGCAGACTACTTTTCTTACAGAATCAAATTCTGCGACGAGATTAGGAATATTTATATCGGTGCCACAGCCGTGAATTAAAATTATAGACCCTCTGCGCAGGCCGAATCCTTCAATGGCTCTTCTCAAATCATCATGAAGTTTTTGAGAGGCGGAAACAGAAACGATTGTTTCGTCGTAAGCTTGTTGGCCGTATATTCCTTCCCATTTTTTTTGAGCCGATGTGCGGTCCCATTCCTCTTCAGGGGTAAGGCCATCATCGTTTTTACGGTCGTCATCGTTAGGCATCGTTACTCTCGTTCATGATTGAATTATTACAAGAGAGTACAATAGCAAATATAATAATTATGTCAATAATTTTCCAGGATATTGATATCATCGCCGATAGGGCGGTGGAGGGTTTGCATGCCGGCGGCTTTACCGGAGGCGACGCCGAGCGGGTCGTCTTCTATGACAAGACAGGTCGCGGGGTTGATTTTAACGTTTTTAATCTCTTCCATTCGTAACAAAGCCGTCGTGTAAGGAATAGGGTCCGGCTTGCGGCCGTCATAATCTTCCTTGCACAGGATAAATTCAAAATGCGGCGCCAGGTCTTTGGCTTCAAGGGCTGCGAGCACAGAACGGCGGCGGCCGTTTGAGACAACGGCTTGAGGGATATTTTGGGATTTGAAATGCGTGATAGCCTCTATCACGCCGCTGCGAATCTCAATTTCATTGATATGCTCGAAATACCACCCATCAATTTTATCAAGATAGTCTTGCTGCGAAAGGTTAAGCCCCAGCTCTGCGGTGAGCCACGCCCAGTTTTGCGCGCCGTTATTCTCATAGATGCGTTGCCTGTGACTTTCTTCTAAAGGAATGCCCAAAGATTTCAGAGTCTCAAAATGTTTACGCCAGTGATGGGCCGCCGTATTCACAAGCGTATTGTCACTATCCCAAAAGACGTAGTGTATATCTGTCATCTCTGATCTCTTTTTGCCCGTCATCTTTTAAAAGCGCAAGACCTATATCGCCACAAGAGCTGCGCATCGACCCGCCATCGGGTAAATCCGTGAAAGGTGCAGGGGCTATGCCCTCAATACGCACAGGCTTTAAATGTTTTTTGGTAAGACCGCGGTAATGCATACGGGCCGTGAGTTCCTGACCCATATAACAGCCTTTATCAAAATCAATCGCATTGAACTGATCAAGGTTTGATTCAAGAAGCGTTGAGCGTTCAAGAATCATATCGCGGCCGCCATCGGGGATGCCGAGAATGATACGCTCTTTATCCCAGATATCAAACAGCTCTTCAGGCAGATCCGGTTTTTCGAATGTGCGGTAGCCTAGCTTAAAGTGACGCGGGTCGGGCAGGCCAATTTTGTCCGTGCCAAACACGGCATAGACCTCATTTTGAGGTTCAAAAGAGATTTGCACTTTGGAGCGTAGCTTGAATTTGTTGAGGCGGTTATAAAGGTCTTCTGCCCGCGGGCCGCCTTCGCAATCAAGCAGCAGAAAATCCCCGCCATCATAAATGAAAAAGTCATGAAGAAACTTGCCGTTTGGGGTCAGCAGGCAGGCATAGAGAATATTCTCCGGCGCGGCTTTGTCGATATCGTTTGTGATGAGGCCTTGCAAAAACGCCTTGCGGTCCTCGCCCTCAATATGAATGAGGCCGCGGCCTTGCAGTTTGACACAAAATGCGGTGTTATCATCCGTCATGAAAATCCTTTTTATCACATCCACGCGCATCGGCGATGCGGTTTTAAGTACCGGGCTTTTGGAGTATATGGCGCAAACCTGGCCGGATGGCAAGGTCACGGTCGCGTGCGGGCCTTTGCCGGCGAGCCTGTTTGAAGGCTTTCCGAATGTGGAGGCTGTCTGGGCGATGAAAAAGGAAAAGCGGGCCGGGCATTGGGTGAAGTTGTGGAAGCGCTCTATCCGCACCCGCTGGGATATGGTGGTAGATCTGCGTAACAGCGCCGTATCACGGATGCTCTGGGCGAAGAAGCGTTATATTTTCGGGCCGCGCATTGATAAGGCCTTACATAAAGTGCAGCAGGCTGCGCAGGTGATGAAGCTGGAAGACGTGCCTGCACCGAAGCTCTATTTCACGGAGGAGCAGGCGCAGTTTGCGGAGGGGCTTATGGCAGGTGAAGGGCCTGTCTTAGGGGTCGGGCCGTCTGCAAACTGGATCGGCAAAACCTGGCCGGCGGAGAATTTTATAGACGTGATCCAATGGATGACATCCGAAGAAGGGCCGATGCCGGGCGCGCGGGTGGCGGTGTTTGCCGCACCGGGGGAAGAGGATCAGGCAAGGCCGGTTTTGGAGAGCATTCCGGCAGACAAACGCATTGATGGAATTGCCAAAGGCAATCCGGGCGAGGTGGCAGCATGTCTCAATAGATGTGATTTTTACCTGGGGAATGATTCCGGCCTGATGCATATCGCGGCCGCGTGCGGCGTGCCGACTGTCGGCGTGTTCGGGCCAAGCTACCCGCATCTTTACAGGCCGTGGGGGGATCATACGGCTTATGCCCGCACACCCGAAACCTTTGATGAGTTGATTGATTTTGAAGGGTACAACCCGAAAACACTGGAACGGACATTGATGGAAAGTTTAAGCGTTCAAAAAGTCATTGAGACTATTCAGACTCTAAAAGCCTAATTATTCAAATCTTCATATGGCGCGGGATTTTGGGCCGGGGCGTGAACGCTTGTGACAAGTTCGCGGTTGGATGTGCCTGGACGATTTTTTGTGTAGCCCATATTGTCGAGGTAATCACGGCGGGCTTTATCGGCGGCCTGATAGGGAAGATATTCAACCCGCTCCCAGCCTTTATAATCCATGCAGGTTTCAAAATCATGGAACTCGGTATGTTCCGCGCGTAAATATCCATCACGTGCAGGCGTGTCCCATCCAGCCATCCGGCCTTCAGGTGTATTCGGATCAGGCACACGGCCATCTTGCGCGTCTGCCGGAATGACGCGGCGCATTTGTCCAACGCGCTGAAGTTCATTGATAGAGTTGACACAGGCTGCAATATCCTGATGCAGGGTTTGCTGCGCCTTCGGGCCCTGCAGATAGAGCGCACTGGTGGAGTTTTTACGCTGCCAGTATTGCGCATCCTCCAAATCCGGATAGGACGCGCAGGCCGTGAGACCAATGCTGATAAAAAGAGCTGATATGAGTGCGACGCGCATAGGAAACCTTATAACAGAATCAAATCCTTAGAGTAAAATATCAGGCTCAAAGCCTGATCTCAACGGGGTCAGGGCGTTTTGGGGCTATCCATCCACCAGCTTTCAATCACCATGCCGTAAAGCGGGATTTGGGCGGGCCGCGCAAGCGGCGGGCGGTAGGCCACGAAATCATACGGATTATAATAAAGCGGGATCATGTACCGGCCATCCAAAAGCTTTTGATCAAGAGCGCTGGTGAACTCAATGAGCTCTGCACGGCTTTTAGCCATCGGAATCTGCGCGGCAAGCGAATCAATTTCCGAATCGCAAATACCTGCAAAATTCCATTGCCCGTCCCTGTCTTTGGCATCGCAGCTCCAATAGAGCATTTGTTCCGATCCGGGGGAAAGAGTCGCATTCCATTTATAAATGATCATGTCGTAATCGTAACTGTTGAGACGGTCCCGGAAGGCGGCTGTATCGAGAACGCGGACGCGGGGGTTAATGCCCATCCGTTCCAGATTGCGCACAAGAGCGAGGGCAATTTTTTCCTGCGAGGGATCATCGACCAAGATTTCAAATTTCAAAGGGGTGTTTGTGTCTTGTGAGATACGTTTCCCGTCTTTGACAATCCAGCCTGCTTCTTTGAGGAGTGTGTCTGCCTGACGCATGGCCGCCCGGCCTGTTGGCGAGGTTTCAGGTGTTTTTGGGGCGTAGGATAAATCGGTATTCGGGTAATAGCTGACGGTACGTTTATAGGCGCCGTGAAAGAGGTTTTGATTTACCCAGTCAAAATCAAAGAGCAGGTTAAAAGCCTGGCGGACGCGGATATCATCAAAAGGCGCGCGGCGGGTATTGAAGATAAAGCCGCGCACTTTATCTGCGCGCCCGTGGGTGAGAGTTTCAATTTTCACAGCCCCGTTACGGGCATCCGGGAAATCATAGGCGCTGTGCCAGTTGCCGGCATCCCATTCGCGCCACAGATCCAGCCCGCCGGATTTGAAGGATTCGAAGGCCACGCTGGTGTCGCGGTAAAAATCAAACACAACGCGGTCGAAATTATGATGGCCTTTATTAATCAGTAAGTCTTTGGCCCAGTAATCCCTGACACGCTCATAAGTAATTTTACGGCCCGGATCGATCTCTGCAATTTTATACGGCCCGCTACCAAGCGGCGGGGTAAGGGTGGTTTGATCGAATGTTTTATCACTCCAATAGGCTTTAGAGAGGATCGGCATCATCGCAAAAATCATGACGGTTTCGCGGTCATAGCCTTCGCCAAACGTAAATTTAATGGTGCGGTCATCAATAATATCCGGCGTGGCCAGTTTGTAGAGACGGCGCATATTCGGTCGTCCGGCTTCTTTCAGTGTTTCAAAGGAAAACAAAACATCCTGCGATGTGATCGGGCTGGCGTCATGAAAGACGGCGTTCGGATTTAGGTGAAAGGTCACTGCAGAACGATCGTCCGGAACCGTCACTTTTTCAGCAATGAGCGGGTAGAGCGTAAAGGGCTCATCCCATGTCCGGGCCATGAGGCGGTCATAAACAAGATTGAGCCCACCGGGGGCTTTACCTTTGAGGGTAAAGGGATTGACTGTATCAAAGGTGCCGATCGCTGCCTGGCGTAATGTCCCGCCCTTGGGCGCATCCGGATTGGCATATTCAAGATGCGTATCGTCCGGGCCGTGCTTGGGCGCGCCGACCATGGCCAGCCCATAAAGCTCCTTCGCAGATGCTGAAAAAGGAGATAGAATGGTGATCGCTATTAAAGCACTTAGAATCCTGATCATGTTCTCATCTATAGCAAACGGATTGCGGCTAAGAAAACGCCAAATACCACAGCAGCTTAAAGATAAAATAAGGCTGCATCATGGCTCCGTGTTTGATGTGGCCGGTGCGCCGGGGCAGGGCATGATGTTTTTCCTGACCCCGCAAAAAAGATGGGACGGACCTTTGGCAGAAAAAATGCCGATTCATGCAGGAGAAGAGCTGCGTGTACAGGCGGATCTTGTTATAAACCATCCAAAGCCGGGGCAGGTCTTTGATTTTCCAGGCTTTGAGAGCGGGTTCGATAAAATCTTTATCGGTATTCTGGCCAAGTGGGATGACGGGATTTTCTTTGAAGATCGTGAGCTTGTGGCCTGTTACCGGGAATCGATTTTAAAAGCGCGCAGTATCGGTTTAAAACATATAGTGTTCCCGGCACTGGGGAAAGACAAGACTGATTTTCCGCATATTAAGTTTGCCCGGCTTGCGTTGAACGGGATTTTCGAAGCGCTGGGCGATCCGGTGGAACGCATCACAATCGCCTGCGCGGACAAGCGCATGATGGATACGTACAAGAAAAGATTAGAAGGAAATTAGATGTCATCCTGAGCGTAGCGAAGGATCTCATTATACGGATGGAGATCCTTCGGGCACAAGGCCCTCAGGATGACAGGAATGTTAAGCCGCTTTTTTCGGCAAGAGCGTTTTGAGGTCTGCCTGCGGGCGCGGACCCATATGGGAGATGACTTCAGAGGCGGCAATCGAGCCAATTTCTCCGGCTTCATGGAGCGGCAAGCCTTGCGTATAGCCATATAAGAACCCAGCCGCATAAGCATCTCCTGCGCCGGTGGTATCGACAACGTTCGTGGCTTTGGCGGGAACTTCATAAATATCCTGACCGTTCATGATAACCGATCCTTTTTCACTGCGGGTGAGACAGATCATTTCACATTTTTTGTCTACGAGGGCCGGGATATCATTCCAGTCAGAAACACTAAAGAGGGATTTGATTTCATCTTCATTGGCGAACAGAATATCAATATGACGGTCGACCAGGTCCAGGAAATCATCGCGGTGGCGATCAACACAAAACGGATCAGACAGGGTGAGGGCAACTTTACGCCCGGCTTTATGGGCAAGTTCAGAGGCTTTGACAAAAGCTTCTTTGGCTTGCGGCGGATCAAAAAGATAGCCTTCCAGATAGGTCACGGCGCACGCGGCAACCAGCTCTTCATCAATATCGTTCGGATCAAGTTCAACGGCGGCGCCTAAAAATGTATTCATCGTCCGCTCGCCATCCGGTGTGACAAGAACCATGCAGCGCCCGGTCGCAGGGCCAACCGCCAGCGGTGTTGTATCATAATGCACACCAATCGCGCGCATATCGTGCTTAAAGACTTCGCCAAGTTGATCATCTGCAACCTTACCGATATAGGCGCCATTGCCGCCAAGGGACGCATAGCAGGCAGATGTATTGCCCGCCGATCCGCCGGAGCTTTCAATGGCAGGCCCCATCTGGCCGTAAAGCTCCTTGGCGCGTGTTTCATTGATCAGGTTCATGCTGGCGCGTTCCATGCCGTGCTTTTGGTACTGTTCCTGGATGAATTCTTCCGAGGCATGCGCGAGCACATCCACAAGCGCGTTTCCTATGGTCAAAAGCCCGTATTTTGCGTCTGTCATGGTTCTTCCTTTTTTTTAACAAATTGTTATGGTGTTATATCAGCTTCAGACAAAGAGACAAACAATATGGCCAAAAAAGCCACAGCAAAAAAAGCGGATATACACTCCCCCAAAGACCGGGCGGTCGATGCGATGTTGGCCCTCGCGGCAGATATGCCCTTTGAAATGGTGGGCCTGAAGGATATCGCGCAGGAGGCGGGTTTAACCCTAGCCGGGCTCTGTGAGTTGTTTGAAGATAAAATGGGCCTCCTGGCTGCCTACGGGCGCAGGCTGGATCAGCGTGTTTTGCAGGGCGCGCCGAAAGCAGCCAATGATCAAAACCCGCGCGATGTTTTGTTTGATTTGCTGATGGACCGGTTTGAAGAAATTAACCAGGACCGCGCCGCGCTTTTATCTATTTTGGATAGCTTTAGGTTTGATCCAAAGGAGGCCGTGTTTTCGCTGCCGCACCTGGGGCGGTCGATGAGCTGGATGCTGGAAGCAGCCGGTGTTCAAACGACAGGTTATAAAGGCGCTGCACGGGTGCTGGGGTTAAGCGGTGTGTATCTGTATGCGCTGCGCACTTGGCGGGGTGATGAAAGCGAAGACCTGTCTAAAACCATGGCAGCGCTGGACCGCGCGCTGGAACGCACGGACTCATGGGCGCAGTCATTCGGCCTGTAGGCACATTTTTATTTACTGATGCGCGGCATCTGCAAATTGCGACTTTGAGCAGTTTGCTCCTCTTTCTTTTGTTCTTTCATGATTTCGCGCCGGATATAAAAGTTGTTTTTATGACGGTTTTAAGTGCGCTTATTGCGCAGATATTTTTTTGTTGGGTTTTTATCTTTAACCACAGAGACGCAGAGGCGCAGAGTTTTTATTTAAAAAAACTCCGTGTCTCCGTGCCTTTGTGGTTGATAAAAACAGACTTTCGGTCCCCATTCATTACGAGCTTGTCTTTATGCTTATTATTAAAAGCCAATGCGCTTTGGGTTTTTCCCCTGGCGGCGCTTGCGGCGATCGGATCGAAATTTCTGATCCGGCATAAAGATAAACATATTTTTAATCCGGCGAATTTTGCAATCGTTGCCGGATTGATTGTCTTTCCGGATCTGGTCTGGGTATCGCCGGGCCAATGGGGCGCGGATATCTGGCTTGGTTTTGCATTGGCCGCGGCGGCGGTGCTGGTTCTATCAACGGCGCGGCGCGGCGATATGGCGCTTTTGTTTTTAGGATTCTGGGGCGCGCTTTTGCTTGGCCGTGCGCTGTGGCTCGGCGATCCGCTGGAGATTCCTCTGCACCAGTTTCAAAGCGGTGCACTCCTTATTTTTGCCTTTTTTATGATATCAGATCCCAAAACAACGCCGGACCACTTGCTGGGACGGGTGATGTTTGCAGCGGCAACGGCGCTTTTGGCGTTTACGCTGCAATTTGAGTTTCAGGTACGCGAAGCTTTGTTTTATGCGTTGTTTGCAACATGTGTGAGCGTACCGTTTATAGACAGTGTATTAAAAGCAAAAACCTATCAATGGGGAAATGCATGAAAGTTTTAAGCTCTTTTCTTTTTGTGATGATGTTGATGACAAGTGCGCCTGCGCAAGCTTTTTGCGGGTTTTATGTCGCCAAGGCCGATGCGGATTTATTCAATGAAGCTTCCAAGGTTGTGCTTGCACGCCATGAAGATCGCACAGTCATTACCATGGCTAATGATTATAAGGGTGAGGTTTCTGAATTTGCGATTGTTGTGCCTGTGCCGACCATCATTAAAAAATCGCAGGTGAATATCGCCGATAGTAAAATTATTGATCATCTGGATGCGTATAGCGCGCCGCGGCTGGTCGAATATTACGACAGTGATCCATGCCAGATGGTGATGCGCCGGGAGATGATGATGAGCGCTGCGCCTATGGCCGTCATGGAAGATGCTGCCGGCGCATCTTCAGCCAAAGCGCTGGGGGTCACGATTGAAGAAAGTTATACGGTTGGCGAATACGATATTCTTATTTTGTCGGCAGAACAAAGTGACGGGCTGTTTCAATGGCTGAACCAGGAAGGGTATAAACTTCCTGACGGCGCGGAAAAGGTTTTGAGAAGCTATATCAAACAGGAGATGAAATTCTTTGTCGCCAAGGTTAATCTCGATGAATTTGATAAATCCGGTTACACGTTTTTACGGCCGATTTCTGTGGCCTATGAACATGAAAAATTCATGCTGCCGATCCGGCTGGGCACTTTGAATGCGAAAGGTCCGCAGGATTTAATCCTGATGACGATCACAAAGAAAGGCCGCGTTGAACCGACCAATTACCGCACGGTCAAAATTCCAACAGGTGAAGATATCCCGCTTTTTGTTGCAGATGAATTCGGCGATTTTTATAAAGCCATGTTTGAAAAGCAGGCCAGGGAAGAAGATTATAAGGCCGTGTTTCTTGAGTATGCCTGGGATATGGCCTGGTGTGATCCGTGCGCAGCCGATCCGGTGCCGCCGGAAGATCTGCGTAAACTAGGTGCCTGGTGGATTGAAGATACGCCCGAGATTCAGCCTTTACCGCGCCCGATGCCCGGGCAGCCGCCACGTGTCATGCCGCAAATCATGCCCGTGCCTGCACCGGTGAATTCGTTTATCACGCGGATGCATATGCGCTATACGGGCGAAAGTTTCCCGGAAGATATTATGCTGCAGGTGACAGACGACCGGGAGAATTTCCAGGGGCGCTATGTCATGCGTCATCCTTTTACAGGCGAAGCGAAATGCGAAGCAGCGACGGATTATTTTGAAACACTGCCTGAACGCTTTGAACGTGAAGCCAAAACACTGGCAAATTTAACAGGCTGGAAGATTGCCGATATTCGGACAAAAATGCGTGACGGTGGCCAACCATTCGATATTCAACCAAAAGTTGATGAGCGTCCCTGGTGGGAGCAAATGTGGAACGAATGATCGAAAAAATGCTAAACTACATGCATGTGTATGCGTGTATGTTTTCTATTCTTGATTATTCTATTTTATGCATCGCCTTCCCAGGCCCAGTTGACGATTACGATCACACAACAGCTGGAGTTCGGCACGCATGTGTTTAAAGATCCAAACCGTGTCAGCCGTGTGACCATTCAGCCAAACGGGAATACAACGGCGGATGTTGATACGGTGATCCTCACGCCCGGTCAACGCGGGGAGTTTGACCTTACGGGCGGGCCGCCAAACTCAGCCTATTCGATTATGCTTGATTTTGATTCCGATTTATCCCTGGGTGGTAATCCGATTATCCGGATTGATAATTTCCGTTTCCGGCCTAACACCCTTCAAACCAACGGGGCCGGGGAAGATAATTTCCGGGTCGGCGCCCGGGCAAGGTCCTTAGGGGGCGGGAATGTTTATGGGGACGGTATCTATAGCGGCACCTATGATTTTACGGTCCAGTTTTAGCCTTTAAAGCAGCAACTCTTACGTGTATAGTCCCGGTTATGCACAGGGTGATATTGACGCTTTTGCTTTGCATGCTTCCGGGATTTGCGCAGGCTTTTACCGTCACGGAAGTGGATGATCTGCGCTTTGGCGAATTGATCACGCGAAACCCGGCAGCCGTCGGACGGGTGACAGTCGCAGCAGATGGCAGCTTTTCAAATAATGCAGAGATTATCGTGGTTTCGCTAGGCCAGCGGGCCCGCTATAGTATCTCCGGCGCCCCGCTGAGCACGGTTTTCACCGTCACGATTGATGCGAATACAAATGTGACCCGGACGCTTGGCGGGACGACCGGGTTGTTTACCGTCGATAATTTCACGATTTTTCCAGCTGTTTTAACCAGCACCCCGGCAGGAACCGGCAGCTTTTTCATTGGCGCGCGGGTGAATACGCAAGGCGGCGGCACGGCGTATCTTGATGGTGCCTATGACGGGACCTATGATTTCACGGTGAATTTTTAAGATTAGCACTCTCTCATATTTTTACATAATGTATTGACATTTTCCCTCAGATCCTTTATTTTCCAAAAAATTTAAAAATGAGGGTGAGATGGCTAAATTTACTTTTATGGAAGCTTTTTCTAAAGCGCATCAAAGAATTATGCGGCATGGGATACTTATGAATGATCCCGGGCCGGATACAAATCTGTCATCTTTGTTTATAAATAATCATATATTGGCAGCACGCACTGATGAAAAGGGAAAATCTGTTATAGGTTGGTATGCTGATAACAACTTCATGCCTATTGCATCTCTTAATGGGAGCGGGAATATAGTCGTCGAAGAAGGGCAAGACCCTTGTAATGTTGGAAGGCTTGTTCGCGTGGCAGGCCGAAAAATGGGCGGGCCGGAAGCAGGACTTTATTAGGCCCTCTCCATAAACTCAAATACGCGGTGCTCTTCATAGAGCAGGGAAAGGATATCTACCAGATGGTCGATATCCTTTTTTGTGTGCGTGGCGGTGGCGGTCAGGCGCAAACGCTCGGTGCCGCGCGGGACGGTCGGGTAATTGATCGGCTGGACGTACAGATCATATTCGTTCAACAACAAATCGGTCACGGTTTTACAGCACACCGCATCGCCGACAATCAGCGGGACGATATGGCTTTCGCCTTGTAAAAACGGCAGGCCTGCTGTGTCCAGACCCGCTTTTAGTATTTTTGCATTTGCATGGGCGGTGTTTCGTTCATCTGAAGATGTTTTCAGATACTCCACACTGGCCAGAGCCCCAGCCAAAACAGCAGGGGGCAGGGCGGTTGTGAAAATAAAGCCGGGCGCGCTGGAACGTACGCAGTCTATGATTGCTTCACTGCCCGTGATAAAGCCGCCCATCAGGCCGTAAGCTTTACCAAACGTGCCTTCGAAGATATCAATGCGGTCCAGTAAATCGCGCTCTTCAGCAACGCCGCCGCCGCGTGGTCCGTAAAGGCCAACCGCATGCACTTCATCCAGATAGGTGAATGCACCGTACTGATCAGCCAGATCGCAAATATCTTCAATCGGCGCGATATCACCTTCCATGGAATAGACGGATTCAAAGGCAATGAGTTTCGGCGCATTTACAGGCGCTGCGCGTAAATGTGATTTCAGATCGGCGAGATCATTATGCGCATAAATTCGTTTTTGCACACCGGAAGATTTGATGCCGTGAATCATCGAGGCATGATTGAGCGCATCGGAAAAGACAATCGTTTCCGGTCCCATGATTTTTAAAATCGTTGAGAGCGCGCCTTCATTGGCAACATAGCCGGAAGAGAACACAAGCGCCGCTTCTTTTTGATGGAGATCAGCCAGAGACTCTTCAAGGTCGCCATGCAGTTTTTGTGTCCCGGAAATATTACGCGTCCCGCCTGCGCCCGCACCGTATTTTTGAACGGCATCCCGCATAGCGTTTAAGACAACCGGGTTTTGCCCCATACCTAAATAATCATTCGAACACCAGATCGTCACCTCTTTGGACGATCCGTCCGGTGCGTGATAAAGAGCTTTTGGAAAATCTCCGCATAATCGTTCAAGCTGTGCAAAGCTTCTGTAACGGCCTTCTTCTTTTATGGAGTCTATATGGGTTTTGAAAATCTGGTCATTCTTCATGCAGACCAGCATTCCAATATTCGCGGGCAAAGTCTATACTGAATACAGCCATAAACCTTATAAGGATATCAAAACACTTATGCTTATCATTTTCGGCGCCATTAATATGGATTTAAATGCCACAACTTCTGCCTTTCCGGCGGCGGGGCAGACGGTGAAATGCCTGGATTATGCGACAACGCCGGGGGGCAAGGCGGCCAATCAGGCGCTGGCGGCGGCGCGTGCAGGCGCAAAAACAGCGCTTGTGGGGAAAGTCGGGGATGACGGGTACGGCAATCGTATCCTGATGAACTTGCGGCGCAATGAAGTGATGACTTCGGGCGTGGCAACGTCTGAAACACTCTCGACCGGCCTTGCTATCGTCATGAGTACACCGGACGGGCAGCGGGCGATTATGCAGGCTTCGGGCGCAAATGCTGAAGTCTCTACCGAGCAGGTACCGGATGAAATTTTAGGGCCGGATAATATGGTGCTTGTCCATATGGATGTGGACCCGAAGGAAACGCTGGATGTGATGCAGCGTGCACATGCGGGCGGAGCAAAAATCATTCTCAACCTGTCACCCTTTAAAAAGATTGCCAAAGAAGTGATCGCGCTGGCCGATTATCTGATCATGAATGAACATACAGGGGCTCAGCTTTATGCGCATTTACAGCTCGGCACGCCTGAGAGCACACAAAAACATGCCGCAGCGATTGTCCGCCTGACAAAAACGCCGACCATTATCACGCTGGCTGATGGCGGTTCTGTGATGGTGGATAAGGATGGAAAAGGCTATCAGGTGCCTGCGCTTGCCATTGAAGAGATCGTGGATACAAACGGGGCAGGGGCGTGCTATTGCGGCACGCTGGCGGCCTGCCTGCATAATAAAGTGCCGATGATTGATGCGATGAAGCGCGCAAGTGTTTCCGCAAGTCTGGCCTGCACCAAAAAAGGCACGTATGAGTCTTTTCCCTATCGCGGTGATGTTGATGAGTTTATAGACGGGCTTGGAGAGGTTCGCCCGGTTTAGGCGGACGTATTGACGTTTGACCCGCGCACTGGCGAGGTCGGAACATTCTGAACAGCTTCTTCAAGAATATTGGCCACCTGACGCTCTGCATCCGCGCTGGATTTAATCATGGACATGGCCGCATTCAAGCGGACCTGAGCCATTTCAGCAGCAATTGCAGGCGGTAGAGCGGTCATAAAAGAATCTCCCTAATTACCCCTTCAGGATATCAAAAAATTCGTTAAAAAACATTAAAGTTTAAGCTGTTTCGTATTTATCGTAATAGCGTACGCAGGCTTTGAAAAGCTCACGAGAAAGGGAAGAGCCGGTCTTGCCGCCATCGCCTTTCAAACCTTTGCTCAGGATCATTGTAACAATGGTGTTATGCGCGTGAATAATTTTAAGCACATCTTCATTGACGGTATTCACGGTTTCCAGGAAATCAAGCAGGACATCTGCGATCATGGAGACAAGCTGGAACTGGAACATACCCCCGGATGCTTTTAGTTGCATAACTTCTTCAACTAAAATATGAAGCAGCTCAATTTGGCGATCTACAGTCGCGCTTTCAATTTCTTCCAGAAGGGTTTGAATTTTCTTTAGACTTTCCAGTCCTTCCGGGCGGTAATCAACCGGATTATCATTAATGTGAATCTGAGCTTTTTCAATGAGGTGTGCCGGGATACCGCCAGAGCCGACTTTTTCTTTCAGCGCATTGGGCGGCTTAATAAAGCGGGGTTTTGCTGTTTTACTCTCAGTCATACGCTTGTAGTACCTTTCGACCAGACAACCATATCATAGCTGTCGGCCTGTTTTAAAGTTTGCTAACCTCGTCCTGAAGGTCAATCAGCATGATTTTCTCTTCATCTGTGAGATCGTCGCTTTCGCGTTTCAGCGTACCGGCATAGCCCGGATTTTTGCGCCGGCGGCGGTCCGGGCCGAAAAAATCCCCTGATTCGACAAATTGACGGGGTTTTTCAACCACTTGTACGATCCGGGCATAGAGGTCTTTGGCCATAAAGGGCTTTACGAGGAATTCCGTAATCCCGCCATCCCGGGCGATTTCCACACGCGGGATGGAGCTATATCCGGTCATCAGGATAATCGGCACATAGGGATTCACCGATTTCGGGTCTTTACGGATTTTATTCGTTAAATCGATTCCGTTCATTTCACCGAGCGCCCAGTCTGTGATGACAAGGTCCGGCTTTTTCGCCTGGAAAACCTCAAAGGCCTCTTCGCCGCTTGTAGCGCCATATATGTCCTGAAAGCCGAGAATATTTAAAATGGATTTGGTGAGCGCCAGCATCGGTGCCATATCTTCAACAACCAAAATGCCTGCGTTTTTAAGATTATACATGAGACAAGCCTCTCATAATATTCCTAATTTCTCATGAATAGGCGGTACGAACAACCATAAATCCGGGCTTTTTCTCTTATTGAAATTCCAGCATAATTGAGGTTCGTTATGGCAGACAGGCTCACAGGCGGACAGATTTTGGCGCGCGCGCTTTCGGCGCTTGGTGCGCGGGATATATTCTGCGTCGCCGGGGAGAGCTATCTGCCGTTTTTGGATGCGGCGGTGGATCACCCTGAATTTAACGTGATGACGTGCCGCCACGAATCCGGCGCGGGCTTTATGGCTGAAGCGCAAGGCAAACTCACCGGAAAGCCGGGTATTGCCTTTGTCACGCGCGGGCCTGGCGTGTGTAATGCCTCGATTGCCATCCATACGGCCAAGCAGGATTCAACGCCGCTGCTGGTGTTTATGGGGCAGGTGCGCAGATGGGAGCGCGGGCGTGAAGCGTTTCAGGAAGTCGATGTGCGGGCCGTGTTCGGGACTCTCGCCAAATGGGCAACGGAAATTGATGACCCGGCGGAGATTCCACAGATTGTCGAAGAAGCCTGGATAAAGGCAGTCAGTGGACGGCCCGGACCTGTCGTGATCGGCCTGCCGGAAGATATGCTCTCTGAAGAGATAGAGCTCGATCTTCCAGAAGTAAAAATTGATATCCCGAAACCAACTATTCAAAATGACGATCTTCAAAAAATGATAGCGGCTTTGTCTGAGGCGCAAAAACCGCTTGTGATTTTAGGCGGGGCCGGCTGGACGGAGGAAGGGCTTAAAGATTTTGAAAGCTTTATTGAGAAAAGCAATCTTCCGGTGTGTGTCTCTTTACGGCGCAATGATCTCTTCGATCATCGAAATGACCATTATATCGGTGATCTTGGCTTTGGGCCGAACCCAAAATTGATTGAACGGGTCAAAGAGGCCGATGTGATTGTTGCTTTTGGGGCGCGCTTAAATGAAATTACAACACAGGGCTATACACTGCTCGGTGATGAAAAGCGCCCAAGCGCAAAACTGATTCATATTCACGCCGATGAAACAGAAATCGGTAAAGTCTACACGCCTGATATTGGGCTGCATGCTGATACGAATGAAGCTGCAAAACTATTAGGAGCGCAGGAGATAAAAGGGAACTGGGAGTCATGGTCACAGGAAGCGCGGCAGGATTTTGAAGCGTGGGGCACTATTGATCCGGCCAAACTGTATGACTGGAATGGCGCGGACCTGACTGCGATTTATCAGTTTTTACAAACGGCTTTGCCGGAAGAGTCGATTGTGACAACCGATGCAGGGAATTTTGCCGTCTGGGCGCTGCGCTATTTAAAATATGGGCGGCCCGGACGGTTTTTAGCGCCGATTAGCGGGGCGATGGGCTATGCGGTGCCCTCTGCGATTTCTGCCGCTTTGACCAACCCGGGAAAACTTGTTTTGGGCCTGTGTGGCGATGGCGGGTTTATGATGACAGGCAATGAGATTGCCACAGCGATTCATCATGGGGCAAAACCGATCATTATGGTCTGTAATAACGGGATGTACGGGACGATCCGCATGCATCAGGAAAAACATTTTCCGGGCCGGAAAAGTGCAACGGATCTCACCAACCCGGATTTTGTCGCTTATGCGCAAAGTTTCGGGGCGTTTGCTGCGCGGGTTGAAGATGCAAAAGACTTTGAATCTGTCTGGAAAGAGGCGCGCGCGTCAGGTAAATGCGCCGTGATTGAAGTGATAATGGATCCACGCCAGATTACGACGCAAGCTGATCCATTGTCTTCGCCAATTTAATATCAAGCTCAGACAGCCCGCCGACATCATGCGTGGAAAGCGTCACTTCAACGGTTTTATAGACATTAAACCATTCCGGGTGATGATTGATTTGCTCGGCGGCAAGCGCGCAGCGGGACATAAACCCCCAGGCTTCATTAAAATCCTTAAAGGTGAATGTTTTGGCAATCGCATCACGGCCATCTACTTTTGCCCACCCTGAAAGTGTGTTGATAGCCTCTTCAATCTGCGCATCATTTAATTTTTCAGCCATTGGCAAAATCCTTTTTTCAGCGTAAAATAGTCCTTATTCATTTGTACTTTTAAAGTCCGGGGTCAAGGCTTATGGACCAACAACGCATTATCATGAATTTTACCACGGCGCCAAGCGCGGATGATATTGAGGTTATTGCTAATGAAGTGCTTGAAACCCTGCCTGAAGAACTCCTTGAATTTTGTGATGCGCTGACCCTTCAGATTGAAGATATGCCTGATGAATCTCTGGAAATTGAGCTCGATCTGGATGATCCGTATGAGCTGGTTGCGCTGTATAAAAGCGGCAAGGAGCTTTCGCCCGGTGTGGAAAGCAAAGTGGCCAATGATGATGATCTGTTGATCCTGTTCCGCCGCCCGATTCTGGATAGCTGGTGCGAAACGGGCGAAGAACTTTCCCAGATCGTCCGGGATGCTATGATCGAAGAGCTTGGCAATAATTTTGAATTCTCAGACGATGAAATCGAAGAGATGTCCCGCCGCCACTACCAGGGAATGCTTTAGCTGCCAGCGTTTCATCCTGATGGCGTCACTGCGTTGCTCATGTATTAATATACATTTCGCTCCTTGTTCCTGATCCGGATAAAACGCTGTTTGCTAAAGTAAATTAAAGGCCGCTTTCCATGAATTTCGCCATACGGCGTGCAAAGCCGGACGAATCGGAGATTGGTTCGCCCTGGATAATTAAGGCCTGGTCATAAAGAAGCCACGCCGCATCGGTCAGCGCGGGGTCATCCGCTTTCAATGTATTGAGTTTTTGAATCAGCGCGTGATCCGGATTTATTTCGAGCACTTTTGTTTTTTCGGTCGGGTCGTATTTTTGATGGATTTTGAGAACGCGTTCCATCTGCATATCCACGGCCCCGTCATCGGCGACAAGGCAGACAGGCGAGTCTGTGAGGCGCGAAGATATGCGCACGGTTTTAACCTCGTCTTTGAGAATATCCTGCATCGCGCCAAGAAGATTTTCTAAATCCGGTTTTTGTTTTTGAGTGTCTTCAGATTCTTCTTTGTCTTCTTTCTGGGTGCTTTCAAATTTATCCAGATCGACAGCGCCTTTGGTCACAGAGGTGAATTTTTTGCCCTGGTAATCCATGACATTTTGAAGCCAGAAACTATCCACCGTATCGGTCATGAAGAGCACTTCAATCCCGCGGGCTTTAAAGCCTTCCAGCTGCGGGGAGGATTGCATGCTTTGCAGGTTTTCCCCGCTCATATAATAAATCTCCTCCTGCCCGTCTTTCATGCGGGAGATATAGTTTTCTAAGGAAGTAAGTTTATTTTCTTCATGAGTGGAGAAGAACCGGCAGATTTTGAAAATCTCTTCACGGTGTTCGGCGGCATCATACAGTCCTTCTTTGATCACCATACCGAATTGGTGCCAGAAACTGTCAAAGGCGATTTCATCTTTTTGGGAAAGCGTGTGCAGTTCGGATAACACTTTCTTGGTCACGCCGCGCCGGATTTTATCGACGACCGGGTTATGCTGGAGCATTTCGCGGCTGATATTGAGCGGCAAATCTTCGCTGTCGATGACGCCTTTTAAAAACCGCATCCAGGGGTAAATCAGTCCGTCTAAAGAATCGGTAATAAAGATACGCTTCACGTAAAGGCGGACACCGTGCTTGCGTTCCGGATCATAGAGATCCCATGGGCGAAGCGCAGGAATGAAAAGGAGCCCTGTATATTCGATCTTACCTTCCGCGCGCCAGTGGATGGTTTTTAAGGGCTGGTCAAACACATGTCCGATATGCCCGTAAAATTCGAGATATTGCTCTTCGGTAATGTCGTTTTTTGGGCGGGTCCAAAGCGCGCTGGCAGCATTCACAGGGGTTTCATCATCGGTCTTGTCTCCGACATAAACAGGAATATCAATATGATCGGAATAGCGCAGGATAATTTGTTTGAGCTTATCTTCCAGTAAATAATCGGAGGCATCATTTTTCACATGTAAAATAATGCGTGTGCCGCGGGCGGCTGGGAGGAGCAGGGTACGTTCATCTGCATCGGCCTCGCGTAAAGAAAAACCGGTGCGGCCATCAGAGGACCAGTGCCAGGTTTTATCCTCTCCGGCTTTGCGGGAAATGACTTCGACGCTGTCCGCGATCATGAAAGACGAATAAAACCCGACTCCGAACTGACCGATCAGGTTGAGATCGCCGCTTTCTTTTTGATCTTTCATCGCCTCCATGATTTTGGCTGTCCCGGAACGGGCGATGGTGCCGAGATTATCGCGCAGCTCATCTTCGCTCATACCGATCCCGGTATCAATGATTGTCACCGTGCGGGCATCCGTATCTTTCAGGATGCGGATGTTGAGATCCGAATGATCGCCGAGCAGGTTTTCATCCTGTAGAGACTCATACCGCAGCCGGTCACAGGCATCCGCAGCGTTTGAAATCAGTTCGCGCAGGAAGACATCACGGTTCGTATAAAGTGCATTGGCAACAATATCGAGTAGCCGCGCGACATCGGTATCGAATGTTTCTAAGTTATCCTGTTTCTTTTGTGTTTGGGTCATGGGTAGAGCATCTTTCGTGTCCAGCCTGCATCGTCTTTTTCATAGGCAAAACGGTGATGCAGGCGAAACTCAACTTCAATCCAGAATTCAAAATGATCGGGCGCAAGCCTGTAACCGTTCCAGTGGGGCGGGCGGGGGACATCCTGGTCTTTATATTTTTGATCAATCTCTTCAAATGCCTTCATGAAAGAGTCGCGGTTCTGCATTTCCTGTGATTGTTGCGAGGCCCAGGCGCCGATTTGGGCATCACGTGGACGGCTTGCGAAATAGGCATCGGCCTCTTCTGTGCTAATGATATTTACTGGCCCCGAGATTCGAATCTGGCGTTCAATTGATTTCCAATGGAAAAGAATTTCGGCTTGCGGGTTATCGGCCAGATCCTGCCCTTTATGGCTTTCACTATTTGTGTAAAAGACAAAACCGCGTTCATCATGTCCTTTGAGTAAAACCGTGCGCGCGGACGGACGCCCGTTTTTCGGCGCTGTGGCGAGACTCATCGCATTGGGATAGCTGGGCTCTTTTTCACCGGCAAGCGTAAACCATTCATCAAACAGCATAAAAGGGGACTCCGGCAGGTCCTCCGGGTTTATGGCATTTTTGGGGTTTACACCGAGTAAAATTGTCATGGTATAGTCTCAATTCATTTTTAATGTAGTGACTTCATAGCAAAGTGCAAGATCAACAGAAAGGCACAAAAATGAAACTGAAAAGCATGATTCTTGTAAGCGCGCTTGCAGCAGGTTTGGTTCTTGGCGGGTGCGAGAGCTTCCAGGATGCAGGTACAAAGGAACAAGTCGGCTCCGTTTCCGGCGCCGTTATTGGCGGCGTCGTCGGATCGCAGGTCGGCAGCGGGTCCGGGCGTCTGGTTGCCACAGGTGTTGGAACCCTTCTTGGCGCGCTGGTTGGAAATTCTATCGGCCGTTCGCTTGACCGTGCCGATATGGCCTATATGCAACAAGCCAATTACGAAGCGCATAACGCGCCTGTCGGTGAAGCGATTACCTGGAATAATCCCGAAAGCGGAAATTCAGGCAGTATCACGCCAACACGTGACGGCACGGATACAGCCGGACGTTATTGCCGTGAATATCAGCAAACCATCTATGTTGGCGGACAGCAGGAAACCGGATATGGGATTGCCTGTCGTCAAGAAGATGGAACCTGGCAAATCGTCGGCTAGCTTCCATCGTTTCGCTCAGGCGGCGTTGCTTCGTCGCTCATGTACTATTTGTACATTTCGCTCCTCGCGCCTGGCCTGATCAAAACGTTGTTCGCTAGTTGTAATGGTATGAATTTAAAAAGCCGGGCTTAGTCCCGGCTTTTTTCATCGCTTCCAGCATTATCTTTTTGCTGGTCCAGCATCTTTTGTCGTTGTTTCATTAAATGAGCCGCCTTGTTGCTTCCTAAAGACGGGCCGCGCGGACCGACTTCAGGAGCTGCCGTTAACTCAGGTCCTTTCGGGGCAGGCCCCTTTGGTGCCGGGGCTTTGGGCGCAGGGGCAGGCGCACGCGGCGCCAAAGACATATCATTTGAGGCTTCGAGTTTGCGGACAAAATGCGGGTCATTCATCGTAACTTTAAGCGCGCCCAGCACAGGGGCGAAGGCAGGGTTTTCATTACAGATTTCAGCGATATGGCCAAGGGTGAGTGTGACGCCCTGACGGCGTTGCTCAACTATGGAATCGCCAAGGTCTTTAATCGCATCCCAGGTGACATTAATTTTCTGATCATCAAAATGCACCCGCGCGGCATCACCGGGTGAATGGCCTTCGGCAATAGCTGCTTCAAAGGCTTTTGCGGCGGCCTGAAGTGCACTTGCGCACCAGCCGATAATCCGCCCTTCGGTCAGATATTCGTTTTGCTCATTGGCGGCATCAAGAATTGGACGCGCACTTTCTTCTTCAAGACCTTGTAAGATCGCTTCTTCAAACGCATTTTCAACGCGCTCATTATGGAGCTGGCGGTTGCGCTCCGGATTGGCAAAGGCGTTATAATACACATCATCATCTTTCGGTCGTGCCGGTTCAATGCCCGTCACTTCAGAGACCAGATACCCGGTTGCGCGCACATACGGATCTTCACTTGTGTAAACAGAAGCGCCCAGAATTTCATCCGGCTTATGACCGCGCCAGGCCATATCCTGCGCAGGTTCAGCATAGGCCCACCATTGACGCACACTGGCTTCATCAAAAGTCAGGCCGACTTCAATGGAGAGCTGGCGCGCAACCTCAAGATAACGTGAGCGCGGGATTTTATTGCGCTCAAGCTCGGAATAGGCAAACTGGCTGGCTTCCAGCGCGATAATAAACGGATAGTTCTCAGCCTGCTGATCGGCAACCGTATTGAGTGATTGCCGCCCACGCAGGCTTGCAATGAAATTCAGGGTTTCAGATTCGCCATTGAGGCCGCACATGGCTGCAGAAAACACATCTGCCTGAAGATTGGCACGTGCCAAGTTCATGGGTGTGCGTTTCGGGATCATCGGCCCGGTTTTGAATTTTTGTTTATATTCGGCTTTTTTACGAATTTGCAAAAGGTCTAGTGCATGCCAGATGTGAAAGTAAATCGCAGCGCGGGCTTCACTGATATCATTGTAACTATCCGCGTTGATGGTAAAGAGCGCCATGATGTGATCTTTTTTGGACAGGCCCATAAGCGTGCTTTCCTGTGCGACGGCCATACCCAGGAAAGAGGAGTTTTCAGAGCGCGCGACTTTTTGCAAAATCGTGCGGGCTGTTTCGCCGGCGAGATGACGGATCACTTCATGTTCGCTTAAGGTGAGGCGTTCACGCAATTGACCTGCGCCATGCACAACAAAGTGCAAGGTCAACTCCGGATAAATATCCTGTACCTGACGGGCAATCAGGGTGCAGGCATGATCCACCTGTTCGCGGGCATTGTCCATGAAGTGCGGTCCGTCCTCGAAATGAAGGGGAGATTCCCCCGTTTTTAACCCTTCCAGTCTAGGAGATTCAGGTTAATGAAATGTTACAAATCGTCATAGGGCCGCAATATTTGGGCACTGGACTGAACCCCGAAAATGTTTATGATGTGCCCATTCTTTTCTCATAAATGCGCGAAAGGGTGTTGTTATGACAAGCAAGAATTGGCTTGAAGGGAAAAAGGGCCTGATTATGGGGGTGGCGAATGACCGCTCGATTGCCTGGGGAATCTCGCAGGCGGCCCATGAAGCAGGCGCTCAGCTTGCTTTTACCTATCAGGGCGACGCACTGAAAAAGCGCGTGCAGCCGCTGGCCGAAAGTGTAAATAGCAACATTGTTGCTGAATGCGACGTTACTGACCCGGAGAGCATTGATAAAGCCTTTGCAGAGATTGAAAAAGAATGGGGCGGGCTGGATTTCGTGGTCCATGCGATCGCCTTTTCAGATAAGAATGAGCTGGACGGTCTGTACCTGGATACCACCCGCGATAACTTTTTACGCACGATGGATATCTCTGTTTATTCCTTCACGGCTGTGGCCCAACGCGCGGCGAAATTGATGAATGACGGCGGCAGCCTCTTAACGCTGACTTATTATGGGGCGGAGCGCGTGATGCCGCATTATAATGTGATGGGCGTGGCCAAAGCTGCACTTGAAGCCTCCGTCAGATATCTGGCCGCCGATCTGGGCCCGCGGGATATCCGCGTGAATGCGATTTCTGCCGGGCCGATTAAAACCCTGGCTGCGAGCGGGATCGGCGATTTCCGCTATATTCTGAAATGGAATGAGCTGAATGCGCCGCTGCGCCGCAATGTGACCATTGATGATGTCGGCCGCTCAGGTCTGTTCCTGCTGTCCGATCTTGGCAGCGGTGTAACCGGCGAGGTGATGCATGTTGATGCAGGCTACCACACAGTCGGTATGTGCAGCGTCGATAGCGCCGCTGACACCGCCGAGCTTCTCTCTTCTATCGCTCCCAAAGCCGATACGGATAAGGCGGCGTAAAATGCCACTTTCGGCGGAGCATTTTTCTTTTCTCGCCGATATCAAACTCATGCAGCTTGCGACATGCGCAAACAGCCAGCCATGGCTTTGTAATGTCTGGTATGTATTGGATGAAGACATAGACCTGTTTTATTTTATCTCACGCAAGACGCGCCGCCATTGCAAAGAGATTGCACAAAACCCGAATGTGGCCTGCACGATTCACGGAGCTCATAATGAAGGCCTTGGCGAAAAGGGCCGGGCGCTTATCTTTGCCGGGCAGGCAAAATGCCTTGAGGGTGAGCAGGACTGGCAAAAGCCTTATGATCTGTATGCGGCCCGTTATCCGGCATTATTAGACTTCCAGACGAAAGCAGAATTTGAGACCGGGACAAATCATCATTTCTTTTATGAAATCCGCCCGACGGAAATCATCTTCTGGGATGAACAATCCGGTTACGATAATCCACGGCAGGTTATTCTTTAAAGAGGTTTTATTCGTATTTAATAAGGCTGCTTAACCGTATCTTGGGTTTGGCGATTTTTCTCTTTGCGGCATATGAACGGGTATTTCCGGGCCAAGCCCGGCCTTGTTTCGGTCTGCCTCAGACACTGCATTGCCGCCCAATTCGAATAGTATAGCCCCTGAAGAAAAGCCAAATGATTTCGTTTCTGCGCGTAATGGGTTTTGACGCCATTCATCTCGCCGGGAGATAAGCCAGTCATAATCTTCCCGTGTTACGGCTTGCCTGATAAGTTTGAGCATTTGGTTGTTGTCCCCCTGCATGGCCAGAAAGATTGTTAAAATGCCCCTTGGGATATCAGAAATATCACGAGACATATAAGGATTCAAAACACTCAGAGCAGCTTGTGTATTATTATCGAGGTAGCTCAATTTTGCATCTAAATAATCTCTTAAACTATCCGGCGTTATTGCTTCTTTTATAGAATCGAAAGAGGGTCTGTCTCTTAATATTGTATAGGCATGTCCGAGTGTGCTTGCTGTAAAGGTATTGCCTTTGCCTGACTCATGCAGGGGTTTAAGCAGGGCAATGGCAGCGTGCGGATTATCGTCATGGATATAGGCATGTCCGAGTGTGCTTGCTGTAAAGGTATTGCCTTCGCCTGACTCATGCAGGGGTTTAAGCAGGGCAATGGTAGCGTGCGGATTATCGTCATGGATATAGGCATGTCCGAGTGTGCTTGCTGTAACGATATTGCCTTCGCCTGACTCATACAGGGGTTTAAGCAGGGCAATGGCAGCGCGTGGATTATCGTCATGGATATAGGCGTGTCCGAGTATGTTTGCTGTAAAGGTGTTGCCTTCGCCTGACTCATGCAGGGGTTTAAGCAGGGCAATGGCAGCGCGCGGATTATTGTCATGGATATAGGCGTGTCCGAGTGTGCTTGCTGTAACGATATTGCCTTCGCCTGACTCATGCAGGGGTTTAAGCAGGGCAATGGCGGCGCGCGGATTATTGTCATGGATATAGGCGTGTCCGAGTGTGCTTGCTGTAAAGGTGTTGCCTTCGCCTGACTCATGCAGGGGCTTAAGCAGGGCAATGGCAGCGCGCGGATTATTGTCATGGATATAGGCGTGTCCGAGTATGTTTGCTGTAACGATATTGCCTTTGCCTGACTCATGCAGGAGTTTAAGCAAGGCTATGGCAGCGTGCGGATTATTGTCATGGATATAGGCGTGTCCGAGTAAGTTTGCTGTAACAATATTGCCTTTGCCTGACTCATGCAGGGGTTTAAGCAAGTCAATGGCAGTCTTTGGCTTGTCCTGATCAAGATAGAGTTTGCCAAGCAAGCTGTAAAAAAACATATCCTCGGGGCAACTTCTGGTCGCGCTTTTTAAAATCGTTTCTGCATAATCCGGTAGATTCTTTTCAATAAGGCATTTTGCAACATTGCTAATCAAGACTTCAGGCTTGCGATCATAACGACTGTTCTCGACAGCTTTATATACTAGTCTTAGTATGTCCTCAGCCGATGTCAGCCGGAGTGCCCAATTGACTAAATGTTGAGGGGCAAAATAATATTTATTGAGCAATGCTTCGGTCAACTCAGTTCCCTCATGACCATCAGGGCAAGTGTTTTGAATTGCGGTATCCAAAAGGTTTATGAACCACATATAACTCAGTACTACTTTCATATTATGTTAATTAACAAGCTGTAGAGATATTTACAAGTTAATTTTAAACTCTTTGCGTCCTTTGCGGTCTTTGCGGTAAAAGATTCAAATGTCAGGAAATCGGTTCGGAACACTTTTTCAATATCAAAGCTTCGGGGAGAGCCACGGGGTGGCGATCGGCTGCGTCGTCGATGGTGTGCCGCCGCGCATTGCCTTAAGCGAAGCGGATATTCAAGTCTATCTGGATCGCCGCAAGCCGGGGCAGAGCAAATTCACGACCCAGCGAAAAGAGAGCGATACGGTCGAAATCCTGTCTGGTACGTTTGAAGGGCAGACGACAGGCACGCCGATCGGGCTTTTGATCCGCAATGAAGATGCGCGCTCCAAGGATTATTCCGAGATCAAGGACACATTCCGCCCGGGCCATGCCGATTTCACCTACCAGGAGAAATACGGCATACGCGATTACCGAGGCGGTGGACGGTCTTCAGCGCGGGAAACGGCGATGCGCGTCGCGGCTGGGGCGATTGCCCGGAAGATTTTAAATAATGCTATTGGCGACAATGTTTCTATTCGCGGAGCCGTGGTCCAGGTTGGGCCGCATAAGATAAACCGTGAGAACTGGGATTGGGATTTTGTCGACCAAAACCCGTTCTGGTGCCCGGATAAAGAGGCTGCCGCCCAGTGGGAAGAATATCTGGACGGCCAGCGCAAGGCGGGGTCTTCTGCAGGCGCTGTTGTCGAAGTGGTGGCGAGCGGCATTCCGGCCGGGCTCGGCGCGCCGGTCTACGATAAGCTGGATGCCGATCTTGCCAAGGCGATGATGAGCATTAATGCCGTGAAAGCGGTTGAAATCGGCGCAGGTTTTGACGCCGTGGAATGGGGCGGGGAGCAAAATGCCGATGAAATCCGGTCCGGGGCCGATGGTGCAGCCGATTTCCAAAGTAATAATGCAGGCGGTATTCTCGGCGGGATTTCAAGCGGGCAGGATATTGTCGTGCGCGTGGCGTTCAAACCAACCAGCTCGATCCTGACGCCCGTAAAAACCATCACCAAAGACGGCGATGAAACGGACATCGTCACCAAAGGCCGCCATGATCCGTGCGTCGGCCTGCGCGGCACGCCCGTTGCCGAAGCCATGATGGCCTGTGTTCTCGCCGATCACTGGCTGCGCCATAAAGCACAATGTCTTTGAGCGTCCATCTTTTTATCTGGGCGGTGTTGCGTCGTCGCTTATGTACCTTTTGTACACGGCGCTCCTCGCGCCTTGCCCAGATAAAAATCTGTTAACTCAAAGTTTAAGATCTATAAGGTGCGGTCGCGTCTCCAAAAGAAAAGTGTAAGAAGGACAATCGCGGGGAAGGTCAGGCCGACGATAAGATCAACAAGATCATGCGGCGGATAAAATCCTGCATGGTTGAGCATCAAGGTGATAAAAGAACTCGGAAGATACTCGGCGCCGCGCGCATATTTGACCTGCCAGTGCCAATCTGTCAGAGGGCAATAGCCGATATTTCCAACCCATAATCCGGCCCCGATCCAGCAAAAGGCGGTGATGCCGACACACCAGCGATGCACCCGGCGCGTTGCCTTTGGAATCCAGCCAAACAGGTTAAATCCCGTCACGACCAGATGCAGGGCATAAAAGAAGATATCGAGGAGCAGTAAGATCATGTGCAAAACGTATCATATTGGCTTTGTATTTCGCAGGTAAGTTTCACGTGACAATCATATTAAGCCGGGTAAGATATGCGGTATGACACGCTCTTCCGGATCCCTGTTTTATAAGCCCAAATCACGCGCGCAGATTGTCAAAGAAAAGCGCTGGAACTGGCCGCGCATTATCGGCAAAGCGCTTGCGAAAACCTGTATGGTCATCGGCGCGGTTGTTCTGGTCTCCGTCTTTTTGGCAGGTTTCTTAAGCGGGGCGATGAAGCGGACAGGACCGGTTATGCCGTCCGAAATGATCCTGACATTAAATCTGGAATATGGTGTGGGGGAGCGTCCGCGTACGCCGACACTGGCCGACCCGTTTCCATTTCGCCGTCCGACTGTGCGGGAGATTGTCGATACGCTTGAAAAAGCGGCCGAAGATGAACGCGTGAAAGCGCTTCTGGTGAAAATGGAAAGCACCGGGATTGGCCTTGCGCATATCGAAGAAATACGCCCGGCGATTGAAAAATTCCGGGCAAGCGGCAAAACCACGCGGATTTATTCGTCTTCTTATGGCGGGATCGGATCGGGCCTTGGGACATTTTATCTGGCCTCTGCTTTTGATGAAATCTGGATGCAGCCTGTCGGAATGGTCTCGTTCTCCGGGCTTGCTTTTGAAGTGCCCTATGCGCGCGAGCTTTTGGACAAAATTGGCGCGCGCCCGCAATTTTTTCAGCGTGAAGAGTATAAAAATGCGATGGAAAGTTTTACGAACCGTTCTATGTCCGCAGCCTCGCGGGAAACATTTGAGTCAATAGCCGATGATTTTTATGCACGCGCCCTGAAAGATATTGAAGCGCGCCGGAATATCCCGGGGTTCAAACTCAAAGAGCTTATTGATAAAGGCCTCCTGACCGGACCGGAAGCGCTGGAGGCGGGGCTGATCGACCGTCTGGATTATGCAGATGTGCTTGTCACTGAAACGCGCGAAAGTCTTGGGTTTGAAGAACAAGAAGAAAAGCCTGAAATGATTTCCCTGGGCCGTTATAGCCAGGCCAAACAGCAAAGCAGGTTTGCCTTACGCGGCAAGAAAGGTGTGGCGCTTGTCTATGCAACCGGTACGATCATGCCAAGCGCAGAAGGTGAGCGCGGTATTGCGGCGGCCGATGAAATTGCAGGCGCGATTAATACGGCGATGAAAGATGATAGCGTGGATGCCATTATCTTGCGGGTCGACAGCCCCGGCGGAAGCCCGGCAGCGTCTGAAACCATTCACCGCGCCATCGTCCGGGCGCAGGCGCGCGGGAAAATGGTGATTGTGTCGATGGGCTCTGTCGCAGCCTCCGGCGGATACTGGATTGCTGCAGATGCAGAGCGGATTTTTGCGTTGCCTTCCACGCTGACAGGATCGATCGGCGTGGTGATGGGGAAATTTGAACTCAGCCAGCTTTGGGAAAAAGTCGGCGTCAACTGGGAAGGCATACGCCGCGGGCGCAATGCGGAAATGTGGTCGATCAACGAACCGTTTGATCCAAGCGAAGAAGCGCGGATGAATGCGCTTATTGATCATACATATGACAGCTTTTTGGAACGTGTTGCCGACGGGCGGGAATTGTCGCTTGATCAGGTGCGTGAAGTTGCCAAAGGGCGTGCCTGGACCGGGACGGAAGCTGTTGCCAACGGACTTGTGGATGAGCTCGGCGGTTTGAATGACGCGCTGGATTATGTTGCCGGGCGGTTTGACCTTGAAAGCCGCCGTGATTTGAATGTGACGGTCTTACCCAAACCGCAAAGCGCGATTGAACAGCTTGCGGATATTTTAGGGGCGCAGGTTGCGATCGGCCGGTTTTTGCAAAGCTTTATGCCTTATACGGAAGATCTGCAAAGCGTTATGAATGCTGCGCGTCTTTCCGGGCCGCAGGTGCATGATCCTGCGCTGGATCAGATTCAATAAGCTCTTTCATCTTCTCCAGAAAATCAAAATAATTGAGGATCACCTGATCCGGGCTTTGCCCTTTTTCGAAAATGGCAAAGGCGGCATTCAGGCCGTAAGAAAAAGGAAGAATGCGCGGCGTCACGAGTTCGCTTGCGGCTAAGGCTGCTGAAACATCTTTATGACGATCGCCGATATACCAAATCGTATCGTGTTCGGCATAGGTTACATTTAAGCTTTCCAGAGCTTTTAAAAGTCCGTCCGGATGAGGCTTGGCACGTTTAAAGTCTTCCCGGAAAATCGCAATTTGAAAGAATTGCTCGAGATCAAATTTCTTTAAAATATCATCGCCATAGCCTTTGCCAAGACCGTTGCTGGCGATGGCCATCGGAATGTTCTGTGTTTTGAAAAGTTCCAGAACATCTAACACACCCGGGCAGGGTTGAACGATTTGTTCAACCGATTTGCGGCGCAGCGTATGAATCATCCGGTGGACGAGCAATCGTGGTGGTTTTTCCATGGGCGGCGGCAGAGATGTCAGCGAGGCCTGACGGCGGAAAAGCTTTCCGCTGCGAAAGACCAGATCATCTAAGAATTCAAGCAGGCCGAGAATGCGCGGATTAACGTGACGGACCGTCGTGCCGTCCATATCAAAAATCACCGCTTTGGGGCGCTGGAAATACATGGTTTTCAGGCTATGCGGACGGCCTGTAAAAGGCAAGAATGCAATCTATTTTTCAGGGTTTATTAACGGCTATCCCTTTAAAATTAAGGATAAAATTAAAAAAAGTCCGGCGATGTACCGGGCTTTTGTTGCATTTGGGAAGTGGGCTGGATTTGATTCAAATTGCAAATAAATGGATTCGTGCACCTTTACGTCGTTATTCAAACGAAGAAGACGGTGTGGCCGCTGTTGAATTCGCGCTTGTCAGTTTCCCGTTTTTGTTCCTGATTATCGGCATCATCGAAATGTCACTGATGTTTACCGCTCAAAGCGTTTTGGAATATTCAAATTCAGCCGCCGGGCGTCTGATCCGGACAGGGCAGCTTCAGGATCTGACGATCGAAGAACAGATTGATATGTTCGAAGAAACGGTCTGTGACAATGCCAGCTTTTTGATGGATTGCGATCAGATTCAGTATCAGGTGCAGACGGTTCCTGATTATGCAAGCGCGCAAACAATTCCGGCTCCTGAATATGATGAAGATGGCTTACTTGTCGATAGCGGGTTTGATATTGGTGGATCAAGCGCGATTGTGTTTGTCCGCGTCGTGTATAGGTATCCGATCACATTGCCGATTATGCAGCAGCTTTTATCTAATTATGAAGATGAATTCCGAATGATGATTTCAACCTCTGTGCTTCAGACAGAGCCTTATGATTTTGAGGATGCGCTGTAAAATGGTGATGCGCTTTATAAAAAACTGGATTGTAAAGGAAGACGGGATTGCTGCCACCGAAGCGGCGTTGGTTCTGCCTATTCTGATTACATTGCTAATGGCTGTGTATGATCTTGGGAACGGGATTGTGATTAATCACAAAACAGTTGTCGCCGCGCAGATTATGGGTGACCTGATCACCCGGAACCGGGAGCTGACCGAAACCCAGGTCGATGATATTGGTATTGCCGGGGCGCTTGCGCTTCAGCCCTATAATACAGGCACGTTTGGGTACGACATTATCAGTGTTGAGTTTATCGAAGATGGGGACCCAACGATTGACTGGCGCGTGACGGACGGCATGGATGAAAATGAAGATTTGCTGGAAAGCACACGGGGGCTTGGTGATGAATCCGAAGGCGTCGTTGTTGTGATGACGACCTATAGCTATCGCCCGTTCTTTGCAAACTTTATTGTCGATCAAATTGATATGGCTGAAATTTCTTATTTGAAAGGCCGGCGCAGCGCAGTTGTGCGGTGCCCGGATTGTCCGGACGGGTCGTAACATGAGTACACTCTTTCATCATATAAAATCCTTCTTTCTTGCCTATCTGTGTGCAACGCAGGGCGCGGTTATTATCATTTTTGCCATGACATTGCCGGTGGTTGTGATGAGCACGGGCGTGACAGTTGATTTGGCACAGGCTTACCTGACCCGTGAAAGGCTGAACCGTGCCCTGGATGCGGCGGCACTAGCGGCGGCAAAAAATCCATCTGATGATCAGAGTGTTATCGAACAAGAGGTTCAAAATTTTCTAATCGCCAATTACCCGGACGGCGATATCGGTGACATTTCCAATTTCAATGTCGTGATAGATGACCAGTTAGATACGCTGACAGTAACAGGCTATGCCAGTGTTGATACGGCTTTCATGGGCGTTATCGGTATTTATGAAGTTGATGTCTCTGCGACGACAACCGTGCAGCGCGAAGTGCAGGGGATTGAAGTTGTACTTGTGCTGGATGTCACAGGCTCTATGGCGGATTACATTGATGAGCTGGAAGACTCTGTTGAAATGTTCGTCAATCGAATTTGCCTCGAAGAGGAATGCCCGGAAAATGTAAAAATCGGCTACGTCCCTTTCAGCACGGCTGTGAATGTCGGCCCCTATGGTTTAGGCGAAGATGAAAGCGGTAACTTTTATGATGCACCGTTTGTGAATAATCCGTTTGGTAAAGAGTGGGGCACCGACTTTGATGACTGGCTTGGGTGCGTTCTTGCGGCTGATTCAGGTAATGATACGGACCCAACATTTGCAGGGAACTGGAATATGTTCCGTAACAGCATGGCTTATGCCGGGTCGTGGAGTTACTTTGATTTTGAATCCTATAGTCACTATGTGAATACGAGCTGGGGACGGTATTATTACTATCATAGCTATAATTACCTGTGTAACAGTTCTTACATTACGCCGCTCACCAACAATAAAGACCGGCTTTTAAGCAAAGCAGACTTCAATGCAAATGGCTGGACGCTTGGAAATCTCGGCATGATCTGGGGCCTGCGTGTGCTGACACCTGATTATCCGTTTACGGAAGGATCGCCCTGGGAAGAAACAAATATCAAGCGCGTGATCGTGATGATGACTGACGGGGTGAATGATATCCCGGATGGCGGCTCCAGCAGTTCACAATATTCTGCGTATGGTGAAGCGACCGGCGATGGTATTAATGAAGATGACCTGGATTCCAAATTCACAGAAGTCTGTAATACGGCCAAGAATGATTATGAAGTTGAAATTTATACGATTACATTTTCTGACGGCGTGGATGCAGATACAGAAGAGCTTTTCGAGGCCTGCGCCAGTGAAGACGATAATTATTACGACGTTGATTCAGCCGTCGACCTTGCCGATGCCTATGATGACATCGCCAAGGAGCTCAGTAACCTTTACGTTTCTAAATAACTTCTCTCCAATGTCATCCCCGCGGCTTTTGCGTTAGCAAAAGCACTAACAGCGGGGATCTAAAAAGACAGCCGGCAAAGCTGGCTGACATATGGACCCCCGTCGTTTAAGTTCACCTTGCTGCGCAAGGTTCACCACGGGGGTGACGCTAGTGTTTGTTAGGCAGCAGCTTTCATCGGGCCTTGTTCAAAGAGCTGCGCGACATACTCCCAGTTGATCATGTTATCCACGAACGCTTCCATATATTTCGGGCGTGCGTTGCGGTAATCAATGTAATAGGAATGTTCCCACACATCACAGCCAAGAAGCGCCGTTTTCCCATGCGTAAGCGGGTTATCGCCGTTGGCGGTTTTCATGATTTCCAGCTTGCCGGTGGCGTTATCCATCGCCAGCCAGCACCAGCCGGAGCCGAACTGTGTCAGGCCCGCTTCGATGAACTTGCCGCGGAAAGTGGCAAAATCGCCGATATCTTCTGTGATTTTGTTTTCCAGCGCGCCGGGCAGTTTATCCCCGCCACCATTGGGGGCCATCCAGTGCCAGAAATGATTATGGTTCCAATGCTGGGCGGCATTGTTAAACAGGCCCTGATTTTGTTGCTTGTGGGCGTTCAGAACAACTTCCTCGAGGGTTTCGCCCATATTTGGCAGGTCGGATAAAATCTTATTGCCGTTATCGACATAGGCCTGGTGATGTTTATCATGATGAAATTCTAGCGTTTCGGCGGACATATACGGGTCCAGCGCATCATACGCATAGGGCAAAGCGGGGAGTTCGAAGGTCATGGTTTATCCTTTCGGTTTTGATCTGAGTATGGTTTAAAGCGGCATGTCCTTAACTTACTGCGGAAATTTGGTCCGTCAAGCTGATCCGGACCGGTTTTTAATCTCGCTTTTGATGCCGCGCACACATCGCGAGGCGCTCTGGGCGCTCTATGCTTTTAATGCGGAGATCGCCAAGACGCGTTCCGTGGTCACCGAAACCACAACGGGCCTGATCCGGCTCACCTGGTGGCGCGAAGCACTTGTGGATATCTATAATAACGATACGGTCAGGTCTCACCCGGTTGTCGAGGCTTTGGCCGATATCATCAAAACCTATGATCTGGATAAAAATTTGTTTTTAAATCTGATTTACGTGCGCGAGTTCGATCTGGAGGATGTTCCGCCGGCCAGTGTGGATGGTCTGAAAACTTATGCACAGGCCACAAATGCACCCCTGTTAACTCTGGGGATGAACATTCTCGGCCAAAACGATACGCAGGAGGTTATAAAGACTGTTTCGATGCATTTTGGGGTCATAGGTGTGATACGCAGCGTCTTGCATATGGTGTCAGAACGGCGCTGTTACCTTCCGGACGATATTTTAGCTAAACAAAATTTAAGTCCGCAAAAGCTCTATGATTTCAATCAAAAAGAAAAATTACCTGAGATAATAAAAGAAGTTTTAGAAAGTCTCTCTGAAAATCAGAACGCCCGGTCCAGCTTCTTAAGAGCGCATACACATGTATCGCATCTTTATCTGAGGCAGCTTCAAAAGGTCAATTATGATCTGTTTGATCCGCGCCTGTCTGCGCCGCCGCCCTTCATGGCACTGCGCCTATGGGCCGTGACCCGCTAAGCGGCGCGTTTAATATCTGGTGTGGTCCAGCTCTCTAAATCAACAAGCGCACGGGCGCTCATCGCTTTCTTTTTGGCCCGGGATTTGTCTTTGCCTTTGTGGCCCTTGACCACTTCGGCCTCATTTTCAAGAGGCGGGAAGAGCCCGAAATTCACATTCATCGGCTGAAAAGTCTTTGCATCTGCACCGCCTGTGATGTGAGACAATATGGCTCCCATCGCAGTTGTCTCTTTCGGCGCAGCATAGGGGATACCTAAGCGCTCAAAGGCTGCAAAGCGGCCAGTCATAAGACCAACAGCTGCGCTTTCAACATAGCCTTCGCAGCCTGTAATTTGACCCGCAAAGCGCCATGCGGGGCGTGCTTTCATGCGCAGCATTTTGTCCAAAAGACGCGGAGAATTGATAAAGGTGTTTCTGTGAAGCCCACCGAGACGTGCAAACTCGGCGCGCTCCAATCCGGGGATCATCCGGAAGACATCGCCTTGCGCGCCGTATTTCATTTTGGTTTGAAATCCGACCATATTATAAAGCGTGCCAAGCGCATTATCCTGACGCAGTTGCACGACTGCATATGGTTTTTCATCACTATATGGGTTGGTGAGACCCACAGGCTTCATAGGACCGTAGCGTAGCGTTTCAGGCCCACGGGAGGCCATGACTTCAATCGGCATGCATCCTTCGAAATAAGGCGTGTCTTTTTCCCAGTCTTTGAACTCGGTTTTATCAGCCTCTAAAAGTACTTTGATAAAAGTAAGATACTGATCTTTATTCATTGGACAGTTGATATAGTCTGTGCCGCTGCCCTTATCATAGCGCGACTGAAACCAGACAGTATCGAAATCAATGCTCTCTTTATAGATGATCGGTGCAATCGCATCAAAGAAGGCCAGTTGATCCTCTCCGCCGATTTTGCGGATCTCTTCAGCCAGTGCAGGGGAGGTCAATGGGCCGGTGGCGATGATGACACTATCCCAGGACGGGTCTGGGAGGGTGACTTCACCGCGGTCTATGGTGATAAGCGGATGCTCTTCAAGGGCGCGGGTCACACCTGCCGAAAAGATGTCACGGTCCACGGCCAATGCACCACCGGCAGGCACCGCAGATGCGTCACCTTCACGCATAATGAGCGAATTGCTGCGGCGCATTTCTTCATGCAGCAGACCCACCGCATTATACTCCGCATCATCGGAGCGGAAAGAATTTGAACAGACAAGCTCGGCCAGCCCGTCCGTTTTATGGGCATCCGTTCCGCGCTCGGGCCGCATTTCATGCAGGATAACAGGCACGCCGAGATTGGCACACTGCCAGGCAGCTTCAGATCCGGCCAGGCCGCCGCCAATAATATGGACAGGGTTGATATCGCTCATGAGCGGTGTTTTAGGGCATTAAATCCGGAAAATCAAATTATCTATGTCCAGAACTCTTCGCGGTCCGGGACGCGGGAAAAGGCGATTTTCGTGCCGACATGCCCGGCGAGCGTTTTGGGCGGCAGGCCAAGCGTAACTATTTCAGATTTGTATTTTGCCTGTAAGTGATCAAGCGCGGCAGTGAGGTTTTCCCGCTTTTCAAACATCTCTTTATGGTCCTGGTAAGAGGTATCGAACAAATCATCTGTAATGTCGTTTGCCGTGCGCAGTCCGTAGAGGATAATAGCCACTTTTTTGAACAATGTCCGCCGCGCATAACGATCTGCAGCATCCCCAAAAAGCTGAAAGCTCATCTCATTCCATAAGCGGGTCAGGTGATGCAAAAACGTAAACGGGTCATGGGCAGCCGGAAACTGCGCCTCAAATGCGACTTTCGGACCATCGATCAGACGCACGGAGAAGATCAATCTGGTGGCATAAAACCCTTTGCGCCGCAGCCGCGCGGACGCTTTCACAAGCAGGCGCCTTGCCATCTGGTAGGTTTTTTCAGGGGTGCGCAGATCCGGGTCAAGCACACGGCTATGGCCGATCATAGAAGAAGAGGTCGCTTGATACGGCACATCATAACCGTGCAGCCAGTACCAGAATCGCTCGCCCTGGACACTGCCCCAGATTGCGCGCGCCTGTTTTGGCGAGGTGTTCCAGAGCGCTTCAATGGTTGTGATCCGTGCACGGTGCAGGCGCGCCTCCATGGCGACATTAATTCCGGGCAAATCCGTGAGTTTGAGGTCTAAAAGACGACCCGGTAAATCGTCGGGCGTTAGCAAAACCAGCCCGTTCGGTTTTTCAATTTCGGTGGCCACTTTACCCAAAAAGGAGTTGGGGGCTATGCCGATTGAACAGGTAATAGCGGGGCCGAGATCGGTCTTGAGCTGGTCTTTAATGCGCTGCGCAATCCGCGCAGCATTTTCCGGATTTTTTTCACGTCCCAAAAGCACGCAGTCAAATTCATCAATCGACCAGACTTTGTTGACGGGCAGGTGTTTGTCGACGGACTGTAAAATCTTATTGTGATAGTCGACATAAATATTATGCCGGGCCAGGATACAGATGAGCTCCGGGCACATCTTTTTAGCCTCAAATATCTTGGTACCGGTACGGATACCGTAACGCTTGGCTTCGTAAGAAGCGGCAATCGCACAGGTACCATCCGTGACCATCGGTACGACGGCGACAGGCTTGCCGATCAGGGCCGGATTTTCATTCTGCTCAACGCTGGCGAAATAGCTGTTCAGGTCCAAAAACAGCCATTTCAGACCGGCTTGCTGGGGCGTTATAAGGCTCATACTCCCTCTTTAATGTTCACTATTTGTTCTTATTATAAAGAGGCCTCAGACACAAGCGATTTTTCACGGGATTTTAAAATCTTTTCCGGTAAAATGGACAAAGGTAAGGAGCAGATCATGCAAGAGGGACTTTCCGCCAGCCGGTTTTATATGTGGCGCGCCATTGTTGCGATGGCGCATGCTGATGGCGTGGTTACACCGCATGAGCTGCAGTTTTTGCAGGACTCTCTTAAAGATATCTCCCTCAGCACCGGGCAGATGGAGATTTTGAAAAAAGACATCAAGTTTCCGCAGGATATTCATGTGATGTTTTCGCAAATCACCGATGCGCGCGACCGGCGTAATTTCTTCAAGCTGGCACGGATCCTGTCCTGGTCGGATGGTGATTTTGATGCACAAGAGCGCAAAATTTTAGAGTCTCTTGAAGAGGTTAGTAAAAGTGACGCTGATGCGTCTTTGCTGCGAGAGTCACGCCAGGATTTGCAGCAAGTTGATCTGGACGAAGCACAATGGAGCGCAGCAAAATCAAGCGGCGGGCTGTTCGGATTTCTCGGCCGCTTTGCCAACGCTTAAGGAAATAATCGATCTCCAACAATATCATTGAGACGGCCCGGATAAGTCGGCGCTGTAACCGGGTTTACCGGATAGGCACCCCTGCTAAATTGTAAAACCACATTCCGGTCGGGCATGTTTACGCCTGACAGCCTGAGTACAATGTCCCTCCATCCAGCCGTCTTTTGCGGTGACACCATAACAGGGCCGCGTACATTCTGAATTTCAGAGCGGAGGATGAACTCGTCCCCGCGGGCTTCGAAGACGGCCATCGTACAACCGCCGGCGCCACACCAATAGGTATAGGGAAGTCTGAACAAAACCAAAGCGTCCCTTGCTCCGTCCCCATTTAAATCAATCCGGGCAAAGTCATACTGGGCATTGGCCGGGCCGTTTTGATCCGCGAGATAGGTTTGGATTTTTGTTCGTAGCGCTGCGCCGGACGTATCTGCATGCGTCCCGTTCAAAGGTTTGAACTGTTTTACGCCAGGTCCGCTGCAGGCTGTTAAGAGAAAAATCAAAAGCAGGAATCGAATCATGCTTTATCGTGAATGTGCAAACGGGAAGAGTCACACTTATTTTTTTTGCTGTATGTGTTTGGTTCCTGTCTTCCGGGATGACAGGGCATACGAATTGGCTCATACTTTTTAGATGATCCGTTTTGATTCAAAAGCACTTCGATTTATTTTTTGTACGCTTGTGCCCGTGACAATGATTGTCTTCGGGCTGTTTTATACACCCGGCTTTGCCGCGCCGCGCGACGATAATGGCGGGCATGGCGGCGTGCCGCTCGAAATTATGAACGATCCGGCGGCGATTGCCTGCCTGGTCGTGTTTATTTTGTCTTATATTGCGGTTCTGTTCGAAGAACGCACACATCTGCGTAAATCCAAACCTGTCATGTTGGGCGCCGGAATCATCTGGGTGCTGATTGGCTGGATCGCGCCTGATTACGGGATTGATCATCACACGCTGCGCGCGGCTGTCTTTCATGGGCTGGATGAATATGGATCGCTTTTATTGTTCCTGCTCGCGGCCATGACCTATATCAGCGCGCTTCAAAACCGGCAGGTCTTTGCAGCTTTGCGGGCAAAGCTGGTGCAGTCCGGTTTGAATATGCGCCAGCTTTTCTGGGCAACGGGGATCTTCGCTTTTTTCCTGTCCCCGATCGCAGATAACCTGACAACGGCGTTGGTGCTTGGCGCCGTGGTTATGGCGGTTGGTGCAAATGATCCGAAATTCGTCGCGATATCCTGTATCAATATTGTGAATTCGGCCAATGCGGGCGGCGCGTTTTCTCCGTTCGGGGATATTACAACCTTGATGGTCTGGCAGGCAGGGAAAGTGGCTTTCTTTGATTTCTTCCCGCTTTTTATCCCGTCCCTTGTATGTTTTATCGTCCCAGCCTTGATTTTAAGCATCTTTATCCGCCCGCATAAACCGTTGGCTGTACGGGAACAGGTGAAGATGAAACGCGGCGCGAAAACCATTATCTTTCTTGGCCTGTGCACGATTGGGATGGCGGTCAGTTTTGAACAGTTTTTCGGCTTACCGCCTTTCATCGGGATGATGACCGGGATGTCCATCTTGATGATCACGGCCTATTTCATCCGCCGTATCGGGAAAAATAGTGACGGGGATTTTGACATTCTTGAAACGGTGGCGACAGCGGAGTGGGATACGCTGCTCTTTTTCTTTGGCGTCATTTTTAGTGTCGGCGGGTTATCGTTCTTAGGCTATCTCGAAATTGTGTCTGACTTGCTCTATACGGATTTGGGCGCAACCACGACCAATATCCTGATGGGCTTTGCCTCTGCTATCATCGACAATATCCCGGTGATGTTTGCCGTTTTAAGTATGGACCCGCAAATGGATCAGTTCCAATGGCTTTTGGTCACGCTCACCTGCGGCGTCGGCGGAAGTATGCTTTCCATCGGGTCAGCCGCAGGGGTTGCCTTGATGGGGGTTGCCCGTGGGCAATATACATTCTTTTCACATCTGAAATGGACCCCGGTTCTGATGCTTGGCTACGGTGCATCCGTGGCCACGCATATTCTGTTGAACGCTCCGTAAGCACTGCAATGCGCAGGTATGCGCCGTTAAAAACCGACCTTGTCTGTGATAAAAAAGACAAAGGAGAAACCGCATGCTTGAGATTATGTATGCCAAGGATATGGCGTCGTTTTTCGGGCGGGTCAAAGATATCCGCGCGGAAAAACAAGATTGGAACATCATGGAAGTGGCCATTGAAGATGAATGGCAGGATAAGCTGACTGTTGAGGAGATTGCCGCGCGCTTAAAGGAAGCTTTCAGCGATAAAGAAGGTGTTGGCCTGATCTGTAATCCGCGCGAAGTTTTGTGCCTGATCAAATGGGGACAGGATCGCGGTATTACAGAACTGTGCGCCCGGGCGCAAAATAACCTGCCGGATCAGGCCTGCGCCGTGGAAGGATCTGATATGACGGCAGAGGGGATTGAACGCGTGCAGGTGAAACTGGCTGGCACGGTTCAGGACCGCAAAACCATCCACCAGCTCCGTGCCAAGCACACAAAAGAAATTATCCTGATTGCCTCTGAAGACAAAGATTTTAAGGATAGCGCCCTGCCGGTTTTCCAGGAATATGGCCAGGTTTTCTTTGCAGCTGACTATGAAAAAATGATGCAGCTTTACAAAGAAAAAGCGCCTGAAATGCTCATCTGGGATACGGATACAATCCGCAAAGGCGATGACGTTCCACTGCGCAGCGTGACAGATATGGATGATGAAGCATCCATTGTCTGTGTGGGCGCAGCGATGAATGCGTCTATGATAGTCGAAGCCAAAAAGCTCGGCATTGATAAAATCGTTCAAAAGCCGATCGATGAAAAACTGGCCAGCCAGCTAATAGGTAGTTGCCCCCATTTCGGCTGGAAAACTTAGAGCTTCCATCGTTTCATTTGGGCTGCGTTGCTGCGTCGCTCATGTACTATTTGTACATTTCACTCCTTGCGCCTGTCCCAAATAAAACGCTGTTTGCTCTAAATGCTGCCTTCCGGTTGAGATGAAGCATCGGCAGTAGTGTTTTGCGTGTCAGCAGCCGGGAAGAGTGGATCGGTTTCGGTGCGGTCGCGCGGAATAAAATTGCAGCTTGCGCTTTTCCCGTTGACCGTCACAAGCGCGCTAATCCCTTTATTCCAAAACTCTGCGCCGCGGCCCGCATATAAAACGCCGCTAGGCGTTTCCTGGCGCATGAGCGCATAGCTTTTGCCTTTATAGGAGAGGTCAGCTTCTTCCGGGGAATAGACCCGCAAATAGGCGTAATCCCCGCCGCTGCAGGCAAATTTCTGAGCTGTTGTCACAGGCGAGCGGTCATAGGTGCCGCCGCCTGCACGCGGGGTCGTGCCTGCAGAAGATGTCACGCATCCTGTCAGGATAAGCAAAGAAATAAGTGATCCGAATCGCATTAACATTTGTTCCAGAATAGCTTAGGATAAAGCCCGTATAAACATGTAAGAAGAGGGTATTCATTTGGATCTAGCCGCAATTTTCACCCTGGCGCTGGCCGTAGCCGCCCTGTCTTTTAAGCCAGGCCCCGGCATGATGGCCATCATGTCCCGCACGTTGGCGCAAGGCATGGCAGGCTGCCTGACCTTTATGGCAGGGGTAAATATCATCAATATGATTTTCCTGGGCTTCGTCTTGATGGGACTGAAATTTGCTGAAGATGATTTATTATTTATATCCATTCTGATCAAATCCCTTGCGGCAGTCTATCTGATCTGGATGGGCATCAAAGGCCTTCAAAATCTGGATATGCAATTCCAGCTCAAAGAGCATAAAGCTGAAAGCCTGTTCGACACTTTTACAACCTCCGTCATGCTGACACTGAGCAATCCGCTGGTGATTTTGTTTTATGCAGGAATTTTACCGACCGTGCTCAATGTTGGTGCCATCGGGATTGATGATATGATCGTTATTGCTGCGATTATTATTGCCATTGAAACAGGTGTCGCCGTGCTGTATTGCCTGCCGCTGGCCTATTCACGGAACTTCTTTACGCCGGAATTAACGCGGCGGATGAATATTCTTTCCAGCATCGTGATTATTTTTGTCGGGCTGTATATTGGCTATTCAGCGCTGCCGGCAGAAGATTTACGCGCTGTCTTTTTCCAATAGATTTTTAAGCTCATAAAGCGTTTCAAGAGCCTCTTTCGGGCTTAAGGAATCCGGATCTGTCTGCTGTAATTTTTCAAGAGCCGGAGAGGTTTGTTGCGGCTCTTCTATTGTTTCATTTGCAGCAAAAAGCGGAAGATCATCTGCAAGTTTAGAGAGTGCATTGCCCTGATCACCGCTTTGAAGCAGGGCTAAAACGGCATCTGCGCGGGCCGTGACGCTTTGCGGCAGGCCGGCCAGTTTTGCCACATGAATGCCGTAAGAGCGATCAGCCGCACCGTCGACAACACGGTGGGTAAAAATGATTTCGTTTTTCCATTCCTTGACCGCAAGCGCATGGGACGACAGGCGGTCGAGTTTGTCCGTGAGCGCCGTGAGTTCATGATAATGGGTGGCAAAGAGCCCGCGGCATGTGATCGCTTCATGTAGATGTTCCACGCAGGCCCAGGCAATGGAGAGCCCGTCAAAGGTTGCCGTGCCGCGCCCGATTTCATCAAGGATCACAAGTGATTTATCTGTTGCCTGGTTGAGGATGGTGGCGGTTTCAACCATCTCGACCATGAAGGTTGAACGTCCGCGGGCAAGATCATCGGAGGCGCCGACACGGCTAAAGACTTTATCGACAATCCCGATTGTTGCGTTTTCGGCGGGCACGTAACAGCCTGCCTGCGCGAGGATTGCAATGAGTGCATTTTGGCGCAGGAAGGTCGATTTCCCGGCCATGTTCGGCCCGGTCAAAAGCCAGAGCGTTTGCGTGGTTTCAAGCGTGCAGTCATTGGCAATGAACTCTTCACTTTGAGATCTAAGCGCGGCTTCAACAACCGGGTGCCGTCCGCCGGTGATCGTAAAGTCCAGATCATTGGTCAGGCGTGGCCGGGCGTAGTTTTCACTTGCGGCCAGTTGGGCGAGCGCGCTTGCGACATCCATCGCGGCGAGCACTTTGGCAATCGCGGCTATATCTCCAGCCATATCGCAAACCTGCTGCACAAACCCGTCAAGAATCTCAAGCTCAAGGGCGATGGACTTTTCGGCTGCGGCAGACAGATCGCGTTCCAGTTCGGAAAGCTCGGGCGTGGTAAAGCGCACATTATTGGCCAGGGTCTGGCGGTGAATGAACGGATTATCCGCGCTTTGCTGCTCGCCCGGGCGGACCATGAGCTTATCCGCATGCCGGGCCGAGACATCGATATAATAGCCAAGCACATTGTTATAGGCGATTTTGAGCGTCTCGATTTTGCTCATCTCGCGATATTTACTTTGAAGGCCTGCGATAAGTTTTTTGCTGTCATCGCGTAAAGAGCGGAAACGATCGAGCCCTGCTTCATAGCCTTCGCGAATGAAGCCACCCTCGCGGGCAAGGGCAGGCGGTTCGTCCATCAGACCTGCGGAAAGTTTATCCGTAAAGGCTTTGAGATCATTAGATTGTTCGAGCTGCGCGGCAAAATTCTGAAGCGGTGTTTCCTCAGTCTGCAGTAAAATGCTGCGCAAGGTTTGTGCATGGATAAGCCCTTCGCGAAGCATCACCAGGTCGCGCGGACCGCCGCGCCCGACCGTCAGCCGGGCCAGGGCGCGCTCCATATCGGGGAGTTCCGCCAGCATATCGCGCAGATTATTTCGCAACATATCGGAAGATACAAACACTTCGATTTCATTCAGCCGGGTATCAATGTCGTTGATGTTAGTGAGAGGGGCAGACAAGCGGGCCTGTAAAAGTCGGGCGCCGGGACCGGTTTTTGTGCGGTCGATCACCTGCAGCAAAGAGCCTTTGCGCTCACCCGAAAGCGTGCGGGTCAGTTCAAGATTGCGCCTTGTGGCCGCATCAATTTCCATCACCGCACTCTGGGCGATTTGCCGCGGCGGGCTGAGATGCGGCATCGCGCCTTTCTGGGTTTTATCAATATAATCAAGCAGTGCGCCAGCGGCCGATATTTCTGCGCGGGAAAAGGCGCCATAGGCTTCGAGCGTGCCGACACCGAACAGGTTTTCCAAACGTTTGCCTGCATTGGCGGAGTCAAACAGGCTTTGCGGCTGAAGGGTTAAAAGATTTTTTGGAATATCGAGATTATCTGCTGCGCTTTCAAAACTTAAAATTTCGCGCGGGCCGATACGGGCGATGGCGGCCGGGATGTTTTCTTCCGCCAAAGCCTGCAGCATAAAATCACCTGTCGATAAATCCAGCCAGGCAAGCGCACTTTGTCCGCCGATTTTGGACAGGGAGGCTATATAATTATGCTCACGGGCTTCCAGAAGATGGTCTTCTGTCAGCGTGCCACCTGTGACAACTCGTATCACATCGCGATTGACCAGAGCTTTGGAGGCCGGTTTGCCGTCGGCTTTGGCACGGGCTTTGGCTTGTTCGGGCGTTTCGGTTTGTTCGCAGATCGCAACCTTAAAACCTGCCTTGATGAGTTTGGCGAGATAGGGCTCATATGAATGATAGGGAACACCGCACATCGGGATGTCATCGCCCTGGCTGCGCCCGCGCTTGGTCAGGGTGATATCGAGCGTTTCGGACGCCTTAATCGCATCATCAAAAAACAGCTCATAGAAATCACCCATGCGGTAAAAGAGCAGCACATCCGGATACTGACTTTTCAGCGCCAGATATTGCGCCATCATGGGCGTGTGCCCGTCGGCGATGAACTCATCGGAACTTTTACGCGCAGTGCTTTGTGACATAAAATAGTTTTAGCGTGCGAATGCAGGCGCGTCACGTGAATTATCTACAGCTTGCACAACTCTTCCAGAAGCTTCTTCCGCTATTTTTTCGATGGTCTGAAAAGCTCTTCTGACGCTTACCCTTGGGATGTTTAAATCATAAGCGCGGTCACCTATTTGCCGATCTCTTTGCTTAAGGGTCTCTCTCTCACCAAGTAAAGCGAAGTCAAAACTGCGTAAAAGACTTTCTGCATTATATTTACTTGTAAAAAAACCATGTTTTGACACTTCCGGGAACGATTCAAAAAGCTGTCTTATATAGGGTTCATTCAGCAGCCGATATCTCAAACGCCTGATATGCGGGAAAAGCACCTGTACCCTATGTGCAGCATCCTCATGATATCTGTTGATCCAATCCAGGTGATCCGGATTTTGTATACCGGGCAATTTTTTAGTTTTACTCATATTACTCCTCAGATTTTTGCTATCCACTTGTCCCGGAAGAAACACCCGTGGAGCCGAAGCCGCCTTCGCCGCGGTCTGTTTCATCGAGGCTTTCCACAACGTCCCAGCTTACCCGCGCGTGCCGCGCGACAACCATCTGGGCGATGCGCATGCCGCGCTCAACGGTAAAGTCCTCTGTCCCCAAATTAATCAGGATGACTTTAATCTCACCGCGATAGTCTGCATCGATGGTTCCAGGCGTATTTAAAACGGTGACACCATTACGGGCGGCCAGACCGGAGCGCGGTCTGATTTGTGCTTCAAATCCGACCGGCAGGGCAATCGCCAGACCTGTCGGGATCAATGCGCGCTCGCCGGGGCCGAGAATAATATCTTCTTCAATGGCCGCATGCAGATCCATGCCCGCCGAACTTTCAGTCGCATAAGTTGGCAGATTATTTCCAACCGCATGTTCCATCGGCAAAAGCGGGATCTGTAATTGTTCAATATTATCCTGTGCCATTCGCCTTTACTCCGCTGCGTTTAAAGATGTGACGTTCGTGTTATTCAGATGATCTATCATAGCCTGCACGAGCTTATCTGCAACATTTTCCTTGCTCTGTGTGGACCAGTCCTGCGCCGCATCGGCTGTGACCAGTGTGACCTTGTTTTGATCCGATCCAAAGACCTCACCACCCGAGACATCATTGGCAATGATCCAGTCGCACCCTTTTTTGAGCCGTTTCATTTTTGCGTTTTCAATCACGTTTTCGGTCTCGGCAGCAAAGCCAATGACAAAACCCGGGCGTTTCGAATCTCTGGAAAGTGTTTCCAAAATATCCACATTGGCTTCTAAATCGAAATGTGGGACGGAGTCTTTTGTCTTTTTGATTTTCTGGTTTTGGACCTGTTTTGCACTCCAGTCCGAAACAGCTGCGGCGCAAACAGCGATGTCACAGGGCAGGGCAGCCTTGCAGGCGTCCAGCATCTCGGCAGCTGTTTCGATACGAATTGTATTAACTGACTCTATTGATTCCAGCGCTGTTGGGCCGGTGATGAGAGTCACTGACGCACCCTGGCGCATCAAAGCGCGGGCAATTTCGAAACCCTGTTTCCCGCTGGAGCGATTTCCGATGAACCGCACCGGGTCCAAAGGTTCATAGGTTGGACCTGCCGTGACCAAAGCGGTTTTACCGGCAAGCGGTTTGCCGGCCGAAAAGTGAGTCGTAATGGAGTCGAAAATTTCTTCTGGTTCGGCCATACGGCCAAGACCTGTTTCACCACAAGCCATGTCACCTGCATTTGGACCGCACCGGGTCACGCCGCGTTTTTGAAGCGTTGCTACATTTTCCTGCGTCGCCGGATGCGCCCACATCATCTGGTTCATGGCCGGGCAGATCATGACCGGTTTATCGGAGGCCAGCAAACAGGTGCTTGCCAGGTCATCGGCAAGACCTTGCGCCATTTTTGCGATCATGTTGGCGCTGGCAGGGGCAACGACAATCAAATCGGCTTCGCGGGACAGGCGAATATGCCCCATCTCTGTTTCGTCTTTGAGCGACCAGAGATCCGTATAGACTTCTTCTTCACTTAAGGAAGCGACACTTAAAGGTGTGATAAATTGCGCGCCACCGCTGGTCAGAATGCAGCGCACATGCGCGCCGCTTTTCTTTAAAAGACGGATCAGCTCAAGTGATTTATAGGCGGCAATGCCGCCCGAAATAATCAGCAATATATTTTTGCCTGTAATCACTCTTTTACCTTATCTTTTTATCTGTCATCCCTGCGTAAGCAGGGATCGCGTTTTGTTGTAACCAGATCCCGGATCAAGTCCGGGATGACAGAAGGGAATAAGAAAACGGCCCCACGATAACGCAGGGCCGCCCCAAATCCTAGCTAAATCCTGGTTGAAGGATTTACTGCATCATGTCAGACGCGGCGTCTTTTGCGGCGTCTTCAGCGTCACCAGAAGCAGGTGCTTGTTCAGCAGCATCTTCTGCGGCAGCTTCGGCAGCTTCAGTGGCTTGTTCAGCCGCTTCTGTTGCTTCTTCCGTAGCAGCTTCGGCAGCTTCCGTTGCTTGCTCAGCAGCGTCGCTTGCTTCTTCTGTACCGGCCATGCTGTCAACAGCATCTTCTGCAGCCTGCGCAGCGTCTTCAGCTGTTTCGCTGATCGCTTCAGCGGCGTCATTGGCCATCTCAGCAGCGCTTTCAGTTGCTTCCGCAGCAGCTTCCGTCATGTTGTCGGCAGCGTCAGCAGCAGCTTGTGTTGCGTCATCGATGGTCTCTCCAACTGTGCCCAGGAAGCCCTGGCCGGCGGCAGGTTCGATATTAGCAACATCTTCGCCTGTCACATTGTTGTAGATCACCTGCATAGCTGCAATCCCGGCAACCAGGACTACGGCAGCAAACGCAACTGATTTAACGATATTATTCATGGTTTTTTCCTTCCATTTGGTTAGTTCTTCACTCCCCCACATGCTTGGACCCCAAGCCTTTCGGGTAACTCATTATGTCAATGCAAAAGTGATGCAAGTACAGTATATAAGGGGCTCGGCGCGGATTATGCAAGCGTTTTTTGCATAAGTATGTAAAATCAAGCCTTTAGCCCATGGTGAATGGCCACAATGCCGAAATGCATGGCTTCGGCGCGTGTGCGGGTAAAGCCGGCAGATTGCATCCTGCTGGTCAATTCTTGCCGCCTTGGGAATTTGCGAATAGATTCAACAAGATACTGGTAGCTCTCTTCATCCTGGGCGATGGTCGCGCCCATTTTCGGGATCAGGCCGTAAGAATAGATATCATAGAGACGCCCTAAAAACGGCTCATCGACATGGGAAAATTCAAGGCAGTAAAACCGCCCGCCGGGGCGGAGCACACGATAGGCTTCAGTCAGCGCCGTATCAATGCGGGTGACATTGCGCAGGCCAAAGGCAATCGTATAGACATCCTGCGACTCATCGGGGAGAGGAAGGCTTTCCGCATTTCCGGTCACCCACTCAAAATCATCAATCCAGCCTTTATTGATGGCGCGGTCACGCCCGACGGCCAGCATATGTTGATTGAGATCGCAGAGCGTAATTTTGGCAGGCGCGCCTTTCAGAGACTCTTTAATCCGAAAAGCGATATCGCCCGTGCCGCCGGCAACATCCAGATAATTCAGATTTGCGCGCGGGCGAATCCGGCGGATCAGATGGCTCTTCCAAAGCCGGTGCAGCCCGCCAGACATGACATCATTCATGAGGTCGTATCGATCGGCGACGGAATCAAACACGCCGCGTACCAGATCCGTTTTCTGATCCGGCGTTACATCGTGCGTGCCAAACTGAGTCTTTTCAGGATTGAGAGTCATGCTCTTTTTTACCTGCCAGGATGACTGACGTCATCAAAAACTTTCGTACATTCATGCAATATAGATGTATGATAGCTCCATGATTTGGGCTTTGATCGGGCATGGGTTGAATGTAGTAGAGCAATTACTGATTGCGGGTATTATCAAAGCCATGGACCCGTTTATTTATGTTACGGTCTTTTATTTTTTTGCTTTCATTTTTTCTTCAATATACAGACATTACACAAAAAACATCCGTGTAGAAAAATATGAAGACCGTATCACCGACCATAAAGGTCTGGTGCTGGGATATGTGGGCGGCGCTCTTCTCGGGAATGGTTTTTGGTTCGCAAGCCTTATTTTTCTTGGCCTTGGGCTGACCTCTTTTGTGCTTGTGTTTATCCGCGTACTGGTCACGCTTTATGCTTATCTGTACATGGATGACAGGTTTCCATGGGATAAGGCCGTTTCTTTATGTATTGGCTTTGGCGCGCTTGCAGTGTTTTCAGCCTCCGGTGGGAGCATGAATCCTGTAGGGTTTGCCCTCGCTCTAACATCTTGCTTTGGATTTGCACTTGAATTTATCTGCCGCAAAAAAATCGTCCATGAATCTGTGTCCTTTGAATGTTTTTTAACCTTGCGTCAGGCTGTTTTAATGGTCTGCGCGGCAAGTGCGCTCTGCGGCATTTTGATTTTTGATCTGCCTGGATACGGCATTTTTCCACGAGAGTATAATCCTTTCACGATTATTATTTTGACAGCGTTTATCGGCGGATTTGTCGTACATATGGTCATGGCAAAAGCCATGCGCCAGATTAAACTCAGCCAAAATGAGGCTTTGAGTACGATAAAGCCTGTGGTTGTTGCATTGTGCGGTGTCGTTATTCTTGGTGAAACGATTACAATCACACAGGCAATATGCGGAATTGTTATCGTTTTATCTGCTCTTTACTTCTTAAGACCCGAAAAACCAAGGTCTCTCGACTTCGTCCAGGATGACAGGTAGTAAATATCTATGAAACTCTTAAAAGCCATGGCGACGGTGGCGGGGCTGACGGGACTATCCCGCGTGTTCGGTTTTATCCGCGATATCCTGATGGCGGCGATTTTGGGCGCAGGGCCGATCGCCGATGCATTTTTTGTCGCGCTCAAACTGCCCAACTTCTTCCGGCGCGTCACAGCAGAAGGCGCTTTTAGCGCGTCTTTCGTGCCGCTTTATAGCGAAAAGCTTGAAAAAGACGGACCCGGCAAAGCCGATGATTTTGCTGCGAATGCCTTTGCGGTCATGCTGGCCGTGCTTGTGCCGTTCACGATTGTGGCGCTGTTTGCGATGCCCTGGCTTATTTACGGGATCGCGCCAGGCTTTGGCGGGGAAGGGGTGCGCTATGAAGCCGCAGTAGAATTGTCGCGGATCACCTTTCCTTATTTATTGCTCATGTCTCTCACCGCCTTGCTCGGCGGGGTGCTCAATGCCCGCGAGCGTTTTGCGCCTTTTGCAACCGCGCCCATCCTGTTCAATCTCTGCCTGATCGGAGCCTTGCTGTTCGGTGCAGATGCGCTTGAAACGCCCGGTCATGCGCTGGCCTGGGGCGTGTTTGCCGCCGGACTTGTTCAGCTTGCCTGGCTGGTCTGGCATATCAAACGGGCAGGGATTACGCCGCGGATGTACTTGCCGCGCTTTAATGCAGACGTCAAAAAGCTGTTTGCCTTAATGGGACCAAATGTCATCAGCGCAGGCGCGATGCATATCAACTTGCTGGCGGATTTGATTATCGCGTCGTGGCTCGCGCCCGGGGCGATTTCTTATCTTTTCTATGCAGACCGTCTTAATCAGTTACCGCTCGGCCTTGTCGGGATTGCTGTGGGCACGGCGCTGCTGCCCATGCTGTCCAGAGCGCTGGCGGCAGGAGATGCAGGCAAGGCGCAAAATCTGTTCAACCGGGCCATGGAGATTTGCCTGATCCTTGCCCTGCCGGCGGCAGTCGCTTTGATTTTGGTGCCGGAGGAGTTGATCGGTGCACTGTTTGAACGCGGTGCATTTACGGGTCAGGATACGATTGTGACGGCGCAGGTTTTGATGGGCTATGCGGTGGGTCTGCCGGCCTATGTCTGCGCCAAGGTTTTTCAAAGCGCGTTCTGGGCGCGTCAGGATACGGTAACACCGGCCAAAATTTCCATCATCTGCACGGGCCTCAATATCGCGATGACGCTCGTGCTGATCCAGTTTATCGGTGTGGCCGGAATTGCGCTGGCCACCGGGCTGGCCGGCTGGGCGCAGTTCTTTCTTCTCCAGCGCGCGCTCGGAAAAATTGAAGAGGCGCGCTATGATACGCGGTTCCTCAGCCGCTTGCCGCGCATCATTCTGGCCGCTTGTCTTATGGGCGCGGTGGTTTATAGTGCAGCCTATGGATTACAAAGCCTTTTTGCTTCAGACAATACGCTTCACCAGGTCACAGCTTTATGCGCGATGGTGGGCGCAGGCCTGATCTCTTACGCGCTGGCCATATTGGCCATTCGCGCCCTCACATTTGATGATTTCAAAACCTATTTTGAGCGAAAGTAACGAAAAATGAGCAAACGTATTCTCTCCTGCATGCAACCGACCAACCGCCTGCATCTGGGCAATTATCTGGGCGCGCTGCGCAACTGGGTGAAGCTGCAGGATGAGGGCGACAATCAATGCCTGTACGGCGTTGTCGACCTGCACGCAATCACGGCAGGCCATGACCCGGCAGAGCTTGGACAGGCCACGCGTGAAATTGCGGCTGCCTATATTGCCGCGGGTGTTGATCCGGCAAAATCTTATATTTTTGTGCAGTCTGCCGTGCCCGCGCATGCGCAACTCCAATGGCTGTTTGCAACACAAACGCCGCTTGGATGGCTGAAACGTATGACGCAGTTTAAAGATAAAGCCGGTAAGAAACAGGATCTGGCATCGCTTGGCCTGTTTGGCTATCCGGTGTTGATGGCAGCCGATATTCTTGTTTATAAGGCAACGCATGTGCCTGTCGGAGATGATCAAAAACAGCATCTGGAACTGACCCGCGATATCGCCCAAAGCTTCAATCAGCATTATTGCGATGGAGAGGAGTTCTTTCCTCTACCTGAGCCTGTGATCACAGGACCGGCGACGCGCGTGATGTCACTGCGTGACGGCACGGCAAAAATGAGCAAGTCTGCAGATAGTGATATGACGCGCATCAATTTAACCGATGATGCAGACACAATCGCACAAAAAATCAGGAAAGCGAAAACCGATCCGGAGCCTTTACCAGAAAGTGTCAAAGACCTTGAAAGCCGGGCCGAAGCAGACAATCTTATCGGGATTTATGCTGCGCTTTCCGATCAAAATAAAGAGACTGTTTTGCAACAATTTGGCGGCAAACAGTTTTCAGACTTCAAACCCGCGCTTGCCGATTTATGCGTTGAAAAACTTGCACCCATTACGGCGCGCATGCGCGAGCTTATGAATGATCCGGCAGAGCTGGATAGTATTCTCAAACGCGGCAATGATAAAGCCAATGAGCTGGCCGCCCCTACGATCGAAGAGACGATGCGCAAGCTTGGATTTTGGTCGTAGGCAATTCACACAGGCTTCGGCGCTGCACAACATTATTTTCGTGACATTCTCAGTTTTGTTCTTTTATGCTCGTTCTAACGGTAAGTGGTAAAACAAACAAAATAGAGGTGTGAAATGAGCGGTAATAAGACTGCAAGCCCTGGTCCTGTGTCTCCGAAATCCCATTTGGTTATAGCCGGAGAGCCAAGAAACAACGAAGATATAAGTGATAAGCATGCTGATTTAATTATCCGCATAGCACAAAGCTCAAACGTTCTTGAAGATTATGCGACAAGAATGACCGAAGGTTATAGAACAGCTGCACGGGTTCAAGCTGCTGTTTTAAGGCTCTAGCCTTTATAAACTTTGTAAAAACCAGACCCTCAGGATATAATATGATTCATGAGGGTTTTTTCTTTTCTGATAGCACTTCTCCTCATCCCCATTCCTGCCCACGCTGATTACTTCTTATGGCAAGATCCGGGGACTGGTATGAGCATGACATTTCCAGATACCTGGAAAGTGCAGCCGAACCGCCGTCCTGGAGATAAGCTGACGGTGATGGCGCCGTCTGACTTTGATCAGCCGCTATGCACGCTGTCTACAATGGAAGACCGGCGCTATACGATTTTCCCGGTGGATTATGGCCGCGATGTGCAGCAGGCCGCTGTCAGTGTTGATTTCTGGCACACATATCTAAACCGTTATAGCGGGCACAAGATTGGCAAAGTCGTGGACGGAGCCGGGCTTGGACGCTGGCATGCCTCTTATGCCACGGCGGCTTACACACAGATGTTTGGCAGTGTTTTACAACAGCGTAAGGCACTGATGTTCGCATCTTTATATAACGATACGTTGTATATTCTTGAATGTTCGTCTTTAGCCCATGCCTATGATGACTGGGTGTTTCCATTCCAGAGTATCATTAAATCGGTTGATTTCAAAAAGGCCTATCACGAGCTGCCGACCGGTGAGTATGCGAACTTCCTAAGTAAAGCACGGCGCTATTTCTGGTCGCAGACCTCTCCTGTCGGGACGACCGCCTACTAGTTGCAAGTTTCAAGGTACAAGTTTCAAGAAAATAGTGGTTTCGTCTTGCATCTTGTAACTTGCACCTTGTAACTATTCTTCCATGCAAGTTTATCTGCCAATTGCTGAAATGTCTGTCGATGCCGAAGTGCTGATCGCGCTTGGGGTCAGTGTGGGCTTTCTGTCCGGCGTATTCGGCGTTGGCGGCGGGTTTCTGACCACACCGTTTTTGATCTTTATGGGGATACCACCCGCGGTGGCTGTGGGCACGCAGGCCAATCAGCTGGTGGCAGCCAGCGTGACGGGTGTTTTGGGGCATTTACGCCGCGGCAACGTGGATCTGCGCATGGGCATGGTCATGCTTGGCGGCGGGATGATCGGTTCGCTGATCGGCGTGTTTATCTTTAAAGGCTTACAATATATCGGACAGATTGATGCGGTGATTGCCTTTTTGTATGTGATTTTACTGGGCATGATCGGGCTGATGATGCTGTTTGAAACAGTTGGCGGGCTGTTCCAGCGCGGTAAAAAACAGCAAGAATCACAACCATTTCACGCGCATGCCGTTTTTCAAAACCTGCCCTATAAAATCCGCTTTACCAAATCCCGGCTTTATATTTCGGCATTATTGCCTGCCTGTGTAGGTTTTGTCGGCGGGCTTTTGATTTCGATCCTGGGCATCGGCGGCGGCTTTTTGATGGTGCCTGCCATGATTTATATTCTGGGGATGCCGGGGCTTTTGGTGCCGGGGACCAGCCTGTTTCAGATTATCTTTATTTCCGCCTTTTCCTGTTTACTGCATGCTGTCGCCAACCACACTGTTGATCTTGTGCTCGCGGTTATTTTGATGCTGGGCGGGGTTGTCGGGGCCCAAATCGGCGTGCGGGCCGCGCGCGTGATCAAGGGGAGCTTTGCACGGCTTTTCCTGGCGGTCATGATTGTGACTGTGTGTTTTTTCATGGCCGCAGATTTATTCCTGCCACCCGCTGATTTGTACAGCACGGAGGCGCGATGAGAGTTTTTGCTGCAGCTTTTATGTTTTTATGTTGCGCTGTTTGTGCGCCAAAAATTGTGCAGGCTCAAGAGATGAAAGTCAGTCCGTCCACGGATCGCATTGAAGTTACAACCGGCTTTGACGGGGCAGATATCAGCGTGTTTGGGGTTGCGCAGGCCGGACATGATATTGCGCTTGTGATGAAAGGTCCGCAGCGCCGGATGATTGTGCGCAAAAAAGAAGAGGTGGTTGGGGCGTGGATTAACCGCCGGTCCATCGCGTTTGAATCCGTGCCGGGCTTTTACCATTATGCCCTCAGCCGTGATGATCTTGCCGAAGAAGCGCAGGAGATTTTTAATATGAAAGCGATTGGTTTAAATCGGCTTGATTTTGAACCGGGCGAAGGCGGGCGGTCCGTCTCTTATTATGCTGCGTTCCGGGAAGCGCTGATCCGTAACAAACAGGGCGAAGGGCTGTTTCCGCTTAAATCGCAGCAAATTACGTTTTTGCAGGACGGGTTTTATAAGGCGGATTTTCATCTGCCATCGAATGTGCCGAAAGGGCGGTATACGATAGAAGCCTATGCTTTGAAAAACGGGGAGGTGAAAGCAATGGATCAGAACGGCTTTGACGTGGTGCAGGTCGGCTTTAGCGCCAAAATTTTCCGCTTTGCGCTGCAGGACGGACTGTCCTATGGTTTGGTATCCATTGCCATTGCCTTTTTTGCAGGCTGGGCAGCCTTTACGTTTTTGCGGCGGGATTAACGGGTGTGCACTATGAAGAGTGGGGAAAACGCATATGAGCACGCATGATGTGATTGATATTGAAGAAAGCCCGTCCGCTGCGCCTAAAGGGCGTCCGGGGGATGGGGCCACCTTTTTGCTTCTGGCTGATGAGAGCGATGAGTTTAAGGCCGCGATGCGCTTTGCCGTGCGCAGGTCGCAGGTCGTGCGCGGGCATGTCTGCCTGTTGCATGTGATTGATGTTGAGGATTTCGTCCATTGGGGCACGGTGGAAGCGCAGATGAAGCAGGAGCTGCGTGCCCAGGCCGAGCAATTTATCTGGGGCATGGCCGGGAAGATCCACGAGCTGGGCGGGCTCTATCCCTCTTTATATATCCGTGAGGGCAATCAGGCAGAAGCCATTATACAGGTGATTGATAATGATCCTGAGATTTCCGCGCTTGTGCTGGGTGCCAGTGCGGCCTCAGGCGGGCCGGGACCTCTGGTGAGCTATTTTATGGGCAAAGGCGTCACCAAGCTTAATGTGCCTCTGGTGGTTGTACCAGATCATCTGGAGCCTGAGAAAATTGACGATGTGGCTTGCTTTGCCGCGCGCTAGGTCCTAGATAAAGGATATGTTTATTCAAACACAGGAAACGCCGAACCCGGCAACGCTCAAATTCCTGCCCGGACAGGTCGTAATGGCCCAGGGCGTGTGGGAATGCAAAAGCGCTGAAGAGGCAAGCGCATCTCCCCTGGCCACGCGGTTGATGGGCGTTGCGGGCATCAAAGCGCTCTTTTTCGGGAGCGATTTTATCTCCGTCAGCAAGACAGACGATGAAGACTGGGAAATGCTCAAACCCCGGATCATGATGCAGATTATGGATCATTATATGGCGGGCCTGCCGCTCTTCCATGAGGACAGGGACCCGGCGGTAGAGACTGCGCCGGACGAGGAAGACGATGAGATTACCGGCCAGATCCGTGAGCTCATTGATACCCGTGTGCGCCCGATGGTGGCCCAGGATGGCGGGGATATTGTCTTTAATCGCTTTGAGCAGGGGATTGTCTATCTGCAGATGCGCGGCGCGTGCGCAGGGTGTCCCAGTTCAACAGCGACCCTGAAGATGGGCATTGAAAATATGCTCCGTCACTACATTCCGGAAGTGCTAGAAGTGCGCCCCGTCGAAGCAGCCTAGAGCGTCCATCGTTTCATTTGGGCGGCGTTGCATCGTCGTTCATGTAGGTTTTCTACATTTCACTCCTTGCGCCTGGCCCAAATAAAACGCTGTTTGCTCTAATTTTCTATGTGAGAAGAATGTTCCACGTGGAACATGAACCCCATCCAGCGCCAGCGCTTTTCATCTGTGTCTGGGTCTTTCGGGCCCGGCAGGATGCAGTTGAGGCGCATCCGCTCCGGTGCAGTCTGTGTTAAAACACGTATTTCGATACGGTCATTCCCAATATGTGATATCTCCGGCTTATCCGCGGAATTGCTGTAGCAGGAAAGGGATGAACCGTCTTTTTTTAGACTTTCATCAAGGGAAAACCCAATAGCGACCTTCTCCTGATTCGGGTCAATGACCGGATCAGGTGTTTCAAGCTCTTTCACCGGGAGCGGAAGCGCATTGGCGGTTTGGATGAACCGGTTCACTGACCCGAAATGACCCGATAAGGTGAAGCGCGGGATATTAAACAGGTCGGTGCCCGGGTGGGCTACACCGGATTGCTGACCAAAGACAGCATCAAACCCGCTCTTTTCTAGCGCGCCGTGGGTAACAGCATTTTGCATCCCGAAGGGCAGGGCGAAGAGAGACGGGGTCAGGCCAAGCCGCTCACGGATGAGCACCTTCGCGCGGTTAACCTCCGTGCGGGTGGTCAGCTCATCCCAGAGCGCCATATTGCTATAGCGGGCCGGATGCAGGCCGATGGTTATGATGTCTTCTTTGGCCAGACGCTCCAGGTCGTTCCAGCCGATAAGTTGCGGCGTCGATGTTTCAGGCACCTGTCCGGGGGCGATGAAAAGCGTGACGGGCAGACCGCGATCTTTTAAACGCGGCCAGGCGTAGTCCAGAAAAGAGCGATGCCCGCCATCAAAAGTGAGGGCAATGGTCCGCGTCGGGATTTCCATACCGTCTTTCAGATGAGCTACGATTTTCTCTAACGGCCAGACTGTATAGTTGCTGGTCTCGACCGCCCGGAGATGAGCGTCAAAATCAGAGAGGGCAAGCGAGTCGTGCGGGTGGTTATCTTCGCCGATGCGGCTGTAGGAAAAGATCACCGCTTTTTTATTGTCATAACTAAAAGAAGGGGGTGATGCCGGGCTGTGGTTGTCTGACGGGCTGCTTTGAGCGGCGGCGGTAAATGGGACCAGCCAGAGCAGGGCGGTTATGAGAACAATACGAAATATCATGCACTTTATCATTATTCCAAATATGCCCTCCTTAAAACCCTAATTTGTTTTTCCCGCGCAAGCGGGAATCTTTACTAAGTTTCAACCAGATCCCCGCTTTCGCGGGGAACGCAATCTATAAGATACGGCAATGATATGAGGATATACGGTCTCTCAATAAAGTTTGAACATGTTCTCCACCCGTCTCTCCCTTTCGTATCCCCGGGCGTTAGACCCGGGGCCTATGGGGTTTGGGGGCATACGCCACAGGCCCCGGCTGAACACCGGGGGTGCGGGTCTGTCAGATATCCTGGCCTTGTTTGAAACAGCTAAAGGCTTGCTTTTCCTGCCCGGCGGGTTATGTGATTAAGGGTATATTTTTCAAAGAGATAAGGAGATTTCTATGCAGCCAAGCCCGCAAACCCAGCCACAAGAACATGATACGCCTTTGAATGACCAGGCGCTCGATCAGCTCTTCCGCACAGCCCGGACCTATAATGGCTGGCTGGATAAGCCTGTGACCAAGGTCCAGCTTGAGGCAATTTATGATCTGACCAAGTGGGCGCCGACCAGCGCGAATTGTTCGCCGATGCGGGTGATTTTTATCACAAGCGATGAGGCCAAAGAGCGGCTGAAGCCCTATCTGGCGGCTGGGAATGTCGACAAAACCATGACCGCCCCGGTCACGGCGATCTTCGCCTTTGATAAGGAATTTTATGAGCATCTGCCAAAGCTGTTCCCGCACACCGATGCGAAAAGCTGGTTTGTCGGTAATGACGCGTTGATTGAAGAAACGGCGTGGCGCAACGGCACGCTGCAGGCAGGCTATATGACCATGGCGATCCGCGCGATGGGGCTCGATTGCGGGGGCATGTCCGGCTTCGACCGTGAGGGCGCAAAAGAGGAATTTTTCAAAGACCGGAATGTTGAGGTGAACTTCCTGTGCAATATCGGCTATGGCGATCCGGGCTCTATCTTTGACCGCAGCCCGCGCTTTGATTTTGACGAGGTCTGCACAATCCTGTAAATCTGCGGGCCATGACAGGTCCTTTTGCAGAAAATATCCTGTGTTTTGACACCGCGCTTGGCGGGGTGAGTGTCGGCGTGTTCACGCAGGACGGGCGGCACGCTGTCCGTCAGGTGGAAACGCTGCGCGATCAGGCGGCGATTTTGGTGCCGCTGATCAATGCAGCTCTGGAAGAAGTATCTTTATCCTATCAAGATGTGGGACGCATCGTGACAACAATTGGTCCGGGCTCTTTCACGGGCTTACGGATTGGTCTCTCGACAGCGCGGTCTTTGGGGCTGGCATTGGGCATGCCCGTGGTTGGTATCAGTACATTGCAGGCCTGTGCGGCCATGCATCGCGGGCAGGATGTTCTCTGCGTGCTTGAAACCAAGCGCAAAGATTTTTACCTGCAGGCATTTGATGCAGATGGAAATGCGCAGACAGAGCCATTAGCGCTTACGGCAGAAGAGATTGAAACGCAAGTAACTGGCGGGCCGTATTTGCTTGTAGGGGATGCAGGGATACGGTTTGAAGAGGCAATGCCGGAAAGCTGGAAAGTAAAGCATCTTCAGGGGCGCACCGATCTGACATTGATTGATCCGGCCTCATTGGCAGAGCTTGGTGCACAGGCAGATCCTGAAACCGCCAGGCCCGACCCGCTTTATTTGCGGGGCGCAGATGTCTCCCAGCCAAAACATCCGCCGCGTAAAATAAAACAGGCTGCATCCAAGTAATTCCAAAATAATTCTTTTCCTTTATATTGAAGATATAAGCCCTCTGATCTATATTCATCTCTATTCAATTAAGGAGATCAACATGCCTGATTCCATGACACATGCCGAAATTTTAGAAATGACGACTGATATTGTCTCGGCGCATTTTTCAAACAATACAGTCCCGAAAGAAGAAATCCCGGCCGTGATTGAGCAGGTTTTTAAAACGCTCTCTACGCTGGGTAAGGATGCGACCGTGATTGTCGATCGTCCGCAGCCGGCCGTGCCGATCAAAAAATCCGTGACGCCGGATTACATCGTTTGCCTGGAGGATGGGAAGAAACTGAAAATGCTCAAACGGCATTTGAAGACGGCTTATAACATGACCCCAGAAGAGTACCGCGAACGCTGGGGGCTGCCGCTCGATTATCCGATGGTCGCGCCGAACTATGCCGATAAACGCTCCAAGCTGGCCAAAGATATCGGGCTGGGCGTCAAAGGGCGTAAAGGCGGCAAAGCCAAGGCCTAGAGGGCGCGGAATAGACTTATTAACCTTTTTTTGGGATAATCGGGTATGAAGGCACCGCATTTCAAACCCCGCTCTTTCACCGACGAAACAAAAGCTTACGCGTATATTTGCGGGATTTATGATGCGCAGAGAGAGTATCTGCGCGCAGGCTTTGACGCATTTTCTAAAGGCGCGCTCAAAGCGGATCAGGTGCGCGGCTATTACCCTTATATCCGGCTGGAGGCCAAAGGGGTCAAACGGCCTGATACGCGCCTCTCGTTCGGGTTTGTTCCTAGTGCGGGGGTTTATGAAACAACGCTGACGCGCCCGGATATTTTCGATCGCTATTATCAGGAGCATATCAAGCTGCTCCTCGAAAACCATGAAGGCAAAGTAGAGGTTGGGGTGAGTGACACACCGATGCCGCTGCATTTTGCATTGGGTGAAGATTTTCATTTAGAGCGTGATCTGGCGCCGGAACAAATAGAAGCGCTGCCAAAACTTTTTGATCAGCCGGATCTGGATATTCTGGATGACCAGATTGCAAACGGCACCTATCAGGCCGGGCAGGAGGGCGTGATGCCGCTGGCATTATTTACAGCGCCGCGTACGGATTTAAGCCTGATGCGCTTAAAACATTATACTGGCACGCGCGCAGCGCATTTTCAAAATTATGTGATCTTTACCAACTATCAGTTTTATATTGATGAATTTATTGAAACCGGCAAAGAGCTTGCCGGCGGTAATGGGCCGAATGCTTATACGGATTTCATCGAGCCCGGAGAAGGGCAGGCGCTCAGCCGATTGCCGCAAATGCCGGCCTATCATTTAAAACGCGCCGACGGGTCCGGGATTACGATGGTAAATATTGGTGTTGGTCCGTCAAATGCAAAAACCATTACGGATCATATCGCCGTTTTGCGTCCGCATGCGTGGTTGATGCTGGGCCATTGCGCAGGTTTAAGAAATTCGCAAAGCCTTGGGGATTATGTGCTGGCGCATGCTTATTTGCGCGAAGATAATATTCTGAATGATGATTTGCACCCAAGCATTCCATTACCGGCGCTGGCGGAGATTCAGCTATCACTCGAAAAAGCGGTGGCGGAAGTGACGGGCTATGCAGGGTATGATCTGAAGAAAATTATGCGCACCGGCACGGTGGCCACGGTCGATGACCGGAATTGGGAATTGCGTTCGTCTGTGCGCCAGAATATCCGCTTTAGTCAAAGCCGGGCGATTGCGCTGGATATGGAATCGGGCACGATTGCCGCGAACGGATTCCGGTTCCGGGTACCGTACGGGACGCTGTTATGCGTGTCGGATAAGCCGCTGCATGGGCAGCTCAAGCTTCCCGGGATGGCAGATAGTTTTTACCGCGAGCGGGTGGATCAGCATCTGAAAATCGGTCTGCGGACGATGGAAATTTTGCGCGAAATCGGGCCTGCAAAACTGCATAGCCGTAAGCTACGGTCATTCAATGAAGTTGCGTTTCAGTAGAAAATCTTAAACGGAAATATCGACGGTCGTCCCGCGATCCGTGCTGGCGGCGCTGGCGCCATTATCATCTTCACGGCTGTTTGTCTGAACAATACTCTCTTCACGGCCGTTATTACGGGTTTCCGTTTCCTGGGATTGTGCTGCCTGCGTGCCTGCAGGGCGGGTTTGTTGCTGGTCTTCTTCCTGGATTCGGCCTTGTTGTTGGCCTTGTGTGCCGCCCGGCTGAAATGTATTTGCCGCAGGAATTTGCGCTTGCGCGTTATATGCAATTGGTCCGACCATGGTGCCCTAACCTTTTGAAAATATTATCGATTTAATAAGAGTAGCAGAAAAGTCTTAAGAAAGTTTTTACACATTGGCTGTGAAATATCGTCTCAAACACCGTTTAACCTTTACAGATTATAAAGGATTTTGAGGCAATAATAAAGAATAACTAGAAAAACGCCGATTCACACGGTTGGGACGAATTTTTTAAATATATAAGGCCTTTACAGGGTTTTAGACATGGAAATGGATTTAAGATTATTGGAGCGCTCTCCGGATGTTATGCCGCTGCTCGTGCAGTTGTATGATTCGCAGAAGCTGGATTCGCTCGCGCGCAGCGATACCAAAGAAGCGCGCGTTGAGCTGACCTCCGTGATGACGGATTTGCTCCAGATCGAACTGAGCCCCACAGAACAAGAACTTATCACAGATGTGCTGATCGGCCTGATGCGTCAGGCGGAGATCGATCTGCGTAAGGCGCTCGCGGACCGTCTTGCCGTTATGGACGATATACCGCTGCGGATGGTTTTGCACCTGGCCAGTGACGAGCCGATCGTGGCGGATAGCATCTTGCGTGAAAGCCCGGTGCTGCAGGATATGGATCTGATCTATATCATTCAGTCGCAAGGCCCGGCGCATTGGCAGTCCATTGCGCGCCGGAAATTTATCAACGGTCAGGTTGTGGATATGCTGGCCGATACAAAGGATTTAGATACGGCAATCGCGCTGACGGAAAATCAAACAGCGACCCTCACGGAAAACGCTGTTCAGATTTTTGCAGAGATGGCCCAGCATTCACAGGCTCTGGCCAAGCCGCTTTTAACGCGTCAGGAACTGCCGAAAGGCATTGCGCGCACACTCTACAAGGCTGTCGGCGATGCACTGAAAACAACTTTGCGTTATGAATACGGCTACCACGCAGACAATATTGCGGATGAGCTTTCTGATGTGGTTTTGGAATTTGAAGAAGCAGATAATACAAGTTATATGCCCTCTACACGTCAGATTCAAAGTGCGCAGACGATGCATAAGAAAGGTACGCTGGATGTCGATAGCATGATGCGCATGCTGCGCCGCGGCCAGATTGCAAGCTTCATCGCCCAGTTCTCTGTGTTCTCCGGTATGGCACCACAAACTGTGCATGATGTTTTAGAACAAAATAAAGGGCAGGGGCTGGCGATAGCCTGTAAGGCGCTGGAGATTACCAAAACAGATTTCATGAGCTTCTTCCTGCTCACAGGGAAAATGCGCGGGGAAAAAGACAGCGTCGTCAATCAATTTGAACTCGGCGAAGCGCTGAGCTTTTTTGAGCGTGTGAGCCCGGATCAGGCCAAACGTATTTTAGACTCTTCAAAAGATTAGTTAAGCCGCTTTGGACGGTGACATGAGCGCTGCCACACCTGGCAGCTTCTTGCCTTCCAGCCATTCTAAAAACGCGCCGCCGGCCGTTGAGATATAGGTGAAATCGTTAGCAATACCTGCATTTTCAAGGGCGGCGACCGTATCCCCGCCACCAGCCACGCTGGTGATCTGGCCGGATTTGGTCAGGGCGGCGACAATACGCGCAACTTCATTTGTGCCTGTATCAAAAGGCTTCATTTCAAACACACCTAAAGGCCCATTCCAGAGAACTGTTTTACATTCCTGTAAAATTTCACTGATGGCAGAAATCGTCTGCGGGCCGATATCTACGCCTTCCTGATCCGCTTTCATCTCACCGGACATAGCAATTTCGTGTGGGGCATTTTCTTTAAATTCACGCACGGCGATCTGATCGAGGGGGAGAATAATGTCACAGCCATGCTCTTTGGCTGTTTGCTCTATGGTGCGTGCTTCGCCGGCCATATCTTTTTCGCACAGGGAATTACCGATCGCGATTCCACATGCATGCATGAAGGTATTGGCCATGCCGCCGCCGAGAATGAGAAAATCTGTTTTTTGAACAAGGTTGTTCAGCACGCTCAGCTTGGTCGAAATTTTCGCCCCGCCGACAATCGCTGCCACAGGCTTTTGCGGGGATTCAAGTGCAGCGTTCAAAGCGTTCAATTCAGCTTCCATGAGTTTGCCGGCCGCGCTGGGCAGAAGATGGGCCAAGCCTTCCGTAGAAGCATGTGCGCGGTGCGCCGCCGAAAACGCATCATTCACAAACACATCCCCAAGCGCGGCAAGCTCTTTTACAAAAGCCGGATCGTTTTTCTCTTCGCCCGGATGAAAGCGGACATTTTCAAGAAGGCAAATATCGCCCGCGTTTAGTTTTGCAATTTCACTTTGCGCGTTTTCGCCAATGCAGTCAGAGGCAAAAGAAACAGGTCTGCCCCATTGTGTTTCCAAAACAGGCGGCAGGAAAGACAGGGAAAATTCCGGTTTTGCTTCGCCTTTTGGGCGGCCGAAATGCGCCATGACAACAATTTTTGCGCCTTTGGATATGAGTGCATCGATTGTTGGTTTCACGCGATCTATGCGTGTTGTGTCTGTGACGGCACCGTCTTTCACCGGCACGTTGAGGTCTGCGCGCAGCAAAACAATTTTATCTTTGAGGTCAAGCGTATCGAGCGTTTGAAAATTCATGTCATGTTTCCTTTAACTGATATGTTTTGCATTCTCTGTCGCTTCGATCAGGCGCGAGCGGATGGCTGGATCAAGGGCCGAATGCCCGCCATCAGGCACGACGATGTAATCAGCTTCAGGCCAGGCCATGTGCAGTTTATGGGCGCTGGCAATCGCGCAAATCATGTCATAGCGCCCGTGAATAATCACGGACGGAATTTTGCGGAAGATATGAATTTTAGTGAGCAGGCTGTTTTCTGCTGTGATTTTTTGATTTTTAAAATAATGCGCTTCAATCCGCGCAAGGCTTAAGGCATGGGCTTTTTGTTCATCTGTTGTGATGGTTTCATAATTTGGAATAAGCGATGAGCAGGCGCTTTCATAGAGCGCCCAGTTAATCGCTGCTTCTAATTGAATAGCCGGGTCCGGGTCCGTCAGGCGTTTGTGATAGCCTTCGAGGAGGTCATCACGTTCTTCTTCAGGCAAAAAGCCTGCAAAGCTTTCCCAAACTTCCGGGTAGATGGACCGCAGGCCGTACAGGAACCAGTTAATATCTTCTTCTTCCATCAGGAAAATACCACGCAGGATCAGCGAGATGCATTTGGATGGATGGGCGGCGGCATATTCAAGCGCCAGCGTCGAGCCCCAGGAGCCGCCGAATACATGCCATTTATCAATCGAAAGATGATGGCGGAGCTGTTCGATATCTTTGAGTAAATGCGCCGTTGTGTTGTTTTCCAGTGTGCCGTGCGGGGAAGAGCGGCCGGACCCGCGCTGATCAAACAAAATAATGCGGTAATGATCCGGGTCGAAAAAACGCCTGTGCACGGGCGCGCATCCTGCGCCCGGTCCGCCGTGAAAGAGCACAATCGGTACACCGTCCGGATTGCCGCTTTGTTCCCAATAAAGTTGTTGCGCGCCGTTCTCAATATCCAGGTATCCGCTGGAATAGGGCGTGACCGGTGAAAAGAGATCCAGGAGCGGGGTGCGTTTTGTATTCATTCAAACCCTAATTCTTAATATTTTAAGGATTAGGATCGATGGTAGGGATTTCTGTCTGCGGTTGCAAGGGCACGCTATCGTCTTCGATTATCTGAAGGTGGCTTTCATGGGCAAGTTCTAAAAACGGCCCGTTATAAGAGCGGATAAAACCACGCGCGCGGATGGTTTGATCTTTTAAACTCATCGGGTCGATCCCGGCGCGGGCGAGTTTCTTGCGCAAGGCCGGGGGCACCATCACCGTAAAATCGGTTTTCCAGTTAGCACCGAAATTCAGATAAAGATTATTGCGCACCGTGGCGGCGCCCTGTACGCGGCCTTGCACGACGCCGACCCGGCCAAGGGCCTGCTCTGCGCTTTCGGGGGTGAGGAGCGGGGCGGCGCCGTCTGCCCAGAGACCTGTGCGGTTTTGAATGGCTTTATCTTCAAGGGCAAATAAATCTTCGGTTAGCTCCGCATTCGTAGAGGTTGGAAAGACGCGGGCAACGCCTTTCTCGGCCATCATGCCGTTGACCCAGAGCGCGCCTTTTTTGGTCACAAGATGGGCCAAAGCATGGCCCATGCGGTTTTCCCGCCCTATTTTGGCCTTGCGGGTTTGATATAAAATGACTTGCGTGCCTTCGGGCAGGGCTTCGGCGAGGGCTTCCCTTGCGGCGATGGCATGGATGTTATCGGGGTCTCCCGGCGCGCCGGGCAAGTCCAAAGAGGCCAGGCGGATGATGGTTTCATCCTTTAAAAGGATCGTCAGCCCGTCTATGATAGCCTTCACTTCGCTGCTGCCCGTGCGTTTGAGAGAGGACAAATCGGGTGGTTCGGAAGAGAGTGCCGGGCCGGGCAAACAGATGAGAAGAATAAAAAGGATTAATCGCATGCGCAGAATTTGCACACTCCTTATCGTTTTAGCAAGCGGGCTTTTGGCCGCCTGTTCAACCAATCCGGCCACGGGCGAACAACAATTTACAGCTTTGCTTCCAGCCTCGCAGGAAGCGTCCGTTGGTGCGGGAGAGCATAAAAAGGTCGAACAGCAATTCGGGCCGTTCATGACAGGCCCCATGCAATCTTATGTGCAAGAGATCGGTAAAAAGATTGTGCCGCATACGGAGCGCAAAGATATTCAATATAAATTTTATGTGCTCGATAACCCGATGGTAAATGCATTCGCTGTACCGGGCGGGTATATCTATATCAGTCGCGGATTGATGGCACTTGCCAACAATGAGGCGGAAGTGGCCGCCGTGGTCGCGCATGAAATCGGGCACATTACGGCCCGGCATGCGGCAGAGCGGGTCTCTCAAAGCGCGGTCGTCGGTTTGGGTGCAGCGATTTTGTCTGCTGCCGTTGGCGATCCGGGCGTCGGGCGGGCAGCTGGTCTGGGCTCTGAGCTTTATATTAAATCCTATTCCCGCGATCAGGAGCGTCAGGCGGATGAGCTGGGTGTGCGTTACTTAAGCCGCGCAGGCTATGACCCCGGTGCGATGTCCAGCTTTCTTGCCAGCCTGGACCGGGAGACAAAACTGGATGCCAAAATGGCCGGGCGCAATGCCAATGACGGGCCAAATTATTTTTCCACCCACCCGGTGACAGCAGAGCGTGTGGCGGACGCCCGTACAGAAGCGCGTGCCTATCCGCAGGGAGGACGCGTCAATCGTGACGGGTATCTGGCCAAAATTAACGGCATGACCTATGGCGACAGTCCGAAAGAAGGGTTTGTCAAAGATGATGTGTTTTATCATCCCGATCTTGGATTTAAATTTAACGTGCCGACAGGCTTTCGTGTGACCAATACGCCGTCTGCCGTTATTGCGTCTGACAAGCGGACGAATACGATCCTGGTGTTTGATGCGGCAGGCGATAAACAAAAGCGCGATGCCATGACGTATATGACGCGCGGTTGGCTTGCCGATAAACGGCTTCAGAATGTTGAAAGCATTACGATTAACGGCATGAAAGCAGCCACGGCCGCCTATGGCGGGCAAGTACAGGGGCGCAATGTCACGATCCGCGTGGTCGCCATTGAATGGTCGCCGGGCCGCTTCTTCCGCTTCCAGATGGCGATCCCGAGCAATACACCGGCTAGCATTGTCGATTCCTTAAAGAAAACGACTTACAGCTTTGCGCGTTTAAGCGCGTCTGAAAAAAATATCCGCCCGCCGCGTATCAAGGTCATCACGGCAGGCTCAGGCGATACGGTTCAAAGCCTCTCTCGGCGTATGGTCTCTGGCCCGTACCGCGAAGAGCGTTTTATGGTGCTGAACGGTCTGAATTCTCCAGCCGATCTCAAAGCCGGGCAGAAATATAAGATTGTGGTGGATTAATCCGATAAGTCTTTGCCGCGTTTTTGAGCGGCGAGAATCGCGTCATCATAAATTTTCTGAAGCTTTCCATTCATCAAAATTTTAAGCGCGGCTTCTGTCGTGCCGCCGGGGCTGGTGACGTTTTCGCGTAACGTTGCGGCGGAGATATCGCTTTCCGTTTCACAGAGCGCGGCCGCGCCAATCACTGTCTGACGGGCAAGCGCCATCGCCATCTCTTCGGGCAGGCCTACTTTTGTGCCGCCGGCAGCAAGGGTTTCAATCAGGTAAAAGACATAGGCCGGGCCGGAGCCGGAGAGAGCCGTAACGGCATCCATTAAGCTTTCATCCTCAACCCATTGCACGGGTCCAAGCGTTTGTAAAAGCTGCGCGGCATGGGTTTTTTGATCTTGCGTGACTTCAGAAGACGGGCAGATCACGGTGATACCCTTGCCGATGGCAGCAGGCGTGTTCGGCATCGCGCGAAGGATTGGCTGAGTATCTGCAAAAATGTGTTTGAAGGAGTCAATCGTGCGTCCTGCAGCGATGGACAGGATAGGCAGATGGCTCTGAATATGGTCCTGCAGCTCCGAGCAAACCTCTTCCATGATTTGCGGTTTCACGGCAAGCACCAGCATATCCAGAGCGCCTATATGCTGAGAAAAGCTATGGATGTTATCGGTCAGTGTTGTGTTTTGCTGTAAGGGCAGGGCAGCCATCGGATCAAGGATCGTGACATGGCCGATGGCAGCGCTTTCCAGCCAGCCGCGCAACATGGCCTGACCCATTTTGCCGCAGCCCACAAGACCGATCGTAAGAGGTGGTGTATTCATATTTAAAGTATAGAGGGTCTGAAGAGGTGCGAAAAGCGCTTATGCTTCGCCCGCACTATCAAGAAGGGCCAGGGAAAGGTCCGCGCTTTCAGAAGGCTCTTCCTTGCTTAAGAGATCAAAGGCGCTGTAATAGCGCTCACACTCGGACAAAGCGATATCGACAAGATCTTCAATATGTTCTGCACCGCTGCACCCCGTGACACCACGAAAGAGCGTTGTGTGCCGGAAGCACGGCGTTCTGTTTCCCGGGCGGATATCAAAATGCCCGAGCCATAAAGAGGTGTTGATTGCAGCCGTTGTGGTGGCAGCTTCCCCCAGACGGCCTTCCGGGATTATCAGATCATAGAGGCAGGAAAACTGCATCGCACTGAAATCTTCCTGCCAGAGGAAGGTCATCACGTAAGAGCCCATTTTCCCTGTGACGGTTACGGTCAGTTCATCTTCCGTCGGGCGGTCAAAGCTCCAGTCATTATTGAAGAAAATATCTTCGACGGAATCCAGCGGGTTGGAGACATCATCAAACGGATCTAATTCTTCGGCGATCTGGCTCATTTTTTCTTGGCACTCTTTTTTGTTGTTTTCCTGGATGTCTTTTTGGCTGCCCTTTTTGCAGGGGCTTTCTTTTTGCCTTCAAGCGCATCCAGGCGTTTCATCATGGCTTTTTGATCGGCCTGCATTTTGGCAATCACGGCTTCCAGCCGGTCGACATCTTCGCGCGGCACAAGATCCATACGCGCGGCAATCTCTTCCACGCGGGCTTTCACTTCGGTTTCGATTTGCTGACGTAAGCCTGACAGCACATTGATCGCGCCGCCGGCGACCTTGGCAATATCATCGAGTATGCGGGGGTCTTGTTTCAACATATTGGGAAAAAGAATTACGCCTGCACCCGTCAAATCGCAAACACGAATCGATTTCAGGCGCGGGGAATCTGTGGACAAAAATAGATGCGCGCTCTATGAGTAAATGATCAAAAGGAGAGACATATGATCATCATTACCGGAGGGGCCGGATTTATCGGCTCAAACCTTGTGGCAGGCCTGGAAGAGCACGGCTGTAAAGACCTTGTTGTGTGCGATGTGCTGGGCACGGAAGATAAATGGCGTAACATCGCCAAACGTGAATTACGCGATATCGTCTATCCGGAGCGGCTGTTTGATTACCTGCAAACGCATGCGGATGAAATAGACTGCATTTTTCATATGGGGGCGATATCCTCGACAACAGAAAGCGATGCAGACCTTATTGCCGATACCAATATCGCGCTGTCCCGGCGCTTGTGGAAATGGTGCGCGCGCAATGATGCGCGGTTCATTTATGCGTCTTCTGCGGCCACCTATGGTGACGGGGAGGAAGGGTTTGTTGATGATCAGTCGATAGATTCTCTGGCAAAGCTGCGCCCGCTTAATGCTTATGGCTGGTCAAAACATGTCTTTGACCGCCGGGTTGCCCGGGTCACAACAGAAGGGTTGGAATCTGCGCCGCCGCAATGGGCGGGTCTGAAATTTTTCAATGTCTATGGGCCGAATGAATATCACAAGGGCGAGCAGATGAGTGTCGTTTGCAAGCTTTACCCGCAAATTGTCGCAGGTGCGGCAGCGCGGCTGTTTAAATCCCATAATCCATCTTATGAAGATGGCGGGCAGCTGCGTGACTTTGTCTGGGTCGGGGATTGCGTCGATGTGATGCTCTGGCTCTACGATAATAAAGAGGTCAATGGCCTGTTCAATGTCGGGACGGGCAAGGCACGGTCATTTAAGGACCTGGCGGAAGCATCCTTCACAGCCGCGGGCAAGGAACCGAAGATCAATTATATGGATATGCCTGAAACGCTTCAGGAGAAGTATCAGTATTATACGCAGGCTGATATGGGTAAATTACAGGCCGCCGGATATACAAAAGCTTTTACAGAGCTTGAAGAAGGTATCCGTTTGTATATACAGAATTTTATGAGCAATAACGATCCGTATCGTTAATATGAAATGGCGCTTGATTTTCCCCAGATAGACCCTGTTGCGCTGTCGATCGGCCCGCTGGAGATACGCTGGTATGCGCTGGCTTATCTCGCAGGGTTCTTAGGGGGCTGGCGCTATGGCCTATATATGGCAGGTCTGAACGCCCCGCACAGGCCAAATAAGGATGATATTGATGATTTCATGCCCTGGGGCGTACTCGGCGTTATCCTGGGCGGACGGCTAGGCTATGTGCTGTTTTACCAGCTGGAGGCCTATCTGGCCACGCCGCTGGATATCTTCAAAGTCTGGCAGGGCGGCATGTCGTTTCATGGCGGGGTCATCGGGGTCATTGCCGCGCTGCTGATCTTCAGCTTGATGCGCCGGATCAATGTGTTGCGTCTTGCGGATATTTTTTGCACCGCTGCACCGATCGGGATCTTTTTCGGGCGGATCGCGAACTTCATTAACGGGGAACTATACGGGCGGGTCACAGATGCGCCATGGGGGATGGTCTTTCCTGGTGCGGGGTCAGCCCCGCGTCATCCGAGCCAGATCTATGAAGCGGTTCTCGAAGGCCTGGTGCTCGGGGTCATTTTATGGATCATGCTGCGCAATAAATGGATCCGGGAGCGGCCCGGCATTCTGACCGGAACCTTCCTGGCCGGATACGGCTTCTTCCGCTTTGCCGTCGAATTTGTACGCGAGCCGGACTTTCATCTCGGGCTCTTTTTTGCTGCGCTTGGCGGGGTATCAATGGGGCAAATCCTCTCTGTCCCTCTTATTCTGCTCGGGACCAGTGTGATCGCCTATGCGCTGAAGCATAAAGATGACCGCGCTGCTTAAACATATTCAAGAAGATATCCGCCTTAATGGCCCGATGGATATGGCCCGGTATATGAGTCTGTGTCTGGGCCATCCGGAGCATGGCTATTATATGACTCGGGACCCATTCGGCGTGGAGGGTGATTTTATTACTGCGCCCGAAGTTTCTCAGGTCTTTGGGGAGTTAATCGGCGCCTGGACCCTCGATGGCTGGATGAAGGCAAGCGCACCTGACCCGGTGCATCTGGTGGAGCTCGGGCCGGGCCGTGGGACGCTTCTCGGTGACCTCTTACGTATCACAAAAGGCGCAAACGGGTTTCATGAAGCGCTGCATATTCACCTTGTTGAATCATCCTTATGTCTAAAAAATGTCCAGTCTCAGGCGTTTCGAAATTATGCTCCGGCATGGCATAGTGATCTCAAAACGCTTCCAGATGATGCACCGCTGATTGTGATTGGAAATGAATTTCTGGATGCGCTGCCGGTGCACCAGCTGGTCAAAACCCAAAATGGATGGAATGAGGTTGTTATCGGGCTGAGCGAAGAGGGCCACCTGGCCTTAGGGCAAAAAGAGGCCGATCCGGCAATTATGAAACATATCCCGCAATCACTCTTGGAGTATAAAGAAGGGGATATGGTGGAGGTATCACCTGTCCTCAAAAATTACCTGAATGATCTCTTTGAACACATTCAAAAACAAATAGGATTTTGTCTTTTTATTGACTATGGCTATACGGGTTTTACCCCTCAAAAAACCCTCCAGGCCGTCCAAAAACACCAGCATGTATCGATATTGCACGATCCAGGCGAATGCGATCTCACTGCACATGTATGTTTCGATACGGTGAGTAGCCTGGCACTTGAAAAAGGGCTGTCTGTTCACGGTCCCATCAGCCAGAAAAGCTTCCTTGAAAACCTGGGTATTCGCCTTCGTATCGAAATGCTCTCGAAAAACGCAACGCCCGGTCAGAAAAAGGGTTTGGAAGCCGCATATGAACGTTTGTGCGGGATTGACCAGATGGGAGAGCTGTTTAAAGTGATTGCCGTATCGTCCGATCCGTCTTTAGAGCTTGAAGGGTTTATATGCGCATAGCCTCACCAGACCGCTTTGTATCGAAATCTAATGACGATATTTCCTTTGGGTTTTACGGTCGCCAGGGGGGTGTGAGCGGGGGGATTTTCAGCTCTTTAAATTGCGGTCCGGGATCCGGGGATAGCCTGGAGGCGGTCTTTGAAAACCGCGCGCGGGTTGCAAATGACCTTCATGCAGATGAACAAGACATCGTAACCCCTTGGCAAATCCACTCAAATACCTGTTTAGAAGCGCAGGCTATTTTCCCAAACGGGGAAAACAGGCCCAAAGGCGATGGGCTTGTCACCGATAAAGCAGGTCTGCCGCTTGGCGTTCTGACAGCAGATTGTGCCCCGGTGCTGTTTCATGGCCGCAAAGCGGATCGTAGCCCTGTGATTGGCGCTGCCCATGCGGGCTGGGGCGGGGCGCTCAAAGGCATATTGGAAAGCACGATTGACGGCATGATGCAGCTTGGGGCAATTCCCACCACGATCCGGGCGGCGATTGGGCCGTGTATAGGTCCGAAATCCTATGAAGTGTCGGCAGGGTTTGAAACGCCGTTCCTGGAAGAAGACCCAAGCGCAGAGCATTTCTTTAAGGCCGGGGCGCGGGAGGGGCATCTCATGTTCGACCTGCCGGGCTATGTGGCGGCGCGCCTGGCACGCGCCGGGGTGCGGGATGTCGTCATGACGGATCATGACACATATGCGGATGTTCAGGGCTGTTTTTCCTACCGCAGGGCCTGCCATGCGGGGGAGCCGGATTACGGGCGCCAGTTATCCGCAATTGTTATTCAAAAATAAGATTTTAGATTGATTTCCTGCGTATGTTTCCTATAGTGCGCCCATGTAAAAACTGATCATGGACGAGAGAGGGTCAATCCATGAAGATTATTGCCGGGAATTCAAACCGTCCGCTGGCTGAAGCTATTTCCGCCTATTTAAGCATTCCGCTGACCAAGGCGTCGATCCGCCGCTTTTCCGATATGGAAGTCTTTGTTGAGATTATGGAGAATGTCCGCGGGCAGGATGTGTTCGTGATCCAGTCCAGCTCCTATCCGGCAAATGATAATCTGATGGAGCTTTTGATTACTATTGATGCGTTGAAACGCGGCTCGGCCAAACGGATTACAGCTGTGATCCCGTATTTTGGCTATGCCCGCCAGGACCGCAAAACGGGCGGCCGTACGCCGATTTCGGCCAAACTGGTCGCCAATCTGATCACGGCAGCAGGCGCGGACCGGGTCCTGACACTGGAATTACATGCCGGCCAGATCCAGGGCTTTTTCGATATTCCAACTGATAACCTGCATTCGTCTCCGATTTTTATGCCGCATATTGATGAAAAATATGACAGGGACAAACTTGTGATGGTTTCACCTGATGTGGGCGGGGTGGTCCGCGCGCGCGCCATGGCCAAGCGTATTGGCGCAGATCTGGCGATTATTGATAAACGCCGCGAGCAGGCGGGTGTGTCCGAGGTTATGAATGTGATCGGGGACGTGGATGGTAAAGACTGTCTCCTGGTCGATGATATTGTCGATTCTGCCGGGACCTTGTGTAATGCAGCCGTGGCTTTGAAAGACCAGGGCGCAAAAAGCGTGTCCGCCTATGTGGTGCACGGGGTTCTGTCCGGCGGCGCCGTTGCGCGGGTGTCTTCCTCGCCGATTGAAAAGCTGGTGATAACGGATTCCATTGCCGCCACGGAAGCGGTAAGGGTATCGCACAATATTGAACAGTTGACGGTGGCACCGCTGATCGGCGAAGCCATCAAGCGGATTTACGAAGAACGGTCTATTTCTGCTCTATTCCGGTATTAAGCCTTTTTTCTTGCATTTTTGGGTCAAACTCCCTAAAACGCCGCTATTCGCAGCGATTTTTCAGCACCCCTGGAGGCTGGCTGCGGGACTGAAACCATTTATTTTAAAGGATTAAACCAATGACAAAACATTACGCATTGTCTGCGGCAAAAAGAGAACAGGCCGGAAAAGGGGTGGCCCGTGCTCTTCGCCGTGAAAACAGACTGCCCGCCGTGATTTACGGCGATAATAAATCCCCCGTCACAATCAGCCTGCCGGCCAAGGAAGTCGGGATCGAGTATCACAAAGGTCACATGTTCACGACGCTTTGCGATATCGATGTGGATGGCGAAAAGATGCAGGTGCTTGCCCGGGATGTGCAGGTCCATCCGGTCAAAGATACAGTCCAGCATGTCGATTTTCTGCGTGTAAATGCGAAGACAAAACTGAAAGTGAACGTGCCGGTCAACTTCATGGATTACGATCAAAGTCCGGCGGCGCAGGAAAAAGGCGTCCTGAATATCGTGCGTCACGATGTTGAGGTGTTCTGTCTGGCCACCAATATTCCTGAAGCGATTGATGTTGATATGAGCAGCTTTTCTATCGGTGATGCGGTTAAGATCAGCGATGCCGTCATGCCTGAAGGGGCCAAGCCTGTGATTGATGACCGTGACTTTACGCTGGTCACCATCATGGCACCGAAACGCATTGAGGTTGAGGAAGAAGTTGCCGAAGGCGAAGAGGGCGAAGAAGGCGCAGAAGGTGACGCCCCTGCAGCCGAAGGCGGCGATGAGGCCAAAAGCGAATAATCTTTATGAAAGGCGGGCGGATACATGTTCTCCCGCCTTTTAAATTTCTTTACGCAAAACAATTCCAAGGAGACGGAGCCGATGTGGCTTCTGGTCGGTTTAGGTAATCCGGGATCAAAACATGAAGGTAACCGCCATAATGTCGGGTTCATGGCGGTCGATCAGATTGCAGATGATTACGCTTTTCCGGCCTTCCGGTCTAAATTTGACGGGCTGCTCTCTGAAGGGCGGATTGCAAATCAAAAAGTCGCGATCTTGAAACCGCAAACCTATATGAATGAGAGCGGGATATCTGTCGGGCAGGCGGCGCGCTTTTTTAAAGTCACACCGAACAAGGTGATTGTCTTTTATGATGAGCTCGATCTAAAACCGTTTCAGGTGAAAGTCAAAAAAGGTGGCGGCACCGCCGGGCATAATGGGCTCAAATCCATCGATGCGCATTTACAAAGAAATGAATATTGGAAGGTGCGGCTCGGCATCGGCCATCCGGGCGATAAAAACCGGGTCAGCGGATATGTCTTGAGCGATTTTTCAAAAGAAGAACAGGCCCGTGTGCCGGACTGGATGGACGCGGTGTCAAAACACACACCGCTTTTGCTGGAAGAGAACCAGGCGGATTTTATGACGCGGGTGGCGGAGGAGACAAAATAGATGGGATTTAATTGCGGAATTGTGGGGTTGCCGAATGTCGGCAAATCAACCTTGTTTAATGCGCTGACGGCAACGGCAGCGGCGCAGGCGGCGAACTTTCCTTTTTGTACGATTGAGCCGAATGTCGGCAAGGTTGGCGTGCCCGATGACCGGCTGGATAAAATCGCGCAGATTGTAAACCCCGCCAAAGTCGTGCCCACGCAGCTTGAATTTGTTGATATTGCAGGCCTTGTGAAAGGGGCGAGTAAAGGCGAAGGGCTGGGGAACCAGTTCCTCGCCAATATTCGCGAAACCGATGCAATCATCCATGTGCTGAGATGTTTTGAAGACAGCGATATCACCCATGTGGATGGCTCGGTTGATCCGGTGCGGGACGCCGAAACGATTGAAACAGAATTGATGCTCGCCGATCTGGAAAGTGTCTCCAAGCAAGCTGAGAGCATGGCGAAAAAAGCGCGTGGCGATAAAGCGCTGGCGGCGCAACATGATTTTGCTTTGAAGGTGAAAGCGGTGCTGGAAGAAGGGAAGTCTGCACGCACCATTGAACCTTCCGGCGAAGAGGAAGAAAAATGGATGCATGAGCTGCATATGCTTACCGCCAAACCAATCCTGTATGTCTGTAACGTGAATGAAGAGGATGCGGCGTCTGGAAATGACCTGATAAAAAAGGTTGAAGAGATGGCGGCTGCGCAAGGATCGGGTGCGGTGACAATCTGCGCAGCGATTGAAGCGGAAATCGCGCAGTTTGATACGCAGGAAGATAAAGATGAATTTTTAAAAGATATGGGGCTGGAGGAGCCGGGCCTGAATAAAATCATCCGCGCAGGTTATGACTTGCTCGGGCTTCAAACTTATTTCACGGCAGGGCCGAAAGAGGTTAAAGCCTGGACGGTCCGCAAAAACGCAAGCGCGCCCGAAGCGGCCGGCGTTATCCATACAGATTTTCAAAAAGGGTTCATCAAGGCCGAAGTGATTTCCTTTGAGGATTACATCGCACTTGGCGGGGAAGGGCCTGCCAAAGAGGCCGGCAAAATGCGCCAGGAAGGCAAAGATTACATCGTCCAGGACGGCGATATCATTCTCTTCCGGTTTAATGTGTAAATTTCTTTAAGGGGATAAGGCGAAATCATTCTCAAGCGAAGGAGTTCTAACATGTAGTCTCTCTTCAACAGAATCAGCTTCGTGGGCCCGTTCAAAACCTGCACGTGACGTTTCAGGTGAGGCGGCACCGGTTACAATAGCTGAGTTATTATAGTTTCCGGGATGGTCAGCTGCTTCCGCTGCTTGTGCTTCTCCGCCCCATAGATTATCCCAAAGCCTTGAAAAAGCATTTCCTCCCGATTGCAGTTCTGCCTGAGCGCCTTCAATCGCATCCGACATAATACGCTCTGCGATAAGGTTGGGCTCTTGTGGCGTAGTTGGTTGTTCAGCAGGCGGTTCAACAGCAGGCGCGTCCGGGGCAGGCGAGTCCGGCGTTTGGCCTGTGACGGAGTCATAGACAGCTTGACGCTGTGCTTCGTCCAGCCCGTTATAATAGTCCATGAAGTTGTTTTGTGCCGCAATCACATCATTATCAAACTGTTGGGCCAGCGGAGCGTAAACGCCACCAACAGCGCCGACAACACCATGTTCATTATTGGCCTCCAGCGGGTTTAATCTATAGCTTTCAACAGCTTCTTCCGCAACAACAAGAGTGCCGTACCGGGATGCAAGTTCTGCCAGTTCAGGTGGAGAGTCTGCTCCGATAGTAACGGACCCATCAGATAAGGCTCCCAGCACAACATCAAAACGTTCTGAGTCCGGAAGAATTTGCTCTTCAAGCGTATCTGCCTGAGCGTCAAGTTCACGGGACTCGACAGCTGCATTTTGTGCAACGTCAACCAGTCTTTCCTGTCTGAGGGAGTCATCTAGGGCAACATTTACGTCATTCCGGTTTTCAATCACGCGCTCATATAATGCCGGATCGTTGATATACATCTGCGCGATCATTTCTTCACGGCTATAACCGCCGAGAATTTCACGGTCTGCTTCCGTCCAGTTCTCTTCCCCTTTGGCCAAAACGTCATTAAGCTCTTCTGTAGAAACGGCTGCATTGATGGCTTCAATCTGGCCGTCTGTAAAACCGGCTGCGCGCATCTCTTCATCTGTTTCAGGTGTGTAAAGCGTGCCGTCGCGCGCAGCGGTGTAGACCTTAACCGGTTGAAATCCTCCAGTTTCTCCATTTGAAAAGGCAGGGATGTCTCCAAGCTTTGTCGCATAATCCTGGTTTAAATATGCATTTCCGGCTTCATAGGTTTGTGTGCTCAGCGTGCCAGTTGCATCGACACCGATTACAGCTTGTGCCATTTGAATTTGTGCCGGGTCACCGCTTTCGAGCCAGGCTTTCACCTCTTCAGCCATGTGCAGGCCGTCTTTTTCAAAATTTACAGAGACAATGCCAAGGGCGGCACTGCTTACTTGCCAGTTTTCAAAGTCACCGCCGAATGCTTCGCTTTGAATATCAACAAGTGTTTTTTCTCCGCCATACGCTGCATGCACGGCAAAACTGTTTTCTTTCATAAACGTATTTAAAGCAATAGCGCGCTGTTGATCGGTAAGCTCCTGACCGGGTTCTATATATCCTTGTGCAGCGAGCGCCGCATCAATATTTGTCTCAAGCATACCCTCTGCACGCTGCGCAGCCTCGGCTGCTGCTTGCTGGCGCGCCTCTTCTGCGGCAGCCTGGGTACGTGCTGTATCAAAGGCATTACGGATTTCGGGAGCGCTGTCGCCGCTTTCAAGAGATTGAGAGAGTGTTGCCCCTTGTGCAATTTCTTCAGCTGTCAGTGTGCCATCCAGCTCAACGTCTGCATTATAAAAAGCAAGAATAGCTTCAAACTGCATAGGATTTGCAGCCTGACCCTTTCCAAGAATTTCCTGTACCTGTGCGCGGAGTTGTGGAGGGCCCCCAGTCTGAGAAATCTCATCTTCACTAAAAGCTTGAGGGTTGGCATTGGTAAGTTCGACAGGGCCGGTACGTACCAGGCCGCGGGAAAAAACGGTGCCGTTATGCAGATTCATCATATCAATCTGAGCGCTGCGGCCGGCTTCACTTAAGCCTTCAAAACGGGACGTGCCGATAGCATCCGGGTTCGTATCCATGACAATGGATTGCAGCCCTTGGAAGATGCTTACCTGTTGCTCCGGATTGAATTTTGATAGGTCCATACCCTATATCCCGTTTTGTCGTAATATTGCTATAATTATACAAAAAGAGATTAAGAAATCGCAAAAAGCCCGCTGAAAAAGCGGTTTTTATAAATAAAATCAAATAGATAAAATTTTTAAGCCGCAGCAGCCTTTTTCTGGCGAACAAGGGCTTCGTAAGCATCCCGCAAGGTGCGGGTGACGGGGCCGACCGTATAGTCTACATCGTCGATTTTACCAACCGCCGTGACTTCGGCGGCCGTACCTGTGAGGAAAACCTCATCGGCGCCGCGCAGTTCTTCGGGGGTGATTTGAACCTCTTCAATCTCATAGCCGTTTTCTTTAGACAGCTGGATGAGAGTCTGGCGAGTGAGGCCATTCAAGAAACAATCGGGCACAGGGGTTTTGAGCGCGCCGTCTTTGACCATAAAGATATTCGCGCCTGTGGCTTCGGCCACAAGACCCCGATAATCAAGCATCAATGAGTCTGTAAAGCCGTCTGCCTCGGCAGCATGTTTGGACATGGTATGCGTTGCATAAAGCCCGGCAGCTTTACTTTGAGTGGTAGCGGTATCGGGCATGGGCGCACGCCATTTGGAGGTTTGAAGCGAAATGCCTTTTGTCCGTGCTTCTTCGCCGAAATAGCTGGGCCATTCCCAGCAGGCAATGGCGATGTGAGTTTGGGTAGCTTGTGCAGAGATGCCTAACTGCTCGGACCCGCGCCAGGCGACCGGGCGGACATACGCATCGGTGAGTTTATTCGCGGCCAGGATTTCCATTTTTGCCGCGTCAATCTCATCAGCGCTCATCGGCATATGCATATCGATGAGTTCGGCGGAGCGGACAAAACGCTCTGAATGTTCATGCATTTTGAAGATTTGACCTTCATAAGAGCGCTCACCTTCAAAGACAGAGCTTGCATAATGAAGGCCGTGGGTTAACACGTGCACCTTGGCCTCGCGCCAGGGAATAATCTCCCCGTTCATCCAGATAAGACCGTCGCGGTCGCTGAAATCTCCTGTGGCCATGATGTGTCCTCTTTTCTCTTGTAAACATTCATCATTTTGGAAAATCATTCAAAAATCAAGAGAAAGCTGGTAAAAGGCTGGAATGCTCGATCCGGAAACAGTGCCGCGCTATGCCGACCTGCCGCATATTCTTGTGGTGGATGATGATGACCGTATCCGCGATCTGGTCTCGCGCTATTTGAATGAGCACGGTTTTTTGGCCTTTACGGCGGCAAATGCGCTAGAAGCCCGCACGCTTTTAAAAGACTGCGTATTCGATGCGCTTGTGCTGGATGTGATGATGCCGGGCGAGGATGGAGTCTCTCTGGCCGGGCACTTACATCGCACATCAAATATTCCTGTCTTGTTGCTAACGGCGCTCGGGGAAGTCGAAGATAAAATCAAAGGGCTGGAAGCAGGCGCGGATGATTATCTCCCCAAACCGTTCGATCCGCGTGAGCTTGTTTTACGTCTGCAGGCGATTTTACGCCGCACGCCAAAGGCGGAAGAAAAGGGTACAAAAATGCGGATCGGCCCGTGGCTGTTTGACCCGGTGCTGGGAGAGCTTGAAGATACACAAACATCGGACACGCTACGCCTAACAGATGTCGAAGCCACTTTGTTAAAAGCGCTCTGCACACGGCCCGGTGAAATCCTTAGCCGTGATGCGCTTGCCGAGATGACCGGCATGGAAGAAGACCAGATGAATGCCCGCACGATTGATGTGCAGATCACCCGCCTGCGCCGCAAGCTGGGTGAAGACAGTAAAGCGCCGCGCTTTCTTCAAACCGTGCGCGGCAAAGGATATGTTCTACATGCCGGGAGTGATGCGTAATGGGGGTCAAGCAGCGTATTAAATCTATCCTGCCGCGCAGCCTGTTCATGCGCTCGCTGCTGATCATGATCACGCCGATTTTGCTTCTGCAGGTGATTACGACCTATATCTTTTTCGACCGGCACTGGGAGAAAATGACGGACCGGCTGGCAGCGGCCGTGGCCGGAGAAATTGCGATTATCGCAGACCAGGTCGAACAGGCCGGCGAAAATACCGAAGAGATAAAACTGATAGAGACTTATTACGGGCGCGCTTTGGGGATGGAGATCCTCTTTCAGCCGGGCGGCATTTTGCGCAAGATGGAACAGGATCATAAATCCTGGGGCACGGTTGTCTCCAAAACACTTTCGCGGCAAATCCGTGTGCGGGTCAAGCGGCCTTACGATATCCGCACCGACATTGAAGAAAAATGGGTGGAGGTGACGGTCCAGCTTGAAAACGGAGCGCTGGTGATCGTCACACCGCAGCGGCGTCTCTTTTCCTCTTCGGCATATATTTTCCTGCTCTGGATGATCGCGGTTTCGCTGGTGCTGTTATTCATTTCAATCCTGTTCATGCGCAACCAGATTAAGCCTATCCGCAGGCTGGCGATTGCAGCTGAAAAATTCGGGATGGGCCGGGACGTGCCGTTTTTAAAAATTGAAGGGGCACGGGAAGTGCGCGCAGCTGCCAAGGCATTTTTGGAAATGCGGGAGCGTATCGACCGGCAAATTCAACAACGCACCGCGATGCTGGCGGGCGTGTCGCATGATCTGCGTACGCCGCTCACACGCATGAAGCTGCAGCTTGAAATGTTAGGGGACAATCCGGATGCAAATGCGATGAAGCAGGATATTGCCGACATGGAAAAGATGATCGCCGCCTACCTTGATTTTGCCCGCGGGGAGGGCGGGGAGCCATCCGAGCGCCTGGATCTGTCTGCCCTGGTGCGCCGTATTATTGAGGCCGCTCAGCGTGAACAAGGTTCTGTGCAGGCGCATATTGAACCGAACATCTCAACCGTTGGGCGTCCGGTTGCGCTGGAACGGTGCATGACAAATCTCTTAGGCAATGCCCTGAAATATGCAGAGCATGTGGATGTGCATCTTTCCTCTGACCAGGAGGCCGTGCATATTGTCTTTGATGATAACGGGCCGGGCATTCCACAGGATTTGCGCGAGGAAGTCTTTAAACCGTTCTTCCGGGCGGAAGGATCACGCAACCAGAAAACAGGCGGGGTCGGGCTTGGTTTGCCGATCGCGCAGGATATTATTCTGGCGCATGGCGGCACGATTGATCTTCTCGACAGCCCGCAGGGCGGTTTGCGTGTTTATGTCAGATTGCCGATATAGGGTTTAATAAAGACGCCCGCCGATAGGAACATCCTGATCCGGGCGGATCAAGACGACTTCCTCTTCTTCATCGGGTACACCAAGGACCAGCACCTCAGACATGAATTTGCCGATCTGGCGCGGCGGGAAATTCACAACAGCCATGACCTGCCGTCCGGGCAGGTCTTCCACCGTATAATGTTTTGTAATCTGGGCAGAGCTTTTACGCTCGCCGATCTCAGAGCCGAAATCAATCCAGAGCTTGATGGCCGGTTTCCTGGCCTCAGGAAAGGGCTCAGCGCGCAGGATTTTCCCCACGCGGATATCGACTTTGAGAAAATCGTCAAAAGTTATGGAATCTGAAGGCATTTTTTACTCCTGAATAGCTGTTTTCAAGCGCCGCATTAGTCTTTCATTAACCTTGTTAGCGCATTGTAAAAGGAGGGAAAACCCATTTTTAACCGTAAGGCCTTACGGACGAGATATGTCATGACAGCAATCGGCAACGATAATTTCAGACCCGGACTGACCCCGCCCAATCCTGTGCGGGGATCGTGGCTGACCAGTAATATGGCGCAGGTCATGGTGTTTTTGAATGGGTTGATCCTGACAGTCACCGCCTATGCAACACTCAGCGTTTTTATGAATGAAATTATTGCCGATAACCTCAGCCGGACTGGTGATCAGGTTTACAATGAAATTAATGAAAATATCCAAAAGGTCGACAAAACTTTTCAAATGGCGCAGGCCTTTTTGTCACACTCAGATTATGTGGATATTTCGATTTTAAAAACAAAGCTTCAGCCTGTTTTTAGCAATCATGTGGAGCTTGAAGATTTTATCTGGACGTCTTTGGGGACTGACTTAAAGCCGGTCTCTGTTGAGCGGTTAACAGAAAAGAACACTATTCCATCTGCTTTTTATACAGATGCTGTGCAGCAGATTTTAAGATCCGAGATGCGGAGTATCATTATTGCCGGGCCGGCCAATCAAACCCGCCGTATCCGTTTATCTGAACTTTATGAAGCCGACACACGCCCTGTTGTGATTGCGTACCAGTTCAACAATACACGACAGCAAAAAAACATGCTGCTTGGTACGTTTTATCTGCATTCTGTTTTTTCATCAGAGCTTTTGGAAAAGATACAAAACTTGCACTCACTGACGATCCGCGATCCGAAAAGCAATGCGCTTTTGTTTGAGGTTCAAAACAGAGATTTGCGGCAAGATGAGAGTGCTGATTATACGCAAGATTACGAGATCACAGCGGGCGCGCATATATTTACAGCGCAGCTTGGATTTGTGCCAAGTGAAAGCCAGGCCTTCCTGACAAATATTCCGCTTTTGATGCTGCTCTTCGGGATGACGCTGACACTGATCGGCACGCTCTATGTCCGGAACAATCAAAGACAGTCTTTACGTCTGGCCAATATGAACCGGGAGCTTGCCGAGAAAAACTTCGAACTGAACACGCAGATTAATGAACGCGAAAAGCTCAATAGCCTGATCCAGAAATCGGAAAAAGAAAATCGGGCGATGATCAACTCGGTCAGCGATATCATTTTTGAAACAAGCACGGATGGAAATCTCATCTTCTTAAATTCTACCTGGAAAAAAGTCACAGGATTTGATGTTGAAAACTCTTTAGAGCGTAACTTGTTTTCCATGCTCTATCCGCAGGATCAGGAAGAGCAGGAATCTAAATTCCAGGAGCTTGTGCAGGGACACCGCCAGGCTTACCGGTCTTACACGCGCCTACGCACCTCTGATGGAACATTCCGCGCGGTTGAGCTGGCCTTTTCGATGATCCGTCAGGACCAGTCCAGGAATTTGCGTGTGGTCGGGACAATTACGGATGTGGAAGAGCGCCGCCGCGCCGAACGCGCTTTGGCTGAGGCTGAAAAGAAATACAGAACCATCGTTGAAAATGCTGCCGGCGGGATTTACCAGATGACGCCGGATGGACAGTATTTAAGTGCAAACCCATCCATGGCGCGTATTTTAGGGTTTGAAAATCCGGATGACCTGCTGCGTGATATCCGTAATGCGAATGCGCAGCTTTATGTCGATCAATCCGTGCGCTCGAAATTTCTAAAAGACCTGCAGGATACAGATGGCGTGCACGAAATGGAAATGCAGGTCCGCCGCAATGACGGGAAACTGATCTGGGCGCGTGAGCATGCCCGCGCGGTGCGCGATGATGAAGATCAGGTGCTCTATTATGAGGGCGCGATGGAAGACGTCACTGCCCGTAAACAGGCGGAACTGGCGCTGAAAGATGCCAAGGTGCAGTCTGATCTTTCCAACCGGTCGAAATCCGAATTCCTGGCGAATATGTCCCACGAATTGCGCACGCCGCTCAATGCGATTATCGGCTTTTCAGAAATCATTAAGAATGAAGTATTCGGTCCGGTCGGACACCAGGAATATAAAACCTATGCCACCGACATTCATAGTAGTGGACGTGGGCTTCTTAACATTATCAATGACATTCTGGATGTGTCGCGTATTGAAGCCGGGGACCGCCAATTAAATGAGAGCGTTGTTGATCTGTATAAGATTGCGCAGGACGTCACAGATCTAAACCTGCCAAAAGCACAGGAAGCACAACTTGTGCTGACCAACCTGATTACACAGGAAACACCGCAACTAATCGCCGAAGCGCATGCCATTAAACAAATGCTTTTGAACCTGCTATCCAATGCGATTAAATTTACACAAAGCGGCGGGCGGGTAACCTTAACGGCGGAGCAGGCAAGCAATGGTGATTTGCGCGTCTCTGTGACCGATACAGGGGTTGGTCTGAGTGAAGATGAAATTACAAAAGCACTTGCGCCGTTTGGTCAGGTAAATACGGACCTGAACCGCTCTGATTCAGGGACAGGTCTTGGCCTGACGATTGTGAGTTCTTTGATTAAGCTCCATGGCGGAGAGCTCGATCTGTTTTCTCAAAAAGGGATTGGGACAACGGCAACGCTTGTGTTTCCGGCCAAACGTGTCCCTGGATATCAGGATGATAAAAAGGACAGCACGCCAGAGCGGGTTCAGGAAAACGCCCCTTCCGAACCTGAAGACGTTCTTTAAATTTCTGTATTTTGCCGCGCTTGTGAAAGCGCCTGCGTGGAAATGTCATAGGAAAAGCCTGCGCGTGCGAGAGAGGCTAAATCTTTTTTTGTATCGGCTTCTTTTTTGCGGTAGGGCCCGAGTTTTTTACGCTTGATAAAACGTAAAGCTGCCTGCAATTCGCCGTTCCCGTCACTTTCTTCTTCATCGAACAGGCCAACCTGTTTATTGACCTCCGCGCGGGTATAGCCCTTGCTGAGCAGCTTTGCGCCGATTGCCTGCACGGACAGTCCCCGGCGGCGTAAGGATGTCACCATGCCGCGTAAATAGGCGCTGTCATCCAGCAGGCCGTATCGTTTAAATTTCTCGATCACGGGGCCAAGCATTTCCACGCAGGCAATTTCATCCTGGTCTGTATGAAAGGCGCAGCTACGTTTGATTTTCCGGTGCATCACCTGGCGGAAATGGGCCGTGCTGGCGGGAAAACGCTGGAGGTAGGCAAGGCCCGCATTATGCAGGTATTCGGGCGTAATCTTTTTCGGGCGTTTCGGGCCGCGCCGCTTTTGGGCTCTTAAAGCCTGTTTTTGCGGCTTGCCCTGCTTGTTTTCGACCGCTACTGTCATATCTCTTTTGCTGAACATCACTCTTCACTCAAAGGTATGAATAGTATGACCTCGTTTGAATATCATGTCACCACCCGTCAGATTAAAGGGGTGAACTGGACCGGCCTCTATACGCTGATCGCTAAGGAAGTCGGGCGGTTCGTGAATGTGTATTCACAGACGATTATTGCACCGATGATTACAACTTTGCTGTTTTATGCCGTCTTTGCGCTGGCATTTGGGGGAATCGCCCGCCAGATCGGGGACGTCAATTACATGGAGTTCCTGGCGCCCGGTCTGATTATGATGACAATGGTTCAAAATGCGTTTGCAAATACGTCTTCGTCCATGATCATCGCCAAAGTGCAGGGCAATATTGTTGACATTCTCATGCCGCCGCTCTCGCCGATGGAGTTTTATCTGGGCTTTATGGTTGGCGGTGTATTACGCGGGCTCGCGGTTGGTGTTGCTACCGCTCTGATTATTGCTTTGGTGGTGGGCCTGTCGGTCCATAATTTATTTTACATCCTGGCCTTTGCTGTTCTGGGGACGATGATGCTGTCTTCACTGGGGCTGGCAGGCGGGATCTGGTCTGAAAAATTTGATCATATCGCGGCTGTCACGAATTTTGTTGTGACGCCGCTGACCTTTTTGTCCGGGACGTTTTATTCGGTTGAACAGCTGCCGCCCTTTTGGGCAAACCTAGCGCATTACAACCCGTTCTTTTATATGATTGACGGGTTTCGGGCGGGCTTTATCGGTCATGCGGACGGGAGTGTCATGATCGGGCTTGCTGTATTGGTTGCCGCGAATATCGCGCTTTCAGTTTTATGTCTGCGCATGATTAAGACCGGTTACAAAATCAAGAGCTAGAACTATGGCCGGGAATTTCATTCTGCCGTTTCAGCTTGAGAGCTCCGCTTTACGCGGGCGCATCGTCCGGCTGGAGAGCCTGATCCAGGATATTTTAGGGCCGCATGACTATCCCGCGCCCGTCAGCCAGCTTTGCGCGGATATGATTGTGCTCTGCGCGCTTCTGTCTTCCATGCTCAAATATGACGGCCTGTTTACCTTGCAGGCGCAAGGGGACGGGCCGCTTAAAATGATGGTCTGTGATATGATCTCCGGGGGGCTTATACGCGCCTGCGCGACTTTTGACCGCGAAGATATTACGGATGATATGCAGGCATCTTTGTCATTATTCGGCAAAGGGTATCTGGCTTTTACAGTCGATCAGGGCGCGCATATGGAGCGTTATCAGGGCATTGTCGAACTCAAAGGCGAAACGCTGGCTGACTCCGTTCAGAATTATTTTCAAAGCTCAGAGCAAGTCCGGACAGGGATTGTTCTGGCTGCCAATACACAGCGCGGGCAGGGGATTTTGCTTCAGCATATGCCTGAAGAGGGCGGCCAAAATTCAGAAAAGGGCGGCAGCAATGTCGAAGAAGATGATTGGCGACGCGCGATGATCCTGATGCAAAGCTGCACAGAAGAAGAATTGCTCAATGCTGATTTATCGGCAGAGGATATTTTAACGCGTCTCTTTCACGAAGAAGGCGTGCGTATTTACGACTCTAAACCAGTTTCGAAAGATTGCCGTTGCTCGCCTGAACGTTTGCTTGAACTGTTAAAAACGATGCCTCAGGACGATCTGGATCATATGACTGTCGATGGACAGATCACGATGCATTGCGAATTTTGTAATAAGGATTTTGCTTTTCAGCCGGACGAAATCTCCAGGCCCGTTTAACGCCGCCAGAAACCGGGCGTCAGCAAAATTAAAACGGTGAAAAGCTCAAGTCGGCCGAGTACCATCCCGATACATAAAATCCATTTGGCACTGTCATAAAGAGAAGAATAGTTTCCGCTCGGCCCTATAATATCGCCCAGCCCCGGGCCGACATTTGAAATGGCCGTGGCGGCGCCGGACATGGCAGTCAGAAAATCCAGCCCGACATAAGAAAGCGCCACCGCCAAAAGTGAAAAGCACAACGCATAGAGAAAGAAAAAACTCATCACAGAGGTGGCAACGCCTTCCGGGAGAGCCCTGCCGTTATAATGCGGGATGAAGACGCCGTGCGGATGGATAAGCTGCTTCATTTGCGTGCCGGTAACACTGGCCAGAACTTGAAAACGGAAGATTTTAATTCCGCAACTGGTCGAGCCCGCACAGCCGCCAATGACCATCAGGAAAAACACCATGCCGACGGCAAAGCCGCCCCACGCGCCGTAATCGCCGTTCGTATAGCCTGTGCCAGTAATGATGGAAATCACATTAAAGCTGGCCCGGCGGATGGCTTCCAAGGTTGGTTGTCCTTCTGAAAAGACAAGGTAGGTGATTGTGACAATGATGGCCGCTACAACAATGTTTGAAAACCAGCGCACTTGGGAGTCATTGAAGAGTGCTTTCCAGTTGCCGCGCACGGCTTTGAGATAAAGCACGAAAGGCAGGCCGCCTAAAAACATAAACAGGATGGCGACAATTTCTTTTTCAGCTGTGGCAAAGCCGGCGAAAGAGTCATCGCGGGTTGAAAACCCGCCTGTTGCGATCGTGGTCATGGCGTGCGCAAGCGCATCAAACGGGCTCATGCCTGCCATGTGATAAAACACCATACAGATAAAAGTGAGCGCCAGATAAATCAGGCCGATAGACGTTGCCAGTTGAGCGGCACGTGGAAGCGCTTTTTCGCTTTCCGAGCTTTCCGTTTTAAAGAGCTGCATCCCGCCGACTTTGAGGAAGGGGAGAACAGAGAGCGCCATCACGATAATCCCAATCCCACCAAGCCATTGTAAAATCGCCCGCCACAGCAAAAGGCCCGGCGGCGCCGTTTCCAATCCTGTAATCACGGTTGAGCCCGTGGTGGTGATGCCTGATATGGCTTCGAACATGGCATCTGTGAAGCTCAGTTTAAGCTCTGACATCATAAAGGGCAGGGCAGCAAAACTGGCCAGCACGACCCAGCTCATGCCGGTGAGCATAAAAGCCTGACGCACGCTCATGGAAAAGCTTAAACCCGCATTTGTTAAAATCATTGCGCCGCCGAAAAAGGCGGTGAAGAGCGCACAGAAGAAAAACACCGTCCAGTCCGGGTTATTCTGGGTCAGGTCGACGAACATGGGAAACAGCATGCTGATCGCCAGCGTGCAGAGAAGAATACCGATCACATATAAAATAGGCCGAAAATCCATTTTCCCTTTTTACCACAGATGGACGCGGATGAACACGGACTCTCCCCTTTCGTCATCATCCACTACCCCCTCACCCAGCTCCGGCTAGGCGCTAAAGCGCCAAGCCTTCACAACCCTCTCCCCCTGACAGGGGGAGAGGGATAGGTTGAGGTGCCCCGGATGAAATCCGGGGCTTACCGAAACTTGGGTGAGGGGGTGTATGTTTATTTATCTTTCGTATCTTCACGGTTAAAACAATTTTTCTTGTTGATGTTTGCAACCGTCGGTGGCAGAATAGGGGTGACGTTAAAAAGCGTTAAAAAACCGGCACCACTCCCGGCTGAGTGGATTTTTTATGCCCGCATATTTATAATGCGGGTTTCTCCCTTATGCCGGGAGTGGGCTGAATACAACACCTTTCGGGGGAATAGGTCCACACGTGTTTTTTCGTGCTTTTTAACTCCCGGCGCCCCTTAGGATTTTAGGGGGGCGCCTTTCACTTTAACTATGAAGGGAGTTTTTATCATGCCTTTACCGTTCACTAAAACAGAGCTTAACCGGATGCATAAACGTAAACGCAAATCGTTCCGGGCGTTTGACAAGCTGGAAACCGAATTAATTCAACTGGAAGAGATCGGCCTTATTGTTGAGAATTTTTCAGGAGAGCAGATGCCTCATTATCTCTATAAAAGGATTGCCATACACACGAAAAACATCCGTGCGCATTTCAACCGGGTGCATAAGATTTTGTTTAAATAAAAAAAGTCCCCGCATAAGCGGGAACTTTGTGTTCTTTTTATAGAGTGTGTGTTCTATTCGAAAGTGATTTCACCGCGGCGGTTGGCAGGCTCACGTACACCGTCAGCTGTTTCAACCAAAAGCTGCTCTTCCCCGCGGGAGTCAACGCGGATCATGCTTGGGTTCACACCACGTTGCGCAAGTGCATCTTTAATCGCATTCGCACGGCGCATCGCCAGCTTGCGGTTATAGTCGCGGGAACCGGACGTATCAGCGTGTCCAACTACATTCACAGCATTGATGCTTCGGGTAGCTACTTCCTGCGCAACAGAGTCCAGAACGCTTTGTGCGCCTGCATCCAATGTTGACTGGTCGAAGTCAAAGAAGACCAGATACATCGCATTTTCAGGTTTCATTGGTGCAGAGGCATCGACATCAAATCCTGCATCTGCAGGTTCTGCAACAGGGGCCGGTGGCGGCTCAGGCGCACGGGCCGGCATCGCAGCTTCAAGCTGGTTCAATGCTTCGATGAACTGATTGCGGCAAGAATTAATATCGTTTGTCTGGAACCCTTCTTCCTGCTGTTCAATCCAGCAGTCAAAACGGGCCTGCGCAACAGCAGACACGTCGGGCATCATTTCACGTGCGCCAAGATCAAACGCATTGATCAGACGGGCACGGCCCTGGGCCAGCTCTGCTAAAGGCGCGCCCTGTACATTCCAATCTGTGACAGGCTCAGGGGCAACAACATCACCGCGTGCAGCTGCCAGACCCTTGCGGGCAAAATGCAGCGCATCCGCATGATCGTTCATATTATCCAGTTCACTATTCATGAAGTTTCTGTACTCAGAAGCGAGTGCCTGTGTGAACGGGCTGCCCACAGCTTGCGCGTTATTCAGAGCATCAACCTCATCATAATCCTTGAAATTTCCGCAGGCCGACAAAGCGGCAACACCGGCAAGGATGACTAATCCACGCATGATTTTCATTCAAATTACTCCTTCCGAGGGGATATCTTTTTGATTCAAAACTCCTTTTCTTTATAGCCGATCTGTTTGAAATGTAAAGCACTCTTCTATGATTATGAGAAAAAAAATGCTGTGTGGACGGTGCTGTCCTTGCGGCTTGCATTTTGAGCGGCGCTTGTGTAATTTCCGGCGTGCTTTGACGCAATATTGGGGTGTAGCCAAGCGGTAAGGCAGCGGTTTTTGGTATCGCCATGCGCAGGTTCGAATCCTGCCACCCCAGCCAGTCTTCGCCCCTTAGCGAGTGGAACGAGCTTAGGGAGAAGCCTGCCCGGCGGAGCCTTTAGGCGAAGACGGGCTTTTTACAGGCTACGCCTGGCGCAGCCGATCAAAGCTTAAAAACAAAAAGTTAACATAATAATTCTAAAGTAACGGTAATAGATTTTCAGAAAGGTGTGTTGATGTCCAAACAGATGATTGGAATGAAGGTGGCTGTTCTGGCCGCAAACGGTGTGGATCAAAATGACTTAACCGCGCTGCAGCGTGCGCTGACAGAAGCAGGCGCGTCTGCCAAGCTGGTGAGCACGGATCAGGGGCTGGTGAATGGATGGGACGGGAAAGGCTGGGGCCATAATTTCACCGTCGATGCGCAGCTGAATACAGCTTTAGGCGTTGATTATGACGCGCTCATTATTCCGGGCGGGCAGCGTTCTTTGGATAAATTGAAACTCACAGCGCATACAAAGCGCTTCATCAGCAGCTTTATTGCAGCTCATAAGCCTGTGGCTGTGATGGAAGATGCGATCCAGCTTCTGGTTTCCGCAGAGCAGATTGCAGGGCGCACCATTGCCGGACCTGTGACCTTAAAAGAAACCGCCGTGCGGGCCGGGGCACACTGGTCCGAGGAAGCTATGACGCGTGATCAGGCTCTGATGAGCGGTCAGACAGGCGAAGACCGCCGTGCAGGCTTTATCAAAGAGATGATCGCCATGTTCTCTGAAAAACTGGACATGGATCGCCAGGCCGCTTAAACAGGTTTTATGAAAGCCGAAATCCAGACGATTGTGAACGAGATTGAGGGCGCGCTGACGCTCTTAAGGAGGCATCTTTGACTGGGAAGCCGCGCTTGCCCGTCTGGACGATCTGAATAAACAAGCTGAAGATCCTGATCTCTGGAACGATCCTGACGCCGCGCAGGAGGTCATGCGTGCACGCACCCATCTGGAAGGGCGTATCAAGGTCATTCGGGAGATTGAAACCACCCTCAATGATAATGTGGAGCTGATCGCGCTTGGGGAAGAAGAGGGTGATCAAGAGGTTGTCACGGAAGCTGAGCAGGCACTGGAAGCTCTCAAAGCCACCACCGAAAAGAAACAGCTTGAAAGCCTGCTCTCCGGTGAAGCCGATGAGAATGATGCGTTTTTAGAGGTGAATTCAGGGGCAGGTGGAACGGAAGCACAGGACTGGGCGCAGATGCTGCTGCGTATGTATATTCGCTGGTCGGAGCGGCGGGGCTATAAAGTTATTGTGTTGGAACAAAGCGATGGGGAAGAAGCGGGTATAAAATCCGCTACGATCCGTATTGAAGGATTCCAGGCCTATGGCTGGGCCAAAACCGAAAGTGGGGTCCATCGTCTGGTGCGGATATCCCCCTTTGATTCCGGCGCGCGGCGCCATACCAGCTTTGCCTCCGTGTCTGTGACCCCGGTTGTTGATGACAATATCGATATCGAGGTTGAGGAAAAGGATTTGCGTATTGATACTTACCGCTCCAGCGGGGCGGGCGGCCAGCATGTGAACACCACCGATAGCGCGGTGCGGATTACACACATTCCGACCGGGATTGTGGTGGCCTGTCAAAATGAGCGCTCCCAGCATAAAAACCGGGCGCAGGCTATGTCGATGCTCAAAGCCCGGATTTACGAGGCCGAGCTTCAAAAGCGCGAAGAGGAAGCTGCCGCGGCCCATGGTGAGAAAAGTGAGATTGGCTGGGGTCACCAGATCCGCTCTTATGTTTTACATCCCTATCAGCTGATTAAGGATTTACGGACCAATGTCGAAACATCCAACACGCAAAACGTTCTGGACGGGGACCTGGATATGTTCCTGGAAGCCTCGCTTGCGCATCGTCTGGGCAAAGGAAAAGAGGAGGGCTAAAGCCCTTTATTCCTTGCACCTTTGCGCCGGAATGCTCTAGAGTGGCAAACGATTTCAATATAGGGTTTTAAGCGCGAAAATGATCCGGCTTGTTTTTCTTTTCAGCATCCTGCTTGTGTCGGCCCCGATGGCTGCGGCGCAACTACCGGGCCAAACCATTCCTGAATTTCTTCCTTCCACGCCATGGATTGTCGGTCAGACCCAGCTTGCGCAGGCGCGGGGGCTGAAAGGCGTTAAGCTACCGTGTGTCATGGTCGCAGAATATAATAACGGTTTCACCATGCGGCTCTCCGGCGGCGGTCAGAAGATCATGGCGCTGGCCGTTGATTTCCGTCAGGATATTTTTCGCCAGGGTGCGCGCTATCCGGCTGTCTTTAAAACCGATACAGGCTTTATTCAATCTATTAAGGGCTCTGCTTTTTCCCCGTCGATTTTGATTTTTAACATGCGCGATGCGCAAGGTTTTTACGGCGCGCTGTCTAGCGCATCGATGCTGGATGTGACGATCGGGCAAAACCAGATGCGCTTTGTTGTCTCGAACATTGAACGCGGTCTGAGCGATCTTGAAAGTTGCTTTAGCGGGTCCGGGAATTTCCCTGTGACGGAGATTGCACAAGCCGGGCAAACCTCCGGACCGAATGTGAATGCGGGCCCGCAGCAGGCAGGTGCTGTGCCTGCGCCGCAGGTCGATATGGCGGCTTTGCCGGAAAGCATGGATGATATTCAGGGCGCGCAAGGTCAGGCACCGGAATTCGTCCCACCTGCTTCTGAAGGCACCTATGTCAGCCGTCGGGACTCGCACCGCGCGGCTGCGATGAAACGGCCGAACCGGACATCGCGCGCGCAGGCCATGATGAAATCAAGTGCCACGGCTGAAAGTTATCAAAGACCGCCACCGCTTCCCATGCCGAGCGGCAATGACAGCATGATGTGGACGGCCCGCGAAGGGGAAAATATGAGAAACGTTCTTGAACGTTGGGGCGCGCAGGCCGGGGTGGATATTGCCTGGCAGGCCAGCTCGCCAGCGCAACCGATTACGCAGAACGTCACTTTGGACGGATCATTTGAAAATGCGGTTCAAATATTGCTTGGTCAAAATGCCGTGATGGGCAATCTGCGCGGGGAACTTCATTCAGGTGCGGGGCGCCGAATGATGGCCTCTTCTTCCGGAACTTCCATGACGCCTTTATCTCTTTCTCCTGCGCCGCGTATGTCACCTGCAGGGCAAAGCTATGAAACAGGCGGGCCGAATGCGCGCGGGCAGTGGATGGCGCCAGCCGGCGGGTCTTTGCAAAATGTGCTTGCACAATGGTCGGCGCGCGCGGGCGTCGATATGCAGTGGTTTTCTGAACATGGTTTCACCGTGAAACAAAACATCGTTGAAAGCGGACCGTATGAAACCGCCCTTCAAAATCTTCTGAGCCAGTACCAGTCTGACCAGATCCGCCCGGCAGCACGTTTGAACACAGATCCAAACACAGGCCTGAAGGTTCTTGTGGTGGAAACCTACAGGCTGTAACGGCAAAAGAATGCGCCTGCTCTTTCCGATCATCGCCCTCATGCTTCTCAGCGCAACATCTGTACTTGCGCAAATAAAAGCAAACCCGCTTGGCGGCTGGCAGGTCACGCGCATGGAACAGCAAAGCACGGGTCCGTTTTGTGCGCTGACCCAAAGCTATGATAACGGCATGATCCTGACCCTCGGACGCAATATGACCGAGGAATATTCACTGGCCGTGGACTTTCAGAAAAACCGCCTGGACCCTGAACAGTCTTATACCGTGACGCTGCGCCCCGGACCGGGCCAGACCCGCAGCATGGAACTTATGCCGATCTCTGAACGTGCGATTGTTGTGCGTCTTGGCTGGGATGAAAGTTTTTTTGAAGCATTGAATGTGTCTCAGCAACTTGGCTTTGAAGTGGATCAGGAACGGTTTTCTTTTACCCTGCCTGAAATCCGCAATGGCCAGACAGATTTAAAATCCTGTATTGACGGTATTAAAGAACGCGCAACACCGACGCAGGTTGCGCAGGCTAACGCCGCTCCTGAACCGCAACAAAAACCAGCCGTCAAATCCAATGTCACGCCGATGCCGGCTGGGCAGGAAGTGGAGCCGTTACGGGCCGTGCCGCCGGGCGGCGCAAATGTTTTGGCCGCGACCCAGCCGGAACTTGAAAAACAAATCGCAGCGCTTCGCGATCAAAATAAATCCCTTCAAAGCCAGCTTGCTGCAGAAAAGCAGCGCTTTGATAAAGCGTTCCGGGACACATCCCAAAGCAATGAAGCGCAGGAGCTCAAAGAGAAAATAAAGTTACTGGAGCAGGAAAATACGGCGCTTAAGAATGCGCCCAAACCTGCAGCGAAGCCTGAGTCCGGTAAAGATCTGGAAATGGCGCAGCGGCGTTTTGGTGAAGCCGAGCAGGAAGTATTGCGGATTGGCAAGATGCTGGAGCAGGAGCGTAAAGAAAAGAAAGAGCTTGAAGATAAGCTGGTCAAGGCGGAAGCAAAAACGCCAAAGACATCTCCACAAGCTGAAACCTTGCAGCAGACGCTGGTGGAGCGTACTTCGGAGCTGGAACGGGTGCGCAAAGAACTGAGCGATGTTAAAAAGCAGCGCGATCAAAATGCCCGCACGCTGGAGCAGCTTCAAACCGCGCAGCAAACAGACGGATCATTTGATCCGCAGGCGCAAATGAAAATTACGGCGCTTGAGCAGCAGGTGCAGGATTTAACCGCCCGCCTGAATACGCAGACCCAGGAAACCCAGAAAATGGCTTCGGCGCAATCACAGGCCAATGAGATTCAAAATGAAGCCACGCGTTTAAGATTGCAGGTAGATGAAGCCAATAAGCAGCTTGAAACGCAGAAAAGTGAAAATCAAAAAATGCGCAGTGAACTGGCATCACTGCAAAATCAGATCAACCGTGCGCCGCGTGTTCCGGCGGCAGAATCTGCACAGCGGCAGCAACAACGCCAAATTGCGCGTGTCGAGCGCCAGCAGCCGCAAGCTGCGCGCCCTGTGATACCGACATTCGGGCAACGTAATTTACAGACAGCCCTGCAGCAATCCGGCCTGCCGCCACGCGGTACTATCACGCCTGCGGGAAGCAGCGGGCAGGGACAGGCTTTCAAATGGGTCACGACAGGCGGGCTTGATGGGTTTGCAGATATTCAGGCGATTGGTTCCGTGAATGATTTTGCAGCGCTTGTGGAGCGTCATATTGGGAGTGCGCGGTCGCGCTGCGGTGGCGATTTTGCGTCCATCCCGTCCAGCCAGAGCGCGGGCCGTGCGCATTATGAAATTGCCTGTGTCGGTAGCGGGCAGAGCTTTTCCTCGTCTATTCTCTTCCTGACCCAAAACGGTCAGTTCATTTCGATCGCGCATAACACGGCGCCTGAAAATATGGACAGTGCCATGGATGCGCGCGATAAGGTCTCTTCGGTTTTAAGGTAAGAAATTTTTATAGTGAGGTTTTAAAATGATAAAAGTTTTAGCTCTATTACTTTTTCTTATTTTCGTGCCAACTCAGGCTTTTGCACAGAATATTATGACTTCAGAAAATCTGCTTAAAGCTTGTACAACACCTCAAATGAACTGGATTGATTTCTGCAATGGATTTTTTCAAGCTGTTCACGATCAGCAGTCATATATAGGAGCGGTGTGTACGGATGAGCAGACAATACGCACGGAGTTGGTGGAAATTTTTGAAACAAATGCGGTAAAAATATTAATGGAAAACCCTAAGAGGGGTAGTGAACCAGGAATAAGCTTAGCAGCAGAGATACTAAGAGAAGAGTTTCCCTGCCGCTAAAGGATTATTCTTTATCCGTCTTGTTCATATTTTGCTGCATCATAAACGGGTTCCACATTTTCATGGCCTGTTCCATCATCGCCATATTCTGCTTGCTGATCTCTTCCATATTGGCCATGCCGGGCATGCCCGGGAACATCCCTTCAATGGATTTATTCACATGATCGCGAAGCTGTTCCTGATTGGCGGTAAAGAACTGCATGCTTTGCTCGAGATATTTCGGCACCAGCGCGCCCATACCCATATTGTCGCCATAGAAACCAATAAGTTCGCGCAGGAAACTGGTGGGCAGTAAATTCTGACCGTCCTTGCTTTCCTGATCAACGATGATCTGGGTCAGGACAGAGCGGGTCAGGTCTTCGCCGGATTTGGCATCATAGACCACAAAGTCATGGCCTTCTTTGACCATTTCGCACAAATCATCCAGTGTCACATAGGAGCTGCGGCCCGTATCGTACAGACGCCGGTTGGCGTATTTCTTGATCACGGTCGGTTCATTACGCTTGGCTTTCGGTGCGGCCATGGCTGCAATCCTTTCTTATAATGCTGCGTTTTTTAAGTGGTATAGACCATTATGACACAAAAATGCTGCAGAGCGAAAGATAAAAGTTAATTTTTTGTGCGGCAATTTTTGCGGCTTTGTGCATAATACCGCCTATGCCGCGTACAGGGCCGACACCGTTACCGCTTCACCTTTCTCTTGCCGCATCCGCCTGCATGCAGCAAGGGGAGCAGGCACAGGAAATGCTGCAGGATTTCCTAAGCGGCATTAAAGCCTATCAGACCCATTCCCATAGGCGGGATGTGGGGGACCTGCCTGAATTCTGGCGTGCAGGGGAAGTGACGCTCAGCGGGAATAAAGACTCCCATATTCTGGTGGTACCATCTCTTATTAACCGCAGCGCCATTCTGGACTTATCTGAAGAGCATTCCTTTGTGCGGTTTTTAGAGGCCGCGCTTTTGGACTGGGGCAGCAGCATGCAAGACGGTGCGCAGGCAGATTTCGATACGCTTATCTCCGAAAGATTGATCCAGGCGCTGGAGCAGTATGAAAGACCTGTACATGTTATTGGCTATTGCATGGCCGGGACGTTGTTGATGGCGGCAGCGCAAATCCGGCCCGATTTATTCGCATCGCTGACCTTATTGGCCGCACCATGGGATTTTCATGCAGGCGATCCCTCCATACGGCTTTTGGTGCAAACGATGAGCCTGGGAGCCTTTAGCATGATCGCGCAGCAAGGGCATCTGGGGCATCTGTGGACCCAGAGCCTGTTTGCCTCTTTAGAGCCGGATAAAACCTTGCGCAAATATGCGGCCTTTGCAGGCAAGGAGAAAGACAGTGCGGAAGCACAAATTTTTGTGGCCGTCGAAGACTGGCTGAATGACCCGGTTGATCTGCCCGGCGATATTGCACGCGCCTGCATTCAGGACTGGTATACGCTGAACCGTCCGGCGGAAGGATCGTGGAGCGTTTTAGGCACGGAGATTGATCCGGCGCAGGTGAAATGTCCGGTGCTGATTGTTGCAGGTAATCGGGATAAACTCGTGCCGCCGCAAGCCTCCACGGTACTTGCCGATAAAGTGCAGCATTGTGATGTTGTGCAGGAAGATTTCGGGCATATCGGATTGATGGCCTCTCAAAAAGCGCCGCAGCAAATCTGGGGCCCGATCAAAAAATGGATCGCGGCGCACGATCTTTCTTGAAAGCGTTTGGGGGGCAGATTATGGTGCAGCAACTTTTATCTTAAAGGAGCTTAAACATGTCCGAAGATCCTATCGTTATCGTCAGTGCCAAACGTACCGCTATCGGGAATTTCCTGGGCGGGTTTGCAACCGTCCCGGCGCATCAGCTTGGCGCGGATATCCTGAAAGCCGTGATGGAAGATGCGGGTATTGGTGCGCAGGATGTTGATGATGTGATTATGGGCCAGATACTCACAGCAGCGCAGGGACAAAACCCGGCGCGTCAGGCAGCGATCGCGGCAGGCATTGCGCAACATAAAACAGCGATGACGATCAATCAGGTTTGCGGGTCGGGCCTGCGGTCCGTGGCACTGGCCGTGCAATCAATTTTGTGCGGAGACGCCGATATTGTGCTGGCCGGCGGGCAGGAGAATATGAGCCTGTCACCCCATGCACTGCACTTAAGAAATGCAACAAAAATGGGCCCGGCCAATATGGCCGATACGATGATCGTCGATGGGCTGTGGGATGCCTTTAATGATTACCATATGGGTACGACGGCAGAGAATATTGCAGAGAAATACAAGATCGATCGCGATGCGCAGGATGCTTTCGCAGCCTCTTCACAGCAAAAGGCAGAAGCAGCGATTGGCGCAGGCAAGTTCAAAGATGAAATCGTGCCTGTGACAGTCAAGCTTCGTAAAGAAGATAAGGTTGTAGATCAGGATGAATTTCCGCGCGCTGGTACCACGGCTGAAGGTCTTGGGAAACTCAAACCCGCTTTTGCAAAGGACGGCACCGTCACGCCCGGAAATGCGTCTGGCCTCAATGACGGCGCAGCAGCCGTTTTGGTGATGCGTGCTTCTGAGGCCAAAAAGCGCGGCCTGAAAGTTTTTGCACAAATTAAAAGTTGGGCGACAGCGGGCGTTGATCCGGCGGTAATGGTTGCAGGCCCGATCCCGGCCTCTCAGGCGGCGCTGGAGAGAGCTGGCTGGTCTGTCGGTGATCTTGATCTGGTGGAATCCAATGAAGCTTTTGCGGCGCAGGCGTGCTGTGTGATGAAAGAGCTTGGCCTGCCGGAAGACAAGGTGAATGTGAATGGCGGGGCGATTGCACTTGGCCATCCGATCGGCGCCTCCGGCACACGGGTACTGGTGACTTTGCTGCATGAGCTTGCCCGGCGTGATGCGCAAAAAGGACTTGCCACTTTATGTATTGGCGGCGGGATGGGCATTGCCATGTGCGTTGAGCGCAGCGCAGATCTGGATTTACGGGAGGTTAAGTAGATGGCTGAGAAGGGTGTAGCGATCGTCACAGGTGGAACGCGCGGGATCGGGCTTGAGATTACAAAGGCCCTGATTGCAGAAGGGTACGCGGTTGCGGCGATTTATCATGGCAATGAAGAAGCGGCCCAAAAATGCGAAGCCGACACCGGCGCAAAAACATTCAAAATTGATGTGTGTGATTTTGAGGCCTGCCAAAAAGGCGCCCAGGAAATTGCTGCGCAGCTCGGGCCCGTCAAAGTTCTTGTGAATAATGCAGGCATTACACGTGATGGCACGTTGCACAAAATGGCGGCTGACAACTGGCATGCCGTGATCGAAACCAATCTCAATTCCTGCTTTAATATGTGCCGCGCGGTGATTAATGATATGCGCGGGAGCGGGTTCGGGCGGATCATCAATATCAGTTCCATCAACGGGCAAAAGGGACAGTTCGGTCAGACGAATTATTCCGCGGCTAAAGCAGGCATGCTTGGGTTTACAAAAGCACTGGCGCTTGAAAACGCAGCCAAAGGCATCACCGTCAATGCGATTTGCCCGGGCTATATCGCGACCGATATGACGGCATCTATGAACCAGGATGTGCTGGATAATATCATCCGGCAAATCCCGACCGCGCGCATGGGTAAGCCCGAAGAGATTGCAGATATCGTCTGCTTTTTAGCTTCCGACAAAGCAGCTTTCATAAATGGATCTACGATCACAGCCAATGGCGGCCAATATATGGCCTCCTAGACACTTTCTTTTGTTTTTTCAGTGCGTTACTGCGCTCCTCGGGTAGGTGATCTACCCGTCGTTGCTTGTGCCTGCTGAAAAAACAAAATCAAGCGACTACAAAAAATGGCTGTGTTACACTTCAATCATGAGTCGTAAAACCGTCATTCTTGACCGGCGTTTTGTTCCCAAAGGGGACCTCATCATGAAAGAGGGAGAGCTTGGTAATCAGGCTTTTCTTGTGCAGTCAGGTGAGGTACGGGTTTTTACTTCGTCTGAAGGGCGGCAAGTCGAATTGGCCCGCCTGGGCGTGGGCGAAATTTTCGGCGAGATGGCGCTGATTTTTGACGGTCCGCGTGTGGCGAGTGTTGAAGCCTCCAAAGATTGTAATCTCATCGTTATTTCCAGGACGCAGTTTGAAGACAAGATTTCCGATCTTGATCCAACCATCCGGGCGGTGATCCATATGCTGACAAAGCGCATTATGCAAACAAACAATGCGCTGATCGCTAAAAAGCAGGATATTAAAGATCTTCAGGATACAAGCCGCCTGATTTACCAAAATATCGCTGCCGATCTGGAAGCCGGTCAAAAGCGTATGCTGGATGATATGGTCTTGCCGGAGCTTGAAAAGTTTTTAGACTCTATTCAGACCTTTCAGGAACGCTGTAAAAACGCCGATTAATATTTGAATTCGCTGCCTAAGCCCCCTATATATGCATGTATATTCATCGCGTTATCCACAGGGGGCTTTGATGCGTTTAATCTTTGCAGCACTTTCCATTCTGATCCTGATTTTTGCGGCTTTGCTGGTCGGTCCGTCTTTTATCGACTGGAACAGCTATAAGCCACAAATCGTTGAGCAGATTAAAACCGCCAGCGGGTATGATGTTACCATTGACGGGGATTTGAAACTGGCCGTGCTGCCAACCCCGAATGTGACGATCCATAATGCCCGCATCGATGCACCGCGCAAAATAGAGGCCACGCATTTGGTCACGGTTGAAAAGGCACATGTGTCTCTGGCCCTTATGCCGCTGTTACAAAAGCAGGTGCAGGTGAGTGCAGTTGAGCTGGTGAAACCGGACATCATGCTGGAAGTGCTTAAAGACGGGCGTCAGGGCTGGATGAGCGACGTGCTGACAAAGGCAGGGGATGTTAAAGATGCTCTGCCCGGTGAAGCGCAGCAAGGGGTTTCTTCTGCAACATCAAGTGCGGCAGAAAATATCTCACTCGACTCTGTAAAAATCACAGATGGAAAAATCACCTATATTGATCATGCCAAAGAGGCGCGTCACCTTGTTGAAAACATGAATGTCTCCTTGTCCGCGCCGACATTAAAAGGCCCGTTTAAAGGAAAAGGGTCCTTAGCCTATCAGGAGCGTGATATCCGTTTTGATGTCAAAACCGGGCGTTTTGAACAGGGCGCGGATAATATCACCTTAAGCGCCGATATCGGCCTGCCGCAAAGCAAAACTGATTTGTCTTTTTCAGGCATTGCCGCGCTTGATCCAACACTGGAAGTGCAGGGCGAAACAGATTTTCAAACAGCCGATCTTGCCGCTATAGCCCCTGCAGCAGGTATTTCAAAGCCGGTTTCCTTCAAAGGTATTATCAGCGCAAATGAAGACAAGGTTTTCTTAAGTGATGCCGATATCGGCTTTGGGGAACTCTCCGGTACAGGCCGGCTATCTCTAGAAGGGTTGAAGGAGCGCAAAGCTCTGACCTTTGACGGGGCTGTTAAGCTTGACGGGGTGCTGGATCTGGAAGAGATCACGCAGGACATACAAGCAGCGTCCGGCACGCAAGATCAGGAAGCGCCGGAACAAAAAGCGGCAGAAGGTAAACCTGTTTCGCAGGCGGCTGGTCTGTTGCCGCAAACACTGACTCTGCCTGCGCCTGTTGAAGGAAAATTTACACTGGAAGCCGGCGGTATAAAATTCGGCGGTCAGGCTTTTAAAGGTATTTTGTTAGAGCTTGGTAAAAAGGGCGGCGCTATTTCCATTGATGCAAAAATCCTGGAGATGCCGGGGCAAGGGCGCCTTGAAAGTAAAGGTGCACTCAATTTTGCCTCTTCAACAACATCTAAAAAAGACGGCAGTGTAACGCTGTCTGATCCATCTTATGCATTTGAAGCTACAGGAGGTGCATCGCAACTGCCTGCTTTGATTACGGCACTTGCGCCGGATCAGAAAAATAATAAATCGATCAATGCGTTTAAGACGCTTCAGTTTACAGCCAGTGGAAAAGTAACGCCGGCGCAGGCGGAGATTTCAAAGTCGAATATAAAAATCGACCAGACCCTGATGTCTTTGTCCGGATCGTACAAACCTTCGGGCGCAGGTAAAGCGGATGCGGTGGTGGATATCAGCGCCGATAAAATCGACCTGGATGCGTTGCAGGCGCGTATGGGCGGTCAAAAGAAAGCGCAGGCGCCAACGCAAAGCAATGCAGGGGATACTGCGCCAGCTCCCGCAACTAAAAAGGCGGATTTAAATGAAACGCTTAAACCTCTGCGTGATTTTGAGCTTCCGGTGAATCTAACATTTGATCTGAGTGCTCAAAAGCTGGTGACAGGTGGTCAGACCATTGAGGGCGTGCGCTTAAAAGGCAAAAGTGCGGGCCGCTCGTTGGTGCTGGACACAGCGTCTGCGAATAATATCAAAGGTGGCACAGCCTCTGTCAAAGGTAAGATAAGTAACCTGAAAGCATTGTCAGGTATTGATCTGGATCTGTATGGGAAAACATCCGATGCAGATACGCTGCTTAAAAGTTTTAATGTGGATTTATCCAGGCTGCCCTCTAAAATCGGCAGCGCGGAAGCAAAACTTAATCTGACAGGCGCAGCCGAAGATCTGAAATTTACAAGCAATGTTGCGGCCCTGCGCGGGACGGTTGATGCAACGGGTACAGTGAAAAATGCTTTATCGGGTAGCCCGGATATCACCGCGCAGGCGATTGGTCTGAAACATCCGGACTTTGTCCAGGCGATGCAAATCTTTAACCCGGAATTTGAGGCGCCGGAAGGCTTGTCCGGTAAAGCGGTTGATTTTTATACATCGATGGCGATTTCCGGTCAGACATATAAGCTTTCCGGGATCAAAGCGAAAATCGGTCCGACTTCTATGACGGGTAATATTACAGCGGATATGTCCGGCGCACGGCCAAACCTCTCCGGGGATATCAATCTTGGCAACCTGGCGCTGGATGTTCTTTTAACAGGCAAAAAAGCAGCCACAGGGAGCAGCGCTGTTCAACGCACCGGCGCGAGCGGATCATCCGGTACTTCTTCTTCAAATTCTTCAAATGCACGCTGGTCGCGTAATGCGATCGATACAGGCTGGATGCGCAGCGCGGATCTGAATTTTGATATCAAAGCAAACCAGATCACCTATGGAGAGTGGTTGTTCAGCCAGCCAAAGACAAAGCTAACCCTTCAAAACGGCGCGTTGAAAGTTGATAATCTGACGGCAGGTTTATTTAACGGTAGCGCATCTCTCAATGCAGATGTGGCTGCACCTGCTGATCCAAAACAACCTATTACTCTGGCCGTCGATAGCACCATGAAAAATGCATCTATCGAACGTTTGTCCCGGGCGCTCAGCGGATCAAACAAGTTGCAGGGCAGTGGCGCTGTGAATTTTAATATGGATGTGCAAAGTGCAGGGATTAGTCCAAGTGCACTTATTAATAACCTGAAAGGCAAGGCCGATGTGAACGGCGATAATATTGTTCTGGAAGGATTTGATTTTGCACGCCTCGCGCGCGGCCTTTCGACGGAAGAAAAGCTGATCGATTCAGCAACCTCTTTTGTGCAGGGCGCAACCTCCGGCGGGCAGACACAGTTTGATACATTAACAGGCGATTATGATATCACGGAAGGGATAATCAAGATCACAAAGATGCAACTCGATGGGCCGGATGCGGTGATCGATTCTACCGGGCAGGTCAGCCTGCCGGCCTACCGGATTGATACGAAACATATGATTAGTTTGAAAAATGTTGAAAATCTCGACCCGTTTCCGGTGACGATTGAAGGACCGCTCGATAATCCGAAAACTATCGGCTTTAACGTGGTAGAAGAATATCTGCGCAAGAAACTGGAACGCAAGATTGTTAAAGAATTGCCAAAGCTTCTTGGCGATGATGTGAATGAAAAGCTCCAGCAATTTGGCATTATCCCAAGAGATCAGGCGCCTGCCGCCGGGACTGAAACGCCAGATGCGACGCAAGAAGTTGCCCCTGCACAAGATCAGCAGCAACAGCAACCAACGGCAGAAGATGCCATCCGCGGTGTTCTGGACGGGTTACTGCGTTAGGGTTTTCAAAACATAGAGCCGGATAGCGCTGGAAAGGTTTGACTGTCCGCGTTGCGCATCAATCTCTGCAATCAGTGTGTTCATGGATTTATTTTGCGCCTGCGCCAGCTTCTGAAGCTCTTTCCAAAAAGGCTCTTCTATCGATACGCTGGTCGCGTGGCCTGCAATCTTCACGGAGCGTTTGATGATTGGTGCTGAGAAAGTTTCTTTTGACATAAAGTTTTTTACATGCTATAGTCCCTGAAAATAATAAAAATTATAACAGGGAGTAAACTATGTTACACGCCACGCGTACGGCTGAAAAGCCTAAGGCGTCTGGTATATTCAGCGCCGATGAAATCAAACAATTTTTACCTGAACAATTTCTTGAACGCGTTAAACTTGCAGATGAATTTTACCGCACTGTAAGCCTGCCGTTTAATGAACATCTGCAATCTGTAGAGCAGACAGCAGAAGACCTTTCAAAGGAGCCAAACAAGTTAAAACGCCTTGGAAAAGCCGTTTCTGCCCTTTCAGGTCTGCTCGTGCACGGTTTAAGAACAAAAATTGCAGAAAACCGTTTTCTCTTAAAACACGGTGCGACTGATATAGAAGAGGTGGCTATAGCCAGACTGGATGTTGAATGTGAGTCCGGCGATCCGGAAATTCCGGGTACCTATGCCAAGATTCTTTACAATCCAAAGCTTGCACTTCCTCAAATCAAGGGGGAAGAGCATGGCGTGATTGACTTCGAAGTTGGAAGCTATGTTCGTAACCCTGATGGTAGTCGTAAAGTAGTTGGTACTGATTATGACCGTGTTGAACTTGATATGCACATTAAAAATGGTGATGGTCGTGCATCTCTGGGGCATCTAAATATGTTTCGCAGCATTAGTATGGCTGCCTATGAGGATGAAGGCGTTAAAAGTTATGAAACGGATAAAACCCCTACATTATACGAATTTAGGTTTTATGCCGCTGGCGTTATGGCTTTGGCAAAAGAGACAGCCGAAGGCAAATTTCAGGACTTACGCGAATTTAGATTTGCCAGTTGGGGCAGCCCGCATGCGCGCGAAATGCCGGACGGCTTAGAACCGATTATCGGTATGCAGGCTGTAACCGAAAAATGGAGCGGGAATCCTTTTAGAAACGGTCCGGGCGGTATGGGGAATTAAGGCGTTTTCCAATGATGGTTTTTATCTTTTAAGGGCAGTATATATTGGATCGGCGTTTCCCCGAAGACTTCTAACGCGATTTTTTGTGAAGACGCCTCCAGCCATGCCCATGCCGCATTGGGTTTTGGATAGGTCATAAAACGCTCAGTTAGAGACGGGATGGTAATGTAATGGATGCCGTCACAGCAATGGTAGGCATTCCAATGCGTATGGCCGTTTATACAGGCCACAACCTTATCGGATGTTTCCAGGATCTTTTGAACCATGTGTGCTTGCTCTTGCGGATAGGCGGCCTGATGGCTGTATCCGGCATTTTCATCAAAATAATAATTTCCCCGCATGGAGCCTTTTAAAAGCGGCACATGTGAAAATAAAATAGCAGGATACTCAATTTTGCTTAATGCTTCTTCCAGCCACTCAAAATCTTGCTGGTCAAGGCATAGCCCTTGCACATCATCCATATGCACATTTGGGTTCCAGATAATCAGATTAAAATCTTCAACCTTTACGACATGTGAGGAGAGCGAACAGTTTAAAATACGTTCATTGTCTTCAAGGCTTAAGTAATGAACATCATGATTGCCCATCACATGGCTGACGGGGTGCTGAGACTTTGAGAATATCTGTACAACGGTTTCAAGAGACTTTCGATCTGTTTCGGGGTTTTCGTTATTAATTCTATCGCCAAGCTCAATGATACGGTCAGGACGTTTTTCATCACAAAATTTTAAAAACATAGATAAAAGTTCCGGGGCCGCCTGACCGTTTTTTGTGCCCTGATCTTCGCCATTGTGAATATCACCGATAATGGCCAGTTTCATTTTAATCCCGCGGCTTGATCATATCTTCAGGTTTGACCCATTCATCGAACTGCTCTTCGGTGAGAAAGCCGAGCTTCACGCCTTCTTCTTTCAGGGATGTGCCGTTTGCATAGGCGGTCTTTGCGATCTTGGCGGCATTGTCATACCCGATATGCGGGTTCAGCGCTGTTACCAGCATCAGGGAATTTTCCATGAGTTTAGTAATCTGCGCTTCATTGGCTTCAATGCCGACCACGCAGTTCTTGGTGAAACTATTCATCCCGTCGCTTAAAAGCCGTATCGACTGAAGCACGTTATAAATCATGACAGGCTTGAATACGTTCAGTTCAAAATGCCCGTTAGAGCCCGCCACAGACACAGCTGTGTGATTACCCATCACTTGCGCGCAGACCATTGTCAGCGCTTCGCACTGGGTCGGGTTGACCTTGCCGGGCATAATCGAGGAGCCGGGCTCATTGGCTGGCAGGATAATTTCCCCAATGCCGGAGCGCGGGCCGGAGCCAAGCAGGCGGATATCATTAGCAATCTTCATCAGGCTGACTGCAATCACATTCAGCGCGCCGGAAAGCTCGACCATTGCATCATGGGCCGCCAGAGCCTCAAATTTATTTTCAGCCGTGACAAAGGAAAGGCCCGTAATTTCGCTTACGGCCGCGGCGAATTTCTCCGCAAAGCCTGCTTTGGAATTAATGCCCGTTCCGACCGCTGTCCCGCCTTGCGCCAGCATCATCACGCGTGGCAGGGTGGTTTTCACGCGCTCAATACCATAACGGATTTGCGTCGCGTAGCCTGAGAATTCCTGACCCAGCGTGAGCGGGGTTGCATCCTGTAAATGCGTGCGGCCGTTTTTAACGATATGGGCAAAGGCTTTTTCTTTATCTTCCAGGGCGCTCGCAAGCGTTTCCAGCGCAGGGATCAGGTCGTGATGAATGGTTTCACCAGCCGCGATATGCATGACGGTCGGGAAGGTATCGTTTGAGCTCTGGCCCATATTCACATGGTCGTTCGGATGGACAGGCTCTTTCCCTCCGCGTGTGCCTGAAAGCGCTTCATTGGCGCGGGCTGCAATCACTTCATTAGCGTTCATGTTGGATTGCGTGCCGGACCCTGTTTGCCAGACGGCGAGCGGAAACTGGTCTGCCAGCGTGCCGTCGATAATTTCATCTGCAGCGCTTACAATCGCATTCCCGGTTGTATCCTCCATGACCCCGAGCGCCATATTGGTTTGGGCTGCGGCCTTTTTCTGGATACCAAGCGCCCGGACGAGCGGGGCAGGCATTTTCTCCGTCCCGATATCAAAATTTTGTAAGGATCGCTGCGTCTGCGCCCCCCAATAGGCCTCTGCCGGGACTTCTATCTCGCCAATGGAATCTGTTTCTATACGGGTGTCGGTCATGTAATCCTCTTAGAGTTGAAAATACTACCACAGAGTACATGGAGGGCACAGGGAGTCTAGGGGGATTATTGATCTCTAGTATTAGCGCGATGGAACACAGGCATCTGCCAGTTCCTGAGGAATGTCTGGAATTCCGGGGAAGTTACCTTCTTCTTTTAGCTTTTTTCCATTTCCGTTTAAGCCCATTTGATTATGTAACATTCGGGCCATAGGGTTTTTAGATCCCTCTAAATCTTCTCGCAGATATTTTAACATCTGTTCAGGAGATACTTCAGGTTTTAGATGAGAGGCGATAATCATAGTTTGCCATATCCACTGCATAACAAGATCATGTTCACTTAATTTAGGGGAATCTTCGGGGATATAAGGAACCTTCAACGGTGCCCTTACTTGCGTTATGCCAAGATGTGCGTAGGGAGTAGCTATTCTGACGACAGCGTTAAAGTCATCTATAAGCTCTGGTGTGACCTGTATTACCGCTGCTGAATTTGAGATCGACATTCGGTTTTTCCCTTATGCTTCAAATTTTTCATACGAAGTGAGAATATAGGTAGAAAAATGAATTATGTCAACTATTTTTCAAAACCGTCACATGGCCCATTTTGCGTCCCGGGCGGGCTTCGGTTTTGCCGTAGAGGTGGACAGCTGCGCCGGGCGTTTCGAGGTATTTTGGAATATCTTTCACATCATCGCCAATCAGATTGATCATTTCGCAAGGCCTGTAAGGCGCCGGATCAGCGGCAGGCAAACCGCAGACACAGCGCACATGTTGCTCAAATTGTGACACGCTTGCTGCGTCAATCGTCCAGTGGCCTGAGTTGTGGGTACGGGGCGCAATCTCATTAGCCAGCAGCTTGCCATCCTTGGTGACAAACAGTTCCAGCGCCAGAACTCCCACGAGGTTCACCTGACCCGCAAGCGTTTCAGCCATCTGCACAGCTTCGGAACTTAGCGTATCGGAAAGAGGCGCAGGGTAAGTCGTTTTGGAGAGAATATGGTTTTTATGGTCGTTGAGGACGGGTGGATAACTGTAAATTTTTCCCATAAGGTCACGAGATGTGACAACAGAGACCTCAAAATCAAAATTTATGATTTCTTCTATAACAGTATGTTGGCTATTAAGTTCTGTCCATTTTTCTGGGATATTATCTATATCTCTCAGTTTTATTTGACCTTTTCCATCATAACCGAAACGCGCCGTTTTAACTATGCATTCTGAGGTCTGCCACTGTTCCAGGGTTGTGGATATATCTCTCGGGTTTTCACATGGTGCCCACCGAGTCGTTGGAATTCCGATCTCGTTTAAAAAGGTCTTTTCCTTGATCCGATCTTGAGAGGCTTCAAGCAGTTTTGTGCCTGGATAGACCGGCTTTAAATCCTGTAAAAATTCAACAGTTTCAAGAGGGATATTTTCAAATTCATAAGAGATTACATCAACTTGATCAGCAAAGGCTTTGAGGGCGTCTTTGTCCGTATAATCCGCGCAGATAAAATGCGGTGTGACAAGGCTGGCTGGGCATCCCGATTCGGGACAAAAAATATGCACAGTGATCCCTAAACGCGCCGCTGCAAGGGCTGACATTCGCCCTAATTGGCCTCCGCCGAGAATTCCAAGAACTTTAGATTCCATTTTCATAGCAAAGAGTTATAGAAGGTTTTTTAAATAAAGAAAATGCCCGGATAGAGGTGTGTTAGAAAAATTTTCTTAAAATGTTAAAACTTTTTATTTGGAAAGAATATGGATCTAATCTTTCGGAACTTCAGCAACTTGCGCGGTTTGATCGGCGCGCAGACCTTCTAAACGGGTCATTATAGCTTCATCTGAGGTTCCTAGAATCGCAGCTGCAAGCAGTGCGGCGTTTTTCGCCCCGGCTTCGCCTATCGCCAATGTGCCAACCGGAATACCACCAGGCATTTGAGCGATGGAGAGCAGGCTATCCATGCCTTTAAGCGCTTTACTTTTAATTGGCACGCCAAGCACGGGCAGCGGCGTTAAAGAAGCAACCATCCCCGGCAGGTGGGCCGCGCCACCAGCGCCGGCAATAATCACTTTTATCCCCCGGTCTTTAGCTGCCCGCGCATAGTCAAACATGCGCTCCGGTGTGCGGTGCGCTGACACGATTTTGACTTCATGTGGAATATTAAGATCATGGAATATCTTATGAGCTTTACTCATTGTTTCCCAATCTGACTGGGAGCCCATAATGATCCCGATCTGGGGGTCTTTATCGCTGTGAGTCATGGAAAAGACCATGACTTATCCACAGGCTAAAATCAAGAGAAGTTTACGCAATAATGTCCGGAATGATCTGGGAGCGGACTTTTTCGATCTGATCTTTGAGGATGAGTTTACGCTTTTTCATCCGCTGGACCTGTAAAAAATCCACCGGCGGCGTGGCAATGAGCCGGTCGATAATATCATCGAGATCTCTGTGCTCTGCCTCCAGCGCGGCGAGCTCTTCTTCAAGGTCTGAAATATCTTCCATTAGTGTATGAGAAAACCGCTTAATATCATTGAATTTAAAAGACTATCACAAAATTAGGGTTTTGGGAACAAAAACGCGTTTTGCCCCTTGGCTTTTGAAGAGGGCTGGGTTAGAAGAGGAAAGATTTTTTCATGTTATTCCAACGATCTAACAGGGGCCGTGCCATATGAAAATCGGGATTTTAACCAGCGGCGGAGATTGTGCAGGCCTCAATGCGGCTGTTGGCGCGGTCACCATTGCCGCGGCCCAGAACGGCATTGAAACGCTGGGGATTCGGCGGGGCTCTGTTGGCCTGATGGGCGATGAGCCGGACTATATAAGCCTGAATGCCGAGAAATTCACACATGATCTCATGCATAAGCCCAGCACCTTTTTAGGGACAACCAATAAGGGCAATCCGTTCCAGTACCCAGACGGGAAGGGCGCTTTTGACGACCGCTCGGATGAGATTATCCGCAATATCAAAAAGCTTGGCATTGATACGCTGATCGGCATTGGCGGGGACGGCAGCCTGGAAATCCTTCATAACATCACCGAAAAAGGCGGGGTGAACCTGATCTGGATTCCTAAAACAATTGATAATGATGTGGATGAGACGGAGCTTGCGGTCGGGTTTTATTCAGCCGTCAGCACGGCCAATAATTTTCTGAATAATCTACATGCAACGGCACAAACCCATGACGTGGTGATGATCACGGAGATTATGGGCCGGGATGCGGGGCATCTGGCGCTCCATTCCGGCCTGGCAGCATCTGCCGATATCATCCTGATCCCCGAAATTCCCTATAACCTGGATGCGATTGTGAAGAAATACCAATCCATCAAGGAAAGCGGGCGCAATTATGCACAGATCGTTGTCTCCGAGGCGGTAAAAGACCTGAACGGCAACAAGGTCCAGCGTAAAAGCGCCAGCGGCAAGGTGGTCTATGGCGGGATCGGTGAATATCTGAAAGCCAAGCTGGGCGAAGTTTTAAAGGCTGAAATCCGGGTGCAGAGCCCCGGCCATACGCTGCGGGGCTGTGCGCCGACGGCGCAGGATATGATCCTGGCCAAGCAATACGGACAAAAGGCGGTCGAGCTTATTTTGCAAAAGAAAACAGGGCGCATGGTGGCAATGCGAGATGGCGATATTGTCGATGTTGATGTGCGCGAGGTGGCAGGCAAAAGCCGGGCCGTGGACGTGGACGGCGATATGGTTCATACTGCGCGGGCGCTTAATATTTCGTTCGGAGATGAATAGAAATGCATTCGCTTCAATATATTCAGCAATCGCTGACCCAGGATGAAGAGCTGGTCCATGCCGGGGAATTTCACTGGATGTATACGGTCTCGGCTTATTCAAATATTGTTTTCGGGGTCATTTTCGGGATTTTGATTTTGGTTTTTGCGATCAAGATGGAGCCGGTAATGTTCGGCAACCCCGTCTTTCAGGAACTCAGCACGCTCCAGAAAATCCAGACATTACATCCGGGCATCAAGATTTTAACTTTCTTTGTGATCCTGATGGGGATTTTGAAATTCGTCCAGATGATGATCGTTAAAGCGACGACTGAAATTGCGATTACCAATAAACGCCTGGTCTATAAGCGCGGTCTTGTTGCGCGCTATGTCGGCGAGATGAGCATCGACCGGATTGAAGGGGTCAATGTTCTTCAGGGCATTCTCGGCCGGATTTTCAATTACGGCCGCGTCATGGTCCGAGGCATGGGTGTTGGCGAGGTTGTGCTTCCGCCAATCGCTGAGCCCGTCAAATTCCGCCAAGCCATCGAAAAAGCGAAATCCGTCTGATTTTTTATTGACATAGCACGCATTATTTTGACATAAAATATTGTATATTTTTCAGTTAGGACATATGCAATGAAAGTTATAAGAACCAGTCTTACGGCAGGAGCAATGTTGGTCTTTGCAAGTACAGCCAATGCCGAAACGATTGATAACTATCCTGATTTTGACACATGTCGAGAGCAAGCTTCTTCTATAACTTTGGGTGAGCTTGCTGCACAAAAGGGAGATACTGGTGCAGCGAGGGTTACAAAGTTTTTACAATGCCGAATTGGTTTTGAAAATGCTAATCGTTATTTTGGTACGGCTCTTGAGCTTCCTGATGAAATCTTATTAGAAGTTAGAAAGATGTGTGTGCATTCAGGGCCAAAACTGGCATTTGGTACGCCACTCGCTGAAGTCTTATGTGCTGCCCGATATCAAAAAACTCATTATGATCCGGATGCGCTTGAGATATAATATATTCAGCTTTTTTAAATATTAAATCTCCCCGTGACTTTGCGTCTTTTGTGCTTTAAGCAATAAAAAAACACGAGGGATAGCCATGACATCAAAATCCTGGGACAAATCAAAATTGCCGAGCCGGCATGTGACGGTGGGCCCGAAATCTGCACCGCACCGGGCGATGCTCTATGCGATGGGGATCACCGAAGAGGAAATGGCCCAACCTTTGGTCGGCGTGGCCACCTGCTGGAACGAGGCGGCTCCGTGTAATATTGCGCTGTCCCGCCAGGCACAAGCCGTGAAGGTTGGTGTGAAAGAAGCCTCCGGTACGCCGCGCGAATTTACAACCATCACTGTGACAGACGGCATTGCGATGGGTCATGAAGGGATGCGTTCTTCGCTGCCGTCCCGCGATGCGATTGCTGATACGGTCGAGCTCACGATGCGCGGACATTGCTATGATGCGCTGGTGGGGCTTGCGGGGTGTGATAAATCCCTGCCGGGCATGATGATGTCGATGCTGCGGCTCAATGTGCCGAGCGTATTTATGTATGGCGGATCGATCCTGCCCGGCAAATTCCGCGGCGAAGATGTGACCATCATTGATGTGTTTGAAGGGGTTGGTAAACACGCGACGGGCGAATTCTCTGATGAAGACCTGAAAGAAATGGAATGCAATGCTTGCCCGTCAGCAGGAGCCTGCGGCGGTCAGTTTACAGCCAATACAATGGCTTGTGTCTCTGAAGCAATCGGTTTGGCATTGCCGGGTTCTGCAGGTGCGCCCGCACCGTATGAAACGCGTGATGAATATGCCATCGCCTCTGGTCAGGCGGTGATGAAGCTGATTGAAAAGCAGCTCCGCCCGCGGGATATTTGTGATCGCAAGGCGTTTGAAAATGCAGCTGCGATTGTTTCTGCCACGGGCGGATCCACGAATGCGGCTCTGCATTTGCCGGCCATGGCGCATGAGGCGGGGATTGATTTTGATCTCTTTGATGTCGCCGAGATTTTCAAGAAAACGCCGCTCATTGCCGATCTCAAACCCGGCGGGAAATATGTCGCTAAAGACATGTTCGAAGCAGGCGGCGTGCAGGTCGTGATTAAAGAGCTTCTTGATGGCGGATACATTCATGGCGATTGCATGACCGTGACGGGAAAGACCATCGCCGAAAACTGCGCGGATGCGATCCGCCGGGACGACCAGGATGTAATTTATTCAATCAATAACCCGATCTCCAAGACAGGGGGCGTGGTCGGTTTGAAAGGAAACCTCGCACCGGAAGGGGCGATTGTGAAAGTGGCCGGGCTGGAGAGCAAAGTCTTTGAGGGGCCTGCGCGCTGTTTTGATTCTGAAGAAGAATGTCTTCAGGCTGTTTTGGATCAGAAATATGAAGAAGGTGACGTCCTCATTGTGCGCTATGAAGGGCCGAAAGGCGGGCCGGGCATGCGCGAAATGCTGGCGACCACGGGCGCGATTTACGGGCAGGGTATGGGCGGCAAAGTGGCCCTTATCACTGATGGTCGTTTTAGTGGCGGGACCCGCGGTTTTTGTATCGGTCATGTCGGGCCGGAGGCAGCCGTTGGCGGGCCAATCGGGCTTTTGAAAGATGGCGATATCATCAAGATGGATGCCGATGCCGGGACCCTTGAGGTTCAGCTATCCGGTGAAGAGCTGGAGGCGCGCCGCAAAGACTGGAAGCCGCGCGAAACACTTTATACATCCGGGTCCATCTGGAAGTTTGCCCAGCTTGCAGGGCCTGCCCGCACAGGCGCGGTCACACACCCGGGCGGCAAAGACGAAAAACATACCTTCGCGGACCTTTAAAAAACCTCTCCCATAGGGAGAGGGCAACGAGGCTTCGCGGCTTTGCCGCGATATAGCCGAGTGGGTGAGGGGTTAGAATCTTTCCTTTGAAACTCATATTAAACACCCTCACCCAGCTTCATCTAAACTCAACCTCACGGCTTCGTTAAGATTGTGCAACCCTCTCCCTGAAGGGAGAGGGATTTTCTTTCTTTTAAAATCCCGTCTTTTTTGTAATTCTGATCAGGCAGGATTCCTCATCTTACCTGACAGGTTTTTTACGATGTCTCGCAAACGTCTTGTTTATGTCACCGGTTTTCTCGCCGCGGCCTTAATGATCGGCTTTTTGCTGCCCTTTGGGCTGGTGCATAGTCCTGCCATATCCAAAGCGCAAGCATCCGATATCGGGTTTTTGCAGGAATTTTTAAACGAAATTACGCCCGCCGCAGGTTCTGTTGAATCGGCGTCTCTTTTGACGGAAACGGGGATCGCAGGCGCGCTCAAAAAAGGGCGTATTCCGGGCTTAAGATTTTTTGATGCGCCGGGCATGCGTGCTTTTTATGAAGCCCGCAATTACGAGCCGCTCTGGCTGCGCGGATCAACGCGGATCAAATCGGATGTGGATGATGTCATAAAGCTCATGGAAAAAAGCTGGAAGCACGGCTTAAACCCTGAAAATTATCATATAAGTAAACTTTGGGAGCTTTATAAAGCTGACCCCAAAATGACCCGTTTTGAACTTGAGCTGGCGATGAGCGATGCGGCCATTCGCTATGGCCGGGACCTGACGGGCATGCGCATTGATCCGGGCCGGATTGCCCAGAAATCAAAATATTGGCAGCAGCCGATGCTGGGCGTGGATATCCTGAATTATGTCGCAGAAACCAGAAACGGGGCACGGGCGCTGCGTCGTCTGGCCCCGCAAGGCGAGCTCTATGAAGAATTGCAGGATGAGCTCGTGAACTTGCTAACGGCACCTGAAGAAGAAGTTCAGAAAGTCCGCCTGTTCAGAGGCGCGCTGCGCCCGGGTAATTCGCACCGGGCGGTGAGAGATGTCAGGCTGCGCCTTGGTCTTGATCCGGCGCAGGCGGTCAATGGCGAATATGTGTATGATGAGCCTCTTTTGGAGGCAGTGCTTGCCTTTCAGCGCAGGCACGGGCTGCACCCGGATGGCATAATCGGTCCGCAAACGGCTCAGATCATGAATATGACCCGGCAGGATAAAATCTATCAGATCCTGGCTAATCTGGAACGCATGCGGTGGGTGGAACAGGAAAAGCCGGAGAAATATGTGCTTGTGAATGTGCCCTCTGCGCGGCTTTGGGCGGTAGAGCGTGGGCGCACGAAGCTGGATATGCCGGTCATTGTCGGCACCAAAGACCGGGAAACGATTGCCTTTCGCACGGAAATTACAGGCATTCGGTTTAATCCGAACTGGACCGTGCCCCGGACCATCAAACGCGAAGATTATCTGCCGAGATTGCAGGAAGACCCGCATTATCTGACCAAGCGCGGTATTGAAATGATTGAGGGGCGGGGGCGTGAAGCACAAACCATCGACCCGGAAACGATTGACTGGCAGGAAATCAGCTTTGAGGAAATGGATGGAATCCGCATGGTGCAGGCACCGGGGCGGGCTAATCCGCTCGGGCGCGTACGTATCCTGATGGCCAATCCCTATAATATCTATTTGCATGATACGAATAATAAAAAGCTCTTCAGCCGGGTGAACCGGACCTTAAGTTCCGGCTGTATTCGTGTTGCCGAACCTGAAAAGCTTGCGATGTTCCTGATGGACGGCAAGCAAAGCTGGAATGAAGAGAGCATGCAGGCCGTCTTTGACCGCGGACGTATGCGCGATATTGCAACGCCGGAGCCTGTGCCCGTCTATATTCTGTACCAGACTGTCTGGCTGGATGAGCGCGGGCGCCTTATTTTCGGGGCGGATGTCTATGGGCGGGATAAAAAGCTGATCCAGGCGCTCAAAGCCCGCAATTCTATCCACATTCCTAAGGCGGATGAAATTTAACGATTTATTGAGCTATTTCAGGCAGTTTTACGAAGTGCTTTGATTATATAAAATAGTGGCGTATAATGGTCTTTGACACAGAATTTCTTTTCTGTATAAACGGCTCTTAATTTTAACGGTTAGACCTAGTTTTATTCATCATTACAAACAATATTTTTAAACTATGACACACATCATTGATCGTCGTTCTTTTTTGTCTATCGGGGCCGGGCTTGCTGGTGCAGCGCTGACCAATCCGGCTTTTGCCATGGTTATTCCAGAGCGCAAACCTGCCAAGCCGGAGACATACGGCCAGCGTATTATCAGCTTTAAAAACCAGCATACAGGCGATGTTTTTTCAGGCGCCTATCGTGTAGGCGATAAATATATCCCGGATGCATTCGATAAAATTAATTTCGTGATGCGCGATCATCGCTCGGATGAAATCTTTCCGATTGACCCGCGCGTGATCGATATTATGTACTCGGTCCATAAAGCAACGGGGAGCTCAGCGCCGTTTGAAATTCTTTCCGGTTACCGCTGTCCGAAAACAAATGCGATGTTGCGGGCAAAATCCGGCGGCGTTGCCAGAAACTCCCTGCACATGACAGGTCAGGCTGTGGATGTACGCCTGCCCGGTCATTCCATGCGCCACGTGCGGGATATTGCCAAGAGCCTCAAAGCCGGAGGCGTCGGCTATTACCGCCGCAGTAATTTCGTCCATATGGACACAGGTAACGTCCGTAGCTGGTAATTTGCGCGCCACGCCGCTATAACCCTTTCCCATGATATTGATTGCATTCGGGGCTAATCTGCCCGGCAAAGCTGGTGCGCCGCAGGACACGTTTCTTGCGGCCTTAAAAGCCATGGACGAGGCAGGGCTGACAGTCTTAAAACGCTCTTCTCTCTGGCGAACCTCTCCCGTGGATGTGCCGGACAAACAACCCGACTATGTAAATGCTGTTCTGCAGGTGGAAACAGATTTGCCACCGCAGGCCCTGTTAGAATCTTTGTTGGCGATCGAACAACAATTTGGCCGTGTGCGGACGTTCAAAAACGCAGCGAAATCCATTGATCTTGATGTGATTGCCTATGACAACCAGGTGCTGGGCGACCCTTCAAAGTCCGAAGAGTTAATTATCCCGCATCCGCGCATGCAGGGCCGGGCCTTTGTTTTGCTGCCATTGCAGGAAATAGCGCCGGACTGGATGCACCCTGTGAGCGCAAAATCTCTGGCTGATCTGGTTGCCGCACTGCCTAAGGATCAAAAAGCTGAAAAGATTGAGGGCCGTGATGCAGCTTGACTTCATGCACGGCCCAATCCTTATGGGTATTTTAAACATTACGCCCGATAGTTTTTACGATGGCGGGCAAAATGATACGGTGCAAACGGTTTTAAAACGCGCCGGCACTATGGTTCAAAATGGTGCACGGATTCTCGATATTGGAGGAGAATCAGCGCGTCCGGGCGCAAAGCCTGTGACCGCAAAAGAAGAGCAAGAACGTGTCATTCCTGTTATAGAAGCTGTATCAGAACAATTTCCGGAGACTCGCATTTCTATTGATACGCGCAATGCATCAACGATGCAGGCTGCACTGGAAACAGGCGCAGGCATGATTAACGATATCACAGCGCTGACATATGACCCCGATGCCTTGAAAATCGTTTCAGATCATAAAGTGCCTGTGTGCCTGATGCATATGAAGGGCGAACCGGGCACCATGCAAAAAGACCCAAAGTATGACGATGTTGTGCAGGAGGTTTATGCGTATCTGAAAGAACGGCGTGATGTCTGTGTCGATGCAGGTTTGGATCAAGCACAAATCATTTTAGACCCAGGCATAGGTTTTGGTAAAACTTTAGAACATAATCTGAAGCTTTTGACTCAAATTGATAAATTTCATTCTTTAAATTGTCCTGTGATGCTCGGCGCGTCGCGAAAAAGCTTCATTGAAAAACTCATCCCGGGTACACCTGCCGAGGACCGGTTGCCGGGCTCTCTGGCGGCAGCCCTCTGGGCATACCAAAGAGGCGTTCAGATTTTCCGGGTGCATGACGTGCCTGAAACCGCGCAGGCGATTCAGGTTTTCAGCGCGATTTCTTCTGTGCCGTCGTCGTGATGCCTATGGATAAGCCAGGGAAAACTTTGCTCTGCACGAGGTGTGAATGCGTAAAGCTCGCAATTCTTCACACCGTGAAGAACCGCATCGTAATTCGCGCAAAAACCGCGAAATATCCCGCCGTGACAGACAATCAGCGGACGCTGCGCCGAATGAGACAGCGCCGTCGTAAACCCACGCGCAACACGGGCGTTAAAGTCAATAATCGTTTCTCCGTCTGGCGGATTGACGCCATCCCAGATAGGATTACGTTCATGTGCATTCTGCCCCTGCCATGCACCAAAATGATGCTCTCCCAAATCGGCGATTTCAATCATCTCAAGACCGAGATTTTGATTGAGGATATGTGCCGTATCCCGCGCCCTTGAAAGGTCGGAATGAATTACAATATCCGGTAGATTGCCCAGAGCGGTTAAAATTTTCTCTGCGGCGGCAGCTTGATCGCGACCCTTTTGTGTCAGTGGCGTATCCATCTGCCCGCTATAGATGCCCTGTAAATTCGCCTCACTCTCGCCATGGCGGATCATGTAAAAAGGTTTTAGAGGAATCATACTCTTATCCTAACGCAATCGCTGCTGTGCGGCGTTTTAAAAGTGAGATTACGGAATAGGCTGCCTGCATGGAGCTTTTCGGGTTGGATGGATCAGGGACGTTCTCGATTTTTGAAGTAATTGTGCTCTCCGGCCCGGTGACGGTGATTTCATGCGTATTGTCTGCTGCGTGCGGGTCTGCCCAGACTTCGACTCGCGTCCTTTCCGGTCCGATACCGGCCAGACTTAACGTGGCCGCGACATTCACATTGGCTGGAAAGGCTTTGGCCGCGTCCAGAGCCGTGCCTTCAAAAATGCGTTTCTTTTCGCTTAAATGATCCAGGTCAATATTGTTAAGGGTCACGAACGGAGCCGCTTTCAATCCCGCAGGGGGCTTGGTGGTCGCAATTTTTGCACCTTTTATGTCGGCGCATCCAAGGGCCGATACAGCATCAAGACCCGCAAGCGCGCCGGACGGTACGCGGATGCGTCCGGTGGACGCTTTTTGCATCTCTAAAATCTCCGGATGAATTAAGAGAGCACATGCAGAAAGCAAAATAAGTGTTTTATTTTGTTGTAAAACCTCTTTTGCTAATTCGGGAACTGCTGCAGGCGGAAGTGCTTCGATAATGATATCGCACTCTGTGGCCAATTCTTCAAACGACATAACAGGCACGTCAAAAGACGGTTTGTCTAAATCTGCAATGCCGATCAACTTATACCCGTCTATCCCGTCTATCAGAGCTTTGGCGATGATAGATCCAAGCGCGCCGCAGCCTGCCAATCCGACTTTTTCCATTTTTTGAAACCTCGTATACACTATCTGACATGGAACACTGGCAGGATCAAGGAATCGTCCTTAGCGCACGCACCCATGGGGAAAACGGGGTTATCGCCGCGCTGCTTACCCAACAGTACGGTCGGCATGTCGGGTATGTGCATGGCGGGCAATCTTCGGGCAAGCGTGCCCTGCTTCAGGCAGGAACGCTTGTGAGCGCTGAATGGTCCTCGCGTGTCTCTGAAAATATGGGCACTTATAAGTTGGAAGAAGAGCAGGGGCTTGCCCCGGATATTCTGCTCGATCCGCTGAAACTCTCTGCTCTGATGTCAGCCTGTGCGCTGTGCGATTCGGGCCTGCCGGAGCGTGAAGCCCATCCCGGCCTGTTTTATGGGTTGCAGGCGCTGATTGAGACCATGAAAAGCGAGCACTGGGGGCCTGCCTATGTGATGTGGGAAATCGCTTTTCTCAAAGAGCTTGGATTTGCGCTTGAGCTGACCAAATGTGCCGGCGGCGGAGACCCTGCGACCTTAACACATGTCTCCCCGAAATCAGGCCATGCGGTGAGTGCAGCAGAAGCTGCACCCTATAAAGAAAAACTTCTGGAACTGCCTTTGTTCCTGCGGCCCGCTCCATCCGGCGGGGAGAAGGAGGATATCCTGACCGGCCTCACCCTCACTGGCTATTTCCTCGAACACTGGGCATTCAATCATCACACGCAAGGTGTTCCCGAAGCCCGCCTGCGCTTTCAGGATAGATTTGAAAAAACCCTTGAAACAGAGGCATGTTCCTGAAATGTTCCACGTGGAACATTTATGGTTAATTTCTTTTAAAACAATATCTTAAATTAAATTTAAGTATTGCAATGTATTATTGAAAATATTTTTTTGCGGGATCATAATTCATGTCTGAAATAACTGTTTATCACGGCTCTTCAGTCTATTTTGAAAAACCTGACCCTGAGTTTTTTGGACAAGGCTTGGGCAAGTCCGAATGGGGATGGGGCTTTAACACCGGGACTAGTATCAATGTGTCGGCGGAATATGGAGGTACAGAGACAGACGGTGTTTTGTACAGTTATGATATAGATGAAAACTTTATTGATGATAAAGTGCTTGTTCACAATGAAGCAATCGGTCAGGAAAAATATGATAGAATTTTACAAGCAATTGCCGAAGTAGAAGATCATGAGACAGCAGCAGGCATTTCAAAAAATTTAAGTCCGCAATCCACTGGTGCAGAGGCGTATCAAGCGCTTTGGAAGGGCCAAACTGCCATTAGACCTGACGGAAAATTTGGTGCACAAACGTTAGCCAAACATGGAATAGGCGGTGTTTGGCATGATAATTCAATTATTGTATTTTTTGATGCTGATGATTTGCCGCCGGCGAAAATTGTGCGTGTGAGAGGAGACATTCCTGAGGCACGGGCAGCTCTGGAAAGACAAAGAGCTGGCACTGTTGAAAACTCTGCTGCTTCTGACAGGCAAGAAACAGTAAGCACTGAAAGGCCTGCAGCTTCAACCCAGGAAGTCAGTCAAAATGTAGCTGGAAATAATCCGCAAGCACTTATCGCAAAAGGCGGTTATGCCTCAGAAGAGTTAGGGCACGCAGCAGGCAAAATTCAACATACCGGGAATGATGTTCTAATTGAAAGATTTAATGATTTAGCGGCGCATTTGTTAGGCGAGGACTATAACAAAACGGATTTAAGTACACGGCAAGTTACATATACACAAAATCATGGCTTTGACTTGAGAAACGGCCTTGGCCTAGCCACCCGGAATATTATTTCTGACGGTGGGTTAAACGAAGATTATTTTGGCGGTCGAGAATCATGGATCAGACATAAGCAAAACTTTCTTAGAATTGCCGGAGATGACAGTGAGCTGGTTACGAAGCTGGATGCTTTTGAAGATGCTTTATTCAGCCATATAGAGCATATGCACGGTGCAAGGCCTTCAATTCCAGAATTAAAAAATCCGCATCTATCCGTAGAGGCCCTTGATGGTGTACATCCACAAGCTGACTCTGCGTTGAAGACAGGATTTGATCGTTTAGGGGATGCTTTAAAGATAGGCGGACGGGCGCTTCCGCTTGTTGGTGGAGCTGTGGCAGGTGTTGAGGCATTCGGCCTTGGGAAAGAGGCTCACGCTGCCCATTTAAATGGGGAGATTACGACCGGCGAGCTTATAGCTTTAGATGGTATTTATGCTGCGCATGTGGTGCAGGGCACGGCTGACCCGACAGCTTTCGGGGGTGAGGTGCCTGTGCAGGCTGCTTATGCGAAGTTGGCGGATGAAGGACGTTGGCCTGAAGAATTGCGTGACCGTCTTAAGCCTTCCTCTGTTACTGATATACTGAGCAACAATGAGCCCAAATCGATGGAGCAAACTGAATTTGAACAAGTTCTGGATAGCCTTCAAAATGTTGGTGAGCATTCTTCTCCCGAAGTGCAGGCACTGGCGCAACTATACAATAATGTTACACACGCAGAAGAAAACTACAGGGCAAGTTTAATACCCGGTTCATTTACGCCGGAAGGTAAATTACAGGCTGAAGCAGCATTAGATGCAAGTTATAATGAATATGAGGAATATTATGAAGAAATCAGAAGTGGGGATTATTGGCCGGACGTTAAGGCAGAACTCATAGGGGGGCCACCGACAAAAACAGATATTGCAAGAGAAAATGCCCGATCTATTGAAGAACAGCCAGATTCTTCCCCGCATCTCGCGCAAACGCATACGGCTACTCTACATGCTAACAAGCTAAGCTTTTAAATATTCTATTATTTCTTGCGGCCTTGTTATCTTGACGTTAAATAAACGTCTATGGGTAAACGCAAAGCACCGGAATTTGAACCGCAGATCATCGATAGCTCTATCAATGAGCTTTTGAGCGAGCGCTATTTGTCCTATGCGCTGTCGACGATTATGTCGCGCTCGCTGCCTGATGTGCGCGACGGGATGAAGCCAGTGCACCGGCGTCTGCTGTATGCGATGTATCAGCTTTCACTGAACCCGGATAAACCGCCGAAAAAATCGGCCCGTGTGGTCGGGGATGTGATCGGTAAATATCACCCGCATGGCGATTCTTCTGTCTATGACGCGCTGGTGCGGCTTGCGCAGGATTTTGCCGTGCGTTACCCGCTGATCGACGGGCAGGGGAATTTCGGGAATATTGACGGCGATAATGCTGCCGCGATGCGCTATACCGAAGCGCGGCTGACAAGCGTTGCGCAGCTTCTTCTTGAAGGGATCAATGAAAACGCGGTGGATTTTCGCCCGACTTATGACGGGTCTGAAGACGAACCTGTCGTCCTGCCGGGCGCTTTTCCGAATCTTTTAGCAAACGGGTCCAGCGGGATCGCGGTCGGGATGGCTACCAATATCCCGCCTTTCAATGTGGCTGAGCTGTGTGAGGCGATGCTGGCCATGCTCGAAGATGATCTCACGGAAAAACAGCTCGCGAAATATGTGCCGGGGCCTGATTTCCCGACGGGTGGAATTCTTGTTTCTGATAAGAAAGAAATTGTTGAGGCCTATAAAACCGGGCGTGGGGCGTTCCGCCTGCGCGCCAAATGGGATAAGGAAGATTTGAAAGGCGGCGGGTATCAAATCGTCGTCACAGAGATTCCTTACCAGGTTCAAAAATCCAAACTGATCGAAAAAATCGCTGAGCTGATTAACACCAAAAAAGTGCCGCTGCTCGATGATGTGCGCGATGAAAGTGCAGAGGATATAAGGCTTGTTCTTGTGCCGCGCTCAAGGAATGTTGAGCCGGAGCTTTTGATGGAAGCTTTGTTCAGAAATTGTGATCTTGAAACCCGCTTTAACATGAATATGAACGTGCTGGAGATGGGGGTCACCCCGCGCGTGATGTCGCTCAAAGAAGTTCTTCAAAGCTGGCTGGACCATCAGCAGGTGGTGCTTGTTCGCCGATCCCGGCACCGGCTTGAAAAAGTACTTCACCGTTTGGAAGTTCTTGAAGGGTTCCTGACCGTTTATCTGAATGTTGATAAGGTCATTAAAATTATCCGCACGAAAGACAAGCCGAAAGAAGAATTGATTAAAGCTTTCAAGCTGACCGAGGTGCAGGCTGAGGCGATTTTGAATATGCGCCTGCGGGCCTTGAACAAGCTTCAGGAAATTGAGCTGAAGTCAGAGCATGATGCGCTGTCCAAAGAGCGCGACGATCTGGAAAAGCTGATTAAATCCGAGGCACGTCAATGGACCCGGATTAAAAAACAAATCTCTACGCTTCAAGATATGTTCAGCCAAAAAACAGAGCTGGGCAAGCGCCGGACGAAAATTGGCAAGGCAGTGACACTTGTTGATGTCGAAGAGCTTGCCGAAGCGATGATCGAAAAAGAACCGATCACGGTGATTGTGTCCAAGAAGGGCTGGATCAAGGCCATGAAAGGCCACGGTCATAATCCCAAAGATATTAAATATAAAGACGGGGATCGCGGGGCGTTTGTCATTGAGGCACAGACGACAGACAAGGTTTTGGTCTTTGGATCGAACGGACGGTTCTATACGCTGGCGGGCGATAAGTTGCCGCCGGGGCGCGGTTTTGGGGAGCCGATCCGGTTGATGGTTGATCTGCCAAATGATGCCGATATTGTTGATGTTGAAGTTTTCGATCCTGCTGCGCGTATGATTGTTGCCGCCGATGACGGGCGCGGCTTTATTGTGAAGATGGAAGACGTGCTGGCACAGACTAAAAATGGAAAACAGATTCTCAATGTTTCTGGCAAGGTTGAAGCCAAGCTTTGCCGTAGACTGGAAGAGGGGCATGATCATATCGCTGTGATCGGCCGTAACCGCAAGATGCTCGTTTTTGCGCTGGCTGATTTGCCGGAAATGTCAAAAGGCCGCGGCGTGATCTTGCAAAAATATAAAGATGGCGGGCTTTCTGATCTCAAGACCTTTAGTTGGGATGAAGGCTTGTCTTACAAATACGGCTCCGGCGAAACTTTCGTCGAGGACCTTAACCCCTGGGTCGGCGAACGCGCGCAGGCCGGACGTCTCCCGCCGAACGGTTTTCCGAAGAGTAATAAGTTTTAAGGGTGAAGATTGAAGCCTTCGGCTTCCACCATCGCCTGCCAGTTAGGGCCTTCATAGCTGCGATCCTTATTAAGTTTTTGCCAGATATCATCTGCGAAAACCTCCAAGCCTGAAAAGCCGGCTTTGTAAGAGAGTTTGGGGCTGGCGTTGTAAGGCCCTAAATACAAATACTCGATATCTTCATTGCGTGCCCACTCGATTGATTTCAACCAAAGATATTTTCCGAGACTGAGATTTTTTTTCTTAAATTCCGGATCATAGAAAATATGCTCTAGGCTTGCGCTGTTTTCATGCCTGTCAATGAGTGCATAGCCAATAAGGTCATCACCTTTTACAAGAAGGATCATAACATTTTTGGAGTATAGCAACCCGTTAAAACTGTCTTCAGTGAAATCATGCATGGGAGAGAGGGGATGTCTTTTATTGAGGTATTTTTTGAAAAGTTCATATAAGACGGGAACAGATACCGGCTTTGTTACAATCGATTCTGTTAGCCTCTCTGTAGATTTTGTAAGCTTCTTTTGGCTGTTTGAAGGGGCAAACTCAGCAATGTTCATTCTTAAAGGAACGCATAAATTACAAGAGGGACAGTTATTGGAGGCAACCGCAAAACTTTCTGCTAAAAACCCTTTTGCTAAAAGACCGAACTTGTATGCTCTATATTCATTTGCCCTCTCAATATATCTTCGATCCTTTTTATCTGGTGATATGTAGATATGTTGAGCAGGGCGGTCACCGAAATAACCGCAAATTACTGCGTCATCTGTAATGAGTGTTGGTTCTATGGCCATAAAGCCATTTAATACAAAAGTTATGAAAAATAAAGACGTTTTTTAAGGAAACTCGACTGCGCCTTCGGAGCGTTGATAGAGCTTTTTCTTCTCTTCGCTCATCTTGTTAACCGCTTCGGTTGATTTATTGGCGCCTTCCTGCACGACGAGTTCTTCACGCAGAAGGATAATGGAAATCCGGCGGTTGCGCGGGTCTTCCGGGTTTTCGAAGAGATGGTCTTTGTCTGCCTTACCGACAACGTTATTCAGGCGCGATTCAGGCACGCCGGATTGTTTGAGAACGCGCCTTGAAGCGTTTGCTCGATCCCCGGAGAGTTCCCAGTTTGTGTACGTTGCACCTGGCCCATAAGGAACGCCGTCTGTATGGCCGCGAATGGAGATTTCATTCGGGGTGGACAGGATGACCTGTGCAAGTTTATCCAGCAAGGCGCGCGTTTTATCGAACATATTGGCGCTGCCCGATGGGAAGAGGGGGTTGCCGTCTTCATCAATCAGCTGAATGCGCAAGCCTTCAGGAGTAATGTCTACCATGATCTGTTTGGCAAGTTCTTGAAGATCAGGCGTATTTTCAATGGTATTTTTAATTTCCTGCGCGGCTTGTTCAAAGCGGGCGTTCTCACGCTCACGCAGCTCCTTGCGCAGCTCTTCTTCCTCCAGCTTATCCGGGTCAGTATCTCCATCCTGCTTACGGATTGCAGGATCGGCAATTTGTTGTTGGGCCATGGGCTGAACATCAGAGGTCATCTGGCCTTCGGGTGAAACAGTTAGACCGCCCATAATACCGCCGGCACCCGATTTGTTTTCGGCAATACGCGGGTTAGGCGCAAAATAATCTGCAATCCCGTTTTTTTGTTCGGCTGTGGTTACATTTAAAAGCCAGAGCAGCAGGAAGAATGCCATCATCGCGGTCACAAAGTCGGCATAGGCAACTTTCCAGGCACCACCATGATGGCCACCGCCCTGGATGATCTTCTTCACAATAATCGGTTGTAACTCGTCTTCTTTTTCAGACACGAATTATCTCCTTACCTGTTAACCCGGCGCAGGCAGCTCATTGAGTTTTTCTTCAAGCTCCTGGAAGGTTGGCTGAATATCATGCGGCAGGAATTTACGTGAAAATTCAACTGCGACTTGAGGTGCGGCACCATTCAAAAAGGCAATCATTCCAACCTTGATAGCTTTGTAATACATGACTTCGGTTTCGGCCTTGGCCGTCATAGCAGAGGCGATCGGTCCTAAAAATCCATACGCAATCCACACGCCAAGAAATGTTCCCACCAGCGCACCCCCGATCATTTTCCCGAGGATTTCAGGCGGCTCGTTAATCGCCGCCATGGTCTTAATAATCCCGAGCACGGCAGCCACAATCCCGAGCGCCGGCGCTCCATCTGCCATGGTCTGCATCGCATGCCCTGCATGGTTTTCGTGGTGGTCAATATTGGTAATCTCTTCGTCCATCAAGGCTTCAATCTGGTGCGGGTTTTCATTTCCAAGCGATATGATCCGCAAGTAATCGCACAGGAAGACTTCGGCATGGTGGTTGTTGTGAAAAGACGGAAATTGTTTGAACAGCTCACTTTCATGTGCGTTTTCAATGTGCGGTTCAAGTGCAAGCCAGCCTTTCGTCCGCGCGAGTTTGAAAATCATAAAGAGGCAGGATAGCAATTCAATATAGTCGTCCTTGGAATAGGCGGATGGTTTCGTCAGCGCGTTAAAATATTTGAGCGTCATCTTTATGGTTTCGCTCGTATTCGCGATAAAGAACGCAGCAAAGGCCGTGCCCATAATAATGATCAATTCTCCGGGCATGGCGGGGAGAATGGAATTTGTAATCAGTTTGACGCCCTTATCGACCCCGGAGATGACAATAAGTCCCCCGAAGGTACAGACCAAAACCATTACGAGTGCGATAACTTTCATGGGTGCGTCAAAATCCTTTTGGCACGAATAATCTTTGTATATGTGAGTCTTACAAGGGTCGCATAAAGCGGTTAAGGCGCACTTAATTGATTATGGGAATTCCAGAAAACACAGATTCACATCAGTGCATTAAGTGTGCCTGATTGAGCGGAAATTACAAGCAGATGTCGGATATCAGATGTCAGATAACGGAAAGCTGAAAAGAGTTGAGCTGATATCCGTTATCCGTCATCCGTTTTCTGATAAAATCCGGCAGGCATCGAGGCTGCCATAGGTGAGAATCATATCAGTGCCTGCGCGCTTAAAGGCAATGAGACTCTCCATGAGGGCCTCATCATAATTCAGCGCGCCGGCTTGCGCTGCAAACTTCATCATCGCAAATTCGCCGCTGACCTGATAAGCGGCTAAAGGTAATTTGCTGTGTTGGCGGATGGAGGCAATCACATCCAGATAAGGCAGGCCCGGCTTGACCATCAATATATCCGCACCTTCAGCTTCATCAAGGGCGGCTTCACGCAAGGCTTCGCGGCCATTGGCCGGGTCCATCTGATAGGTTTTGCGGTCTTTGCGCACATGGTCCATGTGGCCGAGCGAACAGCCGGCCGCATCCCGGAACGGGCCGTAATAAACAGAGGCAAATTTGGCGGCATAAGCCATGACCGGGATATGTGAAAAGCCGGTGACATCCAGCGCATGGCGAATCCCCATGACCTGACCGTCCATCATGGAAGAGGGTGCAATGATATCTGCGCCTGCTTCAGCGGCAACAACCGCCTGCATCCCAAGATTTTCAAGCGTGCGGTCATTATCCACATCGCCGTGATCGTTAATCACGCCGCAATGGCCGTGATCGGTATATTCGCAAAAACACACGTCCGCAATGACGGCGATGTCCGGTGCGGCTTGCTTGGAAATATCAATCATGCGGGCCAACAGACCGTTCGGGTCAAACGAATCGCTGCCTGTGTGATCTTTATGATGAGAGACCCCAAACAGGATAATGGATTTTACACCCGCAGCGGCGGCTTCTTTTACGGTGGTGCTTAAAGATTTTTCCGTTTCGCGACGTACGCCGGGCAGGGAGGAAATGTCTTGTGGTTCATCAGCATTTTCTTCGACAAAAATCGGGTAAATCAGATCTTCTTTACGCACATGGTTTTCACGGACCAGATCGCGCAGCGCATCACTGCCGCGAAGACGGCGCATCCGTACATGCGGGAACCGGTCGCTGGTGAGCTCTTTCATTTTCACCTGGTCAAGGTGAGACCCGCCCTCAGCGATTTTAAGATTTTCCGGAAGATCTGTTTTGGCTGTCATGTCTGAAATCCTTTAACAATTTGATCTTAAAGTCGTACGGAACAACCTGGTAAATGTAAAGCCTTCCAGCCCCAAAACCTATGATCCATATAAAATGTATGCACAGGCGGTCTATTGCCGGGTCTGGACGCAGCCGCAAGAGTTCGTTAAGATTTTCACAGTATTCTTGTATGTTGTCTTTGAATTCCTTTCAGAAAGATATCTGCTCATGATGACGCCGTATTTTGAAACCATTCAAATCATTGAACGCCTGCACCGCTATTTCCTGGATGTGGTGAAGGTTGAGATCGACCGCAAGGGCATTCAGGATGTGAATAACGTCCAGTGCATGATTCTCTACAATATTGGCCATGATGAGCTGACGGTTGGAGAGCTCACACTACGCGGCTATTATCTGGGCTCGAACGTGTCTTACAACGTCAAGAAAATGACGGAGAACGGTTATATCGAACAAAGCCGTTCAGTCCATGACAAACGTTCCATTCGTGTGAAACTCACAGAAAAGGGCAAAGAGCTTTACGGTGTTCTCGACGGCATGTTCAAACGCCATGAAGAAAAGCTTGCCGATACGGATATCGAAGATGAAGACCTCAAAGGTCTGATCAAAACCATGAATGCCCTTGAGCGTTTCTGGACCGCCCAAAGCCAGTTTACGGGCCTTGCGTCCCTCGACGACGAATAAGAAGACATAATTCAAACACCCTGAAATGCTTGCACCGTCGGCGGGACGGGCGTACAGTCCGGCGATTATGGGGATTTTTAACAGAGATTATTCCGGCGCAATCGCCTTGCCGCAGGATATTGAACATGTCTGTGACAGGCTCGGACTGTTATGTTTAAGGCATAATGTAAGAGGGCTGATTGATTATCTGGGCCGTCCGGAGAAATTGGGGAATTTAAATCAAAAAGAGCAGGATTATCTGCTTGGTTATTTCAAACGTCATTTTTGCAGGGAAGACGGGCATTTTCAAACGCATTCTTTGCACAGTGATGTTGAAGAAAAATTGACGGAAGCTATTAATTCTTTTTGCCGTGATCTTGAAGAACATAAACAAATCAGTGATCCTACAAAAACGCTTTTTGAACAGGCCAGAGCGTTAAGCAGTGGTGATGCCCCACAGGCTGAAGATAAGCCTGCTCTAATACGGCGTTAACTCACCATATACATTCTGACAGCCATTTTTTTTGTTGACATAAGGCGCATGGATGCTTTTTCGATCTTTGGCATAATTACAAAGAGCGAGTACGACATGTCATCAGATGCAAAACCATTAAATATCAGCGCCTTGCTAAAACCTATAAATAGTCTGGAAATATCCGCAAGGGCGATAGGCGCATTACATAATTATAATCTGCAATATGTTGCGCATGCACTAACCTATAACAGAGCTGAGCTTCTTAGAATTCCCAATTTTGGTAGAAAATGCTTGAATGAGTTTAAGGAAGCGATGAGATCATTAGGTATTCCTTATGAAGATGATTCCCCGCTGCCAGCAGAAATAAGAGACCACAAAACCAAAGCTGACCTCGAGAAAGCTTTGCATAAGATTTTACCTGATACCGCTTTGGATTTGCCTCTTTTGGACGATGGAATAGCGCGTTTGTTGCCGGAGGAAATAAAGTCCGGCCTAACCCCCGAATTTCTCGCCGTCGTAGTCCAAGAGATTAATCAGGATCCTGAGATTAAATCGCTTTTCGCTCAGCTTAACAGCTGTGTTCAGGAAAAAGCGCGTCAGACTGTTTTTTCAAAATTGGGTCTAGATAAACTCTCTTAACTCAACGCCTGAATCCCTGTAATCGCGCGGCCGAGGATGAGGGCGTGAATGTCGTGTGTGCCTTCATAGGTGTTCACAGCTTCCAGATTCATCATATGGCGGATCACATGATATTCATCGGCAATGCCGTTGCCGCCAAGCATGTCGCGGGCCTGGCGCGCGATATCAAGCGCTTTACCGCAATTATTACGCTTTAGGAGCGAGATGCTTTCCGGTGGGGCACTGTTTTCATCACGGAGTTGTCCCAACCTTAATGCTGCCGTCAGGCCAAGCGTGATCTCTGTTTCCATGTCGGCAAGTTTCTTTTGAATAAGCTGATGCCCGGCCAGAGGCTTACCATAGACATTCCGGTCCAGAACATATTGGCGGGCCAGTTCAAAACAGGCCTGCGCAGCGCCCATCGCGCCCCAGCAGATTCCATAGCGTGCTGAATTGAGACACATGAACGGGGCTTTCAGGCTATCCGCAGCGGGGAGAATGTTTTCGTCCGGGACAAACACCTCATCCATCATAATGCCGCCGGTGACAGAGGCGCGTAAGGACATCTTGCCCTCGATCTTCGGGGCTTCGAGGCCTTTCATACCTTTTTCTAAAATCAGACCGACAAGTTTATCCTCTTCATCCTGCGCCCAGACGACGAATACATCTGCAATAGGGGAATTGGTAATCCATTGTTTGGCCCCCGACACGGTGACCCCGCCGGAGGCTTTTTTGACCCTTGTGCGCATCGTTGACGGGTCAGATCCGCCATCCGGCTCTGTTAATCCAAAACATCCGATAAACTCTCCAGAGCCCAGTTTTGGAAGGAATTTTTCTTTTTGCTCTTCCGACCCAAACGCATAAATCGGATACATGACCAGGGATGATTGAACCGATAGCGCAGAGCGGTATCCGCTATCCACCGCTTCCATTTCTTTGGCAATAAGACCGTAAGCAATTTGAGAGACTCCCGGGCAGCCATACCCATCAATAGTTGCGCCAAGAAGCCCCAGCTTCCCCATCTCCTTCATAATTTCTGCATCAAATTGTTCATGCCGGTTGGCCTCAACAATGCCGGGTAAAAGCTCACCTTGCGCAAAATCATGCGCCGTATCGCGGACCATCCGGTCTTCTTCGCTGAGGAGTTCTTCAAGAAATAACGGGTCTTTCCAATCAAAATCAGGTCTATCAGCCATATTCATCTTGTCCTTTTCGTTTGTGATTCTATCATAGCGCAGATGTCTGAAGAACCTCTGAAAAACCGCAATGTGATTCTGGAATTTATTCCGGTCGGGGCCTATGTGCGTGTTTCGGCCATGGATACGGCGACGCTCACAGAAGTCACCATTTCAGGGGATGCCAACGCATCCGAGGGTGTTTTGCGGCGCACAGCGCTTAAAAAACTCGATTACGTGCTGCGCAAAAAAGGTTTGATTACGTAAGGCCTTATCTTCTATAACAGGCCATGGGATTCAAAGTCGCGATAGCCAATGATCACGGGGGATTTGCCCTGAAACGCTGGCTGATCGAAAACTATCAGGATCGGACCGTTGAATGGGTGGATTTGGGCACAGAGTCCGAAGAGTCTGTCGATTATCCGGATTTTGCGCATAAGCTTGCTGATTATCTGAAAGATCACCCCGATCACTATGGCATTGCGATTTGCGGCACCGGGATTGGTATTTCGATGGCCCTTAACCGCCACAACCATATCCGCGCCGCCGTGTGTACAAATTCGACCATGGCCCGCCTGACACGTATTGATAATGATGCGAATGTGCTATGTTTCGGCGCACGTGTGATCGGCGAACAAGTGGTACGCGATTGTTTGAGCGTCTTTTTAACAACGGATTTTGAAACGGGTGGGCGGCATGAACGCCGCGTCAATAAAATTAACACGAAGGAAGGGTAGAGCCATGAGCAACACAGCAGAAAGTAACGACAATATGACACCGGATAATTTTTTCACAGCAAGGGTCTGGGAGAGCGACCCTGAACTGGCCAAATCGATCGAAGAAGAGCTGGAGCGCCAGCAATATTCGATTGAGCTGATCCCATCTGAAAACATTGTTTCTCAGGCGGTTTTGGATGCGCAAGGCTCAATCCTCACCAACAAATACGCAGAAGGTCTTCCCGGTAAGCGTTATTACGCCGGATGTGAGTTTGTAGACATTGCAGAGAAGCTGGCAATTGAGCGCGTCTGTAAGCTCTTTGATTGTAAATACGCGAACGTGCAGCCGCATTCCGGCGCACAAGCGAACCAGGCTGTGTATCTCGCGCTTTTAAAACCCGGTGATAAAATTCTGGGGATGCGTCTTGATCACGGTGGACATCTCACACACGGATCACCAGTGAACCAGTCCGGCATGTGGTTTGATTTTGAAAGCTATGGTGTCAGCAATGACGATCAGCAAATCGACTTTGAAGAAGTGCGCGCAAAGGCGCTTTCGCATAAGCCGAAAATGATTGTCTGCGGCGCCTCTGCCTATTCGCGTGCAATTGACTGGGCGAAGTTCCGTGAGATTGCAGACGAAGTCGGCGCTTATCTGATGATTGATATGGCCCACTATGCAGGTCTGATCGCCGGTGGAGCTTACCCATCACCAATTCCGTATGCGGATGTTTGCACGACGACTACGCATAAAACGCTTCGCGGACCGCGCGGCGGGTTAATCCTGACCAATGATGAGGAACTTGCCAAGAAATTCAATAAAGGCGTGTTCCCGGGCCTTCAGGGCGGGCCGCTGATGCATGTGATTGCCGCTAAAGCAGTCGCGTTTGGCGAAGCACTTAAGCCTGAGTTTAAAGCCTATGCGAAGCAGGTGGTTGAAAATGCCAAAGCGCTTGCGAGCAGCCTGCAGGAGCGCGGTTATAAAATCGTATCTGACGGCACGGACTCGCACGTGATGGTCGTTGATCTGCGGGGTAAGCCCTATAACGGGAAACAGGCGGATGCCTCGATGGACCGGGCGGGTTTGACCTGTAACAAGAACACCGTGCCCGATGATCCGGAAGGACCGTTTACGACATCCGGTATTCGTTTGGGAACGCCTGCGCCGACCACGCGCGGTTTTGGTGTGGCCGAGTTCCGTGAAGTTGGAAACATGATCGCAGATATTCTGGATGCGCTTGAAAAGGCGAATGATCCGAATGAAAACAGCGCCGCTGAAGCCGAAGTCGGCGCACGTGTCAAAGCACTGTGCGAGAAGTTTCCGATTTATAAGGGTTAAAACGCGTCACGGAAGGGCGTGTTTCATGAAGTTTCTTTTCGGGCTTTTATATTTTGGTTTGGTTTTTCTGTCTGCACCTGTGTTTGCACAAGGTGGTGAAAGCGCCATAAAGGTCATCCAGGAAGACGGGTCTGTGGAGGTTTTGGAAATTCCATCTACGCCGGTGCGTACGCCGCTCCCGCAATCACCTTTAAGAGTGCTGGTTCCTGAAGAGGTTCCGCCAACGCCGCCGCCTCAGATTGAAAAGGAAGCTATTTTGAAGGTGCCGGACCCGGAACCCTTACCGGAAGCTGAGCCTAAACAGGAAGCTGCGGTAGAGCCTGCAAAAGCACCTTTGCCTACAAAACGCCCGGCGGTTTCCAAAAAGAAAACAGTAAAACCAGCTGGAAAAATTATGCCGGAAAAACTCGCCAGGCCAAGCGCGCCGCGCACACTGGAAATTCCACCAGGAACTGTCATTGACCGGGATTTAGCGCTGCGCATTGCGTTGGAACATGCACCCCCGGCAAGCGGGTTTGATGTGACGCTGCGCACCTATAATGACAGGCCTGTCTATCAGGCGGTTTTCAAAACTGAAAATGGGCCGTATATAATTCTGGTGGATCAAGAAACCGGAAAAGTTCTGAAGGAAAAATAATCTATGAGATGCCCGTTTTGTGGAAATGAAGAAACGCAAGTGAAGGATTCGCGGCCCAGTGAAGACGGGGCGGCGATCCGCCGGCGTCGGTCCTGTCCGTCCTGCGGCGGGCGGTTTACGACCTTTGAACGTATTCAGCTGCGGGATTTAAGCGTTGTGAAAGCAGGCGGGGATACCGAAGCTTTTGATCGCGACAAAATTATGCGGTCCATGACGGTGGCACTCAGAAAGCGCCCTGTCGAAAAAGAACAGATTGAAAAAGCTGCGAACGGCATTGTCCGCCAGCTTGAAAGTTACGGCGAACCGGACATTCCGTCCAAGGAAATCGGTCGGCTTGTGATGAGCGCGCTGGTCGAGCTCGATATTGTTGGCTATATCCGCTATGCCAGCGTCTATAAGGATTTCCGTGAGCCGGAAGATTTCAATGCGTTCGTTGAAGAAATTCAAAATCTTCAAAATCAGAAAACCGCCAAGGCGGAGTAGTTTTTATTTACCACAGAGTCACAGAGTCGCAGAGGTTTGATAAAAAATTTCTCTGTGTCTCTGAGCCTCTGTGGTTTAAATCATAAATTATGACAGAAAGCCATTTCATGAAATCTGCGATCACTTTGGCGCGGCGGGGGATGGGCAGATGCGCGCCGAACCCGTCCGTGGGATGTGTAATTGTCAAAGACAGTCATGTGATTGGGCGTTCTGTCACGGCGCCTGGAGGACGGCCCCATGCAGAAACGCAGGCTCTGGGGCAGGCAGGTAGTGAGGCAAAAGGCGCGGATGTCTACGTGACACTGGAGCCGTGTGCGCATATTGGTGAAACGCCATCCTGCGCGGATGAATTGATCAAAGTAGGTGTAAAACGAGTTGTCATTGCATGTGCCGACCCGGATCCACGGACAAACGGGCAGGGGATCGAAAAACTTCGCAGTGCAGGCGTTGAAGTTGTTACAGATGTTTTGAAAGAGGAAGCGCTGGAGACCTTGCGCGGGTTTATTTTATCCAAAACGCAAAACCGCCCTGAGATCACCTTAAAAACCGCCTGTTCTCTGGACGGGAAAATTGCGCTTGGTAATGGGACATCTAAATGGATTACGGGAGAATTGGCGCGGCGGTATGCCCATCTGGAACGTGCACAGCATGATGCGATTGCCTGTGGGATTGGGACGATTATTGCTGATGATCCGTATTTAACAACGCGTCTGCCGGGGATTAAAAGCGGTGCGCCGCGCATCGTATTTGATACGAACTTGCGTCTATCCACATCAGCTAAGGTTCTTGAAGCGATAAAGGATCAGCCTGTTTGGGTTGTATGTAGCGAAGGTGCGAATAAAAAAACTCAGAAATCACTTCAAGATTTAGGTGTTACTCTTTTGAAAGTAAAAGATTTAAAGGATGCCTTATTTCAAATGTCTGAAGCCGGTGTGACCCGCCTTTTAGTAGAAGGAGGACCGACGCTTATGACATCGTTTTTAAATCAAAATTTCTGGGATCGCTGGCTGGTTTTTCGGGCTCCGAAACTGATGGGAGCTGACGGGCGGTCTTTGTCTGGTGATCTTAATCTGGAGGATATGGCGCAGGTTTTATCGCTCACCCCCTCAGAAACCAGGCAGTTGGGCGAAGATAGACTGGAAATTTACGAAAATCCTGCTTAAAGTGCGCCCATGTTTACAGGCATTGTCACGCATATCGGCGAAATTGCCGAAATTGAAGACCAGCACGGGGATCAGCGTTTCTGGATCAAGTCTGCTTTGCCGCTTTCCAAGATCGAAACAGGTGCATCGATTGCCTGTTCCGGCGTATGCCTCACGCTTGTGGATAAAGACGGGGATAAGTTCGCAGCAGATGTCTCTGCCGAAACCGTATCAAAAACGATTATCGGGCAGTGGAAGACGGGGACGCGGATCAATCTGGAAACTTCTTTAAAAGCAGGGGATGAAATTGGCGGTCATTTGGTCTCCGGCCATGTCGATGGGGTGTGCCTGCTTGAAGAGATTAAGATCGAAGGCGACTCCCATCGTCTTACTTTGAAAGCTCCGGACGAGCTTGCACGCTATATTGCGCCGAAAGGCTCGGTCACGCTGGATGGTGTGTCTTTGACAGTAAATGAAGTCAATGGAACGCAGGGGACGCATTTCGGGGTCAATATCATTCCCCATACCTGGATCCATACGACGCTGGGGGATCGTCATACAGGCGATGCGCTTAATCTGGAAATTGATGTGATTGCGCGCTATGTTGCCCGTCTTATGGATACGCAGAGTTTTAAAGGGCTGGCGGCATGAAGATTGTTTCCAAACAGACATTGCGTGATGCGCGCCTTGCCGAAGAAGATCAAAATGCGCTTGCGAGCATTGATGAGATCGTTGCGGATGTGCGCAATGGTAAGCCTGTCATCATCGTTGATGATGAAGACCGGGAAAATGAAGGCGATTTGATTATTGCCGCTCAAATGGCAACGCCGGAGACAATTAATTTTATGGCGACACACGGGCGCGGGCTGATTTGTCTGCCCATGGAAAGTGAAATGGTCGACCGTTTGGGTCTGCAGCTCATGGGACGGGGCAATAACACCCATATGCGCACGGCCTTTACGGTTTCTATCGAAGCCAAGAAGGGCGTGACGACCGGGATTTCTGCAGCCGACCGCGCTCTGACCATTCAAACGGCGATCAATCCAAATAGCACAGCCGATGATATTGCGACGCCGGGACATGTCTTTCCGCTGCTCGCGCGCGATGGTGGGGTATTGGTCCGCACAGGCCATACGGAAGCTGCCGTAGATCTAGCCAAGATGGCAGGCTTTGCAGGGGCAGGGGTGATTTGTGAAATCATGAACGAAGACGGGTCCATGGCACGTTTGCCGGACCTGATTGCCTTTGCCCAGCATCACGGGCTGAAGGTCGGAACGATTGCGGATTTGATTGCGCATCGCCGGGCCACCGAAAAACTCATTGAACGTATTCATTCTTCAGAATTTACAAATAGATATAATCAAAACTTTATACTTCACTTATACGCAAATACGGTTCAATACGCCGAACATATCGCCCTTGTGAAAGGGCAGATTGATCCGGAAAAACCGACATTGGTGCGTATGCATGCGGTGAATCCACTTAAAGATATTCTTGCGGGCGGGGATCCGGTTTTGGACCAGTCCATGAAGATGATTGATGAGGCAGGCGCCGGAGTGATTGTGTTGATCCGTGAAAGCGATCCGCATTATTTATCCCGCATGTTAGGCGCACCAGCGCCGAAAGAAGACCATCCGCAACTCAGAGATTACGGGATCGGTGCACAGATTCTGCTTGATCTTGGCGTTAAGAACATGGTCTTACTTACCAATAGCCCGAAGCCGGTCGCCGGTCTGGAAGGTTATGATTTGCACATTACAGATTATAAGGAAATTGTCTCATGACAGGCGCAGCTGCGACGGATAAACCGCTCCCGAAATTTGATGAACCGCCACATATTATGATCATCGAAGCGCCTTATTATGAGGATGTTTCTGACAAGCTGCGCAAAGGAGCGATGGCCGTTCTGGAAAAGGCGGGGGCAAGTCATGAAATACATCAGGTGCCGGGGGCGCTTGAAGTGCCTGCAGCTATCCAGTTTGCCGTGCGCGGACTTGATTTTTACACGGCCCGTAAACGCTATGATGCGTATGTGGCACTTGGATGTGTTATCCGGGGAGAGACATCACATTATGATATTGTCGCCGGAGAAAGCGCGCGCGGGTTGATGGATCTGGCGTTGCATCACTCCTTGGTGATCGGGAACGGCATTCTGACCTGTGATACGCAGGAACAAGCTCTCACGCGCGCCGATCCGGGTGGTCAGGATAAAGGCGGCTGGGCAGCGCGCACGGCGCTTGAAATGCTGGCCCTAAAATCGACATTCGGCATTTACCCAAGATAAATATGTCTGAGGCGGCTCATACAGAATCGGCGTCTGCCCGTAACCGCGCTGCGCGGCTCATGGCTGTGCAGGCTATCTATCAGCGGGGGATTACGCCTAATGATGCGGCCTCATTGACGGCAGAATATGCAGCCCACCGGTCCGGCATGGACATTGACGGAGAAAAGGCCGTCGAACCCGATTCGGATTTGTTAAAATCCATCATCTTCGGCGTGTATGAAAAAGAGGATGATTTAAGCAATTTAATTACCCAAAACCGGGGTGAGACTGCAGGCACGCTGGATCCGCTTTTACAGGCCTGTCTGCTCTGTGGAGCCTATGAGCTGGCTTTTGAGCAAGTCACTGATTTTCCTATTATAATTTCCGATTATGTCGAGGTCGCCAAGGCCTTTTATGACGGCAAAGAACCAGGTCTTGTAAACGCCGTTTTGGACTCCGTCCGCAAAGCGGTCCGTAATTAGATACAATTTAATCTATTCCCCATCATTTTTTAATGTTTGACGCGTATTCTGGATAGTGGGTTTACGGTCTCATTCTATTAGGGTTAAAGGGGAAATCTCACATGAAAATGGTTCTAATCGGTCTGGTGGCCCTTGTGGTGCTTGGCGGCGGTGCTGCCGGCGCATATTTCTATTTCGCCAAACCGGCTGAAGCTGCAGGTGGTGAGCTTAGTGAAGTTGAAAAGGCTGAAGCTGAAGCAAAGGCGAAGGCTGAAGAAGAATCGGCACAAAAAGAGGCTGTCCAGTTTGTCGAAATTGATCCCCTCGTTCTGCCGATTTTGGACGGCAATGGTGTGTCCCAGGTCGTCAGTGTCGTTGTTGTTATTGAAATTCCTGAAGGTTTGGAAACTTCGGCGGTGAAGAAAATGTCTCCGCGTTTAAAGGATGCCTATATTCAGGATATGTACGGTGCGTTGAACAGGAAAGCCTCGATGAGCGGCGGTGTGATAGAGGTCCAAAAATTAAAAGCACGTTTAACAAAAATTACAAAAAAGATCCTCGGTGACGAGACGGTCAATGACGTGCTCTTGCAGGTGGTGCAACAGCGCCCCATATAAAGAAAGAATTCTGCCAAGGGCCGTAGACCCTGATACGCCCTGATTATGGCAGCTACTTCAAAGGCCCGGGTCCCTTATTTTAAGGTCCGGCCTTTTTTTCTTTTTCAGGCTATTTTTCCCCATTATTTTCCCTAATAATTTTCATCCCCTTGTCTTCACGATCAAAATGGTGCAGCTTCTGGCGGTTATGGAAGAGGGGCGCAAAAACTGCCTCCACATATATTTAAAACAACAAAAAAGGGTATGAGGAATGATTGAAATTTATCTCATGATTGCCTGTTCGGTTTTGGCCGTTTTGATTTTCGGTCAGGTCTGGATCCGGCAAGTAATGACGGAAGAACCGGGCAATGAGCGTATGCAGGAAATTGCAGGCGCCATTCAGGAAGGCGCGAAAGCGTATCTGGACCGTCAATATAGAACGATCGGCCTGGTGGGGATTGCTGTAGCTGTGGCTTTGCATTTTCTTCTTGGATTGCATGTTGCTGTTGGCTTTCTGATCGGTGCGGTGCTGTCCGGTGCTGCCGGGTATATCGGTATGAACGTGTCGGTGCGGGCCAATGTGCGTACAACGAACGCGGCAACCAAAGGTTTGGAACAGGCGCTCGACATTGCGTTTAAATCAGGAGCCGTGACAGGCATGCTTGTGGTCGGTCTTGGTCTTGCAGGTGTGGCCGGTTACTACTACTACCTCGTAGAAGTGCGGGATGTAGAATTACGCCATGCATTGGAAGGTCTGGTAGCCCTTGGTTTCGGAGCTTCTCTGATTTCAATCTTTGCGCGTCTTGGCGGTGGTATCTTCACCAAGGGTGCGGATGTTGGCGCCGACCTTGTCGGAAAAGTCGAAGCAGGTATTCCTGAAGATGATCCGCGTAACCCTGCTGTGATTGCAGATAATGTTGGTGACAATGTCGGTGATTGTGCCGGGATGGCAGCTGACTTGTTCGAAACCTATGCTGTGACGGTTGTGGCAACCATGTTGATTGCTTACAGCGTCTTTGAAGCAGGGGCAGCTGAAGCGATGATGATGCTCCCACTAATGATCGGCGCACTTTGTATTATCGGGTCCATTTTCGGAACCGGTTTTGTGAAGCTCGGCAAGTCCGGCAGTATTATGGGTGCGCTGTATAAAGGTTTCATCGGAACCGCGCTCTTTTCGCTGGCTATGATCATTATGATGATGGCTGCGATTGGCACGGACATGGAATTCCCGCTGGCGAATGGGGAAGATGTTATCACGATGAAAGAGCTGTTCATCTGTGTGATTACAGGTCTTGGCGTGACCGGACTGATTGTCTGGGTGACGGAATATTATACGGGCACGAATTTCCGCCCTGTGCGTTCCGTTGCAAAAGCGTCTGAAACAGGTCACGGCACGAACGTGATTCAAGGTCTGGCCGTTTCTATGGAAGCGACAGCCTTGCCGGTGATTATTATCTGCGCCGGGATCTGGATTGCGTTTACCTATGCAGGTCTGTTCGGGATCGCGATTGCGGCGACAACCATGCTCTCGCTTGCCGGGATGGTGGTTGCGCTTGATGCGTTTGGTCCTGTCACGGATAATGCTGGCGGGATTGCCGAGATGGCGGAACTCCCAGACAATGTTCGCGATACGACAGACGCGCTGGATGCCGTTGGGAACACAACTAAAGCTGTGACCAAAGGTTATGCGATCGGCTCTGCCGGTCTCGCGGCGCTTGTGCTCTTTGCGGCTTATACCGAAGAGATCAAGCACTATCTGCCGCAATATGCAGATATCGAATTCCCGCTCACTGATCCATACATTGTGATCGGTCTGTTTATCGGGGGTCTGTTACCTTATCTGTTCGGGGCTCTGTCCATGACTGCGGTCGGACGCGCAGCTGCCAGTGTGGTGGTTGAAGTGCGCCGTCAGTTCAAAGAGATCAAAGGCATCATGGAAGGCAAAGCCAAGCCTGAATATGGCCGCGCCGTTGACCTTCTGACGCAGGCTGCGATCCGTGAAATGATTGTCCCGTCACTTCTGCCGTTGCTGGCGCCTGTCGCTTTGTTCGGCGCAGTGTACTGGCTGAGCGGTGACTTCGTCCCGGCCTTCCAGGCTTTGGGTGCGATGCTGCTTGGAACGATCGTGACCGGTCTCTTCGTGGCGATTTCCATGACTGCTGGTGGCGGTGCCTGGGATAATGCCAAGAAGTTTATCGAGGACGGCAATCACGGCGGCAAAGGCTCTGAAGCCCATAAAGCTGCCGTGACCGGTGATACTGTTGGCGACCCGTACAAAGATACGGCAGGGCCTGCAGTGAACCCGCTGATTAAAATTGCGAACATCGTTGCGATCTTGCTCGTGGCCGTGATTGCAAAATTCATCGGCGCGTAAAGCGAAACAATATAAGAAAAACAAAAGCCCCGCATTTTGCGGGGCTTTTTGTTTATAAATTATGCTTTACTTAGCTGCAAAATATAGTATGATGTAAGGACGATAACCGCTAGGGGTTGTGGGTTCGGGTTTTCTCTTCCACAGTTCCTTCCACAGATTTATTTAGTATTGCTTCGATCCTTGAGGCGAACTTGTGTGGATGTTTAGTGGTTGTCCACCAAAGTTTCCCAAAAATCGAAGAATTTTTAAAAAGGGCTATGTCCTCAGGAGTATTTGGGAAAATGACTAAAGAAGACCGTATCTATGTAATTATTTTTATGATTTTGCTTTTAGCTATAATCGTAGCTATCTAAAACATTTTTTAAGGTGATCCGCTGGCGGTTGAGGCTGCGCTGCTTTGCGGACGGTTAAAGCGCCCGACATTCCCTAAAAGCTGTTCCATGACCGTCACTTCGTTGCCGCCGGTTTCGGTTTTACGGCGCACGCGGGGCACTTCAAGCCGGTCAGCGTCAATTTCCTGCGCGACTTCAACAATACCTTCTTCGTCAAAGGCAACCACGACAATTTTCTCTTCAATCACTTCCGGGTCAAACACGCCGCGTTTTTCCGTTTTCTGGGAGATGTAGTACCATACGCTGTCATCAAACGGGGCCTGTGTGGTCGGTGATCCCAAAGACTGGAGGACGTTAGATTTGGTGCTGACCCCGGGCACGACTTCGGCCAGGCGGTAATCTTCGACCATATTGCCGCGCGTCGCCGTGGTCGGCGTGCAAGCAGCCAGGAAAATCGCAACGGAACTGAGTAGCAGAACTTTTTTCATGTCATAAAATCTACGTCTTTGTTTTGATTGTGTAAATAATGATCTATATATAGAGATATGTTTACGTTTTTTTCAAGGCAGGCGCGGGCCCGTAAAAAGCAGGCTGAGCTACTCTATCAGGCGATTGCCGGGCAGGCCCGTAAAGCTGAATTTTACGCTGATTTCGGTGTGCCGGATACATTTGACGGGCGTTTTGAAATGTTATGCCTGCATGGCTGGCTGGTCATGCGCAAATTAAAGGCCGCAGGCGATGAAAAGCTTTCTCAGGCCCTCTTCGACCATATGTTTAAAGCCATGGATGAAACCATCCGCGAGATCGGGGTGGGGGACCTCAGCGTACCTAAACATATGCGGCGGATGATGACAGGCTTTAACGGCCGTGCTAACAGCTATGAAGAGGTGCTGGAAGATCAGGCTGCTATGAAAGAATCTCTGCGCCGGAATGTCTATGGCACGCTGGAAGAGACTGAGGAAGATAAAGTGGCTGCGCTTGCAGCTTATGTGATGGAAGCGGCGCGCGCGCCTTTGCAGGATAAGCAGGAGGATACCCATGCCGCGCAAGCAGGATAGATTGCCGGACAATGAATGGAGCCATTTTCTGTCTATTGAAGATGTGCCGCATGACGGGCTGACGCTTCAGATCAATGCGCCTGAAAATGTGCAGGATGATCTGATCCGCAGGTTGGGGGTTGCGGCTTTAAAATCCCTGCAGGCGGATATACAGGTGCGTCCGCAGGCTGGTGGCGTTTATCATGTTTCCGGGACTTTTAGGGCAGAGATGACACAGGATTGTGTGGTGACGGGCGATCCGGTGGAGAGCACGCTGGAAGAACCTGTCGAGGGCTGGTTCATTGATCATGATGCCAGCGTCATGTCTTTTGCCAAAGCCCGTCAGGATCAGGAGGCCGGGAAAGGCCATGCAGAGATTGAAATTCTGGATGAATCCGAAGACCCGGAAGCCGTGATCGGCGGGAAGATTGATCTGGGCGAGCTGGTGGTCCAGCATCTCTCATTGGCCATAAATCCTTATCCGCACAAGGAAGGGGCTCAATATACCTACACAGATGAAGGCGGTGCCGGGCAAAGCCCCCCTGAAAGCCGCAAAAACCCTTTTGAAGCGCTCAAAGACTGGAAAGAAAAGCGATAAAACGCTTGCTTTTGGGGGGACAATTCTGTACTTAAAGCCCTGAATTTGAATAAGAGGACAAGAAAATGGCTGTTCCTAAGAGAAAAACAACCCCGTCCAAGCGCGGTACGCGCCGGGCTCATGATGCGCTGAAAACTGAAAACTGGGTCGAAGACCAGCATTCAGGCGAGCCGAAGCGCCGTCACCACATCGACCTGAAATCAGGCATGTATAAAGGCCGTCAGGTGATTGAAGGCAAAGAGTAGGGAGCAGAAAGTAGGGAGTGGTGAGAAAGCTTCCTACTTTGTCTCTTTACTAACTTCTCCCTACTCCCTACTTTTCACTCATGACTGTGTTTCAAACCATAGCGCTCGATGCGATGGGCGGAGATTTTGGTCCGCCGGTTATTGTCCCTGCCGCGGCGGCGGCGCTGACCCATATGCCTGAAACGCGCTTTCAGTTTTTTGGTGATGAGCGTCAGATCAAACGCGAGCTGGATACGCATCCGGCGCTGAAAAACGTTTCTGAAATCATCCATACGGATAAAAAGATCAATAGCGAAGACAAACCGTCTGTTGCACTTCGAAACGGAAAAGATTCTTCCATGCGCTTGGCGATTGAAGCCGTCAAGGAAGGGCGCGCGGATGCTGTTGTATCTGCAGGGAATACAGGCGCGCTGATGGCGCTGTCTAAATTAGTGCTTAAAACACTTCCGGGGATCAACCGCCCTGCGATTGCCAGCTCCTTTCCGACATTGCGTGGGCAGACTTTGATGCTTGATCTCGGGGCCAACCTGGCGTGCGATGAAGAAGTGCTCACCCAGTTTGCTGTGCTTGGTGCTGTTTATGTGCGCGTTGTGAAGGGCATTGCAAATCCATCTGTCGGGTTGCTCAATGTCGGGACAGAAGAAATGAAAGGTCATGAAGAGCTGCGCGCAGCGTCTGCCATTCTCTCTTCCGTTGAGTTCCCGGGCCGGTATCACGGCTTTATTGAAGGGGATGATATCACCAAAGGTACGGTTGATGTTGTTGTCACAGACGGCTTTACAGGCAATATCGCGCTTAAAACAGCTGAAGGAGTCGGCAAGCTCACGGCTGAAATCCTGCGCACCGAATTTAAATCCACGCCGCTGGCAATGCTTGGCTACTTACTTGCGCGCGGTGGTATAAAGCGGGTCAAGGATCGTGTTGATCCACGCAAATATAATGGCGGGATGTTTTTGGGCTTAAACGGCATTTGCGTGAAAAGCCATGGCGGCAGCGATCTGATCGGGACTGAAAACGCCATTCTGGTGGCATCCGATCTGGTCCGTAACGGTTACAATAAACGCGTGGCGTATGAAGTTGAACAGCTTATGTCTCAGGAATCCTTTTTCTCTTCGGCGGTGACCAGCGCATGACAGTTAAATCAATTATCACGGGCACAGGCAGCTATCTGCCTGAAAAGATCCTCACGAATGCCGATCTGGAAAAAATGGTCGATACGACGGATGAGTGGATCACCCAGCGCAGCGGCATTAAATCCCGTCATATCGCTGCTGAAGATGAGACCACAGGCGATATGGCGATTGCCGCCGCCCGTCAAGCGATTGAAGCGGCAAACATAAACCCTGAAGATATTGACGGGGTCATCGTCGCCACCACCACGCCGGACCGGACTTTTCCCTCTGTTGCTGTGAAAGTCCAGGCGGAGCTTGGCTGTCCGCCGGGTTTAGCTTTTGATGTGCAGGCCGTGTGTACGGGCTTTGTTTATGCCTTAAGCGTTGCGGATAACTTCATTAAAACCGGGCAGGCGCAGCGCATTCTTGTGATTGGCGCGGAGAAAATGTCCTCCCTTGTCGACTGGAAAGACCGCACAACCTGCGTGCTTTTTGCCGACGGGGCTGGGGCCGTGATCTTAGAAGCGAGCGAAGAAGAGGGCGCGGGTATAGATGCGCGCGGCATTCATTCAACCCATCTTTATGCGAACGGCACGCAGCGGGGGATGCTCCAGACATCGGGCGGGCCGTCTACGACAGGCGATGCTGGTCATATCGAAATGCAGGGGCGTGAAGTGTTTAAATATGCCGTGACCTATATGGCCGATATTGTGGCTGAAGTGCTGGCGGTCAATCAGGTGAAGCCCGAAGAGATTGACTGGCTGGTCCCGCATCAGGCCAATATCCGCATTATTGAATCCACGGCTCAAAAGCTCGATATGCCCATGGACAAGGTCGTGGTGACGATTGATAAGCACGGCAATACCTCTGCCGCCTCTATTCCACTCGCGCTTGATGAAGCGGTGCGCGACGGCCGTATTCAGCCCGGTCAGCTTCTTCTGATCGAAGCTATGGGTGGAGGTCTGACCTGGGGCGCCGCGCTTGTAAGGTTCTAGATTCCAGCCTGTTTTTGTGAGATACTTGCTTTAGCCCTTTGAAATGAATCGGAAAAATCCATTTCCTGTGGGTAAAGACAGAGCCTTTCTTGACCCCTTAAGGTCTGGCTCTTAAGGTCAAACTATAGCGTGAAAGGGTAACCTTTATGGAACAGGAAGAACGCACCATCACCCGCGCCGATCTGGCTGAATCTGTCTATGAACAAGTCGGTTTGTCGCGCAACGAGTCAGCGGATCTGGTTGAACAGGTTCTGGATGAAATTTCCAATACGCTGGTGGCAGGCAAGGGCGTGAAGATTTCTTCTTTTGCCAGTTTTTCCATCCGTGAAAAGGGTGAGCGCATTGGCCGTAATCCGAAAACCGGGGTGGAAGTGCCGATCCTGCCGCGCAAAGTGATTGTCTTTAAGGCCTCACATGTCCTCAAAGACCGGATTAACAAAGGCACTCAAAGCCTTTAAAAACATAGAAATTTAAGGGGTAGCCATGACCGGGCAAAGCATCCGTGTATCTTCTTCGTTTGAGAGGTTTTACAAGAAATCTGAAGGCGCAGCCGCGCCGGATACGCGCAGTGAAGAGGCGCAGCGTGCTTCTCAGCCACAGAGCAAGCCTAAAAAGGCGGATGGTGCCTTTAAAACCATCAGCGAAGTCGCGGACATTTTAGATGTGCAGCAGCATGTGCTGCGCTTTTGGGAAACCAAGTTCAATCAGGTCAAGCCGCTCAAACGCGGCGGCGGGCGGCGTTATTACCGCCCGGAAGATGTTGCGCTGTTAAAGCACATTCATCATCTTCTCTACACAGAAGGCTATACGATTAAAGGGGTTCAAAAGCTCCTCAAAGGGCAGGGCAAACAGCAGATTGTTGCCAAAGCCGAGAACGAAAATACCGTTCAGGCTCAGCCGAAAGTAAAACCGGCTGCGCCGCAGGAGCCAGCCGGTACGCCGATCAGCGCCTCCGAACGCGCCGTCCTTGAAGTTATGCTTGAGGAGCTAAAGGCCCTGCGCGGGATGCTCCGCTAGCTTTTTTTCCGCCTAAAAGAGGTGGCTCGCTTCCGTCTTGATCAACAGACCTTCCAAGAGTGCCGCCCAAGTCGCTATATGCTTTCCCAAAAGCGGCTGCTAGTTCTGAATGATTTCTTCTTAATGATGATAAAATCGTTTCATAGCTCACAGGTACATGAAACTCTGTCTGAGTTTGCGCTTTTAAAACGTCTGTCGTGAGCTCAATGACAGCTTTTAGAGGGTCTTCACTTTGCTTTGCTTGGCTGGTAATTAAATTTACGCCAGCTTGCGGGCCATCAGACGAAATAGCAGACTGAAGATTATCAACAAACTCTCTTAAACGTTGGCCACGTGTTAGCTCACCCATTTTAGCTCTCCAAATGTTGTCATAATTTGATATAAGATTTTTGGTCATTTTGTAAAGTGTTTGATTTCACTGTTTCTATGGCGTATCACAAAGCCCGGATCGGAGCGTAGCGCAGCCTGGTAGCGCACTTGCATGGGGTGCAAGGGGTCGGAGGTTCAAATCCTCTCGCTCCGACCACATTAAAATAAAGGTCTGTTTATGCCGCATATCATTCTTGAATATTCAAAATCTATTGAAACACATGTTGATATTTCAGCGGCCCTGTCGGATATGCATGACACGCTGGCCGCGCAGGGTGTGGACAAAGCCCGGATTAAAACAAGGGCGGTATCGCTTGAGCACAATATTATTGGTGATACAGGCCCAACTGGTCAAATGATACATGTAACCCTTTTGCTGTTGGAAGGGCGGGATGTTGCTACGCGCCAGCAATACGGGCAGGCGCTTTATGATATTCTGCAACCTTATGTGCCTGAAGCCTGCAGCCTTACACTTGAGGTTCGGGAGATGCATAAAGATACATATATTCTCTAGATATGGCTTACCTCATTTATACAACTGTTCCTGATATCGATACTGCGCGCAGGATTGCGGGCGAGATGATCGAAAAGCGCCTGGCGGCGTGCGCAAATATCCTTCCCGCCCATGAAAGCATCTATTGGTGGGAGGGGGCGGTTCAAAATGAAACTGAGCATGTGCTTGTCTTCAAAACATCTGCAGAGAAGCTGGAGGCTCTTGAAAAAGCTTTTATCACCGCGCATCCATATGACGTACCGTGCTTTGTGGCTTTGCCGATCGAAAAAGGTCATAATCCGTTTTTGATGTGGATAAAGTCACAACTCGCCTGAAATTTCCTATTGTCAGCTATATCAAATATGCATAATGTAAGTTTTTACATTATGAAAATTTGATCATGAGTAGATTAAGTGCAGATGAGTTAAGGCAGATGCGCAGAAGTAACCAACCTCTGCGTACAGCAAAAGCAGAAAACATTTTAAATGGCTTTGGATTCATTGTTACAAAAAATGGTGGTTCTCACGCCTACGTAAAGCATGAGCATTTATCAATTCAGCCTTTTGCAATTGTGATTCCTCTGCAAAAACAAGAAGATGTTTTTTTTAAGAATTTGATTATTGATGCCTGTTTACAGGTTATAGAGATTGAAAATACCTGTACGGAAGAGGAAGATTTAACGCCTGTTGTTGCGGAAGACTTCAGAGAATCCACTACGCCCGCTTTTATACCTCGAGATGAATTTGAACTGGTCCGTGGCCGGAATAATCCGGGATTGTTTTTACGTCACCGGAAATATCCGCAAATAGCAACGACGATTGGCGGTACGGAAACGCAGGAGTGGATTGATAACAAGCAGGTATATTTGCTTGATCGCGTTAAGATGTTTGGGGGGGCTTTAGGGCAAGCGGTGAATCATGGGTTTACCCGTACGGATTATCCCAATGGAACTATTTACCTTGAGCATCCTGAATATGGTCTTGAAAGGCAGCTTAACGCTTTTGCGCCGCGCCTGGAAAATTTCACCTGTATCAGCACAGTGGAAGATTTGGTTAAACGTGCTCAGGTCCTTCGCTCTGTCCAGCAGGGATATTTAGACAACCTTATAGAAATATATGGCCTGGAAGAGGTTTCACCTTCAGGCCCCGCGGTAAAAAGTTTTGATGTGACACATGCTTTTGACAGGCATAAGAAAACCGTCATTGATTTGCCTGTCAAAGAAGACGAAGCAGCACATTTTAGCGATTTGATGAGACTGGACAGGCAGGCACAGGAGATCATCTGGGGCGATTTAAAAAAGAATATGCGCCGGTTTTACGGGGCGGATGTTACAAAGCCCGGGGACGGATGCATGCTACATCTCTCTCATCCTTATATGGATGTGAAGGCAGAGTGTGAAATGCCTATGGCACCGGATTTCATGGCGCAATGGCTTTCGGAATATATTGGCGCACAGAGTGCGGAGCCGGAAGCGTTATTGCAGGAACTACAAGTCTTTTTTAAACAAAGGTGTGATGCCGCAAGGCACCTGGAGAGGTTTTCTGGTGTTATCGCAGACGGCATACAGGAACTTGTCGATCAGGCAAATGCTGGCACTAAAGCATTATATGGTTTTAAATTTAAGGACAGGCTTATAGGCAAGGATCAATCTGTATGTATTACAAACTGTCAACACGAAGAGATGCAAGCCAAGGGCATTGTACTCCGTCGGCGGGATAGTTCTGAACAATTTGTTGTTTTTGCTCCGGACATAGCAAAAAAAATAGGAGAGTTCATATCAGGCGCGTTAGACAGACAGCGAAGATTTCGGCTGGGCTTGCTTCATCCGCAAGAGAGAGTCATGCCGTCCTTAGTGCCTGTTCTAGATCGCCGATAATATCATCTAGTGTCTCAATGCCGATGGACACGCGAATTGTATTGGGCGCAGCGCCGGCGGCTTTTTTGCCGTCTTCATCCAGTTGGGAATGCGTGGTGGAAGAGGGGTGAATGATAAGGCTTCGTGTATCACCGATATTGGCAACATGAGAGAAAAGGCGGGCAGAGCTCACGACTGTCGCGGCTTCATCATGTCCGCCTTTCACATTAAAGGTAAAGACGGCGCCGCCCTGGCCCTTCATATATTTTTGGGCGTTGGTATGATGCGGGGAACTTTTTAAGCCTGCATAAGACACGCTTTCAACCTTGTCGTGACCTTCGAGATATGCGGCGACGGCAAGCGCGTTTTCGCAATGTTTATCCATACGCAGTTGTAAGGTTTCCATCCCGACAAAGGTGAGATACGCATTCATCGGCTGCTGGTTCATTCCAAGATCGCGGAGGCCCACCGCATGGTTATGCATCGCAAGCGCTGCCGGGCCAAAGGCTTCGGTAAAGACCAGCCCGTGATAGGTCGGGTTTTCTTTTGCAAGACGCGGGAATTTATCTGCATATTTGGCCCAGTCAAAGTTGCCGCCATCAACAACGGCGCCGCCCATGGCATTTCCATGTCCGCTCATGAATTTGGTGGTGGAATAAGTAACAACATGCGCGCCATGTTCTAAAGGCTTGCACAAGGCAGGTGTGGCCATGGTGTTATCGACGATCAATGGAATACCCGCTTCTTCGGCCAGTGCGGCCAGACCATCCAGATCAGCAACCACGCCTTCGGGGTTAGACAGGCTTTCAACAAAAATCGCTTTGGTGTTGGGCTTTAACGCTGCGCGCGCTTCGTCCGCTTTATCGGGATTAAAGGGCGTGCTGTCCCAGCCAAAACAATCGGGGAAGATTTGCGCAAATTGTGTGAGCGATCCGCCGTAAAGTTTGCAGGAACTTAAAACATGATCGCCGGGGGAAAGAAGCGCGCTCATCACCAAAAGCTGGGCCGCATGTCCGGACGAGGTGCAGCTTGTTGCCACACCGCCTTCAAGGGCCGCCATCTTTTCCTCAAGCGCATGGACGGTCGGGTTGGTCAGGCGGGAATAGACAAAGCCGCTTTTGCGAAGCGCAAATAAATCCGCCCCGTGCTCGGCATCTTCAAAGACAAAGGCGGTCGATTGATGCACCGGGATCGTTCGTGCGCCTGTTGCCGGGTCCGGCCCGCCGCCTGCGTGAATGGAAAGGGTTTCAAGTCCTTGAGGTTTTTCTTTGGTCATCAGAGCATTACACTGGATTCGCGCGGGTCCGTCCAGCACCTGTATTCAGGGTATTATTTTACCGCACAAAGAACCCGCTGAAATTGCATGTTTTTTCTTGACTTGGGTGTATATTTTGTCGCATATAAGCCTCGAATTTACAAAAACGAGGACAAAAACTATGCAAACCTATTCTGCAAAACCGGCAGAGATCGAGAAGAAATGGATCCTGATCGACGCTGAAGGTGTGGTTCTGGGCCGTTTGGCGAGTATTATCGCCATGCGCCTGCGCGGTAAGCACAAGCCGACTTACACACCCCATATGGATGACGGTGATAATATCGTCGTGATTAATGCGGATAAAGTCCGCCTGACGGGTAAGAAAGCCACAGATGATATTTTCTACTGGCATACAGGCTATCCGGGCGGGATTAAAAGCCGCACCCAGGGCGAAATCCTTGGCGGCAAGCACCCCGAGCGCGTGATTGAAAAAGCCGTTGAGCGTATGATTCCGCGAGGACCGCTTGGCCGGGCACAGATGAAAAATCTGTATGTGTATGCCGACGCCGAACACAAGCACGAAGCTCAAAAGCCTGAAGCGCTCGATGTTGCTTCAATGAATGCAAAGAATAAGAGATAGGATTAAGACATCATGGCAAATGCAGAAGAAAAAACAACCAGTGAAAAAACGACACTAGAAGATCTGGCCAAAACGGTTGCTGATACGGTTGAAGAAACCGCTGCTGAAAAAGCACCTAAAGAGCCGCAGATTGATGATCTCGGCCGTGCCTATGCCACAGGTCGCCGGAAAGAATCCGTGGCCCGTGTGTGGCTGAAGAAAGGCTCCGGGAAAGTGACTGTGAACGGTAAGCCGCAGGAAGAATATTTCGGGCGCCAGACACAGCTTTTGATCCTGAACCAGCCATTCCTGATCGTTGATCGCGTCGGCCAGTTCGATGTGATGTGCACAGTGAAGGGCGGGGGATTATCCGGCCAGGCCGGGGCTGTTCGTCACGGGATTTCCCGCGCGCTGGAAAACTTCGAGCCTGCGCTTCGTCCGGCGCTGAAAAAAGCCGGCATGTTGACCCGCGATGCCCGTGTGGTAGAGCGGAAGAAAATCGGCAAGCACAAGGCCCGCCGCTCCAAACAATGGGCGAAGCGTTAAAGCTAAGCGCTTTTATCTTGAAATTCATAAAGACCAGCTTCATATCAAGCTGGTCTTTTTACTTTGAAAGGAAGCTTTTATGAAATTTTCAAAACTTGGAACAACCGGTCTCGAGGTGTCTCGCGTCTGTCTTGGCACTATGACCTGGGGTGAACAAAATACGGAAGAAGAAGGCCACGCCCAAATGGATTACGCGGTGGATCGCGGTGTGAATTTCTTTGACACGGCAGAGCTATATGCCGTGCCGATCCGCGCCCAAAGCTATGGCCGAACGGAAGAAATTATCGGGACATGGTTTCAGAAAACAGGCAAGCGGCAAAATATTATCTTGGCGTCAAAAGTTGCCGGACGTGGTCCGCACTGGATCCGCGGCGGTGAGCCCATGACGGGGGACAGCGTGCGCGCCGCGGTTGAGGGCTCGCTGAAACGGCTTCAAACAGATTATATTGATCTTTACCAGCTGCACTGGCCGAACCGCCCATATCCGCATCACGGGAATGCGATGTCTGGTAAACTCAGTTTCACAGATGTCTCAACGGCTGAACTGGAAGATAATTTACTGGATATTCTGACGGCAATAGATGACGTAGTAAAAGCCGGAAAGGTTCGTTATCTGGGTCTGTCGAATGATACAGCCTGGGGCATTATGAAGTTTCTTGAACTCTCCAATGCTAAAAACCTGCCGCGTATTACCTCTGTTCAAAATGAATTTTCGCTTTTATACCGGGCGGACGATCCTTATGTCGCCGAGACCTGTGTCCGCGAAGAGGTTGCTTATTTGCCTTACTCACCACTGGCGATGGGGATATTAAGCGGTAAATATCTCACACAGCCATGGGATGAAAAATGGCGCTACCAGTTTGCAAAGAAAATTAGCTCGGATCCCGGTTCTTACCGTTTTACAGAGGCCTCTACGAATGCTGTGAAGGCGTATAAAGACATTGCTGAAAAATATGGTCTTGATCTGCCTCAGATGGCGCTCAAATTTGTTGATAAGCATAGCTTTGTGACCTCCACCATTATCGGCGCGACCACGATGGACCAGCTGAAAACCAATATTGATGCCTTCGATATTGATTTGTCTGAAGAGGTTATGGCTGAAATTGCGGCAGTTTACAGGCAATACCCGATCCCGTATTAATGGGTGATGCCGCTTTTACCCTACAGAAATATCCTGCCGACGATTGGTAACCAGGTTTTTATTGCTGAAACAGCTACCGTCATCGGGGATACCCATATCGGTGATGAAAGCAATATTTGGTACGGCGTAACGATCCGCGGTGACGTCCATGAAATTCGTATCGGCAAGCGCACCAATATCCAGGACGGCTCTGTTATTCATACAACCCGCGATGTGTCCGGCACCTATATTGGTGATGAAGTGACGGTCGGGCATATGGCTTTACTCCATGCCTGCACAGTCAAAGACCGCGCCTTTGTCGGGATGGGGGCGATTATGCTTGATGAAAGTGTTTTGGAAGAAGAGGCGATGCTCGCGGCCGGTGCAGTGCTCACGCCGAAGAAAGTTGTGCCGTCCGGGCAGCTTTGGGCCGGTAACCCGGCTAAATATATGCGTGATTTAAAACCCGAAGAAATCACATTCTTTAAACAATCCGCGGAGAACTATGTTCAGCTCGCGGCGGAGTATTTATAGCATCTTGCGCACATATTCTCCGGGGGCGGGAGCGAGCCCGTCTTTGGGCGTGCGGGCTTTCACTTTGGGGCCTGCGAAGTCTTTGGCCCAATCTTGCCAGTGCGGCCACCAGGAGCCGTCTTGTTGTGTGCTATTTTCCAGCCAGTCTTCGGGCTTTTTGGTGATCTTCCCGGTTTTGTAAAAATATTTATGTTTGTGCGGCGGGTTGATAACGCCCGCAATATGGCCCGAGCCGGAGAGCACAAATTCGCTTTTGCCGCCAAACAGGTTCGGCCCTGAAAAAGTTGCCCGCCACGGCGCGATATGATCGTCCTTGGTGGACAGAAAATAGGACGGCGTTTTTACTTTGGACAGATCAAGGGCAACGCCATCCAATTTCACTTTGCCTGCTTTGGTCAGATTATTGTCGCGGTACATTTGCCGCAGGTAAAAGCCGAGCATGGCGGCAGGTAAATTGGTGGAATCATCATTCCAGTAAAGCAGGTCGAAGGCAAAAGGTTCACGCCCCATCATGTAATTGTTAATCACAAAGGACCAGATCAGATCGCTTGCACGTAGCATCGCAAATGTCTGCGCAAGCTGGCGCCCGTCCAGAATGCCGTTTTTAATCATCGTCTTTTCGATGAGTTCGATCTGCTCTTCGCTGGTGAAAAATTTCAGTTCACCGGCCTCTTCAAAATCCAGCAATGTTGTCAGGAAGGTCGCGCTTTTGATTTTATTGCTTTTCTTTTTCGCCTCAAGATAAGCCAGCGTCATGGCAAGCAATGTTCCGCCGATACAATAGCCAATCGCATTCACACTGTCTTCATTTGTTGCTTTTTCAATTTCGTCCAAGGCTGCGAAAATACCGCTTTGCATGTAATCTTCAAAGCGCACATGGCCAAGGCTTTGATCCGGGTTCACCCATGAAATCATAAAAACCGTATGGCCCTGATCGACCAGCCATTTCACAAGCGAGTTCTCCGGCTTCAAATCAAGGATGTAATATTTATTGATCCAGGGCGGCACGATTAAAAGCGGGGTCTTATGCACTTTATCGGTTGAAGGCGCATATTGAATAAGCTCCATGATCTCGTTACGGGCGATCACGCGCCCCGGCGTGCAGGCGATATTCTTACCCAGCTTGAACGCTTTGTAATCGGTCATGGAAATTTTCAACTGACCGCCGCCGCGTTCTAAATCTTCCAGGAAATTTTCCAATCCCTTGATCAGGTTTTCCCCGTTTGTGTTGACGGTTTCTTTGAGCACATCCGGATTGGTCATCCAGAAATTAGTCGGAGAGAAAGCTTGTGCATATTGGCGCGTGATGAAATCCAGCCTGGCACGGATTTGCGGGTCGAGATCATCTGCGTTATGCACGCTTTTTTGCATCCAGTCCGCCGTCATCAGGTAGGATTGTTTCAGGAAATTAAAATAGGGATTATGCTCCCAGGCTTTATCCGTAAAGCGCTTGTCCCCGCGCATCGGGGCGAACATCGCATCTGTCGCTTCGCCGCGCGCGCGGGTCGCAGTATTTTCCATGAGCGCAGACCAGTTTTTCATATAAGCGCTCTGTAAGTCTGCCAGTTTTTGCGGGTCCTGTATCAGGCTCTGCCAGTACTGCCCGAGGGCCTGCGCGGCGCCCAGCGGGTCAAAAGGGGTGTCGGGCAGGTTTTTCATCTGTACCAAAAAAGCCTTTTGCAGCAATGGCAGGGCCCGGACGCTGACATGTCCTAAAATCCGGCCAAGCTCTGCCGGGTCCGGAAAGGCATCCGGGGGCATATTTTGCGCAGAAGAATTCTTTGATTTTGCTGTCATATCAAATTGTTATTTGTAGATTTTAAACGAAAAAGACAATGCCTGAGGTGCATCCGGAAATCAATATGCATACACAATGCCATAGTCTGAAAATCGGTGCGGATAGATGCGCCGAGGGCCTTGAGTTTTACGTCTTTTTGTTTCACGATGCGAAGCGGTTCCCGGGACATATCAGAGGGGGGAAGGAAATACGCCGTGCGGAAAATCTGTCTATTATTGTTATTATGTCTTTTTATGCTGCCGGTGGCAGGTTGCTCGACCACGGACGGCATGGTCAGGGATATTGAATCCTGGTTTAAAAGCGATAGCTCTGCGCGCACGGAGACAGAAGAAGAAATCATCACACCGCTTTCTTTAGATGGCACACCGATGACAGGAGAGCCTGCTCAGCCATCCGGCAATTTGGAGCGTTTACGCCGGGCTTCACTTGATTATTACGGCGGGTTGGGTGGTCGCCAGCAATATACACCGATTGATGTAGCCGGCGCTGCGGCGGCGATTGATCCGTCTGTTGAAATTTATCCGATAAACGGTGCCTTCCCGGTGGGTAGTGTTGTACCGCCCGGCGGCTATACAAATGTCCAGTCTTCCTATGAATACCAATCCATGTTCCCGGAGCTGGGGGGCGTTAGCCCGGGCCGGGCCACACGCAGCAGTGCAGGTGGCGGTGGAACAGCTTTAGCGCCTGTGCTCAGCAGTGGTGATACACCCAGCCAGGTTTTCTTTAAGCATGGTTCATCTTATCTAGGCAGTGGCGATAAGCGCGTCCTGTCGCAAGTGGCCGAACAAGCCAAATTCTCCCCGGTGGAAGCAGTAACCGTTGATGCCTACGCATCCAAGCGCACCTCACTGAGCGATCCGGTTGCATCAGCGCAGGTCAATCTGCGCCAGTCCATGGAGCGCGCCAATGCGGTTTCCAGCTTCCTGATCGAACAGGGCGTGCCGGGCGAAAAACTGAAAACCTCAACCTGGGGCGATACGCGCCTGTCCGGGAAAAACGAAGCCTATGACCGCCGCGTGGATATTGTGACGGGCGGGCAGTAACAGGGTATGGCAGACCCTTTTAAGATAGCCATCGCCGGGTTGGGCACTGTCGGGGCGGGGCTTGTCGATCTTCTTCAGAAAAATGCGGACCTGATTGCAGCCCGGGCCGGGCGGCCGATTGAGATTATTGCCGTCAGCGCGCGCGATCAAAATAAAGATCGCGGCGTGGATCTATCCGGTTATGCATGGGCGCAAACACCGCAGGACCTTTTAACGCATAATCCTGATTGCCTTGTGGAACTCATCGGCGGGGAAAACGGCCCTGCGCCTGATCTTGTGAATGCCGCACTAGATCAAAAAATACATATGGTGACTGCCAATAAAGCATTACTGGCACATCATGGTCTGGAGCTTGCCCAAAAGGCAGAGCAGGCAGGCGTCGCACTTGCTTATGAAGCTTCTGTCGCGGGTGGTATTCCCATTATTAAAGCTATGCGGGAAGGTCTGGCGGGTAATAACATCACCCGGCTTTACGGCATTCTCAACGGAACCTGTAATTATATCCTGACTGAAATGCGGGAAACGGGCCGGGCCTATGAAGATGTTTTAAAAGAGGCGCAGGAAAAAGGATATGCGGAAGCCGATCCCTCTTTTGACGTGGACGGAATAGACGCCGCGCACAAACTCTGTTTGCTGACAGCGTTGGCTTTTGGGACAAAGCCTGGTTTTAAATCAATCGATATTCAGGGTATAAGCGGCATTACGTCTGCAGATATTTCTGAGGCTGAAGCGCGCGGTTATAAGATCAAGCTTCTTGGTATGAGTGAGAAAAAAGAAGGGCGGGTTTTGCAATCTGTCCGGCCATGTCTTATTCCGGCGCAAAGTGCGCTAGGAAATATAGAAGGGGTAATGAATGCGGTGTATGTTGAGGCGCAGCCTTGCGGCCCGTATATGGCAACCGGTCGCGGGGCAGGCGCCGGGCCGACGGCCTCTGCAGTAGCCGCTGACATTATTGATCTTGCAAAGGGGCATAGTCAGAACATGTTCGGTTTACCTGCAGATGATCTGGCAGATATAAAGATGGAGCCATATACTCTGGAAGGTGTAGAGTTAAAAGACAGCACTTTACCGCTGATAGAGTTTTAAGGAGATATAGATGGGACAGCCTAAAATAACGCCCGAAGATGAAGCCTTTTCCATGGATCGTAACCTTGCGCTTGAAGCTGTACGGGTAACCGAGGCGGCTGCATTGGCTGCCTCCCGTACCGTTGGGCGCGGGGACGAAAAAGCAGCCGACCGCGCTGCTGTGGATGCCATGCGTGAAGCACTGAATTCTCTGTCCATTCAGGGCCGCGTGGTCATTGGTGAGGGCGAGCGTGATGAAGCGCCGATGCTTTATATCGGTGAAGAAGTTGGAAACAGGCAGGGGCCGAAAGTTGATATTGCCCTTGATCCGCTTGAAGGGACAACCATCACTGCCAAGGGCGGGCAAAATGCGATTGCTGTGATGGCGATGGCGGATGAAGACGGATTTTTAAATGCGCCCGATACTTACATGGAAAAAATCGCTGTTGGTCCCGGCGTACCTGAAAGCGTGCTTGATCTGGATGCACCCATTGGTGATGTGTTAGCCAAAGTTGCCAAAGCAAAATCGGCCAGCGTTGAAGATCTTCTTATTTGTGTTTTAGATCGTCCGCGTCATGAAGAGATTATCAGCGGCATTCGCGCGGCAGGCGCGCGTATTTCCCTTATTCAGGACGGGGATGTGTCTGCTGTTATCGCCACCACAGAACCTGAAAGCGGGATTGATTTGTATGTTGGTACAGGAGGTGCACCTGAGGGCGTCCTGGCGGCAGCGGCGCTGCAATGCACGGGCGGAGCGATGCTTGGCCGTTTGGTATTTCGCAATGATGATGAACGTGCGCGGGCGGATCGTTGGGGGATTACAGACTATGATAAGGTTTACGCGACTAATGATCTGGCCAAGCCGGATAATGTCATGTTTGCTGCGACGGGCGTGACCACGGGAACGATGCTGCCGGGCGTGCGTCGCTATCCGGGCGGCGCTCAAACCTATTCGATTGTCATGCGCTCAAAATCCGGCACGACCCGAAAGATTGAAGCCACGCATAATTTCCACCGGAAAACCGGCTTTGCCGCCGTGGACGAATAATTCGTGCTATAAAGAGTAAATGTCCGATTCTGCTTTGCGTATTGATAAATCCCTGTCCGGGAAAAAATGGGTCTTTCCTGATATTAATGAAGAGGAAGCAACGCGTGTTGCGCAAAATTTCGGCCTGCCTGAATTTATCGCCCGGATGTTAATCGCGCGTGGCGTGCAGGCGGATAATCTTGAAGAATATCTTTACCCAACCCTCAAGAAACATTTCCCCGACCCGTTTTCCATGGCGGGCATGAAAGAGTTTGCCGGTTGGGCTGCACAGGAATTAATGAATGGAAAACAGTTCGGGCTGTTCGCTGATTTTGATGTAGACGGCGCCACAAGCGCTGCAATCTTCACACGGTTTTTCCGCGCACTTGGAAAAGATATTCCGGTTTATATTCCAGACCGACTCACGGAAGGCTATGGTCCAAATATTGGTGCATTTAAAAAACTCAAAGAGCAGGGCGTTGACATCCTGTTTATTGCTGATTGCGGAATTAATTCTGTTGAGGTGATTAAGCAAGGCCGTGATTTGGGGCTCAACATTATTGTCTTTGATCACCATGAACCGGATGAAGAGCTCCCGCTTGCAACACATATTATTAATCCGAAACTTAAAGATGATCATTCCGGGCTGGAGATGTTGGCCGCCTGCGGCGTTGTCTTTATGAGCTGCGTTGCGATGAACCGGGCCTTACGCGAAGCCGGATATTATAAAGATAAAGACGAACCGCCGATCAAAAACTGGCTCGACCTTGTTGCGCTGGGCACAGTCTGTGACATGGTCCCGCTGACCGGGGTGAACCGCCTCTTTGTCCGCGCGGGTTTGCAACAAATGGCCTTCCATCAAAATAAAGGCCTGCAGGCTTTGTGTGAGGTCTCCCAGATAGATGGTGATCCGACCATTGCACAGATTGGCTGGTCTTTAGGTCCGCGGATTAATGCGGGATCACGCGTGCATAAATCAGATCTGGGCGCAAAGCTTCTCTCTTCAGAAGACCTTGAAGAGGCCCGGTCAATTGCCTGGACGCTTGAGCAATGTAACGAGGAGCGCAAAACCATCCAGAACCAGATGGTCAAAGATGCGATCGCCAAAGTCGAAAGCAAAATCGTCCAGCAGCGCGGCAATATGCCGCTCATTTTTGTAGCCGATGAAAACTATCATCCGGGTTTAAGTGGTTTGACTGCCGGACGGTTGAAAGACCGTTTCGGTAAGCCGGCGATTGTTGTGACCTTTGCCAAGAATGGGGATGGCACAGTTGAGGCCCGCGCGTCTGGACGCTCTATTCCGGGCTTTAGTATGGCCGATGCGTTTCTGGCCGCGCAAGCCGCAGGGCTGGTACTGAATGGCGGTGGGCATGCGATGGCCGGAGGGTTTAGCGCGCAGCCTGAAAAGCTCGAAGAGCTTGAGGTTTTCTTACAAAATTATATGGCAGAGCATGCAGACGCGTTTGAAGAAACAAAACAAACGGTAATTGATTCTATCGCGACAGTGCGCAGCGCGCAGGTGCAATTTGTCCATCTCCTTGAAACCGCGATCGGCCCGTTTGGGGTCGGGAATGAACCACCTGTTTTTGCCCTGAACGATGTGCGTATTCAGGATGTCGATGTGCTCAAGGAAAAACATATCCGCCTGATGCTCTCTGACTGGGAAGGGGGTAGCCGGATCAAGGCAATGCTCTTTGGCGGGATCGGTACGCCGCTTGGCGATGCGCTGATCAAACAAGGGCGTGGTGGAGCATTTCATCTCACAGGGAAATTTCAGATTAATCGCTGGAATGGCCGTGAAAGCGTTGAATTTCACATCGATGACGGTATCCACGCAATTCCCCGCGAAAGCGAGCAAGTGGCTTAAGGAAACTATTTCGTTTTTTATTGACAACTTTTCAAATTTTCTTTTTAATTATATCAATAAATAAAAATATAAACGTGCATAAAAAATATGCATCAACAGGGAGAAAAGTATGTCTAGGAAGACCCTCATCGCTGGTCGCGATGGCGCGCGCAAAATTATCCAGGATCGTGTTGAAAATGCTTACAATGCAAGGCCTTTAGCTACTGTTGCATTTGCAGTTGCTGCAGGGGCTGTGGTTATTAGTCCAATTCTGGCACCCATGAGTTTTGGAGGAGGGTACGCATATTCACAATGGCACAATTCTGATGAATTTCGTATCCAACGAGAAAAAATGTGGGCGTCTGAACGTGCAGAGCGCCAAGCAGTTTTCCAAGAAGAGCTGAAAGCTGCAGAGACAACCGAGGCTATTGATAATGCAAAAGCTGAGGCTCAAACGGAGATTGACAAAGTGAAAGCCGAGCTTGATGCGGCAATTGCAAAAGCAAGAGAAGAGGCAGATGCTGTTTTGGCATCTATCGAAGAGGAAAAAGATCAAGCTATTGCAGAACATGGCTATGATCCCGTTGAAGAGCATAAGCAAGGCTTAATAGATGACATGTTCGCACGCACGTCTTTAGAGGACGCAATCTGTCTTCCTTGGAAAACTGAATTTAATGCGGAGTACGATGAGGATGGAAGTCTTTTGTCTCTGAAAAAAGAATATGTAACCTCATTGAGTAGTGGTTTAGATACATCAGAAAATCAGAATCATGTTTTAGCCTGTAAAGAGCAATTCTCTCAGGAAGATTTTTTAAACGCACGCGGTTTGCCCCAGCTTGTTTCTCAAAAACACTACGAACAAATTAGAGATATGATGTCTATGTGCGGTGGTGTTAGTCATTTTAAAATCAAGGTAAATGAACTCTCCAGCGGCAAGTTTAGCACATCTTTTGAAACAGCTTCAGGCGCAGGAACAATGAATTCACATGATGATTATATCGACTATTATAATTGTATGTATGGTTCTTTGGAAAACCCGCTCATAAAAATAGCTTCGAGTGATGTGCCTAAGCCGCCTTCTGTTCAGTAGATTTCTCCAAAACGGGTTTCAGGTACTGGCCCGTAAAACTGCCTTTCGTATCTGCAATTTTTTCAGGCGTGCCGGTAGCGATGATCTTTCCACCTTTATGTCCGCCTTCAGGGCCGATATCGATAATATGATCGGCGGTCTTAATAACCTCGAGGTTATGCTCGATAACAATCACCGTATTGCCCTGATCGACAAGTTTATGGAGCACCTCCATCAATTTGCGGACATCTTCAAAATGAAGCCCTGTCGTCGGCTCATCCAAAATATAAAGTGTTTTACCGGTTGACCGTTTGGAGAGTTCCTTGGACAGCTTTACCCGCTGTGCTTCTCCGCCTGAGAGTGTTGTCGCAGGCTGCCCGACTTTGATATAGGTCAGGCCGACATCTTTGAGTGTTTCCATTTTATCGCGGATCGATGGCACGGCTTTGAAAAACTCCGCCGCATCTTCAATCGTCATATCGAGGATGTCTGCAATCGATTTGCCTTTATAGGTGATCTCCAGCGTTTCGCGGTTATAGCGCTTGCCCTGACAGGATTCACAGGTCACATACACATCGGGTAAGAAATGCATTTCGATTTTAATTAGCCCGTCTCCCTGGCAGGCTTCACAGCGTCCGCCTTTGACGTTGAACGAAAACCGGCCCGGCCCGTATCCGCGTGCCTTGGATTCCGGTAATCCTGCAAACCATTCGCGGATCGGCGTAAACGCGCCCGTATAGGTCGCCGGGTTGGAGCGCGGCGTGCGGCCAATCGGCGACTGGTCGATATCAATCACCTTATCCAGAAACTCCAGACCTTTGATTTCCTTATAGGGCAGGGGTTGTTCCCGGCTTTTCATGAGTTTGCTGGAGACGGCTTTATAAAGCGTATCAAGCGTGAACGTTGATTTGCCTGAGCCGGAGACACCTGTAATGCAGGTAAAGGTGCCGAGCGGAATATCGGCTGAGACATTTTGAAGATTATTCCCTGTTGCACCTTTTAAAGAAAGCTTTTGCCCTTTCTTACCTGCGCGCCTTTTGGCAGGGGTTGGGACTTCCATTGCTCCGATCAGATATTTCGCTGTGATCGAGTCTTTTGATTTCATCACCTGTTTGGGGGTGCCCTGCGCGACCACATCACCGCCATGGACACCGGCGCCAACACCCATATCGATTAGGTGATCTGCAGCCCGGATCGCATCTTCATCATGTTCAACAACAAGAACTGTGTTCCCAAGATCACGCAAACGCTGCAGCGTCTCCAGCAGGCGGTTATTATCCCGCTGATGTAGACCAATGGATGGCTCATCCAGGACATACAAAACACCTGTCAGGCCGGATCCGATCTGTGAGGCAAGGCGAATACGCTGTGACTCGCCGCCCGACAAAGTTGCAGATGAGCGCGACAAGGTAAGATAATCCAGCCCGACATTCATCAAAAAGGTCAGGCGCTCATTGATCTCTTTTAAAATTTTATCCGCGATTTCTTTTTGCTGCTTGGTCAGTTTTTTCGGGACTTTTGAAAACCAGTCCTGTGCCTCTTCAATGCTGAGATCTGAAATTTCTGAAATATGTTTGCCACCGATTTTGACCGCGAGCGCTTCGGGTTTTAACCGTGCACCGTCACAGGCGTCGCACGGTTTGCTCGATTGGTAACGCGATAAATCATCACGGACATTATTGCTGTCCGTCTCCAAAAGGCGGCGCTCTAAATTCGGGATCACCCCTTCAAACGGTTTTTTGGAATTCCACGAACTGTCATTTTTGCTTTTGTAAGTAATAGGAACAATCTCATCGCCGGACCCATAAAGGATAATATCGCGCTGCTTGTCGGTCAGTTTTTCCCAGGGCGTTGTGGCTTTAAATTTGAAATGTTTAGCCACGGCCTCTAATGCCTGCATATAAAAAGGTGCAAAGTTTTTCGACCAGGGTTCGACCGCGCCTTCCGCCAGGGACTTTGTCCGGTCCGGCACGACCAGTGCGCGGTCGATATACATTTTCTGCCCAAGTCCATCACAATGCGGGCAGGCCCCGTGCGGGGAGTTAAAAGAAAAGAGCCGCGGTTCAATCTCAGGGATTGTAAAGCCGGAGACAGGGCAGGCGAATTTTTCACTAAAAATCGTTTGCGTGCCGTCGCTTGCATCTTCAGCAATGCACAACCCATCTGCCAGTTTCAGCGCCGTTTCAACGGAATCGGCCAGACGGCCTTTAATATCGTCCCGCACGACCAGGCGGTCCACGACGACTTCAATATCATGTTTAAGTTTTTTATTAAGCGCAGGAACGTCAGCAATATCATAGAGCTCGCCATCGACTTTGACACGCTGAAAGCCTTTAGCCATCAGCTCTTTAAATTCTTTTTTATATTCACCTTTGCGCCCGCGCACGATAGGTGCGAGCAAGTAAAGCTTTGTGCCGTCCCCCATCTTCATGATCTGATCGACGATCTGGCTGACCGTCTGGCTTTCAATCGGTTTGCCCGTGGCAGGTGAATAGGGCACGCCGACCCGTGCCCACAAAAGCCGCATATAATCATGAATCTCCGTCACTGTGCCGACGGTCGAACGCGGATTTTTAGACGTTGTTTTTTGCTCAATGGAAATGGCAGGCGACAGCCCTTCAATCGAATCCACATCGGGCTTTTGCATCATTTCCAGGAACTGGCGCGCATAGGCGGACAGGCTTTCGACGTAGCGGCGCTGCCCTTCGGCATAGATCGTGTCAAAGGCAAGCGAGGACTTGCCCGAGCCTGACAGGCCGGTAATCACGATCAGCTTGTCGCGCGGCAGGTCGACATTGATATCCTTCAGATTATGTTCCCGCGCCCCGCGAATAGAGATTTCTTTGAGCATTTATCCCCTAACTGTCATCCTGAGGGCTTTAGCCCGAAGGATCTCCTTCTTTTTTTGCGTAAGATCCTTCGTTTCGCTCAGGATGGCATTGCATGCCATTTTGTTCTATATTTGTTCTTTCATGATTTTTTTGATATGTAACAATTTAGAACATAGTTGCAAAAAGAAAAGCAACATAGAAAGCGTTGACATAACTTAAGTTCACGGATACTTAATACATTCTTTCAATTTTAGATATGAGGTTTCGAATGTCGCTTGCAAAATGCGTATCAAATAGAAGAAGGACAACTATGGCTGTCGGAGGGGGCGCGGCCTTCCTTTTAGCTGTAGGTACATATTATTACGCTGTTAAACCTCTTATTGATGATCATACAGAACGTCAGCATCTTATAGATGAGCGAAGAAAATATATAGAGATGGTAGGTAACTATGAAGTTGGCGCGATTCAAGATCATTATGCGGATAAAGGTGATCTGAGAAATCTTCTGGGAGACAGTTTTAAATTTACGGCAAGTGATGGCAAAGAGAGAGTAGTTAGATTAACAGGAATCTTTTGTGGTGGTGATATTATAAATTCTCCGGACTCTCGCAGGGCTTATACTTTATCTCATGGCATGTCATATTTGAAATATCAAGTTGGCCTTGCCGAAGATGATAGATATGTCGTTTCACATACGACATTAGAAAGACACTGCGAAGGCCCGTTATAAATGAAGGCTATTGCTTGACGGATACTCCTTTTAATCTGTAGTCTGAAAACTCACCAATAGTAAGGAAAAGATTATGGCTGGAAGTTTGAACAAAGTGACGTTAATCGGGAATCTGGGCGCGGACCCGGATGTACGCACCATGAATAATGGCGGGGAGGTGTGTAACCTCTCGGTGGCGACAACAGACACATGGAAAGATAAAAACTCGGGCGAGCGGCGCGAGAAGACAGAATGGCACCGCGTGGTGATTTTCTCGCCTGGTCTTGTGAATGTCTGCAAGAATTACCTGCAGAAAGGATCCAAAGTCTATCTGGAGGGGCAGCTTGAAACCCGCTCCTGGGAACAGGACGGGCAGAAAAAATACACAACCGAAGTTGTTCTGAAAAACTTTAATAGTTCTCTGATCATGCTGGATTCCCGCGGTGGCGGACAGCAGGGCGGTTATAGTTCCGGTGAGCAGGATAATTACCAGTCCGGTGGATCGCAAGGTTTTGCGGCCCCGAACCAGAGCAATGCCCAGCGTGCGCCGATCGACGAACTTGAAGACGAGATACCGTTTTAGGCATAATAGATATATGCGCTTGACTCAAAACCACTCCTGTCATCCCGAGCGAAGTCGAGGGATCTTCGATTTATCAAACTTACACAGATCCCTCCAATCGCTTCGCTCCGTCGGGATGACATTTTTGTTGCTTTCATTTTTATGTGCACCCGTTATGGCACAGGATGAAACGCTTCCGGAAGATTTTGATCAGCGTCTGGAACTGGCTGCCAAGATGCATGAGATTTGGCCGGTGCGCCCGCGCGTGGAAGAAGCTCTTGATATGGCTGCCCAAAGTTTTGACTGGCAAAATCGGCCGGCCTTTAAAGCGCAGATGCGCCGGGCCATAAATTTCGACCAGCTCAATGAAGATTCTATTAAAGCCATGGCTGAAATTTACACGGCCCCTGAACTGGAAGCGATGATCGCCTTTTATGGCTCTCCGGAAGGGCGGGCAGTCTCAGCCAAAACAGGCGATTATTCAGCAGCCCTTCAGCCCGTCATTACCCGCATGCTCGATCAGGCATTGATGGATGTGCGCACAGGTACATCTGCGCCTTAGTTCGTCATAGTTTTAAAATTACTGAGCTGGAATACACTCAAGTTTTATTTCTTTACCATCAGGGTGTGTTCGATCTCTTCGGAAAACATCTGCTTGCACAAGGCGCGCTTTTCCATCGACATTTGCCAGAAAGATATTTTTTAGTTCCATACCTGGAAAATTTATGAACGCACCATTTTCAAATTTTTGAGGTGTGGCTGTAGGACCATCCAAAAACTCTCCGGCACCTGGAATGTAAATTGCGGATGATTTATTCGGGCGGGGCAGAAATGACCCAAGATGTCCTTTCACTTCATATGGATGAAAAAATTGGTCTATTGATCCTAGACTTTTGTTGAATCGGTCTACAATTCCTAATTCTTCATATGATCTGTCCAGAATAATGGTAAGTTTGTCCGGTGTAAGTTCGCCTCCTGATAAACATTCTGTAATTAGCTTGTTTAATTCTTCTGATTTTTTTGTATCAACCCCCATAAAAATAATGGCTGCGCTACCATCAATCTTAACGGCTTGTTGAGCCTGATCTTTGGGATTTGAAAACAAATAACACCATTGAAGGCCGGATTTTTTTTCGACTTGCTTTATTTGATGATGAGAGACAGCAGGTTCACTTTGATCCATCCAATTTGGAATTGGTAAAACAAATCTCAGAGAGATCTCTGGATTTTGAGAGGGGATATATTCCCGCGCCTTTCTAAAATCTAAATCTGTTAACTTCCATTTTTTTCTTATCATATGTTTATATATAATTTTTTATAAATTATGTCAACTTTAAGTCGCAAATAATCTCCCCTAATAATCTGTCGATAACCCTTGAAAAGGCCTGCATTTCCTTGCTCTGAAGGGCTGATTTTGCTATCAAAAATCATCAATTTTTATAGGACAAAATAATGAGTGAAACGGCCCCAACTGAACCAGAAAATCCAACCGTCACTATCGAAGAAGAGATGAAGCAATCCTATCTCGATTACGCGATGAGCGTGATCGTGAGCCGTGCGCTCCCTGATGTTCGTGACGGGCTGAAACCGGTTCACCGGCGCATCTTTTACGCGATGCGCGAAGGCGGCTATACGTCCGATAAACCTTACCGGAAATCGGCGCGGATTGTCGGAGATGTGATGGGGAAATATCACCCGCATGGGGATCAGGCGATTTACGATTCTCTCGTGCGCATGGCGCAGGATTTTTCACTTCGTCTACCACTCATAGACGGGCAGGGGAATTTCGGTTCCATGGATGGCGATCCGCCCGCCGCGATGCGGTATACCGAATCCCGACTGAACAAAGCCGCTGAAGCGCTGCTTGAAGATATCGACAAGGACACGGTCAATTTTCACCCGAACTATGATGACAGTACCACCGAGCCGGAAGTGATCCCGGCCCGCATTCCAAACCTGCTTGTGAATGGAGCAGGCGGCATTGCTGTCGGGATGGCGACGAATATACCTCCGCATAATCTTGGCGAAGTCGTTGATGGTTGTCTTGCCTATATTGATAACCCGGATATTACGACCGATGAGTTGGTTGAGATTATTCCAGGTCCTGATTTCCCGACCGGCGGGCAGATTTTGGGTCGCAACGGGATTATGAGCGCCTATCACACCGGCAACGGCTCGGTGAAGATGCGCGCTAAAACCGATATTGAAGAAGTCTCTAAAGATAAAGATGCGATTATCGTTCATGAAGTCCCATATCAAGTGAATAAAGGAAAACTCCTTGAACGGCTCGGGGAAGTCGCCCGCGAGAAAATCGTTGAAGGCATTTCTGAGATCCGTGATGAATCCGATCGTGACGGCGTGCGCATTGTGATTGAGCTTAAAAGAGGCAGTGTCGCAGATGTTGTTTTGAACCAGCTCTTTAAACACACAGCCCTTCAAACTTCCTTCGGCTGTAACATGGTTGCGCTCGATCACGGGCGGCCGAAAATGTTCCTGCTGCGCGATTTCATTGAAGCCTTTGTAAAATTCCGCGAAGAGGTTATTACCCGCCGGACGATTTATGAACTTGGCAAAGCGCGCGACCGCGCTCATATTTTGGCAGGTCTTGCTGTCGCTGTAGCAAATATTGATGAAATTATTGCGCTCATTCGCAAAGCTAAAGATCCGGCTGAAGCGCGCGAACAGCTTCTCGCCAAACCCTGGCCGGCAAAAGATGTGAAACCTCTCATCGACCTGATTGACGATCCGGAGCATCAGGTCGATGGAAAAGGCAGTTACCAGATGTCTGAAGCGCAGGCCAAGGCGATCCTCGATCTGCGTTTGCACCGCCTTACAGGGCTTGAGCGCGATAAAATCGGCGAAGAGCTTAAAACCATCACGGATGCCATTGCAGAGTATCTTGCCATTCTCGCCTCGCGCCAAAAGATGCTTGAGGTCCTGCGTGAAGAGCTTCATGAGGTGAAAGACAAGTTTGATACGCCGCGTCGTACCGAACTTGTCGAGGATGAATTTGAAGAAGATATCGAAGCGCTCATTCAACGTGAAGATATGGTCGTGACCGTCACCAATGGCGGATACGTCAAGCGCGTGCCACTCGATACATACCGCGCACAAAAGCGCGGCGGGAAAGGGCGGTCCGGCACGTCGCTGAAAGATGAAGATTTCGTCTCCGATATGTTTGTGGCCTCGACCCATACGCCGATCGTATTTTTTACCTCCCGCGGTATCGCCCATAAAATGAAGGTCTGGCAGTTGCCGCTGGCTTCCCCCCAAAGCCGGGGCAAGGCGATCGTCAATCTGCTGCCGCTTGAAAAAGATGAAAACGTTTCCGTTTACTTACGCATGCCTGAAAATGAAGAGGTCTGGGACAAGCTTGATATCATGTTTGCAACCTCGCACGGCTCTGTGCGCCGGAACAAGCTGACGGACTTTAAAAATATCCGTGCGAATGGTTTGATTGCAATGAAGCTGGATAAAAAGGAAAAACTGGTTTCGGTGAAAATCTGCGCCGAAGATGAAGATATTCTTCTGTCTACCAAGCTCGGCAAAGCGATCCGTTTCCCGGTCACCGATATTCGTGTCTTTTCAGGCCGGACCTCAACCGGCGTGCGCGGGATCAAGCTCGCCAAAGGCGACGAGGTTATGTCTATGTCTGTCCTCAAACATATCGAAGCGACGCCGGAAGAGCGCACGGCTTACTTAAAAGCGGCGAACGCTTTACGCGGGGCAGATGAAGAAGGCATGGAATTTGAAGCTGGTAACGGCGAAAGCCTGTCCGAAGAGCGCTTCAAAGAGCTTCAGCAAAAAGAACAATTCCTGCTGGCCATTACCAATAAAGGCTTTGGGAAACGGACTTCCGCCTATGAATACCGTATTTCCGGTCGTGGCGGTCAGGGCGTGACAAACATGTCTTTGACCAAAAAGAACGGCGGAGAGATAGTGGCCTCCTTCCCGGTCACGAACGATCACCAGGTCATGCTGATCTCCGATAAAGGTCAGATGATCCGCACGCCTGTGAATTCTGTCCGCTTTACCGGCCGCAGCGCCCAGGGCGTGACCGTCTTCAAAGTCGCCCCGGATGAAAATGTCGTCTCCGTCGCCTGGCTGATTCAGGAAGACGAGGAAGATGGGGAGTAAATTTTCCACATAAAAAAGAAGCAAAAAGTGACAGACTTTTTGATTAAGCGAAGTCATTGAAAAATAAAGAGACGCAGATGATTTTTTGTCACCCGCTCAGAATATCTAATATATTGAAATAACATCACTAAATCTAAATTTGTCAGACTTATTTCTTTAAACAAAAAACGTTATTTTTTGAGAAGGGTGTTTCTGAGGTTATTGACAACGTTCTTAAAAATAGCACTATTTAAAAACTCCTTTCTTAATTTTTTGAATTAAGGAGGAGTCTGATGGAAGAAGATTCTTTAGAACTACAAGTGATTTCATCGCAGGAAAAGAAAATCATTCATTTGAAATTTGAAGGCTGGCCTGCGAGGGTAATGTGCCTATTTCTATTCGCAGTCTTTATCTTTTACCTGATCTTTTCAATTGTCTAAAACGTCTGATAAAGAACGATGATGTTACGCGCTTTATTATTCACACGAATTCCTTACCTCCCCCTCACCCAAGTTTCGGTAAGGCTTTGATTTTATCAAAGCCAACCTCAACATATCCCTCTCCCCCACGGGGAGAGGGTTGTGAAGGCTTGGCGCTTTAGCGCCTAGCCGGAGCTGGGTGAGGGGGTATGCCTGTTCATTCATCCTTCATGTTTTCGCCGTTAAAACAATAATTCTTGTTTCTTTTTCTAGGTAAACATGCCATTATAAAAAAGACGTTTAACAGCGTCTTGATATCGGCACCGCTCCCGCATGAGTGGATTTTTTGTGTCTGCACGTCTATAGTGCAGGCCTCTCCCTTATGCCGGGAGTGGGCTGAATACAACACCTTTTAGGGAATAGGTCCACACGTATATCAACGTGCTGTTAAACTCCCGGCGCCTTTGGCTTTTTCAAAGAGGCGCCTCAACTTTAAACAAGGGAGTTATGCATGGAAAATATCCGGCCTTATTTACGTGCTTTACGCGGGTCCATTGGACAGGTTCTGCATGCGCAGCGGCGGGCGCAAAACATTTCGCTTTATACAATTGAAAAGCGCACGGGCCTGCCGCCGCATTGCGTTGACCAGATTGAGCTTGGCAAAGGGGATATCGCCCTGGATAAAATCGTCCGGCTGGCGCTGTTTCTCAATCTGGAGATAGAGGTTGTTTTTAAAAAGCAGAACTAACACGTCATTGCCGGATTTGTTCCGGCAATCTCTACGGGGCTTGTATTGGATTACCGGGACAGGCCCGGTAATGACGGGAAAAAATTCACATATTTCTAAGGACTTTACATTGACAATATAGGAATATAATCATATAATACGAGATGGTTTGGTCTCATCAAAACACTGTTATGCCCGCCTTGTGCGGGCATCCGGTTTTAAAGAGCAATAATACATTTCCGGATCCCCGCACGGGGGCGGGGATGATATTCGCGTACCGGGTCGTAGTTCTAAAAAACGAACTATTGGATATGTCCGAAACAAACTATTGGAAAATCTTTTTATATCAACAGCTTGTCAAAAAACTTTTTTTCCGGGAAAACGAACTAATGGATTTTAACCAATGTAAAAAACCTTTGTATCTGTGGAGCCGGGAGGTTAAAAAATGGGGATGAGCACAGAAACACGTATTGGCATTTATCCCGGCACCTTCGATCCGATCACGAAGGGGCATTTGCATATTATCAAGCGGGCGAGCAAGCTGGTCGACAAGCTGATTGTCGGGGTGGCGGAGAATGCCCGTAAAGATCCGCGCTTTGATCATCAAAAACGCCTTGAGCTTGTGACAACTGATATCACCAATCTGCATGACAAGCAGTGCGAGATTGTTGTGCAATCGATTGACACATTGCTGGTTCATTATGCACAGGATATCGGAGCCTCTTGTATTTTCAGAGGGTTACGGGCTGTTTCTGATTTTGATTATGAATTCCAGATGACAGGCATGAATGCCCGTATTGCGCCCGATATTGAAACCGTGTTTTTGATGGCCTCGGATAAATGGCAGTTCGTCTCGGCCTCCTTTGTCAAAGAGATTCATGCCCTTGGCGGGGATGTGTCTGAATTCGTCACGCCGGCAGTTTTAAAAGCCCTGAATGAGACGATGGCGCGCTAAGATACGATGAAAGAAATCTTGACGAAAGGCGCACAAATCCATATGGTCTCGTGTCTTTATGGCATTTGAAAAAGAGGACTGCGTAGCTCAGTTGGTAGAGCAACTGACTTTTAATCAGTAGGTCCAGGGTTCGAATCCCTGCGCAGTCACCATTTTTTGTATGTGGTGCAATATTGACATGTATCAGGGCGCCTGATCTTTAACGATAGGAAAACTGCACCGTCTAAAGCTATGCCGTTTGATTTCTCCCATCTGAAAGTTCTGTTTGTCGATGATTCCAAGATCATGCGTGAGCTTGGCACAGCTGTCCTGGAAATCCTGAATGTGGCCGAGGCAGCCCAGGCGGCGGATGGACAGGAAGCCTATCAGAAATTCTGTGAAGGGCATTATGATCTTGTGATGGCGGATTACAAAATGCCGCGCATGAACGGGGTGGAGCTTGCTCATAAAATCCGTACATCGCCGGACAGCCCCAATCAGGAAGTGCCGATTGTCATTATTACAGGCCATTTATCAGATGATTTCATCGGTGAAGCCCGCTCTGCAGGCGTCACAGAAGTTCTAATAAAACCATTTTCGGCCAATGATCTGACCAAGCATTTGGCCTATATCCTTCAAAATCCACGCCCTTTTGTTGAAACAGAGAATTATTTTGGGCCCGACCGCCGGCGTCTTCTAGATGGCGGTTATCAAGGGCCGGAGCGCCGGGAAGGGGATAAAGGAGCAAAAAAGGGATAGAGGTTCTATCTTTTGTGCTACTGAAGGTTGTGATAAGATTTTTTCCAGGTATTTCTTAACATATTGTTAACATTATAAAAAACTCTTGGGGATAAAAGATTAATATGTTAATATTTACATATATGCGGGGCATATTTGAAGGGAAGGGCTTTTAAGTATGTCGGGAGGGCACGACATTACAGATTCAACAGAAGATATGACTGTAGAGCAATCTGCAGATATGATGCGTATTGTCTTTGATCATTATCTCAATCATCACAAGGCTGTGTTTAAAAAGCTGCATCACGCAAAGGATGCCACGCAAAGAAGCTATGAAGAGCTTGAGGAATATACAGGGTCTTTGAGAGTTTCGGATGACGCGCCTGAGCCGATGACAGGGGCGCATGCACATGAAGCCATGTGGGGCAATATCCTGGAGATGTTTAAAGATTACGGGGCGACCGAAGAAGAGCTGGATGCAATCGATACGATTTTAACGGAAATCCCTAAGACGATAAAAAAGCATTATGACATTCTTGTTGAACAGGATGCGATTTTAAAGGACCTGATTTCCAAGCTTCACACTGAAGAATATAAGCGCGCGGCTGCTCTTGTAAGGGAAGTGCAGTCCAGGCCAAATCCAATGTCCGGACTGGATGCGCAGGTTTATAACGTCAAGCCGGATCAATCGATCTCAAAAATGCCAAAAGCCTATAAGTTCGATCCGGCAGAGAAAAATAACTAAAACGGGCTTCCATTACATTTTCTGAATAACTTTTGCTTTTTGGCCGCTCTGGCCCGAACCTTGCACTGAATCAGTGTAATGTTTCTATGTATTAATTCTTTTAGAGGCCAAGGAATGGTCTGTTTCTTTTCGGCAAAGGACTTTGCCAGAACAGCGTTTTTATTTTTTGTATTCTGTGTGCCCTGTCTGGGAGGCGTGCAGGCTGTACATGCGCAGTCACAACAAGTGACGGGCGCAACCGTCAATCTCCAGGTTCAAAATACATTTAGTCTGGCCGAAACAGTCTTTGGAGATGTCGGGATCAATGTGGTTCTGACTGATCTAGTCGGTGCGGATGTGGCAACGATTACCTTAACACCTGCAGGTGTTCTCAGCACATCTGCCCCAAACGGGGCGCAGGTTATTGTTGTAGACCCGGTAGGTGTGGCGCCTGGGGAATTTCAGATGACAGGCGGCGCTCCAAATACCAATATGACGATTACGTTTTTCAACCTTGTTGATTTGACCTGCGCGGCCTGTTCGGGCGGAAACCCGGCGATTTTACTGAGCGGGCTGAACCACAGTGCTGGCGGTGCTCCCATGACAGATGGAGCAGGGGATTTAACCTTCACCTATGGATTTACACTCACCACCGTGCCCGGGCCGCCGCAATATGAAGACGGTCTGTATTCGGGCGGCTTTGACATGAGTGTGAGCTATTAGGCGATAGACCTTGCTTTTTAAAGAGGTTTTGTGACATAAACCTGTCAAAACAAGCAGATAAACATGTCTTTTGAAACACTGGGTCTAAGCCCTGAAACCTTAAAAGCAATTGCAGAGCGCGGCTATGATGCGCCGACGCCGATTCAAGCAAAAGCTATTCCAACCATTTTAATGGCGCGCGATGTCGTTGGCCTGGCCCAAACCGGGACTGGTAAGACGGCGGGCTTTACCCTGCCGATGATCGAAGCTTTGAGCGGCGGGCGGGCGAAAGCGCGTATGCCGCGCTCTCTGGTTTTAGAACCAACGCGTGAACTGGCAGCCCAAGTTGCAGAAAATTTTGAGGTTTATGGCAAGTACCACAATCTCAGTAAAGCGCTTCTTGTCGGCGGTGAAGCCATGGGAGAGCAGATGAAAGCGCTTGAACGCGGGGTGGATGTATTGATCGCCACGCCCGGGCGGCTTTTGGATTTGTTTGATCGCGGGGCAATCTTATTGAATGACATTAAAATTCTTGTGATTGATGAAGCTGACCGGATGCTGGATATGGGCTTTATTCCGGATATTGAAAAAATCGCAAAGCTTATCCCGCCGATCCGCCAGACGCTTTTATTTTCGGCCACCATGCCGCCGGAAATTAAAAAGCTTTCCGATAAATTCCTGACCAACCCAAAAGAGATATCTGTTGCGCCGCCTGCCTCACCGGCCAAGACGGTGGAACAGTTCTTTGTCAAAACCGACCGGCGCGGCAAAAATAAAGCACTGCTAAAGATTTTGGAAAAAGAAGATATCAAAAACGCTTTTATCTTCTTAAACCGCAAACGGGATATTAACCCGCTGGCCGATATGCTCAATCAAAAGGGTTTTAGCGCCGGGCCGATGCATGGCGATATGGTACAGGCACGGCGCAATGAAGTGCTTCAGGATTTCAAAGATGAAAAGATCAAGCTCCTAATTTGTTCAGATGTCGCTGCCCGCGGGCTGGACGTGCAGGGGGTCTCGCATGTCATCAATTATGATGTGCCGATGAATGCAGATGATTATGTGCACCGTATTGGCCGGACGGGCCGGGCCGGGCGGTCGGGCCGGGCCTGGATGCTGGTGACGGATTTAGATGATAAATTCTTGGAGGCCATTCAAAAACTCACCGGGCAGGAAATCGCCTTCACGGAACTGGGGGCCGAAAAGAAGGGTGCCTCTGATTCCAAACGTCCATCAGAGAAACCGCCCAAGAAATCCAAGTCCAAAAATTATGACAATAAAAAGGGTGGAGATGAGGGGCCGGACACCTTTGGGGATGATATCCCGGCCTTTTTACGCTAATCCCGGTTTAAATCTGCATAAAATGCCCGCCTGCGCTTGACCTGAAAAGCAATTTCCAGAAAGATCAGGGCGTTGAGGGGCGTTCTGAGCACATGCCGTCTAATATATTGGAGTCATTGATTTTTAAGCACATATGCAGGCTTGGTGTTTTTTGTTTTCTGATGGCAATCACAGCCATTCCGGCGTCCTGTGCCTTTGCCCAATCTTTGGGCTTTAATGAAAAGGCACCTGTCGATCTGAAATCTGACCGGCTTGAATATGATGAAAAGGGTCAGATTGTCACCGCGACGGGTAATGTTGAGCTTCTCCAGGAAGGGCAAAAGCTGACCGCTGACAGGGTAAACTATAATCTGGCCACCGATACGGTGCGGGCGACGGGGAATGTGATCCTGACCCAGACCAATGGCGATATCTATTATGCAGATGATGTAGAGCTCCAGGACCGTATGAAAGACGGGTTTGTCACAGAGCTTTATGCGCTTTTACAGGACGGCTCGCGTTTTACAGCCGCACAAGGGGACCGTGAAGCGGGCGTGCGCCTAACCATGAAAGATGCAAGCTATACACCCTGTGAGCCGTGTGAAAATAATCCGGACGCACCGCCGCTCTGGCAGCTTGTGGCAGGTGAGGTTCATCATGATAAAGAAGATGCACGTATTTCGTATCGTGATGCACGCTTTGAACTGGCGGGCGTACCGATCGCCTATACGCCTTATTTTGCGCACCCGGACGGGAGCGTGAAACGCAAAAGCGGGTTTTTAACCCCCAGCCTGCAATTCGACAGCCAGCTTGGGACAGGCTATCAGCAGGACTATTACTATGTGATCTCACCGGAAGAGGATATTACCGTCGGAGCGCTGGTGACAACAGACGTCGCACCGGTTATTTCAGGGGAATATCGCCGCAGATTTGAAAACGCGCATATCCGCATTGATGGCAGCGCGACCTATTCAGACCGTAAAGATGAAACGGATGGTCAGACGGTTTCTGTCGATGAGGAAGCACGCGGTCATATTGAAGGGGAAGCCCAGTGGGATATCAATCAGAACTGGCGGGCAGGGGCTAATCTTCAGGCCGCTTCGGATGATCAATATATGCGTCAATATGATGTCACCAATGATGATGTGCTTGAAAATGAAGTTTATGCGGAACGTTTTGATGACCGCCATTATGCGGTGATCCGGGCGATGGCGTTTCAGGATGTGCGTGTCAGCAGCAATCAGGTGGAACAGCCCGCCGTTTTACCTGAAGTCAAAGCGCGTTTTACAGGCGCGCCGAACGAAACGCTGGGCGGGCGCTGGCATCTGGATGCATCTGCCTTGACGCTTTTCCGTGAAGGGGATGATCAGGATGTCGCGCGTACGACCCTTGAAGGCGGTTGGCAGCGCCGCTTCATTCATTCTTCCGGTCTTGTCAGCAGGGCAGATATGATCGTGCGGGGGGATGCCTATCAGGTATATGACAGGGATGTTGACAGCACGACTGCTGCAACGGATGACCGCGAAGGCTCTTCTGTGCGTGGTTTTGCGCAGGCTAATTTTGAAACCAGCTATCCGCTTGTAAATAATTTCACCGGCGGGCAGGCGATGTTAGAGCCGATTGCATCTGTGACTGTCGGCACAAATGTAAATGATGATGCGGATATTCCCAATGAAGACAGTCAGGATGTGTATCTGACCTCTCTCAAGCTTTTTGAAACAAACCGCTTCCCGGGTTATGACCGGATCGAGGATCGCAGCCGTGCAACCTATGGCCTGCGTGCAGCTTATCAAACGCATGAAGGCTATGGCGGGGAAGTGTTCTTCGGTCAAAGCCACCGCTTTGAGGATAATAATACAGGCTTCCCGGAAGGTTCCGGCCTGTCTGAACAGGAATCTGATTATGTCGGTCACGTAAAGCTCAATGCTGGTAAATATTTGGATGCAACCTATCGCTTCCAGCTTGAAGACGAAAATATGAGCTCGCGCCGCCATGAGGTGGACCTGGCTTCGACGGTTGGGCCGGTGACACTCAGCGGGAAGTACTTTTATGCCAATGCCATTAGCGGCTCGCAGATTGCAGATGAAAGCCGGGAACAGGTGCTTGGCGGTACGCGTATAAAGCTCTCTGATAACTGGGAAGTCTTTGGCACAGCGCGTTATGATCTGGGGGAAAATGAAGGCTTGCGTCAGGCAGTTTACGGCGTTGACTATTTAGGTCAGTGCATTACCCTTTCGGTCATAGGCTCGCGCACGCTGACCAGCGAATCCACGGGCGATAGCGGGACGGAAGTTTTCTTCCGGATCGGCCTTAAAAATCTGGGAGAATTTGAAACCTCTTCCTTTACCATTGGCGGAGATGACGGAGACGATATTATAGATGATGATGCTGAAGATGACATTGTTCAGTCAGAGACATCTCCCTAAAGCTGCATTGGAAATCATAGTATGAGCGTTATTCTGGATATGAATTTTCACATGTGGTTTGTTCTCGCGCTGACGGCGGCGGCGGTCTATCTCTATGCACGGGAAAAATATCCGCTGGATGTGACAAGCGTTCTTCTGCTTACAATCCTCCTTGTCTTCGGTCAGCTTTTTCCGCTCCCCGATGCGAACGGGCGCAATATGCTTGATGCCTATGCGCTGCTCTCAGGTTTTGCCAATCCGGCGTTGGTAGCGGTATTGGCTCTGCTTGTTATGGGGCAGGCGATTATCCATACGGATTCTTTAAGGCCTCTCATCCGTTTATTTGTCAAAACCAAATGGATGCCGCCCTGGCTGTCCATGTTTGGCATTTTACTTTTCGTGATGGTCTTTAGCGCCTTTTTGAACAACACGCCTTTGGTGATTATTGCGATCCCCATTATGCAGGCCATCGCTGCCAATGCAGGGATTTCCGATAGCAAGGTCATGATGCCGCTCAGTTTCGTAGCTATTCTTGGCGGGATGATGACCCTGGTCGGATCGTCCACCAACCTTCTAGTTTCTTCAGCAATGGTAGAGCTTGGCTATGATCCGCTCACCTTCTTTCAGTTTACAATTCCAGGCATGATGCTGGCCGGTGTCGGTTTGCTTTATGTGATATTTGTCCTGCCTTATCTTGTCCCGAAACGTCAGTCCCTTGCCGACAGCCTTAAAAGCGATGAGAAGGAATTTGTCGCGGAACTTGATATTGCTCCGGACAGCATGCTGGTCGGGATGGAGTGCGTTGACGGGCGTTTCCCGGCACTGCCCGATCTGGATATCCGCCTGATCCAGCGCGCTGGGCATCTCATCCTGCCGCCCTTTGAAGGCTATAAAATTGAACCGCATGATATTCTCATTGTTGCAGCCACACGGGATTCACTTGCAGATTTGTTATCCAAATATCCGGGCTTTTTGCTCTCTGATGATGAAGAAAAACGTCTTGCGCTGAAAACGCAAGAGCACGACGAACAAAGTGAAGAGGATGGCCGCCCGGTAGAATTGGATGAACGTGTGGCGGAAATGCGCGTTCTGGCGGAGATCATGGTCACACCTGCTTCGCGGATGGTGGATATGACCATCGAACAGGCCGGTTTTGACCGGCAGTTCGGCGCAGTCGTACTTGGCATTCAGCGCCGTGCGCGTGTCGTTCGCCGTAAGCTTGGCCGTATCCGCCTTGAAGCGGGGGATGTATTATTAGTGGCGGGCTCGCAAGGCAGCATCAATGATATGCGCGGCAACCCGGATGTGATTGTGTTATCCGGCTCTAAAAAAGAACTACCTATTCCCAAAAAGGCACCTATTGCCGGCCTGATCTTTTTAGGCACAGTTTTGGCCGCATCTACAGGCGTGATGTCCATTGCAGTCGCAGCCATTGCAGGCTCGGTACTGCTCATTGCCACAGGGTGCCTGAATATTCGCCAGGCCGTGCGGGCGATTGACCGGAAAATATTAATCCTGGTCGGCGCGATGCTGGCACTTGGTGTTGCGCTTCAGGCCACAGGCGGCGCGGATTTTATTGCCAATCTTTTACTAAAACTGCCCTTTTCAGACAGCCCGCTTTTCATGGCCTCTATGCTGTTTATCCTGGTCGCGTTTTTAACGAATATTCTTTCCAATAATGCCTGCGCGATTTTATTCACGCCGATTGCGATGGGTATGGCGGTCAATATGGGTGTGGACCCGATTATTTTTGCGATTACGGTGGTGTTTGCCGCGAACTGTTCTTTTGCATCCCCGATTGGCTATAAGACAAATCTTCTGGTCATGGGGCCCGGCCATTACCGCTTCCGCGATTTTATGAAAGCCGGGGTTCCCCTTGTTCTTGTGTTGTGGGGTGCTTATATTTTGATCGCGAAATTCTATTACGGCTTATAAGACACAATCATGCTTAGCGATTATGACCCCAGTGCCCGTTACCGAAACCGCGCCGCCCAGCGCGTATCACGGTTATTTTCAACACTGATTGTGATTGTAATGTCAGCTGTTGTCGGTTTCTGGCTGGGCGGGCAGTTCGCAGCCGAACAACAAATTTCTTACCGTGAACAGGCAAAATCTCTGGAAGAGCAAAATGATCTTTTACAGGAAACGGTCACAGAGCTGCGCGCCGAAGCACAAACAGCCAATACGCGCTATATTCAGCTCAAAAAAGATTATGATGCCCAAATCCCTGAAGGCCCGATGCAGGGATTAGTCACGCTCGTGCGCGAACAACTCGATCAGGGTATGGCGCCGGAACGCCTGGCCTTTTTAATCCGCTCCGCGCGCCCGCCGACAGACTGCACCCAGCCTGAAACCAAGCGCTTTATTGTCAGTACACCCGCTTATAAGGGGCCGCAAAGTGTGGTCAGTGTTGCCGATGGGGCTGTGCGTGTCTACGGAGAGGGGGCATCTGCCCGTAATGAGCAGGGTCAGCCGGAAGCCTGGTTTGATCCGGGTAAAAAAATCACCGTTCATTTTAAAAGCGGGGAAAAGGTAGATACAAAAAAAGGGACTTTACCGATTAAACATTCTGTTGTTGTTGGCGGGCGGGAATACCGTTTTACAGTCGAGCAAGGATCACGCTCTTTTGCGCGCGTTGTTTTTGATTCCTGCGCCTATCCGTAAACTATTTTGATGGCGGCATCAGCCAGCCTTTCAAGGAACTATCCAGCCTTAAAAAATTACCTGATTGTCCTTCAGGGTCGAGCCCAAAATAGTCAACCAGTGCCTTTGCAAGCGCGGCTTTCGTTTCGGCAGAGCCGCGCACATCCAGCGTATCTGGGTAAAACAGCGCCGTACCGGTCAAGGTTGTTGTATTGTTTTCTTTAAGCAAAAGTTCGAACGGATAGGGTCCGCCTTCAAAACGCCGCTCGGGCATATAATTCAAACTAACGGTGATATCCTGCAAGTCTGAAAGCGCCTCCGGGATGTCCTGGTCCGGTAAGAGCGCTTCAAAAACAGGAAAGAGCGTGCTGGCCGTGAGTACGGTTTTAAAAATCGTTTTTGGTCCTGCGCTGTAATCGGATGACAGGCTTAAATCCGGATGACCGGACAGGCCCGCCCGGAATAAAATTTCAGGCGCATTATGCGTACCGCCAATCACGAAGTTAATATTGGTGAGCGCCAGGTCATGAAAACGTCCTGTGCCCATATCGATTTGCCCCGCAAGGGTGAGCGGTGTTTTGCTCTCATCATAGGATACCCAGCCGGTCATGCGGGCAAACTGAAACGGCCCGAGATTGGTCCGCCCGTCCGTGATCTGCACATCAATTTTTTTAATCCGCTGATCAACTAAAACGGCATCAATACGTGCATCAAAGCTGATCTGGAATTGCTGCGCGCGGACATTTGCAGAGAGAAACTGTTCTCCCGTTTCATTTGGTTTTGAAATCTGCGCATTGCCTTCAAGGCGGATATCACCAAGCTCGGTCGCAATATCGGTTGTAAATTTGGTTAAAATGACAGGGGCTTTCGGCATCGCTTTTAGGGCTTCACGTGTAATGCGGACAAGGCCTGTCGGGGCGCCTGCTATATGAGCGGTTTGCAAATGACCGATCCGCGCGGAAAGAATTTTTTGATGCGGCCAGTGCATGGAAATCTGCAAATTATCAATCGTATTAAACCCGTCCTGATCCAGCTTAATATGATCTATGCTCAAGCCTGAAAAATTGGCGCGCAGATTTTCAACTTCCAAGGTTTGATTTGGTGTTATTTGTAAAAAACTGCGCAGTTTTTTTTCAGCCAGGCATGGCAGACCATAAAGATAAGCTGTGCCAAAACTCATCAGCAGGATCATTAAAATGAAGATCAGGCGCATCGCGGTTTATATATCCAGGTCCTGTGCAAAGGCGGCATTATCCTGAATGAACTGAAAGCGTTTCTCGGCATTCTTGCCCATCAGCTCATCGACAAGGGAATCCACGGCCACATAATCCGGGCCGTGCGGGACATTTTCTCCAAGGTCCATTTCTTCGGCGAGCCCTAAGGCGGCGCGTGCATCGGGGATGGCAACGCGCAGAAGAGTGCGTGTTTGCGGGTTCATGGTGGTCTCTTTGAGCTGCGCGGCCGGCATTTCGCCAAGCCCTTTAAACCGGCTGACATCAACTTTGCTTTTGCCTTTAAAGAGTGTCTCCATCAGCTCATCTTTATGCGCATCATCACGGGCATAAGCGCTGGTCGTCCCGCTCACAAGGCGATAAAGCGGCGGTTGGGCCAGATAGAGATGGCCTGCTTCAATCAGTCCACGCATTTGCGTATAAAAAAAGGTGATGAGCAAGGCTGCAATATGTGCCCCATCCACATCCGCATCGGTCATGATGATGATGCGTTCATAGCGTAATTTAGACAGATCGAAATCATTTCCGGTGCCGCAGCCAAGCGCCTGGATCATATCCTGCACTTCCTGGTTGGCACGGATTTTATCTTTACTTGCACTCACCACGTTCAGGATTTTTCCGCGCAAAGGCAAAATGGCCTGCGTTTCCCGGTTGCGTCCTTGTTTGGCAGACCCGCCGGCGGAATCCCCTTCGACCAAAAAGATCTCCGTATCATTCGCGCTTTGCCGCGCGCAATCGGCAAGTTTACCCGGCAGGCGGAGTTTACGTGTTGCACTTTTACGGGCGGTGGCTTTTTCGTCTTTTTTGCGCGCACGTTCTTCTGCGCGGTAAATCATTTCATCAAGCAGTGCTTTACTGGCGGACGGGTCTGCGCTCAGCCAGTGATCGAAATGATCTTTAATTGTTGTTTCAACCCATTTCGCTGCTTCTGCGCTTGCCAGTTTTTCCTTTGTCTGGCCCTGAAATTGCGGATCCGGGATAAATAAGGATAATAAAATCGCCGCGCCATCCATAATATCATCTGTTGTGATGTTGGAGGCTTTCTTGGCGCCGACCATGTCGCCATAGGCGCGCAGGCCTTTGGACAGAGAACTGCGCAAACCTTGTTCATGCGTTCCGCCCTGCGGGGTGGGGATGGTGTTACAGTAAGAATGAATAAACCCGTCTCCGCGTTCGGGCCAGGCAATGGCAAATTCTACCTTGCCTGCTTTGTCCGGCAGATCGGCAACACCGCAAAAAGACCGCCCGCCGACAATCGGCATCTCTTTCAAAGAGGCATTCAGAAAATCTTCCAGCCCGTTTGGAAAGCGGATCGTTTCTTCGGCCGGCACTTTGCTGTCTTTATCAAGGAGTTCCGGATCGCACGCCCATCTGATTTCAACACCGCGGAAGAGGTAGGCTTTAGAGCGCGCCATCTGGTACAGCCAAAGCGGTTTGAATTTAGCTTTTTTGCCGAAAATTTCATGATCGGGGAAAAAGCTCACCGTCGTGCCGCGGCGGTTATTTACACTGCCCATCTTTTTCAGTTTTGTTGTCGGCAGGCCGCGCGCAAATTCCTGGCGATATAGTTGTTTATCACGCGCCACTTCAACATGCAGCCATTCAGACAGAGCATTCACCACAGAGCTTCCAACACCGTGTAATCCGCCGGAGGTCTGATAAGCTTTGCCGCTGAATTTTCCGCCGGCATGCAGGGTTGTGAAAATCACTTCTAACGCAGATTTATCTTTATGCTTTGGATGTTTATCGACCGGGATGCCGCGCCCGTTATCAGTGATGGTTAAAGAACTGTCCGCATTGAGAGTCACTTCAATCCGGCTGGCATGTCCTGCCACGGCTTCATCCATGGAATTATCCAAAATTTCAGAGGCCAGATGGTGAAAGGCGCGCTCATCTGTGCCGCCAATATACATACCCGGGCGCTTGCGCACCGGCTCCAGACCTTCTAAAACTTCGATATCCTTGGCGCCGTAGCTATCCTTAGGCGAGGAGGCGGCAAATAGGTCAGACATTGATCCTTATTCCTTTTTCGCGTTTTTTTCTCTTTTTCGGTATACTATAGGCACATGATGATCTTAAGGCTTTTTTTGTTTATTTCCGGACTTTTAGGCGTGCTTTTTGTGGCAGGGCCAGCACACGCAATCCAATCCCAGAAAGTAGAAGAGATAAAACCGGTCGAGTTCTTGCCGCAAGAGGAATTTGAAGCCAAAACCCAGCTCATAGAAAAACTACCATTTGAAGATGAAAAAGTCGCTTTTTCAGTGCGTCTGGCTGAGGACTGGACGCATAAGCTGGGGGTCCTAGGGAATATTGGTATTGAGGCGGGTTTGAGCAATAAAGTCCTGACAGAGTTTACCCGCTATATCTCGCCGCCGCGTTTTAACCTGAATAGTTTTTTCACCGTGGAGCTGCAGGAGCTTAGCTATGAGATCGGCGCAAGAGATTGGCTTGTTTTTCATCTCTTAAGAAGCGGATCGACCTTAAGCGCTTTAACTGAATATTCTGCAAAGGAAGCCGAAGCGCTCTATGTGATTGTACAGGGCGATACAACTTATATCGTGCGGACAAAAATCTTTCTGAACGGGCCGCGCGTTATTCTCGCCAAATATTATGTGCCGCAGGAAGATTACGCAAAAGAAAAACCGTTTCAGGCCCAGGTTATCAATAGTTTTAAATTGACCAATCCTATTGGCGGCGGGGTTGAAGCCTATGAGACATACGGGTTTTTAGACCAGTCTTATTTTGATTATCCGGTTTCCTGGACGCTCAGGGCGGATCTTGTAAAATCCATAGAGCGTATGAAAGCCTATATCTATAGAGGGCTTGAAATTGATAAAGACGGCGAGAAACTCAGCGATCCGACCGGGCAGATTCGTGTGCATCTGGTCTCCAAGCTTCTTGATACGCGCCTTGCCGATGAGATTAAAAAATTCCGGGAAGGGATTGATTATCCCGGCTATACGCTGAGCACAGTTCTTGAAGTTAAAGACTATAAATACAGCGAAGATATGATAAAGGGCCGTGCGGAAGTCTATGAGCTAGAGCCTCAGAATGTTACGCTTGTGCCCTATGAGCTTGTGATTTCGGTCTCTGAAGGGGCGGATTATTTTTATTTTATTTCTATGCTCACCCCGTCACGCGACACAGAATATTATGACTGGGCGCGTAATATGGAAGCGTTTCGGATTGTCGCCGAATCCTTGCGCCGGATAAATTTCAGCGATGATGAATATTACGAATATCTTGATTTCGAGGAAGAATAAGTCTTTTCCTCTCCCTTCAGGGAGAGGGCAATGAGGCTTCGCGGCTTTGCCGCGATATAGCCGAGTGGGTGAGGGTGTTTAATGTTTCATTTATTTTAAAGATTCAACACCCTCACCCAGCTCCAGCTAAATTCGCGTTTCACGCTCATTAAGCTTGCGCAACCCTCTCCCTCGAGGGAGAGGGAAGGAAAGATTAAGCTGAGTAATACATCATAAACTCAATCGGATGCGGCATGGTTTCAAAGGCTTCAACCTCTTCCATCTTCAGCTCGATATAGCCTTCCAGTGCGCTTGTCGTGAACACATCACCTTTCAGCAGGAAGTCATGATCGGCTTTGAGCGCCTCGATGGCTTCACGTAATGATCCGCAAACCGTTGGCACTTGAGACAGCTCTTCCGGCGGTAGGTCATAGAGGTTTTTATCCATGGCGTCGCCTGGATGGATTTTATTTTCTATCCCGTCGAGGCCGGCCATCAACATGGCAGCGAAAGCAAGATAGGGGTTCGCTGTCGGATCAGGGAAGCGCACTTCAACGCGTTTTGCTTTCGGGCTTTCCCCGTAAGGAATCCGGCAAGAGGCTGAGCGGTTTCTAGATGAATAGGCTAAAAGCACAGGCGCTTCATATCCCGGCACCAGACGCTTATAGGAATTCGTGGACGGGTTTGTGAATGCATTCAACGCGCGGGCATGTTTGATAATTCCGCCAATATAATACAGCGCGGTTTCAGACAGGCCTGCATATTTATCGCCTGCAAAAAGCGGCTTGCCGCCTTTCCACAAAGACTGGTGGCAGTGCATACCCGACCCGTTATCGCCAAAGACAGGCTTTGGCAGGAAGGTCGCAGACTTGCCGTAAATATGCGCGACATTATGCACGGCATATTTGTAAAGCTGCATGTTATCTGCGCAGTCGATCAGCGTTGAAAATAAAATGCCAAGCTCACACTGGCTTGGTGCCACTTCATGGTGATGCTTTTCAACAGGCACGCCCATCGCATCCAGAACGGTGATCATCTCTGCGCGTAAATCAGACAGGCTATCAACAGGAGCCTCAGGGAAATATCCGCCTTTGACACGCGGGCGGTGACCTGTATTGCCGTCTTCATAACCAGTACCTGTGTTGTACGGTCCTTCATGGGAATCGATTTTAAAGCCGACTTCATTCATATCGACTTTAAAACGCACATCATCAAAGACAAAGAACTCGGCTTCCGGTCCAAAATAAGCTGTATCGGCAAGACCGGCAGATTTAATATAGGCTTCGGCCTTCTTGGCAATGTTCCGCGGGCAGCGGTCATACATGTCGCCTGTGGAAGGTTCCACAATTGTACAAAACACTTTTAATGTCGGCTGTGCTGCGAACGGGTCGAGGAAACATTTGGTCCAGTCTGGCACCAGGCACATATCGGATTCGTTAATCGCTTTCCAGCCGGCGATGGAGGACCCGTCAATCATGATCCCTTTTTCAAACATATCTTTATCAATCGTTGAGATATGCTGGTCTGTGTGCTGGAGCTTTCCGCGCGGGTCTGTGAATTCGAATCCGACAAACTGGATGTCGTGTTCCTTTTTCACTTTTTCGAAATCGGCGTAACTGGTGATCTTAATGGCCTCAGGCATGGGGTATATATCCTTAATTTTGTTATGCGTTCATCTAATGGCAGCTATGCATAAAGCAATGCAGCAATTGAAATAGCAGCCGGGTTTAAGCTTGTCCAGCCTCTTATAGAATATTTTTAAAATGATGAACAGATGTGAAAAATGGGGCGACTGACGGGACTTGAACCCGCGACGACCTGGACCACAACCAGGTGCTCTACCAACTGAGCTACAGCCGCCACACATTAGGGTGCTTGTTTTCTATATCGAAGCGGGGCTTGCGGTCAAGTTTCTTCATTTTTGTCCCTGATAAGAGTATATCAGGGATATGAGCACTCAAAACATTCCAGACCTATGGAAAGACAAGCTGCCGCGCCTGAAGCCGGATGGCCATAAATATGACCGCGGCCATGCGGTCATTGTCGGCGCGCCGGAACTCACAGGTGCAACGCGGCTGGCGGCGGAAAGTTGCGCGCGTATCGGGGCAGGGCTGGTCACAGTTATAGCCCCTGAAACAAGCGGACCGATTTACAGAAGCACGCTTCCGGCTCATATCATGGTTGAAGATATGACTGTACGGGACTATCCGACTGCTGATGGAAAAAGCACCTATGAAAGCATTCACCATCATTTTGCCGATCCTCGTCGCAATGTTCTCCTTATGGGCCCCGGTGGTTGTTGCACACAATATTTTGAGCAAATTGCCTACAGGGCATGGGATCGTAAACCTCAGTTAAAATTGGTTATGGATGCAGGCGCTGTCACAGCATTTCAGGGCAGGTTGCTAGATTTGAATGCATTTGCTGATCCTGAAACAATATTAACGCCCCATGAGGCAGAATTTAGAAAGTTATATTCTAATGCTGATACGCATGGTGACCTTAAATTAGCTACTATAACGGCAGCCCGGGAGGCAAATTGCATAATTGTTCTTAAGGGTAAACATACATTTATCGCAACACCTGATGGCTGTACACAAGGCTCCGATCATGCGACACCATATCTCGCTACGGCGGGGACAGGAGACGTTCTTGCAGGCATGATTACAGGGCTTTTGGCGCAGGGCATGCCGGCTTTTGAGGCCGCTTGCGCAGCGGTCTGGATACACGGTGAAGCAGGGCTTCGGTTCGGCCCCGGGCTAGTGGCCTCTGACCTGCCTGATTTGTTGCCCGCCGTGATGAAAGACCTGCTTGAATAAGGTGTGCGCTTGATGTAAAACCGCGGCTGAACCACGCGGCTGTGGTGAAATTGGTAGACACGCTAGATTTAGGTTCTAGTGCCGAGAGGCGTGGGGGTTCAAGTCCCTCCAGCCGCACCATTTAAGGTGAATTTATTTAAATCGAAAGATTAAGAAGATCATGCAAGTTACTAAAAAAGAAGAAAAAGGTCTGTATCGCAAACTCGAAGTGAAGGTGCCTGCTTCCGATATTCAAAAGCAGCGCGAGACGCGCCTCAAAGAAGTCGGAAAGACGGTCCGCCTGCCGGGGTTCCGCCCGGGTAAGGCTCCAATGTCGATTCTGGAAAAACGCTATGGCCGCGCCGTGATGGGCGAGGTTTTGGAAGCCGTGGTCAATCAGACCAGCGCGCAGGCCCTGCAGGATAACAATCTGCGTCCGGCCATGCAGCCAAAGATCGAGGTGACTGAATTTGATGAGGGCACGGACCTGACTTATTCCATGGAACTGGATGTGATGCCGGAGATCAAGGTCATGGATCTGAAAGGTCTGAAGCTTGAAAAGCCTGTCGCTAAAGTCACGGATAAAGAAATTGACGACTCTTTGGAAAAAATCGCGGGCAATAATAAAGGCTCCAGGAAAATCGAAAGTGACCGCAAATCCAAAAAAGACGATATTTTGCTCATCGCCTTCCAGGGCCGGACCAAAGATGACGGGGTCGAGCATGACGGCATGCAGGGGCATGGTCATCGCTTAAAGCTTGGCTCTGGCCAGTTCATCCCGGGCTTTGAAGATCAGCTGATCGGTCAGAAAGCAGGCGAGAAGGTTGAGGTCACTGTGACATTCCCTGAAAATTACGGTGCGGAAGAGCTTGCAGGCCGCGAAGCGATTTTTGATGTGGAGATCAAGGAAATCCATGAAGAAACCGACGCCGAGATCAATGATGATTTTGCCAAATCGCTTGGTATCGAAAATGTTGATGCTTTGCGCACCGCCGTGCGTGAGCAGCTTGAAAAGGAATATGACGGGCTTAGCCGTTTAAAAGCCAAGCGCCAGCTTCTTGATATTCTGGATGAAAACCATCAGTTCGATGTGCCTGAAATGATGCTCGATCAGGAATACGATCTGATCGTCAAACAGATTGAGCAGGAACGCCAGGCTGCGCCGGAAGGTGAACAGGAGGTTACAGAGGAAGAGCGCGAAGAGCTGAAATCCATTGCCGAGCGCCGGGTACGCCTTGGTCTTGTCATGGCCGAAATTGGCAATGAGGTGAAAATTTCCATCAGCGATCAGGAGCTTCAGCGCGCCGTGATTAATGAAGCCCAGAAATATCCGGGGCAGGAAAAGGCTGTCTTTGATTTTTATGCCAAGAACCGCCAGGCGCTGGAATCTCTCAAGGCCCCGCTGTTTGAAGAAAAAGTCACGGATCATATTTTCGATCTAGCTGAGATTTCTGAAAAAGAAGTGAGCCTGGAAGAGCTCTCCAATCAGGAAGAGGAAGAGGTTGGCGCCGCCAGGAAAAAACCTGCCAAAAAGGCAGCAAAGAAAGCGGCGAAAAAGACTCCGGCCAAGAAATCCGCTACCAAAAAGAGCGCTAAGAAAAAGACTTAAATATTAAAAAACCGGGCCAAGGCAAAATTTAACACCCTGGGTTACGAGTTCGTGGTTCTTATCGCCTACTTTTTTTATCTTATCGGGTATGTTGGGAGCGGCATATCTATTAGCGTGGCTTGCATTAATATCGACAAAGTACGAAAAATGCCCCCCACCTGGTGAATAAACCTCTGACAAATAAGACACGCCTTTGTCCTCAATATATATCTGGGTAGATGTGTAGTATTCTTCATCTTCGGGCGTTCCCCCACCTTCAATTGTTATCACGTTTCCATCAAACCAGGAAGATACGTTTCTGAGGAGTGGTTTGTCATCATGACCATATGCTACATGATTGTTGTAAACTTCCCTCAAGCGCTGTTCCAGACATTCGATTTGTTGTTCTGTAATTGTTTTGGATGTTGTGCTGATCTCAGACGCGTTTACGCCATCAATCGGTAGGCACATACAGGCCGCAGAAAATACTGTTTTAAAGGCTAACTTCATGAGTTCGTGCTAAATAATCTCCGTCAGGATGTCAATTATTACTCATAACAGCACAATATCATCTCTCCTCTTGCGTCAATGTGGCGCGAGGGCTAATCTTTGCTTGAGATTCAAATTTAACCAAAAAAAGAGACATTTATGACCGAGCGCAGCCCTTTAGAAATTTACGATAACTATCTTGTTCCCACCGTGATTGAGCAAACCAACCGGGGGGAGCGGGCTTTTGATATTTATTCAAGGCTTTTAAAGGAACGCATTATTTTCCTCAGCGGGGAAGTCAACGATCATGTCTCCAGCCTGATCTGCGCGCAGCTTCTCTTTTTGGAATCCGAAAACCCGGATAAGGACATTGCTTTTTACATCAATTCACCGGGCGGGGTGGTCACCTCCGGGATGGCGATGTTCGATACGATGAATTACATCAAGTGTGATATTTCAACGGTGTGTATCGGGCAGGCCTGTTCGATGGGCTCGTTCTTGCTGGCCGCCGGCGCAAAAGGCAAGCGCTATGCCTTGCCGCAGGCACGGATCATGATCCACCAGCCGTTAGGCGGCGCGCAAGGGCAGGCCTCTGACATTGAAATTCAGGCCAAGGAAATCCTGCGCATGAAAGAAGTCCTGACCCAGCAAATGGCCGAGTTCACAGGCAAGAAATTTGCCGAGGTTGAAAAACACATGGACCGCGATTATTTCATGTCTGCCGATGAAGCCAAGGATTTTGGTATTATTGATGAAGTGGTGAAAAACCGCCCCGGAACAGATAATAAAGAAAAGAAAAAGTAAAAATCTAAAATGTCATCCCCTGAATTTTGCGAAGCAAAATTGTAAGGGGATCCGGAAAAAAATCGTATTTATGCCCTATATATCCCGGATCCCCGCACGGAGGCGGGGATGACTATTGTGAGGGCGTTTGGTCAGGGTGGACCTTGATTTGTTAACCATTCGCACCACCTGATATGGTATAGTAGAAAATTAAAGGGTGAATTTCTGATGTTAGGTTCTTCGAAAGAAACGCAAAAACTGCCTGTCCTGCCGCTGCGCGATATTGTGGTCTTCCCGCATATGATCGTCCCGCTTTTTGTCGGGCGCGAAAAATCCGTCAGCGCACTGGAATACGTCATGCAAAACGGCAAGGAAGTGATGCTGCTCACCCAGAAATCACCGTCTGAAGATGATCCGGCTGCTGAAGACTTATACCAGACAGGTGTCATCGGCACGATCTTACAGCTTTTGAAACTCCCTGATGGAACCGTGAAGGTGCTCGTCGAAGGGGCCAAGCGTGCCCAGATTTCCAAATTTGTTGAGAATGAAAACTTTCTCGAAGCCCATGTCGAGGCGATGGAAGATGACACAGAAGTCACTGAAGAGCTTGAAGCGCTCGCCCGCGCGGTTGTTACGCAGTTCGAACAGTATGTGAAGCTCAACAAAAAAATACCCCCTGAAGTCATTGTCTCTGTGAACCAGATTGAAACGCCGGACAAGATGGCAGATACGATCGCCTCGCACATGGCGCTCAAGATCGAAGAGAAGCAAGAGCTGCTTGAAATCAAAACCGTCACGGAACGGCTTGAAAAAATCTTCAGCTATATGGAAGGCGAGATCGGTGTTCTCCAGGTTGAAAAAAGAATCCGTAACCGCGTCAAACGCCAGATGGAAAAGACGCAGCGCGAATATTATCTGAACGAACAAATGAAAGCGATCCAGAAAGAGCTTGGCGACGGCGAGGGCGGCGATGAGCTTGATGAGCTGGACAGAAAAATTGAAAAGACAAAGCTTTCAAAAGAAGCGCGCGAAAAATCAAAAGCGGAAATGAAAAAGCTCCGGCAGATGAGTCCGATGTCTGCCGAGGCGACTGTCGTACGTAATTATCTAGACTGGATTTTAAGTCTGCCCTGGGGAAAGCGCTCCCGTGTTTCCAAGGACATTAAAAAGGCGCAGAAGATTCTTGATAAAGATCATTACGGTCTAGAGAAAGTCAAAGAACGCATTTTGGAATATCTGGCCGTGCAACAACGCGCAGGTAAAGTCAAAGGCCCGATTATCTGTCTTGTTGGCCCGCCGGGCGTTGGGAAAACATCTTTAGGGCAATCCATCGCGAAAGCCACGAACCGGAATTTTGTCCGCATGTCTTTGGGCGGCGTGCGCGATGAAAGCGAGATCCGCGGCCACCGCCGCACCTATATTGGCGCACTGCCGGGCAAAGTCATCCAGGGCATGAAAAAAGCCAAAGCCAATAATCCGCTCTTCCTCCTCGATGAAGTTGACAAATTAGGTCAAGACTGGCGCGGCGACCCGAGTTCGGCGCTGCTTGAAGTTTTAGACCCGGAACAAAATTCAACCTTCAACGATCATTATCTTGAACTGGATTATGATCTATCCGATGTCATGTTTATCTGCACGGCGAATTCTTTGAACATGCCGCGTCCGCTTTTGGACCGGATGGAGATTATCCGCCTGTCCGGCTATACGGAAGATGAAAAGCTTGAAATCGTCAAACGCCATCTTTTGAAAAAGCAAATGGAAGCGGCGGGTCTTAAAAAAGGTGAGTTCCGAATTTCAGATGCGGCGCTACGTGATTTGATCCGCTATTACACCCGCGAAGCCGGTGTGCGGAATTTAGAACGTGAAATTGCCAATCTGTGCAGGAAAGCAATCAAAGAAATTCTGATGAAGAATAAGAGCGGCGTGAATGTTACGCCCAAGAAGCTTGAAAAATATGCAGGCGTGCGCAAATACCGCTTTGGTGAAGTCGAAGAGCAGGACCGCGTCGGCGTTGTGAACGGTCTGGCCTATACAGAATTTGGCGGCGACTTGCTCTCAGTCGAAGCGGTTGTGATGCCCGGTAAGGACGGCAAGGTGTCGACAACAGGAAACCTCAAAGATGTGATGAAAGAATCCATCACAGTGGCCGAGATGCTGACTAAGTCGCGCGCAGCGCAGTTTGGCATAGATTATGAAGAGCTCAAGAAAACATCCATTCACGTCCATGTGCCGGAAGGCGCTACGCCAAAAGACGGTCCGTCCGCCGGGGCGGCAATGACGCTTGCGATTATCTCCGCGCTCACAGATATCGAAGTGCGCCGGGATATTGCGATGACAGGCGAGATCAATTTGCGCGGCTATGTCACAGCCATTGGCGGCCTGAAAGAAAAACTTCTGGCCGCGATGCGCGGGGGAATCACAAAAGTTTTGATTCCAAAAGACAATGAAAAAGACCTCGTTGATATCCCGGATAAGGTGAAAAAAGGCATGGAAATCGTGCCTGTCAGCACGATTGAAGAGGTTTTATCACATGGTCTCGTGCGCATGCCGGAGCCGATAAGCCTTGAAAATAAAGGAAAAATTGACCCTGTGGCCGCAGAAAGCGCAGAAAATAAGGGCGAAGGCATAATTCACCATTGAGTCCTTCCTGAAAAAGGTCTATTACTAGAATCACTTCAAAGCGTTGATGACTAAGGGCTCCAGCCCGATAGGGTCAATCCGTTTGAGGAGTCCTCGTGCCGGTTGGCAGGAGGAAACTAATTTAACTTAAACTTTCAACAAAGGGGACACCCATGAATAAAGCAGAACTTATCGATTACGTAGCCAAAGAAGCAGAACTGACAAAAGCCGACGCTCAGCGCGCTGTTGACGCTGTTTTTGGCGGGATTACAAAAACCCTTAAAAAAGGTCAGGATGCTCGTTTCGTTGGTTTCGGAACATTCTCCGTAGCCAAGCGTGCAGCCACAACAGGCCGCAACCCACGCACAGGCGAAGCGATCAAGATCCCGGCTTCCAAGAATGCGAAGTTCAAAGCAGGTAAAGAGCTAAAAGACGCAGTGAACAAGTAAGCGCCTGCTTCATACTCACGAAAAACCCCGCTTTTTGGCGGGGTTTTCTTTTGGCAAAAAGGCTTGATTTTTGGCCGGTATAAGTCTACTGATACCCGACTACCGATATGGGCGGTTAGCTCAGCTGGGAGAGCATCTCGTTTACACCGAGAGGGTCGGCGGTTCGATCCCGTCACCGCCCACCATGCTTCGCAACTTAACGAGCATAGCGAGTTTAGCGAGAAGCATGTCCGGCGAAGCCTTTAGGCGAAGATGGGCTGTCGTAATGCTACGCCTGGCTGGCCATTTAACTAGGAGAGGTTTCTTTTTATGCGCTATCTTTTACTTTTGTCTGTTTTGTTCGTTTCTGCCTGTTCTTCCATCGTTGAAGGAACAAGTCAGGAAATCGTTGTCAATACAACACCTGAGGGCGCCTCTTGTGTGTTTGAACGCGAAGGGCAGACAATTGGCCGTGTGGACCCGACGCCGGGCGCTTTGACGGTTAAGAAAACAAAGCACGATATGACCATCACATGTTCAAAGGCCGGATATGAAACCGCTACATTCTTCAATAAATCCGATGTTGCCGGGGCGACGGTCGGGAACATTCTTCTTGGCGGGGGCATTGGCTGGGCGATTGATTCAGCCTCCGGTGCGGACAATAAATATACGACACCTGTCAATATCGCACTGAATAAGAAATAGTTTGGTTTCACACGTATTTGCCCCTTGCAATTCAGCGCTGTAGGGGTATTCTCATTATTTGAGAATGACTCTCATTATCAATTAGACATAACATTGCGGTAATAAACATGGCGGCTGAAGTAGCTCTCAAAGAAAGTATTGATAGAGCAGACCCTGACTATGATGTCGGTGCAAGAATCGAGCACGGCTCTAAAGATGTATTCGGTGATAACGATAATGATACCGCAACACCGACAGAGCTATCTTCTTTAGATCTGTCCGCCCTGGTGCGCCAGGCAGCCTGGGGGCTTGTAGAACATCATCAAAAAGGCAATCCGGTTGAAATTCGTGCGCGCGGCACATCGGAGAGTGTTTTTGAATCCCTGACTAATCAATTTATGGCCTTTGGCACAAGCCGTGTAATCGCCGAACATCTGGCCCAGGCCCTTGTGGATGAGACGATTAATCGTGCCAATGACTTTCGATCAAAGGTCAAACAAAACTATATCGCTGTCTCTGCAATTGTTGCTGATGCATTTCGCGAGGATATGTATCAATTCGAAACCGGTCATACGGAAGTTATCGTCATTGATAAAGATACGGCCGATATCGCTGGAAGCAGTGGACAAGAAGTCCGTTTGACAGCAACAGGGACGGCCACAACGTCAAATCGTGCAGATGTTGGACAGATTTTTGCCAGCGTGAGGAAATGGGGCCTGTACATAATAGAGGAGGCGCCTGGCAAAGAAGAGATAGACGCGCTGGATGCACAGGTTCAAGCTGCTCTGGCGGCCATCGGTACAGATATGGCAGCAGGCATGGATGGGGAAGGTCTGCGGGCTGTCATCGAACAACTTAAAGAGCTTGGTGCGTTAACACCTGAAATTGAATCTATGCTCGCAACGCTTGTGGTAATGAGCGAATATGCCGCGCTTGAGCAAACGCCTGAGGTTCAAAAAGCTCTTGCAGAACTTTCAGAAAAGCTTATGGAGCAAATGGCCGAAGCTATTGAAGGTGGTATTGATGTCCCGCTTCCGCTTTTACAAGGCATGGCGGAATATCTGAATAATCTGGCTGAAAGTCATGACCTTGAAGCCTCTATTGATATGTCTGCGCTGTCTGAGTTACGCCAAGATATCAAAATTGAAGTCTTAAAAAGTGATCTTCAGGCATTGGCCGAGACATTGGATGGGGACGCCAAGGCCGAGCTTCAGGACTTGATTGATCAATTGGATGATCTGGATGGCAAAGATCTTGCCGTGCATTTACAAGAACTCCAGGCGCATCTTGATACTCTTGGTCTGTCGGCAGAACAGCTCGCCGCTTTCGTGGAAAATATTCAGGATCTGAAGGCTATGGTGGTTCAGAGCCTGCCTTTGGAGCAGAAAATGGAATTCCTGGGCGAGCTTGCCGCGGAAGATTTACTGGCATTGATACAAGAACTGGATGGGCTTGATCCGAAAACGCTTCCGCCTGAGCTCGCTGAAATCCTGGCTGAGCTGACGGACAAGCTGGAAGCGCAGGGACTTAATATTCAGGATCTGTCGATAGAACAGTTTAAAGAGATTCTGGCTGAAAAGGGCGAGCTTGCCACAACCGTTCAAAATCTTATTCTGGCACTGAATGATCCGGATATTCGGGATGCGCTCCCACAAGCCGCTCTGGACAGCGTCAATAATTTCCTCGAAACACACAGTGAATTTGTTCAGGCTGTTAGCACGCAAGCAGTTATTACAGATTTACAGGTGGCGATGGAAGCTCTTGCTGAGGCCGATCCGGATAGTCCTGAAACAGCAAAACAAATAAAAGAGATACAGGAAATCATAGATCGGCTGCAAAATGGTGAAAAACTTGATTCTGCTGATCCGGCAACCTTGTCAGTGTTAGCAGAAACGCTTGGTGAAAAAACACCACCAGCGATTACAGAAGCAATCACAGCGCTCCAAAACACATCAGTAGAAACTTCCTCACTGGATACGAATCAAATCGCTGCGCTGGAGAGTTTTGTTGACAGCAATAATTTAAGTGCTGAGCAAACGCAGACTATTTCCGAGATCGTCCAAAATCCGCAAAATGTAACGCCCACACAAATTCAGCAAGCTGTAGAGATGATGGGGCAGAGTTCACCGCCGGCACTTATTGCTGCCGCGCAAGTTGCAAGCATCCCGGATCTTCCTGCCCAGGATGTCCAAAAAATCACGACGGCGCTTTTAACAAATGATGTTCAGACATTGCAAAGCGCGGCGGCTGAAAATCAAGCTGTCTTAAAAGCGCTTCCGCCTGCAGTTCAAACGCAGATTGTCACAAGTGCGATACAAACCATATTGCCGGATCTGGGGGCGCAAAATCCTAAAATTGCGGCAAGTGTGCAGACTTTATTAGAAGCGCAGAAACCCGACAGTCCTGTCACAATCCACCCGGCAAAGCTGGAAATGTTAAAACGGGATATAGCCAAAGCTGATCTTCCGCCCGCACAAGCCCAAGCTATCCAGAACCTAATAGATGCATCAGCGAATAATTTAAATCAAACACCGCCGACTAAGCCAGGCTGCTCTCCTATTTGTAATTGTCACAATGAAGCGTCCAAGCCTGAAGGTGGCGGCAAGGCATCTGATATTACACAGACCAGAGATGGTGATAAGGTTATAACGACAATTCAGACAGTGCAGGGAGAGGTTAAAATTGAAAGAACTCAAGCTGATCTGGATAGAATAAACGAAGCTTATGAACGTATTGAACATAGCGGTTTGGCAGATAAAACAGGAGAGGTGAGTTCCAGCCAGGTAGAAGAATTAAAACGTGCTGCACAAGAAGCTGGCAGAGGAGAGGATCAGATTATCCGTCCGACAGAGGCATTTCATGTCTGTGGACCCGGATGTAATCATGGGCCCGATACTAGTCAATCGCTTACAGCTGAAGCCATTGATACGAATATTGATTTTGGATTTAATGATACAACAACTTTCTCAAATGGAGCCAGCCAAGCAGATGCCTCCAGTTTGTTTGGCGATATTTTGAAAGAAGAAGGAATTGATACCTCTAGCATTAAAAGCGTCCTGAATGCATGTGCGGATTGCGGGGGGTGCGGGACTGGCGGCGGATGCGGTAGTGGAGAAGGGGAGACAGACTCAAATGCTCCAAAAAATGATGTACGTGAAAGGGCTTATGCCCCTCAATAGAGTTATACGTAAAGCTATGATATAAACTCTATTTTCTGCGGCATAAATGCGCCCGGGTATTCTCTACATAAATGGCTTATCACAAAGTTCTCTGTAGCCGTTCTAGCACCTTCTCCACGTTTAATAGCGCATTCTGTTGTGGCACATGCCCCTTTGAATTTTAAAACAAGAGATTTTGAGTGTGGATCATGAGCAACCGGTTCGATACCTCCATTATGATTGTTAATTGTCCCTTTTGAATTTGGATGAAATGGCTTGTCTGATATTTCTTCTAAAAAAGATCCTACACTTCTTAAAAAATCTGCTTGAAAATAAGTAGCAAACTCCACGCCCATTAACGGGTTTTGTTCGTCTATAAATCTTTTCTCTAAGCCCTGGCCGATAATATCAACAAAACGCTTTCCGTTTCGTGACGGGTCTGTCCATTTTTGTCCTTGAAGATGAATATCGATAGAGCACTGATCCCCATCAATAAGAAGTCTGGTTTCTGTGATCTGCTTAATCCCAAAAAGGGTTGCGAGAATATGTGCGCCGTAAGAATCTGCGGTCTCACGATCCTTAAAGCTTATATCAACATCCCTATATCCTGATATGTCTTCTATTGGAAATGTCGCAATGGGACCATTTATGGAGGGAGCAAGCATACGCATAAAATAAAACTTTCTTATATTTTTAACTTAAATGTGTTTCTCGGGGCCAATTGGTTTGCCGTTGCCCCAGATAAAATTACCTTCTTCCGAATCTATAGGTGGAATATCATCTTTGTCCGGGCTGGCAGGGCTTTCTGCTATGCCAAAAAGATCTTCCAAGTCCACGTCCTCAATATCTTTTTGTGCATCTGGATAAACAGGCGGATCTATGCCCATATTCGCGACAGGACTGTGTTGGGCATTATTTATGGCAGCCTCCATCTCTTTAATCAGCCGTGCTTTCGGGTCTTGTTTTTTATCTTCTGTAAGGGCGGGACAGGTTGGTAATGTTTTTGCAACTTCCCGCATATCACCTTCAAAAGTAATGTTTTCTGCATGACAAGCCAGCATTAGGGCGAGTTTCTCAACGGGATCACGTGTATTTCCAAAGTTAGCCTCTGTGTGTCCTTCTGCTTTGGCCATACGGACAAGTGCTATTGCTGCAAGCGCTTTTTCATGAAGTGCTTTGGCCATATCAGGAAGTGTTTCAGCTTTTTCAATATCCAACTGGAGATTGCTAGCAACATATTTATGTGTTTTTTTCCCTTCGGAAACGATCGGGAAACGCTCGAGCTCTATATGTTGAATTTGTGCAATAACGCGATGAGGGCTTTCTTGAGGCGGCGCATTGTTATGTCCGTATATGCGCTCCCCATCTTTATTCAGATATATGACATCGGTTATAAGAAATGCTAGAAATGCATCTTCCCGCAGATAGGACTGATCCTTTTCATGCCATTTTTCTTGAAGACTGAGATAACCTTCACAGGTCTGATCCGACAAGGAGGCGTCTTGTTTTTTTAACTTGTCTCGTCTTTTTTTGCGTGCGAGTAATTCCATGGCCTAACTGATAGTCATTCTCATTTATAAGAGTCTTTACTAGCATATATAATATAACACTTGCAAAGTCTATCTTTTTACATATAGAAAGATAAAAAAATATATAGAGGTTGAAATGAGTTCAGAAATTAGACCCCATCATCGCGTACAGCTTTTTTTCGTGAAAGCCCTGGATCCGCAGTACGAAGCTTATGATAATACGGATCTGCTCGAGGATATTTCAGGAAGCCCTGTATTTACAGTTGATCTTTATGAAAGGGCTTTAAACAGTCAATGGTGCTTGGAAAGCATTTACGCTGAAGGAGAAGAGCCCGTTATGGTTGAGGGGCGTAACGGTAAAAAAGCCGTTATGCATGGCTGGACAGCAAAAGGGACTCATGCTGCGTGGTCTAGTCTTACAATACTGAGTTCATATCAAGATATATCACGTGAAGCAGCAGGGGTATTACCGTCAGGGGTTTTCATTCCTGAAAGTTTATTTGGCAGAACCATCAAAGCTGCTGTTGGACAAAATAAATTTGCAGAGTTTGAAATCAGGGGCATTGGATTTGGAACCTCTTTTAGTTGTTGTCCGAGCGAAAAAGCAGTGGATTTTCAATTTGTCGCATTAGACAAGTACGGTAAACTTAGAAGTCAGCCAAGACCTTCTGAGATTTTTTGCGGTGTTGTAACAAAAGCCTATGCAAAAGATGGTCTCGTTATGATTGCCGGTCCTGAAGCCGTTCATATGATTGAGCATAAAATTAGAGAAATCACTGGAGATACACCGCATTGTGGTCATGATATAGGTTTTTCACAGGAAGATTTGAGCAGATATTCACATGCAGCACCTTCAGGTCCGTAATATTAAGATTGCCGCGCTATTTGCAACGTGATGAGTAAGCCCGCGAGACCGCCAATATTGGAAAGGCGATTGTCTAACTTGGAATTAAGCTATCATATCCTTTTCTTCCAACATGCACGGCACCTGGCAGAGCATCAGGCAGGCTGACAATAGCTTCATCCCGCGCTCTGAGAAGCTGCGCATGAATTTGAGCGTTTTTATCTTGCTCTGTGTGCGGGATGTAACAATCCGGGTCGCCCCAAACGGCTTGCCGCTCTTTTGGGTTTGGCCAGATTTTATACGCCAGCCTTAACATGTCCTGATCGTTAATGGGTCTGTAATCCGGCAGGCCGTCTCCGATTTCGCGCAGGATCCATGCCATACGTCCCCAACGGCGCAAAAGGTCTTTATCTTCGTAGAGGGCTTCAAGAGATTTGCGCTCTATATCCGGTGTGCGTAAGTCTATGTCTTTGCTGTTATATATCGAGTTAATCAATTCTAAAACTCTGGTGGAGGCTTCATAGGCAGCGCCTTTGAAATCAGGGCTGATCATTTCAACAACGGAATGATGGCTCAGCCAGGTATAAAGATGAAACAGATCCGGTGCGTAGAGTTGTTTGTCCGGTCGGTCGAAAAGCGGACATGCAGGAAGCGCCTCAAATACGTATCGAGACATTCTCTGGGCGAGGTTTCTTTTTCCGCCTGTGTAATAAGCAATTACGTGAGGGCCGATATTGAAGTCCATACTCTCTTTGGCGCGCTGTGCGTAATGTGTTTGCAAGATCCGTCCAATCAGATGGTTGTCCGTATGCTCCACCTCGTTTTGTAATAGTGCTTGCAGATCATGCGGTAAATCTTCTGGGTCATCGGGAAGGGTGTAGTCGCCGCTTTTTAAATCACCTATGAGAGATTCATATTCTTTGTAGTGCCGGATATGTTGTTTAACAGCCTTAAGCTGTGCGAAGAAATACATAGCTTGCGTATCTGTAATCGGCATTGTGCGCAAAACATTGTTTTTGAGCACGCGCTCAATTGTTGTTTGAAGGGCCGGCATCATCAGGTTGAAATGAAGGCGATGCCAGATTGTCGCTTTCGTGCCGGTGAATTGCCCCTGTAATTTACTCGGTGGAGCCGTCAGTTCTGTGGCCAGTTCCGGGTCGATGAGCCGCAGGCGTGGATCTTCCATTTCCTGGCGCCAGAAATCAATGCCGGCAATATTGGGAATGGCATTGGTGACTGTCCGCAGAGCTGCAAAGATCTCCTCAAGCGTTATACGCGTTTCCATATTGTACATAAGAGTCTCATGCTATTGCACTCTTGCGGTTCTGTCCAGCACTGTCAGTGTTTTTTGCACTGCGTCTAGCGCAATGCAATGAAATCAGCTAAAACCGACGCAGTTTTGAATATGCATTTAGGAGGTTTTTCATGATTATCGGCGTTCCCAAGGAAATCAAGGCACAAGAGCATCGGGTCGGATTGGTCCCGGCATCAGTGAAGGAATTCGTTGCGCACGGTCACGAGGTGCTCGTGGAAACGAACGCAGGCGCGGGGATTAACTTCACAGATAAAGATTACGAAGCTGCTGGAGCGAAAATCATCAAAACACCCCAAGAGATTTTTGATACCGCCGATATGATCATCAAGGTCAAGGAGCCGCAGCCGGCTGAGTGCAAGATGCTGCGCGAAGGGCAGGTACTCTTTACATACCTGCATCTCGCGGCTGACATGGAACAGACACAAGGCCTCATCGATTCCAAATGCGTGGCGATTGCGTATGAAACAGTCACTGGACCGAACGGGCAGGGCTTGCCTCTTCTGGCACCGATGAGCGAGATCGCGGGCCGTCTGTCGATCCAGGTCGGCGGGGCCTATCTCCTGAAACATCTTGGCGGGCGCGGGCGCCTGATCAGCGGGTCCCCGGGCGTGGAGCCTGCCAACGTGGTTGTGCTTGGCGGCGGGGTGTCCGGCTACCATGCAGCCGAAATGGCGGTCGGGATGCATGCCAATGTGATCTTACTGGAAAAGAACCATGACCGCGTGCGCTGGCTGGATGATCATTTCGGCTCGCGGGCACGGGTGATCCAGTCCAGCCGGGATTCGATTGAACGTTACGTCCTCAATGCCGATCTTGTGGTCGGCGCGGTGCTGATCCCCGGCGCCTCAGCGCCGAAGCTGGTGACAAAAGAGATGATCTCCAAAATGCGCCCGGGCTCTGTGGTTGTGGATATTGCGATCGATCAGGGCGGGTGCATTGAAACGGCGCATGCAACAACCCATAACGACCCGGTCTATACGGTGGATGATGTAATCCATTACTGTGTGGCCAATATGCCCGGCGCCGTGCCGATGACAAGCGCGCAGGCACTCAACAATGCCGTGCTGCCTTATGCGCTGGCGCTGGCCGATCACGGCTGGGAAGCGGCGCTGCTGGCCGATCCAAATCTGAAAAACGGATTAAATGTCTGCTACGGCGAGATTACTCACCAAGGCGTGGCGGATTCACTGGAGCTGCAATTCGTTGAAACGCCGCACGCGCTTGCCGCATAATTGGAATTGACAAAACCCCGGGTGCAGGGGTAAACACTCATGTCTGCTTAAAGACGCCTTTAAGCGGGTGTAGCTCAGCTGGTTAGAGCGCCGCCCTGTCACGGCGGAGGCCGCGGGTTCGAGTCCCGTCACTCGCGCCACTCTTATGGATAGAGTGGCCAAAACCTCATCCGGTACATTCAGAATGTTCCTAAAATGTTCCACGTGGAACATTATACATAATAAAAAACACTATGTTTGTGATGGTTCGTTTGATTTGTCTTTTGTCAGTATTTTATAGAGCTTTTTAAGATCCACCCGAATGCCGAACAAGCCAGGTTTCAGCTCTATCGCGGAGAGGGCATCGTCGGCCACTGTGCTATCTTCTTTAAAGAATTTAAATACATCTTCATTCCTATTTAAGAGAGCACCGAATTCTTCAAGATGTTTTGAAAATTCAGTCTCCTGAAACCCGTTCTCGTTCATGAATTGTTCAGAAATATCCAATACGGCAAACGGGTCTTTCTCTAAGTCAAAACCCGCAAGACTTTTATTTAATATAAGCGCGAATACCGGTCCGGACGTGATATCTTTGCGCTGGATCGCTTTGATAATATCTTCTTTAAAAACATCTTCCGAACCTGTATGTGGATATCTTATCAAAATATCCTTTTTGACTGTTTTATCCAAAATTCTCAGGCTTTCGACAATCTTCTCCCCGACAGGACTTTTTGAATTAAACTGCGGGCTTAAGGCGACATAGATATAGTAATCTTTAAAAACAGATCCTATGCTCCTATGGTCTTCCTGCATCTCTTCAAATGGCATGCATTCCCAAAAATATCTCTCATATTCCATGATGAAACCCTAACAAGATAGAAAAGCTTTGAAAAGAAGCGGGATGGGAGGTGACATGTGTATTTTCCGGCAACATAGTTAAATCAACGGCTTGGCGTGGCTGCGCTTTTCGGATATAAGAGTCGGTATGGCCTCTGAGGACTTTCTAATCAATTATCTTCCGATTTTGGTGTTTATTGCCGTGGCAGCCGTGATTGCCGGCGCAGCGGTCGTGCTGTCCTTCCTGGTGGGTAAGCAAAACCCGGATGCGGAAAAGCTCTCCGCCTATGAATGCGGGTTCGACGCCTTTGACGATGCGCGCCATAAATTCGATGTGCGCTTTTACCTGGTGGCAATTTTATTCATTATTTTCGACCTGGAAATCGCCTTCCTGTTTCCCTGGGCGGTGACGCTCGGTGATATTGGTATGTTCGGATTCTGGTCAATGGTGGTGTTTCTTGGCGTGCTCACCGTTGGCTTTATTTATGAATGGAATAAAGGCGCGCTGGATTGGGAGTAAAGGAGTTGCAAGATACAAGTTTCAAGTTGCAAGATATTTTGTTTTTTATTTCTTGTAACCTGCAACTTGTAACCCGAAACTAAAATGGCCCACGATAAACACACCATATCCGCGCCCGATGCGCCTCTTGTGACCAAAGCGCCAATGCCGCCGGCCAAGGAGCAGGATGCGGTGGCGGCTGCGCTGTCCAAACATGTGCAGGAAAAAGGGTTCCTGATTACGCAGGCCGATAAGTTGTTTGACTGGGCGCGCACGGGATCGCTCTGGCCGATGACCTTTGGGCTGGCGTGCTGCGCGGTGGAAATGATTCACGCCTATATGAGCCGGTATGACCTTGACCGGTTCGGGATGATTCCGCGGCCGTCCCCAAGACAATCCGATGTGATGATTGTGGCAGGAACACTAACTAATAAAATGGCGCCGGCGTTGCGCAAAGTATACGACCAGATGCCTGAGCCGCGCTGGGTGGTATCCATGGGCTCCTGCGCCAATGGGGGCGGGTATTACCATTATTCCTATTCCGTCGTCCGCGGATGCGACCGGATCGTCCCGGTTGATATTTACGTGCCCGGCTGCCCGCCCACCGCCGAAGCGCTTGTCTATGGGCTTTTGCAGCTTCAAAAGAAAATCCAGCGCGAAGATACGCGGATTGCGCGCTAGTTTTTTGTTGACATAATTATTTTCTGTGCTAAGTTTATGCAACTCTAGCAAAAAGGAAGAAATAATGTCTTTGACACGCCGTGAATTGTTATTAGCTACAGGAGGCATGCTAGCTTTAGTTGCTACTAAATCCGGTCCTGCTTTTGCAGATGCACAGGCATGTTTAGGTGAGCCGGCTACAAATAAAATAAGCAATAGGGAAGCAGAAAACAGAGCTGTCGGCATTATAAACAGAGGGTCTATTCAGGGGGAATTAGATGGAATCGGCTCAACGGATGTGAGTAACATTCAGTTTCATCTGAACAGCTATATGGTTCAGTATTTCCGATCCCAGCCTCAAAGCATAGATACAGACCCTTTTGAGACTTTACAGGGGCGCGGTAATAGAAATAGCGCGAATAATACCTATTCAGCTGTGCGCGAAGCGGTCAGATCAGGCAGAAATGAAAGCCATATTCAAAACCTGATCAGCAAAGTACCTGAAGATTACAGGGATATTGTGGCTCAAGCTTATAATGATGGTTACATTGGTAATTACGGGCGTGTTTTTGGCGATATGTCAAAAAGAGCACTTGAAATGACAGCTGAGAAGAGCGGCATTAAAGATCAGGCCGGTTTGTTTGAAGTTTTCAGGAATATCACTCAGCAAATGATTGAGCATGCCAACGGTGTTTGCCGAACGCCTTCGGAGCATAAACCAGGTATACCGATTTAAGTACGTACATTATTAAGAATGTCTTTCAAAGACGCATAGATAGAGTTATAACATTAGTAATTATCTTTAATGTTATTTTTCAAATCTCTTTATGTCTGAACTGGAAGCCCTTAAAGATTTAGCGGATCATATTGAAGAAGAGCTGGGAGAGGCTCTGGACGGGTTTGATATCCTGCACGGGGAGCTGTGCCTGCACGTCAAGCGGGATAAGATTATTTCTGTGCTTCAGTTCCTGAAAAACGATTCAGACTGCCAGTTTAAACAGCTCGTTGATGTGTGCGGGGCGGATTACCCGGAGCGGCTCAAGGCAAGGTTTGAAATTGTCTATAACCTTCTGTCCGTTAGCATGAATAATCGGATCCGGGTGAAAATCCGTACCGATGAAGATACACCCGTCGAGAGCGTTACAAGCGTGTTCAGCTCAGCAGGCTGGTTTGAACGCGAAGTCTGGGATTTGTACGGGGTCTATTTTAACGGCCACCCGGATCTGCGGCGTATCCTCACCGATTACGGGTTTGAAGGCCATCCATTGCGCAAAGATTTCCCGCTGACGGGATACGTAGAACTTCGCTACTGTGAAGAACAAAAGCGCGTGGTTTATGAGCCTGTGCAATTGACCCAGGATTTCCGGGTGTTTGATAATCTTTCCCCGTGGGAAGGGATGACGGATATCCAACTGCCTGGCGATGAAAAGGCTGTGCAGCCTGCTTACGGATTTAAAGAGCCTGAAAAAGTGCCCGAAAATTTTAACCGCGAAGATGCGAAGGGGCGAAGATAATGGCGCTCAGGAAATACAATGATTTATCTCAGAATATTGAGATTTTATCTGAGCAGGTTGTTGATTCTATTTTTGAAGTTCACAAAACAATCGGTCCGGGATTTTTAGAACAAATTTATGAAGATTGTCTGTGTGAAAAATTAATGCTCAGAGATATTTCTTATCAAAGGCAAAAGCCTTTGGAAATTTTTTATAAGAATAAAAAAATGAAAACAGCCTACCGGCTTGATCTTGTGGTTGAAGATAAAATAATTATTGAATTGAAATGTGCTGAAAAGCTCATTCCTGTACACAAAGCACAAATTATGTCTTATTTAAAAATGTCTGGTTTAAAATTAGGCTTTCTTATGAATTTTAATTCAGTTTTGATGAAGGATGGTTTGCAGCGTATTGTTCTTCAAAAAACTTCGTAACTTCGCTTCTTCGCGGTGAAAAAAATGGATCAGTCGGCACAACATATAGAGATATCTGAAGAAACACATATCAAGCCCTATACGATGAATTTCGGGCCGCAGCACCCGGCCGCGCATGGCGTGTTGCGCCTTGTGCTGGAGATGGAAGGGGAGATCGTTGAGCGCTCTGACCCGCATATCGGGCTTTTACACCGGGGCACGGAAAAGCTGATTGAATATAAAACTTACCTGCAGGCGATTCCATATTTCGACCGGCTGGATTATGTGTCCCCGATGAATCAGGAGCATGCATTTGCACTCGCGACTGAAAAACTTTTGGGTATTACGCCGCCGCCGCGCGGGCAATATATCCGGGTTTTATTCTGCGAGCTGACGCGGGTGCTTAACCATATTCTGAATATTACGACCTTTGCCCTTGATGTGGGGGCGATAACCCCGGCCCTGTGGGGCTTTGAAGAGCGTGAAAAGGGTATGGAGTTTTATGATCGTGTCTGCGGCGCGCGCCTGCATGCAAATTATTTCCGCCCCGGCGGCGTGCATCAGGATCTGCCAGCCGGGCTGGCCGAAGACATGCTGGACTGGGCCGAAAATTCAATGCCCAAAGTGATTGATGATCTGGATAATCTTTTGACCCATAACCGTATCTTTAAACAGCGCACGGTCGATATCGGGCTTGTGACAGAAGAGCAGGCGCTGGATTGGAGCTTTACAGGGCCGATGCTGCGCGGGTCCGGCGTGGCGTGGGATTTGCGCAAAAGCCAGCCTTATGATGTTTATGCCGAAATGGATTTTGATGTGCCGGTCGGCAAAACGGGTGATTGCTATGCGCGTTATCTGATCCGTATGGAAGAAATGCGTCAGTCTTTGAAGATTATGAAACAGTGCCTGGAGAATCTCCCGGACGGGCCTGTGAAAGTGGATGACCGGAAAGTGGCTCCGCCTTCACGCGCCGAGATGAAAACATCGATGGAAGCGCTGATCCATCACTTTAAACTCTATACGGAAGGCTATCACGTGCCGGCCGGGGAGACTTATACAGCGGTCGAAGCACCAAAAGGCGAGTTCGGCGTGTATCTGGTCTCGGATGGGACGAACCGTCCGTATCGTTGTCATATCCGCGCGCCGGGTTTTGCCCATTTGCAGGGGCTGGACTTTATGAGTAAGGGTGCGATGCTGGCCGATGTGGTCGCGAATATCGGTTCCATGGATGTTGTGTTTGGGGAGATTGATCGTTAATTTTCATTTTAGGAAAAGGAGTAATGTTATGAGTATGGGACTAGACAAAAAAATTGCAGCTTTAAAAAGTGCAAGGTCAAGGTTTTCCGATGTTATTGATGGAGCCAGAGACGCTGGTGCATCTCAAATTGTGATTGATGAGAACGGGACAATACTTCACGAGGCAAAAACAGACTCCGAGATATTGGTCGGTGAACAAATTGATCGTGTAGCTGATCAGTCAGGAAGATCCGTTCATTCATACAGTTTTGGAAATTTAGGTCTTTGATTAATGAAACATATCATCTTTTTTGCCTTTATCCTCTCTATCATAAGTGCCCCGGCTTTTGCGCGGGTGAATGAGCGGGCGGTTACAGCATTTTGCGCGGACCCGATGAATGTCACGGTCATTGAAGAGCGCGGTGTTCAGCCGGACGGTAAAAAAGCCAATGAAGATATCCTGGCGTTACAGCCCGATGATTATGATTTCCCGAACAGTATCGAGGTGGAGATTTTTGAGAACGGGATGTATGCCGTCGATTTCCCAAGACGTATGGGTGACATTAAAGGCAGCACGGGGATTGATCTGCAGGATAAAAATGAAATCGGCGGATGTTCTTTGGAACAATTATCTGAAGTGCTGCGGGCGAATGGCGTTTTACCACCGGCACCTGAGGTGGAAGAGGGCAGTGAATAAACCAAACTTCTTGTCATACCTGCGCAAGCAGGTATCGGGTAGTGCGATCTAATGAACGAGAAGAAATACTATGTTTATATTCTAACAACTCGTAAAAACACGAGTTTATATATTGGTGTAACAAGTAATTTAAGCAATCGCATTTATGAACACAAAGAAGGCCTGGTTGAAGGATATACGAAAAAATATAGTGTTAATAAGTTCATTTATGCGGAAGAATATGATGACGTGAACGAGGCGATTCACCGGGAAAAATGTCTAAAAAGATGGAAGCGGGATTGGAAAGTGGAGCTTATAGATAAATCAAATCCGGAGTGGGTTGATCTTTTTGAAGAAAATAATAACCCGGCCCCTGCTTTCGCAGGGGTGACAAGGGGGGATGCATGAAAAAATCTGATGCGTTAAACGCAGACTTTCAGCCTGAAAGCTTTGACTTTGCCGACCAGGGCACGGTAGACGAGATTATCGCGCGCTATCCAAAAGGGCAGCAGCGATCGGCCATTATGCCGCTGCTTGATCTTGCCCAAAGACAGGTCGCAGAAACAGGTCCGTTTGGGGATATGCCAACCGGCGGCGGGTGGATTCCACGCGCCGCAATGGATAAAATCGCCGAGATTGTCGACGTCCCGCCAATCAAGGTCTATGAAGTTGCGACCTTTTATTCGATGTATAATCTGGAACCTGTCGGAAAATATCTGCTTCAGCTTTGTACGACCACGCCGTGCTGGCTGTGTAATTCCTCCGGCGTGATGGAAGCAATCACCAAAGAAATCGGGATCGGTCACGGCCAGACAACCAAAGACGGATATTTCACTTTGATGGAAGTGGAATGTCTGGGGGCGTGTTCCAATGCGCCGATGATCCAGATCAATGATCTGTATTATGAAGACCTGACGCCGGAAAAGATGGTTGAAATTCTTCACGCGCTTCAAAAAGATGTGATCCCGCCGCACGGGCCACAGAACGGCCGCCGCGGCTCTATGGCGCTCTCCGGTCCGACAAGCCTTGAAGAGCAGGCGAAGAAAGCAGGGGCGATGTAATGCTGGCCGATAAAGACCGCATCTTTACCAACCTCTATGGCTTTGAGCCGTTTTCTTTGGAGTACGCAAAGAAGCGCGGGGATTGGTCGAACACCAAAGAGATTCTCGGCAAGGGGCGTGACTGGATCATCGAAGAGATGAAAAAGTCAGGCCTGCGCGGGCGCGGCGGGGCGGGGTTTCCGACCGGTTTGAAATGGTCCTTTATGCCCAAAGAGGTGACGGATCGCCCGCATTACCTTGTGATCAATGCCGATGAATCCGAGCCCGGCACCTGTAAGGACCGGGAGATTATGCGCCACGATCCGCATAAGCTGATTGAAGGCGCTCTGATTGCAGGCTTTGCCATGCAGGCGCACCGGGCGTTCATTTATATTCGCGGCGAGTTCGTCCATGAAGGCTCCGAAGTTGTGCGGGCGATTGAAGAAGCGCGTGAGGCTGGATTACTCGGGCCAAATGCTGCCGGCACAGGATGGGATTTTGATGTGACGCTCCATCGCGGGGCAGGGGCTTATATTTGCGGGGAAGAAACCGCGCTGCTGGAATCGCTTGAAGGCAAGAAAGGCCAGCCGCGAAACAAGCCGCCTTTCCCGGCGATGGCAGGTTTGTATTCCTGTCCGACAACAATCAATAACGTTGAAACGATTGCCAGCGTGCCGGACATTATGCGCCGGGGCGGGGACTGGTTTGCTTCCTTCGGGCGCGATGAAAAGAATACAGGCACGAAGCTGTTTTGTATTTCAGGCCATGTGGAAAGTCCATGTGTGGTTGAAGAAGAAATGGGCATTCCGATGAAAGAGCTTATCGAAAAACATGCGGGTGGCGTGCGTGGGGGATGGGATAACCTGAAAGCTGTTATTCCGGGTGGATCATCCTGCCCGCTTTTGCCCAAAGATATTTGCGATACCGTGCTGATGGATTTTGATAGCTTGCGGGAGGTGCAAAGCGGGCTTGGCACGGCAGGGTTGATTGTCATGGATCAGTCGACGGATATTATTTATGCGATTGCGCGCCTGTCTTATTTCTACATGCATGAAAGCTGCGGGCAGTGCACGCCCTGCCGCGAAGGAACCGGCTGGATGTGGCGGGTGATGATGCGTCTTGTGAAGGGCAATGCGAGTGTTGAAGAGATCGATATGCTCCTTGATGTCTCCAAGGAAATTGAGGGTCATACGATCTGTGCGCATGGTGATGCCTCTGCCTGGCCGATCCAGGGCCTCATGCGCCATTTCCGCGATGAAGTCGAAGAACGCATCCTTGAGTACCGTAAACAAGCAGCCTGAATTTTATTGACATAACAATATTATATTTCTATATTCTTTCTATGAGAAAAGAGTTTCTAAATATCTGCGGCTTTCTGGCTCTTCCCTTTAAAAGTATTGAGATAAATTTTGCCCTGGGTTTATTTACTATGATGATTGTTGCCGATACCGGATTTCACTGGCGCGCTTTAGATGCTGTTCAAAATTATGTAGAGGATCAAAGGCTTCTTGCTGCGCCTGCCTCTAGGGCAATTCGTCAGGGCATGGAAAATGCGCGGCAAAATCCTCGGACTCCGCAAGCAGATCTTCCGCCGGAATATTATCGTGGCTGATGTTTAAGCACACTTTTTAATGTTTTCGGTTTTGAAATGCCAAAAACAGGCGGCTTAGTTCCCCAAATTACATTGCCAAAAAGGTGAATTATCAACTCTTAATTTCTTGGCAATATCTGTTTTACAAAAATCATCAATCCTATATTCATGAGTTTCTTCGCGTTCACCAATGGAAACTCTTATGAGTCTGTGTTCTTCTGGCGGTTTCATTTCTCCAATGCTATTTATTTCTGCCTCCAAATCAGATTGGGCCTTTCTGAAAGCATCCAACTTATCGAAATCTATTCTCGGTAATTGACCATTTGATTTATTACGATACTTAATACTCTGCGCAACTTTTTCTCCGGCTTCATTTGCTATTTTTCTAATAAGTCCTTCTATATAGGCCTGTTTATCTCTTAATTCATCCTGAACGGAGTTGTATGCTCTCTGTTCGTCGGTCGGACCAAAGGCAACTTCTGCGAATGGTCTTCCTAAGTCATTTGGAAAAGGATGCTCAATAAGTATAAGACCGTTTGCGGACCTGAGCGGTCTCTGTTCTGTGGGCATCTCTTGATGTGGGTAACGATGTAGATTTTTTTCTTCAGGAGAAAAGGCGGCATCTAAGTGATCAATTTGAGCTTGGCTTCCATTGCTACCTAGAGAAAAGTTATAACGTTCAAAAAAGTACCCATCTTCTTTACCTAGCTTTTCAGGTTTAATTCTTGATTTTACAGCTTTAATAGAAGCACGTGCAAAAAGGGTTTTTCCCATGCGAGAAGGTCCGCGAAGTGCTATAATGTCAGAATGTGGCCACCCGTCCAAAATTTGTTCTATTCTAGGACTCAATACTTCCCTTCCAAAAGCACGTGCAAGTTTTATTGTATCTTGTTCGCTTTTAGAAAAGAAAGTATAAGAAAAATATTTAGACATAATGAAACTCCTTTTTGAGCAAATTAGGAGGCTTTTTTAACTATGTCAATATTTCTCTTTTGGTCAGAATGAAAATCAAGCTGTTTTTTTGATGTTTGCCGTTTCAAAATACCGCGCGGCGTTTTGGAAGAGCGCCATGCCGTCGGATGTGTCGGGCAGGGACTGGCCTGCGCGGCGGGCATTTTCTTTGAGGGTTGTGTAGTCATCCCGCTGGCTGGTGAACATGCCGCGCTCCGGGTGGGGCATCAGGGTCAGGACGCGGCCCGACGGGTCGGTGATCCCGGCAATATCATCTGTTGATCCGTTCGGGTTAAACGGGAATTCGTTTTTGGCGGCTTGTCCGTCCGGCTTTGTGTAACGGAGCGCAATCTGGTTTTTATCTTTGAGCGTTTGAAGAATAGTTTCTTCCATCATGAAGCGGCCTTCGCCATGCGCGACAGGGATGTGCATGCTTTCAATCCCGTCCAGCCACGGGGAGTGTGTATCCTGCACGGCGACATCGACCCAGCGGCATTGATAGCGGGCGGTGAGATTATGGGTGACGGCAACGGTGCGCTCCCCGTATTGATCATCAATCGCAGGCGCGAGCCCTAAATTCACAACTACCTGACAGCCATTGCAGATTCCAATCGTGAGCGTATCACGGGCGATAAATTCTTTGAGATGATCGGAAAGCGTGAGGCGCATTTTTTGCGCAAAGGCATTGCCCGAGCCCGTGTCATCTCCATAAGAAAATCCGCCGGGCACACAGAGCGTCTGGATATTTTCAAGCTGCCCCGGGCTTTCGGCAAGGTCATTGATATGGACTATTCTAGCGTCAAAACCGACATGACCAAACGCCAGCGCGGTTTCTTCCTCGCAGTTTAATCCGTATCCGGCTATGACAAGAGCTTTGGCAGTCATCAATATCCTTTCAGCGGTGCGCGGTAGGCTGTGTTCATGTCTTCAAGCCCGACTTCAAAATGATCGATGCGTAAAAAAGGGTCCGTCATCACGGTCGCGATTTGGGTGCAGGGCACACCCGCTTTTGCAAAAATAGATTCGAATGCTTCCTGATCTTTTGGATCAACGGTGACAATCACGCGGCCGGTGGTCTCAGAAAAGAGTTTTTGATCCAAAGGCATGTCCTGATCCAGATTAACATTCATGCCCAGACCGGATGCGATACACATTTTGGCCAGCGCAGTACCTATACCTCCATAAGAGACAGGGATGGCAGAGGCGCACAGCCGTTTGCTGTTGGCTTCAGTGAGGGCTTTGTAAAGCGCCATGCAGCCCTCGACATTCGTTTCAGGGACATTATTTCCAAGATGTCCGTGCAGGGCATAATATTCCGATGCGCCGCATTCATTCTTTGTTTCGTTTAGAATATACACCAGATCATTTACCGCTTTTGGATCAATGGATACAGCCTGATCGACATGCGGGATCACACCAATCGCAGAAACAAGAAGCGTCGGCGGGATAGAAATTTTTACCGGGTTGTCGTTCGCATCATAGCCCTTGAAATCATTGAACATAGAATCCTTGCCGGAGATAAAAGGCGTGCCGTAAATCTTGGCTTGTTCATAGATTGCTTCACAAGCGCGTTTCAGTTGCCCAAGCCGTTCCGGTTCATCAGACGAACACCAGCAGAAATTGTCCAGAATAGCCAGATGATCAATCGGGCAGCCTGCGGCAACAGCTGCGCGCACGGCCATATCCAGGGAGGCTTGTGCCATATGGTATGTGTCGATATCCGAATAGCGCGGGAACAGGCCTTGGGAGAGCACAACCCCGCGCGGGTTTCCAAGTACCGGGCGGGAGACGGATGCATCCCCGCCGACTTTGCCGGGGCCTTGTAGAGGTCCAATGACGGCAGAGCCCTGCACGTTATAATCATATTGATAAGAGACGAATTCCTTGGAGCAGATATTCAAACTGCCGAGGAGTTTTAAAATTGTTTCTTTGTAATCAGGTTCAGGGAGATCAGGTTCAGGCTCGCCACCGCGCGTGAAAGTCGTCGTAAGTGGTGTTTCAGGCAAGCCGTCATGGAGAAAATCCATCGCCATATCCATGATGGTCTCACCCTGCCATGTGATCTGCGCGCGACCTGAGTCGGTGAAGGTGCCGATCTCCCAGCTTTCACAGCCGCGCTTTGAAAGTATCTCCTGAATCCTGGCAACATTCTCCGGCGGGACGGCAAGCGTCATACGTTCCTGGCTTTCAGAAATCCAGATCTCCCAGGGCTGCATCCCCGGATATTTGAGCGGTACTTTTTCAAGCTCGACATGAAAGCCGCCGGAGGCTTCGCCCATTTCGCCGACGGATGAGGAGAGGCCGCCCGCGCCGTTATCGGAGATGGCTGTATACAGATCAAGATCACGGATTTCTTTGACCAGCGCATCTGAAAATTTCTTTTGCGTGATCGGGTCGCCAATTTGAACCGCAGTCGCGGGCGAGCCTTCATCAAGCGCGACGGATGAAAATGTTGCACCGTGAATCCCGTCACGTCCGACCTTGCCGCCGACCATCAGGATTTTATCGCCGGGCCGTGCGCCTTTTTCATGGGACGGCTTACCGCCGACTTCACGCGGGATGAGCCCGACTGTGCCTGCAAAGACCAAGGGCTTACCGACATAGCGATCATCGAAATACAAAAAGCCCTGCGGGGTTGGGATGCCGGACTGGTTGCCGCCATGATTCACGCCGTTCACAACGCCTTTCATGATTGTTTCAGGGGAGAGCATACGGTTGGTTTTGTTTTTGCCGCGATAGAGCTCAGGATCCGTGCGCGGATCGGCAAGGCAAAAGCCGTAACGGTTGAGGATCGGTTTGGCGCCTTTACCAAAACCGACACAATCCCGGTTCACGCCAACAATGCCCGTAATCGCGCCGCCAAACGGATCGAGCGCGGAGGGTGAGTTATGCGTTTCAACTTTATCTGTAATCATCCACTCATCGTCAAAGATGATGCCGCCTGAATTGTCGGAGAAGACAGAGATGCAAAAATCGTCCTTGCCTTTGGCTGCACGGATCTCTTGCGTCGCGCGTTTAATGTAATGCTTATAAATCCCGTCTTTGACCTCATCAATCGGGCTGGCGAAGATGGTGTGTTTGCAATGCTCCGACCAGGTCTGGGCGAGGGTTTCGATTTCAATGTCTTTCGGTTTACGGCCTTCAGATTTGAAATAATCCTGAAGTGCTTTCATATAAAGAAGCGACATGCCCAAAGGGCCCCGGCGTGACCCATCCGCATTTTCAATGCCGTCTTTGCCGATCTGTTCGAGGGCATCATCTGAAATCTCCAGGTCGACTTCATCGACGGCGGCGCCTTTATTGTCGAGCATGACTTTAGGCACGACAACGCCCATGCCGTTATCATTGGCAAAATCGGTTGCGCTTTTGTACGAGGCGCGCTGAATGAGGGGATTATGAAGCGTGGCGGCAAAATCTTTGATATCTGATTCAGACATATTCCCGTCAATCAAGATCACCTGCGCGGAATAAACGGCTTGTTTTTGATTGAGGGTCAGTTCTGTCAGCTCACTGGCTGTATGGCCCAAATTATCTGTGACGCCGGGCAGGAACCCTATTTCCAAGGCCCAGGAGAATTTTGGGAGATTGGACAGGTCCGTTGTCTGTGTCACCGGGTTTACAAAGGATTTCTGGACAGCTTCCAGATCGGCAGGGCTGTCGATATCCTGCTCCAGTGTGTAGCTGTCGATAAGCTTAATCGTGGCTTTATGTCCAAGCCGGGCCAGGGATGCCTCGAGGGTTTTCGCCCGCCCGTCCTCTGCAAAGGTGAATACGTCTATACGCTGCGCCATGGCCCTATCTTATACCCACCGCAAACGCGCAGGTCACGGCGTTTTTTTGTTTTTTAATCAATTTTCCCGGTGTACTCTCTAGGGTCTGTGATTTAATAATAAGACTCGTATGCCAAAACTTACCATTAACGATCAGGAAATAGAGGTCGCGCCGGGAACATCCATCCTGCAGGCGGCCGAACAGCTGGGGATTGAAATCCCGCGCTTTTGTTATCATGACCGGCTCAGCGTGCCGGCTAATTGCCGCATGTGCCTGGTGGAGCTGGAAGGCGCGCCGAAACCCGTAGCCTCCTGCGCGATGGCGGCGGGCGATAACATGATCATCCGCACGGATTCGGATAAGGTGAAACGCGCCCGTCAGGGCGTCATGGAAATGCTTTTGATCAATCATCCGCTCGATTGCCCGATCTGCGATCAGGGCGGGGAGTGTGATTTGCAGGACCAGGCGATGGCCTATGGGTATGACCGTTCGCGCTATGCCGAGAATAAGCGTGCGGTGAAAGATAAGAATCTGGGGCCGCTGATTAAAACCATTATGACCCGCTGCATTAACTGCACGCGCTGTGTGCGGTTCGGCGAAGAAGTTGCGGGCGTGACGGAGCTGGGCCAGCTCAATCGCGGGGAAGATGCGGAAATCGGGACGTTTATTGAGCAGGCGGTTACGACGGAGCTGTCCGGGAATATGATTGATATCTGTCCGGTTGGGGCCCTGACGTCTAAGCCGTATGCCTTTACAGCCCGGCCGTGGGAACTGCGCAAAACCGAAAGCATTGATGTCCATGACGGACTTGGCTGCAATATCCGGGTCGATAGCCGGGGCAGTGAAGTGATGCGGATTTTGCCGCGCCTGAATGAAGAGATTAATGAAGAATGGATCGATGACCGCACGCGTTTTGCCTATGACGGGCTAAAGAAAAAGCGCCTCGATCGGCCTTATATCCGTGACACCAAGACCAAGAAGCTGGTCGAAGCCGGCTGGGAAGAAGCCTTTACCTATGCGGCCGATAAGCTGCGCACTTTTAAAGGATCGAACATGGCGGCCTTTGCAGGCGATATGTGTTCGACGGAAGAGGTGATCGCGCTTAAAGACCTGATGCATGCGCTTGGCTCTGATAATCTGGACTGTAGGGTCGATGGAGAACAGTTCGATCTCTCTGAAAAAGCCGGCTATGTCTTTAATTCAACGATTGCAGGCATTGATGAAGCCGATGCGATTTTGCTGGTCGGCGTTAATCCGCGCCAGGAAGCCGCGATTTTAAATGCGCGCATTCGCCGCAACTGGCTGGACCGGCGAATCCCGGTCGGGAATATTGGCCCGGAAATGGATCTGACTTACCCGGTGTCGCAGATCGGCACGACGCCAAAAGACCTTGAAAATCTGCTCGGCCAAAAAGACGGGTTTGCGCATAAGCTGCGCGGGGCAGAGAAACCGATGATTATTATCGGGGCAGGGGCTTTTGCCCGCGAAGACGGTCCGGCCATCCAGGCGCTGGCGCGGCGCGCGGCTGAAACCTTTGGCATGATTAAAGAAGACTGGAATGGATATAATGTCCTGCATATGGCAGCCAACCGGATCGGCGCATTGGAAGTCGAATTTATCTCCAAAGAAGGTTTCAACCCGGCACAGATGGGAATTGTCTATCTCTTAAATGTCGATACGCCTTATGTGCTTGAGCATATTCACCCCGAAGCTTTTGTCATTTATCAAGGACATCACGGGGATGCTGGGGCAAAGCGCGCCGATATCATCTTCCCGGGCGCGGCCTATACCGAAAAGCACGGGATTTACATGAATACGGAAGGGCGCCCTCAAATGGCCAAGAAAGCCATCGATGCGCCTGGCGAAGCCCGCGAAGACTGGAAAATTCTGCGGGCGCTGTCGGCTTATTGTAATAAGCCGCTGCGCTATGATGATTTGTTTCAGGTCCGCGAACGCATTGTGAATGAATATCCGCAATTCGATTTGATGGATGAAATTGCCGTCGGAAGCTGGGGCGATTTTGGCAGTGAAGGCAAGCTGTTAGACGAAGACTTTCAACCAAGATATGAGAGTTTTTATCAGACCAATGTGATTACGCGCGCATCCACGACCATGCGCGAATGTGTAGAGCAATTGGAAGAAAAAGAGGAACGGGTTCTGGAGGCCGCAGAGTAATGACGAAAACCACGATTGAACAAGTGCAGGAATTTCATGAAGCTTTTGATCTTCCCGTTGAAGAACGCCAAACAACAGGTTCTGATCAAACTAAAAAACTGCGGATTAATCTGCTCGCTGAAGAGCTTGATGAATTGAAAGAAGCCCTTGAGAATGATGATGCGCAGGAAACGCTCGATGCGCTGATCGATCTTCAATATGTGCTGGACGGGGCGTTTTTGTCATTTGGGTTTCAAGATGTGAAAAATGCGGCCTTTGCCGAAGTGCACCGCTCCAACATGTCCAAGCTCGGCGCGGATGGGAAGCCGATCCGCCGCCCGGAAGACGGCAAGGTCCTGAAAGGCCCGGATTACTTCAAGCCAGACATGGCGCAGTTTATTGAAGAGAAGAAAAAGAAGGCCGCCTAGATGATCGAACTCTGGGAAATATACGGATTACCTCTCGCATGGATGCTCTTGCATATCGGCGTGCTGGTGGGCGCGATCCTGCTCGGCGTGGCTTATTATACTTACGCGGAACGTAAAGTGCTGGGCGCGATGCAAAGACGGCAGGGGCCGATGACGGTCGGGCCGTTTGGCCTGCTCCAGCCGATTGCGGACGGGGTAAAACTTCTTTCCAAGGAAACCATCATTCCATCGCAGGCGAACCGGCCTGTGTTTCTCCTTGCGCCGATGCTGCTCTTTACGCTCGCGCTTGTGGCCTGGGCCGTGATCCCGGTCGATTATCAGCTTGTGCTCGCTGACATTAATGTAGGCATTCTCTTTCTGGTCGCGATCTCGTCCATGGGTGTCTACGGCATCATCATGGCCGGCTGGGCATCTAATTCCAAATACGCGTTTTTGGGCGCAATGAGGTCTGCCTCGCAGATGGTCTCTTACGAAGTGTCGATGGGGCTGATTATTGTGTGCGTATTGTTATGCGTTGGCTCGCTCAATCTTACCGATATCGTTATGACCGAAAGGCCTGTCTGGGTGCAGATTTTACTCCTGCCGATGTTCGTGGTGTTTTTGGTGTCTATACTGGCTGAAACAAACCGTGCGCCGTTTGACTTGCCCGAAGGCGAATCAGAAATCACAGGCGGGTTTATGGTCGAATATTCGGCGATGAGTTTTGCACTGTTCTTTCTCGGTGAATACGCGAATATGATCCTTATGAGCGCGATGACGGTTATTTTATTTATGGGTGGCTGGTTGCCGCCATTCGGGATTGACGCTTTGGCCTTTGTGCCCGGCGTGGTGTGGTTTGTGCTCAAAACCATGCTGGTCATGTTTTTCTTCCTGTGGACCCGCGCGACATTTCCCAGATACCGCTATGACCAGCTCATGCGCCTTGGCTGGAAAGTGTTTCTGCCTTTCACCCTGCTTTGGGTTTTGGTAATATCCGGGAGTTTAATCGCGTTTGATGCATTACCCTAATAAAGGAGTTTTCTATGTTTAAATATCTTTCCAATCGTACAAAATGTGGAATTATTGCAGTAGGCTTAGCAACTACTTTTGCACTTGTTAGCACAAAAATAGCAACCGATGTGGGATGCGTGGCTGGTCATGAGGGTGCATGCAAAGCATTAAAATCGATGGAGTGGTCTATTAGATAGATGAAAAACTGGATTAACTCATTTTTGCTGGTAGAGATCGTCAAGGGCATGGCCCTGACGCTGAAATACATGTTTTTCATGCCGCGCGTGACGATCAATTACCCGTATGAAAAAGGCCCGATTTCGCCTCGCTTTCGTGGTGAGCACGCGCTACGGCGCTATCCAAACGGGGAAGAACGCTGCATTGCCTGCAAATTGTGTGAAGCGATTTGCCCGGCGCTTGCGATTACGATTGAAGCTGAGCCGCGCGAGGACGGGTCCCGGAGGACCACGCGCTATGATATCGACATGACCAAATGTATTTATTGCGGGCTATGCGCCGAAGCCTGTCCGGTCGATGCGATTGTCGAGGGACCGAATTTTGAATTTTCCACCGAAACCCGCGAAGAGCTTTACTATAACAAAGATAAATTGCTCGCCAATGGCGATCGCTGGGAAGCACAGATCGCGGCCAATCTTCTGGCTGATGCGCCGTACCGGTAAATTCAATTTACCGCTCGCACAGTATTTACCATGCAAAAGAAAGTGCTTGACCCCTTAATGTATTATGTATAAATAATTCATTATGAACAGGAGATTTGTCTTATGAAAGCAGAAAATTGCAATGTCCGGCTTGTTTTAGTAGGAGATGATCCGACACCGGCAGGGGTGCCGACTCTTGCGGTTATGGCTGCGGGTGCCAATCTTGCAGATGAAAACTGGAATCTAAATGGAGAAGGGCGAAGGGTACCTGTTCTTCTTAGAGGGGAGTTTAATGGCATCCCTTACGCTTATGTTGATTTCCACTCAGGTTCCTCTTCGGAGTGGATGAAATCAAGGTTGGATAGAGTTTATGGAGAAGCTTCTGGCCGTAAAAGGGAGGCCGTCCTTGAAAGGATGCCGGAAACTTCCCCTGTCTTTAAAGATGGGGCTTACAACATGATTCTTTCTTTTCCTGGTAAATAAAGCGAATAGCTTTTTAAAAAACTCTCCCGACAGGAATGTGGTAGTAGATATTGATGATCTCGGTGCCGGGATTGTCATCGCCCGTGCCGGCATTTGAGATATGGCCAATAGAAGCGCCAAGCCGCCAGTCATTTTCCATCTCATAAGTGAATTCAATCTGATTGCGGAATTCAAGGGTTCCGCCAAGATCCAGATCGCTGGAGCCCTGGTTATAGGCGCCGACGGCAACATTGGGCGTAATAATGAACTGATCTGTGACATAAAAATCCCGGTACAGTCCGGCGCCGCCCCAGAAACTATCCTCTCCGGTATATTCAAGGCTGACATGCGGGGCGATGCCCCAAAAGAGGTCTGCGCTGTCTGCGCGGTATTCAAGTCTGAAATCAGTCGTGGCAAAATTCTGGTGATCATAAATATCAAGTGCCCGGAAAGAGTCATAGACTCCAAGTCCTATGGAAACATAATCATCAGATCCTTCTGCGCATACTCCACACGGAAATAAAGACATAATGAATGCTATGCTTAAAAATAAGGATTTCATCTGTATGCTCCCCCAAGCATGACATACTCATGAGAGCTAAATTCTGAAGAAAAATCAACCCTGTAAATCTTTTTCTTTTTCTTTTCACGGCCTTGCACGGGCCTTTGAATGGGATTACAAAAAGAGGGTCAAAAACAAAGAATCAAATTCTAATGTTGTCAGCTTTTGCTTTTTATCTCTTTGCCGGTATTACGCTTTTCAGCGCCGTAATGGTGATCACAGCCCGCAACCCGGTCCATTCAGTTCTGTTTTTGATTTTAGCGTTTTTTAATTCCGCCGGGCTGTTTGTTCTGCTTGGCGCTGAATTCGTCGCGATGATTTTAGTGATTGTCTATGTCGGCGCTGTCGCGGTGTTGTTCCTGTTCGTGGTGATGATGCTCGATATTTCCTTTTCGGATTTGCGCAAAGGCGCGATGCAATTCATTCCGGTCGGTATTCTCGCCGGTGGTATTTTGCTGGCTGAGTTGATCGTGATTTTCGGCTTGTGGTCGTTTGACGAAGGCAGCACACAGGTGGCCAATCCAATCCCGGACGATATCACCAATACCGAAGCATTGGGCCGTATTTTGTATACAGATTATATTCTGGCTTTTCAGGTAAGCGGATTGATCCTGCTGGTTGCGATGATCGGCGCTATTGTCCTGACCCATCGCCGGCGCCCGGGCGTGCAACGCCAGAAAGTTGCCGAGCAGCAGGCGCGCACCGTGGAAGAGTCCATGGAAATTCACAAAGTCACACCGGGAACGGGGGTGTAGATGCTGGAGATCGGCATTGAACATTATCTGACTTTGGCCTCTGCGCTGTTCACGCTTGGTGTCTTCGGGATTTTCCTGAACCGCAAAAACGTGATCGTCATTTTGATGTGTATCGAACTGATGCTGCTGGCCGTGAACATTAACTTTGTTGCTTTCTCAGCCTATATGGGAGACCTCACCGGGCAGGTGTTTACAATGATTATTCTCACAGTTGCCGCTGCGGAAGCAGCGATCGGTCTGGCCATTCTGGTTGTTTTTTTCCGGACAAAAGGGTCTATCGCGGTCGAAGATATTTCGGAGCTGAAGGGATAGGTCATGAAGACAAGCTATGTTGATTACGAAATAAAGAGGGCGCCCGATTTAATGCAGGCTGCCGTAGATGCTTTTCTTAGAGTTTTGCCGGAGGTAATAAAGATGCCAATTGATATTTCTGAAGGGCAAAGCGTCATTGATGATCAAGATGATGTTGTAGAACGTGATCTCTACCAACATCCTTTGTTTACTCTACATGCAGATTATGGTGGCCCTTATTTTGCTGATCACGATTTAGCAATTATGTTTGCAGACGAAGCGCACAAAAAAGGGGCAGAGCATTACCCGGAAACTATAGACTTTGAGCATTCTGGTAAAAGATGGCGTTTACGGAGGTCCGAATGTACTGAAAGATGTAATGATGCCCAATACATAACAAGGGCATTAAATTGACATGGAATATATCGCCGTCTTTTCACCGCTGATTGCTTTTACGGTCGCTTTCCTGTTCGGCAAGCAGCTTGGGCATAAATTCTGTCAGGTTGTGACCTGCGCGGGGATTACGTTGGCAGCGATGGCTTCTTGTATCTTGTTTGTCCGCATCGCGCTTGGCGGGATGGAAGGCTATACCGTACCGGTCGCGACCTGGATGGAATCAGGGGATTTTATCGTCGACTGGGCCCTGCGTATGGACCCGCTCTCGGTTGTGATGATGTGCGTGGTCACGATTGTCTCCGCCTGCGTGCATTATTACTCGGTCGGGTATATGAGCCATGATGAAGCGCGCGGGCGGTTCATGGCGTATTTGTCGCTCTTTACCTTCGCGATGATGATGCTGGTGACGGCGGATAACCTTGTCCAGTTGTTCTTTGGCTGGGAAGGGGTCGGTCTTGCCTCGTATCTCCTGATCGGTTTCTGGAACCACAAGGAAAGCGCAAATGCGGCCGCTGTGAAAGCCTTTGTTGTCAACCGTGTTGGGGATTTCGGTTTAGCGATGGGTGTGTTTGCTGCGTTCTTCCTGTTTGGCACAGTGCAGCTTGATGAACTGTTTGCGCTGGCTGCTGAAAATGCGGACACAACATTCAATTTCTTCGGCTTCGAACTGCATGCACTGACAGTTGTTTGCTTACTTTTGTTTATGGGCGCGATGGGAAAATCAGCCCAGCTTGGCCTGCATACCTGGCTGCCCGATGCGATGGAAGGGCCGACGCCTGTCTCCGCTCTTATTCATGCTGCGACGATGGTCACCGCCGGTGTGTTTTTGGTGGCACGGATGAGCCCGCTTTATGAATTTGCACCGATTGCATTGATGGTCGTAACAGTGGTCGGGGCGATGACGGCGTTTGTAGCTGCGACGATCGGCCTCACACAATTCGATATTAAGCGCGTGATCGCATATTCAACGATGAGCCAGCTTGGATATATGTTCTTTGCGCTTGGCGTGTCGGCCTATGGAGCTGCGATTTTCCATCTGATGACTCATGCGTTTTTCAAAGCGCTTTTATTCCTGGGGGCGGGATCAGTCATTCACGCGCTGCATGACGAGCAGGATATGCGCAATATGGGCGGGGTGAAATGGAAGATCCCGGCAACCTATGTGTTGATGTGGATTGGGTCTTTGGCTCTGGCCGGGATTCCGTTTTTCGCAGGCTATTATTCCAAGGATATTGTTCTTGAGGCTGCCTGGGCGGATCATACATGGTTTGGTGATTTTGCCTATTGGATGGGGATTGCAGCCGCGCTGATGACAGCATTTTATTCAGGACGTTTACTGTTTATGACCTTTCACGGCAAGCCGCGCATGGATCAAAAGACCTTTGATCATGCACATGAAAGTCCGCCGATTATGTTGACGCCGTTGATTATTCTTGGGGTTGGCGCGCTCTTTTCCGGCGCTGCTTTTTACGAGATGTTTGTCGGGCATCACCAGTTCTGGCACGGCTCGATTCTTGTACTTCCGGATAATGATACGGTAGCCGCAGCGCACCACGTGCCGACCTGGGTGAAAAAGCTGCCGATGGTGATGGGCATACTTGGTTTGGTTCTGGCCTTTTTCATGTATGTGAAATTTGTCGGCCTGCCGGAGAAAATGACGAAGATATTTAAACCGCTTCATGCGCTGTTCTTCAATAAATGGTGGTTTGATGAAATTTATGACGCACTGTTTGTCAAAAATTCTTTTCGGTTCGGCGTAACGTTCTGGAAGGGCGATCAACATGTTGTTGACGGCATTGGCCCGGACGGCGTGGCCGCAACCTCCAAACGCTTCGCAGGTGTGCTTGGCAAATTCCAGACCGGCTATGTGTTTCAATATGCGTTCATCATGATGATCGGCGTGATTGGCCTCGTGAGCTGGATCTTCTATAAAACAGTGATCGGGGCGGAGTAGGGCATGATTGAGTTTCCGGTTCTATCGCTTCTGACCTTTTTGCCGCTGATCGGCGCGCTGCTGATCCTGACCATTCGCGGCAGTGAAGAGATTGTGGCCCGCAATTCCAGATGGGCGGCTTTATGGGTGTCCGGTACAACATTTTTTGTCTCACTCTACTTGCTGTTCCAGTTTGACGGGACAAGCGCGGAGTTCCAGTTTGTTGAAACAATCGACTGGTTCCCGGCGCTCGGCCTGTCTTACACGATGGGCATTGACGGGATTTCGCTGTTTTTTGTCCTGCTGTCGGCCTTCCTGACACCGATTTGTGTGCTGGCAAGCTGGACGGCGGTTAAAACCCGCGTGAAGGAATATATGATTGCGTTTCTTATTCTTGAAACCTTCATGATCGGAACATTCTGCGCGCTTGATACGATCCTGTTTTATATATTCTTTGAAGGCGTGCTAATCCCGATGTTCCTGATTATCGGGATCTGGGGCGGCAAGCGGCGCGTTTATTCGGCCTATAAGTTTTTCCTCTACACGCTTCTCGGGTCGGTCCTGATGCTGGTGGCATTGCTGACGCTCTATGTGCAAACAGGGACGACAAGTATCCCAGAACTCATGGAAGATCCGGTTGGGCGCGATTTGCAGATCTGGCTATGGCTGGCCTTCTTTGCAAGTTTTGCGGTGAAAATGCCGATGTGGCCGGTCCATACCTGGCTGCCCGATGCGCACGTCGAAGCGCCGACGGCAGGGTCCGTGATCCTGGCAGGCGTGCTGTTGAAAATGGGGGGTTACGGTTTCTTACGATTTAGCCTGCCCATGTTCCCTGAAGCGTCCGAGTTTTTTGCACCGATGGTATTCTGGCTGTCGGTAGTGGCGATTATTTACACCTCGCTTGTTGCACTTGTGCAGGAAGACATGAAAAAGCTGATTGCCTATTCCTCGGTTGCGCATATGGGCTATGTGACGCTCGGAATTTTTACGGCCACCGTGCAGGGGATTGAAGGCGCGATCTTCCAGATGATTTCACACGGACTTATTTCAGGGGCGCTGTTCTTGTGCGTCGGCGTTGTCTATGACCGGCTGCATACGCGGGAGATTGCGCGTTATGGCGGGCTGGTCAAAAACATGCCCAAATACGCAACGGTCTTTATGATCATGGTGCTTGGATCTGTTGGCCTGCCGGGCACAAGCGGGTTTGTCGGCGAATTCCTGACGCTCCTTGCGGCCTTCCAGGTGGATACGATTATTGCGGCCTTTGCCACGACAGGCATTATTCTGGGCGCGGCTTATATGTTGATGCTGTATCGTAAAGTCGTATTCGGGGAGCAGGTGAATAAAGATGCCGCCGCGATGAGCGATCTAAACCCGCGCGAGTTCTGGTATTTCGTGCCGCTTGTTGTGCTTGTGCTCTGGCTTGGGGTGCAGCCGGGTATGGTCATGGATAAAGTCGCGCCAAGCGTAGACAAACTGATCACCCAATATGAAAGCGCGTTGCCGCTTCATGCAGAAGGGACGTTGGCGGAAGAGGAGTTGGAAGAATGAGTTTTAACCCATCCGATCTGATCCCGATCCTCCCTGAACTATTTTTGGCTGTGGCCGGCATGGTGTTGCTTGTGATTGGTGCGTTGACCGGCAATCACAAAACAATTTTTATCGGTAAAGCCGTTTTGTGTTCTTTTGTGATTGCGGCTTTGATCCTGCTCGGCGTTGACTGGAATCACCAAACTGTTTTGAATGAGATGCTGGTGATGGATCAGTTCGCAGGGTTTTTAAAGCTTCTGGTGCTGATTGGCCTGGTAGCCTCTGTAGCACTCTCGCTTCAATATCTCGAACAAATTCAGACATTGCGGTTTGAGTATCCGGTCCTGATCCTGTTCTCAGGCATTGGTATGATGCTGATGCTCTCAGCCAATGATTTGCTCTCTCTCTATGTTGGTCTGGAATTGCAATCTTTAAGCTTGTATGTCCTTGCCGCGATCCGGCGCGATCATCTGCGCAGCGCGGAAGCGGGTATGAAATATTTTATCCTTGGCGCTATTTCGTCCGGGATGCTGCTCTTTGGAGCATCCATCCTGTACGGCTTTACAGGGACAACGAATTTTGAAGGGATTGCCGCTTCTTTCGAAGCAGGGCTGACGCCGGGCGCGTTGATCGGGATGGTATTTATACTCGCGGGTCTAGCTTTCAAAATCTCTGCCGTGCCGTTCCATATGTGGACACCGGATGTGTATGAAGGCGCGCCAACCTCTGTAACGGCGTTCTTTGCGCTCGTGCCGAAATTGGCGGCGCTTGGTTTGATTGCCCGTTTGGTATTCGAAGCCTTACCCGCGGCGCAGGATCAATGGATGCAGATTTTATGGCTGCTGGCGGCAGCGTCCATGACTCTCGGGGCGTTTGCGGGCCTCGCGCAAAATAATATCAAACGGCTTTTGGCCTATAGCTCGATCGGGAATATGGGCTATGCCCTGATCGGGATTGTTGCAGGTACGCAGGATGGTGTCGGCGCGATGATCTTTTACATGACGATTTATATGATCATGACAGCAGGGACATTCGGGCTGGTCCTGTGTATGCGCCGGGATGGAAAAGCGGCCGAGAAAATTGATGATCTGGCAGGGCTGTCCAAAAACAGTCCAATGCTGGCCTATGGTCTGGCGATCCTGATGTTTTCGATGAGTGGCATTCCACCCATGGCAGGCTTTTTTGGTAAGTTCCTGATCTTCCAGGCAGCCGTTGAAGCGGAGATGTATATCCTCGCCGTGCTTGGGGTTCTGACGTCTGTGGTTGCGGCGTACTATTATCTGCGGCTGATCAAGGTGATGTTCTTTGATGAGGCTGCCGATCCGTTTGAAGATGAGATTTCTTTCTCCCGCCGGGTGGTGATTTTGGTCTCCGTCCTTTTTACACTTCTTTTTATTTTAAAACCGTCTGCGCTTGTTGATATTTCGGTCAATGCGGCCAGTGCACTTTTTGCCGGGTAACCTGATGGACTGGCAGGTGCAGGTCTTTGGAAGCTGTCCTTCTACGCAGGATGTTGTAAAGGAACAAGCCGATCGCGGGGTCGAGGAAGGCTATGCCGCGCAAGCCTTAACACAGGAAGCCGGGCGCGGACGGCATGGGAATGATTGGGATGCCCCGATGGGGAATCTCTATTTGTCTTTTCTGCTCAGGCCGGATTGTACGCCGGATGAAGCAGGGCAGTTGGCGTTTGTCATTGCGGTCGCTTTATCGGATGCGATTGATCTTTATATAAACAAAGATCATGTCAAAACCCTCAAATGGCCCAATGATATCTTGGTGGATGGAAAGAAGATCTCCGGTATTTTGCTGGAAAGCCAAATGCGGGTTGATGGGTCTCTTGAATATATTGTAGCCGGTGTAGGTGTTAACGTTCTGGCGCCGCCTGAGGGGCGTGCAGGTCTGCAGGAGATTTCAGACAGCCGGGTAGCTATTAACGTCTTTCGTGATGATTTTCTGGCTATGTTTAAAGTGGCCTATGAAAGCTGGAAGCAAAAAGGATTTGCCGAAACCCGGGAAAACTGGCTAAAACAGGCCCACGGGCTGGATCAGCCAATGACTGTGCGTTTACCTAAAATCACGCATGAAGGCTTCTTTAAAGGCATAGATCAAGATGGAGCTTTACTGAGTGAAATAGATGGACAACTGAGACGCTTTACAGCCGGAGAGGTCCATTTTGGAGAATAACCATGCTACTTGCGATTGATGCAGGAAATACGAATGTTGTTTTTGCCGTGATTGATGGTGAAAGCGTTAAAACATGCTGGCGTATTAGGAGTGATTCCGCGCGCACAGCAGATGAATATGCGGCGCTGCTCCGCCAGCTTTTCGAGCAGGATGGATTTTCTTTTCAGCAAATTACAGATGTTATTTTGAGTTCTGTTGTCCCGGAAGCAAACCGGCATATTCAAAATTTTATTCAAAAATGTTTTGGCCGGGATGCCACACTTATCCGTAGCGATCTTGTTGCACCGTATCTGGACATTGATATTGATAAGCCTGAAGAGGCGGGCACAGACAGGCTGATGAATGCGCTCGCCGTCATGACGCATTACAAAGCCCCGGCGGTCGTGGTTGATTTTGGGACGTCAACCAATTTCGATGTGGTGAATAAAAAGGGCGCATTTTGCGGCGGCGTTCTTGCGCCGGGAGTCAATCTTTCAGTTGAAGCACTGCACGCGGCGGCAGCAAAACTACCTAAAATAGATATTACACCGCCGCAAAAGATAATCGGAAGCAATACGGTGGATGCGATGCGCTCTGGTCTTTACTGGGGGTATATCGGGCTGATCGAAGGAACACTAAAACGTATTGCAGAAGAGCTGGGTGAAAAACCCTATGTGATTGCGACCGGTGGGCTGGCGAGTATTTACGCGGATGGAACCGATATGATTGATACGGTGGATGAAACCCTGACGTTAAAAGGGCTGGTTCGTTTGCATGCGCTTCAGGCTGAAAAAGCGAAAGCAGCCTAGCCGTATGACCGATCTTCAAAAAGATGAGCTGTATTTTATTCCGCTTGGCGGGTCGGAACAGTTCGGCGTGAATTTAAATGTTTATGCCTATGGCGGGCAGTTCATGGCGGTGGATTGCGGGATCGGCTTTGCGGATGAACGTATGCCGGGCATTGATATTCTTTTGCCTGATCCTGAATTCTTGGTAGAGCGGAAAAAGCATCTGGCCGGGATGATTATCACCCATGCGCATGAAGATCATGTCGGGGCGGTGGCACATCTCTGGCCGCGCCTGCGCTGCCCGGTCTATTGCACGAAATTCACTGCCGCCGTGCTTCAGGACAAGATCAATGAAAATCCGAACTGCAAAGGAATGAAGATTAAAATTATCGGGCAGAATAAAACAGTCTCGATCGGCTCGTTTAAAACGCATTTTATTCCGGTGTCTCATTCCATTCCTGAAACGAGCTCGCTGATCATTGAAACAAAGCTCGGGCGTATTGTGCATACGGGAGACTGGAACCTTGATCCGGCGCCGGCGCTTGGACCGATCACTGATCCCGCGCCGTTTCAAAAGGCAGGTGAGAAAGGTGTGCTGGCCTATATCGGAGATTCTACAAATGCGGAAGTGGATGGCGTGTCCGGGTCGGAAAGCGATGTGGCTACGGGATTGGAAAAAGTTTTTCAGGACACATCCGGCGGTCTGATTGCGGTCACGATTTTTGCCTCTAATATCGGGCGGATACGCTCAATCGCCCTGGCGGCCAAAGCTTGCGGTCGTAGTGTCGGGGTGATGGGGCGGTCCCTGCACAGAATGATCGGTGCGGCGCGTCATTGCGGATATTTAAGCGATGTGCCTGAATTTGTCGCCGAAGAAGATTTCGACCTGATCCCGCGGGATAATCTGGTGATTATCGTGACAGGGTCGCAGGGCGAGGCACGGGCGCAGCTCTCGCGTCTTTCACGCGGGGATAATCCGCGCTTTGAACTGAAACGCGGGGATACGGTGATTTTTTCCTCGCGAGCCATTCCGGGTAATGAAAAAGAAATTATCCAGGTGAAAAACAATTTAGCGGCAGCGGGTGTAAAAACAATTTCTCCGCGGGACACAAATCATTGCATTCATGTCTCCGGCCATCCGGCGCGCGATGAAATTACGCAGATGCTCCAATGGCTAAAGCCCGTGAGTGCGATTGCGGTTCACGGTGAACGTACAATGTTAGAGGCGCATATGGAGCTTGCAAGATCCTGCCAGGTGAAAAGTACGATTGTGCCTAATAACGGCTCTGTCGTGCGGATCGGCAAAGGCGGCGCAGAGATTGTCGATCATGTGGAGACAGGTTTGCTGGCTGTGGAGCCGGGGCGGATTATTGAAGCGTCTCATAGCGCGATTTCAGAACGCCGTAAATTGCAGTTTTCGGGGAGTGTTCATGTCACAATAGTCATGGATAAAGGCGGAGAGATTTTGGAAGAGCCACAAATTTCAACGGTCGGCCTAATTGATACGGATGAACCGGACGGGCGGCGGTTTGAAAAAGCTTTGCTAGCCGAAATTGAAGATATTCTGGATGATTTCACGGCTGATGAAATTACCGATGAAGAGCTGGTCTCTGAAGAAATCCGGATCGGCGTGCGGCGTCTTGTGAATAATCTGATCCGGATGAAACCCAAAACAACCGTTCATGTGGTGCATGTATGACAATCTTTACCGGGTTTATGGTCTATTTAATGACGTTCTGGACGGTTTTGTTCTGCGTTTTGCCGTGGGGCAATAAGCGTCATGAAAATGAAGAAGAGGGATTGGCCGGAAGCGCGCCGGCCAATCCACGTATAAAACAGAAATTTATTATCACAGCGCTTGTCTCTGCCATCATCTGGGGCATCATTTTTGCATTGGTGGAAATGCAGATTGTTGATTTTAGAGGCATCGCTCTGCAGATGGCCAAAGAGGATGGACGGCTTTGAGATATCTTGTTCTTATTATTAGTCTTTTTTTGCCTTTGGGGGCTCAGGCAAATGACCTGCCGCCGGAATGTAAAATTCTGCCCGTCCATGTGTCTGAGAAAATGAGTGCAGATTATGTGCCCGGTGTGGATGTGAAGGGGCGTCCTGTAACGCCCGCCGATGTGAATGCGCAGCCTTTTCATGATCTGGATCGGGTGGTGATTCCGCTCTCGGTCGATCTGGCGGAGCGGCTGGATACTGATATTGAAGGTCTTGAGCTGGATGCGGATCTCGGGACGCTTGAAATCTATCAATCGGGCCGGGTGGTCTATAACGGGCAGGACTGGACCTCGCAGGTTTATACGATTTGCGGCGAGCAGGTGCCTGCAGACACACCTGTCGATATCCCAACAGATATTCCGGAAAAGGCGGATGGACAGGATGCACCTGATCCCGTACAGTCTGAAGCGATTGAGGTGGCCCCCCTGGAGGCAATCCCGCCTTCAAACTAAAAGACTGATAAGGAATAAAAATGCGCCTGTCCCGTTATTTTATGCCGACTTTACGTGATACGCCCAAAGAGGCGGAGATTGTCTCGCACCGCTATATGTTGCGCGCGGGCATGATCCAGCAAAATGCAGCCGGGATTTATAGCTGGTTGCCGATGGGCTATAAGGTTTTGCGCAAAATCGAACAGATTGTTCGGGAAGAGCAGGATAAATCCGGCGCGCAGGAAATTCTCATGCCGACCATTCAGCCTGCCGATTTATGGCGCGAGTCAGGGCGGTATGATGATTACGGCAAGGAAATGCTCCGCATTCAGGACCGGGCGGAGCGTGACATGCTGTTCGGCCCGACCAATGAGGAAATGGTCACCGATATCTTTAGATCGCATGTAAAATCCTATAAAGACCTGCCAAAAAATCTCTATCACATTCAATGGAAATTCCGCGATGAAGTGCGTCCGCGTTTTGGCGTGATGCGTGGCCGGGAATTTTTGATGAAAGATGCGTATTCGTTCGACCTGACGCCAGAGGATGCGAAGATCGCGTACCAGAAAATGTTCCTGGCCTATTTGCGCACCTATAAGCGTATGGGTCTGAAAGCGATCCCGATGCGGGCGGAAACAGGTCCGATTGGCGGGGACCTTTCACACGAATTTATTATTCTGGCCGAGACAGGCGAAAGCGAAGTCTTTGCCGATAAGAAATGGGAAAGCGTCGATCTGACCGCAGCGGGTTTATCTTATGAAGATACAAAAGGTCTGAATGCGTATTACGAAGAAAAGACGTCTATTTATGCGGCAACCGATGAGCAGCATGATCCAAATGCGATTCCTGAAAGCGATCTGATGACGGCCCGCGGGATTGAAGTCGGGCATATTTTTAATTTTGGAACAAAATATTCAATCCCCATGGGTGCGACGGTGCAGAATAAAGATGGTGATCTGGTTCCCGTTGAAATGGGCTCTTACGGCATTGGTGTATCGCGTCTTGTCGGCGGAATTATTGAAGCCAGCCATGATGAAAACGGCATTATCTGGCCCGAAGAAGTGGCGCCGTTTAAAATTGGTCTAATTAACCTGAAAGCCGGTGATGAAGCCTGCGATGCGGCGTGCGAAAAGCTTTATGCTGATTTTCAAGAACAAGGCATTGAAGTGCTCTATGACGACCGTGATGCACGCGCCGGCCAGAAATTTGCCGATATGGATCTGATTGGCCTGCCATGGCAGATCACAATTGGGCCGAAAGGCGTTGCGTCCGGTATGGCCGAAGTTAAAAACCGGGCCAGCGGTGAAAAACACGAAATATCAATCGACTCTGCGATGGAAAAACTCGCAGCGTAAGAAAAGAGTATAATGTTCTCAAAACCCGAACGCATGATTGCCTGGCGCTATTTGCGCTCCCGCAAGGCCGAAGGCCTTGTTTCGGTGATTGCGGGTTTTTCCTTTCTGGGGATTATGCTGGGTGTTGCTACGCTCATTATTGTAATGTCTGTCATGAACGGGTTCCGGTTAGAACTGGTCAGCCGGATTTTGGGCCTGAACGGTCATTTGAATGTCTATTCATCCGCAGGTCCGCTTGAAAATTATATGGGGCTGGTGCACCGGATTGAACAAATTGACGGGGTTAAAAATGTCCGCCCGATGATTGAAGGGCAGGTTCTGGTCACCGTCAATAATGTAGCGACCGGCGCGCTTGTGCGCGGACTGGAGCGTGAGGATTTTGCAACAAAGCCGATCTTGTCTGAAGGAATTGTGCAGGGCGATTTAAGCGCCTTTGGCGAGGACCGTGTTGCCATTGGTGTGAAAATGGCAGAGCGGCTCAGGCTTGCGCCGGGCGATACATTTACGCTGCTTGCACCAAAGGGCAAAGCATCTCCTTTTGGAACGATCCCAAGATCGCGGACTTATACGGTGGGCCTCGTTTTTGATGTTGGCATGTATGAATATAATAACGGTTTTATCTTTATGCCGCTTGAGAGCGCGCAGAAATTTTTCCGTATGACGAACCGGGTAAATTCCCTGGAAGTGATGGCCGGGGATGCGGATATTGCTGACCGGATTAAAGAACAGGTTGCGCAGGCAATCGGCGAAACGGCGCAGCTTTATGACTGGAAACAGGCGAATAGTGCCTTTATCAATGCGCTGAAGGTTGAGCGTAATGTGATGTTTCTGATCTTAACACTCATTATTCTTGTGGCTGCGTTCAACATTATTTCCTCGATGATTATGCTGGTCAAAGATAAGGGGCGGGATATTGCAATCCTGCGCACGATTGGTGCAACGCGCGGGATGATGCTTCGGATTTTTATCCTCACCGGAGCTAGCATTGGTGTGGCAGGGACGCTTGCCGGAGCGGCGATCGGGATTGCGTTTGCGGATAATATTGAAAGCATCCGCAGATGGCTTGAGGGGCTGACCAATACAGAGCTTTTTGCAGATGAAATCTATTTTCTCTCTCAACTGCCCGCTGTTGTGGATTGGAGTGAAGTCATTTCCGTGATCCTGATGGCACTTGTGCTATCGATCGGGGCAACGCTCTATCCGGCTTGGCGCGCAGCCCGCCTCGATCCTGTGGAGGCGCTGCGCTATGAGTAAGGATATTCTTATCCAAACCAGAGGATTAAGCCGGACATACCATCAAGCCGGGCAGAGCCTGACGGTTTTGCAAAATGCGGATATTGAAATTTATTCAGGCGAAATCGTTGCGCTTGTCGGTCCGAGCGGGTCCGGGAAGTCAACGCTGCTGCATATGGTTGGTCTATTAGACACGCCGACAGCCGGAAGTCTTGAGGTGAATTATCAGGATGCGGCCAAGATGAGTGAAAAGCAACGTACACAGATGCGGCGCGATTTTATCGGCTTTATCTATCAGTTTCATTATTTACTGCCTGAATTTACAGCGCTTGAGAATGTGGTGATCCCGCAACTCATTGCAGGGGTCAAAGAAAATGTTGCTGAAATGCGCGCCAAGGAAATCCTGGCTGATTTGAAATTGGATCATCGTTTCGACCACCGTCCAGCGCGTCTGTCCGGCGGCGAGCAGCAACGCGTGGCCATTGCCCGTGCGCTTGCCAATGAAGCCAAGCTTATTCTAGCCGACGAGCCGACCGGTAATCTTGACCCGGAAACGGCAGAAGAAGTCTTTGATCTTCTGATCGGGCTTGTTCGGGAGCAGGGGATGGGGGCTTTGATCGCGACCCACAATATGGATCTGGCGGAACAAATGGACCGAATTCTAGAACTGAAGGCCGGGCGCGTGCTGGGCTATTGATGCAGCAGCTTGCTGTCTTTGTTCCTCAAATGCGCATTGTTCAACAGCTTCATTCTGCATTTCCTGAAATCCTTTAACTGTAACAGCAAGAGGGTGAGGTTTCATAGCAGCCAGTTCCTGCATGCAAAGACTGATCGCGATATCGTCAGCTGTTCTAAAAATCATCTTAGTCGAATCCTGAATATCTTCTCCAAAATGGCGTCCGACAATAGCTCCAACCTGACCATAATAAGTGGGAGAAGATTGCTGCAGGCCTGAGATGCTGTAACGGGGATCAAGCTTTCTTCCTGCATATCTTTCTTCTACGGAAATTCTGTAAGGATTGCGCAGACAAACGGGACAAGCATCATAATGGCTGACATTATTTAACGGATCGAGATAGAGTGGATTTAAACCGTTTTGATCTTTTAAATTTTGCAACGCAGTCTTTGATTTATTTTTATACGACTCATAAGTGGTACGGGTCATGGCCTCGTCAAAGACTCTACGGACACGTAAACCCAGTGAGTTAGGAAAATAAAAGTAGCGTGATTCCGCAATAATTTTATCCTGAATATTGTCGAATTCAGGAATGAATGCTTTGTCTTTACGCCTGATCCAGAAATTATACGGGATATTTTGCAAACTAAAATCGGTGGACAGGCTAGCTTGATATTCTTCAGGCAGACCAAAGGCAGAAATTTTTTCAAGAGCGGCAATAAGCTTATTTAGATCGCTTACTTTCTTCGTTGTGAATCCGCCGGGAGTGTAATTCCGTCCGTATGGCGGAGATGAGCCGATCATTTCGTCATAAATTTCTCCGACATTTAGTTGAATATTATCAGGTAATTCATCAAACCCGATCACCGTGCAATCATAATGTATGATTTTTTCACGCATCTGGCTCGCATTTTTAGATTTGCCGAGCTCTCTATATAGTCTGCCGGGCATTGGTTTTTGAAAGACCCGGCGTACTTCGAGTGTAATATTGTTCTCAAAGCTGTATCGTGTCGTATCTCCCAGGACACAGCCGTCACTATCAAATTCGTGGGCATAATAATCTTTACGCCTGCGTTTGTTTACGTGGACCTTTTTTTTGGGAATAAAGGGCGGATTTTCATCGATAAAACATTGCAGGAAGATGCCGCGATATGGTTCCTGAAGATGACGATGTGTTACATCAACAATCATGATTTAATATTAGACTTTAGTAATACGTGTCAATAGAACCCATTTAACCCATCTAAAAAATTATGCCAAATAAAACTTTGGGGGCAGAGCCGGTTTTTTCGCCTAAAATTAGGCCTTGCTATGCTAAATAGTTTTTTATGTCTGACTTTGTGCATCTTCACGTCCATTCTGCCTATTCTCTGGCGGAAGGGGCGATTCATCCTAAAGAACTGGTGAAGTTGGCCAAGGCGCAGGGCGCATCAGCGATAGCGGTGACTGATACGAATAATATGTTCGGCGCGCTTGAATTTGCGATGGCTGCGCGGGCGGCGGGTATCCAGCCGATTTTGGGCGCGCAGATCACCTTGCCGGATGAAAAGCAGATCGTCTTACTTGCGCAAAGTGCGCAAGGCTATCAACATCTTTCCAAGGTTTTAAGCGATGCGTTTATGCAAGGGCAGGGCGGCAAGGATGTCCGCGTGGCTCTTGGTGATTTTAAAGACCATGCGGATGGACTGATCTGCCTGTCGGGCGGTCCCGTTAAAGGTCTGCTAGATGAAGCAGATTTACTCAAAGCCAAAGAGATTTTCAGGGACCGGTTTTATATCGAAATGCAACGTCATGGGCTGCCCGAAGAGGACCGCAATGAAGGCCCTCTGATTGACCTGGCCTATGCGCATGACATTCCGCTTGTTGCCACGAACGATGTGTATTTTTCTGCACCGGAAATGCATGAAGCGCATGATGCGTTATTGTGTATTGCTGACGGGCGCTATGTCACCGAAGAAGATCGCCGTAAAGTGACGCGGGACCATTATCTGAAAAGCGCAGATGAGATGATGTCTCTTTTCGAAGATGTGCCCGAAGCGATTCAAAATACGGCTTATATCGCTCAGCGGTGCCATTTTCTTTTAGAATCAATTGATCCAATTTTGCCGCCTTTTGAAACGGAGAGCGGGCGAAGTGAAATTGAAGAGCTGAAAGCACAGGTGAAAGAAGGGTTGCAATGGCGCCTTGATAATTTTGCCGCAGACGGTACGGATCCAAAACCATATTGGGAACGTCTAGACTTTGAACTGGATGTCATCGAGCAAATGGGGTTCCCGGGTTATTTCCTGATCGTGTCCGACTTTATCAAATGGGCCAAGGATCATGATATCCCGGTCGGGCCGGGCCGGGGCTCGGGCGCCGGGTCTGTTGTTGCCTGGGCGCTGAAGATTACAGACCTTGATCCGCTTGAATTAAATCTTCTCTTTGAGCGTTTTTTGAATCCTGAACGGATTTCCATGCCGGACTTTGATATCGATTTCTGCCAGGACCGGCGGGACGAAGTGATTAAATATGTGCAGGATAAATACGGCTATGACCGGGTGGCTCAGATTATTACGTTCGGGAAGCTGCAGGCGCGGGCGGTGGTGCGCGATGTCGGGCGCGTGCTTCAGATGCCGTATGGTGCGGTAGACCGTATTGCCAAGATGATCCCGAATAATCCGGCTTATCCGACAACTCTACAAGAAGCTCTGGATGGGGATGAAGATTTACGTGCCGAAGCGGCCAAGGATGAAGTCACACAAAAGCTGGTGGATATCGCGCTGAAACTCGAAGGTCTTTACCGACATGCGTCTACCCATGCGGCAGGCCTTGTGATTGGTGATCGTCCTTTACATGAGCTTGTCCCTGTCTATCGCGATCCGCGTTCCGATATGCCTGTGACACAGTTCAACATGAAATATGTCGAGCAGGCGGGGCTAGTCAAGTTTGACTTTCTGGGCCTGAAAACCCTGACGGTCGTGCAGGAAGCAGTCAAAAACATCAAAACCTCGACAGGAAAAGACATCGATATTCTTCAAATTCCCCTAGATGATGAAAAGACTTACGAGATGCTCTCGCACGGAGATGCAACGGGCGTGTTCCAGCTTGAAAGTACGGGTATGCGTGATGTGCTGCGCAAGATGAAGCTGAACCAGTTTGAAGAAATTATCGCGCTTGTCTCACTTTACCGTCCGGGTCCGATGGATAATATCCCGACTTATATCAGTAATAAAAAGGGCGAGACGGAACCCGATTACCTGCATCCAAAGCTCAAACCGATTTTGGAGCCGACTTACGGGATTATGATTTACCAGGAGCAGGTCCTGCAGGCAGCGCAAATTCTGGCCGGTTATACACTCGGTGGCGCCGACTTTCTGCGTAAAGCCATGGGCAAGAAAATTAAATCTGAAATGGATAAACAGCGCGAGACGTTTGTGGCCGGCGCTGCAGAACATAATAATGTGCCTGAAAAACAGGCGGCTGCAATTTTCGAACAGATCGCAAAATTCGCAGGCTATGGCTTTAACCGCGCGCATGCGTCCTGTTATGCGCTGATCGCCTATCAGACCGCGTGGTTGAAAGCCAATTACCCGGTTGAGTTTATGGCAGCTTCCATGACGCTAGATTACGGTAACACGGATAAGCTGGCTGTCTTTAAGCAGGAGCTTGATCGGATGGGCATTCGATTACTTCCACCAGACATTAATCAGTCCGATGTCATGTTTAAAGTCGAAGACGGCGCTGTGCGGTATGCGCTCGCGGCGCTGAAAGGTGTCGGGGAAGGGGCCATGGCGGGCGTGATACAAGAGCGCACGGAAAACGGGCCATATGAGTCTTTAAGTAATTTTGTCGAGCGGATGGATCCGCGCAGTATGAATAAACGCCAGTTTGAAGGACTAGTCTGTGCGGGGGCCTTTGATGTGTTTAACCCGAACCGGGCGGAGCTGCATACGAACACGGAAATGATTTTACGCTTTGCCGTGACGCAGGCTGAAGAACGCGAAAGCGGGCAGGTTAATCTCTTTGGCAATGCGGATGAAGCCTCCAAATTGCCACCGCTTCAAAAGACCGAAGAATGGGATCATCTTGAAAAGCTTGGCTACGAGTTTGGCGCGATTGGGTTTTATCTTTCCGCCCATCCGCTTGATCCGAAAGCCGGGCAGTTGGCGCGGCAGGGCGTGATCTCCTATGCGAACTTGGCTGAAGAATTGAAAACACGTATTTCAAGCCGGGTGCAGATCGCAGGCGTGCTGATTAAAAAACAGGAACGCATGTCCGCGCGCGGGAATAAATTTGCCTTTCTGCAATGTTCGGATAGTTCCGGCGTCTATGAAGTCATGATCTTTTCAGACACGTTGAGTGCGTGCCGCGATTTGCTTCAGCCAGGTACGGCGTTGCTATTGGAAGTGGATGCGGAAGAAAAAGAAGATCAGATCCGTCTCACAGGCCAGATGATCCAGCCGCTTGATACGGCCATGGCCACGAAACTCAAAGCCATTGAAGTGCACATGGATGCACCTGCGCCAGCGGCGGAACTTAAAAGATTACTGGAAGAGGGGGGCAAAGGCCTTGTCGATGTCCGGCTTTATGCGCATATCAATGATAATGTCGCTGAATTGTCCCTGCCCGGAAAATACGCCGTTTCCCCGGCGGCCATTCACACACTCCAAAAAACCGCCGGGATTATTGAGGTGAAGGAGTTTTAGCAAAAATCAGCAGTTACCGGGAATTCTCTGGGTTTAATACCAAGTTTTTTTGAGATGGATTCAAGCTCTTTAGCCTGATTTTCAGACATAACTGTATGAGATAAGCAAGTCAGCATATTTTCTGCGTATTGATCCCAATTTATAGGTCCGGTGAACTGGTAACCGTAATGATCTCCAAAAACATCTGCAGCAAGGTCGCTGAGAGCTTGGCGGGCTTTCGCCAATTCTATACTATTTTTGTTACTCATTTCTGCTCCACGCTAAATTTTCAACTTTTTACATATAATAAATGCCCCGCGTCAACAAAAATATCTTGCATAATTATTAAAACCCCCGTAAAAGGCAGGCCATCGGCTGTTTTTAGCCGAAATACACATGCGGGATCCTTGATTTCCGGTCCGTGAAAACGGCCCAAACCCGCAGAGGAAATAACTGGAACAATAGATAAGGAGAACCAGATATGGCACTGCCAACTTTTACCATGCGCCAATTGCTTGAAGCAGGCGTTCATTTCGGACATCACACACGTCGCTGGAACCCAAAGATGCGCGATTATATCTTTGGGGTACGTAACGGCGTCCACATCCTGGATTTACAACAAACAACCCCGATGATGGGCAATGCGCTTCAGGCGATGCGCGATATTGTTGCCGGGGGCGGGCGCGTCCTGTTTGTCGGCACCAAGCGCGCAGCAGCGGATAAAATCGCATCAAGCGCAAAGCATTGCGGTCAGTACTTCGTTAATCACCGTTGGCTCGGCGGGATGATGACCAACTGGAAGACAATTTCAGCTTCCATTACACGTCTGCGTGAGCTTGAAGATCTTCTAGGTAAGGAAGACACAGGTCTGACCAAGAAAGAAACCCTGATGCTCACCCGTGAGCGCGACAAGCTTGAGCTGTCTCTCGGCGGGATCAAAGATATGGGCGGCCAGCCGGATGCGCTTTTCGTGATTGATGTAGTCAAAGAAGATTTGGCCGTCAAAGAAGCTAATACGCTTGGCATTCCGGTTTTTGGTATTTTAGATTCCAATGCAGACCCTGCAGGCATTGATTACCCGATCCCGGGCAATGACGACGCCCTGCGCGCGATTGAGCTGTATTGTGATCTGTTCTCTGAAGCTATTCTGGATGGTCTGCAGGCTGAACTGTCTAAATCAGGCGCAGATCTGGGCGCGGCTGAAGAAGTAAAGGTCGATGTGCCTGAAGAGCCTGCTGCAGCCGAAGAGCCAAAAGCAGAAGAAGCGCCTGCGGCACAGGAACCTGAAGCTGCGGAAGAACCAGAGAAAAAAGCGGCCTCTGCCGGATAATCCATATCATTGAAAGGATAAAGAACATGTCGATTACAGCTTCTATGGTGAAAGAACTGCGCGAAAAGTCCGGCGCAGGGATGATGGATGCCAAAAAGGCGCTTGAAGAAACCGGCGGGGATATGGATGCCGCTGTTGATTTTCTGCGTAAAAAAGGTCTCGCCAAAGCCGAAAAGAAATCTTCCCGGACTGCAGCGGAAGGTCTTGTGTCCGTGGCCACTGCCGGGACGACAGGCGTTGCCGTTGAGGTCAATTCCGAAACCGATTTCGTGGCCCGGAATGACCAGTTCCAAGGCTTTGTCCGTGACTTAACAGATAAAGCCCTGAATGAGGCCGCCGATCTTGAAGGTCTTATGGCAGCTGATATGGGGGGAAAGAATGTAAAAGACACGCTGACCGATTTGATTTCAACCATTGGCGAGAATATGAATGTCCGCCGGATGGAAAAACTGTCCGTTGAGAAAGGCGCAGTTGTGTCTTACGTGCATAACGCCGTTGCCGATAATCTCGGCAAAATCGGTGTTCTGGTGGCGCTTGAAAGTGACGGCGATGCCGCCAAGCTTGAAGAGCTCGGCAAGCAGCTGGCGATGCATGTCGCGGCTGCATTTCCGAAATATCTGGACCGTGACAGTGTTGATGCGGCAGAGATGGAACGTGAAAAAGGCATTATCCGTGAACAGGCGCTGGCTGAAGGTAAGCCTGCCGAGATCGTTGAAAAAATGCTCGAAGGCCGGATGCGTAAATATTATGAAGAGATTTGTCTTTTAGATCAGACTTTTGTCATTGACGGTGAAACCAAAATCTCAAAAGTTCTGGAAAACGCTGCCGGAGAGGCTGGCGCGCCTGTGGCGATTAAAGCCTATGCCCGCGTGCAACTCGGTGAAGGTATCGAAAAAGAAGAAGAAGATTTCGCCGCTGAAGTTGCGAAAGCCGCGAACGGTTAATAAACGGCGTCATCCCGTGGCTTGACCACGGGATCTTGTGCAGTCACAGGAAAGATACCGCGATCAAGTCGCGGTATGACGTAAAAAAACAAATCAGGCCGCTTTCTTAGGCGGCCTTTTTATTTGACAAAATCCTATATTTTTATATACATAATAAATGAACTTATCTCGAAGAAGCTTTATAAGACTTTCAGGAGCTGCGCCCGCCGCCGCTATAAGTGCTTCACCTGTGGGTCAAGCCTCGCTTTTGCCGGATTTTCTAATTGGATCAGACGGCTTACCTGTCGAGTGGCTAAGACAAGGCCATAGAGAGAAAATTAAAAAATTTAAAAAAACAAAATTTGATCGTTTTCTCAGAAGCAAGCCCCCAGACTTGATTGCCAATTTTTTAGCCGGCAAAACGACTTGGGACTCTGATTGTGTTCTGGCGCTTTCAGATACCGATTTTTTTTGGTTTTATCAAGCCATAACAGAGGCGCGTTCAGACGTTAACATACAGCATTATCTATCTGATGAGGCGCTTGCCTATTCACTTGGCGATTTAAACGATGAAACATCGGACATGCATGGCCACATTCAAACGGCCATAAAATTCAGAGAGATCATTTCTAGATTAGGTGATGATACACTCACTTTTGGACAAGTTCGGCAAAATTTAAGACTATGCTTTAAATCATTAGTTGAAAAATTTGCTGCAGAGCCTGATATTTTTAAAGGCGGACTTTATTATGATGCATATCAAAACATTGATCATTTTAGAGTAATTATACATAGGGAAAATAAAGCCGATCAGGAATTTTGGGAGAAGGAAATTTCCGATGCAACAACTGAAACATTGGAGCAAAATTTTGAAGGTTTTGTGGCAGAGAGCTGGCGTAAAGAAGAGGAGAAACGTCAAGCGCAAAGAGACTATGATGTGCAAAGAAAAAAGGAAAGAAAGAGCGCTGAAGCAGAAAAAAGAGATGCACAGATTAGGGAAAAAATTGCAAATCCCGACAAGCGCGATCCCTATATTGCAAGAATTTCAAAATTAGAGGTAGACGGCGAAAACCTGTATTTCCTTGAAGGTGGGTGCTCAAAAAAAATCTTAACAAAAGTTGATTGGTATTACTTTGCCCTTTCTTTGGATATAAATGCAAAGCCATCCGATATAAAAATGCAGTTTGAAGGTGCTGTTTTAGAAGTAAATAATCCTAAGATTATAGCTCATATAGAGGCCCAGATTAAAAAAAGCCCGAAATCCGGGGAAGGCAGAGTCCGCTTTCCTAATCGTAGAGATGGAATTGACCTGAACCACTGCGATCCTTAAACTTTAATCTTCTGTAAGCGCTACCTTTCGCATTGATTTTCAAAGCCTTATTGCGTAATCTCACTGCCATGTCAGAGCCTGCCCTAAAAAGTGAAGAAACGCCTATGTCCAACGCCCAGCCAAATTATAAACGTGTCTTATTGAAAATGTCCGGGGAAGTCCTGATGGGCCCGAACGAGTTCGGCCTGCACCAGGATACGGTCAACCGCGTGGCGGCGGACATCAAGCAGGCCGTTGAGATGGGCGTGGAGGTCTGCGTGGTTGTCGGCGCCGGGAATATCTTTCGGGGTGTCTCGGGCGCGGCAGAAGGGATGGACCGGACAACCGCCGATTATATGGGCATGCTGGGGATTGTGATCAATGCGCTTGCGCTTCAAAATTCGCTGGAGAATGCAGGGGTGATGACCCGGGTGATGTCGGCGATCCCCATGTCTGCCATCTGTGAGCCCTATATCCGCCGCAAAGCCATGCGGCACATGGAAAAAGGCCGGGTGGTGATTTTCGCAGCCGGAACCGGAAACCCGTATTTTACAACCGATACGGCCGCAGCGCTGCGGGCCTCTGAAATGAATTGCGATGCGATGATGAAAGGCACGAAGGTAGACGGGGTCTATTCCGCCGACCCGGCCAAGGATAAAGACGCAAAACGTTATGACACGCTGACTTATATGGACGTGCTGACCAAGGATTTGAAAGTGATGGATGCAACGGCGATTTCACTGGCCCGGGAAAATGATATCCCGATCGTGGTCTTTTCAGTAAAAGAAGAAGGTAATTTCGCCAAGACCCTCACGGGGGCAGGCACGTTTACGACAGTATCAAACGGATAGAAGAGGTAGCACATGTCATACAGTAAAGATGATTTAAAACGCCGGATGGACGGCGCCGTTGATAGTTTGAAATCCGATATGGCGGGCTTGCGCACGGGCCGGGCCTCTGCGGGCATGCTGGAGCCGGTTATGGTGGATATGTATGGCTCCAAAATGCCGATGAACCAGGTGGGTAATGTCAGCGTGCCGGAGCCGCGTTTATTGACGGTCTCCGTGTGGGATGCAAGTGCAGTCTCTGCGGTTGAAAAAGCGATCCGCGAAAGCGGGCTGGGCCTCAATCCGCAGCCGGAAGGATCGCTCATTCGCGTACCTATCCCGGAGCTGAATGAAGAGCGCCGTAAAGAACTCACGAAAGTTGCAGGCCAGTATGCGGAAAGCGCGCGCGTGGCTGTACGCAATGTCCGTCGTGACGGCATGGATGCGCTCAAGAAATCTGAAAAGGATAAAGAAATCTCTGAAGATGAGCGCAAGCAGCATGAAGGGGATGTTCAAAAACTCACCGATGATGCGATCAAGCAAATCGACACCATGCTTAGCGATAAAGAAAAGGACATCATGACAGTCTGATGTCTGGAGCTCCTCAACACATAGCGATTATCATGGACGGCAACGGGCGCTGGGCGCAGGCGCGGGGCTTGCCGCGTACGGCCGGGCACCATCAGGGCGTTGAAAGTTGTCGGCGGGTTGTGAAATCGGCCAAAGAACTTGGTGTTCCGTATATTACGCTGTTCGGGTTTTCATCTGAAAACTGGGCACGGCCCGCGGACGAAGTAAATGAGTTGATGCGTCTTTTACGGATGTATTTACGTGCAGAGACAGCGGAGCTGCACCGTGCGAATGTCAAATTGCAGGTGATCGGATCACGCGCAGAATTGTCTAAAGATATTGTCCAGCTGATTGAAAATGCTGAAAAGCTGACACAGGACAATGATGATTTGGTTTTGACGATTGCGCTGAATTACGGCGGGCGGCAGGAAATCCTCAAGGCCGTTCAGAGTTTCACAGCAGATTGCCTGGAAAAAGGGCAAAAGCCTGATGCGGATGACGTTCAGGAATTTTTTCCGGAACATCTCATGACGCATGGTATGCCGGACCCGGATATCCTGATCCGCACCAGCGGGGAAAAACGGATTTCCAACTTCCTGCTCTGGCAGTGCGCCTATACGGAGTTTGTATTTACCGATACGCTCTGGCCGGATTTTTCCAAAGCCGATCTGGAAAGCGCAATTGCTGAATTCCAAAATCGTGAGCGTCGGTTCGGCGCAGTCTCACAGGGGTAGGCTCATGGAAGACGCGCCCCGTTCTTCTCTCCCGTTAAGATGTTTAACCGCGCTAATTCTTGCGCCAGTGGTTCTGGCTGCGTTGTGGTTTGGTTGGCCGATTTATATTCTGGCGCTGGTCACGGCAGCGCTCGCGATTTATGAATGGCTGAACCTGTCCGGGCAACTTCCGATGGGCGCTTTTATCGGTGTTGGCGGTATTTTTTACATTGTGTTGTGTGTGACATCTTTTGTGCTGACGCAAAGCTATGGGATTATATTTCCGATTGCTCTGATTTTAAGTGTCTGGGCAAGTGATAGCGGCGCTTATCTGGCAGGGAAAGTTATAGGCGGGGCAAAGCTTTTACCCTCTATCAGTCCGAATAAAACCTGGGCCGGGTTGTTTGGCGGGATGGTTGCCAGTGCGGCAATGCTTGTTATTTTAGATTTGGTGTTTGGGTTATTTTCATCTGTTGTTGTCAGCCTGATTGTTGGCGCATGCATCACTATGGCAGGGCAGCTCGGCGATTTGATTGTTTCGGTGTTTAAACGAAAAGCGGATGTCAAAGATACAGGTCAGATCATTCCGGGCCATGGCGGTATTTTGGACCGCGTGGATTCTCTTCTTCTTGCCAGCCCGTTCTTTTTACTCTGTTTAAAAATGGCCTTTGTCGGATGAAGACGGTTTCTGTTTTAGGTGTAACAGGGTCTATCGGCCAAAGCACGGCTGATGTTATTCGTGCGCATCCGGATAAATTTGATGTGCAGGCTGTTACCGCACATACAAATGTTCAAAAACTGGCGAAAATGGCGATTGATTTAAAAGCAAACTGCGCCGTCATTGCGGATGAAGCTCTTGAAAAAGATTTAGAGAAAGCGCTGGCCGGAACAGATATTCAAATCATGGCTGGAGAAGTAGCTGTTTGCAATGCAGCTTCTATGAAAGCCGATCTGGTGATGGCGGCAATTGTCGGCATGGCAGGCTTAAAGCCCCTTATGAAGGCGATTGAGCAGGGTACGCAGGTGGCGATTGCGAATAAAGAGCCTTTGGTCTCTGCCGGGCCGATTGTTTTAGAAGCTGCTCAAAAAAGCGGAACAACGCTTTTACCTGTTGATAGCGAGCATAATGCGATCTTCCAGGTTTTCGATGCGAAGCAAAAAGAGGCGATTGAAAAAATTATTTTAACAGCTTCCGGCGGGCCGTTCCGAACCTTTTCGATGCAGGAAATGGAGTCCGTCACGCCTGAACAAGCGCTGGCGCATCCGAACTGGAGCATGGGAGATAAAATCTCTATCGATAGCGCCACGATGATGAATAAGGCGCTTGAGGTGATTGAGGCCGCCGAACTGTTTCAAATGGCACCGGAAAAGATTGAGGTATTGGTTCATCCTGAATCAATTATTCATTCGATGGTCGAATATGCGGATGGATCTATTCTGGCTCAGATGGGCGCTGCCGATATGCGCACACCAATTGCAAATATCCTGAACTGGCCGGAACGGGTGTCAACACCCGGGCAAAAACTGGATTTGAAAATGCTCAAACGCCTGAATTTTGAAGCGTTAGATGATGAGAGATTCCCGGCTGTTGCCATGGCCTATGAAGCGCTGGACAAGGGGCCAGGCGCACGCATTGCGATGAATGCAGCGAATGAGGAGGCTGTACAGGCCTTTTTAGAAAAAGAGATCGGATTTCTGGATATTACGGCCTGCGTGCGCCATATTTTAGACGCAGAACATCCGCAGGATATAAATACACTCGAAGATGTGTTGGCCTATGATGAAAAGATGCGCGGTGCAGCCAAATCATATATACTCGGAAAAGATAACAAAGAACGGAAAGCCTCGTAATGTCGATTTTTGATCTGTTTCAACTGGTAGCAAGTAATGTCTGGCTCTATGGCGGGACGCTGCTTTTGGTGCTGTCTATTTTGGTTTTTGTTCATGAATGGGGCCATTACATCGTCGCGCGTATGTGCGGCGTGCGTGTAGAGGTTTTCTCTATCGGCTTTGGAAAAGAGTTATTCGGCAAAACCGATAGTCACGGCACGCGCTGGAAATTCTCTCTGATCCCGCTTGGCGGCTACGTGAAAATGTTTGGTGATGTGGATCCGTCTTCCTACGGCCATGCGGACGGGGTGCAGGAAGGCGATGAGGTCCGCCCGTTCACGGAAAAAGAAAAAGACGAAGCGTTCTTTAATAAATCGGTCGGCAAGCGCGCGGCGATTGTGTTTGCCGGGCCTGCGATCAATTTTATCTTCGCGATTATTCTTTTAGCCGGGCTGTACAGCTTTTATGGACAGCCTGTGACGCCGCCCTTGGCGTCCGGGATTATCGCAGACAGCGCAGCGGATAAGGCGGGCTTTAAGCCCCATGACCGGATTTTAAAAATTGACGGCCAGTCCATCCAGAGCTTTGAAGATCTGCGCCGGGAAGTCATGATCGCGCTTGATACGCCGATGGTATTCACCGTTGAGCGGGCAGGTGAAGAGGTTGAAATCAATGCGACACCGGAAAAAGAGACCATCACAGACCGGTTCGGGTTTGAGCATTCCAAAGGCATGCTTGGTATTATCGGGCCGGGCCGGGGATTGCTTCTTGAAAATGTGGAAGCTGTTAACGGGCGCACGACAGATAGTGATGATGCGCGGCGTGCGGCGCTGTCCCGGGTTTTTGAGCGGGATATCACGATCGACCTAAAACGCAATGAAGAACAGACGGACCAGATCCGTATTCATCCCTATAAAGATTTCAATGCCGATTGGGAAAACGAAGAGGCAATGAATTTCGGCGTGCTGATGATTGATTCCCAGAATGCAGAAGACTTTATTCAGCATGGTGTTTTACGTGGAATTGGCGAAGCTGCGCAGGAAACCTGGAGCATTACAGGGGCCACTTTAACCGCGCTTGGGCAGATGATTACGGGGGCCCGTCCGCCGACAGAGCTTGGCGGTATCATCAGAATCGGGGCCATTGCAGGCGATATGGCACAGAGTGGATTGATCGCCTTGATTACATTCACGGCATTATTATCCATAAATCTGGGGTTGATTAACCTTTTCCCGATTCCCATGCTCGATGGCGGTCACCTTGTGTTTTACGCTGTTGAAGCGGTGAAAGGCTCACCAATCAATGAGCAGATGCAGGAATACGCTTTTCGCTTTGGTCTGGCCGTTTTGGTCTGTATAATGGTATTCGCGAATTTGAACGATCTTTTGCAGCTATTTCTTTAGGATAAGAGGAAGACTTTTCAGAGATTTGGTTGTATCCCGCCTTGAGTTAATTTAAACCTAGAATCAATGCTAAATATGTTTCGGATCAAAGTTTTACGCTTCGCGTTATGTCTTGCTGTCATCCTGACGGCAGGCACTGTTCAGGCCTATGCACAAGACACGATCCGTGAAATCCGGGTCAATGGTGTGGAGCGTGTAGAACCTGCCACGGTTCTGACCTATCTCGATATGCGTCTGGGTGATCCGTTAACACAAGATGCCATGAATAACGGGCTGAAAAATCTGTTTGCGACCGGCCTGTTTGCCGATGTGGCTCTGCGCCAAAGCCGCGGTGTGTTGTTTGTGGATGTGGTTGAAAATCCGATCGTCAACCGCATTGCCTTTGAAGGGAATAGCCATATCAAAGATGCAGAGCTGGAAGCTGAGATTTCTTTACGCCCGCGCCAGGTCTTTACCCGTGGTAAGGTTCAAAATGATGTCTCGCGCATCTTTGACCTCTACCGCCGGACAGGGCGCTTTGCAGCCAGCGTGGAGCCAAAAGCCATTAAGCTTGATCAAAACCGGGTCGATCTGGTGTTTGAAATTGATGAAGGCGAAATCACGACGATTAAAGGGATCCGCTTTGTCGGGAATGAGGCCTACAGCGACGCGGCCCTTGAAGCTGAGATATCGTCCAAACGTGAGCGTTGGTATAAATTCTGGTCGTCCGATGATCGCTATGATCCGGACCGGATTGCTTTTGATGAAGAATTGCTTCGACAGTTTTATCTCAAAGAGGGTTATGCCGATTTTCAGGTTGTGACATCTATTGCCGAACTCTCTCAGGATCAGGAAGATTTCTACCTGACTTTTACCGTTGATGAAGGGCCGCGTTACAAGCTCGGTTCAGTTGCAATTGATTCAAGCCTGCGTGGGCTGGATGCGAATTTCCTGCGGGAGCATGTCACACTGGTGCCGGGAGTTTGGTATAACTCTGAAGAGGTTCAATTTTCTATTGATGCGATGGAAGATGCGCTTGGTGATCAACAATATGCGTTTGTTGATATCCGCCCGGATATTGAACGTAACCGGGAAACGCAAACCATCGATCTGACCTTTATGATTGGAGAATCACCGCGCGTTTTTGTTGAGCGGATTGATATTCACGGTAATGTCCGGACAATCGACAAAGTCATTCGACGCGAATTTTTGCTCTCTGAAGGTGACCCGTTCAGCCAGTCCAAGCTGGCCCGGTCCGAGCAAAAGCTGCGTAACTTAAACTATTTTGAAAATATTGAAATCCGCACCCTTCCGGGAAGTGCGCCGGATCGCACCGTTATTGATGTAAAAGTAACTGAAATGTCTACTGGAGAACTTTCCATCGGCGCCGGTTTTTCATCTGCAGACGGTCCTTTGGCGGATTTACGTATCCGCGAGCGTAACCTGCTTGGAAAAGGGCAGGACCTGCTTTTTGCAACAACCTTGGCCGGGGAGCGTACGCAGTTTGATGTGTCTTTCACAGAACCTTTCTTCCTCGACCGGGATTTATCTGCAGGTTTTGATGCGTTTCACATTACACGTGATTTTCAGGATGAGAGCTCTTATGATCAGCGCCTCACGGGCGGAAGTTTACGCCTTGGTTACCCGCTGTCCGAACATTGGCGTCAAACCTGGCGGTATAAATATTCCCGCAATGAAATCACGGATGTCGATGCGACAGCTTCACGCTTTATCCGTGATCAGGAAGGAGAGCGTGATACCTCTGCGATTTCACAGCGTATTACTTATGATACACGCGACAGTATCCTGTTTCCTGCAGAAGGGACCTATGGCTGGCTTGATACGGAGCTTGCCGGGCTTGGCGGGGATGCGAAATATGTTTCCGGGAAGCTTGGAGTAAGCTATTTCCAACCGCTTTACAAGAAAAGCGTGGTGCTGAATCTGCTCGGAGAAGTTGGTGCGATTGAAGGCTATTCCGATACGGATGTGCAGATTAATGAGCGTTTCTATTTGGGTGGTGCAAATCTGCGTGGATTTGAACGCGCCGGTGTCGGGCCGCGGGATTCGCTTACAGATGACTCTCTTGGCGGAAACTTTTTCTACCGTGGAACAGTGGAGCTGAGCTTTCCGATCGGTCTGCCTGAAGAGATGGGTGTCGCCGGGCATGCCTTTACGGATTTTGGGTCTTTGTGGGAAATTGACGAAACGGGCGCAGAGATATTGGATGAAAGCTCTTTACGGGCCGCTGCCGGTTTAGGGGTGTCCTGGCGCTCTCCGTTTGGTCCTGTGCGCGTAGATTTTGCACAACCTTATCTGGATGAAGATTTTGATAAGGATGAAGTGTTCCGCTTTAGTTTTGGAACACGGTTTTAAAAAACTGACATAAAGGAAAAGATGATGCGATATGTTTTGACCGCGTTTGCGTTCATGGCTTTGATAATGGCTGCTCCTGCTGTGCAGGCGGAAACGGCGTCTGAGATTGCCGTCATTGATATTGAAAAGGTCTTAAATGAATCCAAGGCCGGCAAGGGCCTGAAAAAGCAACTTGAGAAAAAGCGCAAAGAATTTCAAAAAGAATTTTCCCAAAAAGAAAAATCTTTACAAGATGCCGGGAAGAAACTTATCGAACAAAAAGATGATTTAGAGCCTGAAAAACTGGCTGAAGAACGTAAAAAATTTGAAACGCAGCTTTTGGAAACGCGTAAATTGTTCCAAAAGCGCCGCTCCGATCTTGATAAAGGCGTGGCTAAAGCCATGCAGGAGCTGCGCCGGGAAGTCATCCAGATTGCTGCTGAAGTCGCCGAAGAGAAGAATTACAAGGCTATTCTCATGCGTGATAGCGTGGTGATTGTCCAAAAAGAGCTGGATGCAACCGATGAGCTCTTGAAACGGCTGGATAAAAAAATCAGTTCGATTGATCTGAAAATCGACTAAACTAGGCTCCATGGCTGATCCGACCTTTTTTGAAAATCACGGCCCGCACTCTTTAAAGGATATTGCGGAGAAAACAGACTGTGCCTATGACGGACCTGATAATATTTCTATTAAAGATGTCGCGCCTTTGGATCAGGCCGGTCAGGATGACCTCTCTTTTCTGGATAATCTGAAATATAAAGACGCTTTCGAGGGCACCAAAGCAGGCGCGGTGATTATCTCTAAAAAGATGCAAGAGTTTGCGCCAAAGGGTGCAGTGCTTTTACTCTCTGATAATCCCTATAAATCCTATGCTCTGGCTGCGCAGCTTTTTTACCCTGATAATTTTCCGCCTGCTTGTGTTTCAGATAGAGCTGAAATTGCGTCCTCCGTACAGATCGGTGAAGGCGTTATCATAGAACCGTTCGCTATTATTGAAGACGGTGTCAAAATTGGTGCGGGCAGCTGGATTGGCCCAAATGCACATATCGGCAAGAATGTAGAGATTGGCCGGAAATGCCGGATTGGGTCAGGCGCCAGCATTTCGCATGCACTCATTGGAGATGCGGTGCGGCTCTATCCGGGGGTACGCATCGGGCAGGATGGATTTGGTTTTGCGATTGACCCTGCGGGCCATGTCAAAGTGCCCCAGCTTGGCCGGGTGATTATTGAAGATCATGTGGAGATCGGCGCCAACTCGACCATCGACCGTGGGGCCGGGCCTGATACGGTCATTGGGGCAGGGAGCTGGATCGATAATCTGGTCCAGATCGGTCATAATGTGAAGATTGGAAAAGGCTGTATTTTAGTGGCTCAAAGCGGCGTGGCCGGTAGCACAACGTTAGAAGATTATGCGGTTCTGGCAGCCCAGGCCGGTGTCGCCGGGCATCTGACGATCGGTAGCGGGGCGCGGATTGCGGCGCAAACAGGCGTGATGCGCGATATTGAACCGGGCACGGAGCATATGGGCTATCCGTCCGTACCGATCAAGGAGTTTATGCGTCAGGTTGCGACCTTAAAACGGTTGACCAAATCCGGTAAATCCGAATAATACCAAAGACATGACAGATGAACCAAACATGATCGATGTAACCGGCGTGATGGAGATGATTCCCCATCGCTACCCGATTTTGCTTGTCGATCGTATTCTGGATTTTAAAGTGGGCGAATGGGCGATCGGCCTCAAAAATGTGAGCTTCAATGAGCCTCATTTTCAAGGTCACTTCCCGGGCTGGCCTGTCATGCCGGGCGTTCTGATTGTCGAAGCCATGGCGCAAACCTCGGCCTGCCTTGTGGTGCAGACGATGGGCGATGAAGCGCGTGGCAAGGTGGTTTATTTTATGTCCATCGAAGATTGTAAATTCAGAAAGCCCGTTGTGCCCGGTGATGCGCTGCATATTAAAGTCGAAAAGATTCAGAACCGCCGCATGGTCTGGAAATTTAAAGGCACGGCTACGGTCGGCGATGTGGTCCATGCAGAAGCGACCTTCAGTGCCATGATTATGGACCGCGATGCGGATGTCTAACCATTTGTAACAAAATGCAAAAGACTGTGTCTTGAAGCTTTTTCAGGGCCTCTTTACATCTTATCCTATGACAAATTCTATTCATGAAACGGCGATACTCGACCCGGCAGCAAAAATCGGGCAGGGGGTGACGATCGGTCCCTATTGTGTAATCGGCCCGGATGTCACGCTCGAAGATAATGTGACCTTAAAAGCGCATGTCTGCGTCGATGGCCATACGATTGTCGGGAAAGGGACGGAAATTTTTCCGTTCGCCTCGGTTGGGTCTGCACCGCAGGATTTGAAATTCGGCGGTGAAAAATCGCGTTTGATTATCGGCAAGAACTGTAAAATCCGTGAACATGCAACGCTTAATCCGGGCACGGAAGGTGGTGGGATGGAGACCGTTGTTGGCGATAACTGCCTGCTGATGATCGGGGTGCATGTGGCCCATGATTGCCGGATCGGTAGCAACGTCATTCTGGCCAATAACGCCACCCTTGCCGGGCATGTGACGGTGGGAGACCATGTGCTGATCGGCGGCCTGTCCGCGGTACATCAATTCGTCCGGATTGGGTCCTTTGCTGTGATTGGTGGCATGTCCGGTGTGGAAAGCGATGTCATTCCGTTTGGCCGTGTTAAAGGTGAACGCGCGCATCTGGCGGGGATCAATTTGATTGGTCTCGAACGCGGCGGGTTTGAGAAAGACCAGATCAAATCCATTCAAAAGGCAGTCAATGATCTGTTTGATGGAAACGGTACGCTTGAAGACCGCATTTCGTCTTTAGAAGCCGATCATAAAGATAATCCGCATATTATGAATATCCTGACCTTCGCCCGGGAAAAGGAAAGGTTTGGCCTATGTCAGCCATCCAAAGTTCAAACGCCCAAGGCAGCTTGAGCACGTTTCCTTCCAAAATCGCGATTATTGCCGGCGGCGGAAGCCTGCCGGAACAGCTTGCACGTGCCTGTGAGGCAAAAGGCATGGAGGTGTTTATCATTGCGTTTAAAGGGCAAACGGATCCGGAACTCTATGAACCGCGGATGCATCTTTTAACCTCGCTTTCTAAAGCAGGAAAGATTGTGAATGCACTGAAAGAAAAGGGGTTTTCCGATTTGGTCTTTATCGGGTCAATCAGGCGGCCTAATTTTATGGCGATGATCCCGGATGCGTATACGGCGAAGTTTCTTATTAAGGTTGGGTTTGCCTCAAAGCTTGGGGATGACGGGTTGTTAAAATCCATGCGATCGCAGCTTGAATCAGACGGGTTCAGGTTTCACGGGGCTCAGGATTTTCTGGACGGGTTGTTTATTTCGCCAGGAGCGCTTGGCAAGCATGCGCCGCCCGAGGCTGATCTGAAAGATATCGAATACGGGTTTCAGGCATCTCAAGATCTGGGCCGTCAGGATATCGGGCAGGCGGTGATTGTCGATCAGGGGAAAACCATTGGCCGGGAAGATCGGGAGGGGACCAATGCGCTGATCGCGCGCTGTTCCGGCGGTATTTTGGTTAAAACATGTAAACCGCAGCAGGATAAACAGCTCGATCTGCCAACCATCGGCCCGGAAACCGTTAAAGCGGCCATTGCTTCTGATTTACGCGGGATCGCCGTGCAGGCAGGCGAGGTCTTTGTGGTGGATAAAGATCAGGTCATTCGTCTTGCCGATGAGGCTGGACTCTTTATCTATGGTATCAGCGCATGAGCGAGCAGGCGCTTCATATCTGTATTATCGCAGCTGAACCATCCGGGGATGCGCTTGGCGCGCATGTGATACGGGCGATCAAAGTGCAAAGCAATGTACCCGTCACTTTTTCTGGGCTGGGTGGGCCGCTGATGCAAGAAGAGGGGCTAGAGAGCCTGTTTGATATCAGCGATCTGGCCGTGATGGGGCTTGCGGAAGTGCTTCCTAAGTTAAAGTTTATTCTTAAAAAAATAAAACAAACATCTGATTTTATTGTAAATAATAACCCTAACATTCTCCTGACAATTGATGCCCCCGATTTTTGTTTCCGGGTGCAAAAACGTATCCGGGGCAAGGCCGATCCAGCGCACCAGCCGAAACAAATTCATATGGTGGCGCCGACAGTCTGGGCGTGGCGACCGGGCCGGGCGAAAAAGATTTCTGGATTTCTGGACGGGCTGATTTGCCTGTTTGATTTTGAACCGCCTTATTTTGAAAAGGAAGGCTTGAAGGCTGTCTCTATCGGTCATCCGGTTGTTGAAAGCGGTGCGCTTGAAGCTGATGGAGAGGCGTTCAAAAACAGGCACGGCATTGAAGGTCAGACACTTGGCCTGTTCTTTGGCTCCCGGCGCGGGGAGATCAAGCGGCACGCGGATGTGATCGCCCAGACGGCTGCGGCCTTCCCGGATGCGCATCTGATAGTCCCGACTTTGCCGCATCTGGAGCCCTCCATTCGCAATGCGCTTTTGGATTTGCCGAATGCAGTGACGTTTACAATCGATCCGGCGGAGAAATGGGACGCGTTTAAAGCCTGTGACGCGGCGCTTGCCGTTTCCGGGACGGTTGGGTTGGAGCTGGCCGTCTGCGGTGTGCCGCATATGATTTGCTACAGGATGAATGTTTTGACATATCAGATTGCAAAGCGTCTGATTAAAACGCCTTATGCGCATCTGGCGAATATCATTTTAAAAGATGAAATCGTGCCCGAATTTATCCAGGATCGTTGCCAAGCCGAACTTATGAAACCAGTTTTAGAAAGTCTTTTAACCAATTCAGAAACAAAGCAAAAACAGCTTTCTGCTTTGGAGAATCTGGCGATAAAAATCGGGGCAGGCGAAGCGCAACGTCCGTCGGAAAAGGCGGCGGGGTTTGTTTTGTCCTTGTCATCCTGAGCGCAGCGAAGGATCTCATGCAAAAAAGGAAGGAGATCCTTCGGGCCAAGGCCCTCAGGATGACAGTTATTATTAACCGCGTTTGGATATCTCAACATAATCCCGCTCTGCCGGACCTGTATAAAGCTGGCGCGGGCGGCCGATCCGCAAGGACGGCTCTTCCATCATTTCTTTCCATTGGGATACCCAGCCAACTGTCCGGGAAACCGCAAAGAGCACAGTAAACATCGACACAGGAAAGCCCATCGCTTTGAGGATAATACCGGAATAAAAGTCGACATTCGGGAAGAGCTTGCGCTGTACGAAATAGTCATCTTCAAGGGCAATACGTTCCAGTTCCATCGCAAGCTCAAGCTGCGGATCATCAATGCCAAGCTCTTCAAGTACCTCATGACAAGATTCACGCATAACTTCCGCGCGCGGATCAAAGTTTTTGTAAACCCGGTGACCAAAGCCCATGAGGCGGAATGGATCTTCCTTATCTTTAGCCTTTTCAATAAATTGCGGAATATTATCTTTGTGCCCAATCTGATCGAGCATTTCGAGCACGGACTGGTTCGCGCCGCCATGGCTTGGCCCCCAAAGGGACGCAATGCCGGCTGCAATACAGGCAAAGGGATTGGCCTGCGAGGAACCTGCCAGACGCACGGTGGATGTTGAGGCGTTTTGTTCATGATCAGCATGCAGGATTAAAATCCGATCCATCGCCTTGGTCAAAACCGGGTTTACCTTGTATGGCTCTGCCGGAACACCAAAGCACATATAAAGAAAGTTTTCCGGATAGCTCAAATCATTGCGCGGATACATAAAAGGCTGGCCGATAGAATATTTGAGTGTCATGGCTGCCAGGGTCGGGATTTTGGCAATCAGGCGGTGGGCCGAGATTTCACGTTGGCGCGGGTCCCAGATATCCAGACTGTCATGATAAAAGGCGGACATCGCGCCAACCACACCGCACATGACGGCCATCGGGTGCGCATCGCGCCGGAAACCGCGATAGAAATAGTTCATCTGGTCATGCACCATCGTGTGATAGGTGATGTCATGGATGAATTTATCCAGCTGTGCCTGCGTTGGCAGATCACCATAAAGCAGAAGATAGCTGGCTTCCATGAAGGTGCTTTTGGCGGCGAGGTCTTTAATATCATAGCCGCGATGCATGAGTATGCCTTTTTCGCCGTCAATATAAGTCAGGCGGGATTTGCAGCTGCCTGTGGCTGTAAAGCTGGGGTCAAGAGTAAAATGCCCCATCTCGGCATTCAGTTTACGGATATCAATGCAGTGCGGTCCGTATGTGCCTTCGACGCGCGGCAGCTTACAGCTTTCGCCCGTTTGGTCATTGGTCAGGGTAAAGGTTTCTTCTGGTGTGTCGGTCATGGAAATATCCTTCGAAAGAAAAGGGAAGGGGAAGAGAAACGTGGATAAGAGTCTACTCCGATTTGCGCAGTGCGGCAATAGGGAGCGGCCATGCGGGCGCGTGTTGTGTCATTTCGAGGCGTATGCCGAGAAATCTCATGGAGCCGCGGGAGATTTCTCCGGTGCGTTGCACCGTTCGAAATGACATTCAAAGAAGCACGCAGCTTCATCTCCTTTACAAGATGGGTCTGCACGCGCAAAAGTCTGCGCAATTCTCTGGCCGGGGCGGTGTAATGGCCATGTTTATAAGCATTCATCGCGCTGCGTATTTTTCCGGTAGAGGTTTTCGGGCCGGTGGATTTGCGCCAGGGCTGTACACGCTTGCACCGGGCGGCCTGTTTTTTGCGGGCTTCAGCGGTCCAGCGGGGCATCGGGCCATCCGTTTTGTTCAGTTCGTTTTGCGGTTTTTTTATTTTTGCCCGCGCCGGCTTCCGTCTTATGTTTTTCCAGAAGGCGCCAGGTATTGATTGTGCTCAACATTTGGCGCTGTGCTTTTAACGCCATAAGGAATTTACCATCCGCGCAATAGGCGTCTTTGGCGGTATTCAGATAAAAATCAAAAGTTGCTGCCAGAATACTGGCCTGCTGTGCCAAAGAGATACCGAATTCTTCTGGATCGCCCGTCTGTGCTTTGTCTTGCGTTTTACGCAGGGCCTCAACAATGGCTTTCAGCGTGACCTGTTCGTCCTGAATTTTCAGGTAATGTTTGAGATTGAGCGCCGCCAGCTCAAGTTTTTTAGCCGCCAGAAATTTATCCGCGCCGCCGCGGGGGGTGTCTACATCATCCATAGAATAATATAGGATATTATTCCTATACTGTCAAGAGGAATCAGTAGGGAGAAGGAAGTAAAAGGTTATTACAAAACGGCTTGCAATCGTTTACGGGTTTCCTCTTTACCCAGAATGGCCATGGCATGGAACAGGGAAGGGGATTTATCAGTTCCGGTCAGTGCGGCGCGCAGCGGCATCATAACTTTGCCGAGCTTGCCGTCTTTGTTGGCTTTCGCATAATCACGGCAGGCGGTTTCGATGCTCTCTGCTGAGAAATCTTCCAGCTCCTGCAAGATCTCTGCGAGAGCTTTGAGTGTTTCTTTGCCGTCTTCATCCAGATGTTTTTGGGCTTTTTCATCAAACGCGAACGGGGCGTCATTCAGATAAATCCGGGAATCCTCGACAAGCTGAACCAGCGTGTTACTCCGGCCTTTCAACTCATCCATGGCTTTGCTCAGACGTTCTTTATGAAGATCAGATAGGGGTTTGCAGGTAAAATCGTCCATCAACATGATCAAGCGGTCATTGTCTGCCTCTTTCATGTAATGGGCGTTGGTGGCATCGAGCTTGGCAAAATCAAATTTAGCCGCGGCCTTGTTGATGTTTTTGATGTCAAACCAGTCTATCGCCTGTTCCATGGAAATAATCTCGTCATCGCCGTGGCTCCAGCCAAGGCGCATCAGGTAATTATTGACCCCTTCAGGCAGATAGCCCATCTGGCGGAGATCATCGATGCTTTGCGCGCCGTGACGTTTAGAGAGCTTGGCTCCATCCTGGCCGAGGATAAGCGGCATATGGGCATAGGTTGGTTTTTCCCAGCCAAGCGCGTCATAAATCACATTTTGCCGGAAGGTATTATTCAGATGATCGTCACCACGAATAACATGCGTGACGCCCATATCATGATCGTCCACGACAACGGCCAGCATATAGGTCGGTGCGCCGTCGGCGCGTAAGAGTATAAAATCATCAAGCTGTTCATTTTGAACCGTGACCTCGCCCTGCACGGCATCCTGCACAGTCTGGGCGCCGTCCAGGGGCGCCTTAATGCGGACCACAGGATGAACGCCGTCCGGCTTTGGCGCATCTTCAGGAACATCGCGCCAGCGGCGGTCATACCAGCTTTGGCGGCCTTCGGCGCGCGCGGTTTCACGCATTTCCTCCAGCTCTTCCTGCGAACAGTAACATTCATAGGCGGCGCCTTTGGCCAGAAGCTCTTTAGCGACTTCGACATGGCGGGCCTGGTTTTCATGCTGAGAAACGGCATCATTGTCATAGTCCAGACCCATCCAGTGTAGAGAATTCATAATAACCAGTACCGCTTCTTCGGAATGGCGGGCACGGTCCGTATCTTCAATGCGCAGCAGGAACTGTCCGCCCGTGTGCTTTGCGTACAGGTAATTGAACAGCGCCGTGCGGGCATTGCCGATATGCATAAAACCGGTTGGAGAGGGCGGAAATCTTGTAACAATGCTCATCTTTAAATCTGCATTCCCCGCGCAAGCGGGGATCCTTTTTTGTTCTCTATTTAAGATTCCCGCTTTCGCGGGAAAAGCAAATAGGGAATAGTCTTTCCCTTTGAGGAGGTTTTATAGCGTGCAGGCCGCCACGGCAATACGGATTTTGGAAACGGTGCGCACAGAGGTGGCGCGCCAGGCGCCGTCTTTATTGCTCTGGGTCCCGGTCTGCCTAGGGCTTGGGATTATTTTCTATTTTCAGCTGAAAGTTGAACCACCGCTTTGGAGCGCCGTTCTCGGCCTTGGTGTATGGGCTGGCCTGTCATTATTGATTTGGAGAGGAGAGCCTGAAGCGGACAGGCGGCGGGCCTTGTTATCCGGTGTGTTTCTAATAGGTCTGATTGCGCTTGGGTTTGGACTGGCGCAAGGACGGACAGAGCGCGTTTATACACCAATGCTCGCCAAAGCGCTTGGGCCCGTGTTTGTGGAAGGCACGGTGGTGGCGCTTGAGCCCAAGGAAAAAGGGCAGGGCAGCCGGGTCATTCTTAAAGATCTGAAGATTGAAAAATTGGCGCCCGAAGACACGCCGCGGCGCATTCGTCTTTTACTGCGCGACGATAAAGACATTCAGGCCGGAGACAGGGTTAAAGGATTAGCGCGGCTGAATGCGCCTTCCGGCCCGGTGCGCCCGGGCGCGTTTGATTTTCAGCGTCATGCTTTTTTTCAGGGGCTTGGCGCGGTCGGGTTTTTCTTCCGCCCGCCGGAGATATTGGATAGTCAGCCGTCACAGCTTTCTTATATTTTTGAATATATGCGCAGCCATATTGTCGGCGATGTCAGGGATCATGTGGCCCGGCCTTATGATGCGGTAGTCATCGCGCTTTTGACCGGGCAGCGGCAGGGCATTCGCGATGAAGATAAAGAAGCGATGCGCGAATCCGGTCTTGCGCATTTACTCGCCATTTCAGGCCTGCATGTCGGGATGGTGGCAGGCGCTGTGTTCTTTTTTCTGCGCCTGGCTCTGGCAGCGATACCATCCATTGCCTTAAATTATCCGATCAAGAAATGGGCGGCTGCGGCGGCTTTGATTGGCGCAGCCTATTATACATTTGTGGTTGGCGCGGCCATTCCGGCGCAGCGGGCCCTGATGATGACAGGACTTGTCTTGATTGCGATTATGGTCGACCGGTCGCCCTTTTCACTTCGTCTGGTTGCGATTGCCGCGAGCGTTATTTTACTTCTGACCCCCGAAGCGCTGATGGGGGTGAGTTTCCAGATGTCCTTTGCGGCAGTGGTGTGCCTGATCGCGTTTTACGAATGGGCGCGGCCCTGGTGGTCGGCCATGTATAGCCGGGCCGGGATCAGCCGCCGGGTCTTCATGTATTTTTTGGGTGTAACCGCTACAACCGTTATTGCAGGTTTTGCGACCGGGTTATTTGCGCTCTATCACTTCCAGCAATTTGCATCTTATAGCGTGCTGTCCAATATCATCGCCGTACCGATTGTCGGGTTTATCGTGATGCCTGCGGCGGTTGCGTATTATCTTCTGACGCTGATCGGGCTGGAAGGGCCTGCGCTTAATGTCATGGAGTGGGGCGTTGGATGGGTTTTAGCCACCGCACACTGGACAGCAAATTTAGAGGGTGCCGTGTTGCGCGTTGCTGCCTGGCCGCCTGCGGCGTTTGCGCTGATCGTTGCAGGAAGCCTGTTTATGATTCTCTGGGCAGGGCGCGGTAAATGGCTTGGGCTGCTACCCGTTCTGATCGGGCTTGTCCTGATCCCGCTGCACCACCAGCCCGATATTCTGATCGGCGAAGATGTGAAGCTGATCGGGGTAAAGGCACAAGAAAGTAATATGCTCAGCCTGTCCTCCCGCCGCGCCGCGCGCTATACGGCAGAAAACTGGATGCGTCTGAGCGGTCTGGAAGGCCAGAAACCAGACATCTGGCCAAGAAGCGGGCGCGATGAAATAAGCGGTTTGAATTGTGATCCGCAAGGCTGCCGGTTGGAGCGGGCAGGCGTGCTCATTTCTTTTCCGCGCAGTGAAACGATTATCGATGAAGAATGTTTGTGGGCTGATCTTGTCATTGCACCGTTCCCGGTGTCACAGGAAAGCTGCAAAGAGTCTTACATTTATGATTTGTTTGATGCTAAACGAAACGGCACTGCTTCCGTATTTTTAAACGCAAATAATTTTTCTTTTATCACGGATCGTGGCAAACGCGGCCAAAGGCTGTGGACGCGTTATGCGCTTCAGTGATAATTACGCATCAGGCTGACTAGGCGGCCCTGAACCTCCACCTGGTCTTCATCGAAAATCCGCGGTTCGTAATTGTTGTTTTCAGGAATAAGAACGGTTTTGCCTTTCTCGCGTTTAATCCGTTTGAGGGTTACTTCTTCCCCTTCGACAAGGGCAACAACGACACTGCCGTCCGGAGCATTGTCACATTTTTGGATAATCACGGTATCACCATCCTGAATGCCGATATTGACCATGGAATCACCTTCAACTTCGAGGGCGTAATGCTCTCCGCGCCCGAGCATGGTCGGCGGCAAATCAACATGATGTCCTTCATGGCGGATCGCTTCAATCGGTGTCCCAGCGGCAATACGTCCCAAAAGCGGTACACTTTGCATCGCAGAAATCGCAGCCGCACTTGGCATGTTGGCCGGAAGATCGGTTTTGGAAGATGTATAGCCTTCAGGGAGTTTTTTCACTTCCAGAGCGCGGGCCCGGTGAGGCAGGCGCTCCAGATAGCCACGCTCGACCAAAGCTGTAATCAGGCGGTGAATCCCTGATTTGGATTTGAGATCCAGCGCTTCGCGCATTTCATCAAAAGACGGAGCAATTTCGCCGTCCGCCATGCGTTCATGGATGAAAATCAGTAACTCTTTTTGCTTCTTCGTTAGCATCCCGAAAATCCTTCCGTATCTCGTAAAAACCGGCAAAATGCCTCTATGTTCACTTTTGTTCTATATGTGTTCGTGCTTCGTGTCAAGCGCTTTGAAGTAGATTTTTAACCGCCGCGCCGATATCGTCCTGGCGCATCAGGCTTTCCCCGACCAAAAAGGCCTGAAATCCGGCTTCAGTGAAGGTCTGGATATGACCTGCATTTTCAATACCGCTTTCAGCGATTTTCAGGATATGGCCCGGGATTTTCGTGACAAGGGCAAGACCCGTTTCCAAAGAGACCTCCAGTGTTTTCAGGTTACGGTTATTGACGCCGATCATATCCGGATTGAGGTCTAATGCCCGGTTCAGCTCATCTTCATCATGGATTTCAACCAATACATCCATGCCAAGCTCTTTGGAGAGGTCGTATAATTCTCTGGCCTGTGTATCGTCGAGAGCGGCCATGATAAGCAGAATGCAATCCGCGTCCAGGGCCCGGCTTTCATAGACCTGGTACGGGTCGAGCATGAAATCTTTACGCAGGACCGGCAGAGAAACTTCTTTGCGAATGTCCTGTAAATAGGAATCATGACCCTGAAAGTAAGGCTCATCGGTCAGAACGGACAGGCAGGCCGCACCCGCGCTTTCATAAACTGTGGCGATCTCAACTGGGTCAAAGTCTTCGCGGATGATGCCTTTGCTGGGGGAGGCTTTTTTGACTTCGGTAATCAGTGCAGAGCTTTTTTGCTTTAAAGCTGTTTGAAAAGAAAGAGCTGCAGGTTGATCTTCAATCTGTTTTTGAAGGTCAGCCAGGGGTGTTTGCGCCTTTTTGATCTTAATATGCGCCTGTTTATCGGTGCAGATTTTTTCTAAAACCGTATTCATGCATTTTCTCCGGAAGAGAATAGAATATATTGATCTAAAACAGATTTTGCCTGTCCTGAATCAATCGCTTGTGCGGCTATCTGCACCGCGTCTTTTAAATCATTCGTTTTACCTGCAATGATCAAAACGGCCGCCGCATTCATCAATACAATATCGCGGTAAGGGCTTTTGAGTCCGTCCAGAAGGTCTTTGAGCGCAGATGCGTTATAAGCCGCATCGCCGCCTTTCAGGTCTTCGGATTTTGAATAGGGCAAACCAAAATCATCGGGTGTCAGGGTTTTTGTTTCAATCTGTCCATTATCAAGTACGGCGATGTGCGTTTCGTCTGTATTGGTGATTTCATCCAGCCCGTCTGCGCCATGGACGATCCAGGCGCGCTGCGTGCCAAGCCGTTTCAGCGTTTCTGCCATGGGGACAAGCCATTTCTTATTAAAGACGCCAATGAGCTGGCATTGCGTTCCGGCGGGATTGGCAAGCGGCCCCAGCAGGTTGAAAATTGTCGGCGCACCGATTTTTTTGCGTACGGGCACAACATGTCTCACGGCTTCATGATGTTTCGGGGCCATCAGGAAGCAAAAGCCGATTTCTTTGAGAGCTTGTTCAAGTTTTTCAGGTGGTAGATCGAGATTGACACCAAGCGCTTCCAAAACATCAGCCGCGCCGGATTTAGAGCTTGCGGCCCGGTTGCCGTGCTTTGCCATCGGCACGCCGCAGGCAGCAGCCACAAAAGCCACAGCGGTTGAAATATTATAAGTATGGGCGCCGTCACCGCCAGTGCCGCAACAATCCACGGCATTGTCCGGCGCTGTTATCATGGAGGCCTTGTCCCGAAGGGCCCGGGCGGCCCCAGCGATTTCGGCGGCTGTTTCTCCGCGTGCGGAGAGGGCGCGCAGGAAGTCTTCCATCTCCGGTTCATCTATTGCGCCGGACATCATTGCGGAGATTGCCTCGAAGGCCTGATCTTCAGATAATTCAGAGCCTTGCTTAATTAGATCAATGTAAGAATGCAAAGAGGTCATGCGGCTTAAATGACTTTCAAAAAATTTTCAAGCATGGCATGGCCGTGATCGGTGGCGATGCTTTCGGGGTGAAACTGGACGGAATGGATCGGAAGCGTTTTATGGGCAAGCCCCATAATCTCTCCGTCTTCGGTTTTGGCTGTAATGTCCAGTTCATCCGGCAGGGTGTCTTTTTCAACAATCAGTGAATGATACCGCGTGGCGGTCAGCGGAGAGGGCAGGCTATCAAAAACGCTTTTGCCGTCATGGTGCATGGGTGAGGTTTTGCCGTGCATCGGGACGGCGCCGCGGATGATCTTGCCGCCAAACGCCTGAGCGATGGTTTGAAGCCCGAGGCAGACACCAAAAAGCGGCATGGATTTGTCCGCGCATTCTTGTGTGAGTTCTAAACAAATGCCGGCATGATCCGGGCCGCCCGGTCCGGGGGAAATGACAATCGCCTTGGGCTTTAGGGCAAACACGTCTTCAGGCGTGATTTTATCGTTCCGGTGCACGTCAACGTCCTCGCCCAGATCGCCGAAATACTGGACGAGGTTGTAGGTAAAGCTGTCATAGTTGTCGATCATCACAATCATGGCCTGATAGATATGACGCAAGGCTGGACCCTGCGCAAGCTTTGTTGATAGGATGAGGCCCATGAGACGCCGGAAAAGCCCTAAAGCTCAAAAGGAAACGCTTGTTTTTATCCTGATTGCCTCGCTGTTGATGGTGGCCGCGGACCAGATTATTTTCGGCGGGACGCGGCCCTATATTGAAGATCTGAAACGGGAATACAGGCAGGTGGAAGCCGACCCGTCTGCTATTCGCGAGGAAATGGAAATACCACCAGCGTCTGCCGTGGAAGAGCGCGTGACCTATGATCCGTTTTTTGATGATCTGGCCCGGCCGATTTTTGCGCCCGATGCTGTGCCTGAAGAAGGCAGCGCATTTCAACCGCAGCATACGGGACCAAAGCCGAAAATCGCGCTCATTATCGATGATATCGGCATGCGCCTGTCCGGCAGTCGGCGGGCGGTGAATTTGCCTGTGCCGGTAACGTTGGCCTTCTTACCCTATGCGGACGCAGCGCCGGATTTGGCAAAGGCTGCAAAAGAAAAAGGTCATGAGCTCATCATCCATATTCCGATGGAAGCGATGCAGCCGACCGTTTCACTTGGCGGGATGGGGTTGACGTCTGATATGGAAGAAGAGGCCTTTCATCAAAGGCTTGAAGATATTTTCGCAAGCTTTGATGGGTATGTCGGGGCGAATAATCATATGGGCAGCAAGTTAACGCAGGATAGTGCGGCGATGGCGCGGCTGATGGGGGCGCTGAAAGAGCGGAATTTATTCTTTGTGGATTCCAAAACCATCAGCAGTTCCGTGGCCGCGCGCACGGCGCGGCAAGCTGGTCTTGCCCATGCGAGCCGGGATGTGTTTTTGGATCATGAAGATACACCGGACTTTGTCCGCACGGCGCTTCAAAAACTTGAAAATACGGCCCGGACGAAAGGTCATGCCATTGCCATCGGTCATCCAAAACCGGTGACGCTTGAGGTGCTGGAGGACTGGATCCCGCTCGCAAAGGCGCGCGGGTTTGACTTTGTCCCTGTGTCGGAGGTGTTGAACAGACCGCAGGAAGAAACAAATCTTATGGCGTCTGATCTGAATGAGATCGTGCCAGCTGCAGGGCCTCAGACGCAGCCGCCGTAATGGCTTTGGCTTTATTGACGCTTTCCGTGTATTCCGCCTCTTTTTGAGAATCTGCGACAATGCCTCCACTGGCCTGAACATAAATTTTGCCGTCTTTCACCAGTGCAGATCGCAGTGCGATACAGGTATCAACATCGCCGTTCCCGTCGAGATACCCGATGCAGCCTGCATAAAAACTGCGGCGGACAGGTTCAAGTTCATCAATGATTTCCATTGCGCGGACTTTGGGTGCGCCGGAGACCGTGCCCGCCGGAAAGCCTGCAAAAAGCGCATCAAGAGAATCCAGATCTGCGCGCAACGTGCCTTCGACGTTCGAAACGATATGCATGACATGGGAATAATATTCGACTGTAAACCGGTCTGTGACCTTTACGCTGCCGATCTCTGCCACGCGCCCGACATCATTACGGCCAAGATCGAGCAGCATGAGATGTTCTGCGCGCTCTTTCGGATCGGCCAGAAGGTCTTCCGCATTGGCTTTATCTTCGGCTGCGTCTTTCCCGCGCGGGCGGGTGCCGGCTATCGGGCGGATGGTGACTTTGTTATCGCGCACCCGGACCATAATTTCAGGCGATGAGCCGACGAGCGCGAAGTCTTTCATCTGCATAAAAAATAAAAACGGGGAAGGGTTGAGGCGTCGCAGCGTGCGGTATAATTCAAAAGGCGGTAGGTCGAAATCCATCTCAAAACGCTGCCCGAGAACGACCTGGAAAATATCACCTGCTTTAATATATTCAATCGCCGCATCAACCATGGCGTGAAACTGCGCTTGATCCATGTTAGACCGCACGTCCTGATCCGCATTTAATTTGGTCTGGTGATAAATTTCCGTCTGGGGCAGGGGGCTTTTTAATGTGTCTAAAGCTTTATTCAGGCGTGCTTGCGCTTCTTCGTAAGCCTGTGCAGGCTCTGTTTCATCAGGGCGCACAGGCGCGGTCACACAAATCATGTTTTTAACATTGTCAAAAATCACCATGATTGTCGGGCGGATCATGATGCTTTCGGGAATACCAAGCGTATCGGCGTTATCATCCGGTATCTCTTCAATCAGGCGCACCATGTCATAGCCCATATAGCCAAACAGGCCGGAAGGCCCCATGGGCGGAATGGTTTCATCAACGATGTCGATTTTGCTTTGAGCAACCTGGTTACGCAAATCTTTAAGCGGGTTTTCTAAAGCGCCGTCATACGTCCAGATAAGGTCAGGTTTTAACCCGATGGCCGAATAGCGTCCAAGTGTTGCCCCGCCTTCAACGGATTCAAGTAAGAAAGCATAGTCTTCTTCCTGTGCCAGTTTTAAATAGGCGGAGACAGGCGTTTCCAGGTCGGCCGGAATCCAGTCATAGACAAGCTGTGACTTGCCGCTTTCATAGTGGTTTTTGAATGTGTTGAAATCCGGGGCGATCATTAAAGCCCGTCACCCATACCGTATGTGCGGGCGAGAAGCCGGTCATTGATTTTGATATTAGCCCGGTCGATGAGAGATTCCATATAGGCATTTAAAAACCGTGTGGAATTTTCACTGCGCAATGTCTGGCTGAGCTCTTCCAGATCATCTGCTTTGGCTTTGTTTCCATCAGCAAAATGAATCTCTGTGACCTGGGCAATGAGGATGCCACCATCCGTTTCAGCCAAAACGGCTTTGCCTTTCTCTTTTGTGAAAAGCTGGGAAAGCGCCAGAGGGCCGATGGCTTTCGGTGCTTCCTGATCTTTTTTAAGTTTGGAGAAGTTTTGAATGCGCGCACCTGCATTATCAGCAGTTTCTTTAAAATCCGCGCCGCCATCCACGGCTGCAAAAATATCCTGCGCGCGGGCACGGTTCATGATGCTGCGCTGTTCATCCAGATATTGTGTTTCAATATCTTTTTGAACCTCTTCATAGGGCGTATAGGTGAGGGGGGTGATTTCATCGACGCGGACAATGACGAATTGCCCGTCGGCGGTTTCAATCACTGGCGCCGCTTCGCCTGTTTCATAATCAAAGCCGAGCTCTAAAATCTGCCCTGCATCATTGCCGTAGCTTTCCAGCAGGTTTTTACCTTTTTCATCCATGCCGTTCACGCGCACAGGTCCGATGGTTTGGGTTGTTAATCCGAATTCGTCGACAATCGGTTCAAGTTCTTCGCCGGAGGCCAGACGGTCATCAATAAGATTTGCTGTTTCCAAAAGTGTTTCAAAACTGCGTTCGTTCAGCAGGGCTTCTTCAAGCTCTTTTTTGACTTTGCTTAAAGGTTCTATTTCCGGCTCCAAAAGACCGGTCACTTTAATCACGTGCCAGCCAAGGGCGGTCTGGATGGGGCCGAGAATATCATCTTTGGCGGCACCGAAGACCGGGCCGGCCACTTCTTCCAAAAGCCCGCTTTGCTGGAATTCATTTTCGCCCAGATACGCGGTTTCATCTCCGGTGACATTGCGCACGGAACTTTTCAGGCTGCGCCCATCCTTGACCTGTTTTGCCACGCGCTCAGCCAGTTCGGGCGTGCTTAAAACAGCTTGCTGGACTTTCCGGCGTTCAGGCTTGGAATAGGCGGCAATGTTTTCTTCATAAGCCTGTTGGAGTTCATCTTCGGTGATGTCTATTGTATCTGTTACCATTTCGCTTTTTAAAATGGCTAAAGTCAGTTTGCGTGTTTCAGGAATGGCAAACTGGCCTTTATTGGCTTCATAATAGGCCTGAAGCTGCTGCGGGGTAGGTTGCTCTATATCTTTAATATCCGCATCCTTTAAAATGAACGCGCTAATGTCCCGGGTCTGGTTTTCAGTTGCATAGAGGAGCTTTGTATAGCGCTCCGGCATCACTACGCCGCCGCTCGCAATTGCATTTTGAAGCGCGGTCTTGGCCATTTCCTGGCGGATAGATGTAATGAACTGGTCTTCGCTAATGCCGCGCGCGCGTAAAACAGAGCGCAGCGCAGCGCCTTTATCCGGCGCGCCTTGTGTCAGCGGCTCTGCAATCCGGGCGATTTGTTCTTTGACATCCTCATCGCCGACATTCAGGCCGATTTTTTCAGCCGCCCGGTAAAAAAGCTGCATCTGAACTTCATTGCGCAAAATCGCGTTGATAAAACCCATCTGGTAGGCTTGCTGCGGGGAAAGATTTTGCGGCGCCAAAGCCCTGCGGACGCTTTCATCAAAGGCGCGCGCGGTGATTTCAACGCCTTTACCTTCAGCGACAATGTTGGACGAAATCCCGCCCCGGAAAAATCCGCCCACATCGGTCAGCACAAGGCCTCCAACAGCCAAGGCCATAAAGCCCAACAAAACGAATTTCGTAACGCCGCCCCTGGCACCTTCGCGCAATGCATTCAGCATGTCATCCCGTCCTTTTCAATTTCACCGGCCCGTACTATAAAAGGGCCGCAGATAAAGGACAAGAGACATGAAAAACCTGATTGCCGGGAACTGGAAGATGAATGGAACACTGGAGAGCTGTCTGGCTCTGGCGCGGGGGGTCGTGGAAGGGATTCAGGCCGACCCGCAGCTTTTGAAGAAAAACGAGTTTCTTATCTGCCCGTCCTATCCTTATCTGGTGCTGGTGCAGGCGGAACTGACGCAAGCGGTGGCACTCGGCGCGCAGGATTGCGCGGTAAAAAACAACGGAGCGCATACGGGCGACGTCTCTGCGGAGATGCTTAAAAATATCAATTGCAGCTATGTAATCCTCGGCCATTCGGAGCGCCGGGCCGATCACCGGGAACAGGACGGCTATATTGCTGAAAAAGCGGCGATGGCCCATCGCGCAGGCCTGAACACCATTATCTGCGTCGGGGAAACCGAAGAGCAGCGCGAAAAAGGGATTCAGGAAGAGGTGGTCGGCGAACAGCTCCGTGACAGCCTGCCGACCCATGTGACGGCAGAGAACACCGTGATTGCCTATGAGCCTGTCTGGGCGATCGGGACGGGGAAATCAGCCACACCGGACGATATCGCCGCGATGCATGGTTTCATCCGCGATCAGCTGGAAGATGAAAATATCCGCATTCTCTATGGCGGATCGATGAAGCCTTCAAACGCAGCCGATATTCTGACTATCGAAAACGTCAATGGCGGGCTCATAGGCGGCGCATCCCTCAAGGCCGAAGACTTTTTAGGGATTGCGAAGGCGGCAGAATAATTATTGACATAAGTATTATTTTTCTAATACAAGCATTAGTGCATCATCTATAAAGAGTAAAAACATGACTAGAAACGCTTATCAACTTCACGAACAGAAAATCTGGCTTTTTCGTTCTGATGAATCCAGTCTTCCCAAAAAAGAAGCAATTTCTAAATCGGGTTTATTGCTTGCCTATAATTTCTGGGGCACACGGCATGCATCCCTGGTTAAGCATCATCCCAATGGTACGCCTTACTCTGTCAGGGCTGTCATGGATTATGGTCCGCCGGAAAACGCAGAAAGTTATAGAGTGATTGGCTGGATTGAACCTGAAAATTTCGACCCTGCAACAGGTGAAGTTTTAGATGGAAAAAAAATACACGCTTTTACAGGAGAGCGAGAACATCCTGCCGTTTGTGATGGTTTTGGCGGCCCGCCTAAATTAGCAGCCTGATTGGCTCGCCCGCCTCAAAGCCGACGAATTTTGGGGGGTGCAAAAGTGTCTTAAGATTTAAAACGAGTTTAGTATTGTGTATGATGAAGCGCCCATAGAATTAGAGAGCGAGAGCCAAGATTTCTCAATCATTATAAAAACAAGGGGGGCGCCTAAAAGCAAATCAAAAGGGGGCATGTCTCTTGCGTGGCTGCAAGTTTCTTATGGTAATAGGAAATGCGTACTAGATATTGTCCACGATAATGGAGATGGTCTACGCAGCTATAACAATGAACATTACCAAGACTGTAAATATCGCGTGCCCTATCACACTTTAAATGATGTTGATAAGCAAGGAGGCGGTCGTTTCTATGCACGTGAAAGATTGCTTGATACGCTATTGCTTCCTAATATTTTCATTAGAGTGACAAATCCAGAAGATAGAACAAAACAATATTACAGTGTAGGCAAAATTTCTACTGAAGATGACTCATTCCTCGGACTAAAGCCTGTTGTTCCTTAGAGGTTACAAAACTTTCTTAATACCATCTTGTTTTTTCAGAAACTCCTTGATTTTTCATATTTTCTTCTATAGTATGTAAATTAATTAAAAATATAAAAAAACGATAACAGGGAGAGTATCAATGAGTAACGATTCTGCGAAAGCAGGAGGCGGAGGCTTGCCCATCGTCTTCCTCGCGGCCAGTGCAATAGCCTATTTTAATATGCCTGAAATTTCTGACAGTGTAACGAGGCTCGTTGCCTCGGGCGCCGTTGGCTTAGGAACATCTGTCGGTGGCGGGGTAGGCGCCATTGGCGGCATGCTTTCAGGTGTCTTTGGCGGCGCTGTTCTGGGAGGAAAAAATAAATATGCTGCCATGCATGCCGGAATTATAGCGGGTGCTGTAGCTGGGGCAGGTGCAGGTTTGTACTATGGATACGACATCACAAAAGACTATGTTCTGGATGCTGTTCAAGAAACCGCGCCGCAATCTGAAATGATCGAGCAGAGCAATGACGGTCAACATACTTTTAACGTGGATGGAAAGCCCGTGACCTATGATTACCAGTCAAACAGGGTTTTCGTTCCAGGCTAAAAAAAGCTGACGACTTTTTAGGAATTGCGAAAGTTTCTTAATATTTATTGAACATGCTTTTTTCGTTCACGCGAAGGGCGCGAAGAAGCGCAAGGGGTATTGTGTTTGCTTTATCCCTTTGCGTTCATGGCGTTTCCCTGGCGGTCTTTGCGTGAACGGTCTTAAGATTCACCCCCCTCACCCGGTTACGCCTAATCTCCCCCGGATCAAGTCCGGGGTTCGATAAGGCTGCACAACCCTCTCCCCGCCGGGGAGAGGGAAGAGGCTGCAAAGCAGCCGAGGGTGAGGGGGGATAGACAAAGACTTTTTTCAGCCTTATAACTCCACCCCATGGCAACGGTTGTACTTGTAATTCATTTGATTTTGGCGCTGGCGATTATCGGCCTGGTGCTGCTGCAACGCTCCGAAGGGGGCGGGCTTGGCATTGGCGGCGGGTCCGGCGGACTGGGCTCTTTTGCAACGGCAGGGCAGACAGCCAATGCGCTGACCCGGACCACGGCGATCTGCGCAGCCGCCTTTTTCTGTACCTCGCTGCTGCTGGCGATCCTGGCCGGAAGCCATTCCCGCGAGGCAAGTTTGCTGGAATCACTGGATAATCCCCCGGCAATAGTTGACTCCGAGGCTCAAACAAGCGATAAAGAACTCCCGGAAGCTGATGCATCCGGTTCTGATTCGACAAGTGAGTCTGTTCCCCCTTCAGCCCCCATTTCAGAATGATTTTTAATGTCATCCCTGCGAAAGCAGGGATCGCGTTTTATTTGAACCCGATCCCGGATCAAGTCCAGGATGACAGTAAGATAATTTGGTTTAAGAAAGCTGGGTAAGTCATTCATATGACAAGATTTATTTTTATTACAGGCGGCGTGGTTTCTTCTTTGGGGAAGGGGCTCGGCGCAGCAGCCCTTGGCGCGCTTCTGCAGGCGCGGGGCTATAAGGTCCGCTTATGTAAGCTTGATCCCTACCTGAATGTCGATCCCGGCACGATGAGCCCGTTCCAGCACGGAGAGGTCTATGTCACCGATGACGGGGCCGAAACGGACCTGGATTTAGGCCATTATGAGCGGTTTACAGGCAATCCGGCCTCCCAAAATGACAATACGACCACGGGCCGGATTTATACCGAAGTGCTGGCCAAGGAACGACGCGGAGATTATCTGGGCGCGACGGTGCAGGTCATTCCGCATGTGACCAATGAGATTAAAGATTTTATCCGTGAAAAAGACGGTAGCGCCGATTTTGTCTTGTGTGAGATTGGCGGGACAGTCGGGGATATTGAAAGCCTGCCGTTTCTTGAGGCTATCCGCCAGTTCGGGAATGAAGTCGGTCGGGAGCGGGCCCTGTTTATTCATGTCACTTTGCTGCCCTATATTCCGGCGGCGGGAGAGCTGAAAACCAAACCGACACAACATTCGGTCAAGGAGCTGATGAGTGTCGGGATCCGTCCGCGTATTTTACTTTGCCGTGCAGACCGGGAAATTGATGCAGACGAGCTGCGCAAGATCGCGCTCTTTTGCAATATTGATGAAGACAAGGTTATCCCGGCGCTCGATGCGTCTTCGATTTATGAAGTGCCTCTGACCTATCACAAAGAAGGGCTGGATGCGCAGGTGCTGGATGCGTTCGGCATGGAGGCCGGAAAAGACCCCGATCTGTCTAAATGGGAACAGATCGTCCGCCGGATCAAAAACCCGGAAGGGGAAGTGACAATCGGTGTGGTTGGAAAATATACAAACCTGACCGACAGTTATAAATCGCTCAACGAAGCTTTGTGTCATGGCGGCATTGCCAATAAAGTCAAAGTGAATATCAAGTTCGTGGAATCCACGCTTTTTGATGAAGGCTCGGATGAAGATATTGTCCATGCGCTAAATGGTGTGAACGGTATCCTGGTCCCTGGCGGGTTTGGGGAACGTGGGGCGGAAGGCAAGATCAAGGCCGCGCGCTTTGCGCGGGAAAAGAAAATTCCTTATTTCGGGATTTGTTACGGGCTTCAGATGGCAGTGCTGGAAGCGGCCCGCCACACAGCCGGCATAGAGGATGCCACCTCAACGGAGTTTGAAGATCAAACGGGCACACATCTGATCGGCCTGATGACGGAATGGACGAAAGACAATAAAAAAGAAAAGCGCGGGAATGAAGATGATATGGGCGGGACGATGCGCCTTGGTGCTTATCCGGCGAGCCTCAAGAAGGGGTCAAAGGTTGCGGAGATTTACGGGGCAACCGATATCTCCGAACGTCACCGCCACCGTTATGAAGTGAATATCAATTATAAAGATCAGTTAGAGGAAAGCGGGTTTATCTTCTCCGGCCTGTCGCCGGACGGGGCGCTGCCCGAAATCTGTGAGCGGACCGATCATCCCTGGTTTATCGGAGTGCAATATCACCCGGAATTAAAATCCAAACCGTTCGACCCGCATCCGCTCTTTACCTCTTTCATCAAGGCTGCAATGGATCAGGGCCGGTTGGTTTAGGCTTCTGGGTGAATCCAACCCTCACGTCCTGCAATATGCATTACCAGATCTGACTGATGTGTCGTTAAGCGCCTACCGTTGCCTCTTTGGCCTTCGATATAATATTTTTTCGCCTTTCTTAGGTCCCCGGCACGTATCCCTATCTCAGATGCTACTGTTGAAAGGTTGAGCCCCTCTTTAGAAAAAAGATGACAAAGTGCGCTAGTTAGAGGGTTTTGAATGTTTCCGGTTTCTTTTTCGCAAGAAGACGGAGAATCCGCTTGCCGTCTTCTCTCTTCCCACTTTGCGTGTCTGTTTGATTGGCGATTTCTGTTTCTTTTATTGCCCATTTTCTGCCCCTCTTTATTTTCTATTTCTCTAAAACGTCTTGAGAACAAGCCATGACCTGCTGGTTCGTTTTCTCCAACGATTTTATATCGTCTACGCATGTTTTATTTTTATGGGAATAAATAGGAAAGTACAAATTATTTCAAGAAAAACTTTATGCCTATAAGCCTTCCTGCTAAAACCGCCTGATGAAAACTGTTTCCGTGCACACGATTGAGATTTCAAACGACAAGCCGTTCACGCTGATTGCCGGGCCGTGCCAGATGGAAAGCCGCGATCATGCCTTTGACATGTGCGGCGCGCTGACGGCGCTCACTAAAGAGCTGGATATCCCGTTTATCTATAAGACCTCTTTTGACAAGGCCAACCGGACAAGCTTATCGGGTAAGCGCGGCATGGGGCTGGAGGCTGCGCTGCCTGTGTTTGCAGACCTGAAAAAAGAATTCGGCGTGCCGTGCCTCACCGATATTCACACGGCCGATCAGTGTAAGCCCGTGGCGGAGGTCGTTGATGTGCTTCAGATCCCGGCCTTTTTGTGCCGCCAGACCGATTTGCTTTTGGCCGCCGGTGAAACGGGCGCGGTGATTAATGTCAAAAAAGGCCAGTTCCTGGCGCCGTGGGACATGAAAAATGTCGCCAATAAAATTGCCTCCACCGGGAATGACAAGATTCTCCTGACGGAACGCGGGGCGAGCTTTGGCTATAACACGCTTGTGTCTGACATGCGGTCTCTGCCGATTATGGCGCAGACGGGCTATCCGGTGATTTTCGATGCCACTCATTCAGTGCAGCAGCCGGGCGGGCAGGGCACCTCTTCCGGCGGAGATCGGACCATGGTGCCGGTTCTGGCGCGCGCTGCCGTCGCTGTAGGGGTTGCCGGGGTATTCATGGAAACGCACCAAGACCCGGATAATGCGCCTTCTGACGGGCCGAATATGGTGCAATTAGAAGATATGAAAGGCGTACTGGAAACGCTGAAGAAACTTGATTCTATAACGAAATCAAACTCTTAAAATTTTAAGCCTGTTTTTACATCTTTTCTGATATACTAAAATGATGCGGACGAGGATTGTCCGTGAACTATAGACAACAAAGGATTTGTTGACCGATGAGCGTAGCAGGCGCCTCCAGATATCTGGGCGCGGCAACCTTGGCGAATGTACAAGGGTTGTCCCCCTCCAATCCAACCCTTCTTGACGGGAGCGGCGGTATTGCTGCCGCACTTGAATCGAGCCGTCCGAATAATGGAATCGGCCTGTCTGCCCAGTCACGCGCGCTCACCCGTCAATTCCTGAATGAAACCTCCAGCGGATTTAATACGGTCTTTTCCTTAAGCAACGGCGTGGAGTTCGGGACCGAAGAAACGCTCCAGCAAAAAATCCTGGCAATCCGTGCCTCTATCCCAGAAAGCCAGCTTTCCCGGGAAGTACGCGGAGAAAATGTCGATACGGAAGCTTAGAAACCACGAATAAACATATGCGTACAAATAACGCCGCCGTCAGGCGGCAATAATAATTTTTACCACAGAGGCACGGAGACACAGAGTTTTTTATAAAATTTCTCTGTGCCTCTGCACCTCTGTGGTTTAAAAAAGATGGCGGTTAAGTTTCAAAAAGGATTTTTTATTATGAGCGCGATTATAGATATCACCGGGCGGCAAATTTTGGATAGCCGCGGGAATCCAACCGTGGAAGTGGATGTCATTCTTGAAAGCGGGGCGATGGGACGCGCTGCCGTTCCGTCCGGCGCCTCGACTGGGGCGTATGAAGCGGTGGAATTGCGGGATGGTGATAAAGGTAATTATCTTGGCAAATCTGTTGAAGATGCCATTGCGAATGTGAATACGATTATCGCCGAAGCGCTTTTGGGCGCAGATCCGGAAGAACAAGTGCTGATTGACCGGACAATGATTGAGCTGGATGGGACGGAGAACAAATCCCGTCTGGGGGCGAATGCTATTTTAGGTGTGTCCATGGCGGTCGCCAAAGCAGCAGCGGATGAGCTGGATGTGCCGCTTTATAAATATCTGGGCGGCACGCATGCACATCTTCTACCAACCCCGATGATGAATATTATTAACGGAGGCGCACATGCGGATAACCCGGTCGACATCCAGGAATTCATGATTATGCCGACAGGGTTTGAAACCTTCTCGGAAGGTCTGCGCGCCGGGGCGGAGATTTTTCACACGCTCAAAAAAGAACTCACAAAGGCCGGGCATAATACCAATGTCGGAGATGAGGGCGGCTTTGCACCATCTTTGAGTTCTACAAAAGAAGCGCTCGATTTCATCATGAAATCTATTGATGGGGCAGGGTACAAGGCTGGCGGGAATGTTCATATCGCGCTTGATTCCGCGTCCACTGAATTCTTTAAGGACGGGAAATACCATCTGGACGGGGAAGGCAAGGTCTTAAGCTCTGATGAGATGGTGTCTTACTATCAGGATCTGTGTAAAGCCTATCCGATTATTTCGATTGAAGACGGCCTTGCCGAAGATGACTGGGATGGCTGGGCTGCCCTGACATCTGCCATAGGTAGCGACGTTCAGCTTGTCGGGGATGATTTGTTTGTGACCAATTCAAAGCGCCTTGCGCAGGGCATTGATCAAAAAGCGGCCAGTGCGATCCTCGTGAAGGTGAACCAGATTGGGACGCTGACCGAAACCTTCGAAGCGATTGAACTGGCCAAGCGGGCGAGTTTCGGGATTGTCATGTCGCACCGTTCCGGTGAAACGGAAGATTCCACAATCGCCGATTTGGCGGTCGCCACCAATTGCGGGCAGATCAAAACCGGCTCACTGTCGCGCTCTGACCGGATGGCGAAATATAATCAGCTTTTGCGGATTGAAGAGAATCTAGGGTCTGCGGCAAAATATCAGGGGAATGTTTAATTGACATATAACATTTTCTGTTTTATTGATGATCGAGACCTTCGTTAAGGAAAAATTTTATAATGCCGTTTGAAGACTATTTATTTTTTGGAGCCATAGGATTATATCTCACTGGTAGTGTGGCTGAAGCACATCTCAACGCAACCTCAGAGGTTGTTGACGCAGATAGCGGTACCCGCTTTCTTCAAGAGTTTGTTCCCGCTGAAGCATGCTCAAATTTTAATAATTCTGCTTTTATTTCTCAAGCTGAAGAGCAGGGTGTACGTGAGTTGGTTTTAGATGATGGCACACGCTGCAAAGTTCCTGCCCTTGATACTCTCTAGATTTCCTGAGTCTTTTGAATCGCTTAGCTGGTTTGTTCTTGGTTTGTACACAATAACCTATTGAATCAAAAGCATTTTTTCGTTTGACGCGTGGACTCCTGTGTGATTCAGTAGAGGGTATGAAACGGCTCATTCAACAACGCGCACTTTTCCGCCAGAATATGCTGGCAACGCTATGTGTCTGTCTGAGTATGTATTTTGCCTATCACCTGATAGCTGGAGACCGCAGCGCTCTGCGGTATATGTCGCTTCAAAACCAGATCACCCAGGTCTCTGAAGAGTATACTCAAATCAGCCAGGACCGCGCAGCGCTTGAACAAAAAGTTGTGATGATGCGCCCAGGGACAATCGACCGCGATCTTCTTGAAGAGCAGGTCCGCAAAACGCTGGGCTATGCCCGTAGCGATGAGAAGGTGATTTTTATCAATTAAAAATCTGTGACGCGGCGCACAAAACCGGGCGTTTTACCCTTTTCCTTGAAAGCCAAATCGTGTAGCAATTTATCCCTAGTGCGGATAAATAAGAGAGAAAAACGTGGCCTCTAAGAAATCTCAAAAGACAAAAACCAAACCAAATCTTAAAACTGTCTCTAATAGCAACCCTTCGCCGTCTCCTGAAGAGATGAAGAAGCTCTATTACGATATGCTGCTGATCAGGCGCTTTGAAGAAAAGGCCGGGCAGCTCTATGGCATGGGGCTGATCGGAGGCTTTTGTCATCTTTATATCGGGCAGGAAGCGGTTGTAACGGGCATTCAGTCTGTCCAGGAAGATCAGGATACGGTGGTCACAACCTACCGCGATCACGGCCATATGCTGGCGCAGGGCATGGATCCGCGCGGCGTGATGGCTGAGCTGACGGGCCGGGAAGGCGGCTATTCGCGCGGCAAGGGCGGGTCGATGCATATGTTCAGTCAGGAAAAAGGATTCTTTGGCGGGCACGGTATTGTCGGCGCCTCAACGGCCATCGGGACAGGTCTTGGCTTTGCCCATAAATATAAAGAGGATGGCGGCGTGGCTGTGGCCTATATGGGCGACGGCTCGGCCAACCAGGGACAAGTCGCTGAATGCTACAATATGGCAGCGCTGTGGAAATTGCCGGTGCTCTATGTCATCGAAAATAACCAATACGGGATGGGCACGTCGGTCCAGCGCTCTTCGGCCGGGCAGCTTTATGCGCGCGGTGCAGGCTTTGGAATCCCGGGTGAGCAGGTGGACGGGATGGATGTATTCACCGTGCAGGCAGCTGCGCGCCAGGCACTTGATTATGTGCGCTCGGGTAACGGGCCGTATATCCTTGAGGTCATGACCTATCGCTATCGCGGCCACTCCATGTCCGATCCGGCAAAATACCGGACCAAGGAAGAAGTGACCGATGTGAAGGAGAACCGCGATCCGATTGCCAATTTGCGGGTGATGATGCTTGAAGAGGCCGACATCGCCGAAGATGAACTGAAGGTTCTCGAAAAAGAAATTAAAGAGATCATCAAAGACACGGCGGAATTTGCACAGGAAAGCCCCGAACTTCCGCCGGAAGATCTTTGGACGGATGTGCTGGTGGAGGTTTAAATGCCTTGGGTTACTGTCAATTTAATGGAAGGTCATACAAAAGAGCAGAAAAGAAAGCTGTTTAGCGCGGTGACATCTGCGGTTTCACAGTCTCTTGATTTGCCGGAAGAATATGTCCGCATTCAGCTTGTTGAAATGTCTGGAGAAAATCATGCAATTGCCGGAAAGGCACGTGAGGAAGAATAAAAATGCCAACGAATATTTTAATGCCGGCGCTCTCGCCAACCATGACCGAAGGAAATCTTGCCAAATGGATCAAGCAGGAGGGGGATGAGGTCTCTGCAGGGGATGTGATTGCCGAGATCGAAACCGACAAGGCGACAATGGAAGTGGAAGCCGTTGATGAAGGGGTGCTAGGCAAAATTCTGATTACAGAAGGGACTGAAAGTGTGGCGGTGAATACACCGATTGCCGTACTCCTTGAAGATGGAGAAAGTGCAGGTGACATTGATGTTTCTGCGGTGCAGGCTTCGCCTTCACCTGCTGCGGCTGCAGAGGAAAGCGGACCGGTTCAAACATCCGTTGCTGATCAACCGGCAGGTGCGCATGTAGATAACCGGGATATTCTCTATGCACAAGGCGCGGTGTTTGAGCCGCCCGTCTTCGATGAGCAGGCTTTCTTTGAGGCTGGCACACAGGAAATGCAGGTCCGTGAAGCTTTATGCGCGGCCATGTCTGAAGAAATGCGCGCCGATGAAACCGTCTATGTGATGGGCGAGGAAGTCGCCGAGTATAACGGCGCCTATAAAGTCACGCAGGGTATGCTCGATGAATTTGGCGAGAAACGCGTGATTGATACACCGATCACAGAGCATGGTTTTGCAGGGCTTGCTGTGGGCTCGGCCATGAACGGTCTAAAGCCGGTTGTTGAATTTATGACCTTTAACTTTTCCATGCAGGCAATGGATCATATTATTAACTCCGCCGCCAAAACACTTTACATGGCAGGTGGGCAGCTTGGATGTCCGATTGTGTTCCGGGGCCCGAATGGGGCTGCGGCGCGCGTAGCAGCCCAGCACTCTCAATGCTTTGCAAGCTGGTATGCGCATGTGCCGGGCCTCAAAGTTGTTTCTCCATGGAGTGCATCCGATGCCAAAGGTTTGATGAAAGCGGCCATCCGCGATCCAAACCCGGTGATCGTGCTTGAAAATGAACTTCTTTACGGGCAGACATTCGATGTGCCGACCGATGAAGACTACGTCATCCCGATCGGCCGGGCGAAGATTGAACGCACCGGAAATGACGTCACGATTGTTGCGTTTTCCATTATGGTTGGCAAAGCTTTGGAAGCTGCCGAAAAACTGGCAGAGCAGGGGATTGATGCGGAAGTAATCAACCTGCGGACGATCCGCCCGCTTGACCGCCATACGATTTTAGAAAGCGTGAAAAAGACAAACCGCATCGTGACCTGTGAAGAAGGCTGGCCGTTTGCAGGCATTGGGTCAGAAATTGCCGCGCTGATTGGCGAACACGCCTTTGATTATCTGGATGCACCTTTGGCACGTGTGTGTGCTGCTGATGTACCTCTGCCTTACGCGGCAAACCTGGAAGCCCTTGCCCTGCCGCAAACGGATGAAATCATCCACGCGGCAAGAAAGGTATGTTATGCCGATTAAAGTTCTCATGCCTGCGCTTTCACCGACCATGACAGAAGGTAATCTGGCCAAATGGCATAAAAAGGAGGGTGACGAAATCTCTGCCGGGGATGTGATTGCCGAGATTGAAACCGACAAGGCAACCATGGAAGTTGAAGCGGTTGATGAAGGCAAGCTTGCGAAAATCATTATTCCTGAAGGCACTGAGGCTGTGAAAGTGAATGAGCTTATCGCCGTTCTTTTGGAAGAAGGGGAGAATGATAATGATCTGGATGGATTTATAAATTCCAGCTCTTCCGTCATCCCGAGCGCAGTCGAGGGATCTTCAATCGTTGAAAAAAAGAAAGATCCTTCGACTTCGGTCGCCGTAGCTCCCTCCGCTCAGGATGACAAGAAGGGAAATCGCATCTTTGCCTCTCCTCTGGCCAAACGTATTGCAGCGGAAAAGGGTATTGATCTATCGACTGTTCAAGGCTCCGGCCCGCGCGGACGCATTGTAAAAGCGGATGTGGAAGGCAGGACGGTCTCTGCACCTGCGCCCGGCATGGCTGCACCGCAACCGACAGGCGATCAGAAAGTCAATGAGTTTGGGATGCTCTATAGCGAAATTCCAAATAACAATATCAAGAAAATTACGGCCAAGCGGCTTGTGGAATCCAAATCTACCGTCCCGCATTTTTATCTTACGATTGAGTGTCAAATCGATGGTTTATTGGCAACACGCAAACAATTAAATGAAGCCGGGAAAGATCAATATAAATTATCTGTGAATGATTTTATTGTGAAAGCCTGCGCCATGGCACTGCAGGCCTATCCGGCGGCGAATGTCTCCTGGACGGATGAGGCTGTGCGTCAATATATCCATAGCGATATTTCCGTTGCGGTGGCAACACCGAACGGACTAATTACGCCGATTGTAAAGCAAGCTGAAGCCAAAGGGCTTCAGGCTATTTCAGCAGAAGTCAAAGACTTGGCTGGCCGCGCGCGTGATGGAAAATTAAAGCCTGAAGAGTTTCAGGGGGGCACCTTTACAGTATCTAATCTTGGCATGTACGGGATCAAGGAATTCGGGGCGATTATCAACCCGCCACAAAGTTGCATTCTGGCGGTCGGGGCAGGAGAGCAACGCCCCTATGTCGACAATGGCGAGGTGAAAATCGGTACGTTCATGAGCTGTACGCTGTCTACTGATCACCGCACCGTCGATGGCGCTGTCGGGGCAGAGTTTCTGCAGGTCTTAAAACGGTATCTTGAAAACCCGGCAAGTATGTTGCTTTGATATAGGGGGTAAGAATGCAGTTGGAAATAAGGTTGTATCGAACTAATTCTCCTAAAAAAAATAAAGCCTTGGTGGGTTTTTTAGAGGGCTTTGATAGTTCGCTAAGAGATCGTCATGTAGAAGAAGATGGTGTATCCCTTAAATCTCATGAAGGATATCGTCACGTTGATAAAGGGTATGGGCTTTTGATTAATGTTGATGAGGATGTTGTTGACACTTTTGTAAAAAAACTCGGAGCGTTTTTATCAAGTAACGATATTGATGCTGAAGGTGTTTATGATTTTGAGACTTCTGAAATGATTGTGAGTTTTTTAAAAAATAACAGTTTGGGTAATAAATGTGGGCCTAGAAGTGGTTTTATAGGAAAGATTTTAGACTGGGTGGTTGGATAGTGACCGATAAAAATTTTGACATTGTGGTGATTGGCGCGGGGCCGGGGGGATATGTCGCGGCGATCCGGGCAGCGCAGCTTGGCATGAAGGCGGCTGTTGTGGAGGCTAACCATCTTGGCGGGATTTGCCTGAACTGGGGGTGTATTCCGACCAAGGCGCTTTTGCGCTCATCTGAAATTCACGACCTGCTCAATCATGTCTCAGAGTTTGGATTTACAGTTAAAGATGTCTCTTTTGATTTGAAAAAAGTCGTTGAACGTTCGCGTGGGGTGGCAAAGCAACTTTCCGGCGGGATCGGCCATTTGCTGAAGAAAAATAAAGTCACGGTCTTTGATGGCTACGGGAAACTGCTTGGTAAAGGCAAAGTCTCAGTCGAAGGAAAAACCAAAGAAACCCTCACGGCCAAACATATCATTATTGCCACAGGCGCGCGGGCGCGGGTGCTTCCGGGACTGGAGCCGGACGGGAAACTGATCTGGACTTATAAAGAGGCCATGGTGCCGGACACGATGCCAAAATCGCTTTTAGTGGTTGGGTCCGGCGCGATTGGGATTGAGTTCGCCTCCTTCTATCAGAATATGGGTGCAGAGGTGACGGTCGTGGAGGTCATGGACCGCATCCTGCCGGTGGAAGATGAAGAGATCTCCGCCATGGCCCGCAAGCAATTTGAAAAGCAAGGCATGAAAATTCTGACCGGGGCGAAAACCACGAAGCTTGAAAAAGGTAAGAACGATGTCACCGTCCATGTCGAAGTTTCTTCTAAGGGGGGAGGCAAAGCGCAGAAGATAAAAGTGGATCGCGTCATTATGGCGGTCGGCATTCAGGCAAATACCGAAGAGATCGGGCTGGACAACGCCAAAGGCGTAAAGCTTGATCGCGGACATATTGTCACGGATGGCTATATGGCCACGGGGGAAAAAGGCGTCTACGCGATTGGCGATGTCACCGGCGCGCCTTGGCTGGCGCATAAAGCTTCCCATGAAGCCATTATCTGTGTTGAAAAAATTGCGGGCCTGAAAGACGTTCACCCGATGGATAAAAGCAACATTCCGGGTTGTACCTATTGCCGCCCGCAAGTGGCCTCTGTCGGCATGACTGAAAAAGCAGCGATTGAAGTCGGCCATAAAGTCAAAGTCGGGCGCTTCCCGTTTATCGGAAACGGGAAGGCGATTGCACTTGGGGAACCTGAAGGCCTTGTGAAAACCATCTTTGATGAAAAAACGGGCGAGCTTTTGGGCGCGCATATGATCGGCGCGGAAGTCACCGAGATGATTCAGGGGTATGTGATCGGTAAAACGGCTGAACTTACTGAAGCTGAATTCATGCATACCGTCTTCCCGCATCCAACGCTTTCTGAAATGATGCATGAAAGTGTTTTGGATGCATATGGAAGAGCGGTGCATTTTTAAAGAAGAAAGTATAGATAAGTATGTTTGGTAAGCGGGTAAGAATTTGTTTGGGGCAGATCTTTGGCTGCACGCAAAAAAAGCGCATTGCTTTTTACAGGGATTTTATTGAAGCGACACAGCCGGATAGAGATGCGCTTTCGATGACAAGAGAATGGAACAGCGTAAAAATAACACTCGGTACAAGGGCCGCTGATTTAAAAGGGGTAAGGGCGTCGCGGGACGAAATCATGATGCTGGATATTGAAAATCTTTCAGGTCAAAGGGGCATGGGTCAGAGGGCCCTCGAAGAATTTTTAATCCCGCTTACGAAAGAGCATGGTATGGGGCTTTTAGTACATGCTCATAAAGATGCAGGAGTACGGCTTTTTAAGCGTGTCGGCATGACGCCGTATCTGATGACTGATCATCCTATTTACACTTCGGATTTACCAGAGGAGATGCCGGTAACAACCGTGCCGACCCTTGAGAAATAGATATGCTATTCTATGCTGTTTGCGTAAAGAGTGTATTCAATTATAAAAAGAGTATTGAAGAGAGCTGTTTGATAAGCTCTTGTTTTAAAAAGAAACCGGCTTATTTTAAGGTTTAAAATCAGAAACGAATTATTGAATGACCTATAACCAAGACCTTCTCGACCGTGCGAAACGTCATCCGGAAAAGCAGAAAAACCCGGACCGTCCGACTATGGGCAATAAGCCGGACTGGATCCGCGTACGCGCCGGACAAGGAGAGACCTATAAAGAAACGCTTGCAACGGTTAAAAACCTGAAACTTACAACGGTTTGTGAGGAAGCGGGCTGTCCGAATATCGGCGAGTGCTGGGATAAAAAACATGCCACCTTCATGATTATGGGCGAAGTCTGTACCCGCGCTTGCAGCTTTTGTAATGTGGCCACCGGTAAGCCGGATGAGCTGGATCAGTATGAACCTTTGCGTGTCGGCGTTGCGGTTTCACAGATGGAATTGAAACACGTTGTGGTGACATCCGTCGACCGGGATGATCTGGACGATTTCGGGGCGGACCATTTTGAAAAAACGATTTCCGCGATCCGGTTTAAATCCCCGGAAACAACGATTGAAATTCTCCCCGGAGATTTTGGCGGCAATATGGACGCGCTTGATCGTGTGATAAACGTAAAGCCGGATGTGTTTAATCATAATCTTGAAACCGTACCGCGGCTTTACCCGACGATCCGTCCGGGTGCGCGGTATTTCAGAAGTCTCAGATTGCTTCAGCGCGTGAAAGAGCTTGATCCGATGCAATTCACCAAATCCGGGATGATGGTGGGGCTTGGCGAAACACGCGAAGAAGTCGGGCAGGTGATGGATGATCTGCGGGCAGCTGACGTTGATTTCATCACGATCGGCCAATATCTCCAGCCAACGCCCAAACATGCGCCGGTCGAGCATTTCTGGACACCGGAGGAGTTTGAAGGCCTTGAAAAAATGGCGCGGGCAAAAGGGTTTTTGATGGTCTCCGCTACGCCGCTCACGCGTAGCTCTTATCATGCAGGTGAAGATTTTGCGCGCTTAAAAACAGCCCGGGATCAGAAATTGGCTTCTCTGGCCGCTGAGTAATGCTCTCTCATATTGAACAAAAACATATCCCTTACAGCGCGGAGCAGATGTTTGACCTGGTGGCTGATGTGGCGTCCTATAAAGAATTTGCGCCGTGGTGTGTCGGCAGCCGGATTAACGAACGCGAGGGCGATGAGGTCTTTTATGCCGATCTGGTGGTCGGGTATAAAATGTTCCGCGAACGGTTTACGTCCAAGGTTGTTCTCAACCGCCCAAAAACAATTCATATTGAATATATGAAAGGGCCGCTGAAAGATCTTAAAAATAACTGGGAGTTCGTGCCTTTAGAGGACGGGACGTGTATTATCGATTTTTCCGTTGAGTTTGAATTTTCAAATGTGGCTCTGCAGGGATTTGCCAAGCTGTTCTTTCATGAAGTGGTCAAGCGTATGGTTTCCGCATTTGAAAAACGGGCGGAAGAACTTTACGGTACAGCTTCTCCATCAAAATCGGCGTAGCGGTAGGAACGTTCAATTACTCTACCTGAGAGAGTTTGGAAGTCTGTGGTTAGAGCACGGTTCACACGCATTTCATCCCAGCCGGACAGATGCAAAACGCCAAGCGGTTCATGCGGGTAATAGGGCTCAACAAACTGTTCCGTTTCTTCGTTCCAGACAGGTTTATATTCGCACAGCCAGTGCATCCACCCTGGCAGGATATTTTTCGCATAGCCTTCCAGGTAACAGAGAATACCAAGTGTGAGCTGTTCCGCGGTAAAGACTTTGCCGGTTTGGACGGCTTGCGCGAGGAGCTCCTGCCATTTTGTCCAATGCGGTGCATCGCGGTGCATCGCAAACATCCCGGCCAGAAGTACATGATACGGGTAAAGCTCTTTGGCTTTTGAAAAGCCGAATGCTTGCTTGGCATTGCTAAAATAAAAGCCGCGGAGCTTAAATGGCATGCGGGCAAGCCACTTAATCCGGATCTGGCGCGGATAATGCCGGTCGACCTGCGCGGTCAGGGCAATCTTATCTTTGCCTGCGGCCTCAATGAAAGAGGGGATAATATCGCCGCGCTGTACCCATGTGTCGGAATCCATCCAGACAAACATGTCATGGTCGGGAAATATGTCTGGCAGGAAGGGGCGGCAGAGACACCCCTTTAGATATTCCTTTCCTTTAATTTTATGGGCCGGCACGGGGCAGGGCCAGTCGATATCTTTGACGATACAGTTCTGTCCCTGAAGATATTCAACCTGCTCAACCGTTAATCCCGCATTGATGATCCCAATATCATGCTCATGGAATTTACGGATGCTGTGGATCCATTCGGCCAGCATGGGAAAATAATTGTGATCGGCGGCAGAAACGATAAGAACTTTATCCATCAAGTGCCTCGATCAGATGGGTGAGCGCAGCCTCAACAGTTTGAGCGCGAATGGTGGCGCGGTCTCCATCAAAGAGATGTTTGCAGGTTTGCGGTGGCGCACCTTTTAAAGATATGCCGATATAAACAAGACCCACGGGTTTATCATCCGATCCGCCACCGGGTCCGGCAATGCCTGTAACAGAAACAGCGATATCCGCGCCTGTTTTGGTCAAAGCGCTTGTTGCCATTTCATTAGCAGTTTCAGGGCTGACGGCGCCATGTGTTTTTAATGTGTCTTCCAAAACGCCGAGCAGGTTCATCTTGAGATCATTGGAATAGGTGATAAATCCGCCTGCATAGATATCGGAGGAGCCTGCAAGATCTGTCATAGCGGCGCCAATAAGCCCACCCGTGCAGGATTCTGCTGTCGCCAACATCATGTTCTTGGCGCGCAGGCGCTCACTTAAATTAGAAACAAGTTTTTGCATTAAAATAGGCCTGCATAATATAATCCTGTCAGACAAAGAATGGTGTAAAGCCCGGCTACGAGGTCATCCCCCATAACAGACAGCGGGCCGGAAAGTTTTTTATCAAAGTAACTGACCGGCCAGGGCTTGAGAATATCAAAGGCGCGGAAGAGAATAAACGCTGCCGCAACGCCAAGCGGGGTGAGCGGGGCGGCAAACAGGGCCAGCCACATACCGGCAACTTCATCGATGACAATCATGGAGCTGTCTTTTTCGCCTGACATTTTTTCAAAAACATCCGATGCCCACCAGCCAAGCGCGGTGACAAGAATGGTGCCAAGCAAAAGGGCTGTTGGTCCCAGATAGATCAGGATTAAAAGTCCAAAGGGCAGGGCGCCCAGCGTCCCCCAGGTCCCTGGCGCAGGCTTCATAAACCCGCAGCCAAACCATGTCGCGGCCCAGACAGCGGGGTGTTTGAAGTTAAGAACAAGCTTTTTGTTTGACATATTGTTGCAGTCTTGTTATGAGCTGTTTTGAAAGGATATTAGGGTATGGGTATGGCTAATGAAATAGAAATAACAAAAGGTCTGTCAGGTGCAGATAAAAAACTGGCAAGACAATTTGGTGGCGTTGTTGCATATGAGGTAGGTGATGGACAATACAAGGCCAGATTTAATCAAGACGTCAGAATACCCTCTTACGGTGGTTCTATAATCATGCGGCGCATGCAGGATGTTACCGACACCAGACACACTCGCATGAGTGCAGCACAAGCACTTTTTAGAGTAACGCGTATGAATGCTGAATTAGGAAGGCCCTTTTTAGTACATGATACAGGGGTGGATGGCGTCCAAAGTATGGATCAAGACCTTCGGGATGCAGGCTATCAGGAAGTAAAACTTTATCCTAACTCTTAATCGTTGTCATTACATAAGCAGCAATACCTTCCTCCCGGCCAAGGGCGCCGAGACCTTCAAGAGTTGTGGCTTTCAGGCCGATAGAAGAGGGTGATAATCCAGTCAGTTTAGACAGATTTTCAATCATCGCGTCGCGGTGCGGAGCAATTTTCGGGGCCTGGCATTGTAGATTGATGTCAATGTGGATGAGGTCTCCGCCGTGTTTCTGCAGTAAATCTAAAGCATGTTTGACGAATATGGCGCTATCGGCATTTTTCCACTGATCGTCAGAAGGTGGGAAATGGGTACCGATATCGCCTGCACCGATCGCGCCGAGAATAGAATCCGTTAAAGCATGGAGAATGACATCTCCATCCGAATGGGCATTCATGCCTTTGCTGTGCGGGATTTTAATGCCACCAAGCGTGACGTGATCGCCCCCTTCGGCAAAAGCATGAATATCATAGCCCATCGTGGTGATGGTCCGGCTTTGAGCATTTATAAGGGTTTGGGCCATGTCGTAATCCTGCATCGTGGTGATTTTGAAGTTATGCCGCCCCGAGCGCACCAGCGCAACCTCATGACCAAGGGCGCGGATCAGGCCTGAATCATCGGTGAAACTATCATCGTCTTTGAATCTCTTATGAGCTTCGAGGAGCCAGTCTGCGCGGAAGACCTGCGGGGTCTGGATTGCCCATTTATCGCTGCGATCCACGGTTTCCCCGGTTTTTGAATCAAAAAGCGTTGCCGATAGCGGGCTGGCGAGCGTCGCAGCGCCCGTTTCAGCGGCCTTGGCAATGACAGCTTCAATTTCATCTGCTCTGACAAAGGGGCGGGCGGCGTCGTGAATAAGGATCAAATCATTAGAATTTAGATTAGAAAAACTTTGTAATGCATTATAAATACTTTGTTTTCGTGTATTTCCTCCGGCAATAAACTGGGTGTTGTCAAAGTCGTTAGAGGCCTGACGGTATAAATCCTCATGATCCGGGGAAATGGCAACGGTGATTGGATAATCCTTAAATTTCTCCAGCACATGGGTCAAAACGGGCTTTCCACCAAGGGGCAGATATTGCTTGGGCAAATCTCCGCCAAGCCGCTCCCCGCTGCCGGCGGCGGGGATAATAACCCGTATTTTTGTACTGCTTTTTACCATATTCAAAACTGTTGCTTTTTTGCCACAAACTGTGGATAGTCAGTAAAGCATGATGCGTCAATGGATACCATCCTCCGCAGAGCTTTTTTCTGCATCGCTGTTCCAGCGCTTTACAAAGCGGGGCTGGAGTTTTCGGCTCGGCGTTTTACTGCTGATAGCAGCCATCATAAGCGGTTTTGCGACCTATGCGGCACTGACCGCGACGCCGCCTTTTGGCGACGACCCGGATACGGTGATCTGGCTTTTAAATATCAACCTTGTCATTTTGCTGTTGCTGGTGATGCTGATCGGGCGGCGCGTAGCCAAAATCTGGGCAGGAAGACGCCGCGGGATCGCAGGCTCAAAACTGCATGTGCGCCTTGTGCTGATTTTCTCGTTGATGGCCGCGGCGCCCGCGATTTTGATGGCCATCTTTTCAGCCTTCTTTTTTCATTATGGTGTTCAAAGCTGGTTTTCTGAGCGGGTGCAAACAGCCGTCCTGGAATCCCAGGCTGTGGCCGAAGCCTATCTGGATGAGCACCAGCAGGTGATTAAAGCTGATTTGCTTGTGATGGCAAATGATGTCGACCGGCAGGCGGGGCTGTATCTTGAAAACCGCACGGCTTTTGAACGCATGTTGGAAACGCAGGCCTTTTTAAGAAACCTCAGCGAAGTCATGATGTTTCATGAAAGCGGACGGGTGCTGGCACGTACCGGTCTGACCTTTACCCTGAGCTTTGAAACCTTGCCGCCTTACATTTTGGAGCAGGCTGCGCAGGGTGAAGTGATGGTGATGACGGGCGCGTCCGAAGACCGGGTGCGCGCGCTTGTAAAACTCAGCGCTTTTGATGATGTTTACCTTTTTGTCGGGCGGATGGTGGACCCGACCGTGCTGGCGCACCTTGCGGCAACTAAAGATGCGGCAACGGAATATGCGGCGCTTAAAGGGCGTTATTCCAGTTTACAAATTGCCGTGACGATGATTTTTGCCGTTGTAGCGCTCTTGCTTTTAATGACGGCGACATGGTTCGGGATTATGCTGGCGCGGCAATTAGTGCTGCCGATCAGCGCCTTGATCTCGGCTTCCGACCGGGTGCGCGGCGGGGATTTGAATGCGCGGGTGAGTATTCGCAAAGGCATTGAAGAGTTTGAATATCTGGGCACGTCCTTTAACCGTATGACCGGGCAGATCGCCGCGCAGCGTGATGAGCTCATGACCGCCAACCGCCAGATGGATCAGCGCCGGCGTTTTACCGAAACGGTTCTGGCCGGAGTATCCTCGGGGGTTATTGGCGTGGATGAGCGCGGGGCGATTACAATTACAAATAATGCGGCCTCATCTATTCTTGGCAAAGCGGAAGAGGAGCTGATCGGCAAAAATATCAAAACGCTTTTTCCGGATATCGCCGAGCTTCTCGAGCGCGCACATAAACATCCTGAAAAAATCCAGCAGGGGGAAATTCCGATCCTGACCGAAGATAAGCATAAACGGACCTTGCTTGTACGTATTGGAATTGAGAAAGTCGGGAGCGAAGATGTCGGCGCGGTTTTAACCTTCGATGATATTACCGAGCTTCAGGCTGCGCAGCGCAAAGCCGCCTGGGCGGATGTGGCACGACGGATTGCACATGAAATAAAAAATCCGCTGACACCGATCCAGCTTTCGGCTGAACGGCTTCGCCGGAAATATCTGAAAGAAATTGATAGCGATCCGGAAACATTTACAAATTGCACCGACACGATTGTCAAACATGTCGAAGATATCGGGCGCATGGTGTCTGAATTTTCTGATTTTGCCCGGATGCCGGAACCTGTCATGCGCGGTGAAAGCGTTTTAAAATCTTTGCACGATATGATTATCCTTCAACGCGAAGCGCATAAGGATATTACATTCACCCTTGAAGGGTTTGACGATAAAGAGTTTCAAATTGAATGTGATGCACAACAGGTGCGCCAGGCCGTGACAAACCTGATCCAGAATGCGGTGGATTCCATTCACGATAAAATTGAAGGGACGGACTGGCCTGGCAAGATTTTGGTACTGGCAACAAAAGATAATACACGCCAGCAACTTGTCGTATCTGTGATTGATAACGGTTTGGGTTTGCCTGAAGAAGACCCGGCCAGCTTGAGTGAGCCTTATATTACCCATAAGGAAAAAGGGACCGGGCTTGGGCTCGCGATTGTTAAAAAAATCATGGAAGACCATGGCGGTAAATTAATTCTCGGGGAAACGGACCGTTTAACATCTTATGAAGGCTGGATGGATCTGGGCGGAGCAAGCGTATCTCTTGTCTTTCCGTTTCACCAGGAAAATACCGGATCGGTAAAACAGGAGGCAGCGTAATATGGGTGCACATATTCTAATTGTTGATGATGAAGAAGATATCAGAAAACTGATTAAAGGCATTTTGGAAGATGAATCTTATGGCGTACGTGAGGCCGGTACGTCTAAAGGAGCGCTGAATGCTATCTCTGAAAAATGTCCCGACCTTGTTATTTTAGATATCTGGCTGCAGGGCAGCGATCAGGATGGGCTGGCTGTTTTAGAAGATATCAAAGCGATGCATACAGATTTGCCTGTCCTGATGATCAGCGGGCACGGGACTGTGGAAACGGCGGTCAGTGCCATTAAAAAAGGAGCCTATGATTTCATTGAAAAGCCGTTTAAGGCGGACCGGCTTTTGCTGATGATTGCGCGCGCGCTTGAAGCTGCAGCGCTTAAAAAAGAAAACAAAACTTTGAAAACCTCTCCGGTTGACCCGGTTTTGGATCTCATCGGCGAGTCTGCGGCCGTTAAAAATTTAAGAAAGCAAATCGAGCAGGCGGCGCAAGTCAGTAGCCGGGTGATGATTTTAGGAGAAACCGGCACGGGCAAATCCATGACGGCGCGGCTGGTGCATGAATATTCACCGCGGGCAACACATCCTTATACGGTTGTAAATTGCGTAGAGGCCTTTGATCCAAAACTCTTTGAAGAGGCGATTCAAAAAACGGGACAGGGGAGCCTGGTGCTCAATCATATTGATTGTTTAAGCACAAAGGATCAGGACTATTTAATGCAGGCGCTGCAGGGGCAGGATTTTGAAGCGCGGCTTATCTCTATTGCCAATGCGGATATTCAAAACAATAGCGGTTTTTCAGACGATTTATTTTCACGTCTTAATCTTGTTCAGATCAATGTACCCCATTTGAAAGACAGAGCCGCGGACATTCCGGCGCTTGCTGCGCATTTCGTGCAAAAATTTGCTCGGAACGCAGGAGCGGCTGTAAAAGATTTTTCACCTGAAGCGCTTTTGGCTCTTCAGCAAAAAAACTGGACCGGGAATATTTGCGCGCTCAAAAATTATATTGAACTTTGCTGTTCTGCGCATATGGAAAAAGAAGGGGCAATACAGGTCCGCGATTTACCATCTCTTGATTTTGCGTCCCAGGAAACAGCAAAAGCTGCCGCACCTGCAAAGGCCGGGCTGTTCGATTTAAGCGAAGATATTTTGATGAAATCCTTAAGAGATGCCCGTGAGATGTTTGAACGGGTTTATCTGTCCGCGCAGATGGAGCGCTTTGCAGGGAGCGTTTCGGAAACCGCCAAATCGATCGGCATGGAACGCTCAGCCTTGCACCGGAAACTGAAAAGCCTTGATCTTTCTCCGAACGGCACGCAGGATAAGCCGGATAGCGGCGAAGAGCCACCACTTCAAAAAAGGGCATAAACTAACATGCGGGTGATTATCTGCGGAGCAGGGGAGGTTGGGTATAATATCGCTGCCTATCTGGCCCGTGATGAAAACGATATTACGCTAATCGATACAAACGCCGAGATTGTTGCGCAAGCCAATCATGATCTTGATGTGCGCGCTGTTTTAGGTCATGCCTCAACGCCGGAAGTACTTTCTGCTGCCGGGGCGGCTGAAGCGGATATGATAATTGCTGTGACCAGCAGTGACGAAGTGAATATGATTGCCTGCCAGGTGGCGCATTCTCTCTTTAATGTGCCCAAGAAAATCGCCCGTATTCGCGCAAGCGGATACCTGGACCCGATCTGGGCGAATTTGTTCAGCCGGGCGCATATGCCGATTGATGTGATTATTTCCCCGGAGCAGGAAATTGCGCTGTCTATTCTAAAACGTTTATCCGTGCCGGGGACAACGAATATTATCTCGCTTGCAGGTGAAAAACTGCATCTGTGCGCGGTAATTTGTGAAGAGGATTGTCCGATTGTTAATACACCGCTGCGCCAGTTGACGGCTCTTTTTCCGGATGCCCGTATTAATATCATGGCGATTAACCGCGGCGGTGTTTTAACGATCCCGGACCCGGATGACCAAATGTTAATCGGAGATGAAGTTTTCTTTGTAGTTGATACGGATCAGCTGGACCGGGCTTTGGAAGGGTTTGGGCATGAAGAAAAGACTGCGCGTTCTATTGTCATTATGGGTGGCGGCAATATCGGTTTTGCATTGGCCTGCTGTATTCAGGAAAAATTTCCGCATGTTAATCTGAAGCTGATTGAACAAAATCATGACCGGGCACTTGAGCTAAGCGAAAAGCTTGAAGATGTTGTTGTCCTGTGCGGGGACGGGCTGGACCATACGCTTCTTGAAGAAGCGGATATGAAAGCCACAGAAACACTCATAGCCGTCACTGACGATGATGAAGCAAATATTCTCGGCTCTTTGTTGGCGCGCCAATATGGATGCGATCAAACCGTGACTTTGCTCAATAAAAACACCTATAACGCTTTACAATCTTCCCTTGGACTTGGGGCGATTGTCTCTCCGCGCGCTATTACAGCGTCAAAGATTTTGCATTATGTGCGCCGTGGTCGGATCAAGGCGGTGCATAATATTGCCTATGGCGGGGCGGAAGTGATTGAAGCAGAGCTCAGCGAGTCTTCTGATGTGATTAATAAGCCGCTTAAAGATATTCCATTTACACAAGATGTGCATGTCGGGGCGATTGTCAGAGAAGATAATGAGGTTCTCATGCCGCATCCTGACCTGGAATTAAAAGCCGGTGATCATGTGATTGTGATTGCGCTTCAAGGGGCGATCCGGAAAGTTGAAAAAATGTTTTCCATTCAGGTGGATCTATTCTCATGAGGAATGGTTATAAGGCAGTTTTATTTGACTGGGACGGGACGCTTGTTGATACGACGCGCCTGATTATTGAAGCGCATAATCATGTGCGGAGCGCTTTCGGCAAAGGCCCGGTAGAAGAGCAGCAAAGAGCAGGTGTGATTTTTAAATCGGCGCGCGAAGCTTTTCCGGAAACATACGGGGACAAGGCGCAGGAAGCAGAGCGGCTATTTTACGAATATTACCATGCGCATCATAAAGACTTTCTGGCCTTTTTTGACGGTACGCGCGCGCTTTTGCAGATGCTTCAAAATGCAGGGATTCCGGCGGGGATTGTCAGCAATAAGCGCCATGATGTGCTGGGCAATGAAATTACAGACTCTGATTTAACGCCCTTGGTTACAACTTATGTCGGGGCAGGGCGGGCGCACCGGGACAAACCAGCGCCGGACCCGCTTTTGATGGCGATAGAGAAAATTGACGCGGCGCTGACCCCAAAAGATATTCTGTATATTGGAGATACGGAAACCGATCTGCTCTGTGCACAGGCTTGCGGAGCGGATTGCATTTACATCCATCATATCGAGCATAAGAAAGATTTGATCGCCAAATATAATCCGATCTATGTGGCAAACTCTCTTATGGATATTCAGGGCTGGCTGTTTGAAAGCGTCGAAAAACAGGCTTGCTGAAACTAGGCAAAACCGCTACAACCCTTAGTAATTAAGAACAATAAGGAAACGATAAGGATAAAAATATGGGCGAAAAATCACAAAATGTGCAGGATGTTTTTCTGAATGCCATTCGCCGTGAAAAAGCAACAGTGACGGTTTTTCTAGTCAATGGCGTTAAGCTGCAAGGGACGATTACATGGTTTGATAATTTTTCCATGTTACTGCGCCGGGATTCTCACGTGCAGCTGATCTATAAGCATGCGATTTCCACGATTATGCCGTCCGGCCCGATCCAGCTTTATGACGAAGCTGAAAAGGCGGCAGCCATGGAAGCAGAAGACGCGCCATCTGAGTCTTAAATAATGACATCTGTAAGCCCTGATATCATCGCGCAACATCTTCGCGAGGTGGCGGATGATGTTATTTTACCGCGCTTTCAAAACCTGCAGGCGCATGAGATTGATACCAAAACCGGGCCGAATGACCTGGTGACAATCGCCGATAGGGAAGCCGAAGTACAGCTTACACGTATTTTTAAAGATATACTGCCCGGCTCTTACGTGGTTGGAGAAGAGGCCGTCTCGGCAGGGCAGGCGGCTATAGATGCTTTGGCCACGGAACCGGGCTATGTCTGGGTGGTGGACCCGGTGGACGGCACAGGAAATTTTTCACGCGGAGAGCCCATATTCGGTCTGATGGCTGCGCTTGTCTATAAAGGGCAAACCGTACAGGGCTGGATTTACGATATTCCGGGGCAGCGTATGGGCATTGCCGAAACCGGGGCGGGGACAACTTTAAATGGTAAAAAACAGCGCATTGATACGAAAGAACCGGATATTTCTTTTTCAAACTTAAAAGCCTATATCGCGACAGGGTTCGTCCCTAAGCAAATACGCCCGCTTATTGTTCCAAAACTGGAGTCTTTTGAAAAAGCAAATGCCTTAAATTGTTGTGCGCATGAATATCTGAATCTGCTGGAAGGGGCGCGCGACTTTTCTTTTTATAAACGCATGAAGCCCTGGGACCATCTGCCTGGATTGCTTTTGTATCAGGAAGCGGGTGGTTATAGCCGGAGCTGGGCAGGGGAGAGACACAGCCCTGCAAATGACCAGACGGGCATTATTAATGCGCCCGATGAAACGCTTTGGCAGCGTTTACACAGCTTTTTGCTGGACCCAGAGATCCAAAAGCTCGTCCAGCCCCAGATCAGCTAGTTTTTTATTCTGCTTGGCAGCCATGTCTTCCATACCTTGAAAGCGGCGGATGAATTTTTGGTTTGTCTTACGCAAAGCTTCTTCCGGGTTGATGCCCTGCATGCGGGCATAATTGACCAGGCAAAAGAGAACGTCACCTAATTCATCTTCGATCTCTTCGGGGGTTTTTGCGTCTTTGAGTTCGTCCAGCTCTTCTTCAAATTTAGCAAAACAGCTTTCAAGGTCCGTCCATTCAAAGCCTGTCTTGGCTGCTTTTTTCTGCAATTTGGAGGCGCGGAGCAGGGCAGGCAGGCCAACTGTGACGCCGTCCAGAGCACTTTTAGATGTCTGAGCGCCCTTTTCTTTTGATTTTTGGGCCTCCCAGATATCCATCACAGCATCTGCATCAGCCGCTGCTTGGTCTCCAAACACGTGTGGATGGCGGGCAATCATCTTATCCGCAACAGCCAGGGCAACATCATCAAAGTCAAACAGGCCTTTCTCAGAGGCCATTTGAGCGTGATAAACGGACTGGAGCAGGAGATCGCCAAGCTCTTCTTTTAAATCATTCATATCATCCCGGTCGATCGCATCAGCGACTTCATATGCCTCTTCAATCGTATATGGGACGATGGATTTAAAATCCTGCTCTAAATCCCACGGGCAACCTCCATCCGGGTTACGCAAGGCCGCCATCACCCAGAGCAGGCGCTCCATACCCGTCTCGAAAGATGGTTCCGGCGTAGCAGGTCGTAATGCTTTTTCGCGTGACATTCTAAGATGCTTAAGGGCCGCCTTTTAAGCCATTTGGGCCGTCGCTTAAATCCGATGATAACGAAGCTGATATTGTTGCAGGAATATGATCTCCTAAAACAAATCCTTCTTCTTTCAGAAATGCAACATATTGAGATAGTTGTTTATTTTTTCCCGGATCGAGACTATCGAGATATTGGATGCCTAGTATCATAAGTTGACCAAGTTTTTGTTTCTCAGCAGGGGTTGCTTCTCTTTCTTCATCAAATATTGTCTTATTTAATGTTTCCGCCGCTTTGATAAAGGGCGTTTCTGCCCAATCTGGGTTTGCTGCATGAATACTCTCACGTTCATTAACGGGCAGTAATGCTCGACCAATAGCTAATAAGCCAGGATTATTAAGTGCCGCTGCGCCTGGTAAACTACTGCCAGAACGTTCGAATTCAATGTTACTCATATGCTGAACTGTAGTTTCAAGAGCACGGCCTCTAAAATGACTGCGAATGTCATTCTTGCCAGCATTAAAACGTTCCAATGCTTTTGGAAGCATTGCAAAAGGATCATTGTTAGTCTCCTGTAGCAAGCTAGGGTCAATAATATCTGAAACGACAATGTCTCCAGAAACGTCAATCTCATTCGAGGGAAAATTTGAACTCATAATATGTCTCCAATATTTAATTTATAAAGCAAAAGCGCTTTAAAAATCAAATTTTACGAAATACTTTACAGTTCACGTAAAGCACCCATTTTGCCTTGCCATGTCATTGCCGGTATCATATATCTAAGATGTGATAATATATATTATGTAATATAATAGAGTAATCCAGTAAGAGGGCTTTTAGAGCTGTGTTTCCAGCCTTAAACCATCATACGCCACATGAAACCCGTCCGGGAGATCTTTTTGGATTGTATCAAAGTCCATGGTTGGCGGCAGATGCGTGAGATAAACTGTTTCCGCACTGATCTTTTCATTTAGCGCAATGACTTCAGCCACGCAGGCATGCACCGGATTACTCTCGCTATGATGACCGGCAGCATCCGCCAGCCAGATTTTGATACCTGAAAGCGCTGTAATCGCGTCATCGCCAAGCCGTTTCATATCCGTTGAATAGCCGATATCACCAATGCGCAAGCCAAGCGATTGAATGGTTCCGTGATCCTGCGCAAAGCTTTTCATAGTGATATCGCCGATTTTAATATCCTGACCCGGCTGGACGGTATTTGACAGGCAAACCGCGTGATAAAAGCCGTTTTCGGATTCCTTGAACATGTAATCAAAACGGTGCAGCAATACATCCAGCGTTGGCTGATCTGCATATATTGGAAAGTTTCTTTTCATAAGGCGTTGAAAGGTGCGCAGCTCATCCATGCCGGCCGTATGATCCGAATGGATATGGGTATAGATAATCCCGTCCAGGCCGCGCAGATTTTCGCGGTTATATTGCTCCTTAAAATCCGGCCCGGTATCGACAATAACTGTCGTTGTCTCTGAGATAAGAGCTATAGACGGGCGGGTCCGGCGGTTTTTCGGATTGTCCGGGTCACAATTCCCCCACCAGTTGGTAACAGCCGGAACCCCTGCCGACGCACCGCTGCCAAGAATAATGAGCTCAATTTTGGACATAGGTTTCTTTTGCCTTTTTAAAAAGACTAAAAAAGTTGTTTTTAGATATAGTTATAAGTGTTTCTTCATCTAAATTTAGAAGATTAGATAAAAACCTGCCTGTGTGACTTACATAAGCAGGCTCATTGATTTTTCCGCGCAAAGGCTCAGGCGCTAAAAACGGGGCATCTGTTTCGATTAACAGTTTATCCTGAGGTATTGCTTTAGCTATTTCCTGTAACTCATTGCTTTTCTTAAAAGTTACAATGCCAGAAAAAGAAATATAAAACCCCTCTTCCAGAGCGCCTTCAGCTAAAACGCGGGTGGAGCTGAAACAATGCATGACACCTGTCAGACCGGCTTTTGCACCCCCCTCTTCCCGGATAATGCGGAGAATGTCTTCATCAGCATCCCGGGCATGGACCACCAGCGGCAGGCCCGTTTCTATACAGGCCTGGATATGTTTGCGGAAAGAGGCAACCTGGTCTTCTTTGTCTGAATGATTGTAATAATAATCCAGCCCGCTTTCCCCGATGCCGATAATATTTTCATCCGACCCGGCCAGTTCTATGATCTCTTGCAGGCTGACAGCTTTTTCGGCCTCAATGCTGGCATCGTGCGGATGTGTGCCGACCGTGCACCAGACATTCTCATGGGCCTGCGCTGTGGATAAAACAGCAGGAAAATCGCCCCTTATCTCTGTAGATATATTGACCATACCTTCCACGCCTGCCTCTTTGGCCCGCGCGATAATATCCGCCGGAGAATCTCCGTCTGCGTTTCTTTCGTGATTTAAATGGCAATGGGAGTCGATATACATCTGATTATCCCTTCAAAAAGATAATCCCGACACCAGCAAAAATAAGAAGTGCGCCAAAACCTGTCGACCAGTCAACCTGAAGCTCTTTGAAAATAATATAAGCGAATATAAGCGTGAAGACCGGGTAAGAAATCTCAATGAGATTGACCAACGTGGCGTTCTTCATATCAATTGCGATATTGATGAACAAGACACCCAGAAACAACGTTATGCTTATTATAAGGATATCAAAAATAAGCGTCTGGTTTTCTTTTACCTTTTCAATGCCAACATTCAGGTGGCCCATTGAATAGGCAATAATCCAACTCATTATAAAATAGACTGTGCCTGTGAATACCATCAACACTGTTGGATGGATGCCGGCCTTAAGGACCCTTTCACTGAGGGCGTACCCTAGTCCCCAACAAACGGCAGTTCCAAGCGCAAACAATATCCATGCTTTTCCTGCTAGCATTACGCTGCCTCTTCCAGTTGAAGGCGCGGGAAGACGCCTTCCGGCGCAGGTAGGTCTGTGCCGGATTTAAGCGCATAGTCTTTCGTGATATGGGCATAGCTTCTTTGATCCTCGCCAGCGGCCAGCTGATCGAGAATACGATTGGCGCCATCCGGGATCACGGCCTGCACGGAAATCGCCAGACAACGGATCGTTTCAGCCAGAACATAGAGTACGGTTTTCATGCGGACCTCATCTGTTTTCTTGAGCGCCCAGGGAGCCTGCTCATCGACATAGGCATTCCCTGCATCAACCAGCCGCCAGATGGCCTCGAGCCCGCGGTGAAAGCGAAACTCATCAAATTCTTTACGCAAAGCAGGCACAAGCATGTCATAGGCATGATTTAAAAGCGCCTGATCGGCATCGGTGAAATCACCATATTCCGGCACTTTACCATCGCAGTTCTTGGCAATCATGGACAGCGTGCGCTGCGCCAGATTGCCCAGACCATTGGCAAGATCGGAATTGATCCGCTGTACAGCATGGCTATGAGAGAAATTACCGTCCTGCCCGTGCGGCACTTCACGCATCAGCAGATAGCGCGTGGCATCCAGCCCGAATGTTTCCAAAAGGTCAGATGGGGCAATGACATTTCCGACCGATTTGGACATTTTCTGGCCTTCCACATTGATAAAGCCGTGGGCAAAAACCTGCTTTGGCAGATCAATGCCCGCCGCCATCAAAAAGGCCGGCCAGTAAATACAGTGAAAACGGATAATGTCTTTTCCGATGACATGCACATCGGCAGGCCAAAAGGTTTGATAGTTTTCGGTATCAGTTTCAGGGTATCCGATGCCAGTGATGTAATTGGTCAGCGCATCGAGCCAGACATACATCACATGATTTTCATCGTCAGGGACAGGTACGCCCCATTTAAAATTTGTGCGGGAAATGGAAAGATCCTGCAAGCCGCCTTTGACAAAAGAAATGATTTCATTGCGCCGGCTTTCCGGTTCAATGAACTCCGGATGCGCCGCGTAATGGTCCAGTAGTTTATCTGCATAGGCCGATAGCTTAAAGAAATAGCTCGGCTCTTCGACCCATTCCACGGGTGCGCCTGTCGGGGCAAGTTTGGTGCCGTCCGGTCCGTCTGTCAGCTCACCTTCAGCGAAATAGGCTTCATCGCGCACCGAGTACCAGCCTTCATATTTGCCGAGATAAATATCTTCCGGGTTATTGTCTTTAATCGCCTGCCAGATGGCCTGTGAAGCCTTGTAATGACGCTCCTCAGTCGTGCGGATGAAATCGTCATTTGAAATATTAAGCGTATCTGTCTGCGCTTCAAATTCGGCAGCGATTTTATCGCAGAGCTGTTTGGGCTCCAGCCCCTGCTTTTCAGCCGTCTTGGCCACTTTCTGCCCGTGCTCGTCCGTGCCGGTGAGAAAGAAGGTGTTATACCCGTCCAGGCGCTTATGGCGCGCCATCACATCGGTCAGGATCGCTTCATAGGCATGACCTAAATGCGGTGAGCCGTTCACATAGGAAATCGCAGTGGTGATATAAAATGATTTTTCTGCACTCATAAAAGCCTATACCCTCATTCAAAAACTGAAAAAGCGCCCAGAACAGCCTGTTTTTTATCCAGATTTGACCGGTTTGCCTGCTCAAAATGATGTTTGAGTGTCTCATAAAAGCCGCTTAGTTGTCCAAGGGAATAATGATCCTGGAAGGATTTTAAAGCCGGGCTTTTCAGCAAATCTGCCGTATAGCTGTTGCCGCGGGCTTTATCCCGGAGCAGGCTTTCAATCAGCCAGAGAAGCCCGTCACAAAAGCCTCTGTAGGCCGTGTTATTGCCTGCACGGCCAAGCTTTTCGGCCAGGAGATGAATAGCGCTCCAGTTCCAGTTCGGCCAAAAACCAAGAAGTCCGGTGATATCAGAGAGCGCGTCCGGGCCGCCCTCTTCGATAAGTTCCAGCGCCCGGCCAAGACTGCCTGCCGCCATTTCATTGATGAGTGCCAGATCATCGCTGGATAAGTCTGGATGCACTTTTTGAAGCATGTCTTTCATAAAATCGCCCTGAAGCGCGGCAAAATGAAACACCCGGCAGCGGGAGCGGATGGTCGGAATCAGCGCGCCAATCCGGTGCGCGATGAGAATAAGCACCGTATCGGCCGGCGGTTCTTCAAGAATTTTCAAAAGCCCGTTCTGGGCATTGCGGTTCATGGTATCAGCATCATCGATAATCACGGCCCGCCAGCCGCCTTCCGAGGCCGTCATGCGCAGGAAAGGCGTGATTTTGCGGATGGTATCAACATCAAGTGTCTCTTTCAGCCCGCCTTTGCGCTCATCTTCAGCGCGGGTGACCGCCATAAAGTCCGGATGTCCACCGGCTGCAATTTTACGAAAGACCGGATCGTCAGCAGACACATCCAAAGAGGTCGCGGCAAAATCCTGCGCATCGCCAAAGAGGCTGTCTTCGGCACCGCTTCCCCCTGCCCCGTGTTTTAGAAGATAGCGCACCAGATGATAGGCCATCGTCGATTTGCCGATGCCTTTCGGTCCTGAAAAAATCAGCGCATGCGGGAGTGCGCCCGCATTGATAAGGCCAAGAAGATTTTGCTGGATCGTATCATGGCCAAGACATTCCGGGTTTTCAGACGGTACAGGAAAACCTTGAGCTGCGTGTGCATCTGCAAGCGCGTCAAAATCTTCTTCCTCTTCAAACATGTCTTCAAACATTAAAGTACTTCTTTTACTTTGTCCCAGATTTGTGTGCTGATCGTATCGATTTCTTCAGCAGCATCGATCACATGGCAACGATCCGGATTATTTTCCGCAATATCCAGATAAGCCTGGCGGAGCTTTTCATGAAAGCTGATATCTTTCTCTTCAAACGTATCTTCCTGATTGTCCCGTCCGCTTGCCCGGATCAGCCCTTCAAACGGGTCAATATCGAACATAAAAGTCAGGTCCGGTTCAAAATCGCCCAGCACCATTTTTTTAAGAGATTCAAACTGGTCTATATTCCCACCGAGCGCATAACCCTGATAGGCCAGTGTAGAATCTGCAAAACGGTCACAAATAACGATTTTACCAATTTCTATTTCCGGTTTGATGATGTGTTCGTAATGCAGGCTACGTGCCGTGAACATAAACAGCATCTGCGCGCTGAGCGGCCAGTTCTGGCCTTCATGAGATACAAACACATCCCGTAACGCTTCTCCTGCCTGCGTGCCGCCGGGTTCGCGGGTTAAGACAACATCATAGCCTTCCTTTTGAAGGCGTTCGCTTAAAAGCCTGCTCTGGGTGGTTTTACCAGTGCCCTCCCCGCCTTCAAACGTAATGAATTTACCCTGAGACATTTTACTTACCTTGCCAGCATGGATTTGATCTGCAGGCGCAGTTTTTCAAACGTGCCTGCAAAGAACCCAAGCTCTTCGATACCCTGCGCAGCGACGAGCTCCAGCTCCCGGTTTGGTATTCCAGGCAGATCAACCAAAAGCGTGCCAATTTTCTGTCCTTTTTGAACCGGCGCCGTGATGTCCCTGTCTATGATTGTTTGTACTTTGATTTTATCTTTTGCGCCTTTGGGGATGGAGACGAATAGTTCTTCCTTTAGGGCAACCTGGAGCGTTTTTTCCTTGCCCATCAAGACGGGTACGGTTTCAACAATTTCATCTGCCTGAAAGAGTTTTACATTTTCAAACTCACGTAACGCCCAGTCGAGAAGCTTGGCCGATTCCTGCGCCCGCTCGGCTTCGTCTGCCATGCCGTTCAGCACCATGATCACCCTGCGTCCATTGCGTATACCTGAGGCCATGAGCCCATAGCCACCGGCTTCTGTGTGTCCGGTTTTAATGCCGTCTGCGCCGATATTGCGGTAAAGCAGCGGGTTACGATTAGGTTGTTTAATGTCGTTATAGGTGAATTCCTTTTCCGCATAATAAGAATAATAGTCCTGAAAATTCTCAATCAGCGCCTTTGCCAGAATGGCCAGATCCTCTGCTGTCGAATAATGATTTTCATCCGGCCAGCCGCTTGCATTTGTAAAATTGGAATTCACCATGCCAAGCTCCTGTGCCTTGTCTGTCAGGCTGCGGGCGAAAGCGTCTTCGGTGCCTGAAAGCGCTTCTGCCAAAGCAATCGTTGCATCGTTTCCGGATTGAATAATTACGCCACGGATCAAATCTTCAACTTTGACCTCATCCCCGACTTCAATAAACATTTTGGACCCGCCTTTACGCCAGGCTTTTTCACTGACGGTGACTGCATCTTCAAGCTTAAGGCGTCCGTCTTCCAAGGCCTCAAAAACCAGATACATGGTCATCACCTTACTCATGGATGAGGTCGGCATGCGCATATCGGCATTCTTATCGTACAGAACATCGCCTGTTTGCATATCGACGATGACGGCCTGACGGGCAGCCGTGTCCATCGCGTATGAAGGGCCGGCTACAACAACAAGAAAACAGCTTAGAATAAGGGTAAAAATGTGGAATCTCATGCGCTTATAAAAGCGCACAATCATTGAAAAAGCAATGGATAGAGCGGTTTTTAATCTGTGACTATCTTGGCACCGCTATGCCCGTTTGCCAAAACGGCATTAAGCGCATTATCGGCCTGATAGGCTTCAGCAAAGGGTCCGATCCGCACACGGTAAAACGGGCGGCCATCCACGCGGGCTAAAGAGACTTTTGAGGGCCCTATAGCAGAAAGCTGCTGGCTTAAGGCCATTGCGTTTTGTTCCTGTGAAAAAGCGCCTGCCTGTACATAGACATTGTCAGAAACCTCCATAATGCGCTCCGTCACAACATCTGCAACAGGAAGTGTTCTGTGAGCTGTCGAGACGGGCTTGTTCACAGGTTTTGGTGCCTGCGCAACCTGAACATGTTCATAGCTCAGGTCTTTAAACTGGTTAGGTGTTTTACGGTTATTCAGCGCAACTTCTATCCCGCGCGTGCTTTGGCCGTCTTTGGCAAGAGCCGCGACTTTACGGCTTTCTTTTTCGAGAACCTCGATTTTGACGCGCGTTGTTCCATTATTTTTAAAGCCAAGGACTTCCGATGCGCGCTCAGATACATCCAGAACACGGTCTTTGGCAAACGGTCCGCGGTCATTCACGCGCAAGATCACATTGCGGCCATTGGCCAGGTTGGTCACACGGATGATAGAGGGCATTTGAAGCGTGCGGTGCGCCGCCGTCATTTCATATTTATTGAAGATTTCCCCGTTGGCGGTTTGCTTGCCGTGGAAATTAGGCCCGTACCAGGATGCCATGCCCGTTTCCACATGGCGGTAGCTTTCGCGCGGATGGTAAAGCTCTCCGGCGATGCGGTAGGGCTTTCCAACCTTGAAGTGGCCGATACTTTCATTGCCGGAGGATGGCCCTATAACGCCTTTAGCCACATGGGCTGCATATTGCGTTTGAGAACAGGCAGACGTCGCCAAAGCAAGTCCGATTACCAAAATATAAAAAGAAAAACGCTTCATAAGAAAATTCCCGACCTAAGATTTAAGACATGCCCTCTTACAGATTTTTGGGTTACCGGGCAAGGGCGTCAGCCAGAAGGCCGACGGAGGTTGCAAAATAAGTGGACCTGTTCCAGTCCATGATTACATCGTAATTAGTATACACCAAAAACGATTCGCCCGCCACCCCGTCCGGCGCTACAACCGAGGCGCGCATTGTCCCGGTCGGCAGATTTCCGCCATTTGGCAGACGCACGCCAAGCCTTTGCCAGTCTGCGATTGATTTTTTCACTTTAACCCCGACCATATTTTCCGAAAAACCGGACGGCAGGCTGACACGGCGGCCCCAGCGCTCCCCTTCCGTCCAGCCATTTTGTTTGAGATAATTGGCGGCAGAGGCAAAAACATCTTTTTTGGTGTTCCAGATATCGCGCTTTCCATCCCCATTTCCATCCACGGCATAGGCATTAAAGCTGGAAGGCATGAACTGGCTCTGGCCCATAGCGCCTGCCCAGGAGCCTTTCATATTGGCGGCAGAGATATGGCCTTCATCAATAATCTTGAGCGCATTAATAAGCTCTTTTTTGAAAAATTCCCCGCGGCGCCCGTCCCAGGCCAGCGTGGCCAGTGCCGGAATAACCTTAAATCCGCCTGTATTGGAGCCGTAATTGGTTTCAATCCCCCAGAGCGCAACAATATATTGGGGCGCAACGCCGAATTTACGTTCGACATCGGCAAGCTGGCTTGCATGGCGCTGCATCATCTGGCGACCGCGATTGATCCGCGTGCTGTTGACGATCATTTCCCGGTACTGGACAAACGTCTTTCTGCCTTCAGGCTGTTTCCGGTCCAGCTCGATCACGCGCTGAATGGGTTTAATCCCGGTAAGAGCTTCATTGATCGTGGCCTGTGACACCCCTGCCCGCGCGGCCTCGGCACGAAACCCTTTAAGCCAGGCATCAAAGCTTTGCGAGGCAGCCTGCGCTGACCCTGCAAAGCACATCATGAATACAATAAGAAGAAATCTACTGAACATCATCAGCCCGCGTTTTTGATAAATCCTGAAGTCCAAAGAGCATATCGTCACGCGCGGGGAAAGGCAAAACGCTTTTACCGTTCAAATAATACACAAAGGTGCCGAGCACCTCTTTCATGCCAAGCTCCAACAGCTCAAAATTCCGGCTGACATCAAATTGCGGCGCAAACAGCCTGTATTCCCCATCTGTTTTGGGATCTACACTATAGGGAATAATATGCCAGCCTTGGGCTAAAAACACGCCTCCTGCCCGGGGCATATGGTAAGCAGATGTCACAAGCACCCATTTTTCACCGTTATCGGGTTCAAGCATTTCTTTACTGTAAAGTGCATTTTCATGTGTATTTTTCGATTTTTCCTCATAAAGGACCCGGTCAGGGTTCAGGCCGATCGTTTGGAAGAACCGGCGCATATCTTCAGATTCCGTGCGCAAGGGCTGGAGCGGATGCCCTGCTCCGCCGCTAAAGACCAGTTTGGCGCGCGGATATTTACGCACAAGCTCTAAAAAGCCAAAGGCCCTGTCGATATTATCGGTAGCCGCGCTCAGCCGGGTTTTCTCGGCCAGGTAGGTGTCGAACATCCCGCCAAGGACCAAAATACCATCCACGCGGCGCGGCAGCTCCGGGGCCAGGTCATATTGGCGCTCCAGATAGACCACAAGATTATGCCCGACCGGGAAAAAACCGCAGATAAAAAACAGGCTGAGGGCAAAGATAAACAGCTTCTTACCGATCCGGCCACCGAAAGCCCAGATTATCAAGCCAAGCCCGGCGCAGATAAAAATAAAGTTCAGGGGTGAAAAGAACATCCAGCCGATTTTGGATAGCGTATAAAACATGGGGCAAAAAATCCTTTACGGGTGACCTTGCCTTTGTCTATCTTGCGCTGTCAAGATCACGACACGCCGGACAGTTGGCAGAGTGGTTGAATGCACCGGTCTTGAAAACCGGCATGGGTGCAAGCCCATCCAGGGTTCGAATCCCTGACTGTCCGCCATTTTTTCTTAGTCTTTGGAATTAATTCTGCGAAGCACTGCGACAAAAATAAGACCTGTCGCGAACATGATCAGGCTATAAGTTGCTGCGGGTACTGTGATAAGGCCTCCACCAAACAATAGAGTTGCTACGGCAATGGCCAAGGTGCCGTTTTGTAACCCGCATTCAAGTGAAATGGCGGTTTTCTGACGCCGCCCGGATGCAAAAACTCCGGCAACCGTAAAAGCGAGTACCATCATAACAACATTCAATGTCAATGTGATCAGGCCCGCCTGCGCAAAATACTCAACAATATTGGCGCGTTCCTGAAAAATCGCACCGGCAAGCACAACGACGAACAGGATAGTCGAAAAAGTACGGGCTGTCGGTTCAAACCGCAATGCAAAACCTTCTGCAAACCGCCGGACGGTCAGTCCTGCAAGCACCGGGATAGTGACGATTGCAAATACGCTTAGAGCAGTGTTGGCGACAGATACCTCCTGCCCGGCAGAGCCGCCCATTAGATAGCTATAGCTGATAGTAACGATAAACGGGATGGTTATTACACTGAGCAGGCTGGTGATCGCGGTAAGTGAAATCGACAGAGCAACATCACCCCGCGCAAAAGATGTTAGAATATTGGACGTTACCCCGCCCGGCGCGGCGGCTATGATCATCAGTCCTAATGCAAGTTCCGCAGGCATAGACCATATCTTTACAAGCGCAAAGGCAACTAACGGCAATAGCAGTATTTGTGAAATAAGGCCTATCATAAAATCCCGCGGCTGGCGTACCACCCGGGTGAAATCTTTGAAGGTCAGCCCAATGCCAAGCGCAAACATGATGAAGGCAAGCGCCAACGGCAGGAAGATGTCAGTGACCAGTCCCATCAGGGGCCTCAAATCTTATAGGTTAAGATAAAAGGAAAAGTATCAGCTTTGGTCAGCTTTACAAGATATAGGACATATCCTGGGGTGGTTTTTAATTTAAAAGCGCCTGGCGAAGGGCTTCTTTACGCTTTTCGTGATACATCAGAACATCTTCGAACTGGTCTTCAATTGTACGTGAAGCATTTTCATCATCTTCTTGTCCGTCATCAGATGTGTCCTGACCTGTATTATCTTGAGAGGCCAGTTCTCTTAAGAAATCCATTGAGGATCTGATATTTGTGTACTTTTCCGGATCAATGATTTCTTCAGGGTTAAAACCAGACGGTCCTTGATTTTGTTGAGCTGGCTCGGCCGGTGCAATATTGACAGGCTGAAGCGGACCGGGCGACTCCATACCGGCAGGCATCGTGCCTTCCCCGTAAAAGGCGCTATCCATTGCATCCGTATCACCTGACAGAGTTGCCTGAATAAGCCCGTCATAGCTCATAAAGCCAAGCGGATCCAGAATATCGCGTACCTGAAAGAGGCCACGGTCATTACCGGTCAGGCCGCCATCCCCTGCAAAATCTCCCGACTCAGAAGAACCTGAAGAAGAACCATCTGAATTCTCACTTGTATTTGCAATAGGTTCAGAAACATCCAGAACATTCACTGTAAAGTTCTTTGTAAACAGGCCGCCATTTTGATCATCGATCTGTATGGAAACGCTATGAGAAGATGTTGCTTCGAAATCAAGGCTGCCGCTGACAACAAGCTGATTGCCAACAATGTTAAACTTATTCCCCGGATCGGCAACAATGCTGTAAACAAAAGCATCCCCTGGAAGATCTTCATCAATACCGCTTAGGTTAGCAATGAGTGTCCCGCCGCTTGAGTTTTCATCGACATTCAGATTGTCAGCCAGAATATCAGTTGGTGCCTCATTAATATCATTCACAGTAATGCTGAAATTTCTTGTGATCACCCCGCCATTTTGATCGTCTGTTTGAATGGTCACGGAATGCGATCCAGCCGCTTCGGCATTTAAGGCGCCGTTCACAAGAAGCTGGTTACCGGCGATGCTGAACTTGCTGTCAGGGTCTGCTGTAATAGAATAAATAAAGCTATCGCCCGGCAAATCGACATCTACGGTAGATAAATTCGCAATGACAGTCCCGTTTGCGGAGTTTTCATCAATATCCGTTGCGCTTGGCAGGATGTTTGTAGGGGCATCATTTACAGGCGTAATCGTGAAGTTATATGTCTGTGTTGTCGTTGTATCCCCGCCCCCGTTTTCAACGGTAAAGTCAAAACTATCAGATGTCGTTTCTCCGCCATTATGCTGATAGCGCAGAAGATTAAGATCGATATCATTTTGTGTGAAGGTATCATTCAGGCCAAGTGCCTCTCCGCCATCAATGACATTGTTTGAGTTTGCGTCGATAAATAGAGTTCCGTTTGATGGAAGGCCTGTCAGCGTATAAAGCGTTGAAACTGTCTTTTGATCCTGCGCGCCGACACTGTAAAATGTATTTGGTGTATTATGGTTTGCATGCTCGGCGGCCACCCAGGCGCCATCCCAGACCCCTTCGTAAAAACGGATATTGTCATAAAGCCCATCATAATAGACATTGTTTCGGCCGGCATTAAAGCTTGTTGCCTCGGAGCCGTCTCCAATAAAGCCAAAGCGTGTATTGTTTGTCCCAAGGTCACGCCCGCCATGTGAATTTGTATCACGCGCGACTTCAACGCCGTTCACATACAGGATTTTATCCGTACCGTCATAAACGGCGGCTATATGATGCCAGTTACCGTCATTGACTGTAACGCCCGTTGAATAAAAATCATCTATACCGCTACCGTTCGCTGCTGTTGAAAATCCAACTGTTCCGTTTTGATGAATATAAACGTTAAAGAAGTCACTACGGTCAAAGTCAAGGATAGCCCAGTTTGCACTCTGGGAGCCGCCGGTTTCAGTCGTATTAATCCAGGCACTAACAGAAATTTCAGGCAATGTATTATTACCCTGATAGCTGTAATTTAAAGCCAGATATTCACTATTATTAAATTCAACACCGCCACCTGTGACACCGGCTACCTGGTTCGTATTATCAAAACCGTTTCCGGCAATTCCGTCATTACCTGCCTGTGAGCTGTCAGCGGCATCGCCATCATTAAAGTCATCATCAAAATGCCAGACGCCCTGATATTCAGTGGCCCAGGTCGTGGCAGCGTTTGTTTCAGCGCCGGCAGCATTACCATAGTAGAGATAGAATGTTGTATCTGTTGTTGAAGATAGATCGGTGCGCACATAAAGCTGCATGGTTTCACCAACCGTATCAATTGAAACAAGCTCCCGGTCCAGCTTGTTACCGTTTGCATCCGTGACAACGATATCGGTTCCGTCATTTTTGACATTCGCCCAGAAAGACGCGTCAAATCCAGCTTCAGAAATAAGAAGCGGGTAGTCGGTCAGATCTGCATTTACAAGCGTGCTGTCGACAGTGATTTCCCGGCGGAAAGGCCAGTTTGAATCGTACCAGGCAATTTCATATTGAAGATCAGACGTTTCAATCGTGTCAGTTCCGCCTTCGGCCAGGGTTTCAGCATTGTTCGCCTGTCTGTAGACATCCATATTCAGTGTGATCGTTTGGGATGCCGTTGTCAGCGCGCCATCTGTCACATGAATGTCAAAACTGTCAGAGGCATTTTGAGCCGTATTGTCGTGCACATATGTGACATTGCCATCAATAATATCTTGCTGGGTAAAGGTGTCGTTTATGCCTAAAGGCGTAGCGTTTAAAAAGAGTGTACCGTTTGCCGGAAGTACCGTGACCTCAAAAATCAGCCCTGTATCGACATTATCCTGGTCTGTTGCACTTAAAATAGCAGGTGTAAGAACAACTGTTTCCCCTTGTGAAAGGGATGTGTCGGTTGTGCTCAACACAGGAATATCATTTGTCGGCGTGACATTGATTGTATAATTTTCCGTGCGTTGCCCCCCATTACCGTCCGTCACACGGATGCTGACCGAATGGCTGGCAGATGCTTCAAAATCCAGCAGATCATTGACGCGCAGTTCGTTCCCGAAAATCGTAAATTTGTTATCCGGATCGCTTGTAATTGTATAGGTAAATGTATCTCCTGGTTGATCCGGGTCTGTCGCGCTGAGTGTACCGATGACTGTCCCGTTTGCAGAATTTTCAACAATATCTGTATTGCTGATAAGCAGATCTGTCGGGTTTTCATTAATGTCGAGCACAGTGATATTAAACAGCCTGTCAAAGGTAAAAGCGCCGTCATTCACACGAACTGTAACGCTATGTGATCCACTATTTTCATGATTCAAAGATCCGTTTACACGCAGCTCATCGCCGACAATAACAAACTTACTGTCCGGGTCGCTGACGATCGAATAGGTAAAGCTGTCACCGGGCATATCTGCATCTGTCGTTGATAGCGTCCCGATCACGGTGCCGTTTGAAGAGTTCTCATTTATAGATGTACTGCTCAGGGCTATGGCTGTTGGCGCCTGGTCATTGACGCCCGTTATCGCGAAGTTAAATGTCGTTGCGCTCAACGTCACAGTTCCATCACTTACTGTGAAAATAAAATTATCTGTCAGGTTTTCAGAATTATCATGCGTATATGTGACAAGGCCATCAACAATATCCTGTTGCGTGAACGTATCATTTACATTCAAGGCCACACCGTTCCTGAAGAGCGTTCCGCTACTGACCGCACTGGTAACGGTATAGGTCAGGTTTGGATCTGTTGTGTCCAGATCATCCGTATCCAGATCTGCATCTGTGATTGTTGTGCTGGTACCTTCATTCAACGTTACAAGATTATTTGCTACAAGTATTGGGCTGGAGCCGACTTGCGCTACAATATCAAAGTTAAAGGTTCCGGCTACAGGCGCGTTATATCCATCAGAAACGGTAAAGCCAAAACTATCTGCGGACGGCGCGGCTGTACCGTCATGGTCAAAGAGAATGAGACCGTTATTGATGTCATCCTGTGTAAAGGTATCATTTACGCCAAGCGCGATCCCGCTTCGGTATAAAACGCCTTCAGATGGAAGGGATGTGACCGTATAGGTTAAGAGTGTATCGGGGACTTCAACATCCGTGGTGAAGAGATCTGCGTTTGTGATACTTATTACGCTATCTGTAACAACATCGAGCGTGCTGTTTGTAACAGTAACAGGCGTCTCATCGCGCCATTTATCATCCAGATAATCCTGTACATCTGAAATTTCTCCGGCAGTTAGCGCATGGTTCCAGGACCAGATTTCCCCGAGCGCCCCTTCAAAGTGAGAGCCGCCACCTAAATTACCGTTATTATCCGGTCTTTGAGAGTTACCGCTACGCCCAAGGACGGCATCCCCACTATGCCCGCCCATCACGTCTGCGCGCGTTAAGGTCGTAAACGCGCCACCATTGACATTAGCAGAAAAGGTCCGGTCATCAATCGTTGCGCCTGTTGCATCATGCACAACGATAACCGTGTATGTTTCGTTTGGATTAACAGCCCCAAGATTGACCGATTTAAACCGGTCCGCACCAGACCAGTAACTCTCTCCCCAGGCATAGGCATAGAGATTGCCGTTCACAATCGCGATGTTATAACCGTTGCTCCCCCCGCCCTGCTCATAAATCATCTGAACGCCATTCACATCGGCGCCGGTACGAAACGCAACAGCAAAAGATTTTTCAGCATAGCTTGAGGTATTTATTAGATTGTCATTCGGGATCGTTGTGTAATCATTACTGCCGTCATAGACAAGGCCGCCCTTTTGATAGCCGAATGCATCTTCATCATAGATCGGCTGACGGCTACCATTACCCTGAGAGGCTGTATCGGTTGTCCCTACTGCATTGCGGATTTGATTGACGCCCGATCCATCTGCGGGCTGATCAGCGGTATCTCCGTCCGCATCAATATCCTGTGCGTCATATTGGAACACGGCATTTGGAATGGCCAGAACATCCGCTTCCGTGCCGACCGGGTTAACCGTAATATTAAATGTTACGCCGGCGACACTGTCGAGGCCGTCACTCACATCAAAAGAAAACGCATCCATAATGGTTGAAGATCCGTCATGCGTATAGAGAATATACCCGTTATCAATATCGCTTTGAGTAAAGGTGTCATTTATACCAAGTGTTTGCGCCGTGTTTGTGTTGGTCAGTATGCCGTTATCGACCAGATCCGTAATCGTGTAACTCAGATTACCATCTGAGTTATCAACATCGGAAGAAGCAAGCTCTGCATTCGTGATTGTAAGGGCGGTGCCCTCATCAAGAGTGATCCCTGCATTCGTATCAAGAGTTGGCGCGGTGTTCGTAATGGTTAAATCCCATTTTGCCGCCAGGTAGTTTTCAATGTCATGGCGTTCATCGGATGTAAGATCTCGGTCATAGACAAGGATTTCAGCTACTGTACCCGTCATTTCATCACCGCTTGTGACATCATCCCCGACTGTAATACTTGTGGCATCAGTACGCGCGTTTGTTGTGGTGCTTAACACATTCGTACCGTTCATCCAGGTATCTATATTTGTTTGATCATGAACTATACTGGCCAGATGGTAATTCCCTAGTGCATAAGTTCCGCTTGCTGCGTCAAAAGCACCGGAGGAATAATATTGAATGGTATTATTCGCAAACAGAAAAAGACCGTTGCGGCTGGTGGAATTATTACCTAACTCAAAAACCGCGTCCCTGCCCGTAGAAGATGTGCGGTTATAGACAATAAACATGGTGACATCATCACCGGTAATTGTATCCCCTGACGTAAGGCGGTCATTGCTTCCATCAAAGGTGATCACGCCAAGGCCGTTTTGTGTATCCAGACCATAAACGGGCTGTTCTGTGCCGCCCGCTGTGACGTCAAATCCGCTTGCGCTTTTATCCTGCCAGGTGGCAACGGAACCGGAAAACCCGTCATTATTGCCACCCGTCCCCGTATCAGCGCTGTCTCCGTCAGCATCCTGAATGGTAGAGGCATCGGCTGCATCAAGCCAGAGGACCTGCCCCGCAATAGCCGGCAAAGATGCATCCAGCATCAGACGCTTTTCAAGCGCAAGAAGCTTTCGCTTTTTCCGGTTTTGTGTAACCACACCCCTTGACATGGAAAGGCGTCTCTCCTTCCATAAAGACTAAAACAACTACTGCTATGGTATGCCAAAACGCTTAGATAAAGGTTAACAAAGTCCGAAAAACCCTTACTAATTGAGATAAATTTCTTGTATCAAGAGTGTGGTAAGTGACGTAAAAAACTGGCTTGCAAAGCTCTTTTTTGTTGTTTTTATACGTATTTTCCCTGTTTGCACTAATAAATACGGTTTATTTCCAGTCATTTCCCCCTGTTCTGTATCAAAAATAGCTGAAAAAACTGCATTTCTTGGGATAATATCATGATTTTTACCTTGATCTGTTCCAAAATCAGACGGAATTGGACCATTATAAATAGAGGCTAATTCCTGCCACTCCAGTTTTTTAACGGGGATAAAATCTCTGGAATTTAGGTTTACGACAGTATGTTTATACAAATGGCTGTCCGGGATAAAAATGCTCTCAATCTGTCCTTTATTGAGCCGTTCACGGCTGCGCTCATTCAGAAAGCCCGTATAGCGTATATTGGAAGAATCCATAATAGAAAATAAGGCGCTGCCCTTTTCAATAAAGCGCCCTTCATGAAGGGCCGGATCAATGGCATTTATAATCCCGGAAAAAGGTGCAGTGATGATCAAATTCTTCTTTTGATCATGTAATAGCTTCAACTGCTCTTGAGCGGCCTCAATTTTTTTAGCCATTTCAGCAGCAAGGTAACGTGTATTTTCGAACCGCAAAGACTGCGCCTGACGTTTTTCCTGCTCCAGTTTTGCAATTTCAATTTCAGCAAGCCTGATTTTCTTTTCAAGCTGATCTGATTTAAGCTCAATAAGAATATCGTCTTTTTGAACGCGTTGTCCGTTTTCATAGGAAAATCTTAAAATCTGCACAGAGTCGGATGCATAAAACGCCCGGTAATTTTCTGGATGTTTAATTGCATCAATCTGGACGCTGCCATGCCAGGGGATAAAGCCAAGAGCAATAAAAGCACCTATGCATATAGTTGTTAAAATTGTTCGTCTTTGTTTGAAGATATCCTTGCGCCTTTGTCCCCATATTTTGAGTTCTTTGAGGATCGGTAAACCGATAAACCAAGCAAGTTCGATTAGCATGAGGATAAGACCAAGCGGCTTAAAGAAAATATGATAAACCAAAAACGCAATCCCGAGGAACAGGAAGAAGCGGTAAATAAGAACGGCAAAGCCGAACCAGATCATAAATCGTTTGCGATCAGGTTCAAATTCTTCCGGCGGCTCATCAGGTAAACCCCATAAAAATTGCCGTAACCGCCACCGCGCCATCTCAATAGCCCGGGCGTGCAGATTTTCAATTCCCATGAGATCGCTCAGCACATAGTAGCCGTCAAAGCGCATAAAGGGATTGAGGTTTACAAATAAAGACCCAATCAAAGAGATGGTTACAACAGCAAAGGCGATGGTTTGTCCGGGACTGCCGGTGGGCAGAAGATGCCAGAGCAATAGAAAATAGGCTGCCAGAATGAGTTCGGTTGTTATGCCTGCTAGTCCGATATGCAAACGTTTGCGTTTTGAAGTAAGTTTCCAGGCGCCCGTGGTTTCGGTGTAGAGAATGGGATACATCACTATAAAGGCAACGCCCATATGCGGGACGTCTACACCATAGCGGCGCGCTGTCAGTGCATGCCCGAATTCATGAGTAATCTTGATAAGTGTGAAAAGGCCGGCTGTAATAAGAAGCCCTTGCAGGGAAAACAAATTAAAGAAGGTATTTAAAAATTCTTCTGCGCGCAGCAATGTTGCAATAAGCCCGCCTGCCAAAAGCAGCATAGAAAAAATAATAAAGGGCCGTGAAAAGAAAGGCCGGGAGAGCGGCTCTAGAATATCTAAAAGCTTTTCAGGTCTTAAGAGCGGAACAGAGAAAAACAAATAATTTTTAACAAGCTTTATGATGAAAGGTATTTTTTTAGCCGGCTGATAGGCTTGTTCAGACGGGCCTTGCAAAAGCTTATTTTGCTGAAGGAATAAAATAATCTCTTTTACATCTTCCAGGGAAATATCCAGCGAGGTGTTTGTATGAATATCCTGCACAAGGTCTTGCGCCGTTTTATGCCTATGAAGACGCGCAATACATTCAAATTCGTGCCATCCGATTTTAAAATACTTATCAGAGAGTGGATCGTGAATAAGCCAGCTTGGCGTGCCATCTTCATCTTGTTGGGCCTGATGGAGTTTTAAAAACGGGCTGAGGCGCGGCAGGTCAAAATTATCCTCCATAACCCCTACCCCAGTAACTTCCGAAGGGCAATGAGCGGGCGCCGCAAGATAACGTAACCTAAAATAGTCTTTTCGCCATAAATCTTGGCTGTTCCTTTCCAGCCGACCCGCAAACTTTTTTGGAGCTCTTTTGATAAAGAGGCTTTTATTTTATAGGTCATTAACCCGTCCGGGTCCGCGCTTGCACGGTATCCGATGGTTTCAAGCTTTGCTTCATACGATTGTATGGGAGAGACATTCAAAAAAAAACGTATCTTTGCCGTTTCAGGATTAACCGGGATCATGGCCTGTACAGGCACGCGCACAGTTAGATAAGAATCTTCGGGACTAGCAATACGCATAATTTCCTGTCCTGTGCGCACAGGTTTTCCAATGAGCTCTGTACGATCAGAAAAAAGTGCCAATCCTGCCAGCGGTGCCTGTAAGGTACTTTTTTGTATAAGCCTGCGGGCATAATCATACTCTATGCGTCTTGCCTTTATCTCTGCCTGAAGGGCATTAATCTCCTGTCTTTTTTCAGGCGTGGAAAGAGATTCTCGTCGTGCGCGTGAAAGCGCTGCCGCAGCAATTTCCACGGCTTGCTCAGCTGTTTGAAGTTGCGCTGTTAATTCTTCGTTCTTTAGGCGGGCAACATCCTGCCCCCTTTCGACGACATCACCGGGGGATATAAGTACCTCTTCAAGCGTGCCGTTAAACGGAGCACTCACCACCTTAATATTATCCGGTGTAATTTCTGCAGGCGCTGTGATGGTTAATCGTGCGGGCATAAAAAAGGCAGCTATTAAGGCGATCCAGAGCAAAATCTGGAAACGTTTTAAATGTTTCCAAAAACCGAATATATGCGATGTTTTTCTTAGCTTTAAAAGTGCAAGCGTTTGAGAAAGGGAGTCTGTTAATTCTTCCAGTATTTTTTGATCTGAGTCCGTAAGAGGTTTTGTATCTTCCAGCCAAAGGCCTCCAAGAAGCCCCTCTTCTTCACTTTGAAACAAAATAACATGTACATGACCAAGTGTATGTTCTTCCCATTTTATCTTTTCGGGGGCTTCAACTGTTTCCGGTGTATGAGAAAATTGTGTTTGCGTGTGACGATCTTTCACCGGCCCCTTTTTAAGAAAAGACTTAACCCATAGGCTATACGGACTGTTAGCTTCTACTTCCTGCCCGCCGGATGCTGAGATGATATCTATACCAAAGGGTGTATTGGTCCAAAAGAGTGCCTTTTTATAAGGCACAAGTGTCTGCGTTTGATTGACAAGAATATGTCCGAATTCACCAAGCGAGGCTGCACTGCGTGCCGTTTTTTGCAGCTCTATCAAGGTAAATAGTTTTTCCATCTATCAATGATGCATCTTTTTGGGGTGCGTATGCAAGAATCCGGTAATACCGGCCTGACGTAAAAGCCCGGCATCTATTTCAACCTGTCCGCTCATGCCAGGTAAAAGCTGCTCTTTATAGGGAGCGAGTTGAGCCGTGATTTGAACGGATTGGCTGACCGGATCAACCTCACCGTGAATACGCCTGATTTTGGCAGGATATCTTTCCCCTGTTTCATTCAGCGTCAAATAAATCGGCGCCCCGACATTAATCCATTTCAGCCAGGTAGACGGGACTAAAAATTCAACAACAAGCTGTTCATTTGAAGCGACTTCCATCAATACACGGTCTGTGCGTGTATATTCATGTGCATTGGCAAGACGGTTCGTGACACGGCCGTTAAATGGCGCGCGGATATAGCAATCTTCCATCCGTGTTTTCAGCAAGCGCAGGCGGGCCGTTGCTTTTTGATCTTCTGATTCAATATTGGTTTTTTCGACACTGGAAAGAATGTCGAGTTTGAAAAGCTCTTCTCCACCCTGAAGACGTCTTTGCGTGTATTTCTTTTCCGCCTGCGCAATCGCAAGCTCAGCATCCAGATCTGTGCATTCATAAGCTATGAGAACATCACCCTTCTTAAAGCTATCGCCATTTTTAAAGTTTATAAAATCAATGCGCCCGTCCCGGCTGCTTGAAATGACCATGACTGTTTGAGGCACAAGGACGCCCTCAACTTCGATCTGTTCATTTGTTTCATCGTACGTATCTTCGGCCCCCTGCTCTTCGGCAGCAGGATTTTTATCCGAACCGGCAAAAGGCTCTATTTCATCCAGCACATCTGCGCCTGCAAGATCAAAAGAAAATTCCGGTAAAGCAGGCATCTCCGGCAGGGACGGGAGTTCAGGCAGTTTTTCAATCCTGATAAAGTCCCACAAACCTGAGAAATCAGGTAAAGACGGTAAGGTTATTTCAGGAACAAGATTTTTAAGCTTTGAAACGATCCGATTTTCCTGAGAGCTTACCTCCTGACCTAAAGAAGGCGAGTCATACATATTCAGCTGCGCAAAGCCTCCAACCGGCTGAAGCTCTGCAGTAGATGGTGTCTCCAGTGAAATCGCCCGCGCTTTGATAACGAGTACTTCCTGCGTTGTTTCGGGTGCGCTTGTATATCCCTGATATCCCATGACGCCCATGAGCCGGGAGGCTAACACTGCGCTGCCGCTCACGCTCAGCAAAACAAGCACAAAGATAGCCCAGAGAATATTAGACCGGAGGGTCATTTTGCCCTCCTGTCATGCTGATAAGGTTTTGAATATCCGAAAGCTCCGGCTTACCCAGAGAATTCATAAGAGCGGCATAAGAATCCTGAAGCGTAATATAGGCCTGTAAAAACTTTATGCGTTCTATTTGCGCATCAAGCTGCGCCTTTGTTAAATCCATTCCGCCGATAAAGCCGGCTTCTTTTTCTTTTTCAGCCGCTTTTTTTAAGTCACTTGCTGTCTTCCCTGCACTCATCGCTTCCTTATACAGATCAGAGGCAACCTGCAGGCGGTGCCGCGCCAGATGAACCTGCGCAATAATCGCTGCCGCCGTTGAGACTGACCGGGTGCGCTCAATCTCTGAACGTGTTTTAGCGGCTCCAATACGGGCCGGTGCGGTGATCAAGCGGGTTAAAGAAGCGACAACAGAGGCTGAGAAATTCCCCCATCTATTATCTGCAAGGAATTTATTGGTATCCCGGTTATACGCATAGAATAGCTCTACCCCCGGGAAGGTTGTCACAACCTCGCTTAAAATATCGCGCATGGAAATATTGCTTTGAACAATGCTCTCGCGCATTTCAGGCCGGTGGCGCAGCGCATTCTTTTCAAGCAGGTTCAAATCCTGTTTCAGGTAATTGCGGTATGGCGGTACTTTTTTGTCCGGTGCGACAAGCTTAAGGTCTATTCTATGTGGTAAAGATATGAGGCTCTTCAGCTCAAGACTAGAAACGGCAAGCCCGTCATTGAGCGTCATAAGCTCCTGAATTTTGCTGCTGATATCGGCCCGCTTATGACCCGCCTGTTTTGCCGAGATCAGTTTTTCCGATTGCGCGCGCGCAAGCTTTTCAAGCTTCAGCCGCCCATCCTGGATAAGCGCTTGCGTGTCTGCCTGCGTTTGTTGATAGGCAAGCGCCGACCAAAATGAAACATAGGTATCTCTTTGGACATTTTGCAGAACCTTCTTATGACGTTCGGCCGCAATTTTAGACCTGTCATCTGCTGACCCCGAAGCAATCAACGCAAGCGCAGAATCCAGAATTTTCCAGTCAATACTGAGTTCCTCTGTTTGCCGGATGCGCTGCGTTGAAATGGACGATTTCAGGGATTCCAGGCCCGTGGTGGCAGACTGGCTGGAAGATGCAGACTCTTTATTCCGGCCAAGGCGCGTTACACTGAGCTCAACCGTTGGGAGCGCTTTAAGTTGCTCTAACCCGATATCCCGGCGTGTGGAAAGATATTCAAGGGCGGAGACGCGGGCATCATAATTTTCATGATAGGCCCTCTTCAATGCTTCTTCCAAAGTGAGTGTCAGTGTTGTGGGAGAATTCGTATTCGCTTGTGTAATTTGGTTATGTGTTTGATCCAGGTAAGCTGTATGGCTCTCTTCATCAAGGCGCACCATTTCAGATGTACAAGCCGGTAAAGCTAATACACTTAAAAACACAATGGATATTGTGCACAAGGCTGGAACATACACACGCATAATGTTTGTCGACAAAAAGTTACCAAAGAACGCAGCGAATACTGCGATTCCTATTTTACTATGAAAAAACACATCTTGGAAATGCCAAATTCTATATTTTTTAAGGGGTTATAATTTTCATGCACAGGCTGTGGATAGTATAAACCACCTCAGAATTTAATCTTTTCACTGCTTTTTCTTGACAAAAATCAGGGAAACCCATATGTTGCACGCTCAATTTACGACAGATTTTAAGGATTTAGACGATGTTCGCAGTCATACGCACAGGCGGAAAACAGTATAAAGTGGCCAAAAACGACCGGATTTCGGTTGAAAAACTGGACACAGCCGAAGGTAAAACAGTTGATCTGGACGATGTTTTGGCTATCTCAGACGGCAAGAAGCTTGCTATGGGGAAAGACGCCAAAGGCGCCAAGGTTTCTGCGAAAGTTGTTGAACAGAGCAATAAGCCGAAAATCACGGTGTTTAAGAAAAAACGCCGTCAGAATTACCGCCGGACAAAGGGGCACAAGCAGCCTCAGACGATTCTGGAAATTACAGAGATCAAAGCGGCATAAAGATTGCTTTCAGGTTTAAACCTGAAAATTAAAAATTAACTGGAGGACTTTGAAATGGCACATAAAAAAGCGGGCGGAAGCTCTAAAAACGGACGCGATTCAGCCGGGCGCCGCCTTGGCGTGAAGAAATATGGCGGCGAGAATGTTCTGGCCGGCAATATCATCATCCGTCAGCGCGGCACAAAATATGCCTCAGGCAAAAATGTCGGTACCGGTAAAGATCACACGATCTTCGCTCTTGTAGATGGAGAAGTTCTCTTTTCCAAAGGCAAAGGCGGCAAAGCGATCGTGAATGTCGTCCCGGCCAATGACAGCCTGCCGCAGGCGGCTGAATAAGCCCTTAACACGATAACTCGAATTAAGGGGAAAGCGGGTCTTTCCCCTTTTTTAATGCGGTTTTTAACTCATGAAATTTCTCGACGAAGCAAAGATCTATGTCAAAAGCGGGGATGGCGGACCTGGATGCGTCTCCTTCCGGCGGGAGAAATTTGTTGAATTTGGCGGGCCGGATGGCGGCAATGGCGGGCGCGGCGGCGATGTTATTTTCAAAGCCGTGCAGGACTTAAACACACTGATTGATTTCCGTTATACCCAGCATTTCAAGGCGCAAAGCGGTCAGAACGGCGCCGGGCGTAATAAAACCGGCAAAGGCGGCGATGATAAAATCATCAAAGTCCCTGTCGGCACGCAGGTTTTAGATGAAGACAAGCAAACGGTTCTGGCTGATTTTACCGAAGACGGCCAAACCCTCACCTTTCTTAAAGGGGGAGATGGCGGGTTCGGCAATGCGCATTATAAATCTTCCACTAATCAGGCGCCGCGTAAATCCACTCCCGGCTGGCCGGGCGAAGAACGCGGCATCTGGCTCCGGCTCAAACTGATTGCGGATATCGGGTTGGTCGGCCTGCCCAATGCGGGTAAATCAACGTTCCTGTCTGTTGTCTCTGCCGCGCGCCCGAAAATCGCGGACTATCCGTTTACAACGCTGCATCCTAATCTTGGCGTGGTTAAAGCCGGGAACCGCGAATTTGTGGTTGCCGATATCCCGGGCCTGATTGAAGGGGCGCATGAAGGGCAAGGGCTCGGCACACGCTTTTTGGGTCATGTGGAACGCACGGCAGCCATTTTACATCTGATTGATATCACGCAGGATGATCCGGCGGCAGCTTATGACACTGTCCGCAAGGAACTGGAACTATACGGCCACGATCTTGCTGAAAAGATGGAAATTATTGCCCTGACCAAAGCCGATGCGCTCGGGCCCGAGCTGGCAGCAGATCAGGCAGAGATTTTCAAACAAAAGACAGGCAAAGAGGTGTTTGTTATTTCATCTCAATCCAAAGAGGGTCTGGAGCCCCTGCTCTTTGAACTAAGCGCGATCGTGCATAAGGAATTGCAGGATGCATGAAGAGGTTCTTCAAAACAGCCGCCGCATTGTCCTGAAGATCGGTTCAGCCCTTTTAACAGATGAAAAATCGGGTGAAGTGCGCCAGGACTGGCTTGAAACGCTAGCCGATGATATCCGCGCACTCAAAGATAAGGACATCGTGATTGTCTCCTCCGGCGCGATCGCGCTTGGCCGCAAAGCCATGGATATTGCCTGGACGGATGCGCCCTCCTCTATTCCCCTTGAAAAGAAACAGGCCGCTGCCGCAATCGGCCAGGTCACGCTATCAAGAGCCTATGAACACGCTTTTAAAAATACAGCGCTTATTCTTTTAACCCCACGAGATACCGAAAACCGCCGGGCGCATTTAAATGCCCGCGCGACGATCAATGCGCTTTTGGCACAAGGGATTATTCCGATTATTAATGAGAATGATACCGTTTCAACTGATGAAATCCGGTTCGGGGATAATGACCGCTTGGCCGCCCGTGTAGCCCAGATGATCGGCGCTGATCTGCTCATTCAGCTTTCCACGACGGACGGACTCTATTCAGGTAATCCAGATGAAGACGCGGACGCCAAGCATATCCCTGTTGTCGATACGCTGGATGATGCAATATGGGCGATGGCGGGCGCAGCGCCCAAAGGGCTTTCCACCGGAGGCATGAAAAGCAAGTTGGGGGCGGCACGCATTGCCATGAGCGCAGGCATTCACATGATTGTTTCACGTGGAACATTGGATCACCCCTTATCGCAAATGCAAAAAGCAACTTTGTTTAAAGCGCCTGAAAGTCCAGCCTCGGCACGCAAGAAATGGATCCGCGCGCATGTGAAACCTGCGGGCAGCTTTATTCTGGATGACGGCGCCGCACACGCGCTTCAAAGCGGTAAAAGCCTTTTGCCTGCAGGTGTCACAGATATTGAGGGCACATTCGAACGCGGCGATGCGGTCAGTCTTAAAAATAACGGCATGGTCCTAGGGCTTGGTCTTACAAGTTACTCTTCGGAAGAATCTCAAAAAATTATCGGCTGTAAAAGCGCGGATATTGCACAGCGCCTTGGCTATTCACGCGGGGATACGCTTATCCACCGTGATGATCTCAGCGTATATTGACATAATATAATAATCTGATATTATACCGAAATTTTGGGAGTGTTAATGGCTACCTACAACGCGGCATATCTATTGTATGGAAAATTTGTTCAATCTGACGCAGAACATACTATATCTGGTTATCAAACGCTGCAACATACCCCATATGACAACTTTGATGAAATATCAGGGCTCATGCCCAGAAAAATATATCTTGCTGACTTTTGTGTAGCACACATTGAAAACCAAGACGTAGAAGATTTATATAAAGAGGTGGGCGTTCTTATTTTTATAGTCCCCGAAGACAGATCAGGTTTTAAAGCCATGCGTGTGCGATTTCGCCCGGAAGATGGTAAAAATGGAAACGCCAGAAACTTTTCAATCACCTCATCTATTCATATACCTGAAATAAGAACCTGGGATGATGTACCAAGCGCACTGATCACATGGTGCTTTCACAATCTAAAAGCCGATCCTATAACCCGGGATGACAAGAGAGTTGTCCCGCCAATCGAAATTGATATAACGGGTATAGAACCAAATCCCGAGCTTGATGGATTGATACAAAAGGCAGATGGAAAGCAGTTTTTTTCCATAGGCTTAAAAGATATTGAGACGTGCGCTCAGATTTTTTTAGATACGTTTTTTAAAGCTGAAGACTCAACAACAGAATTGGCTGATACATTCACTGGCAAATCTAACTCCGAGCAAACAGACAATACTAAATCAATACCCCCAAAACCGGATATTGGAACTGACACAAGAACAGATTCAATAGGAAGAAAAATTGGTACGGAGGGATTCTCGGTTCCGGTAAAATTCTAGAACTTAATCTGGAAAAATTACTTCGTATTCGTTATCGTTTGAAGACTTTAAGCAAAAAGGTTTCAAATAGATGATGCGAACAGATACCCCCAAAACAATTTACCTCAAAGATTATACGCCGCCGCCTTACCTGGTGGAGCATGTGAATTTATATTTTGAGCTCTTTGAAGACAAGACAGTCGTTAAAGCTGAAACACATTACAAAAGAAACGGAGATCACGAAGATCCGCTCTTTTTAAATGGAGAAAATCTAAAGCTTGTTTCCATTGAAAAAGATGGCGCGGCGGTCACTGATTATAAAATTATCGATCAAATGCTGGAGCTCAAAAACCCCGGCGAGATATTTTCTCTGACGATTGTCACGGAAATTGACCCGGCCTCCAATACGGCGCTTGAAGGCCTGTATAAATCAGGCGGGAATTACTGTACGCAATGTGAAGCTGAAGGCTTCAGGCGGATTACTTACTATCAGGACCGGCCGGATGTGCTCTCCACTTTTTCCGTACGTATCGAGGCCGACAAAGAAAGATATCCCGTTCTTCTATCCAACGGTGACCTTGTTGATGCGGGTCAGGCAGATAAGGACCGGCATTATGCTGTGTTTAACGATACAACTCCCAAGCCATGTTACCTGTTTGCCCTTGTTGCCGGAGACCTTGTACATGTGCATGACACATTCACAACCATGTCCGGGCAGGAGGTTGATCTGTATATTTACGTTCGCAAAGGTGATGAGCATCAATGCGACCATGCAATGCGCTCACTCATTAAATCCATGAAATGGGATGAAGAAGTTTACGGGCGGGAATATCAGTATAACCGCTTTAACATTGTTGCCGTAGGTGACTTCAATATGGGCGCGATGGAAAACACATCTCTAAACATCTTTAATACAGCACTTGTTTTAGCGCATTCTGATACGGCGACCGATACGGATTTCATGCGTGTTGAAAGTGTGATTGCGCATGAATATTTTCACAACTGGACGGGCAACCGTGTGACTTGCCGCGATTGGTTTCAATTATCTTTAAAAGAAGGTTTAACGGTTTTTCGTGATCAGGAATTTTCCGGCGATCTGCATTCGCGACCCGTTCAGCGTATTGATGATGTCCAGCATCTGCGCCAGCACCAGTTCCCGGAAGATGCTTCCCCCCTCGCCCATCCGATCCGCCCGGATAATTACATTGAGATCAATAATTTTTACACCATGACCGTGTATGAAAAAGGCGCAGAAGTGATCCGTATGTTTCATACGCTGCTTGGACCGGAGACCTATCGTCAGGCAACCGATCTTTATTTTGACCGCTTTGACGGGCAGGCTGTTACCTGTGATGACTGGGCGCAGTGTATGGAAGATGTCTCTGGTCTTGACCTGGAACAATTCAAGTTTTGGTATACGCAGGCCGGGACTCCTGAAGTCAACGCAAAAACATCTTATGATGAAGAGAAAAAACAATTTACACTTACGCTGTCTCAATCCATCCCGGATACACCGGGGCAAACAAATAAACAACTCATGCATATTCCGGTGGCTGTTGGATTGCTGGGTGATAACGGAGATGACCTGATTGAAACGCAGGTGCTGCATCTTAAAGAGAAAGAACAAACATTTACATTTGAAGATATCGGTTCAAAGCCTGTGCCGTCGATCCTGCGGAATTTTTCAGCGCCTGTGAAACTTAACAGTGATTTGAACGACGATGATCTGGCTTTTCTCATGGTGCATGACAGTGATGGGTTTAACCGTTGGGAGGCCGGGAATAAGCTTGGCCTGCGCACGCTTAAAGAAATGACAGACAGCCAAAGTGCGCCGCCTGATTTTTATCTTAAAGCCTATAGTGATTTACTGGACCGGGCGCTTGATCCCTCAGAAGATAAGGCTCTCATGGCGCGTGCCCTATCGCTTCCAACGGTCCCGGCCATTGCGCAAGGGCAGGATGTGATTGACACAGATGCAATCCATAGCGCACGGGAAAATTTGCTGAATACTATCGCTGATCAGTTCAGTGATAGGCTTGAACAGATATATACACAAAACAGATCGGGCGTAGACTTTTCGCTAGATGCGCAGGCGATGGGCAAACGCCTGCTTCAAAATACGGTGATGCTCATCGGGGCAAACCGTTTGACAGACGAAGACGCGCAGACATGCAAAACCCATTACGACACTTCAAACAATATGACCGACCGGATGGCAGGTTTTCACCTGGCGTGTGCTTTGGACGGCCCAGTGCACGAAGAAATTTTAAAAGATTTCTATGAGCGCTTTAAGGACTATCCGCTCGTCATTGATAAATGGTTTTCAGCGCAGGCTCAGATACATTTACCCAAAACAATAGAGGTCGTTCAAAAATTGCGGGAGCATCCTGATTTCAACATGAAAAATCCGAACCGCGTGCGCTCCCTTTACAGTGCATTTGCGATGTTGAACCCGGTGCAGTTTCACCGCACGGACGGGCGCGGCTACGCGTTCTTAAAAGAAGCGATTATTGAGCTGAATGCAATCAACCCGCAGATTGGCGCGCGCCTGCTGACCCCTTTACGGGAATGGAAACGCTATACCCCGGACCGGCAGGAAAAGATGAAAGCCGTTCTGGAAGAAATTTGTACTCTTAAAAACATCTCTCCCAATGTCTATGAAATCGCAAGCAAGAGTTTAGGTGATTAGGTTTTTTGATAGGCCATACCCGTGATTTCCCACTTTATGGGATTTCCTTTCCTATCAGTAACTAGGCTGTGAGTAACACCCATAACACCATCTGCTTCAGGTTTTTCTGTTAAGGCATGCTGAGCAAAAAGCAGTTCTAATTTAGCGCTGTCCGAGCATGTTGCATGAGGGACACATAGAGAGACATCTCCTTGCCTATTAACACCTTTAGGTCCGGTGTATAGATTATCTGTTGTTAGTGTAAACTCTTTACGCATGGCTAAACCCTTTCTAGACTCTATTGGATAAAAAAAGTTATAAACAAAGTCAATAAAAATATGAAAAATAGTTTTGATTGGCAATTTAGCATGCCCGTCTGCGGTATTGATGAAGTCGGGCGTGGACCGCTGGCCGGACCGGTTGTGGCAGCCTGTGTGTTTATTCCGGACGGGGCAAAAACCCTGCCCTTTTGGGGTATCGTCACCGACAGTAAAAAGCTCTCGGCGAAGAAACGGGAAATGCTTTACGGCGATATTACAAAACACTGCGTTTATGCCGTTTCAGAAATTTCACCGCAGGAGATTGACGATCTCAATATTCATCATGCGACATTAAAGGCGATGAAGATGTCTTATGAAAGCATGGAGGTTACCAACGATCATATTGCGCTTATTGATGGTAAATTCGTTCCTGATATAACTTGCGCAGCACATAATGTAGTAAAGGGTGACAGTAAGTCCCTTTCCATTGCTGCGGCCTCTATTGTTGCCAAAGTGCATCGTGACCGGTTAATGCAGGAATTACACAAAACATTCCCCCATTATGGCTGGGCGCGGAATGCAGGCTACGGCACAGCCGAGCATATGGAGGGTATCCGTACTCACGGCATCACACCTCATCACAGAAAATCCTTTGCGCCGTGTAAAATTTAGTTGTCATCCCTGCGAAAGCAGGGATCGCGTTTTGTTTTAACCCGATCCCGGATCAAGTCCGGGATGACAGTAAAGATATAAACTACTGAACCGACTCCAAAATCTTAAAATGTTCTTTTAACGTTCTGACTTCATTGAAAGAATCCATGTTTTAGTGCTTGACGCCGACTCCAAAATGACTCATGATTCGGCCTTCTTTTGAAAGGAAAATCAGGAATGTCGAGTCGAAAAACAGGGAAATCCACACAAAAATCGAAGGTGAATACCATTCTGAAAGGTGATTGCATCAAAACCCTTCAGAAAATTGAAACAGGCTCTGTAGACCTGATTTTTGCCGATCCGCCCTATAATCTCCAGCTTCAGGGGGACCTGCACCGCCCGAATAACACCAAGGTCGATGCTGTTGACGATCACTGGGATCAGTTTGAAAGCCTGAAAGCCTATGATGACTTTACGCGTGAATGGCTCGGCGCTGCGCGGGAAACGCTAACCGATGACGGGGCAATCTGGGTGATCGGCTCCTATCACAATATTTTCCGTCTTGGGGCGATTTTGCAGGATCTGGGCTACTGGATTTTGAATGATGTGATATGGCGCAAATCAAACCCGATGCCGAATTTCCGCGGCAAGCGTTTTACCAATGCACATGAAACGCTCATCTGGGCCGCCAAATCCCAAAAGAGCAAATATTGTTTTAATTACGATTCCATGAAAGCGCTGAATGAAGACCTTCAGATGCGTTCGGACTGGTTTATCCCGCTTTGTACAGGCGGAGAAAGATTAAAGAATGATGCAGGTGAAAAACTGCACCCGACCCAAAAACCGGAAGCCCTGCTCCACCGCGTGATTATGGCGTCAAGCAAACCGGGCGATACGGTGCTGGACCCATTCTTTGGCACCGGCACAACAGGTGCCGTTGCTAAAAAGCTGGGACGGAACTGGATCGGGATTGAACGGGAAGAAGAGTATATCAAATACGCCAAGAAGCGCATTGCCGCGATAGATGTGTGTGATGAAGAGATCATCATGCCCGAGAATAAGCGCGAGCAAATGCGTATCCCGTTCGGCTGGCTTTTAGAGCATGGTTATATCGAGCCGGGTACAGAGCTGATTGATCCGAAAGGTAATCTAACGGCCAAGGTCCATGCGGATGGAAATTTGATCGTGAACCACAAAAATGTTGGTAATCACCGCGGATCTATCCACAAGGTTGGCGCCGCTGTCCAGAATGCGCCTTCCTGCAACGGCTGGACTTACTGGCATATCAGAGACGGCAAGCGCAAAGTGCCGATTGATGATCTGCGTCAGCGCCTTCGAGCGCAGATTGAAGCACGCAATTCATCCACAACGCTTCAATAGTTATTTCTCATAAATATTGATTTTTAAAAAGACGCGGGTATAAGGACCGGATGAATACGCTGTTTAAAACCGTGACCTCTTTGCAGGAACACCGCAACCAGAAACTATCTGCGGCCCCTGAAGCAGATCAGCTGGACGCTATTTTTATCAAAGACATGGTCTTTAAAGCCTCTATCGGTGTCTATGAGGACGAGAAGAAAGCCCCACAAAACCTAAAAGCCAATATTATTGTCCATGTCAGTACGTCCGGCGCGGCCTATCAAAAAGACGATATTCAGGATGTCATGTCTTATGAGTATATCGTCCAGGCGATTGAAGACGTCAAAAGCGAAGGCCATATCCATCTTTTAGAATCATTTGCCGAGCGTCTTGCGCAGAAATGCCTGAACCATCCGATGGCTTTAGATGTGGATGTGACGCTCGAAAAAGAAAATATGTTTGGCTACGGCGAAATGGCCGGTGTGCGCATTACTCGAAAGAAATACTCTCGATAGTTTCTTCAGGCTGCGTTGCGGCAGCTGACTGATCTGCAGGCCTGAATACAGTTGAAGATAAAAGCCGCTTGCCTTTCGCATCTTCAAATAAATCCACCCCGTCCAGCTCAGCTTTTAAGACAGCCAGCGTATCAGAACCGCTTATGATGTTACCCTGATACTCTTCAATATCCAGGCGAAAGCGTAAGTAAGCGGTTCTCTCATAGCGTCTTTGACGCAGATCAATCGGAAGATCCAGAATTTCTTTTTGCTTACGCAGGATGTAGGCCTGAGCCACATGCTCATCCACCTCAGAAAAAACATATGTCAAAGCTTCTTCCAAAATAAATAAAACAGCCATTGGATAATCTTTAATTGCACGGCTCTCTCCGCAAATCTCGTCGGTACGCACATAGCTATTTACTTCCATGCGGCGGATATTCCGGTAGCCGGTATCATCAACCAGATCAAAGCCCTTTTTTTCCGTGTCATACCGGCCAAGATGAACCGGGACAAAAAATTCAAATTTGGTTGAAAAATCATTTTTATTTTGTTTGATATGCTGCTTGGCAGCTTCACGGATTTTATTCCATTCAAAATCATTGTTGAAGTTATCTTGATAAATGTCGCACTCATTGATCAGCATATAATTATCAATCGCCCGGTTATCGCCACTATCAAAAACCTGTAAGCGCCAATACAGATCAGCAAGGCTTTGCGGTGTGATGCGGACATACTGACCGGAATATTTATCCTCGATCGTGGTGGCATCGATAAAATATTCCTCAATGTTTATTTTCTCTTCTTCCGCAAGAGCGGAAAAAGGTATCAACAAAGCGGCTATTGTCAGGATAGAAAAAAGAAATTTCATAGAAGAAGTATACTATGTTTTTGGTTGAGGCTGCAAATACGCTTTTATTTCAAAAGCTTGTAAAATTTTCGAAAGACGGTTGGTAGCGCTTTCCCGTCAAAATCATCAAGGCGCTGCCAGAAATGATCTTCCGGGATACGGCCTGTATGAATGCGTGTCTGAGCGCCCTGCAAATGCAGTTCGAAATGTGTAAAGACATGCTTGACTTTTGCATTGGGGAGCTTTTTAAGAGATTTTACCTGAGCAAAAGCACTGTGATGCGCGGCTTTCTTTTCCGTCCACTCAGAGGTTGGAAAGCCGATCATCCCGCCCAAAAGCCCTTTCTCAGGACGCCTGTGCAAGAGGATCTCCCCGCGCTTATTTTCAATCCAGTAAATATAACCTTTGCGGACAGGCTTTGGTTTCTTTTCAGCTTTTACAGGATAGGTTTCCGGATTGCCCTGTGCATTAGCTTTGCAATATAAACTGACTGGGCATAATAAACATTTCGGAGAGGTTGGCGTGCAAATCGTTGCGCCTAAATCCATAAGGCTTTGAGCATAATCCCCTGCCCGCTTTGTTTCACCTGCAGCCAGAAAAGCCGCATGGCTTTTTAATGTTTCTTTTGAGTCCGGTAACGGCTCATTAACAGCATAGATCCGTGCCATGACACGCTCCACATTTCCATCAACAACGTTTGCGGATTTGTTAAACGCAATAGACCTGATAGCGGCAGCTGTATAGGGCCCAACCCCCGGGAGTTTCAATAGTTCTTTTTCCTCTTCAGGAAAAACGCCGCCGCGTTCAAACGCAATCACCTGCGCGCATTTATGGAGGTTACGCGCACGGGCATAATAGCCAAGCCCGGCCCATGCATTTAAAACATCCTGCTGATCCGCTTTTGCCAGCTTCTCCACGGACGGCCAGGTTTTGACGAATTTCAAGAAATACGGGATAACAGCCTGCACGGTCGTTTGCTGAAGCATGATCTCCGACAGCCAGACATGATACGGATTTGGAGTTTGCCCTGAGACGGCCCGCCAGGGCATTGCGCGTTTATGGGTATCATACCATTTCAGTAAAGACCGGCGGAAGACAGCCGGGTTCATCTCTTTATCCTTGTTCGCGAGTCCTGAAGCTGCCAATATACGTGCCATGTGTGCTTTCCGGTCTATATCCGCTGCTCTGCCTAAAGCCAGCGAGAAAATCTTTTCCCGTAAATATATGTCTTTGGGGCGTATTGTCACCCAGTGGGAAGATATTATCGGGCCTAAAATGGCAGCCCGCGCCCAGCCTGTCAAAATTTATACACGCCGCCCAAAATCAAAACGGGATAAGCCGCAAGTAACTTTAGAAATCGCAGCCTCAAGTGCTGATTGCGCACAGCTTCAAATGCAAAAGGATGTGATTTTACAGCGGATCAACCTGCTTTTTGGGGATTCCTGGATCACGGATATCAAATTTTTACATGTCGCCCCGGACGTAAAGCTGTCAAAAAAGCCGTCAAAGCCGAAAAACCTGGATGGTGCGCAGTCTGGCATGCTTGAGGAATGGCTTGAAAAGATCGCCGATCCCGATATAAAAGAGCGCCTGAGACAGATGGGCAGCGCCCTTTTGGGTAAAGAGACAAAAACCAAGGATCATTAAGATGAAAGTAACGGCCATTACATTGCGCCCCGGAAACGTGCTTGACCGCGACGGTAAGCTCTGGGTTGTAACAGGCTATGAGATTATGCAGCCCGGCAAAGGCGCATCGGTCATCCAGGTCGAAATGCGCGATATCAAATCGGGTAACAAAGATAATGTCCGTTACCGGACTCAGGAAACGGTTGAGCGCGTGCGTCTTGAACAGCGCAATTTCCAGTATCTGTTTAATGACGGCGCAGACACTTTCACTTTCATGGACCTGGAAAGCTATGAGCAGGTTGAAGTCTCCGGTGAGTTAATCGGTGATCCGAAAGTCTTTTTACAAGACGGCATGCAGGTTGAAATTGAAAGCTTTGAAGGCCAGCCTTTAGGCATCACGCTTCCAACCAGTGTCACGATGGAAGTGGTTGAGGCCGAACCTGTTGTGAAAGGACAGACAGCAACGACATCCTATAAGCCGGCCATTTTAGAAAATGGCGCAAAAGTCATGGTCCCGCCCTTTATCGAAGCAGGTACGCGCATTGTCGTGAAAACGGAAGATTCAACGTATGTTGAACGCGCCAAGGATTAATCGGATATGGCTACCCTCTCCCCGACCCTGACGATTATGATCCGCGCAGCGGAAAAAGCGGGCCGCGTACTTGTACGCGATTTTGGCGAAGTCGAACAGCTTCAGGTCTCACGCAAAGGTCCAGGCGATTTTGTTACGGCGGCCGATAAACGCGCCGAAGAAATCATCTTTGAAGAGCTTCAAAAAGCGCGGCCCGATTATTCTTTCCTAATGGAAGAAGGCGGCAAGGTTGAAGGCAAAGACCCGGATAATGCCTGGATCATCGACCCGATCGACGGTACGCATAATTTTATGCACGGTATCCCGCATTGGTGCATTTCTATTGCGCTTGAAAGCAAAGGTAAAATTCTGGCGGGCGTGATTTATGACCCGGCCAAGGATGAGTTGTTCTATGCTGAAAAAGGCATGGGCGCGTTCTTACGCGGTGGAAAGCGCCTTCGCGCTTCCGGCAGGAATGATCTTGAAAGCTGTGTTGTTGCAACAGGCTATACAGGCAAAGACCCTGCATACCGGACAGCTTTTGTGAATGCTTTGAATGATATTATCGAAGACGCCCCTATGATCCGTCGCTTTGGGTCTGCAGCACTTGATCTGGCCTATATCGCGGCGGGGCGTCTGGATGGATATTATGAAATGCTGATCAAACCGTGGGATGTGGCCGCCGGGATTTTGCTGGTACGCGAAGCCGGTGGTATGGTATCCTCCATCAATGACAGGAGCGATCCTGTTTATTCCGGCAATATCATCGCAGCAAATACACATATCCATGGCGACCTTCTTAAAATCCTTCAAAGCGCAGGTAAAAAAGCGGCCTGATTTTAGTATATTCCTAGTAGGAGTATTTTTGTTGGCCTTGCCTGCACAGGCACAAGACGCTGCAAGAACCAGTACCTATGAACCGCCACCAATGTTCGGAAGCCCGCCGACGGCGCAGCCCAGATCGGAAGGAGGATTTGTTGTCCGCCCCTCTACCTCACCTACTTCAACAGATGTAAATGATTATATAGTGCCGTCTGTACGTGGGCGCAGATCCAGCCCGGAAGATGCGGAGCTAAGCGATGATTACCAGCCTTATATCCCGAATATCGCTCCGCCGCCTTTGGCGCCTGAGCCAATCCAGCAGGCGCCCGCACAACAGGGCATTATCGTGGAAAGTGTGATTACGCCGCCAACACCTCCTTTGCCTGTTAAAAAGCCTGCCGTCCCTGTCATAGAAACCGCTATACCGGAAATAGAAGTACAAACCGAAACAACACCTGAAGTGGCCGCGCCTATAGCTGAACCCCCGGTTATAGAGGCGCCTGAAAGACCAGATATTCCGGAGCCGACACCGGTAACGCCTGCCGAAACAGTTAGCGCCCCTGCCCCTCTTGCTTTACCTGAACAACCAACAGCGCCGGAAGCACCCGAACAAACAGGTATTGTGACAGGTCCAAAAACCATGCCGGCGGCACCTGCCACTGAAGTTTTGGCCGCTCCTGAAGAAATATTGCCTGCAACGCCTGAAGAGGAAGTAATTGAAGATGGCGCTCTTATGGAGCGTTTTGTGGAAGAGCAACCTGCCCCGGAACCTGAAATCACCATTCCTGAAGGCACCGTGCCATCTGGCTTTAAGGCTACGCCTGAAGGCGAAAATATGCATCAAAAGCTGATGGTTTTTGAAAAAGGCACCACGGACTTCTCAGCCGTTGACATAACTTTTTTGCGTGAAGAGCTTGCCCCGTTTTTAAAAGCATCTCCGGACGTAAAAATCGAAGCGCTTGGTTTTGCAAGCCCGCTTGAATCCGAGGCTAACTCTGAAAACCGTATTGCCCTGTCCCGTGTGATGTCTCTGCGATCTGTGCTCATTAATGAAGGGGTTGCGCCTGATCAGCTCAATATTCGCGCTCTGGGCTCCAAAACGGATAAAACCCCGCTGGATCGCATAGATATTTATTTGCGTCAAAACAGCCCTTAAAACACCTAAGGCCCTTGTGGAAAAAGCCTTGCAGGCCTATATCCAGCATTGACGCTGCCTGGGGAAAACTGCACTCTGCTCTGGTAATTCCCGACCGAATACGTTAAGTAATACGTCAAATTATAAACTTTATGGCAATTTTAAAGCTATAAAAGAAAGTTATGCATTGATGACTGTGAACTCAAAAACCATTGCGATTGCCGCCATTGCCCTGACCGTTTTCGGTCTGGCCGTCTTTGCAGGCTTTGGCATGCAGGCAAAAGAGGCTGATGATACGCCCGAAATAGTCACGCAGACTCAGGAGCAAGAAAGTACGGCCTCCACATCTTTAAACCTTGCATCGCTTAATCATATTGAAGAGACCGAAGACGGGCTTGGCATTCGTGGGCTTGGTAATCCAGATGCGCCTGTACGGATGGTTGAATATGCTTCTTTGACGTGTTCGCATTGTGCAAGTTTTCACCTGAATACATTGAATGATCTTAAAAAGCGTTATGTTGTGACGGGCGATCTCTATATACAGTTTGAAGAATTTCCATTAAATGCCCCTGCCCTGGATGCAACGCTTTTAGCAAGATGCCTGCCCGGGGAGCGCTATTTTGGATTTATTGACCTTCTCTTTAAAACGCAGGAAAGCTGGGCCGGACGCCCTGATTACCGCGTTGCGCTTATTCAAAACGCAAAGCTTGCAGGTTTGAGCGAAGATAAAGCCAATGAATGCCTTGAAGATACAGAGCTTAGAGAGGCGGTTGCCGGGCGCATCCAGGCCGTATCCCAAGAACACAAGATTTCCTCTACACCGACTTTTATTATAAATGAAGGCGAGGAAGTGATTAGCGGCGCGCAGCCCCTTTACGCATTTGAACAGATTTTCCGCAAAGTTTCAGATAACAAAGTAGCCACCATTAAAGACAAACCAGAGTAATACTTCTTCCCATGATCCAGTTTAAAAAAATACGCCTCAGCGGATTCAAATCTTTCGTCGATAAAACAGAGCTTGATATTGGCGAAGGACTGACTGGCATTGTCGGGCCGAATGGCTGTGGTAAATCCAATACAGTGGAAGCTTTACGCTGGGTGATGGGAGAGAACTCTTCAAAGCGCATGCGCGGCGGCGGGTCTATGGAAGATGTGATCTTTAACGGCACTGCTACCCGCCCGCAAAGAAACTTTGCCGAAGTAACGCTTTTACTCGATAACTCTGATCGTTCTGCGCCCGCCGCTTATAATGATATGGATGAGATCGAGGTGACCCGTAAAATCGAACGCGATCACGGCTCGGTTTATCGCATTAACGGCAAGGTCGTGCGGGCGCGTGATGTGCAGATGCTTTTTGCCGATACGGTGACGGGTGCCAATTCTCCTGCGCTGGTCTCTCAAGGGCGCGTAACCGAGATGATCAATGCCAAGCCGCAGGCGCGCCGTTTGATTTTAGAAGAATCTGCTGGGGTTTCCGGCCTCTATGCTCGCCGCCATGAGGCAGAATTACGCTTGCGCGCGGCAGATCAAAATTTGCAGCGCGTGCAGGATTTAATTGGGTCCATGGAAGGACGTTATGGCGCGCTTAAAAAACAGGCCCGCGAAGCGATCCGCTATAAAAACCTTTCAGAGGAAATCAAACAGCTTGAGGTCACGATTGCCTGGCTTGAATGGCAGTTGCTCTCTAACAAGATCAATCAGGCCCGGACCAAGTTTGGCGAAAGCGAAAGCTATGTTGCCGATCACATGACAACAGTGACGCAGCTCACCAAAACGCAAAATGCGCAATCTGAGGATTTACCCGAATTACGCCAGGCCGAAGCGGAAGCTGCTGCTGCGCTTCAGGCCAATAAAATGGCCTTACAACGTCTTGAAGATCAGGAACGCGCGCTCCTTGATCAAATTGAAGAAACAAAAGAACAGCTCGCACGCATGACCGAAGACCGTGCCCATGAACAGGAAAATATGCGTGAAGCGGCTGAGACACTTGAAAAGCTAAAAACCGAAGAAAGCACCATTCAGGATAGCGCAGGCAATCAGGAAGAGGTTCTGGCTGAAAAAATCAAAATCCGCGACGATCTGGAAGAAAAAGTCGTGGCTCTTGAAAAAGATTATGAAGCCCTCATGGCCAGCACGGCGGAAAAGAAAGCCGCCCGCACGGCCCTTGAAAAGCAGATTGCCGCTGATCAAAGCCGCATGCTGGTGGCCGAAGAGCGTAAAGAGGCACTGAAACAGGACCTCGCGACAGCCAAAGAGAGATTTGAGGAAGATAACCGGCTGGATGAGATTAAATCCGCGCTGATCACCCTGGAGCAGGAAGTGGCCGAGCTGACCGCAGATCAGGAAAGCGCCGAAAAAGCAGCCATTGAAAGCCGTCAGGGCGTAGATGAAAGCCGTGCGCAGCTGCAGGATTTGGAAAAACAAAAAGCAACTTTAATAAGTGAAATCAGTACATTAGAATCTATTCTTAAATCAGATTCTCAAAATGAGTTCAGACCCGTTTTAGACGATATCCGCCCCGATCCGGGCTTTGAAACGGCGCTTTCGCGCGCGCTTGGCGACACACTCATGGCCTCCACACAAGGCGATGCGCCTGTTTTATGGCAGCAGCGCAGCTTCAATCAGGCTGATTTCCCTGCCCTGCCCGCCGGTGCCGCCGCGCTTCAGCCGCATATTCAGGCACCTGAGGAATTAAAGGCAGCTCTGATGCTGATCGGTGTCATTGATAATACAGATCAGGGTGATGCAATCGCTGCGCAACTTAAACCCGGCCAGTCCATTGTCTCTAAAGACGGAGCTTACTGGCGTTGGGATGGATTGCATGTGAAGGCAAGCGCAGCGGATAAACATGCTTTGCAGCTTCAGCAGAAAAACCGCCTCACCGAACTCGGGACGCTCTTGCCGAGAGTGGAGCAAGAACTCGCGCAGGCCAGCAGCGCATATGAAAACGCCATGGAAACCCGCAAGATTGAAGAAGAGCGCCGCAATGATTTGCAGCTTCTCTTACGTGAAAAGCAAGGAGATCTGAAATCAAAACAGGCAGATCTGAACCGTCAGACTGAAGAACGCTCTGGCCTGTTTGCAGATATGGCGCGCTTTGAAGACGCCCTGAAACGCTGCGTCGAAGATATCGAAAACTACAAAACCGCGATCACGGAAAACACGCAAGGTCTGTCTGCCTATGATGAAAGCGCACTGGCCGATCAGACGGCGCAAACGGATGCTTTACGTGAGAAACTGGGCGAAGCCCGCGGCACTTATAATGAAGCTGTGCGTGAGCTTGACCGGATTCAGCAGGAAAATCGCAGCCGCGATGCCCGCCTGCATGCGATTGCAGATGAACGGGTTAATCTTGAAAACCGTTCTATCCGGGCCCGTGAGCGTATTAAAGATCTCGATGAGCGGGAAATTGCGCTGAAAGAAAAACAGGAAGCCCTTGAAAATTCTCCGCGCGCAATGACGGAAGAGCGCGAAGCGCTGATGAGTAAAATTTCAGAGCTTGAAAAACTGCGCGGAGAAGCTGCAGATAAACTGGCTGCAGTTGAAAATGAGTTGTCTGATACGACGAAGGCTCTGAAAGAAGCCGAAGCCCAGATGAGCAGCGCCCGTGAAGACCGCGCCGCTGCGCAGGCCACGGTGACGGCAGGTGAAGAGCAGCTTCAAGAACTCGTTGAAAATATCATCTCAACCTTTGATAAAACCCCTGAGGCTTTGGCTGAAGATATTACAATCGCCAAAGACCTTGAAAATCTGCCGGAAATTGAGCCCCTCAAAGCCAAGAAAGAAAAGGCGATCCGTAGCCGGGATAATATCGGCGCTGTGAATTTGCGCGCTGAAACTGAAGCTGAAGAGCTTGAAAAACAGCTTGGCGGTATTTTTGAAGAACGTGATGATCTCATCCAGGCAATTGACGAATTACGCGGCGGCATTAACACACTGAATAAAGAAGCGCGCCAGAGACTTCTGGATGCATTTGATACCGTTGACGGCCATTTCCAGGAGCTCTTTACAAAATTATTTAGTGGCGGGAAAGCACATCTGAAACTCATTGATTCTGACGATCCGCTGGAAGCAGGTCTTGAAATTTATGCGCAGCCGCCGGGCAAAACACTTCAATCACTCTCCTTGCTCTCCGGGGGAGAACAAACGCTTGCTTCTATTGCACTGATTTTCGCGATGTTCCTGACCAATCCATCCCCTATTTGTGTCCTAGATGAGATTGACGCGCCGCTTGATGATGCCAACGTGGATCGTGTCTGTAATTTACTTGAGGATATTTCAGGACGCGGCGATACACGCTTTATTATCATCACCCACCACCGCCTGACCATGGCCCGCATGGACCGGCTTTACGGTGTAACGATGGCTGAACAAGGGGTTTCCCAGCTTGTCTCCGTTGACCTCGGCCAGCAGGAGCTCGACTTCCTGGAAGCAGCCGAGTAAATAAGCTTTATGCCCGATAAACTCGACGATCTTGAAAAGCGGCTCGAAGCGGCCCAAAAAGAGTTCGATAAGGACTATAATCCAAAGCCATCCAAAACCGATCAGGGCCTGAATATGGGCGCCCGCGCAGGGATTGAGCTTGTGGGCAGCCTGCTTGGCGGCGGTCTCATCGGCTATCTTCTGGACAAGTGGCTGGAAACCGGCCCGACACTGTTCATTATCTTCCTGATTTTAGGCGCGATCACAGCCTTTTATAATATCTATAAAATCACGATAAATGCAGGTACTTCAGTCGGTTTTAAGGGGTTGCAAGAGGGATCAAAACCCGCTAAACAATCTCCAGATTTTAAGAATCAAAACGACAAAAACGATTAGGGTATTTAAGGGACGACCGCACACGTGGCCAATCCGATTAAACAGTTTGAAATCAAGCCTCTCATCGAAATTCCCGTCGGGGGGCTGGACCTTTCCTTTACAAATTCTTCGCTCTGGATGGCTATTGCCGTCGTGGTTTCAACAGGCCTGTTGACGCTTGCCATGCGCAAAAAGGCACTTGTGCCGTCTCGCGGGCAGATTTTTGCAGAGATGATGTATGAATTTATCGCGGGTATGATCCGCGAAAATATCGGCCCGAAAGGCCGTCAGTATTTCCCGCTGATCTTTACCCTGTTTATGGTGGTACTACTCGGGAACATGCTGGGCATGATCCCCTACTCCTTTACCTATACAAGCCATTTATCCGTGACCATGGCGCTGGCCTTTATGATCTTTTTCACGGTCATTATTATCGGGCTGTTTAAGCACGGCACCCACTTCTTCAGCCTGTTTGTGCCGCCGGGTGTGCCGATGTGGTTGATGCCGCTCGTGCTGCCGATTGAGATTGTCTCTTTCCTGGTCCGCCCGATTACACTGTCCGTACGTTTATTTGCCAACATGATTGCAGGCCACATCATGCTGAAAGTCTTTGCAGGCTTTAGTGCAGGCATGATCGGTCTTGGCATTTGGGGCGTTTCCGCACTCGGGCCTATGCTGTTTAACGTGCTGCTGATCGGGTTTGAAATCCTGATCGCGTTTTTGCAGGCTTATGTGTTTGCGATTTTGAGCTGTATTTACCTCAAAGATACGGTGGAAATTGACCACTAAAATTTTAGTTTAACTTTTTAACCAAAGAAGGAAGAAAAAATGGAACTCGAAGCAGTAAAACTTTTGGCAGGCGCGATCGCTCTTTTGCCCCTGATCGGTGTCGGTATCGGTCTTGGGCTGATCTTTGCCTCATATAATGACGCGATTGGCCGCAATCCGGGCGCAGCAGAACTTCTCGACAAGAAGTACTTCCTGGCCTTCGCCCTGACCGAAGCGCTTGCGATTTTCGCGCTTGTTATCGCGATGTACCTTGTCTTTGCGTAAAGGCATTTCATGATCCGGCAAGCTTTGCTTACAGCTCTTATACTTTTGCCTTCCGCGGCCATCGCTGCGGAAGATAAAGCTGCTGCGAGCGGTGGCTTGCCGCAATTTGATCCGACCTGGTTCCCGTCCCAGCTTTTCTGGCTGGCAATCGCTTTTGGCGTGATGTACCTGTTTTTCTCGCGCAAGACATTGCCGGAAATTTCTTCGGTCATTGATAACCGCCGCAACCATATCCAGTCCGACCTGGAGCTTGCGGACAAGCTGACCAAGGAAGCTGAAAGCGTTCAGGAAGCTTATGAAGGGTCCCTGCAATCGGCCCGTGAAGAAGCTTCGCAGGTGATTGTCAAAACCGAGGAAAGCATGAAAGAAAAGGCAGCCCAGTCTTTTGAAAGTTTCCGCAAGAAATCGGAAAGCGATATTCAGGCCACAGAAACACGTCTTGAAAAAGCAAAGACCGAGGCTTTATCCGATATGACGGATATTGCAGCCCAGGTCACAAGCCAGGCGGTTGAAAAAATCACCGGGCAAAAAACGGATGAAGCGCGCGCAAAATCGGCGATTGATGCGCTGACCTCTCCTAAACAGAAAAAGGCGGCCTGAAGAGATGATTGATGCATTGACACATGACAGCACGCTTTGGGTTCTGATCTCCTTTGTCCTGTTTTTATATGTTGCTTACCGCTTTGGGAAAAACGCGGTGATTGGCGGGCTGGATTCTAAAATCGAGGAAATCCGTAAAGAGATCGAAACGGCTGAATCTTTGCGTGTCGAAGCGCAGGAGCTGTTGGCCCAATATCAGCGCAAGCAACGTGACGCCGAACAGGAAGCCGGAGAGATTATCGCCCGGGCAAAAGATCATGCCGAGAAAATCAAAGTTCAGGCTGAAACAGACCTTGCAGAAGTCATGGCACGCCGGGAAGCGCAGCTTGCGGACCGCATTAAGCGGATCGAACAAAACGCTATGGCGGAGATCAAAGCCCACGCCGCGCAGCTTGCCATTCAGGCAACGCACGACGTGATCGCGCAGGATCTGGATCAAAAGACCGAAGAGGATCTCCTCAGCGCGTCGATTAAAACCGTTTCTTCCCAGCTGAATTAAAGCTTTTCTTTGGCCCATCGCGGCTTTATCTTTTGATAATGTCTCAAGCGGCAGAAACACAGTTAGATAACACCCTTATTCACCGGCTTGGCCTGCAGGCCCGTGAAGCGGCATCCGTGCTTGGCGCAGTACCAACAGAACAAATCGATCAGACCCTTACCGATTTATCAGCGCTTATTCTTAAGAATGAAGCTTCTTTGCTTCAGGCCAATCAAAAAGATGTAAAGGCAGCCGAAGAAAAAGGCTTAAGTGCCGCCATGATCGACCGGCTGACCCTGACACCGGAGCGCCTGAAGGGAATTGCCGAAAGTGTCACCAGTATTCGTAATCTAGATGATCCGGTCGGTATTATTCTGGAAGAAACCACGCCCCCGAACGGTTTGAATATTCAAAAAATCTCCGTGCCGATTGGCGTGCTCGGCATGATTTATGAATCCCGCCCGAACGTCACCATTGATGCGGCAGCGCTTTGTTTGAAATCACACAATGCCGTGATCCTGCGCGGCGGGTCTGAAAGCATTCATTCCTCTAAGGCGCTTCATGACCTTGTTGTGCAGGCATTCAAGAAAAACGATCTGCCGGAATCTTGTGTCTGTTTTGTTGATGATCCGGACCGATCCCATGTCGGTGATATGCTGGCAGCGCATAACCTGATCGATGTTATGATTCCGCGCGGTGGGGCTGGCCTGACAAGCCGTGTGATGCGTGAAGCCACTATGCCCGTCTTTGCGCACCTGGATGGAAATTGTCACCTCTATGTCCATCACAGCGCGGATCAGGATATGGCTGTTGAGATTGTCAGGAATGCAAAACTCCGGCGCACAGGCATTTGCGGTGCGGCGGAATCTTTACTCTTCGATCAGAACCTGCCGGAAGATACTGCACGTGCTATTATCCAAAACCTTCTGGAAGAAGGCTGCACGGTTGTCGGAGACACAAAGACTCAAAAACTGGATGAACGTGTTCAGGCAGCTACCAAAGAAGACTGGGGCACGGAATATTTAGAGTCTAAAATCTCCTGCAAATATGTTGCCGATGTGAATGAAGCGATTACGCATATCAATACATATGGCTCCCATCATACGGATGCGATTATCGCTGAAGATAAGCAGGTCGTGTCCGCTTTTCTCAAAAATGTCGATAGCGCGATTGTGCTGCATAATGCCTCAACACAATTTGGAGATGGCGGGGAGTTCGGCATGGGCGCAGAAATCGGGATCGGCACAGGCAAGCTTCATGCACGCGGCCCTGTGGGCGTGCGCCAGCTGACAACCTTTAAATACCTTGTCCATGGAAACGGGCAGACCCGTCCATGACTCTAACGCCGCCTACCCTGACAGATTCACAACGCTGGGCCGGTTTGCGCATCGGGCTTTTGGGCGGATCGTTTAACCCCCCGCATGAAGGGCATCTGCATATTGCAAAATTGGCCCTTGCCAGTTTCGGACTGGATTTTGTCTGGTGGATCGTTACCCCTCAAAACCCGCTGAAAGACCGGGCAGGCATTGCGCCTTATGAGCAGCGTTACGCCCAAGTTGAAGACATCACAGCGGATGATCCGCGGCTGATGCCCACGCATTTGGAGCACTGGCTGGGTACGGCCTATACCTATGAAACAGTCTGTGCGCTGCGCCACCGCTACCCCAAAACGGAGTTCCTGTGGATCTGCGGGATGGATAATGCGGCAATCTTTCATCACTGGGACCGCTGGCAGGACCTTGTTCAAGCCGTGCCGATTACCTTTATCGCCCGTCCACCTGCCCCGCTTTTGGTCAAAAACTGCCCCGTGCGGATGCTGGATGTGCCTCAATCCTATGCGCCAAAGGGGCGGAAAACTGCCCTTTCCAGCCCTTCTATTACCTGGATTCGGGGCGCAAAAATGGTCGATATTTCCTCAACACAGATCCGTAACACACTGAAATAACATACATATTTATGTATGCAGCATATCTTCATTGCTGATTAACCGAATCCGGCGTAAAATAAAGGTATGAGGTTTGTGGGTTACACACACAATCACAGCAGCTCTTACGGAGGCCAGGCGCAGGTTTGAGGTATTTTGCGCAAATAGGCTTTCACGCTTTTTCAAACAGTTTTGTTTTTGAGAAATCAGCATCTTGCGGATGCAGGCGAGTTGCATTATGACATTAAACTTGTGTTTCACAACAAAGGAGGCAGACACATTCTTACATATGATCAATCTTCAGGTTTAAGCCCTGAAAATCTACGGGATTTGGCAATAAAATCACTTGATGATGACAAAGCCCAAAATATCGACCTTATTGACCTGTCCGGTCAATCTGCGCTTGCCGATTACATGATCATCGCAAGCGGAACTTCTTCAAGACAAGTTGTTGCCCTGGCTGAAAAGCTGAAAGACCGCCTTGCCGCGCGCGGGGTGAAAGGCATTCGTCTTGAAGGCGCAGACCAGGGGAACTGGGTTGTCGTTGATGCAGGTGACATCATCGTCCATGTGTTCCGCCCGGAAGTCCGCGAATTTTATAATATCGAAAAAATGTGGAACATTCCGGCTATTCCGGCATCTGTAACTGAAGGTCTGCAAACCGCCTGATAGCATAGCTTTATGCTATCCATTTCCATTATTGCGCCGGGGCGCATGAAGCGCCATGTGCTTGAACCCGCCTTTGAAGACTATGCAAAGCGGATCAAATGGTCTATCGAGATTATTGAGATCGAGGCCAAAAACACGGCAGACGAACATCAGAAAATAGACGATAAGATAGACCCGAAAGCCGCGCTGATTATTCTGGATGAGCGCGGCAAATCTCTGCCCAGCCGGGATTTTGCATCCAAAATAGAAAATTTTCAAAATCAGGGGATTAGCAAAATCCAGTTTATTCTTGGCGGCGCCAACGGGCTAAATGACTCCATCCGCCAAAAAGCAAAGCTGCTTTTATCTTTTGGCGCCCAGACCTGGCCACATATACTTTGCCGTCTGATGCTGGTAGAACAGATATACCGGGCCGAACAGATTTTGGCCGGCCACCCATATCACAGGGATTAAGATGCGTTTAATTGCCCTCCTTTTTGTTTTTATTCTCCCGCTCTCTGCGCAGGCGGAAACGGCCCCTGTGCCCGGCCAGCATCCTGTTGCCGAAACCAAGCAGGAGCTTCAGAGCAAAGAGGCCGAAAAGCAGGCGCTTGAAAAGGATATGAAATCCATCAAGGGCACGCTCAAAGATACGCGGCAGCGCGCCGTGCGCCTCAGCACCAAGGTCCGCAAAAGCGAAAGCACGCTTGTTGCTCTTGAAACGCAGATAAAACGTAACGAGCTGGAAAAAACTCAAATTCAAAAACGTCTTGGCGAAGATGAAAAATCTCTGGGTCAGCTTGTGCTTGCGCTCTCGCGGCTTGGCCGCGTGCCGCCTGAGGCTGTTATTATGAAACCGGGCGCGCCCCTTGAAACAGCCCAAAGCGCCCTTGTGCTTGAAAGCACCCTGCCCCGGCTTTATGGCCGGGCAGAACAATTAAAGAATGATCTTGGCCGCCTGTCCGAATTGATTGACAGTTTAGAACGCCAGAAAATGCAGGCGCAAAGAACGGCTGCACAACTCAAAAAAGAACAAGCTGAATTGGAAGGTCTGCTTCAAAAACGCGAAAAGCTTTATGCCCGCACGGAAACCAATATCAACAAAACCAGGGCCGAAATCGCCCAGATATCAAAGAGGGCGGACAACCTGAAAGATCTCGTGAATAAGCTTGATCGCTATGAAAACAGGCAGGCAACTCCAGCTCCACGCAAAATACCCCAAAATCCAAAAAACCTGCCGCGTCTGTCCAAACTCAAAATGCCGGTTTCAGGTGCTATCCAGGTGCGCTTTGGGGATAAAGATAATATCGGCGCGCCCAGCCAGGGCCTGCGTATTCAGGGACGACGGGGCGGAATTGTCACCGCGCCTTTGGCCGGAACGGTGCGCTATGCAGGCCCTTTTCGGAATTATGGTCAAATTATCATCATAGAACATCAAAAAGGCTATCACAGCCTGCTTGCAGGATTGGGCAGAATTGATACAGTAGAAGGCCGCGAGATTGTCTCCGGCGAGGCTGTCGGCATTATGCCTTCAGAAAGACAGCCGCAGCTTTATTATGAACTGCGCTATAAAGGCAAGCCCATTAACCCGGACCCTTTTTTAGCGTCCTCTTAAATGTGAAACCAACATGACGCATAAAATTTTATATCCTGTTTTTATCTTTCTTTGTCTGATAGCGGTTCCGCCATTTGCTTTTGCACAGGAAGACCGCACCGCACCTGCCGGAGAAGAAAAACAAAAGAACCATGATGATCTGGATACGTATCGCCAGCTGAATTTATTCGGCGATGTGTTTGAGCGCGTGCGTGCGCAATATGTTGAACCTGTGACCGATGAAGAGCTGATTGAAACAGCGATCAACGGCATGCTGATCTCTCTCGACCCGCATTCTTCTTATCTCGATGATGATGATTATGCGGATATGCAAGTCCAGACTAAAGGCGAATTTGGCGGGCTTGGAATCGAAGTCACCATGGAAAATGGTTTCGTTAAAGTTGTTTCACCGATTGACGATACGCCCGCTTTTCGCGCTGGTGTTGAAGCCGGAGACTACATCACTCATCTGGATGATGAGCCTGTGATGGGCCTGAACCTTAGCGAAGCCGTGGACAAGATGCGCGGCAGGGTCGGGACTAAAATTAAAATCACGGTGGCCCGCGAAGGCGCGGATGAGCCGATTGAGATTGAAATTACCCGGGATATCATCCGTATTAAATCTGTCCGTCACCGTATTGAAGAAGAAGATATCGGCTATATCCGGATTACCACTTTTAACCAGAACACGGAAACAGGTGTTAAAAAAGCAATTGATGAGATTCAAAAAGATGTTGGTGAAAAGCTTTCAGGGTATGTACTCGATCTGCGTAATAATCCGGGCGGGCTTTTGGACCAGGCCATTGCTGTTTCCGATCTCTTCTTAGATCAGGGCGAAATCGTTTCTACACGCGGGCGCAATGAAGAAGACACCAAACGCGATAATGCCACCAAGGGAGACGTCACGGGCGGTAAACCGATTGTCGTTCTTATCAATGGCGGATCGGCATCGGCGTCCGAAATTGTCGCCGGCGCTCTTCAGGATCACCGCCGCGGTATTTTGCTTGGGACAAAATCATTCGGGAAAGGCTCTGTGCAAACGGTTATCCCGCTTCCCGGTCATGGCGCGATGCGTCTTACCACGGCGCGTTATTACACCCCGTCCGGGCGCTCCATTCAGGCCAAAGGGATTGAGCCCGATATCGAAGTCGAACCTGCCAAGATTGAAGAGATCGCTGTCCGGCGGATGCGCGAAGGTGATTTACGCGGCGCCCTTGATAAAGATGACGGTGAAAGCGGTGAAGACGATAATGAAAAAGAAGATGAACCGATTGATTATCAGCTTTCACGCGCAATCGATCTTCTGCGCGGCGTTTCTATGTACGGGGCAACGCTTAATCTCAACCCTTAAATTTATATGATTGCTCTTCCAAAATCCCTGCCCTTTCCTTTTTCAATGACCGCGTTCGGTCAGGGGGCGATCGGATGGGGCGTTGTGCTCTTGCTCCTGATCGGCTGGATGGGCTTGCGCGCTGATGAAACAAAAACCCTGCTTCAAAGCCAGATGCCAAGTAAAGCAGTTTTGATTGAAAGTAAGGCTGCAGCTAGCGCTGCTGCACAAGCGCCGCAGGAAGCACAAACACCTTTAAATGAAAGACTGGCGGAAGAAATAGATGGCCGCCTGGTTCCGCGCGCCGATTTAACAACCGGACAAACCCCATTTGAGTTTTATAGACGCCCTGTGACACTCCTGCCCGGACGCAGCGCAGTGGCTGTTATTTTTATGAATGCCGGTCTGGCTAAAACACTTACTGAAAAAGCAATCACAGATCTTCCCGAAGATATCACCCTCGCTTTTAGTCCTTATGCCGATGTGATCACCATGCAGGCACAGGCCGCGAGAGAGTCTGGTAAAGAAATCTGGCTGCACTTGCCGCTTCAAAATGAAAATTATCCAAACCCTGATCCTGGTCCGGCGACACTTTTATTAAATGCCAGCCTGGAACAAAATGCCTCCCGTCTTTTGGATATACTCTCCATTATGCAAGGCTATCCCGGGCTCATTTCATACCCGGATCACGCCTATACAAATGTTGATCCGATGGTTAACCCAATCCTGCGCCAGGTTTTTGGACGCGGTCTTGGTTTCGTTGATGGGCGTATTGACAGAGCCTTTTGGGGAACGCCGCTTGCGCTTGAAAATCAATATCCGTTTGCTCAGGTTAATGTCCTTATAGACCCAATGGAAGCGCCTGATATGATTGAGATGAAACTCAAACAGGCGGAAAACCTGGCGACTAAGTTTGGTCAAGCAATGATCATGACACCGCTGACACCGCTCACTTTTGCAAAAGTTCAAAACTGGACCAATACGCTTGAAAATAAATCACTTCAACTTGTCCCAGTTTCCGCCCTTTTAAAGCATAATGACTGACCTGTCGCTCTACCGCCCCTGCGTTGGGATTGCGCTCTTTAACGCGCAAGGCCATGTCTTTATCGGTGAGCGCATTGATACACCCGGCGCCTGGCAAATGCCACAAGGTGGCATTGATCCAGATGAAGACCTTATGATTGCAGCTTTACGTGAGCTGAAAGAAGAAACCGGCACCGATAAAGCAGAACTGATCCGCATTCACTCTGAAAAGATAACATATGACACACCTTTGGATATCCGACCGCGTTTGCAAAAAATCTGGGGCAAACCTTATATCGGACAGGTGCAAAGCTGGATTGCCATGCGCTTTACAGGCGAGGATAGCGATATCATTTTAGATGCGGATGACCACCCTGAATTTTCACAGTGGCAATGGATTGACCTGAAAGGCACGCTTGACCTGATCGTGCCATTTAAACGAGAAGTTTATAAGAGAGTCATTAGAGCTTTTCAGGATGTTTGAAAAGTAATATCAAGACTATTCCGCAGACACATAATAAAATCCCAACCCACTGGTGTGGCGTCAGCTTCTCTCCTAAAATATATACTCCCAACAAAGCAGTGAATAATGTACCACCGGCTCGTACATAACTTAATAAAATACTGACATCCGCACCCGCCTGAAGGGCTTTAATATAGGGCCATGTATCTAAAAACATTAAAAACGCTACAACAAGGATTAAAAAAGCAAAATATTTCCTGGATAAGGTGACTTCAATCACCCCGCTAAACTCACCCCGAATTAACAAGAAAGTCAGCGATACCAGGGTAAGTAATAACGAAATTATAAATAAAACCTGCATATCTGAAAAAGCTTGAGAAAGCTGTTTCATAAATAAAGGCAACACACTCATCGAGAACAAAATGAGAGATGCGTATATAAAAACGACTAAATTCATGGGTTTATCGGCGACCAGGCAGGATCAGAGCCATCGCGCGGTGTTGGCAAAAGCCGCTCATTATAGCCTGTGATATCGATGGTATAGAGCTTGGACTGACGTCCCGTTCCACCCGCAGTGACTTCTTCCTTAAAATAGGTCAGCACGCGCCCGTTCGGAGACCAGCTTGGCCCTTCAACATGACGTCCACCCGTGATCAGGCGCTCGCCCTGCCCGTCGGGGCGCATCACCCCAATAAAGAACTGTCCCTGCTGCATCTTGATAAAGGCGATCAGATCGCCGCGCGGCGACCAGACAGGGTTCGCATAGCGCCCGCTTCCAAATGAAATCCGGCGGACATTCTGCCCGTTACTATCCATCACATAAAGCTGCTGCTGCCCGCCCCGGTCACTTTCAAAGACCAGTTGACGCCCATCCGGCGCATAAGACGGCGCCGTATCAATGCCGGTATGTGATGTTAAACGCCGCGGTTTACGCGTGCGCAGATCAAGTTCATAGATATCGGTATTGCCCCGGCTGGACATGCTCATAATGACGCGGTTGCCATCCGGTGAAAAACGCGGCGCAAAAGTCATGTTTGGAAAATTGCCCAAAAGCTCCTGCCGGCCTGTATCAATGTTGTAAAGATAGACGCGCGGACTTCCACCGCGATAGGACATATAGGTAATTTCCTGCGCGGTCGGTGAAAAACGCGGCGTTAAAACAAGCGTGCGCTCATCGGTCAGATAGCGGTTATTGGCGCCGTCCTGATCCATAATTGCCAGACGTTTCACACGCTGCGTTGCCGGGCCGTATTCAGCAATATAAACGATACGGGTGTCAAAATACCCATCCTCACCTGTAATACGCTTATAGACATCATCTGAAATAATATGCGCGATGCGGCGCCAGTTTTGTGGCGTGGTCATATAGGCCATGCCGGACATTTGCTGCTGGGTCATCACATCCCATAAACGGAACTCAACGCGTGTACGTCCGTCCGGTGCCTGCGTCACAGAGCCACTCACCAGAGCTTGTGCATTAATCGCCCGCCATTCGGCAAAGCGCGGACCGTCTGCATGAATAGAAGCTGAGTCCTGAATAAACGCGCCTGGATTAAGCGGTGCAAACAGGCCGGAACTGCGCAGGTTATTTGTAATGATATCGGGAATATCACGGGCGAGATCATTAAACTCTGGGCGCTGTGCATGAAACGGGCTGACCGCAATCGGCAAAGCCTGCACTGTCCCCTTGGTGACATCCACCTGAAGCTGCGCCCGGGCAGGCATCGCCGCAAAGATTAAAACACAAAACGCTAAAATATATCTCATTACTTTTCCTCTATTGGCTTTACAGCATTTCTCTCGGGTCGAAGTTAATGACCATTTGTTTCCAGACTTCATATTTACCATCAGGCAGAATTAAAGGATCACACATGGGTGAGTGGACGGCCCGAATGGCACTGTCTGCAGCAGCCCGGAAGAAACTATCGCTGTTATAACGTCCCTGGTCAACTACGCCTGAACGAATAACGCGTTTATCAGGCCCAACAGAAAGGCGTACCTCAACCACCAGATCTTCGGCATAGCGTGCACCGGCCTGAATGCTCCAGCAACGGGAAAGCTGCATGCGCAGCGCATCAAATTCACTCATGGTGAGTTGCTGGGAAAATTTTGCTAACGGCGATGGCGCCGGATTTTGAGCTTCGGGATTAATATCCGGTACATCGGGCTGGGCTTCGGCCTCCTGTAAATTACGCAGGAGAGATGCAAACTGATCCTGTTCGGGAGCGCTCTCTTCTTCTTTGACAGGTTCCGGTTCAGGCTCCGGTTCAGGTTCTTTTAAAGCCTCAGTTGGCGGTGGCGGCACTTTCGGTTTTGGTTTGACCACTTTCTTTGGCGGTTCAGGCGCTTTCACGGGAACAGCCTTTGGCGGTTCTTTTGCTTCTACCTTAGGCGGCGCTTTGGGCAGTTCCTGTTTCTTGGCGATCAGCTCTTCGGGCTTTGGTGGTTCTTTAGGCTGGGGCGCATCAACCGGCGGATTGGGGCTTTGACGTTCTTCAGCGATATCCAGAATTTCAATAGAGATGGCCGTTTCGGGAATCGGCGGCGGTTTATGAATATGTGGCAGGCCGAAAATCATCAACCCAATCACAAAGCCGTGAAACACAAGCGATGCAATCATGCCTCCGCTCAAAGAGCCGGAAGAAACCTGTTGGTGTCTGGAAAGAACGGCCGTGTTCATCTTTTCTATATAACCTTATTTGTCATCCCGGCGAAAGCCGGGATCGGGTTGCCAAAAATTACCAGATTCCTGCTTGCGCAGGAATGACATTGTGGTTTTGATTTATGGCTATTTTGGGTTCGAAATCAGGGCAACTTTACGAAAACCCGCCCCGTTGATATCCCCGAGAACCCCCATCACATCACCATAATCAAGGCCCTGATCGGCGCGGATAAAAATGCGCCGCTCCTGATTATCGCCTGTAATAGAGGTCAAAAGATTGACTAAACGCTCACGCGTGACTTCCTGCTCACCGACAAAGATTTGGCCATCCCCGTCAATAGAGACTTCGAGAGGTTTGTTGTCTTCCTCCTGGATCGCCTTGGCCTGTGAGTCAGGAAGGTCGATTGGCACCCCTGCTGTTAATAACGGCGCAGTTACCATAAAAACAATCAGTAAGACCAACATCACATCAACGAAGGGCGTGACGTTAATTTCCGCCATCGGGCGGCGGCTGTTACGGCCCCGTCCGGGCCCGCGCTGACGTCCATCCATATCGAGTTGAATGCCCATTCTTACGCTGCCTTTTTACCCTTGCCGCCGTTCCGGTCCTGCGATTCCAGATGGCGTGAGAGAATGGCCGAGAAATCGGCGATAAACATATCCAGACGGCCTGCATAGCGTGAGAGCTGGTTACTATAGCCGTTATAAGCCACCACGGCCGGAATTGCCGCCACAAGCCCTAAAGCCGTTGCAAAAAGCGCTTCGGCCATGCCTGGGGCGACAACGGCCAGAGAGGTGTTATTGCTTTGGGCGATCGCGGTAAAAGAATTCATGATCCCCCAAACTGTACCGAAAAGCCCGATAAAAGGCGCGGTCGAGCCGACCGTGGCCAGAAAGGTCATGCCTTTTTCAAGCCGGTTCATTTCGGTGTTGATCATATTGGACATGGCGCGTTCAACGCGTTGCCGCAAAGAGGCCTGCATGCTTTCCCGGTCCGGAATGCCTTCAGAGATAGTGTTTTGCCATTCTTCCATACCTGCGGAAAATGTTTTTAACATAGGGTCTTGCGGCCCTTTCTTAATCCTTTGATAGAGCTTATCGAGCGGTTCCCCCGACCAGAAAGCATCTTCAAATTTATTGGCCCGGCGGTTGAGCTTGCCAAGCGTGGCCTTTTTTTCAAAGATAATCGCCCAGCACCACACAGACGCCAGGACAAGCATGATCATGACGGTTTTCACCACCGGGTCGGCCATCATAAACAGCCCCCACATGCTCAAATCACCTGTATAAGATGTGCCGACCGCTGCGGCTTCCACGGCTCTGTTCGGTATATCCTGCATCTCTACCTATCCTTTAAACATAATCCTTAAATTTGTCCCGGATCATTTCGGGCACACGCACCGGTTTTCCGGCCTTATCGACGCACACCACGGTGACCGTCATAGAGAAAAGCACGGAATCTTGGCAAAAGATAGACTGCTCCATAATAAAAGACGAATTTTTTAGCTCTTTTATGCCTGTTTCAACGGTCAGCAGATCATCCAGTTTTGCCGATTTAAAGTAATCCGCTTCCAGATGGCGGATGACGAACAAAATACCATGCTCTTCATCCAGAAAAGAGCAGCTTAATTCCAGGTCACGCAGAAACTCCGTCCGGCCCCGTTCACAAAAACGGATAAAGCTGGCGTGATACATAATCCCGCCCGCATCTGTGTCTTCATAATAAACGCGGAAATCTATGTTGTGCTTCATGACGGATCAGAAAATAAATCATTCTGATCCTTTTGAACAGGCTCAAGGCCAAAATATGTGTAGCCTTTGGAAGCAATGACACGCCCGCGCGGGGTGCGCTGAATAAAGCCCTGCTGGATGAGGTAAGGTTCAATAATATCTTCAATCACATCACGCTGTTCAGACAGCGCGGCGGCAATGGTTTCAACGCCCACGGGCCCGCCGCCGTAATTATCAATGATGGATCGTAAATAGCGGCGGTCCATCATATCGAGCCCGGACCCATCCACATCCAGGCGCTGAAGCGCCGCATCGGCAGTTTTGGAATCTACCTGCCCTGCTTTTTCAACATGAGCAAAATCGCGCACGCGTCTTGTGAGGCGCCCTGCAATACGCGGCGTTCCGCGCGAGCGCTTTGCAATTTCTTCTGCGCCGTCTTCGGTGAGAGACATCTCCAGCAAAGAGGCAGATCGCTTAACAATAAGCGTCAACTCATCCAGCTCATAAAAATCAAGCCTAAGCGGAATGCCAAACCGATCGCGCAAAGGCCCCGTCAAAAGCCCGCTGCGGGTCGTAGCACCGATCAACGTAAAAGGCGGCAGGTCAATTTGCACGGAACGAGCCGCAGGCCCTTCGCCAATAATCAGATCCAGCTTCCGGTCTTCCATCGCAGGATACAAAATTTCTTCCACGGCTGGATTGAGGCGGTGAATTTCATCGATGAACAAAACATCATGTGCCTGCAGGTTTGTCAGGATTGCAGCGAGATCGCCTGCCTTTGAAATCACAGGCCCACTTGTGGCGCGAAATCCGACACCAAGTTCTTTTGCAATAATCTGCGCAAGCGTCGTTTTACCGAGCCCCGGTGGACCAAATAGAAGCACATGATCCATTGCATCCTGACGCGCGCGGGCCGCTTCAATAAAAACACGCAGATTATCCCGTACGGCTCGCTGGCCGATGAATTCTTCGAGCTTAAGTGGCCGTAGGGAGCCTTCCTCGATTTGCTCTTCATGTAATTTTTCAGGCTGAAGGGCTGGATTGCTCATGCGCTTAACTCCTTGAGCGCCAGTCTAATCAGTTCGGAGAGATTGTCATTCGATTCATTCTGGACTTTCAGAACCGCCTGATAGGCATCGGAGCGACCATAGCCCAGATTGATAAGGGCCGACACCGCATCTTTATGAATTCCACTATCGTTCACAGCTTTGCTCACAGCTCCATCCACAGGCGCTGGGGATAAGTCCATCTTCCCGGCCTTGTCTTTGAGTTCTGTTAGAATACGTGCAGCCAGTTTTGGTCCGACCCCATCTGCGCGTGTCAGCGCGGCTTTATCCCCGGAAGCGATTGCAAACCCAAGCTGGTCCGGCGGACAGGCGCCTAAAATCGCCATAGCGGCCTTCGGCCCCACACCCTGCACGCTGTAAAGGAGTCGGAACCAGTGCTGCTCGACCTCTTCTAAAAACCCGAACAGCGTAAGCGCGTCTTCCCGGACATGGGTATCAATTAAAAGGGATATCTGATCCCCCTTCTGTCCGCATCTGGAGAGCGTTACCGGCGAACATTGCACCAGGTAACCCACACCATTTACATCTAAAAGAAGATGATCCTGCGCCGTTTTATCTAAAATCCCGGAAAGCTTCCCAATCATAAGAACAATACTAGAACAAAACTAAGGTAAGGGCTATAGAAATTACTTGTAATATCTGATTTATTTATTGTCATAATTAAAAAACATTGCTACTAGCTTAGATATGTTATCAAAAGCTTTTAGTTTCGGCACAGATACCGACTTTGTCCAAATATCCGGAAAAACACAGGGTATGACAACTACAGAATTCAAAGCTTTGATTACAGAGCGTTTTGAATGGGAAGAAATGGAATACAAAGGTCACATCCATATCAGTCCTTGTGGAAAGTATATTTTAAAACTCTCTTCTGGAAATCATCAATATTCAGAAAAAGCTTTTGCAGAATTTTGTATGAGCGCTCAGTTAACAGCCGCTCGTACATCGTTACCCAAAACAATAACTATAGAAAATCTGGAAGACGGTATCTTTATTGTTATGGAACGTCTTGAACCTCTCTCAGAAGATACGCCTGAATCGCAAATCACAGACCAATTGATAATTGCTTACAAAGGTTTTTCAGAAGATCGTTCTTACGAAGCGACGCTAGCAGAAAGAAAAAAAATAGTAGAAGAAATCAAAAGTCAGATACCCGATTTGATATCCGCACTTATTGCTACTCAAGAACATGTTATATTGCAATATATATACAGCACTCCCGATGAAAGAAAATTTATTAGTCCAATTCTTGATTTTTGGAGTTGCAACTTCATGCTCCGTCAAACCAACGGGGAGCAAAAAGAAATTGTTATGATTGATCAGTTTACAAGACCTTTAACAGTAGAAATGGTTCAAAAAAATTGGTGCGAAGCTGGAGTGATAGCTGAGATTCTTGGAATTGATTTAAACAAAATAGTCCAAGGAAAAGATCATCCTCTGATTGCACCGGAGAGCTTTCCTCCAAACTTAAGCGCGCTTTCACGGTGATGGGCGTGAGTGATGGCAACGGCAAGGGCGTCTGCTTCATCTTCTGAGAGATCGCCGCAGGCCGGTAAAAGCGTTTTGATCATCACCCCCACCTGATCTTTGGAGGCCTTCCCTGCTCCGACAACGGATTTTTTCACCAGATTGGCAGGATATTCTCCAACGCGTAGGCCTAACCGCGCAGGACAAGCCATCGCAACCCCTCGGGCCAGACCAAGCTTAAGTGCACTGGCTGGATTTTTATTCACAAAGGTTTCTTCAATCGCTGCGCAGCCCGGATCAAATTCCGTGATAATTTTTTGAAGGCCTTCGTCAATCTCTTGGAGCCGCTGGGCCATTTCCTGATTTGAGTTTGGCTTGATTAAACCAGAAGCGATATAGGTCAGGCGATTATCTTCCGCCTCAAGGATTCCCCAACCGGTTTTCACAAGACCCGGATCTATGCCAAGAATTTTCATTACTGAGTTTTATCCCTTTAAACAAAAAATCATATATTTCGATCTGTCCGGTTTAAAATTGGCGCCACGCCAATCACCCCAAAGCACACTCAATTCTAATCCTGCTTTTGAGAACGCATTTTCTATCTCTTTGCGAGTCCAGAATTTTATTTTGCTGTTAGAGGTCACCTGGTCCTTCGGAAAAACGTAATCCAATCTGAAGCTCATTATACCATCTTCCATGCTTTCAAATGTGCGCGTTTCATGGACACAGCCAAACGGTGTGTCAAAATCCATTTTATAGTTCCAGATGTTTTTCCAGCCTATCTCCGGGTTTCTTGTTTCAAATACGATCATACCACCAAGTTTGATGTGGGCTTTAATTGTTTTGAAAACATTAAGAATATCTTCTTGTGTCAGATAAACCTGAAAAACATTCCCGGTCATAACAATTAAATCAAATACATCAGGAGACCTGAAATCCTGCGCTGTCGATAAAACCCAGTCTATATCTGAACCACATTCCTTTTGACGCCCAACATCCAGCATGGCCGCACAAGGATCAACGGCTGTAACTTTATGGCCGGCCCTGGCATAGGCATTGCTCAACAGGCCAGTGCCACAACCTATATCCAGAATGTGTAAAGAATCGCCTTTTGCCAGCGACAGGTAAAAATCGCGATCCTCCGACCAGGGGCTGTCATAATCGTAAATTTGCGCAAGCCTGGAATCCTCATAGTGAAAATCAGGCACAATAATTATCCCGCCAGTTTTTCGAGGATCTCATCGCTGGCCTCGAAATTCGTATAGACAGCCTGTACGTCATCATTATCTTCAAGCATGTCGATCAGTTTTAAAATCGATTCTGCTGTTGCTTCGTCAACTTCCGTACCTGTATTGGCCCGCCAGACAAAACCGGATTTTTCGGCCTCCCCTAATTTTGCCTCTAATGCATCACGTACCTGAGCCAGATCATCGGTTGCGCAGGTAATTTCGTGAATGTCATCTCCACTTTCACAATTTTCAGCGCCTGCTTCTACGGCTGCTTCAAACATTTCATCAGCAGAGGCCTTATCGGCCGGATAAATAATCTCTCCAACCTGGTCGAACATAAAAGTAACAGCGCCTGTTTCCCCAAGAGACCCATTTACTTTTGTGAAAGCCAAGCGTACTTCACCGACTGTACGGTTTCGGTTATCTGTTAGTGCTTCAACAATGACAGCCACGCCGCCTGGGCCGTATCCTTCATAGCGAATTTCTTCATACTCAGCGCCATCTGTGCCGCCTGCCCCGGTCTGGATTGCTTTTTTGATTTTATCGTTCGGCATATTTACGCCGCGCGCCTTTTGAACCGCAAGCCGTAAGCGTGGATTCATTTCTGGATCAGAGCCGCCAAGTTTTGCCGCAACAATTATCTCACGCCCAACCTTGGTAAATATTTTTGCACGCTTGGCATCCTGGCGGCCTTTACGGTGTTGAATATTCGCCCATTTGGAATGTCCTGCCATAAAATACTCCTTTGCCCTATTTTAGACAGGCGGCATTGCTTCTGGCAAGAAGGGCCCGCGGCGCACGGGGTCTACGGAAACGGCAAGTCCGGTTTTATCATCTATCACAACAAACGCTCCGCATAATGTCGCTTCTCCTTCTGCAGGCACCAAAGGCCGTGGCATTTTGGTTGTAAAACGGTACATGGAATCATCAATACGCGCGCCAATGACGCTTTTATAATCACCCGTCATACCTGCATCACTTTGATAGGCCGTCCCACCATCCAGAATGTAAGCATCTGCCGTCGGCACATGGGTATGTGTTCCAATCACGGCACTCACACGCCCATCCAGGAAATGCCCCATCGCGACTTTTTCAGATGTCGCTTCACAGTGAAAATCAACAAAGATGGTTTTGTTCGAACCGATCTTATAGCTTTCCAAAATTTTATTCACCGCCCAAAAAGCGCTGTCCGTTTCCTTCATAAAAATCTGGCCCTGCAGATGAATGACCGTCAGCTGCCGTCCGTCAGAAAAAGTCTTTTCCCAAACTCCCATCCCCGGCGTACTTTGTGCATAATTGGCCGGGCGGATCAGGCGTTTTTCCTGATCTATGTAAGCAATGATTTCATTTTGATCCCAGATATGATCCCCGCCTGTAATGCAATCCACGCCGAGATTAAAAAATTCATCGCAGATTTTACGGGTAATTCCCCGCCCGTGCGCTGCATTATCACCGTTCACGATAATGGCATCGGGCTGAAGAGAGTCTTTAAGATCAGGCAAATAAGTCTGCAGTGCTTCGCGGCCGGAACGCCCGAACACATCACCGATAAAGAGGAGTTTCAAGAAAACCTGCTTTCTAGTCTGTTTTTCTCAGCTCGTTTTCAGTCAGAATATAATCGAGCTTTTGGTCATGTTCTTCTATCGGCAAATTAAATAGCACGGCCTGCGCGGCGTAGCCAACCCCGATTGCAAGAATGTCTTTCTGCGCTCTTAAAGATTGAAGCGTTGAATCATAATGCCCGCCGCCATAGCCCATCCGGTAACCGCGGCGGTCAAAGGCCAAAAGCGGGATTAATAAAACATCCGGATCGACGCTATTCTCTCCAGGCGGTTCCATAATGCCGTGCTTTCCAGGCGTGAGCACTTCTTGCCCATCCCAGCTTATAAAATCTAAAGGCTCAGCTTTCCCGTTTGTTTTTGGCAAACATATTTGAAACCCCGCCTGCATGGCTTCATCCAGACAGGGCCGGACATCAAATTCTTTATCTTTGGGCCAGTAACCGGCAATGATCTTATTTTTATCAATCTCCTTTAAAAACGCTGCAAACTGCGCAGCTGCCTGCTCGCCCATTTCAGGCAAGACTTCTATCCGGTCCCGATGGAACTTGGCCTGGTCACGGATTGTTTCTTTGGAAAGCGTTTCAGTCATGAAATGAAAAAGAAGGGTACCGCGAGGATCGTGCAGAATTCTTATTCGCATGAAGCCCGGAAAAACCAGGTGGGCGCCGCATAACCGGCCCACGAGCCGGACAGTGGTAGCTCCCTCATGCAAATTGCATCGGCCTCACGAATATAGACCTGTCACGCAAACCGCAGTAGCACCTTCAATATATCTATTTTACAGTTTTCCGATATTTCCTGCAATGGAATCTATGCGGGCGGCCAGATTATCAATAGTTTGAACGATTTCAGCCTCTTCAGCTTCGGTCATTTGCAGACCAAGCGGCTCAGATCTGGCATTTCCATTGGCAGCTGCTAGCCCGTCTTTGAGTTCAAAGACCTCATCGGCCAGAATAATGGAGAGCAAGAACATCAGATGTGACTCAGAGCTGGCCATGCCGGCCTGAGCAATTTCCTTTACACGCTGATCCACATAGGCTCCGAGCGCTTTTACACGCTCTTCCTGCCCGTCATCACAGGCCAGACCGTAATTGCGTCCATTAATACGTAGCGTTACTTCAGCCATATCTTGTAAATCCCTTTTAGGCCCGTCCTGTTTTCAGCATATCTTCTACACGGCCGATCGCTTGGTCAAGACGCGCTGCAAAAGCTGCTGAGTTAATTTGTTCGACATTAGAGGCATTTGCATTTGAGGCGGCCGCTTTTTGTCCACCGCTGAATAATTCCCGCTGATCCGGTTTAGGCTTTGAAGCTGCATCGACAACAGCCATATCCAAAACTTCAATCGATTCAGATAATCCTTGAAGTGATCTTTTAATTGCCGCGCTCATTTTTGCCCCTCTTTTATTTTGAAAATAATCGTCATTATGGACCTGCCAGAGATCAGGTCAAGGAATCTCTATCATTTTTTCGCAGCTTTTTTAACGGTGCGCAAATATTGACCTGAAGCCCCGCGCAAGGCATTGTAGGGGCGATTTTTTAACATGAATGGAGTTGATATGTCCCCAAGCCAAACGGCCATGCCCGCCCAAAGTGAAACCCCTGCCCCGGCGCTTGATTTTAAACAAATGTCCAATGCAATCCGTGCCCTGTCGATGGACGCCGTCCAAAAAGCAAATTCAGGCCATCCGGGTATGCCGATGGGCATGGCAGATGTAGCTACTGTTCTTTACTCCAAATTCCTGAAATTTAACCCCGCGGCGCCGGACTGGGCGGACCGGGACCGGTTCATTCTCTCTGCAGGTCATGGCTCGATGCTTTTATATGCGCTGAATTACCTGACCGGCTATGACAAGATGACGTTGGAAGAAATTAAAAATTTCCGACAGCTTCACGCCAAAACAGCCGGGCACCCGGAAGTGGATGTGCCTTTAGGCATTGAAACAACAACCGGACCTTTGGGACAAGGTATTTCAACTGCCGTTGGATTTGCTTTGGCGGAGCGTATTCTGAACGCCCGGCACGGCAATGACAAAGTAAACCACTTTACTTATGTGATCGCCTCAGATGGTGATCTTATGGAAGGCATCTCCCATGAAGCCTGTTCGCTGGCCGGACATCTGGGCTTATCTAAACTCATTGTCCTGTACGACCAAAATGGAATTACCATCGACGGATCAACGGACCTGTCTTACACGGAAAATGTTCCAACCCGCTTCAAAGCCTATGGCTGGAATGTCCAGACGATTGACGGGCATAATTTTGAAGACATTGAAGCTGCTATTGACGCAGCCGCGCACAGTGATGCACCGTCTTTGATATGCTGCCGGACAAAAATCGGCTTTGGCGCCCCAACAAAAGAAGGCAAAGCCTCCTCCCACGGCGCGCCTCTCGGCGATGATGAAATTGCGGGCGCGCGTGAAAATCTCGGATGGGATCATCCTCCTTTTGAAGTTCCTGAAGATGTTCTTTCTATGTGGCGTTCCGTCAGCGAGCGCAATCAGCCCGCTTATTCCAAATGGCAGTCAAACGGATCTTTTGCCCCTGAGATTGATCTTTCCAAATTAGAAGAAATAACGGCAGAACTGAAAAAATCATTTGCAGAAGAACAGCCCAAAAAGGCCACACGCCAAACCTCCGGCGCGTGTCTTGAAAAGCTAGTCCCTGGAATTGATGCTTTGATCGGCGGATCGGCAGATTTAACAGGCTCTAACAATACAAAAGTTGAAGCCTCTACTTCTATTGATTCCAAAAACTATAACGGAAATTACATTAATTACGGCGTGCGTGAGCACGGTATGGCCGCGATCATGAACGGCATGGCGCTGCATGGCGGCCTCATTCCTTATTCCGGTACCTTTCTTCAGTTTGCAGATTATGCCCGCCCGGCAATCCGTTTAGCCGCGCTCATGAAGCAACGCGTTATTCATGTAATGACGCATGATTCCATCGGGCTTGGCGAAGATGGGCCAACACACCAGCCCATCGAACACCTGGCGGCCTTACGCGCTATTCCAAACACGTATGTCTTTCGGCCATGCGATGGTGTTGAAACAGCCGAGTGCTGGCAACTGGCCATTCAAAAAGAAAACGCCCCATCCATTCTGGCACTGACCCGGCAGGGACTGCCGACTTTACGGGAAGACCCAGACCCGGTGAATAAATCTTCCTTAGGGGCCTATATCCTGGAAGAGTGTGCAGGCGATGAACCTGAAGTAACCTTGTTCGCTTCCGGCTCCGAAGTGCAGATCGCGATGGAGGCTGCTGAAGAGTTAGGCGATGGCGTGCGTGTTGTCTCAGTCCCCTGCATGGAATTGTTCTGGGAACAAGACGGTGCTTATATTGAATCGCTTCTATGCAACAAATCTATCAAGGTTGCCATTGAAGCCGGCATACGCCAGCCCTGGGATGCCTTCATCAGCGGCCATAGCGCATTTATCGGCATGAGCACCTTTGGAGAAAGCGCCCCTGCAGGCGATCTCTACAAACATTTTGGAATTACCAAAGAGGCCGTTATAGACGCCGTAAATAAGAAAAGAAAATAGGAGAGAGAAATGACAGTTAGAATAGCTATTAATGGATTTGGGCGGATCGGACGGAATGTCTGCCGGGCCTTATTTGAAAGTGGACGCAGTGATCTGGAGCTTGTCGCCATTAACGACCTCGCCCCGCTTGAAACCAACAAGCTGCTGTTAAAATATGACTCGGTACATGGCAAGTTCGACAAAACCGTTGAAACCATCGACGAAGATACAATTATCATTGACGGGCACAAGGTAGACGTCATTCAGGAACGTGATCCGACGGCCCTGCCCTGGGGTGAGATGAATATTGATATTGTCATGGAATGTACAGGTATTTTCACCGCGCGCGATAAAGCATCGATGCACCTGCAAGCCGGCGCAAAGAAAGTCCTTATTTCAGCCCCGGCGACAGATGAAGATATTACTGTCGTCTATGGTGTTAATTCAGACATGCTGACTCCCGAACACCAGATTGTCTCGAACGCTTCTTGCACAACAAACTGTCTTGCCCCTGTTGCCAAGGCTTTGAACGATGCGATCGGCATTGAAAGCGGATTCATGACCACCATTCACTCTTATACAGGCGATCAGCGCATCGTCGATACAATGCATAAAGATCTGCACCGCGCCCGCGCAGCAGCGGTTAACATGATCCCGACTTCAACAGGTGCTGCAAAAGCGGTCGGCAAAGTTCTGCCTGAACTGAATGGAAAATTGGACGGTGTCTCGATGCGCGTGCCGACCCCGAATGTCTCAGTTGTTGATTTTAAATTCACAACGTCAAAGCCAACAACTGTTGAAGAAGTGAATAAAGCCATTCTCGGCGCCGCGTCCGGCGATATGGATGGCGTACTTGGGTCTTATGATGAACCGCTTGTCTCAGGTGATTTTAACCATAACCCGCTCTCTTCGATCTTTGCGGTCAATGAAACCAAAGTTATCGGTGGTAATTTAGTTCGTGTTATGAGCTGGTATGACAATGAATGGGGTTTTTCAAACCGCATGCTGGATACAGCTGTGAAGATGCACGTTGTCGGATATTCGTCAAACAGCAAAGCTGCATAACTAAATTAAAGTAAAAAGGAGTAACTATGAGAAAAAATTTACAATATTTGCGATTAAAAATATTTAATCCAAGTGAGTTGCAATGCGGTGTAGATTTATTCAAGGCATTTAAAAGCGCAAAACGTTATTATGAAATGCAGTGTATAGCTGCTGAAGTGATGGCGGAAGGCGCTTCTCCGGAAGATATACAGTCTATGCAACCTCCAGTAAAAAATTATTAGAAAAGTGACACTAAAATGATGAATCAAGACATGTTTAATATTGCTAAGGACGGTAAAGGCTTCATTGCAGCCCTCGATCAAAGCGGCGGATCGACGCCCAAGGCACTTGCTCAATATGGCGTGGAAGAAAGTGAATATAACGGCGAAGAGGAAATGTTCGCTGAAATCCATAAAATGCGCAGCCGGATTATCACTTCTGCCTCTTTTACAGGAGATAAAATCATCGGCGCAATTTTGTTTGAAAAAACCATGGATGGGGAAATTAATGGCACACCAACGGCAACCTATCTCTGGAATAAATTGAAGGTTGTTCCTTTTCTGAAAGTCGATAAAGGTCTTGCGGATGAAGAAAATGGCGCCCAACTTATGAAACCAATGCCGGATTTAGATGTGCTTCTTGACCGCGCAGTCTCCAAAGGCATTTTCGGTACCAAAATGCGTTCTGTTATTCATGAAGCCAATCAAGACGGCATTGCAGCTGTTGTGGCTCAGCAATTTGAGGTTGGCAAACAAATTCTAGCTAAAGGCTTGGTACCGATTATCGAACCTGAAATCTCCATCAACAGTCCGGACAAACAGACTTGTGAAGACGTGATGAAGGCTGAAATTAAAAAGCAGCTTGATGCGCTTGGTCCGGATCAAAAGGTAATGCTCAAACTCACATTGCCGGAAACACCCGGCTTTTATGATGACCTGGCAGCGCACCCGAATATCGTGCGCGTGGTTGCCCTTTCCGGCGGTTATGATCTGGAAGAAGCCTGTAAACGCCTGAGTGAAAACGCAGGCATGATTGCCAGTTTTTCCCGCGCCTTAAGCAATGATCTACGCGCCCAGCAAAGTGATGAAGAGTTCAATGCGGCTCTTGGCAATGCGATTGATAAAATTTATGACGCGTCCGTTGCTGGCGCCACAAACGCGCAAGCTGCCTAAAACCACACATGTCATTGCCGGATTTATTCCGGCAATCCATAGATTACCGGGACAAGCCCGGTAATGACAACAGGAGTAAAATGAAAAAGTCTATCGCTATGGTCTTTATCCTGCTGCTCTGCGCAGGATTTCTGATTTATGAAGGACTTGAAACGCCTCAAACCCTGGAGCCGCAGGCAGGTATTATGCCGGTGGTGATTACACCAGAGCGCCGCACGCATATCCTCTATGGCGATGAAACGGGCGGCGGACATTTTCATACCGCCAATAAGCCCTGCAAATCTGAATTCCCTGAAGACTGGAGCGTAGAAAAAGTCATTGAAACCATTTCGCTTATTGCTGCCAATGACAATTTAAACTGGCGCAAAGAACGAAACGGCTATCATGTTGCTGAACAACAAGTCGAAAATTTAGAAGTGCGCGTAGTTTTAGACGAAAACCGCCAAAGCGTGATCACGGGATACCCGATTAACGTGGCCCGCAATCCCTGCCCCGCGAATGATCCGTAAACCTATCTTGGTTGCTGCACTTGTCCAGATGGTTTTACAGGCTGCCTTTTCTCCGTTGGTGAAGACGATCCGGGTGTTGCGGACGTTCCCCCAAAGCTGCCAGTTGCCGGTATTCCAGTATTAATTAGAGCGCCTTTAATCATGACTATTCATTTACCATCATTTTTAAAATATGTAAAGAGAGAATTATAATAATTTATTATATTTTCAGCAGCAATGAAGATTTCTAGGTTTTTGAGCAAAGTCTTGGCGCTCAAAATCTTCCGGCCTTGATATGTGACATGCTGCATCGTTGAAACCCGTCCCATCTCCTGGAACACATCCTCTTGCTGCTAAAAGTAAATCCGCATTTAACCCGTATTTGTCTGCATTATGTCGTATATAAAATTCGGCGGAAACCTGTAATGCATAAAGATCGGAGGCATCAAAGAAAGCCACATTAGAATCTTCAATTTCAGAAACAATATTTTCAAATTGGCGTCTATTTTCAGGATTTGCCCAAAAATCACCCTTGGTATTTTGGGATATTCTTATGAGATCTACGAATTTTTCATGTATAGAGCTGTCTGTAAGAATATTTTCTATTGTTTCTCTAAGCTTGATGGAGGCCGTTGCAATTCTATAAATAGAAATCTGCGTTTTTAATTCCAGATCAACAGAAGGTGCGGCCATAGCAACTCCGTTATTAAAGGTCATGGCCGCAGTTATAAAAAGTCCGGCAATACTACGTTTTTTCATTTTTGTATGTCTGCCCAGAGAATATCTTGAATAGTTTCGACGCCGCAGGATAACATCACAAGCCGATCGAGGCCAAGAGCGATCCCCCCGCTTTCAGGCAAACCATACGTGAGTGCGTTCAGAAAATCTTCGTCGACCGGATAGCGCTCCCCATATAGTTTTTCTTTGAGATTCATTTCTTCTGTAAAGCGCGTACGCTGTTCTTCTACATCCGTGAGTTCTGAAAACGCATTGGCAAGCTCAATCCCGCAAACATAAAGCTCAAAACGTTCCGCAAAGCGCGGATCATCTGCTTTACGGCGGGACAAAGATGCCATAGACACCGGATAGTCACATAAAAAAGTCGGACGCCCTACCCCCAGATACGGTTCAATTTTCGCATCCATGACCCGGAAAAATAAATCATCCCATCCGTCATCCTCAGCGGTATGTAAACCCAGAGCAGACACAGCTTCTCGGAGGCCGTCCTTATCTTCCAGATATTTTTCTAAATCGATATCTGCATATGCTTGAAAAGCTTTACAGACTGTCAGCCGTTCAAAATCAACAAACGGATCACTGGACAGGTCTTTATATTTATAGTGTGAAATATTGCAGGCCGTTGCCACATCCCGCAGCAGATTTTCACAATCTCTCATAATATCGGTATAATCAGCCTGCGTCCGGTACCATTCAATCATGGTGAACTCAGGGCTATGGCGTTTGGAGTCCTCACAATTCCGAAACACGTGGCAGATCTGATAAAGCCGCTCGACCCCCGCCACCATCAGCTTTTTCATCGCAAATTCAGGGCTGGTATGCAGATACATCGTCCGGGCCACCTGCCCGTCTACCCCACGCAAATCTGTGGCAAAAGCCCGTATATGCGCATCCATAACCGGGCAAACCTGCAGGATTGGTGTTTCCACTTCCTCAAAGCCCTGCCCGTCAAAATAGGCTCGCACAGCCCGGATAACCCGTTGACGTTGTTTAAGATTTTCCCGTTTGGCTTCAAAATTATGCGGCAGCCACCAATTCACACCAATAATCCTTGCATTTTGGGGTTTTGCCCCTTATAAACGGGCCGGAATTTATTGCAAGGAGCTACGAAGATGAAAGCCGACACTCACCCGGATTACCACACAATTAAAGTGGTTTTGACCGATGGTACAGAATACGAAACCAAATCGACCTACGGCAAGGAAGGCGATGTGCTGAAACTTGACGTCGATAGCCTGTCCCACCCGGCCTGGCAGGGCGGCGCAGCGCAAGTGGTTGAAAAAGGCCAGCTCAAGAAGTTTGAGAATAAATACGGTGACTTTCTGTCTTCGGGCGGCGAAAAGAAAGAATAGACTTTCTTAAAAAGACAAAATTTAAAAAGCCGCTTTTAAGCGGCTTTTATTTGTTCTAAAGCTGCGCTGAGTTTATCGCGAATATTCTGCGCTTCGGCCTTACGTTCTTTTTGCTCTGCGACGACTTCATCCGGTGCATTGGCGACAAACTTCTCATTGCCGAGTTTTTTATCGATCGCTTCAATATCTTTTTCAAGCTTTTCGATTTGCTTGGCCAGCCGTGCACGCTCTTTATCCAGATCAATCAGATCAGCAACAGGTAGAACAATCGTTGCTTCATCGACAATCGATTTTACGGCGCCTTTTTTGGCTTCTCCGTCTGTCGAAATAGAAGCTAATCGCGCCATCTGGCTGAGCGCAGGTTCATATTGTTTTAAACGCTCTTTGGTTTGATCGGATGCTTCTAGAACCAGGAGGTCTATATTTGCACCAGCCGGGACATTGAGATCCGCACGCAAAGACCGGATTTCAGAAATCATTCGTTGTAACCAACTGATTTCATCCATTGCGCTTTCACCAACTGATAAAGCACTATAATCTGGCCAGTCGGAAGAAAGGAGGCGCGTGCCCTCTTCCCGCTTTGCAATCTGCGCAAATAATTCTTCGGTGATATAAGGCATAAACGGATTGAGCAGCAGTAGAATCTGGTCTAATACCCAGCCGGTTGTGCCCTTGATTTCCTCTTTTAAGGCTTCATCACCGCTTTGTAGAAATGGTTTGGTAAACTCCAGATACCAGTCACAGAACGTACCCCATATAAATTGGTAAATCGCGCCGGCCGCTTCATTATAACGATACGCTTCCATAGCCTTATCGATGGCTGTTTTAGTCTCTGAAACACTTTGAATAATCCATTGGTTGAGGGGCGCCTGGACAGATGCCGGATCAAAGCCTTCCTTTGGAAGGCAATCATTCATCTCGCAATAGCGCGCCGCGTTCCAAAGCTTGGTTGCAAAATTGCGGTACCCTTCGACGCGCTCTTCAGACATTTTAACGTCCCGCCCCTGCGCCGCCATTGCCAGCAACGTAAAGCGCAACGCATCCGCGCCGTACTGATCAATAATATCAAGCGGGTCGATGACGTTACCCTTGGACTTAGACATTTTCTGGCCCTTACCGTCGCGGACAAGCGCATGGATATAGACCTTCTTAAACGGTACCTCGCCGTCCATGAAATGAATGCCCATCATCATCATCCGCGCAACCCAGAAAAAGATAATGTCAAAGCCTGTGATCAGAACATCGCCCGGGTAATATTTGGAAAGCTCGGGCGTTTTGTCCGGCCAGCCAAGGGTTGAAAACGGCCAGAGTGCAGAGGAAAACCATGTATCCAGAACATCTTCATCACGCGTGAGCGTTTTATCTGCACCGGCCTGCGCTTTCGCCTCTTCTTCGGTCATCGCAACATAGACCTTGCCCTCTTCATCATACCAGGCCGGGATCTGGTGCCCCCACCAAAGCTGGCGTGAAATACACCAGGGCTGAATATTTTCCAGCCAGTCAAAATAGGTATTCTCCCAGTTTTTTGGCACGAATTCGGTTTTGCCGGTTTTCACGGCCTCAAGCGCAGGTTTTGCCAAAGTTTTGGCATCTACATACCACTGATCGGTCAGATAAGGTTCAATCACCACACACGAGCGGTCTCCATACGGGACCTGATGGACATGATCTTCAACCTTTTCAAGATATTCGAGCTCATCTAAATCTTTGACAATTTTTTTGCGCGCTTCAAACCGATCCAGCCCAACATAATCAGGCGGACAGTTTTCATTCATATGCCCGTCCGGGGTCATCAGGTTAATGAGCGGGATTTCCGTTGTATCTTTATGCCGTAGATAAACTTCAAAATCGTTATAGTCATGCGCCGCGGTGATCTTCACCGCCCCGGAGCCAAATTCAGACTGCACATATTCATCGGCAATAATCGGGATGATCCGGTTACAGACAGGCACGACCGCGCATTTGCCAACAAGGTCTTTATATTTTTCATCGTCCGGGTGAACGGCAATGGCGCCATCTGCCAAAATTGTTTCAGGACGCGTGGTCGCAATACTGATCGACCCGCTCCCATCTTCAAGCGGGTACGCCACATGCCAGAGCTTGCCTTTAACTTCTTTATGTTCGACTTCGATATCAGAGAGCGCCGTCTGGAATTTCGGGTCCCAGTTTACAAGTCGCTTGTCGCGGTAAATCAGCCCGTCCTTATACAGATCAACAAAGACTTTTAAAACGGCCTGCGACAGGCCTTCATCCATTGTAAAGCGTTCACGCGGCCAGTCCGGCGTTGCTCCAAGGCGGCGAAGCTGACGGACGATTGTCCCGCCGCTTTCTTCTTTCCATTGCCAGACTTTCTCCAGGAATTTGTCCCGGCCCATATCGCGGCGATTTTCTCCCGCTTCTGCCAGTTGCCGCTCGACCACCATTTGCGTTGCAATCCCGGCATGATCCGTCCCCGGCATCCAGAGCGCATCTTTGCTGTTCATACGCTGATAGCGGGTCATCACATCCTGCAGCGTCATCGTCAGGGCATGCCCCATATGCAGGCTGCCCGTGACATTGGGCGGCGGCATCATGATCGTAAACGGGGTTTTATTGCTTTCCGGATGCGCAGCAAAGGCACCGGAGCCTTCCCAGTCCGTATAATGCTTTTCTTCTATATCTTTCGGATTGAACGTCTTATCCAGCATCTCTTTCCTCAAAGTCAAAACCCGGCGCGCTGGCCGGGTTTGGTTTTAGCTAAGTTCTTCAAAAAAGTCTAATTATTCATCCAGTGCCCGGCGGGTCAGTTTTGAGATTTCTTTTTGGACCACGCCTTCCACGACCTCACCAAGGTGATTATCGGCCCATTCGCGGATCACAGGGGTCATCAGCTCGCGGACAATATCTTCCACCGTTACCCCGTCATAGCCTTCCTTACGGTTAACCGGCATGGAGCTGGCCAGCTTGGCCATACTTGCCAAGGCTGCGCTTTTGGCTTCATCAGAGAGAACTGCATCATCTGCAGCAGGTTCTTGCATATCGATCTCAATATCCTCATCAGGCTCTTGCATTTCCGGCGTTAATTCCAGAACATCCTCTTCGGGTTCCGGTTCAGGCTCTGGGGCAGGCTCAGGTTCTGGTTCTGGTTCTGGTGCGGGCGCAGGTTCCGGCTCTGGCTCAGGCTCCGGCGCAGGTTCAGCCGCAGCTTCTTCCTGCGGTTCGTCATCATCAGATATAATCTGGCGAATGGATGCCAAAATCTCTTCGATGGATGGTTCTTCTTCTGTTTCCTCTGACATAGGCCCGCAAGAATCAAATTGAATCAATAGACTATCATTGGAGTTTTACTCATACGAGAAGGCTTGTCAAAGAGGGAATCTGACCTGTCCTCATACTTATCAACGGGAGTTTTTAGTCAAACGCTGTGCTAGACGTTGAAAAGGCCAGTGTTTCAGGGCTCAGCATCCCCATCAGGGCCACCAGTTCGAAGCGTGCCACGACCTCATCCCGGCGCGCGGTGACCAGATCCACCTGCGCATCCAGATATTCCTGCTCCGCATCCAGAGAATCTAGAACCGTACGCTCGCCGAACTCTGTTTCGTAATTGACCCCTTCACGTGCAATCGCAGCAGCTTCCACCTGCGCTTTGCGGGAAATGATCTGGGCTTCTGCGGCTTTAAGCGCTTCCCAGGCAGCAATCGTCTGCGCGCGGATGGAACGTTTAGATTCTGTAATTTCAATAATACGTTGATTGGCTGTTTGCCGGGCCTCCCGCACGCGGGACTGAACGGAACCTGCCTGGTAAAACGGAACACTCAGCCGCAGACCTGCTGAAATATTTTGCTGATCATCGAAACTGTTCGGGACCGGATCGTAAAATTTATCGTACGTCCCGACCGCATTTAAAGTCGGCAAAAGCTCTCCAAAAATCTCATCGACATTATCATCTGCCGCCAGCGCCAGATATTCGGACGAGACGATTTCCGGGTTTTTGTTGATCGCCAAAGTCAGAATTTCTTCTAAATTAGGCGGCACCACAATCTTGGTGCGCGGATAAAGCAGATTATCCGCCGGCCATTGGCCAATTATATTTTCATAACGAGATTGGCTTTCCCGCAAATCTGCCCGCGCTTCAATTAAATCTGCATCCGCGCCTGCAAGCCGTGCCTGCGCCTGAGATACATCCGTCCGGGTTAACTCCCCGACCGTGAACCGGTCCTGCGTCGCCTCAAGCTGTCTTGCGATTAGCGCCTGGTTATTGATCCGTAAATTCACAACCGCCTGATCGCGCAATACATCCATATAGGCTGTTGCCCCGCGGACAAAAATATCCTGTTCGAGCGCCCGCAAAGAGGCCTGCTGTCCTGTGATCAGATTATTAGCTGCCCGCGTGGCCGCCAATGTCCGCCCGCCGCGAAAGATCGGCTGCGTGATATCCACCCCTGCCTGCTTAGAGACTCCATCATCATCAGACGCCGTAAAATTATTCGTGGACCCGTTTGTTTCCACATCCTCATAAAGCGCTTCGGCAGAGCCTGTAATGGTTGGTTGAAAGCCCGCCAAAGCCTGCGGTAATTGTTCTTCAACGGCTTTTAATTCAGCGCGTGCCGCTTTGAGTTCAGGATTGGTTTCATAGGCTTTTTGCAGATCCTGATAAAGCTGCATACTGCGTTCTTGTAGATAGCTGATCGACTCTTCGGTGGTTTCAACCGGAATCTCGCGCACTTCTTGTAAAAGAGGCTCAGGATCGTCCTTTGCGCCAGCCATCACGGAAGAAGGCCCAAGACACACAAGCAAAAGCCCTAGAAAAATTGAGAAATAAGATTTCATATCAAGAGGATATATAACTTTTTTAAACTAAAAAACAAACTCTTTACGCGGCTCAAAGTCCGGCAAACACGGTATATTTGCATCAAATAGGGTGCGATCAGAGAATTGTCCAGGGCCCGTACATTCAATCAGCATCGCTTTTCCGGCATCCTGTCCGGGCTTTGAAGATAAAACGGCAATCATCCGCCCGCCAATATCGAGCTGCCCAAGAATCTCTTCAGGGACATTGGAAATGGCGCCATTAAAGAAAATCAGGCTGTAAGGCGCATGATCCGGGCAACCGGCCCTTAAGGAACCTTGTACAGAAACAATATTGGTATATTCCAGGTCCTGCCAAATACTCTCTGCCCGGCTCAGAAGGCCCTGATCACTCTCAAGAGCAAAAACCGTTGAGACAAGCGAAGACAGGATGGCTGTGCTGTATCCTGCTCCACTGCCGATTTCTAAAACAATATCTTCTGGTTTTGGTGCAGCGTGTTGTAACAACCGTGCATGCACGCTTGGCTCCATCAGATAGCGCCCGCCGCCAAGCGGAAGATCTTCATCACAATAGGCGATACCTTCCTGACCAGGGGCTGCAAACTTTTCACGCGGGACAGTCAAAAAGCTGTCTAAAACACCCCGATCGACAACCCCAAGCGGGCTTATCTGACAATCGACCATATTTTCGCGGGCGGCTTCAAAATTCATGCGCCTAATCTATCTGATTTGCCGTGTGCAGACCAGTGCTTTCCTGCAGCGCATAACCATAAAGTTTTGTTGGATTTTTCCCGGAAAGGCTGGTAAATGCGTAAATCTGATTTATATGGCGCGATGGCAGAGTGGCTATGCAGAGGATTGCAAATCCTTGTACGCCGGTTCGATTCCGGCTCGTGCCTCCAAGCCTTCACGATGTTGACAGCTTTCGAAAGAGAGCATACAAACATCGCACACGTTCCCCGGTAGCTCAGTGGTAGAGCAGGTGACTGTTAATCACTTGGTCGCTGGTTCGAATCCGGCCCGGGGAGCCATTTCTTTTCACAAAAATTTTATACCCTACGAAGGTTCCCTTTTGCTGCCCCATATGACGGATGGATCAGGTAGCTGTATTCTCTCGTTATCCTCTGCAGGCCTTTGAGGTAATAAATCGGATAGCTCCTCGGGTAAATCTGTACCAGGCCTGGGGAAAGGCGATCCTTTAGGCCGTGTAACATATGACGTTCTATCAAAATCACGGGGCAGTTGTGGCGGGATAAGGCCGGCGTGAACAGCTATATTTGCGCGTATATCAGGCAAAAAATTAGGCGCATCTTCTGACATAGAAACTTTTTCAAAAATGTCTTCTTTGCAACATCTCCAGATGTATGAATTTAAGGCGTCCAGATTACCAGGCATAGGCGTTTCTTTTGTAAATGCATTGGCGGGATCACGCTTGGAATCATTTTTATCTGAATTGCTTTCAGATTCCTCATGCCCGTTCTCAACCCAAAGACAGTCACGACCAGATCGCCCCTCCAGTGCATTAAGAATAGTAATCGCACTGTGTTGAGGTTCATAACGTTTACGTCTTGTAAGGCAATGTAGAGCGTAGCTACGCTCTTCTGATAATAGATCTGCAGGTGATTGCGATTCATTTATTATTTGATCAAGCACACTGGTATGACCTCTACGCCTTGAGAATTCTATATCTTGCATATAATGGTTGCATATATCGTCAATTTTTTGCTGATAGCGCAATAACCTGTCCGTTGATATTGCAGCCTCTTTGAATTGTTCCTGAAGGGGAAGGTCAGAATTCGGATCGCCAAAAAAAGTAACGGATCGCCTGAATAGTTCCCCCGTGCGCTCTACCAAATTATCTTCTGCAATGCTTGCCAGTGCCGTAGCTTGATCGGGTTGGGAATTATCTGCAATCTGCTTTAATGTTGGGAAATGCCCTGTTCCATCCGGCAAAATACCCGTCAGCGTTCCATGCGCAAGGCTGGCAACCTGAAGAAAAGCCAACTGCGCATTATCACCCCTGCCATACAGAGCCAAAATATCGAGCAGGCCCTTATCAACCATTTGCTCCGGATCAACGCCATCAAAATTCCCCAACTGATCCGCAAGACGCAAATGATCGCTGGAATAGTCATCCCTCAAATCGCCGGGTGATATTAACGGACCGCATTCCTCTGCATAACGCGCAGATTCTAATTCCTGCGCAACTTTAACGCTTGGCGTTAAAAACGCGTCACAAAATTCATAAAGCTGTAAAACATCATCCAGGATCAAGGTGTTCCTTAAAACCACATGACCTTCATCGTTAATGACTGTATAGCGATAGCTTTCAGCAACATCCGAAGCTTTCTTTATGTCACCTACAAGTTTTTGCGGGATATCCTCAGGAAAATCGCCGGACAACAAACATTCATATATTATATGGCCACTAATTTTAGAACTTTCATCGAAGACCTCCCCTGTATCCTCATCACGTACATAGAAAAAATCCCAAAACTCATCGACAATCTCAGGATTATCCATCTTCCAGAAGCCTAAAAAATTTCTCCAGTAATCTTTGTAGTCGCTTTCATCAATTGCCCCAGGCCTTTTGTAAACATTGTCAGGTTTTTTATAACGAGATGTCGGCGGTCGAAATGTAATCTCACCTTCTTCAGCCAGACGATGAACCGCATGCTCAACATATCTTTGTAATTCTCGCGGATTAACACCTTGTTTGGGCTTAAAATGTATAGAAAATGACGTGACTTCAGCAATCGTGTCACCGTATATATCATAATGAAAATCACGCTCTATATCTGCATATGGCTCGATAGCAACCAGCCGCGCAGGCATGACGCTGATATCGTCACATAAATTCTTGTTTTCAGGTTTGTTGGCTTTGCGTTCCCTGTAAACAAGCGAGCGTTTGTCATCCCAACTTAAAATATCATTCCCCACAACAGAAGCCAGCTCAGCAAAATCCTGTTTACTTCCCCAAATATTCAACATCATCAATGCAACAAAACGCGGGTCTTCTTTCTCTAACAAATCGGTAAATGTGTTTGGGTCAGGCTGGTTATTAACCTGCCATTCCGATAAAGGGGGAAGGTTGTAATATAGTCTTGAATGTTGCCAGCCCCAAACAGCATCAAAAATACGATAAAGAACAATGGCGCGAGCATTTTCTGGCTCTTTGGACAATTCAGTGACAGATTCTTTGATCGCTGACTTTAGCTTATCCAGAAGTTCCGGGTCCGGCTTATGCACGGAATCATAAATACTTTTATCCCCGAATTTGAGACTTAGCTCTAATAGAACAGGATCCGGGTTTTTGATTCCATGTTTTGCCTTCAATGCGCTTATTACATCAGCGCGCAACTGGGGGTCATTTGCAGCAAAAAGCTCTTCATAAAGCTTTTCGCCATCTTTTTCTTCAGAGTCATTGTCCATTATGGAGTCTCTAACAATCGTCATAAAATCTTATTGAGTTATGACTTTTGCATAATTTTCCATATGTTTGCAACGCAAAAACACTAGAGGTGGGGAGCCATTTCAAACAATTTATCATCTCCGTGAACAAGCCATACGTAAATGCGGTGCTTGATATGCAACCTCAAACACCGCATAAACCTTATTAGATATTTAGATAAAACCTGTCTTTATTGATTAGCCGGCTGCGGCTGTCCTGCTGCTGGTTCTATTGTCGGCTGCTCACCCGATATAAGGGTAGCAACTTTCTCTTTATCAAGGTGTGGGTAGTGCATGCCCATAATGAATTCGATTTTTTTCTGAAAGGCTTTCAGAGTTAAACTATAACCTTGCTCTTTTGAGCGTTGTGATGGATATGATCGCCCAAATTCCTCTGAGTGTGTCTTTGTTATACGCGTTATTGTGTAAGGACCAAATTCTATGTCCTTATTAAGGCTACCAAAACGCTCTTTACTGCCATTACAACTAATCAAATATTCATGAGAGCCAACAGCCAAAATAATATGAGGGTAACGATCGGTAGGAATAATATGAATATCTATGTCAGCTCTAAAAGCATTCCCTAATCTGGCAACAAAATCTCTAACCGGTTGAAGCTGCCCTTCAATGCGAGCTCTTCTTTTATTTTGTTCATCTTGCGCAGCTCTATGCTGCTCAGAAAGTTGTAACCCCATGCCTGCAAGAGCACTAGGCCTCTCGGTTGAAACTGTGCGCATATATCCACTCCCAAAATATCTTCAAAGTTTTTTAAGTTATGTAAATGTATATATTTAAACGTTTTATTGGAAGCTCTTTTTCAGAGAATAACCTCTTCCCACAAATTTGTTTGATAGGCTGGATCAAGCGCTTGACGCTGGCTATGTGTTTTTGCCGCTTGCGAATAGCGAGTATAAGCATCCTGATCTGACCAAAGTAACCGCACTTGTTTTGCCCAGTCTGAAACGGGCGCATCGATTGGTAAGGTAATGCCCCCTGCCCCCACGGACTCAGGCAGGCCGCCTTGCGTGCTGGCAATCACGGGGATGGCATTTATCTGCGCTTCAGCAACAACGCGCCCGAACGCTTCCTGCCACCGGCTTGGGACGAGCAAAATTTTGGTTTGCGCATAGATTTTACAAACATCCTTTTGCACCGGAACAAATTTGATATTGGGCCTGTCTTTTAAGGCCACATTGAAATCACGCTTTTCCTGTGCACTCATCGGCCAGCCGCCTGCAAAAAGAAACGGAATATCCGGACATTTCCCGGCAACAGACAAAGCAATATCCAGTCCTTTTACAGCGTGCGGATTAATAAAGGTCACATAAGACGGTTTGACGTCTGTTTGATAAAGTTCCGGTTCAATAATTGGGTGAATGACCGATGCGTCTATTCCAAAGGCCTTTTCGTAGGCTTGTGCTGTGAACTGTGAATTCGCAACAAATCTTGTTTCTTTGTGAAGCTCTTTAAAATCACCACCAAGTTCTTCCATCTCCGCATCCTGGAGCATCATAATCATTGGAATATTTTCCGCCTGCACGGCAAGCCCCATCCGCACAGGCTGGCGTGCAAGTATAATGGCGAGACTAGGCTGAAAATCCTCTTTTACCTCTTTCACATGCGCCCAGGGAGTCCAGCTCCGGTAGATCGGATACCCAAAATCATGATCCAGGCTAAAAGAAGACCGGGTGAGTTTTCGCCGCATCCTGTATTTCAAACCCGCAAATGATTGCCCCATATGGCATAGCAAAGCCGGTTCGTGGCCGCGCTCTTGCAGGCGTTTCATCAACGCGTGGGCGGAGCGCTGCGCGCCGCCAATCATATCAGGCAAAAACGGATGCGCGGTAACAAACAGAATTTTCATTGGTTTTTTATGGCCGTTTTTTCTATAAAGAGAGCATCATGCCCGAAAAACTGTTTTACGACCATCCTTACGATCAAAGCTTTTCTGCAAAAGTCATCGCAGCTGATGAAAACGGCATTCGCCTGGACCGGACTCTTTTTTATGCCACCTCCGGCGGGCAGCCCGGCGATACAGGTACTCTTAAGGTAGCCAATGAAAATTTCAAGGTTGTTACCACACGCAAAGGGGACGGCCCGGACGATATCCTTCATGTTTTAGAAGACGGCGCCCCCCTGCCCGCTATTGGCGCCGAAGTTTCCGGCGAGATAAATTGGGAGACCCGCCATAAATATATGCGCATGCACACATCCATGCATCTTATGTGCAGCCTAATTGAAGGCTATGCGACCGGCGGGCAGATTGGTGCAGAAAAAAGCCGTGTGGATTTTGATGTCCCTGCCGGCACCTATGATAAAGAGACCCTGACCGAACAGATTAATGAACTGATCAAAGCCGATTACCCTGTCATTTCAGGCTGGATCAGCGAAGAAGAGCTGGAAGCAAACCCGCAACTAATCCGCACCATGTCCGTTAAACCCCCTTCCGGCGCAGGAAAAGTCCGGACGATCCGAATCGGCACCGAAGAAAAACGTATTGATTACCAGCCCTGCGGTGGAACGCATGTAAAATCAACCGGTGAAATCGGCCCGATCCGCATTTCAAAGATCGAAAATAAAGGTAAACAAAACAGGCGTTTTCATATTGTTTTTGATTCTGTCTAACAAAAGCCCATAATTGCATTATGCGCATAGCGAATCAGCAAGTTTTGCATAGATAGAACAAAGAAAGAATCAGTTGATTCTTAATAAACAAAAAACCTCCCTACGCTTATGGATTAGAATTTTAAGTAATAATATACATTATTTACTATAAAAAATTTTAAAATAATGAAAAAAATATTTACAAATAGTTAAGATATATAAACCCATACTATAAATAATGTAAATTACATGTATTTTTACTACCTATATTAATTTTTATTTATAAGCAGCCTGTAAAATACTAAACGAAAGAATATTTCTTCTTTTTTTTCTTGAAGTCAGTTGGTTTTTGGCATATAAAGAATGTACACACCCTCTATTACCGCCGTTTGTCCGGAGTTCCTTTTGGTTCTCCGGACCTTTTTTTGGAAGAAAATTAATGGCCTTATGAATTGTTAAGCCTAAAGTTTGCCTCAAGGCGTTCTAAATTTCTGTGTACGCGAGGTGCGTTTTCTACCCTGTCGCTTGTAAGTTTTACTGTTACTTTACGCCTCCAATCATCTTCCTCTGGCCAGTCCTCTCCTGTGACAGTGTTAAACCAAACATTCATGTCGGTTCCGCTGAGGGGACCCTGGCTTAAAACGTAGATTTTTCTTTTGGCTTTAAATTTATGCTTAGCATCTTTATCTAAAATAAACTGCCTTAGCGCCTGCAAAGCTTCTCTTTTTGAATCATGATGAAGGGGCATTTTAATTAGCCCAGAACTTAAACTGGCGCAGATAAAATGTGTGGACATAGAATTGTCTGCCCATACTTCACAGATCCTTCTAGTTGTTAGATGCCGTAGAAGTTGAAAGTCATGGCCGGGAATGGTTGAACGAATTTCATCCCACCATAGGCTTTTGCCACATCCCCATTGCCCATTAACAGACAGCATAAAAGGTGATCTGCTGGTTTGCATGTCTTCTAAGCCCAGACTCAGCGTAATAGAGCTGATGGCTTCAACAGCCTGCCCTCTAGAAGATACAATAAAATTGTAGCTTGTTTTTAGCATAAGAAGGCATAACTTATATATATCGTTATGTCAAATCTTTATCCGGGCGTTAAACTACATAAATTCTAAATATAAATATTCACAATATAGATGTAAAAATGGCGATCCCGGGAGGACTCGAACCCCCAACCCTCTGCTTAGAAGGCAGATGCTCTATCCAGTTGAGCTACGGGACCTGATTTAATTTTGAGCTTCATCCGGCGGAAAATACTTGAAGTTATCGCCGTAATTACGCGGTCGAACGATACGGGTTTTTGGCTTGGAAATCAAATACTGCCAGCCTTTACTCTCTGCAAACGCAATGGCCTGGTCTTTACTATCAAATTTTAGTTTAACCTGATTGAGCGTATCGCCACTGGCCGTCCAGCCCATCAAACTTTCCGGGCCGCGGCGTGTTTCAGGGATATATTCTAAAATCCATTGCTCCGTTTTGGCAAAACCGGACTGCATGGCTGTTTTGGACGGCTTGTAAATCTTGACTCGCATAATGCTATGATAAACTAAAAAAGGTTAAAAAGTCACCAGCGGAATAGACGCCTGGCCAAAAGACCGACAATCGTGCCAATAATGGCCAAAGGCAGGAACTGATAAAGAAATCCATGGCCAACATCATCCATCGGGCAGCTCATCCGTAGGCCAAGCCAGCCGATGGAGGCAATCACAAGCGCATTCATAATCGCCATCTGATAAGGCTGGGTTGTTGTCCCGCTGTGACCCATAAAGATCGTCAGGACAAGTGGCACGCTGGCAAGCAATAGACCATGCTCTATACAGCTATCCCAATACATCGGAAAGAAGGTAGCCCCTTCCACAATACCCCGGATGAAAACCCACAGGCCTAAAACAAAGGTCAGCATATACGGCACCATTTTCAGCCAGTGCTGACCGCGCATATCCGGCACACACAGCCATGCGCCTGCAACAATCGCGCTGATCCAGATTAACAGCGCCATAACCATTTCAAAGACAAAACCGGCTTGGCCGATAACTTCCATAAAATCCGGACGTAAACTGCCAAAACTGATAACAGCGCATATATAAGCAGCTGTAAGAACAAAATAGAAAATTGCGCGTACAAGCGGCGAACGCAAAGGCTTTTGCCGCCCTGCCTCAGAGGACAGCTCTCCTATTAAATCTGAAAAATCGCGTGTACTTTCACTCATGACTTTAACTCTATGTTTTTAATAGATCCTGTAATTTTTTCATCGCACGATGTGCGCTCACCTTCACGGCAGATTCATTCATTTCCATCTCATTCGCCACCTCGCGGGCAGAATAGCCTTCAATCTTAATCATTTCAAAAATCCGGCGCTGCTGGTCAGGAAGTGCATTCATGGCCGCTTCGATATCTTTATATTCGCCCTTATGGGCCTCAAAAGTTACAAACTCGGATGAAAATTCCAAAACATCATCCGAAACGGTTTTATCCGCCTTTTGACCGTAATGTTTGCGCAGATAGTCAATTTTACGAAATTTAATAATGGCATGCAGCCAGGGCATAAAAGGCTGCTCCGGGTCATAGGTTTTTAAAGACTTATGAATGGAGATTAAAACATCCTGCGTAATATCATCCGCATCTTGCGGACGTGACAGGCCGGATACCAGAACATTTCGAATATAGCTGCTAAGATCTGTCAGGAGCGCCCCGTATGCCTGCCGATCTCCTTTCAGAGCCAGCTTGGCCAGATTTTGCCATTCCGAATTCTTGGCTGCGCCCATTAAATGCCTTTCTTGCGAAAGCGGTTGGCTGCACCATGCGTAGCCTGTAAAAGCCCGTCTTCCGCCGTCGCCCTTAGGGCTATGGCGGACAAGTCGCCTGAAGGCTGCGCCGGGCATGCTTCTCGCTAATCTCGCTGCGCTCAATAAGCTGCGAAGCATGGTCGGAGTGGAGGGATTTGAACCCCCGGCCCTCTGCTCCCAAAGCAGATGCGCTACCAGGCTGCGCTACACTCCGAACAATACAGGGTTTTACAGATTTACATCCTAAGGTGCAAGCGGATTTCCAAAGAAATTGTGATGCACGCGATCCCCTTTTTGGATACCCAAAAGCCTTGAAACACCGCCATTGAGTTCCAAAACAGCTGCGACAGGCCCTTGTGAAGAAACAGACGTGAGATTCTCAGGCTGTGCACTATGATGAATATGATGGATGGTCCCGTCTGCACGGACAAAAATCATATCTAAAGAGATCAGCGTATTTTTCATCCAAAAAGAGCGCATCTGCTCCGCGCCGCCGAACCAGAAAAGCATGCCCTGCTCCATCGGCATTTCGGTTCGGTGCATCAGCCCTTGCGCCTGCTCTTTTGGCGTAACAGCTAATTCCACCATAAAATCATGGGTAATACCTGATGCCGTGCGAATGGAAAGCGGGCTTAGCTCTCCCACCTCATTTTCCTGACAAGCTGTCAGAACAAACAGGCAGATAAGACTAAGATATAAGCGTTTCATTTATTGCAAAAAGGCAAACCAGAAATAGGCATGCGCGATTGCGATCGTCACAAGCATAAGCGGGAAAGCCAGTGTCAAAAACTTGATAAAGGCAATCCGGTGTCCGGCGCGCTCAGCAAAACTGGCAACCATGACGTTTGCACTTGCCGCAATCAAAGATCCGTTTCCACCCAAACACGCCCCGAGCGCAAGCGCCCACCAGAGAGGTTCAATTGCTTCCGGGCCGCCCATACTGTCAGCCGTGGATTCAATAATCGGGATCATGGTCGCCACGAACGGAATATTATCCACGATGGCCGAGAAAATCGCAGAGCCCCAGAGGATAAGAAGAGAGGTATAAGCCAGATCTCCACCCGTGATCTCCAGCATCTTGTTCCCGATAAGGGCCAGAAGACCTGTATGCTCCACCCCGTAAACCAACATAAACAGGCCCATGAAGAAGAAGATTGTTTCCCATTCAACAGTTCCAAGCGCTGCATGCACTTTATGTGTTTGTTTTTCCGGGCTGAATTTATAAATCTGCAGCAGCATCAAAAGGGCTGCCCCAGTAAGTGCGGATGTACCCGGCTCAATGCCGTGCCCATGCCCCCAGATAAAGCCAAATAGAACAATACCAAGAACAATCAGGGATTTAATCAAAAGCTCTTTATCTTTGAGCGCTTCAGCAGGCTTATATCTTAAAAGGTGCGCCTTGGCTTTCAGGGTCGTATCCATTTTCCGGCCCCAGACCAAATCAAAAAAGATTGTCAGGAAAATCATGATGACAACTGTTGCCGGGCCAAGATTATAAACAAATTCCATGAAACTAAAGCCAACCGCAGAACCGATAATGATGTTCGGCGGGTCCCCGACAAGAGTTGCCATCCCGCCGACATTCGATGCAAAAATCTGCGAGAATAAAAATGGATACGGGTTAAGTTTAAGCTGCTCCGTTAAAAGCAATGTCACCGGAACAATCAGCATCACCGTTGTAACGTTATCCAGAAGCGCAGAAAAAATTGCTGTCACAAAGGCCAGGTTTATTAAAAGCAGCCTTGGATTGGCGCGCACCATTTTAGCCGAGAGAATGGCAACATACTGAAAGACCCCGGAATCCTTCATAATTCCGACAATAATCATCATCCCGATCAACAGGAAGATTGTATTAAAATCGACCCCTTCAATCGCCAGATCCTGGTTAAGGACGCCCAAAATCATTAAGGTGCCAGCCCCTAAAAGCGCGGCAACGCAGCGGTTTAACCGTTCAGTGATAATAAAAACATAGGCTAGGCACAAAACCACCGTTGCGGTGATCATCGGGTCCCACCCAAAAACGACTTCCCTCACATATTCTTCGCCATGTCCTACACTCATAACACTAACCCTCTATACCTTTTTATTTTTTTTAAGCCGTGTCTTCACCCTGCGCCGCTTTTTCTGCCTGAATTTCCTTCATCGTTTGATCTAGTTCAGTCAAAGTCGATTGCGCTGTCATCACACCTTTTAGTTCGCGTGTTTTTTTATCAATGACTGGCAGAATCGTATTGGATTTGACCATCAGACGGATGGCCTCCCATTTAGACGTATCCGTACTTGCGCACACACAATTTTCATCCATCAAATCCGCAACAGGCTTATCCAGAATTTTTCCAAGCTTCTTGGCTGCGCCTTCCGTTGTGTCCGCCAGAAAGTCCAGGCTTTCCAGACCATGCTCCATAGTTGCCGAGATCGGGAGAACGTTTTTTAAAATAATCCGAAGCGTGATCAGACCCAGCAGCATGCCATTTCCATCAACAACAGGAACGGCACGAACCTTCTTATCTGTAAAAATTTTGATAACATCCCCGATCGTCTGCTCGGGACCAGCCGTGAAAGGCTCTTTGATCATTGCGCGCGCAGCAGTCATATTTTACCTCAATATGCATATTGAATTTTGGCGCACTATACGCCTCTGATATCTCAATGCAAGCCCCTTAAGGTAAATGCGCCAAAATGCCCTCAGCGCCCCCATTTGCCATGAGATTATTATGATCAGCCCCTTCAAACTCAAGAAAGATTTTAGGCTCATTTGCTGCTTCATACAGCTCTTTACCGAACCGGAACGGGATGACCTGATCCCGGTGCCCGTGCTTAATAATCAAAGGCATTGTGATGTCTTTGATTTTGGAAAGACTATCAAAGCGGTCTTTCATCAGCAGACGGACAGGCGCCCAGAAAAACCGCCAGGCACCAACATCAACAGTAGATGTATAAGGCGCCTCTAATACGAGTGCGCGCATATCCGGATTTTCAAACGCCATCTGAACCGCAACGCCTGTCCCCAGAGATTCTCCATAGAGAATGGTATCTTTATCCTGAAAGCCTTTTTCTTTTAACGCTGCCAGATAGGCCCGCGCATCTGCATAGAGCCCTTCTTCCGTTGGATTGCCCGGATTACCCGCATAGCCGCGATAGCCTGCCAGCAAGACATTATACCCCTCTTCTATATAAGGTTGGACGCGCGGTAGCCGTACGGCATGATCCTGTGCATTCCCGTGAAAATAGAGAATAACGGGTTTGCCTTTCCTACTCTCAATGTACCAGCCCGTAATTTCCAGACCGTCCTGCGTTGTCACGGTGATTTCTGAAACATCTTCAACCAATGCAGGTTTGTTCGTGTCCGGAAAATACATCAGGCTGCGCTGGAACATATACATACAGGCAACAACCAAAACATATGCCGCCGCTGCCCAGAGAAGATTTTTGAAAATAATTTCTATCATTTAAGCAGCCAGCCCTGCTGCGTGGATACGCGCATAGACCCCGTCTTCATCAATCAGATCGCCATGCGTGCCCTGCTCGGCAACACATCCATCTTCCAGCACAAGAATCTGGTCTGCGTTTTGAACAGTCGACAGGCGGTGCGCAATGACAAGGGTCGTCCGGCCTTTTTGCAACTCAGACAAAGTCTGCTGAATGGCCGCCTCGACTTCATTATCAAGCGCAGAGGTTGCCTCATCTAAAAGCAGGATCGGCGCATCGCGTAAAATGGCCCGCGCAATCGCAATGCGCTGGCGCTGACCGCCGGAAAGTTTAAGCCCCTCTTCCCCAAGGCGCGTATCATATCCTTGTGGTAACTCCCGGATAAATTCATCTGCTTCGGCTGCAATCGCCGCCTTGATAATCTCATCGCGGAACGCGCCCTGCTTACCGTACCCGATATTCGCCCAGACTGTATCGTCAAAGATGGTGATGTCCTGAGAGACAAGCGCGATGTGGGCGCGCAAAGAGCTTAATGTAAAAGATTTAATATGGTGCCCGTCAATTGTGACATGCCCTTCCCCGACATCAAAAAAGCGAGGGATCAGATTCATAATTGTTGTCTTACCGCTCCCCGAAGGCCCGACAAGCGCGGTCACTTTCCCGGCCGGCAAGGTTAAAGACACATTGTCCAAAGCTTTCTTTTCATCATCTTCATATTGAAAAGACACATTATCGAACACAATCTCCGGCGCTTTCAGAGCAACATCGACGGCGCCTTCTTCGTCTTTCACGCCCGGCGCGGTATCCATCATCTCAAACACCCGGTCGGCAGCCCCAAGTCCCGTCTGCATCGAGTTATTCAGCCGGGCCAGTTTTTTCATCGGCTCATAGGCAAGCGTGAACGCTGTGATAAAAGACAAAAGCTCTCCGGCAGATGTTAAACCTGCCGCCACTTTATACCCGCCATAGACAATAATTCCGCACACAACGAGACCGACCAAAAGCTCATTGACCGGCGTCGATAAGTTCCCGATCCGGACAGATTTAATGACTAAATCCCGCACACGGTGAATGGCCCGCGCGGAGCGGTCTTTTTCATGCGGTTCCTGTCCATAAGCTTTCACCAGCCGTATGCCCTGAAACGTCTGGGACAGCAGATCAGACAAGCCCGCCAGATCTGTTTGAATATGCCCGGACATTTTCCGAAGACGCCGTCCGATCCAGGCGACAAAAGCAGCCGCAAACGGAAAGATCATAAAGGCCGCCAAAGCCAGCACCCAGTCCTGGTAAAACATCACCCCGACTAAAAAGACCAAAGACAAAAGGCTTTTTCCGATCCCCGTGAGACTGTCCGTGACGGCTGTGCGCATGACATTCACGTCTGAAATCATCCGCGAAATCAGCTGCCCGCTGGGGTTATCGTGAAAGAATTTCAGGTCCAGCCCCATAAAATGCCCGAACTGGTCTTTTTGAATATCGGCGACAATATATTGCCCGATCTTGTTCATCATGATCGTGTGCAGATAAGTCGTGATCCCGCGGATGAAAAAGATCAGGAACATCCCGCCCCCCAGCAGCCAGACTTTGCCCAGATTGCCGTCGGTGAGAATCTCATCGATCACAGGCTCGATCATTAGCGCAAAACCGGCCGTCAGCGCCGCCGCCACAGCCATAAACAGCAATGCGAGGAAAAGCTGTCCTTTATAGGGGCGCAGATAGCTCGTGATCATGCGGCGCACAATCGGCCAGCTCTTTGATTTCATATCGTTATTGTGCATCTGCAGCGTGCTTTAAAGCCGTTAACCATGTTATACTTATACTCATAAGAGGGAGGTAGCTTATGACATATGGACGGCGGAGTACAGATGTCCCCTCGCTACATGCTTCTCCGGGGATCGGCCTTGCTTTGGGCGGCGGTATGGCGCGCGGATTTGCCCATATCGGGGCGCTAAAAGCCCTCAATCGCCACGGTATTTACCCCACTATTATTGCAGGCACCTCGATTGGCGCCGTGGTCGGCGGGTCTTATCTGGCCGGAAAACTCGATGAACTTGAAGACTGGGCCAGATCACTCAACCGTTTCCGGGTCTTTTCCTATCTCGATTTCAGGGTCCGTAGCCCGGGCATGATTGCCGGCGGACGCCTGATTAAAACCATGCAGGACTATTTTGAGGATATGAGCATCGAGGATTTACCTCATCCTTTCATATCGATAGCAGCCGATCTTGTGACAGGACATGAAGTCTGGCTGCGTAAAGGCGACCTCATTCAGGCCATGCAGGCCTCTTTTGCCCTGCCCGGCGTTTTCCCGCCCGTGGAGCGCAATCACCGTTTCCTTGTTGATGGCGCGCTGGTCAACCCGGTGCCGGTCTCTGTCTGCCAGGCCCTTGGCGCACGCATGACGATCGCCATTGACCTGCACGCAGATATGATCGGAAAGGCGGCCAAGCCTGAACAAAAATACCAGACCGTCACCGGCTTTGATATTTTTAACGATGCGGATGTCCCCGAAGACACCCAGAAAGATTTCAAAAGCTCCAGCATGATGAGACGGCTCTTTCGCCGCCAGGACACGGAAACCCCCAGCCTGTTTGGCGTCATGGTCTCTGCCCTTGGCATTATTCAGGACCGGATCACGCGGTCTCGGCTTGCGGGCGATCCGCCCGATGTCCATATCAAGCCCAAAATCGGGCATATCGGCATGCTTGAATTTGAACGTGCAGATGAACTCATCGCCCTTGGCGAGGAAGCCGCTGAATCCTGCATGACAGAAATTAAGGCAGCTGTGGATGTCCTCATCCCGCCGACGATGCGCCCGGATATTAACGGTCAGCATGGTGAAAGTGATTTACCGGATCAATCTGATCACCCGGACAGCCCGAAAGAGCCTTAACCCGTCGGCTGTTTGCGTTTTTTGTGCTTGCGGTCGGGGAGCGCTTTCCCCCATTTCATTTCATCGCACATATAGATCGGCATGACGTTGTTATAGACCGCGATCAGGTTTTTGAGCGCCGCCCAGGTTTCCTTGGGCGTTAACGTTTCCGGGAAGTTCGCCGCATGCAGGCCGGACTTAAACAGGCAGGTATCAATATCCTGCGCATGCGCACCGATCACATCATGCGCCATCGTATCGCCCAGCATCACCGTATGAGAGGGGAAAATATCCTTATCTTTGAGAACCTCAATCGCATGCTTGAAAATCAGCGGATAGGGCTTGCCGAAATAATGTACGATCCCGCCTGAATCTTCATAGCGGCGTGCAAGCAATGTCGGCCCGGTCAACAAGTTCGTTCCGATCATAGATAGACTATCCGGATACGGGCAAACAGCTTTCAGGCGTTTTTGGATTGCCCGGCGGATCAGCGGCTCATACTGCTCAAGTGTTTTGCGCGGATAATCCATCCCGGTAATCAGGACAAAATCCGCCTGGTCCATATCTTCAACGGCTTCCACGCCCGTGCCTTCGATCAGGCTTTGATCGCCGCCGCGGTTAAACAGGAAGGCTTTTTGCCCGAGCCCTTTAAACGGTGCATCTTTTTGATCGGTCAGGCCCTGCGCAATCACTTCGCCCGGCGTGATAATTTTATGATACAGGCTCGGCCCCAGCCCCATTTTTTTCAGGCGCTCTTTATGGACCTCTGCCCGCTCCATGGAGTTCGACATGATCAGGATGGTTTTCTTGCGCTCTTTAAGCTCTTTCATGCAATCGAGCACGCCGTCAAACAGGCTTTCCCCGTCATGGAGCACGCCCCATTGATCGATGATAAAGCCCATATAACTATCCGAGATATCGGAAACGCCTGCGCAGAATTTCGTCTTGGCCATCGGAGTGGATTACACCTTATAAGAATTATTACCGGCAAATAGTATGCGGGCTTTGAAGCCCGCAATCAAGAGCGCGACTTGCTTTTAAGCTGCCCGGCGATTTACCTGGCTAATGCGTGGCGTCCGGCCGGAAGCTTCACAGAGCGTTTCATAAAGGCGCCCCATATCGCTGCTGGCAAAGGTAACAGCCAAAAGCTCACCATGATCATTGGCAGCTGCCTGATCATAGACCTCTTCAAACTGGCGGATGAAGCGATTAACATAGCTGCGGAATTCGCTGCCATTTTCATATTTATCCGCAAGCTTATCCATTGGGATTGCCTCACGCATGTCTGCCAGGCGGCGGGTAAAGGCCCCAAGGTCGCCCTTCTGATAAGCACGCCAGGTTTTCTCCGGCACTTCCCCATCCATCAGACGGGTAATATCGACAGATAGCGAATGCAGGCTTTCGACCACGAATTTAGCTGCATTAAAGAATCCTTCGCGTTTCAGGCGCCAGTCATCCTCGCGGATTTTATCAGCTTTCATGGCCGCGTCCTGAACGGCTTTATGCAGATTTTCAGATTCGCGCCCGAAGGAAGAAGAAGCTGCCTCGGCGCTTTCAAGCGCCTTAACTGACACTTTAATCAGCTTATCGCTTTCCTGCCCTAGCTGATCCTTGATGCTATCCATCCGGCCAATCAGTTTATCGGACTGATCCCCGATAGATGTCATTTCACCAGATAGCTGGGATACAGCCGCGCTGACTTTATCTGCCGTTTTATGAGAGCTTTCAGCAACTGCATCCACCTGCGCAGCCAGTTCAGCGCCATAGGCTTTGGAGGTTGCAATAGAGGCTTTCATCTGCTCGGCAATCTCTTTGGCCCGCAGCGTAAATCCATCCCCTGCTTTTTTAAGATCGACAAGACTGGTCTGCGCCGATGTAATCAGATTATCGGCCTCTTTTTGAACCGCGCCCACGAGCTCACGTGTATTGGACACAGTGACTTGCGCGCTGTCACGTAATGCATCGTTTTGCGTTTGCGCCATTTCACCGGCTTTCGTGAGTTGCGCCGCAGCGCCTTCAGCCGTTTCCCCAACCTTAGAGGTCATTTCGCCAAAGGCCGTGCCTGCATTTTCCATCTCTACAATAGATTGGCTAATGGCTTGAGTTAAATCCTGCACCTGGTCATTGATCGTGCGCTGAATGGCTTCAATCTTGGTGATTGTCTGATCAGCTGCCAGATGCAAATCTTCAGACTGGCGTTCAAGCGCACTGCCCATATTTTGAACCTTATCGCCGGCAGATTGCGCCGCGCTTTCAATGTCGCGCACGCGACCCTGCAGATAATCTCCGGCTTCCCGCAAGATCACAGAGGCTTCACCGGAGCCGTTTTTCAGATCACTTAAGCGGTCTTCAAACAGGCTGGAGACTTTATTCAGTTCATCCAGGCTTTTCACTGTAACGCCTTCATAGCTCACCTGCAAATTGCCCAGACGATTAACCGTTTCATTCACTTGCGCTGTTGCACGTGTATAGAGCGGCTCAAAGCTCTCTGTTGTTTCTTCCAGAGATTTAGTGACTTTAGCAATGCGGGAAGCCGCATCTTCGCTTTGCGCTTTAACTACATCAATATGCGCTTCAAAACGGCTATCAAGGTCATCAAGTTGCGAAAGCGTTTTTGCACTTTGCGTATTCAGCGCCGCGCAGCTTTCACCGAGATGATCTTTCAGCGTATCCAGGCGTGTCTGGACTTTATCGCCCAAAGTTAGAAGCTCTTCATTTTCAGTAGCAAGCGCACTACGCACTCTTTCAATCTCATCCAGAGACACACGTACCTGCTCGCTCAAAGTTTCTTTTTGCTGAGATAAACCGTCCATAATCGTACGTGAATGACCGGCCAGCTGTCCGGCAAGTGTTGAAATATCCCGCGCCTGTTCCGTCATCACGCTACGAATTGCATTGGATTTTTCAAAAGCACTTTCAGAACTATCCTGTAATTCCTTCACGCGCGCGGTGAGCATATCCCCGAGCTTCGCATAAGCCTGATCGGCTTTTTCACTTGCCCGCTCAATGGCATCGACGGGACGCGCCAGATCTGCGCCGATTTGTTCGGCTTTTTCGGCAATGTTTTCTTTCGCCTGCACCAGGTCAGACATACGCTCTTTCAGCTTGTCTGAAATCACGGCGGTCTTATCATCCATACCATCCAGGATTTCAATCAGACGGCCTTGCTCATCGGACACGCTTGAAATGGCGCTTCTGATTTTTTCTGCCTGCGCATCGCTTGCATCAGTCAATTTCACGACGCTGTCTTGAACCTTATTTGCCAGATCATCGCCGCGCTTGAAAAGTGTTTCACAGGAGGTGTTCAGCCCATCGACAGATCGACGTACGGCCGCACTCATATTCTCGGCCCCGGATACAGCCACGGAAATAGATTCTTCCAGCTTGCCGGCCGCTTCCGTGCCAAGCGTTTCGATTTTGGAAACCTGCGTCGCCAAAGCCTGGCTCGTCTCTTTTAAACTTTGTGTTTTGCCGTCAATACGCTTTTCAAGTGTTTCCGTGCTTTCCGTTGCATCTTGAACCGCGTCCTGCACAGCGCTTAAACCTTTTGTCAGATGCGCAGAAATCTCGGCAACCTTATCGTTAAGCCCGCCCATTGTGTTTTCGAGTGTCTCACGCCCGTCTTTGACGCTCTGGCCTGCTTTTTCAAAAATGGAAGCCGCTTTTTCACTGACCTGTTCCAGGGCTTCCGCTTGCTGGGTTAAAATCTCCCCGCTGCGCAAAGTATCTTCGGCCTGTGTCACAGATTTGGAGAGTTGCGCTGCACCGCCATTGAGAGCCTTTTCAATCAACTCAGCTTTTTCAAGGGCCTTATCGGCAGCATCCTGCCAGTTCTGGGTACCATCCATGACTTTTGAATCAACATCACTCACACGTTTTTCAACTTCTTCAGACAGAGATAGTAACTTGCTCGACCGGATTGCCATCGCTTCTGCCATTTTATCAATCTGCGCTTCGGTCTGCGCGGACATGCCGCCCAGTTCTGCGATTTCATGTTTAAGACCCGCACGCGCCCGGTGAAGGGATTTCAGCACAGCTTTTGATGCCGTCGAAAGTTCGGCTGCCTGCTGGCAGAGCTGTTCAATGTCTTTATGGATCACCTGCGCCCGTTCTTCAGACGGGAAAATCATCGCCTGCAATTCTGCCCGCAGCGCATCGGAATAAAGCTGTATGTCTGCCCCGCGCTGAATGTACGCAAGCACCATCCAGAGCAGTGCCAAAGGCGCTAAAGCCCCTGCCAGAAAGCCCCCGACCAGATGCGGCTGAAGCGTAAAAATACCCGTCCAGCCGACAGTTGTTTGAATATAGCCCGCACATAATCCAAGCCAGGCTGCACTGAGCAGAACGGCAATAACATTGGTCGCCTTGTATTTGAAATTACTGCGCATCGGTTTGGCATTGGTGGGAGAAAGCATCAAAACCGGTTCACTTTCAGGCTCATCCAGATAAGAAAAACTCTTTTCCTGCCCTGATTTCACAGCACGCATAGATGGAGCATCTTCAGAGGGTGTTTTGTCCTTTGTTTCTTCCGGGGCTGGCGTTGTCACACGCAACGTTTTCAACGCACCGCCGCTTTGAATTTTCATTTCCGTACTCTCCGTTTTCTTCGCAGATGGAAAGTTGGGCTCACCAACCTCATCATTCACAGCTTTATCCTGAATATTTAAAAGCTTGCTGCGTGTTTCTGAGATATTTTTTGAACTGGTGGAAAGTTTTGGCGTGCCTTTTTCTGACATAGGTCCCCTCGCGGATAAGATCGGTTTTGCGTGTAATGAGAAGATTTTATAAAGCCATGTTCAAACATGACCTGCAATGCAGGTGCATCACTTTTCCACAGCAAATCGAATCGATTCTCTTTTAAAAATGTCATCCCGAGCAAGAACCGAAGGTTCGTCGTCGAGGGATCTTTGTTATGGTTTTATCTCAGATGTGTATTTTTTGAGATCGCGTTTGATCTCAGGCGCAAGCAGGTACAGCCCGATCAGGTTTGGAATAGCCATCGCAAAAATCATTGCATCGGAAAAGCCGATAATATGATCAAGCGAAGACGACGCCCCGATGACAATACAGATACAAAAGAACAGCTTGTACGTCAGATCAACGGCTTTGCTTTCTCCGAACAAATAGGTCGCCCCTTTCAGCCCGTAATAGGACCAGGCAATCAGCGTCGAAAAGGCAAAGAGGAAAACAGTAAAGGAGAGTATGTACGGGAAGAACGAAATCCCTTCTTCAAAGGCGCGTGATGTCAGGGAAACCCCTTCAAGCCCGTCACTACCTGTGTACGCGCCTGTGATCACGATCACGAGCGCCGTGACCATACAAATCACAATCGTATCAATGAAGGGCCCAAGCATCCCGACAAAGCCCTGGCGTATGTGTGAATCCGTTTGCGCGGTCGCATGAACAATCGCAGCCGATCCAATCCCGGCTTCATTTGAAAAGGCGGCCCTTTGTACGCCCATTAAGAGCGCTCCCATCACAGCGCCGAGGCCCGCTTCCGGGGTCAGCGCCAGTTGAAATATAATCATAAAGGCGCCTGGTATGTTCTTGTAAAACATAGCAATAACGACGATGCCTGCTATTAGATAGATCGCCCCCATCAACGGCACGATTTTGGACGCTACCCGGGCGATGGATTTAATCCCGCCAATAATCACAAGACCCGTCAGGATCGCCAGAAACAGCCCGTACGCCCAGCCTTTATCGGCCATGAACCCGGCTTCCCCGCCGGTGACATTTACAAGCTGCTGGAAGGACTGGTTGGCCTGGAACATATTCCCGCCGCCGATCGCACCGCCAATGACGCAGATACAAAACAGGCCTGCCATAATATGCCCCAGATATGGAATGCCGCGATTATCAAACGCATCGCGTAAGTAATACATCGGTCCGCCGGAGATTTTCTTCGGATCATTCGGATCCGGATGATGGCGGTATTTCACCCCCATCGCGACCTCGGCAAATTTGGTACTCATCCCAAAGAGGCCCATCATCGCCATCCAGAAAACAGCCCCCGGCCCGCCGACAGAAACTGCTACGGCCACGCCGCCGATATTTCCAAGTCCGACCGTGCCGGACAAAGAGGTCATCAGCGCCTGAAACGGGCTGATCTGTCCGTCATCACCTTCTTTACGGAATTTCCCACGCAGCACGTCAATCGCATGCGCGAAATAGCGCAGATTGATAAACCCAAGATAGAGCGTGAAAAACAACGCCGCCGCGACGAGCCAGAGCAGGATCAGCTTAACATCCAGCCCGCCAATATTGGCACTATAAAAGATAATATCTGTAAGAGCCCGGGAAACCGGCTCAAACGCATCGTTGATTGTCTGGTCAACTGCCATACCAACAACCATCCGTGCTTTTACGGGAAATGCAAAGGGCTTTTAGCAAGTTATTCACAAAAGCGGATGTATCAAAAATAAAAATTTTTTTATTGTCATAATGATTTATTTTTGTTATTTGAGAGCATGTCTACAATAAAAGTAACAGCACGTTTCTCTGAGAGGTCTGGGGTTTACGAGTTCGACCCGGTTGATGAATTGCCATCACTGACAGATCTTCGCACTAATGAATTAAGTGGCGTTTTTATGTATGTCTCAAAAGCTGTAGTCACTGACAAGACGTGGGGTGAGTTTGAGCTACGCTTTGTTGGAGATAGATATGATGGACAGGTTTACAAGCTAAGTTTTGAGTCAATTAACTAGAAGAGTTAGTTATTTTTCTAACCTTTAACGGCACATCGGTGTGGAAGAGCTGTTCGGTGATGTAGCCGCCCAGTTGCGGAAAGCCCCACGGCTCATCTTGGCAACTTTGGGTAAGCGCGGCGCGAAATTGGCACAGAACACATCCGGGCGCATCCGTGCCGCATCTTTAGAGACCTTATTGGCCAGATCCGTGCGTAGATCATGCAGACTGCGCTCCGGGTTGCGGCGGCCTGCCTGCTGGTAATAATTGATCAGTGTGCGCTCATATCCAGCCAACAAGTCAGAATGCCTATTCGTGATGTCTCTGTATTGTGCGTAAAAATTCGTCCAGCCGCGCGGGGTCATGTGCTGACAATTCAGGCCAATCACCATCAACTCACTATGAATACGAAGCCCCTGCTCGGCCTCAGCTTCGGCTTGCGTGTAACAGGTACGCTTGGGTTGAGAAAGCTTTTGCAATGGCACATTGACCCGCAGCTCATCGGCTGCCGATGCATTGGTCTGTTCGGATGTAAAAACCAATGCAATAGAGAATAAAAAGATGAATAAACAACGCATTGTAAGTATATCCTAAAGTTATATTTTAACTTAAAACTTGTCTGCTTTCCCCGCGCAAGCGGGGATCTAAAACCGAAAGGATTCCCGTTTTCACGGGGAATACAATTCTATTTATATCTTCACTTCTGTCAGAAGTGGTTTTCCTTCAAAATGAGCAGCGATATTATCCACCACCAGCTGGCCCATTTCGGTCCGTGTCTCCACTGTTGCCGACCCTATATGCGGTAAAAGAACCACATTGTCCATGGAAATCAGCTCTTCAGGGACATTCGGCTCATCCAGATAGACATCCAGCCCGGCCCCGGCAATGACCCCGCCCTGAAGGGCCGCAATGAGCGCCGGCTCATCGACGACTGTTCCACGTGAAACATTTATCAAAAACCCCTCCTGGCCTAAAGCCTCGAGGATGTGACTGTCCACAAGATTTGCCGTTGCAGGTCCGCCGGGGCAAGACAGGATCATCACATCACAATCTTCAGCCATACGCTGCAAATCCGGGTAATAACGGTAAGGCACATCCTGTTTCGTGCGCCCGTGATAGGCAATTTCCATCCCGAATGCTTCACACCGCGTTGCGATTTCCTTGCCGATCCGTCCAAGCCCGACAATCCCGCAGAGCTTGCCACGTGGACGACGGCCAAGGGGCATATCCCCATGAAACCATTTGCCGACACGGAGAAATAAGTCCGCTTCACAGGTGCGGCGCATCACAGCCATCATCAGACACAAAGCCGTATCAGCCGTACATTCAGAAAGAACATCAGGTGTATTCGTGACCTTTATCTCTCGTTCTTTCGCGGTCTCTATATCGATATGACTAAATCCCACAGAATCCGTTGCGATAATTTCCAGATTAGGCAGATTTTCTATCAGCTCTTTTCGAACAGGAAAGATATGATCCGTGACAATCGCCTGAATCTCCTCTTTGTGCTCCTGGATAAACGCTTCCGGATCTTCATGGCCCCAGAGCGTGATCACGTTAAAGCGCTCCTCCAGATCTTTCTTCTCAGCCTCAAGAATAATGCGGCAGGTTAAGAGCACGGTCGGTTTCATCTTCTGGTTTTCCTTGATTTTTAAGCGTATCTCATGGTTTAAACGCCTCCATGGACGCTGACAAGAAAAAGCTATTCATTAAGACCTGGGGTTGCCAGATGAATGTCTATGACAGCCGCAAGATGGCCGATGTGCTGGCCGGTATGGGCTATGAGACTGTTGAAGCGCCCGAGGGCGCGGATATGATTATCCTCAATACCTGCCATATCCGTGAAAAAGCGACAGATAAAGTCTTCTCCGAGATAGGCCGCCTGCGCGCGCATAAGCAGGCCAAAGAAGAAGCAGGTGGCAAGATGGTGATGGCTGTCGCTGGATGCGTCGCCCAGGCCGAAGGCGATTTTATCTTAAAGCGCGCACCGGATGTGGACCTTGTCTTTGGCCCCGGCGCCTATCATGAGCTCCCCGAAATGCTGATGAAAGCCACAGGCGAGCGCGTGGTAAATACCGATTTCCCTGCAGAGGACAAATTCGACAAACTCCCCGGTGAGCACAAAAGCCAGGGCCCTGCTGCGTTTCTCTCCGTGCAGGAAGGCTGCGATAAATTCTGTACGTTTTGTGTGGTACCTTATACGCGCGGGGCTGAATATTCGCGGCCCGTGCAGGCCATTCTCAATGAAGCCAAAGCCATGGTCGATAACGGCACAAAGGAAATCACGCTTTTGGGTCAGAACGTCAATGCCTATCATGGCGATGGCAAAGATGGGAAAACGACAAGCCTTGGTGAGTTAATCGCCCTTCTTGCCGCCATTAATGGGCTGGAGCGCATTCGCTATACGACCTCCCATCCCAAAGATATGGATGAGGATTTGATAAACGCCCACGGATCCATCCCCGAACTTATGCCCTATCTGCATCTGCCCGTGCAGGCAGGCTCCAACAAAATTCTTAAAGCCATGAACCGCAAACATACGGCTGAGAGCTATCTCGATATTATAGACCGCCTGCGCAAAGTCAGGCCGGATATCGCGATGTCATCTGATTTTATTGTCGGCTTTCCGGGTGAAAGTGATGAAGACTTTGAAGATACACTTAAGGTGGTTGAACAGGTTCAGTATCAATCCGCCTATTCATTTAAATACTCCCCGCGCCCCGGGACGCCTGCTGCGAATATGGCAGGCCTTGTCCGTGAAGATATGAAATCAGAGCGCCTTGAAAGATTGCAAAATCTGCTCAATAACCAACAGCTTACCTTTAATCAAAAGACCGTTGGCCTCACCATGCCCGTTCTCTTCGAGCGGAAAGGCAAACAAGCAGGGCAGCTTCAGGGCCGTACACCCTATAACCAGTCCATCAATGTCCCGGCCAATGACCGCCTGCTCGGTGAAATCGTGGATGTGCAAGTCACGGAAGCCTTTGGCAACTCCCTCGCCGGCACCGTCGAAACCACTGAAATGATCTATAAAGCCGCTGGGTCTTGAGGTTTTTCGGCAACTGATTGCTGAACAGCCACATGACGCCCAGAATAAACTTGCTTGGTTAACAATCTCTGCGGATTAGAGGGATCAGGAAATACCCCCACCCTAATGCATCCGGCCACCCCACCTCTCGTGTATTTTGGGCAATTTGCCTAAGGATCTGCTGCTGATAGCCTTCATCCCATTGGCACTCCATATGTTGCGCCCTGCATTCCGGTTTTATCTGGACCGCATCAGATCCGACAAAAAACGGTGTTCCGTCAGGATACAAACTAACATCAATATAGTCTGTAATAACATAAGGCGTATCTTTCAAAATTTGGCCGTTAAAAAAATCTTTATACTCAGATGTTGGATATGGCTCATTTTCAAAATCAGTTATAAGCCAATCAAGCATTTCAAGCTGAACATGTTTTTGCAAATATAGGCTGTGCCCGTCTTTACCTTCCCTGCAAATGATTTTTTGATCGTCGTCATTTTGTAAAATTAAAGGACACCATAGCGTTTCAAAAAAATCAGAACTGTTTGATGCCAATCCAATCCTTACAGTAGATAGTGTATCTTGATTGTTCATATATCCTTCGAAGGTTGCACCAGTGCACCCCCACCATCCTTTGGCACATACAGAAACCTGCTCCGCCCCAACGCTTTTCAGCCAATTCAAAATAACTGGCCTGTAAGCGTCTGAGTCCAGACCGGACCATTGTGTTGATCCCGGCCAGGGATTTTCTAAAATGTCAGATAATGCGTTTTCTAAGGACATCCATTGAGGCGGTTTTTTACCATGTCTGAGCGGTCTTTCACCTGTCGGACCATAAAGCTGCTGCGCGGCCGATTTCAAAAAGGGAACCAGGGGCAAAACATGGGTGTCAGCCTGCGCAGGCGCAGCACCAGAAAATGGAGTATTTAAATCTCTCATTATGTATAATTTAAAACATTAAGACCATTTATTACAAATTTGCATGGTGCCCTTACAGAACCCATTGAAACCATTGTAAAATCTGCCTAAATTATGCGATAATTAATCATTATTGATTATGCTGTAATAATCATGTCATTCCGAGCGAATGCGAGGAATCTCATTGTGTGGATGGAGATCCCTCGTCGCATGCTCCTCGGGATGACAGAAAAATAAAGAGGTAACGCTTATCGCAAAGACCAAAAACAACGCTGTGAAGCTGCGCTTTGATGACAACATGTTGCTGTCCATGTTGCTGGGCGAACATAACGCCCATCTCCATTATATTGAGGATGTTTTAAAAGTCTCGCTGTCCCACCGGGGTAATGAGGTCACCATCAAAGGCAAGGCCAAGGATGTGAAGCTGGCCGAGATTGTGATTGAGATGCTCTGGGATAAAGTCCGGCGCGATCAGGACATCTCTATCGGTGAAGTCGAAGCGGCGATTAAATTCGCCCGCGGGGAAATTGGTCATGAGCCGAACGATCCCCAAAACACCCAAAAGCAAAGCTTCTTTGATGAAAAGGCAGGTTTTAAAGTCGGCGGAAGTAAAGTCATCTCCCCCCGCTCCCATAACCAGCAGGCTTATATAGAGGCTATCAAACAGCATGACATGGTGTTCGGCATCGGCCCGGCAGGAACAGGAAAGACCTTTCTGGCCGTGGCAGCTGCCGTTGAAATGTATAAAGCCGGCGAGATTGACCGGATGATCTTTACCCGTCCAGCCGTCGAAGCCGGGGAACAGCTTGGGTTTTTGCCAGGTGATCTATTGGAAAAAATCGACCCTTATTTGAGACCCATATATGACTCTCTGCATGAACTTATGCCCGGGGATCAGATCGCCAAGAAAATGGACAATGGGGATATTGAAATCGCGCCGCTTGCCTTTATGCGCGGACGCACCCTGAAAAATGCCTTCGTAATCCTGGATGAAGCCCAGAACTCCACTGCGATGCAGATGAAAATGTTTCTTACCCGCATGGGTGAAGGCACTCGCATGGTCGTCACCGGGGACCCAACGCAGGTGGATCTCCCGAATGGCGCCACTTCCGGCCTTAAAGAAGCCATGACGATTTTACAATCCGTCAGAGAGGTCTCCTTTATTCACTTTGACGAAACCGATGTTGTGCGTCATAAATTGGTGAGCAAAATTATTAACGCTTACAATACGTATGAGTTTCGTGGATCTGGCCGTGGACCCTCAAAATCCTGATATACCGCATGAAATTGACCTGTCCGTGCAAGACCCGGCCTGGGATGAGCTCACAGATATGGAAGAGCTTGCCGTGAATGCCGCGCGCGCAACCTTAAACATGGCGCTTTTGCCGCGTATTTGTGAACGCCGCCCGCTTGAACTCAGCCTTGTTCTGGCTAATGATGACCTTGTGCAAATCTTGAACCGTGAATATCGCGGGCAGGATAAATCCACCAATGTCCTGAGCTTTGCCTCTCTGGATGAAGATGATGCGCCCGATCCGGGAGAAGACCTACTTAATCTAGGTGATGTGATCCTTGCCTATCAGACGGTCGAAAAAGAAGCGGCCGATCAGGATAAATTTATTCAGGATCACGCAGTCCATCTGGTCGTACATGGTGTTCTTCACCTTCTTGGCTACGATCATGAGAATGAAGATGATGCCAATGTCATGGAAAGCACGGAAATCCGCATTCTTGAAAAGCTGGGGATACAAAACCCCTATACAGAAGTCCTCAACCTTGGATAATGTTATACTGCCCTTTATAAATGTTACAGATGATGCCTCAAGACGAAGACCCTCATAGTCCCCCATCGAACCAAAACGGGACGCTATCCTCACAAGATTTAAGCCCAAAACCGGGTTTATTTGCACGCCTGAAAAATCTGATCAGGCCGAAATCCAATGAAGATAATCTGCGCGAAGCGCTTGAAGACTATATTGAAGAAATAGACGCAGAAGATAATCCCGAGCTTAAATCTATTGCAGAACATGAAAAGGCGCTTATCACCAATGTCTTGAAACTGCGCGGCCTGACAACTGCCGATGTTATGATCCCGCGCGCAGATATCACGGCTATTGAAATAGACACCAACAAAGAAGATTTAATGGAGCTTTTGCAGGAAAAGCAGTTCAGCCGCATCCCTGTCTTTCGTGAAACGCTCGATGATGTGATCGGCACCATTCACATCAAAGATATCATGCAGGCGCTTGTCTCCGGCAAAGAATTTAAAATTAAAGACCTGATGCGCGAAGTCCCGGTTGTCTCTCCGTCTATGGCCGTTCTGGACCTGCTTTTGATGATGCGTGAAACCAAAAAGCACATGGCGATGGTTGTTGATGAGTTTGGCGGGATTGACGGTCTGGTCACGATCGGCGATGTCATTGAAGATATTGTTGGAGAATTTGAAGATGAATTTGATCCGGAAGATACCCCGGCCCTGACCGAAAATAAAGACGGCAGCCTGATGGCCGATGCCCGTTATGACATAGAAGAGTTTGAAGAACGTTACGGCGAAATTTTAAGCGAAGAAGAACGTGAAGATGTCGATACGCTTGGCGGACTTGTCTTTTATATTGCGGGGCGCGTGCCTGCCCGCGGGGAAGTGATTAAACATGAGAGCGGAATGATTTTTGAAATTTTGGATGCGGACCCGCGGCGTGTAAACGCGCTTCGGATCCGTAACATGCCCGCTCAAAATACTATGTAATGCTGGTTGATCTGATTATTTATTTAAAGCGCTACCCTGTTCTCAAGGCAGCTTTGCTGATTGGGCTCTCTGTCATTTTGGGTGCGATCGGTGCATTTGCAATGCCGCCGACAAATTTCTGGCCGCTCATCTTTATTTCCTTAAGCGGTATTTATGCTCTTTACAGTTATAACCAAAATGCCGTGCAGGCTTTTGGCATCGGGTTCTTTTTCGGGATCGGCTATTTCGTCACCGGCCTGTGGTGGATCGGCAATGCCCTTTTAGTGGAGGGCAATGAATTTGCCTGGGTCTGGCCGCTTTCTGTCATCGGCCTACCAACACTGCTTTCGCTTTTTACAGGCACGGCTTTCGCCTGCGCCACCATCATCGCCCGCCCGCACAGGCTTTCAGGCTTTTTTGCCTTTACCGGATGTCTGGCTTTATCCGAATGGGTCCGCGGGCATATCTTTACAGGCTTTCCATGGAATTTATTCGGCTATAGCTGGAGCGATGTTTTAAGCATCGCGCAAAGCGCCAGTATTATTGGCGCCTATGGCCTAACGCTTTTAACAATTTTCTGGGCCGCGATGATCGGCTTTCTCTGGACGGCAGAGTTAAAAATCAAAACAAAAATTCTTATAGCGCTGATTACAATTGCCACAGGCGCCCTTTGTTTTACCTATGGCACGCAGCGTTTAAATAATAACCCGACCATTCTTCGCGCCGAAACCGCGGTACATATTATCCAGCCAAATATCCCGCAGGCCGATAAATGGAAATCAGAATTTCTGGTCTCTAATTTTGAAAAGCATATTGCTTTATCTACCTATCAATCAGAAACCACTTTGCATGAAATCCGGCAGGCAAAGAGCCATATTATTGTCTGGCCTGAAACAGCTATCGCGCCGGTTTTAGCCGAAAGCCAGGCCGCGCGTGAGCAGATCAGCCGTATGCTTACAGGATACCCCACAAAAGCAACGCTTCTGAGCGGCGCTCTTATGCGTAAATGGAAAGGAGAAGAAAAAGAATTTACAAACTCACTCGTACGCTTAGATCATTCGGGTAAACTGGAAGCCCTCTATCATAAATCACACCTGGTCCCGTTCGGGGAATATATCCCGTTTCAGGATCTCATCCCGATTAAACCGGTTGCACAGTTTCAGGGCTTTAAACGCGGCAACGGTCCGGAAACATTTTTTGGAGAACATATTCCGGCTTTCAGTCCGCTTATTTGTTATGAAATTATTTTCCCCGGCAAAGCCGTAGAACCTGAGATGCGTCCGGAATGGATTGTAACCGTGACCAATGATGCCTGGTATGGTGACAGCGCCGGACCGCACCAGCATTTTGTGCATGCTATTTTCAGATCAATTGAAGAAGGCGTGCCTGTTATCCGCTCGGCAAATACAGGCATATCCGGCCTGACCGACTCTTATGGACGCGTTTTGGAACGCTCCTCCTTAAATCAGGACTGGAAAAAATCCTCTCTCCTGCCGCATCCGGCAGAACAAAGCACGATATTTTCGCAATTTGCACATTTGCCGTTCTTTCTTTTAACCCTTTGTTTTATAGGGTTTTCTATTCTATTTCGTAGAACCTGAAGACCAGAAACTGCAGAATACACCCTATCCTGAGGTATAGAAAAGCATATCTATGCTTGCACGCACGCGTATGGATTGCTACTTTTCGTATTACTTTTGCGTAATGCTGAAAAATGTGTGTAAGGAGTATTCTAACTATGCAGCCCTCAAAAAGCCCCGCGGGGATTAAACCCATGAGCACGAATAAAAAAGGACGAGCAGGCTCTCTGGATGAGCATATCGGAACACGCCTGAAACAACGGCGCTCTTTACTTGGTATGACGCAAGAAACTTTAGCCGATGCTGTTGGTATTACATTCCAGCAAATTCAGAAATATGAAAACGGCGCCAACCGTATCAGTGCCGGAAGACTGTATGAATTCAGCCGTATTCTAGATATTCCAATCACCTTTTTCTTTGAGAATTTTACAACCGGTAAAAAAAGTACGGCTTTAGGACTTTCAGACACAAAACAGGAAACCCTTGAGGCGGACGGTGAAGACCTCTTAGGCAAGAAAGAAACGCTTGAGCTGATCCGTGTTTATTACTCGATTAAAAATCCAAAATTGCGTAAAGATCTCTTTAGTTTTGTAAAAAGCATGGCCGAGAGTCTAAAAGAACAAGATAAATAATCTTTTCCCCTTGATTACACCGTCTTAAAGGTCTAGCTTTTCTGCTGTTTTTAATGATCAGGAAAGCCATCTCTATGACGAATACAGCTGCAGCCATTCAATCTCCCGCGCAGGATGAAGCCCCTATGACCAATTCTCTAAAAGATTATGTATTTACAAGTGAGTCTGTCTCCGAGGGTCACCCGGATAAAATCTGTGATCAGATCTCCGATGCCATTGTTGATGAATACATGAAGCGCGATCCGCAGTCACGCTGCGCCGTCGAAACGGCAACGACAACAAATTACGTCGGTATTATCGGTGAATGCCGCGGTCCGGCAGAAGTTGACCATGCGCTGATGGAGCAAGTCGCCCGCGATACGATTAAAAAGATCGGCTATGAGCAGGAAGACTTTCACTGGAAAGATGTTGAGGTAGACGTTCGCGTACACAGCCAGTCCGCCGATATCGCTCAAGGTGTCGACTCTGCTGATAATAAAGATGAAGGTGCCGGCGACCAGGGAATCATGTTCGGTTATGCCTGCCGCGAAACAGACGCGCTGATGCCTGCCGCGATTCATTATTCTCATGAAATTCTGCATAAGTTGGCTGAAGCCCGTCATAGCGGCGCCTTACCATTGATCGAACCGGATTCAAAATCACAGGTCTCCCTGGAATATAAAGACGGGATGCCAATCCGTGCGACATCTGTTGTTGTTTCTACACAGCATGCGGAAAGCGCATCGCAAGCCGATGTCCGGGACATGGTCCGGCCGATTGTTGAAAGCGTTTTACCTGCAGGATGGATGTGTCCGGAAGATGAATTCTATGTGAACCCGACAGGACGTTTCGTCATTGGCGGCCCGGTCGGCGATGCCGGTCTCACAGGCCGAAAGATTATCGTTGATACCTATGGCGGCGCGTCACCTCATGGTGGCGGTGCGTTCTCCGGGAAAGATTGTTCCAAGGTTGACCGCTCAGCAGCTTATGCTTCACGTTATGTTGCTAAGAATATTATTGCGGCAGATTATGCAGATCGTTGTACGATCCAGCTTTCTTATGCGATTGGGGTCTCCAAGCCGATTTCCATTTACGTGAACACGCACGGCACAGGCAAAGTGCCTGAAGCCAAGCTGGTAGATGCGATTACAAAATCAATTGATTTGTCTCCGCGCGGCATTCGCGAGCATCTTCAGCTGAACAAACCGATCTATGCGCGCACGGCTGCGTATGGACATTTCGGCCGGGACCCTGAAGCTGATGGCGGCTTTAGCTGGGAAAAGCTCGACCTTGTCAGCGCTCTTCAAAAAGAAATTGGCTGAGCACAATAAAGTTCTCAATGAAGTAAAACGTGTTTACGGGCGCCGGCATGGCCGGCCCCTTAGCCCGTCACGTCAAAAAGCCTTTGATGATATTTACCCGCAGCTTGAAATTCCGTTAGATCTCTTAACGGAGCAAGGTGATCTTGGTCCGGATGATCTGTTTAAACCCCCTGCTCCAAAAACCATTCTTGAAATCGGTTTTGGAAACGGTGAACGTCTAGCCGAAGCCATGCGCCATGATCCTGAAAATCATTATATCGGGGCGGAGCCGTTTTTAAACGGCATGACAGCGTTCCTCAAAGACATTCAGAATGATCCAAAAGACAATATCCGCGTGCTGATGGATGATGCGCTTTTGATTGCTAGATCTCTGGCTGATGAAACGATTGACGAGATTTATATCTTAAACCCTGATCCGTGGCATAAAGCCCGCCATCATAAACGCCGGATCGTGCGCGCCGAGACCCTGCCAGATTATCACCGCATCCTCAAACCTGGCGGAAAATTAATCATGACCACAGACGTTATCCCGCTGGCCGATTGGATGCAGATTGAAACTGAAATCCATAGCGGGTTTGTCTGGAGCGCAGAAACCCCAAAAGACTGGCAGGCCCCGCCCAAGGGCTGGATCCCCACCCGCTATGAAACCAAAAAAGCCAGGGGCGCCAGTAAAATGACGTATTTGGTTTATAAAAGGTTGACATAACATTATACCGTTGCTATAAGTTTAGCTAGGAGAAAAGTTATGGCACATCCTGAATATGACGCACATCCAATCGTAAAGGGTATGACATGGTCTGTAGTAGCGATTGCAGCATTGGCGTTGCTCAGTGAATGCTCTCCAGATGCCAGGGGAGACACAAATATATCTAATGCCCCATCCGAACCATCATTGACGGAAACGTTTAGTTTAAAAGAATTAACAGAGAGCTGTAGAGCTTTAACAGATAATGTATCTGAAGCTTCAAACGTAATAAAAGCACCAGTATTGCAAGTTGACGGAACTACTTTTGTTGCTTGTGATAATGTTAATTCATTGTCAATAAGGTAATATTTTCTGATTAGTTTATTAGGGCTTGCAATTCCGCCTCAGATTTCCTATAAAGATCCTATAAATACCCGGTGATTTGAACAGGGTGGGCCCTAAAAAGGACCCGCCTTTTTTGTTAGCTTTCGCCCGGTGTCATCCCCGCGAAAGCGGGGATCTGGTTAAAATAAGCGCAAAACGGAACCCGATTCCTGCTTGCGCAGGAATGACATGATTGAAATGAAATTAAGCCCGATTGAGCAGCAAATTAACGATCTTATCCGCCCGTCCGTGCAGGAGATGGGCTATGACATCGTGCAGATCGGCCTGAAAAACGAGGTACTGGAAATCCTGGCTGAAGACCCGGAAACCGGGCGGATCGGCATTGATGAGTGCGCAGCTGTTAGCCGCACGATTGCAGGCATTCTTGACGAAAAAGACCCGATTAAAGGCGCGTATCGCTTGGAAGTCGGCTCGGCGGGCATTGATCGCCCGCTCACACGGCCTGAGGATTTTGAGCGCTATTGCGGCTTTGATACGAAAATAGAACTGGACAGCGCGCAAGAAAACGGTCAAAAACGCTTTCGCGGGGTTTTAAAGGGCCTGAATGCCCAAAAAGCCGTTTTGGAAACGGATGAAGGCGAAACGGAACTTGACCTGGCCAATATCGCAAAGGCGCGTCTTGTGATGAGCGATGCCTTGATGAAGGCCAGTAAAAACGGGGATATTCCCCGAAGTACAAAAATGTAAGGAAAGTAAAATGGGTGATAATTCCAGATTTTCTATAGGTTTTAACATTGTGGGAAAAGTAAGTGAAGTTCAGGCAGCTATTTACACCTTATTTACGCAGTACAATGGATTAAATTTTGTAAATGCTACCGGCGCAAAAGGTAATAAAAATTTTAGAAGTATAAGGGTAAGAAATAAAAACGCCCTGGATGTTATTAAGAAGTTGAAAGACTTAGGTATAAAAGATATTCACGGCCTGGATAGAGAACATGGCCGTGTTGAGTTAAGTGAGTTTTTATCTCAAAGAGGCCTTGAATATAGAACTTAGGCGAGAATAAAGAAAAAAGAAAGAAACAAGCAAAAGAGGAAAAAATGGAATTATTGCAAGTTTCAGATGCGGTTGCCCGCGAAAAGAACATTGATCGTGAAATCGTGATTGGCGCGATGGAAGAGGCTATTCAAAAAGCCGGGCGCTCCAAATACGGGCACGATCACGATATCCGCGCGCATATTGACCGTAAGAACGGCGACATTACGCTTCAGCGGTTCCGCGAAGTCGTGGAAGAAGTGGACGAAGAAGAAGAAATGAAACAGCTCACGCTGGATGAAGCCAAGCGTATTAAGCCAGATGCCGCCCTTGGTGAATTTTTGATTGATGATCTTCCGCCGCTGGATTTCGGCCGCATTGCCGCTCAGACTGCCAAGCAGGTGATCGTCCAGAAAGTTCGCGAAGCTGAGCGCGAGCGTCAATATGAAGAATTTAAAGACCGCACGGGCGAGATCATTAACGGGATCGTCAAGCGTGTGGAATACGGCAATGTCACGATTGATATTGGCGGTCGCGCCGAAGGCCTGCTCCGCCGTGATGAATGTCTGCCGCGTGAACGCCTGAATAACGGCGAACGTGTCCGTGCGTACATTTACGATGTGCGTCAGGAACAACGCGGCCCTCAAATCTTTTTGTCACGGACCCACCCCGATTTCATGGCCAAGCTGTTTGCGCAGGAAGTACCTGAAATTTATGACGGCATCATCGAGATTAAAGGCGTTGCCCGCGACCCAGGATCGCGCGCGAAAATAGCGGTCCTCTCCCGCGACGGATCGATCGATCCTGTCGGGGCTTGTGTCGGGATGCGCGGAAGCCGCGTTCAGGCCGTGGTTAATGAACTGCAAGGTGAAAAAATCGATATCATTCCATGGACGGAAGACATTGCCAGCTTCATGATTCAGGCGCTTGCGCCTGCCGTTGTGGCAAAAGTTGTTCTGGATGAAGAAAATCAGCGTATGGATGTTGTCGTCCCTGAAGACCAGCTTTCCCTTGCTATTGGCCGCCGCGGACAAAATGTGCGTCTCGCCTCGATGCTTTCCGGTTGGGATATCGACATCATGACCGAGGAAGAAGAAGCCAATAAACGTGCCGAAGAATTCAAATACCGCTCAGAGCTCTTTATCAGCGCACTGGATGTCGATGATGTGATTGCACACCTGCTGATCGCAGAAGGTTTCCGTTCCATTGAGGAGATTGTTGAAACACCTGCTGAAGAACTCGCCACCATTGAAGGCTTTGATGAAGATGTGGCGGCCGAGCTCATTAACCGGGCCAATGCCTGGCTGGATGCGAAGGCCGAAGAGCTCAAACAAAAACAGCAGGAACTTGGCCTGGCCGATGATCTTGTGAATTTTGAAGGCCTGACACCTGACCAAATCATCAAGCTTGGTGAAAACGAGATCAAAACCCGGGATGACCTTGCCGATCTGGCAACCGATGAGTTGGTTGAATTGCTTGGCGAAGGGTCTCTCAAACTTGTACAAGCCGAGCAAATCATCATGGATGCCCGCGCACACTGGTTTGAAGATGAAGATAATGCCGAAGCTGAAAGCGAAGGCGAAACTGCAGACGAAGAAGGAGAAGCGCCTGCCGCTGCACACGCCAGCCATGGGTAGGTCCAACAAAATATATGAGCGAAAGCACGGACAAAGACAGCAAGAAAAAAACCCTCTCTCTCAAAGGGGGAACGCTCAGCCTCAAAGGGGGCGCGGGCGCTAAAGCACGTGCACCATCCGGCGGCGCAGGCACTGTTGTTGAAGTCCGTCGCCGTCGCTCCACACCCAAAGATGCGCCAATGCCGGCCCCGTCCGGTGGCGGTGGCTCCACAACTGACAGACACCTCACTGAAGAAGAGCGCGAAGCCCGCGCCAAAGCGTTAAAAACGGCTCTCTCCGGCCCAACCAAAAAAGCCGAACGTGATTCCGAAATCGGTAAACGCGTCGAGCGTGAAAAGCCCAAAGTTGATACAACAGGCATGAGTGAGGATGAAGCCCGCGCTGCCGAACTTGCAGAGCTTCAACGTATCGAAGCTGAAGAAGCCGCTGCCCGGGCCCAGCAAACGAACACGCACCGCCGGGATGGAGATGAAGAAAGCTCCTACCGGGACCGCCTAAAACGCGCCCCTGCCCGCGCGCCTAAAAACACAAACCGCCGCAGCGGCGGAAAAATGACTGTTACGCAGGTCCTCAACCAGGATTATGAGCGCGACCGTTCCATGTCTTTGGCTGCCCAAAAACGCGCGCGCGATAAAGCCCGCAAAGCGGCTCTTGGCCCGAAAGAGCCGGCCCAGAAAGTGTTCCGCGAAGTGGTTATTCCTGAAGTCATTACCGTGCAAGAACTAGCCAACCGGATGACTGAACAAACAAATGAAGTCATTAAGGCGCTGATGAAAAACGGGATCATGGCGACCATCAACCAAACGATTGATGCTGATACAGCTGAACTTATCGTCATGGAATTCGGCCACAAGATCAAACGGGTTTCCGAGGCCGATGTCGAAGAAGGTCTTGGCGGCACGGAAGAGGATGATGATCCAGCCAAGCTTACATCACGCCCGCCGGTTGTTACAATCATGGGTCATGTTGATCACGGGAAAACATCCCTGCTCGATGCCATGCGCAAAACCGATGTTGTCTCCGGTGAAGCAGGTGGTATTACCCAGCATATTGGTGCCTATCAGGTGGAACGCGACGGGCAGAAAATCACGTTCCTGGATACGCCCGGTCACGCCGCCTTTACTGAAATGCGTGCCCGTGGCGCCAATGTGACGGATATCGTGATTATTGTGGTGGCTGCCAACGATTCTATTATGCCGCAAACAATTGAAGCGATTAATCACGCCAAGGCTGCAGGCGTGCCGATCATTGTCGCGATCAACAAGATCGATCTACCGGATGCCAATCCGATGAAGGTCAAACAGGATCTTCTCACCCATGAAGTCATTACCGAAGATATGGGCGGTGAGGTTCAGGCCGTTGAAATCTCAGCCCTTCAAAAACAAAATCTGGATAAGCTTGAAGAAGCAATTTTGCTTCAATCCGAATTGCTTGAGCTCAAAGCCAACCCGGACCGTCCGGCGCAGGCCGTTGTTGTTGAAGCCAAAATGGAAACAGGCCGCGGCTCTGTTGCCACCGTCCTTATTCAAAGCGGAACTTTAAAGAAAGGCGACATCTTTGTTGTCGGCGCAGAAACGGGGCGCGTAAGGACCCTCATTGACGATCACGGCAACCAGATTGATGAAGCAGAACCAGGCAAACCCGTTGAAGTGCTTGGCTTGAACGGGACGCCCGATGCTGGGGACATTCTCAACGTCGTCGACAGCGATGCGCGCGCACGGGAAATCACCGATTACCGTCAGCGTGTTAAACGTGAAAAGCAGGCACTTGCCACCTCCTCTGCCGGCAAATCGTTTGAAGACCTTCTGGCAGCTTCCAAAGAAGCAGGTGAAAAACAAATTCTCCCCGTTGTCATCAAGGCCGATGTACATGGCTCTGTCGAAGCCATTATCGGCTCTCTTGAGAAAATGACTGAGGATAATGAAGAGATCGGCGTGCAGGTTCTCCATAGCGGTGTTGGCGGTATCACGGAATCCGATATTACGCTTGCAAACGCATCGAATGCTTTTGTCATTGGCTTTAACGTCCGTGCGAATGCACAGGCCCGCGAACAGGCTACGCGTGACGGTGTCGATATTCGCTATTACAACATCATCTATAATGTCATTGATGATGCCAAAGCGATCCTCTCAGGAATGCTCTCGCCCACCGAGCGCGAAGAATATCTCGGCCAGGCAGAAATCCGTCAAGTTTTCAATATTACCAAAGTTGGAAAAGTTGCCGGATGTATGGTGACCCTTGGTGCCGTCAAGCGCGGTGCGCGGGTGCGCCTCCTGCGTGATGATGTTGTTATTCACGATAACGGTGTCCTCAAAACTCTCAAACGTCATAAAGACGAAGTCAAAGAGGTTAAGGAAGGCATGGAATGCGGGATGGCCTTTGAAAATTACGATGACATCAAAGAAGGCGACATCATCGAATGCTTCGAAGTCATCGAAGAGGCACGATCTCTAGAGTAGAATTAAGGAAGATCATATGCATGATATAGACACAGATATTGAGTTTCCAGACCAATTTAAAATTGCGGTAGAAAATATGCTCGATGATCTATCTTTTATTATGGAGCTTCCACGAGAGGATATTAGAAAACGTTTAATTACATGCATGACAAGCTGTAAATTTACTGATCCTATGAGATCATATGATGAACGTAATCAAATGTTAGCAGATGAATTCGGCATCGACACAGATATATTCTTAGAGTTGTTCGATCCTATGAAAGATACATATCCTAAGCCTAACTAATGAAACGCAAAACCGTACATCAAGGGCCGTCGCAGCGCCAGCTTCGGGTTGGAGAGCATATCCGTCACGTTCTTTCCGAAAGCCTGCAGCGCGGCCATTTTCATGATGAAATCCTGCTCGATGCCAGCAAGATCACCGTGACAGAAGTGCGCATGTCCCCGGACCTCAAGCAAGCAACCGCCTATGTTATGGCCCTTGGGGGCAAAGACATGGAAGAGCTTTTGCCTGCTTTAAACAATAATGCAGCCGCGTTTCAAAAAGATATCAATGCCAAGTCTGATTTAAAATTTACACCCAAAGTGAAATTCAAAATCGATGATAGTTTTGAAAACGCCCAAAAGCTTGAAGGCATTCTGAGTAACATCCATTATTCCGATCAGGAGTAATTACACATGCCGCGCAGGAAAAAGGGCATACCGATCCATGGCTGGATCAATCTGAATAAACCCGCAGGCATTACATCCACGCAGGCGCTTGGGATTATTAAGCGCGTACTCAAACCGCAAAAGGCCGGTCATGGTGGGACGCTCGATCCGCTGGCCGGCGGTGTGCTTCCCATTTGTCTTGGCGAAGCCACCAAGACCGTCAGTTTTGCTATGGATGCGCTCAAGACCTATCGCTTCACCGTGACATGGGGCGAACAACGCACGACCGATGACCTTGAAGGGAATGTTCTTAAAACATCTGACACCCGCCCTGCCCTTGAAGAGATAAAAAATATCCTATCCGGTTTCACCGGAGACATAGACCAAATCCCGCCGCAATTTTCTGCCGTGAAAGTCGATGGGGAACGCGCCTATGACATCGCCCGGGACGGCGACGTGGCAGATATTAAATCCCGCAAGGTTTACATTGAATCCCTGTCGATCGAGAGCCATGACGGCGATACAACCACCTTCACCTGCATTTGCGGCAAAGGCACCTATATCCGCTCCCTGGCCCGGGATATGGGCGAACAACTGGGCTGTTTTGGGTATATCAGTGCCCTGGAACGCGCCGCCGTTGGGCCCTTAAAGCTGGAAGATGCGATTTCTCTGGACTTTTTCCGTCAAATCGTGGATAACAGCGCCGATTGTGACACGCAAAGCGTCATTCTCCCCTTAGAGACCGTCCTGGACGACATCCCGGTTCTGGCCTTGAAGGACCAGGAAGTGACGAAGCTGAAGAACGGCAATCCCCTGTCCTTCGTGGCAAAGCCTGATTTCGAACGTTTAAAACAGGCCGGGATTGATCCGAAAGCGGGCCAGACAATCTTGGCAACATATGAGGGCACACCCCTCGCTCTTGCCACGGTTCAAGGCCCGACTTTAAAGCCTTTGCGTGTCCTGAACATTTAAACCATTTGAAAGGAGAATGTGATGTCGATTACAGCAGAAAGAAAAGCCGAGCTGATTGGCGAATATGCCACAGGCAAAGGCGATACCGGATCCCCGGAAGTTCAAATCGCGATCCTGACAGAGCGGATCAATAATCTCTCTGAGCACATGCAGGGTAATAAAAAAGATTTTAGCTCCCGCCGCGGATTGCTCAAAATGGTTGCGCAGCGCAGAAAGCTTCTCGACTATGTGAAAGCCAATGATGAAGGCCGCTATAAAGATATTATCAAGCGCCTGAATATCCGCCGCTAACCAATTCAAAAACCGCCACTCAGGCGGTTTTTTATTTTACCCGCTTAATGCCCTCTTCAATCAGGCGCCTGGCCTCTGCCGCATCACCCCATTCGCCGATTTTGACCCATTTGCCTTTTTCAAGGTCTTTATAATGGGTGAAGAAATGCTCAATCTGCTCACATAAAATCGGGCGCAGGTCGGTGTAATTATCGACATTGGCATGGTACGGGAAAAGCTTATCAACCGGGCGGGCGATGATTTTTTCATCAAGGCCGCCATCATCTTCCATCTTCAGCACGCCGATCGGCTTGGCCGCAATCACCGTCCCCGGCATCACGGGCGTATTGCCGATCACCAGGCAATCAACCGGGTCCCCATCTTCAGAGAGCGTATGCGGGATAAAGCCGTAATTGCCCGGGTAATACATCGGCGTATGCAGGAAGCGATCGACAAATACCGCTCCACTCTCTTTATCCAGCTCATATTTGACCGGCGGGCCGCCCATCATATTTTCAATGATGACATTCACTTCTTCAGGCACATCCGCACCGATTTCAATTTTTGAAATATCCATATGGCCTCTATTTTAGCGTATAGCGCTTTTTGATTTCTCCGCCCTCAAGTTCAAATACAACAGGTACGCCGGTTTCCATTTCGGCGGCGTTGATCGTATCCGGCGTTTCAGCGCCGAGGATAATCAGCATCGCGCGTAAAGAATTTCCGTGCGCGGCGATCAGGACGTTTTTCCCCTCTTTAACCATCGGTTTGATTTCGGCTTCGTAATAAGGCCGGACGCGATTTTCGACCACGTCTTTCAGGCACTCACCGCCCGGCGGCGGGACGTCATAAGACCGTCGCCAGATATGCACCTGCTCATCTCCGTATTTCTGACGGGTTTCGTCCTTGTTCAGACCCGTCAGATCACCGTAATCGCGTTCGCGCAGATCGTCATGATAGATCATGGTTTCAAGCAAATCCGCCTGCCCGGCTTCGATAAGGGCTAGCTCAGCCGTTTCATTGGCCCGTTTCAGAGTTGAGGTAAACACCTGATCGAATGTGATCCCGGCCTCTTTCAGGCGCACGCCCGCCCCTTTAGCTTCCTCGATCCCTTTTTCCGTGAGATCGACGTCTTTAAAGCCCGTAAAGCGGTTTTGCAGATTCCAGTCAGATTGCCCGTGGCGGAGTAAAACAAGGTAATTCATGCCCTTAGCCTTAATTTAGATTGTTTGACTTTTCAAGTGATAAAGCGTACAAAACCCCTGCGCAATCAGGCGCAACAGCAGTTTTACCAGATTTGTATCCGGTTGACTGTTAAGGGCAGGAAGGCTGCTTTTAATCGTCCACCGAAAACAAATCTAACCCATTACTGAGCTTGCGTCTTTTTGTGCGTTTTAATGAACACACAAAAAGGAAATATTTATGTTGAAATTTGATGTCTACCGCAAAGAAATCGACTTTGCCGGTAAAACTCTCGTTCTTGAAACAGGTAAAATCGCCCGTCAGGCAGACGGCGCGGTGATGGCAACGCTTGGCGGCACATCCGTTCTATGTACGGCCGTTGGCGCGAAAAGCGTCAAAGACGGGCAGGATTTCTTCCCGCTCACCGTAAACTACCAGGAAAAAGCCTATGCCGCCGGAAAAATACCCGGCGGATATCTGAAACGCGAAGGCCGCCCAAGCGATAAAGAAACGCTGACCAGCCGCCTGATCGACCGGCCGATCCGCCCGCTTTTCCCGGAAGGCTTTTATAATGAAGTGCAGGTCATTGCGACCGTTGTTGCGCATGATATGGAAAACGATCCGGATATGGTTGCCATGATCGGCTGTTCAGCAGCTCTGACGATTTCAGGCGTGCCGTTCATGGGCCCGATCGGCGCGGCCCGCGTTGGCTACGTGAATGATGAATTCATCCTGATGCCGACCCTGCAGGAAATGGAAGAAAGTAATCTTGATCTTGTTGTCGCCGGAACCACTGAAGGCGTTCTAATGGTTGAATCCGAAGCGCAGGAGCTTTCCGAAGCGCAAATGCTGGAAGCGGTTAAAATCGGATCAGACGGCTATCAGCCTGTGATCGAGGCCATTATCGGTCTGGCTGAAATGTGTGCCAAAGAGCCATGGGATCTGCCTGAGAAAGATCCTGTTCTTGTCAAGCTTGGCGAAGATATGACAGCTAAATTCGAAAGCGATGTCCGTAAGGCCTATGAGAATACGGATAAGATGGAACGCTATGCGGCCAAAGATGCGATTAAAGAGCAAGCGGTGGAATCCTTCCTCGATGAAGAGGCAGGTATTACCAAAGAGAAAATCGCGTCTGCCTTTAAAGATCTGGAAGCAGATGTTGTCCGCGGAAACATTCTGAAAACAGGATCGCGGATTGATGGCCGTGACACCAAAACAGTCCGTCCGATCGTCGCCGAAGTTGGTGTTCTGCCACGCGCCCACGGCTCTGCCCTGTTCACACGCGGGGAAACACAGGCGCTTGTCGTGACAACACTTGGCACAGGCTCTGATGAACAGCGTATTGATACGCTGGAAGGTGACCGCAGTGAGCGCTTTATGCTTCACTATAACTTCCCGCCTTATTCTGTCGGGGAAGCAGGCCGTATGGGCTCTCCCGGACGCCGTGAGATCGGTCATGGGAAGCTTGCCTGGCGCGCGATTAATCCGCTCCTGCCGGAAGCAGAAGAGTTCCCATACACGGTCAGAACCGTCTCTGAGATCACAGAGTCTAACGGTTCGTCTTCCATGGCAACGGTCTGCGGTACATCGCTTTCCATGATGGATGCAGGTGTGCCTTTGGTCTCCCCGATTGCCGGGATTGCTATGGGTCTCATCAAAGAAGGCGAAGAGTTCGCCGTTCTCTCCGACATTTTAGGGGATGAAGACCACCTTGGGGACATGGACTTTAAAGTCGCCGGGACCGAAAACGGGATCACATCCCTTCAGATGGACATCAAGATTACCTCCATCACTGAAGAGATTATGCAGATTGCCCTTGAACAAGCTAAAGGCGGCCGCCTGCATATCCTTGGCGAAATGGCAAAAGCCCTGACGCAGTCCCGTGAAGGTGTGTCTGAATTTGCGCCGCAGATGGAATCCTTAAAAATCCCGGTTGATAAAATCCGTGACGTGATCGGGACTGGTGGAAAAGTCATCCGCGAGATCACCGAAACCACGGGCGCAAAAATTGACATTGAGGATGACGGCTCTATCAAGGTCTCAGCCATGTCTCAGGAATCTATTGATGCCGCTGTGAAATGGATCAAAGACCTGACCGATGAGCCCGAGGAAGGCAAAATCTATGAAGGCAAAGTCGTGAAAGTTGTCGATTTTGGTGCGTTCGTGAATTTCATGGGCTCCAAGGATGGCCTCGTTCATATTTCAGAACTGGCTGATCACCGCGTCGCGCAAACCACAGATGTGGTCAATGAAGGCGATGAAGTGAAAGTGCTCTGCCTTGGTATGGATGATCGCGGCAAGGTCAAGCTCTCCATGAAGCGGGTCGACCAGGAAACCGGCGAACAACGCGAACCCGCCAAACGCGAACGTAAAGAACGTGCAGAAGACGCGGCTTAGTAAAAAATTATAAAACCCCGCTTTAGAGCGGGGTTTTTTTGTTATGGAGTAAAAAAGTGAGTGAGTTAAAGATAGAAAACGAATTCAAGTTTGTATTAAAACTGGAATTTGCAGAAAGTGCATTGAGTGGCTGGGACCGCATTGAAATAGAACAATTTTATCATGATGGGAATGGGAATGATGATAACAGATTCCGATACCGCCGCGAAAATGATATATTTTCAAAACAAAAAAAAGAAATTGATTCTGAAACCGGATACTTTCTTGAAAGCGATCCTGAAAAGGTTTTACCTGAAGAGTTTGAACAAAAACGCCGGGAGGCAGAAACGAGCCTGAAGAAAATTCGTTATAGGAAGTATTTTGATGATGAAGAACTTGTTGTTGATTTCTTTAGAGATAGCAACGGCACCACTTATTTTGTAATGGCAGAACTGGAAATACCCGAAGACAGACAGAGTCCAAACACAGAAATTCCAGATTTTATTGAAGAATCTATTATCCACGAGCCAAAAAAAGGTGATATACGTTTTACATCAAAATCGCTGAGTGATCCCAATCATGCAAAGGCGTTATATCTAGAACTTGATCAAAACTAGCGGTTTATTCTTCCTCAAACCACAGCTCGCAATCGTAATTCCAGGTGAGCTCTTCGCCCGCTTTAATATCACGCGCAGCCGTCGCAGTGATAGTATAATTGCCCAAATCACTTTCAAACGCCATGTTCGGGGTTTTGGAATGATTATAGAGCATGATGTATCCCAGCACGAGCGCGTGCGCTTCGTCCGGATCATCCTCATCCCAATCCAGCACATAGCCATCGGGTGCATTGCCGCTTTCAGGGATATCGTCATGGCTCATAGGGACAACGGGGGCGACCTCAATCACCTCACCCTTGGCGATATCGCGCAAAGCAAACACGCCATTGCCCTTTTCCTCACTGATATGCCGCCAGGCGATTTTCGCGCCCAGGATTGTTTCCTGTTTATTGGCTGCATCGCCGGAAAACCAGTTTTGAATTTTTAACGCCTGGACCATCACACCTCTCCTGTTCATCTTTGCGAAGCCGTGTTATGACACAAAGCATGAGCATAAATCTACCAAAAATTATCGGGCACCGGGGCGCCGCCGCCTATGCCCCGGAAAACACGCTGGAAGGCATTGCCACAGCCGCCGAGATGCAGGCTCCCTGGGTTGAACTGGATGTGAAATTAACCAAAGATAACATCCCGATTCTCTTTCATGATGAAACCTTAGAGCGCACCACTAACGGCTCCGGCGCCGTGGCGGAGACGGATTACGCCGACATTCAAAATCTGGAAGCCGGGAGCTGGTTCGGCGAAAGCTTTGCAGGGATCAAAATCCCGACCCTCGAAGAAGCTCTGGATGTCATCCTGACCCATAATCTGGGCCTGAACCTTGAGATTAAACCTTGCCACGGCCGGGAAAAAGACACAGCCGAAGTCACGCTCGACGTCCTCACTCAAATCTGGGACGACCCGACCAACATCCTCATTTCCTCTTTTCAGCATGTCAGCCTTGAAACAGCCGTGGAAGTTGCACAGGATTGGCCGCGCGGGCTTTTGATCGGCGGACAGACACCCGATGATCAGCCCGAAAACTGGATTGAGCTTGCCGATTATCTGGATGTAAAAACGCTGAATATCGGCTCAAACATCCTGAGTGCTGATTTTGCGATGGATATTATTGATGAAGGCTATCCGCTCATCGTCTATACCGTCAACGACCCGATGGACGCCAAGCGCTTTCAACAAATGGGCGTGGATACGATTATTACCGATGCCCCCGACATCATTGCCGAGAACCTAATCAATACGCATTAAAACCCTTTTGTGGCTTCACCGCTTTCAATAGCGGCCAAAGCTTTTTCCTTTGACAAAAGAGCACATAATGTTGCGCCCGACTTGGCGCAGGTGCCTTTGGCCATATAGCCGCCTTTTTTGGTTTGGGTAATGACGGGATTTTGCATCACGACGCCTTTTTCTTTGGTTTTTACGTTGTACGCTGTTATTGGCATGGGAATTCTCCTTTGTTCGAAACCGATTAGAAGACTCCTGTATTGTATCATTTTTAGAGGGTTTCTTTAAGAAAATGTATTTTTTTCAAACAATATTCAATTTTTTCAATAGTTTAATAAATTTTTAACAAGGCCGGAGATGCCATCAAAGCCTTCTAGGTCCGCGTTAAAACGCTTTTCGAGACATACTCTTTTTCCGGCCCGTGCACGATGTGGGTGATTGTAAATCTGTCCGGCAACTCAAAATCGTATGTTGTTTTATACATATCCTGACCGCAGAGATGTTCTGCCTGAGCTTGTGTGTCACTCATAAAATCCAGAACATGAAACAGCGCACCGCTGGTCTCCCCGTCGGCGAAATAGACATGTACCTGCCCCTCTTCCAGCCTGTAGAGATATGCTTTGAACGGTTCCAGAACCTCTCCGGACTCAAGCGTCAAGGCCCCCTGCTCCCTGTAAAGCAAATCCCCGTCATCTGTTTTTTGAAAAACTGCCGTGCCTGTGAAAATCCCACCCGGCGTGATGGTGCGCTCAACCTGCCAGTGCCCGCTTAAGGTAAAAAAAAGATTATGTGCTCTATCCAAAATTTATAGTCCTTACTTCAGACAATATAAAAAAGCACGGGAAAACGGCACTGTAAAAGTATTTTAAAATAGCCCCCCATTCGGAGTAAATTGCGGCGTTACAGGCGGTGAGCCTTCAGGTGCAGGTGGAAATTTATCCAGGCCAGCATAGTTGATTTCATTGACTTGAGCATGCATAGCTTGTGACGAATCTGCGGCCATATCAAAATGGCCTTTTATGCAATCACGATTTCCGACAACAATGTCTTTTATTCTTGAGTTTACATGGCCTCCGGCACCTTCTATAGCCCCAACAACAGCCGGGCCGCCAAGGCTTCTGACTGCCTGGTCAGGAAGAAGACCGATTGAAACCCCTTTAGCAACGGCGCCAACACCTTCTATAACCTGATGGACATTATTATTAGACATACCCTGTGCAATATTGACGGGTGCTGTTGTAATATCGCAGGCCGTTTCAAGCATTTCCGTCAGGGCTCCGCTAACGGCTCCGCCTACTCCCCCGGCAATCATTTGAGCCGGATTTGCGGGCACCGCATTCATACTTCCTGCCCCCCCTTGTTCTGCTTCAGGGAAAGGGCGGTTCTGAAGAATAGGATATTGAATATCAGCCATATTATATAATGGCATAATTATGACAAAAGATGCAAAAAGTGAGGTAAAACTCCCTCTGAAGCCTACTCGGCAAATTCTTTCAGGGCATCGGGCATGGGCATACCGACAGCATTAAAGCCACAATCCACATAATGGATTTCGCCTGTGACTGCGCCGGAGAGATCGGATAGCAAATACAGCGCAGTCCCACCAAGTTCATCTAGCTCAACCGGGCGGCGTAACGGGGATGTCACTGTATTATATTTAAACGTCGTCCGGGCAGAGCCAATCACTGCGCCAGCTAATGTGCGCATCGGGCCCGCAGAAATTGCATTCACCCGCACCCCGTCCGGCCCCAGATCAGCAGCTATATATCGTACCGAAGCTTCAAGCGCCGCCTTGGCAACGCCCATAACGTTATAATTGGGCATCGCTTTCTCCGCCCCATAATAAGACAGCGTGATCGCGCTCCCACCGTCTTTCATGAGCGCACTTGCCCGGCGCATGACAGAGGTAAAAGAGTAACAGGAAATATGCATAGAGGTCAGAAAGTTCCCAAGGCTTGTATCCACATATCGGCCTTTAAGTTCTTCCTTATCCGAAAAGGCAATCGCATGAACGATAAAATCAAGCCCGCCCCATTCTGATTTCAACGTCTCAAAAACCTGATCCAGATCCTCTTCCTGGGACACATCACAATCCATCACAAGCTTTGATCCAACACTTTCTGCCAGAGGCTTCACACGTTTTCCAAACGCGTCGCCCTGATAGGTAAAGGCCAGCTCTGCACCATGATCGGCCAGCGTGCGGGCTATCCCCCACGCGATCGACTTCTCATTTGCGACCCCCATAATCAGGCCTTTTTTATTTTTCATGAATTCAGTCATTTTGTCTGATTACATTCCACAAAAAGAAGCTCGCAACAAAACCTGCAACTAGAGCAATACAAATATTTTGAATAGATAATGCATCAACAACCCTATCCATGATGGTCCATTCTGGAGTCTCTTCCTGATAACTTTTTGTAAAATTTCCCATGACAACATTTGTTAAAAGAAGCGAAGCTATGACGACCGCCTCTCCAATTAACTTCAAAAACTCTTTTTTATCTTTTATAAATTGCATTTATTCGACCTTACTCATCGCCAATGTGCAGTTCGTGCCCCCAAAGCCAAAGGAATTGGAAATAACCGTTTGGTGTTCTACACCATCAACGCGTTCACGTGCAATCGGCATACCTTCCGCACCAGGGTCCAGCTCTTCGATATTAATACTTGGTGCAACGAAATCATTTTGCATCATGAGGATAGAATAAATCGCTTCCTGCACCCCGGTTGCGCCAAGGCTATGCCCGGTCATGGATTTGGTCGCGGAGATATGTGGCAATTCCTGATCCATTTGCCCGAAGACGGAACGGATTGCATCCAGCTCTGTAATATCCCCGGCAGGTGTGGATGTCCCATGCGTATTGATATAGGTCACAGGGGTTTTCACGGTTTGAAGCGCCTGGCGCATGCAGCGCACGGCGCCTTCGCCGCTCGGGGCCACCATATCCTCTCCATCAGAGGTTGCACCGTAGCCTGTGATTTCAGCATAGATTTTTGCCCCGCGGGCTTTGGCACGCTCATAATCTTCGAGGACCACAATCCCGCCGCCGCCTGAAATCACAAATCCGTCCCGATTTGCATCATAGGCCCGCGCGGCCTTTGTCGGTGTATCATTATATTTACTGCTCATTGCACCCATCGCATCGAACAGAACCGATAAAGCCCAGTCGAGCTCTTCACCCCCACCTGCAAACATCACATCTTGTTTGCCGAGCTGGATCTGTTCGGCGGCATTGCCAATACAATGCGCGGATGTTGAACAGGCAGAGGAGATCGAATAATTCACGCCCTTGATTTTAAAGTTCGTTGCGGCGGTTGCCGAACAGGTGGAGCTCATACATTTAGGCACCGCAAACGGCCCGACGCGCTTTGGTCCTTTTTCGCGGGCAATATCGGCCGCCGCGACTTGCGCCGCCGTACTTGGTCCGCCAGAACCAACAATAATGCCTGTGCGTTCATTCGAGACCTCATGCTCTTCAAGACCTGCATCGGCAATGGCTTGTTCCATGGCCAGATGCATATAGGCCGCGCCGCCGCCCATAAACCGAAGCAGCCGCTTATCAATATGGTCTTCCAGCACGATCTCCGGCTTACCGTAAACCTGGGAGCGAAAGCCCATCTCCGCATAGTCCGGAGCCGCACTAATCCCTGATTTCCCGGCCTTCAGCGAGGCCAGAACCGTAGAGACATCATTTCCAATACAGGAAATAATCCCCATTCCCGTAATCACAACACGTTTTGTCATGCGAAGGTTTTAAAGGATTCCGGGCTTAGAGACAAATGGGAAATCATTATTGACTAAAGATATATATTGTCATAAAAATAAAATCTGGAAACCCAGGGAAAAACTATGTCGCTATATGAAAGATTAAAAGTCGGAGAAGTATTCAATACAAATGGCCACTTTTCTATTGTTGAATCAGGGCCGGAAGCAAATCTATTAAAGATCGCACAGGATACATACGCAAATCCTGAAACAGGATGGCCCAATCATCCATATCATGCCTCACAGGCCAGAGTTGAAGAAAATAGAGAGAAATTTGGGGTTGGGTTAAATGATCGTTGGGTTAAAGTTGTCGAGGTTAATGGCGATTGGGCAGAACTTGTTGAAACTGATGACAAAGGCATACGAAAAGAAGATGGACTTCGTCTCCAGATTGATATGTCTAAGATGCCTTATAAGCCTGAAGTTTTAAAAGCCGCTTAACCCGCCATCGCGGCAGCATTGTCGAAGAGACCGACCTTGAGGTCTTTCGCTTCATAGATAGTTTTACCGTCCGCCTCGACACGGCCATCAGCGATCCCTAAAACCAATTTCCGGTTAATAACACGCTTGAAATCAATCACATAACGGACAAGTTTGGTTTCCGGCAAAACCTGATCGGAAAATTTAAGTTCGCCTAAACCAAGCGCCCGGCCGGAGCCTTTGCCACCGACCCAGCCAAGGAAAAATCCTGTCAGCTGCCAAAGCGCATCGAGGCCTAAACATCCCGGCATGACCGGGTCGCCTTCAAAGTGACATTTGAAAAACCAGAGATTGGGGGTCACATCCATCTCCGCAATGATCTGGCCTTTGCCGTGTTCGCCGCCATCTTCAGAGACATGCGTAATACGGTCAAACATCAACATTGGCGGCATGGGGAGCTGCGCATTGCCGGGCCCGAACATTTTGCCTTTGGCACATTCGATAAGGTCTTCATACGCGTAAGAAGATTGCTGCACGTGATCCATGATTTTCTGCACTGTTTCTTTCACTGACATATCTGGATTCTTAACGGTTTCAGAAGGATGAATCAATATCTCTCTGCATGCTTTCCCCGCGAAAGCGGGGACCTTATTAAAGACCCCCGTTTACACGGGGGAAACAAAATCGGAATTTTTATAAAACAGCCGCGTAGTCCACACACACGCTTTTGTAGGATTCCGTCAGTGCCGCCATCGCCAGAGGCTTTGCGATCGCCGGTTCAATGGACGGCTTTTTACCGCCTGCTCCAACGGCCAGCATCCGCCCGGCAGCTTTGGCGCAGGCAATGGCCTGCAGCTCCGCATCCTCCATGGAAATGGCTGTAAAGAAGCCGCGGCAAATCGGCTCTACGCCGCGGATCAAATTAGTCGGCGGATTGCTCGGCGCATCATTGGCCGGCAGACCAAACCGCCAATCTGTCGAACAATTCAATCCCAGCCGTACCGCTTCCTGTGTCATCACATACGCCGTTTGATCCAACAGATCCGGCAGATCAGATCCGCGGAACCAGCAGCACTGATCTTTTCCGTCATGAGACATGGCAAGTTTCCGCCCGGCCATGCCTGCCAGTCCTGAGATACTATCCCCGATCGTCCAGCTTCCGCTGCCGATGCGCATTTCAATCACGGCATCACAGAGCTCCTGGGCTGCCAGTTCAAAGCCCATCGCCCGGTTGGTCATTTCCACTAGCAATCTGAAGCTTTCCGCGCGCGCTTGGCCTTGCGCTTCCCAGCTCATAAAATCCTGCTGGATCAAAAACCGGATCATTTCAAAAAACTCGAACGGACAATCAATCCATTCTTCAAAAAACTCGCGAGAGAGCGCCCGGCCCTGCTCGGCATCAAAATCAATCATCGGGGCCGGCGGCATGGCGCGCATATGGACCGGCCCGTCTAAAGGCTCACATGATAAAAGATCGGCGAGTTTCGCATAGGCCCCTTCCAGCGCCTCTTCATAATTATCAAACAGGAAGGCCGTTTCGACCATCATCCCCGCATAGGTCAGAAGCGTGCGGGTGACATCACATCCATGCACATCGTCCTGACACAAAAGTGTCATGGAATCGTGAATCCTTACGGCGACCTCGGCCTTGTTCATGAAGCTGAGCATTTGACGTGCTGATTATGGGTTTAAGGTTTAAGACAAAGGAATGTGGCGAATCACCACTCTTAAATTTTAGTCCAATTGCTCGTCCTCGTAAATGCCCCAAAGCGCATTTCTGGGCGCCCAGCCTGAAAATCCGCCTGCAGAGACTTCACAATGCGCCTGCTCGCACCGCTCCAAAGCCGCGACCACCCCCGGTTCCAGCATGGCCACCTGCGCCTCAGGACGGTCCGGACGCTTGATCAGCATCACGGCCGCATCGCCCTGAATAATCGCCGCCCGCTTGCCGGCCAGCAAAGATTGATGGATCCAGCCCTCTTCCCCGTCGACATCGCGGACTTTACGCCAGGTATCAAATTCCTGAATAACTTCAACGGGTAATCCCTCTTTTTGAAAAATCCACTTTATCGGATAGCGCAGCGCAGGCCCGGTGCGGACATAGACCTTATCAGACCGTAAAGACACAAAACGCGGGATCGGCAGACCGCTCGCCTGAAACACCGACGCACCCGTCGATGTCGTTTGCGCCTGTGCGCTATGGAAAGGGAATAAAATCAGAAGGACGAAAAACAGGATACGCATAAGCTATCTTTAGCGAAAAACAAAATATCCGGAAAGCTTTTTCACCACTGCACCCAAAAAAGCAATCATGGGGTAAGGCTCAGTAAAATAGATTTATGATCGACCGGGCGACCATTTTTCATGGAAAGCCCTGTATTTCGGACTTTCTCTTAAAATGGAATTACCTGCAATTATATCAATGTGTCTTTGCCAGCCATTCAGACCTCCATCTCCATTCTTGACCCTGATATTGATATCCTTCGGCACTTCATAGTCTCCAAAGCTTGTGATCAAAACTGCACCGGATAAGACAGGTAAATCTTTTTTACCAAAGTGAAAAAGCGATAGCTCCGGATCGTGTAACAGCCCGCAGCGCAACAACGTTTTCTTGAAAAGAGTTCTATCAAGAACCGCATTACAGAAAAATACAGTGGTTAGCTTGCCATTGGCAGTGTTTGGGCCTTCCCAATGTTCGTATACACGTTCTTCGGGATCATCAACAAATATGCCTGTTTCTGAATGGTTTGCACCTATAAATTCATCTTTTAAAGTATCCCAAACAAGGCTTTTTCCGGTAATAGGGCCTCCAGTAATATTTATAAAAAGCGGCTGTGTATTTTCTGTTACAAATTCCGGATTGAGCGCTTGGGCCATATCTGTGAAGAGACGAATAAATTCATCTCTACCCGATGTTTGTAAAGTTAATTTCCTAGCTGTAGCCATAACGGAAAATAAGAACTTTTAAACATTATGTCAATAATTAAGAATGTTACGTCTAATGTTCCACGTGGAACATTTTATGAACAAACTTGAAGTTATACATGAATTGCCCTATAAGTTCTCCCCGAAATGACACACAACCTTCATATCTCCGTCGCCCCCATGATGGATTGGCCCAGCCCTCGCGCCTGCGCGACGGGCGTATTATAAACTTAAGGCAATATGACTGATAACCTTAAACATATCTCAGTGGCCCCTATGATGGACTGGACCGACCGGCATTGCCGGTACTTTCACCGTCTGATCAGCCCGTCGTTAAGGCTCTATACCGAAATGGTCACGACGGGCGCAATCCTGCATGGCGATCGGGACCGCCTGCTCGGCTTTGACCCGGCGGAGCATCCGGTCGCCCTGCAGCTTGGTGGCTGCGATCCGGCAGATCTGGTGGAAAGTGCACAGATCGGCGCGGATCTGGGCTATGATGAGATTAACCTCAATTGCGGCTGCCCGTCGGAACGGGTTCAAAAGGGAAGTTTTGGCGCCTGCTTGATGGCCGAGCCGGACCTGGTCGCACGCGGCATAAAAGCCATGGCAGACGCGGTGTCCGTGCCCGTCACTGTTAAATGCCGGATCGGCATTGATGATGTTGATGACGGTCCCTTCCTTGATAGATTCGTCAAAACATTGAGCGATGCAGGGTGTCAGACCTTTATCATCCATGCCCGCAAAGCCATTTTGAAAGGCCTGTCACCTAAGGAAAACCGGACCGTCCCGCCGATCCGCTATGAGCTTGTCCGCGAGATCAAAGCCAGCTACCCGCACCTAACCGTTATCGTTAATGGCGAAGTCAAAAGTTGCGACGCTATTCGTGATCATCTGGAGACACTGGACGGTGCAATGATCGGCCGCGAAGCCTATCAAAACCCATGGTTCCTGCGGGAAGTAGAAGAGACCTTCTTCAATACTAAAAACCTGCTGTCCGAAATAGAGGTTGTACATCACATGGCCGACTATGCCACCCGGATGGCGCACGATCACGGCACACCAGTGAAATCCATCACCCGCCATATGACCGGACTGTTTGCAGGCCAAAAAGGTGCGCGGGCGTGGCGGCAAGCCCTGTCCACCCTGCCCCATCAGGACGGCGCGGATGCAGGGGTTATCCTGCAGGCGCTTGATGCCTTCGAGGGCAAGCTGGCCGCAGCCGCATGAGTTTTTGCTGCAAAAGATTGGAAATCCGGCTATGATGAGACTTTGGAGGAATTCCGCATGATTCAATGGCAGCGGCTTGGCCGCGAGGACAGTATAGCGGTTCTGGAGCAGGTGCAATCTGCTTCCGACCCGGGCCTGATGTCCCCTGCCACCTGCCAGGTGGAGCGCGCGTGGCTGCCCTTTTACAAAGGGATTTACGCCTACAAGGTCACGAACTTTGCCTCCGTGCCCTCCTTCACCTTTGAGTATCTGGGGGACGGCAATTTCTATCATTATCTGGACGGTACTGCCGATCCGATCTACGCTATAAACGACAAGGCAGAGCTGCATCTCAACGAGGTGCATGTGCTCGATTACCTGGAATATTACTTTGGCCATGTCAGCGATCCCGAAGACGGAGAGATCGTGATGGTCCGTAACCCGCACGACATGCCGCTTTTGGATTCGCTTGATCCCGGTGCCTATGAAGCCGTGATGCGCGCCTTCCAGCCGCCCCGCGCCGAGCGCGGCGAAGATGACCGTTTTACCGTGACCTCAGACCTTTATATTGACGGCGTGCTTGTACATGCTACGCTCACTGTCGGCAAACGTGGGCGGGTGGAAATTGTGCAGCGCAAAATGAGCGTAAGCGAGATCCAAAAATCTCCCGCAGCTGACAATATTATGGTATAAATAACCTGGACGTATGATGACAGACGACACAAATCTCGGCAGCTCCTTCGGCGATAAAGGCACAAACGTGAACCAGATTGCCTATGGCCATCCACATGCGGATGGCATTCTTGAAGGCGCCCGCGAGATAATTTCAGAATCAGCAATTGGCCGGGCATTATTGAACGTCCAAGACCATTTTAAAATACCTGTAAGCGTTATCAAAGGCAGCGGAGAATCCGGCTATGAAGCTGATATGAATGTGATTTTCATTCAAACATCAGGCGCAACCAAAACCGTAACGCCGGAAATTGTTATCTCCTATGTTAAAGCATTAAGGGAAGCAGATCTGGACAAAGGCGGAAATAAGGCACCCGATCCGATGAAAGACGTCATAGGCTACGCTGCTTTTCTACATGGTAGAAATCTTGATACAATTGTTCAAATCTGTAAATTTATGAAAGAATTAAGTAATTCTTCATATTTTCAGGATTTACTTGACACATTACCGAAAATCGGGTTATATAATGTATATAAAGCCTATAATAACGGCGCCTCGGAAGATGAACTGTATGATGTATATGCAGACTCTTACGAAGCAATAGAAAGAAGAGGGAACATTTAATGAGAAATCTTTTTACGAGTGTAGCTAAAAATGTTGGCGGGATGGTTTCGCCATTTGCACAGGGAGTAAAGAAGGCCGCTTTAGGTTTCTATAGAGGTTTTCAGGCTCAGGAACCTGGTATGTCTGCCAAAATGGCTCCTGCTTATGCAGCAGCTCCTGCAGCAAGACGCTAAATTAATTTATTAAACTTTAAAAAGTAAGGGGCCTCTATGAGGCCCTTTGTTGTTTCTGGTGGTTAAGAAATTAACGATTTAACTAACGATCGACCGAGAAACTCTCCCCGCAGCCACAGCGTCCCGATTCGTTTGGATTCGTGAAAACAAAACCCGATTCCATTTCCCCGGTTTCATAATCAATCACGGTGCCAAACAGCATCCAGCTATGCATTTTAGGGATATAGAGCACAGCGCCATCCTGCGCGATTTTGTCATCAGCCCCGAGGTCTTCTTCCAGCACGTGCTCCATCACATAGGAATTACCCGAACAGCCCGTGCTTTTGACATTCAGGCGCAAGCCCACAGCCGTACTGTTCAGGGCTGTTTTATCTTTAATCGCCTGCACGGCGGCATCTGTAATTTGTATTGGTGTGTCCATCATTTCCCTCATGTAAACATATTCAGTTGCAACTTTGCCGTTTCGGCCATCATGGATGGGTCCCAGGTCGGGTCCCAGACAATATCGACATCGACATGGCCGACACCTTCGATTGGAAAAATCGCCCCCTGTACCATGCCCGGCATTTCCTGCGCGACCGGGCAGGCCGGCGACGTGAGCGTCATTTCGACATAGACATCTGCCGTGCTGTCATCTTTATCTGTCACGTCAATCTTATAAATGAGGCCAAGCTCATAAATATTGACCGGAATTTCCGGATCATACACTTCCCGCAACGCTGCCTTAATCAGCGGGATCAGCCTGTGATCACAGAGCTCCACATTGCCTGGTTCAGCAAGCGCATCATACTCTTCCTCGCCTACGGCATTTTTGACCATCTGTTCATCTGCAATATGTTCCATAGTCATGCGAGCATCTTCCCTGCTTTATGAAGCCCTTCGACAAGCGCCTTTATATCTTCGCTGTTTGAATAGAGCCCGAAAGAGGCACGGATTGTACCGTCTATGCCAAAGCGCTGCATCAGCGGCATACAGCAATGATGACCGGAGCGGACATAGACACCGCATTGATCGAGGATCATGGCAATATCAGAGCTATGTGCCCAGTCAGCCGCAAAAGAAATAATGCCCGCCTTTTGTTGGCCGGTACCATAGAAGGTTAACCCGTCAATCTCGTTCAATGCCGTCATGGCCTCATCTAGAAGATTTTTTTCATGTGCAGCTATTTCATCCATCCCAATGCCGGTGAGGTAGTCTATTGCCGCGCCAAGGCCGATCACTTCTGTAATGGCCGGTGTGCCGGCTTCAAAGCGCGCCGGCGGAGCTTTATAGGTTGTTTGATCGAAGGTAACGGCTTCAATCATATCCCCGCCTCCCTGATATGGCGGCATGGCATCTAACAGATCATAGCGCCCCCAAAGTACGCCAATGCCGGTTGGTCCATAGAGCTTGTGCCCTGTACAGACAAAGAAATCACATCCAAGTTCCTGCAAATCGACAGGACCATGGACAGCGCTTTGGGAGCCGTCTATGAGAGTAATGATCTCCGGATTATGTGCTTTGGCCGTTTGAATAATTTGCCGCGCCGGATTGATGGCTCCAAGAGCATTAGAAATATGGACAACACCCACCAGTTTTGTTCTTTCACTTAAAAGCGTTTGATAAGTGTCCAGGTCAAGCGTGCCGGCCTCCAGCACAGGAATGGTTTTAATCACAATCCCGATCTGATCGCACAGGAGCTGCCACGGCACGATATTAGCGTGATGTTCCATTTCGGTGAGGATGATTTCATCCCCTTCTTTTAAGAATGTCCGGCCCCAGCTTTGCGCCACTAGATTAATGGCTTCCGTCGTATTGCGGGTAAAGACAATTTCATTTTCTGATGGCGCGTTTAGAAACGCCGCTACTTTGCTGCGCACAGCTTCATATGCCGTCGTTGTCTCTTGCGAAAATTTATACAGGCCGCGATGAATATTCGCATACTGCGTTTCCATGAGGTCGGTCATGGCATCAATCACCGCGCGCGGCTTTTGCGCGCTGGAGGCCGTATCCAGATAATGCACGCCATCGCGCAGGATTGGGAAATCTGCACGATATTCTAAAATATAGTTACTGGAAGCCAATTTAAGCATGTTCTTTCAGCCAGTCTGAAATGATCTCACGGGCGCGGGTTTGAATCGTTTCATCACTGACGCGTTCAAGCGCTTCGCCTAGAAAAGCTTCAATCAAAAGCGCACGGGCGGTATTTTCAGGAATGCCGCGGGCACGCAAATAGAAAAGCGGATCTTCATCCAGCTGCCCTGTGGTTGCGCCGTGGGAACATTTCACATCGTCAGCGTAGATTTCAAGCTCCGGCTTGGTGTCCATCTCCGCCAGATCAGATAGAAGAAGCGTATTAGAGAGCTGATAGCCATCTGTCTTTTGCGCCGGGCGGTGAACATGCACTTTGCCCTGAAACACACCGCGCGCGGAATCAGTTACAACATTTTTATAAACCTGATTGGATATACAATGCGGCGCCTGATGCTCAATCGTAATCGTTGTATCGGCATGTTGCGTGCCGGAGAGAAGATTAACGCCATTTAATGTACAATCAGCATTCTCGCCATCTATATCGGCATAAATCTGGTTGCGGACAAGGCCTGCGCCGGAGATAACATTGAGCGCTTCATAGCGCGCATCGCGGGCGATTTTGATATGAGTGAAAGTGGTGAAAACACCTTTTTCGGTTTCCCCAATAAAACGGTAATGATTGAGTTTGGCATTTGGTTCTAAAACAATCTGGACCACCTGGTTTTTCCAGTACGCGCCCTGCCCCGATTGATTTTCAATCAGCGTAAGTTCTTCACCTGATTTGACATGCACGATAATGCGCGGCGAGAGCCACTGCCCGTCCTGTGCACTTATCTCAAGCGTTTCATCCGCGGAAATGAATTTGATGTCCTGCGTATGTTCACTATTTAAATCCCAAAGCTGCGTATCCTGATACTGCGCCGCGCCAGGAGCGTCTTTATTTAAAAGCGCGACATCTCCACCCCAGCCAAGCGCGGCCGGAGAAATCTCCAGTTTCTTCAGCGCAGAGGGCAGGTTCGTGAATTTCCACCGCTCTGATTTCGGGGTTGGGAGTTGATCAAGCTGCATCTTTTAAAATATCTCCATAGCCTTTTGCTTCGAGCTCTTTGGCCAGCTCCGGCCCGCCGGTTTTGATGATTTTGCCGTCCGCCAGTACATGCACAACATCCGGTTCAATATAATCGAGCAGGCGCTGATAATGTGTAATGACAAGGAAGGAACGATCCTCAGCGCGGAGTTTGTTGACCCCGTCTGCAACGATTTTGAGCGCATCAATATCCAGGCCGGAATCGGTTTCGTCCAGCACGGCGAATTTTGGTTGAAGCATTGCCATTTGCAAAACTTCGTTGCGCTTTTTCTCCCCGCCGGAAAAACCTGAATTCACCGCGCGCTTCATCATTTCATCATTAATGCCGAGATCCGCGCAGGTTTTTTTCATGAGTTTCAGGAAATCAATCGCATCGAGCTCATCCTCGCCGCGTTCGGTGCGGACCGCATTCAGGGCCGTTTTCAAAAACGTTGTCATCTGCACGCCCGGAATTTCCACCGGGTACTGAAAGGCCAGGAACAGCCCCGCCGCAGCGCGCTCTTCCGGCGCCATCTCAAGAATACTTTCCCCGTTAAAGAGAATATCACCCTGCGTGACGTCATACTCTTCCCGCCCTGCAAGCACATACGACAAGGTTGATTTCCCCGATCCGTTCGGGCCCATAATCGCATGGACCTTGCCAGGATCAATCTTCAGATCAATCCCTTTCAGGATGTCATTGCCGTCAATTTCTGCATGTAAGTTTTGTATTTTGATCATCTATTTTTCCTTTTTATCTTTTTAGATGTCTTTAGTATTTTCATTAGGTCGTATCCTTTTGCTGCGCCAAGCCCTCTCCGTATCTTCTACAACGTCAAAAGCGTTTATACGGATATCGGCATTGGGATGAATAGTAAGCGCAACTGCTCCAAAAATAATTGCAGATAATGCGGTACTCCTTCTACATTTTCCCAGCCTTCCCAAGCCTTGCTTTAAGTCGCTCAAACTTAAAATATTTTTTCCCAGTTCTACTTTTGACATTTTAACCAACACTCCCCTCCAAGCTAATACCAACTAGTTTTTGCGCCTCAACGGCAAATTCCATCGGCAGATTCTGAAGCACTTCCTTGCAAAAGCCATTCACGATCAGCGCGAGCGCTTCTTCTTCACCAATGCCGCGCGACTGGCAATAAAAGAGCTGGTCTTCGGAAATTTTGGATGTCGTGGCTTCATGCTCCAGCTGCGCCGTTTTATTCTTACTTTCAATATAAGGCACTGTATGCGCGCCGCAGGTATCGCCGATCAGCAGGCTGTCGCACTGGGTGAAGTTGCGCGCGCCTTCGGCCCCCGGCAAAATTTTCACCTGCCCGCGATAGGTGTTATCGGACCGGCCCGCGCTGATCCCTTTTGAAATGATCCGGGATTTGGTGTTTGCGCCCATATGGATCATTTTTGTGCCTGTATCAGCCTGTTGAAAATTATTGGTAATCGCCACAGAATAAAATTCGCCTTGCGAATTATCGCCCTTTAAAATGCAGGATGGATATTTCCACGTAATCGCGGAACCTGTTTCCACTTGAGTCCATGAAATTTTGGAATTACGTCCGGCGCAAATGCCGCGCTTGGTCACAAAATTATAAATCCCGCCTTTGCCTTCTTCATCGCCCGGCCACCAGTTCTGCACGGTGGAATATTTAATCTCCGCATCATCGAGCGCAATCAATTCAACCACAGCCGCATGCATCTGGTTTTCATCGCGCATCGGGGCTGTGCAGCCTTCAAGGTACGACACGTACGCGCCTTTATCGGCAATGATGAGCGTGCGTTCAAACTGGCCTGTATTTTTGGCATTCATCCGGAAATAGGTGGAGAGCTCCATCGGGCAGCGCACGCCTTCCGGAATGTACACAAAGCTTCCATCGGTAAATACGGCCGAGTTCAGGCAGGCATGTTTATTATCATGATAAGGCACAACAGAACCGAGATATTTTTGTACCAGCTCCGGGCAGCGCTGCACGGCTTCAGAGATAGAACAGAAAATAACCCCTGCTTCTTCAAGTTTGTCTTTAAAGGTTGTGGCAACAGACACGGAATCAAACACGGCATCCACAGCGACCATATTCTCCGTGCCCTGCACGCCTGCGAGGATTTCCTGTTCTTTCAGCGGAATGCCGAGCTTTTCGTATGTTTCCAAAAGCTTCGGGTCTACCTCATCGAGAGATTTCGGCCCGTCTTGTCCTTTCGGTGCGGCATAATAATAGGCATCCTGATAATCGATCTCCGGCACCTCTAATTTTGCCCACCGGGGTTCGGGCATTTTCTGCCAATGCGCATAGGCTTTGAGGCGCCAGTCGAGGAGCCACTGAGGCTCATTCTTTTTCTCCGAAATCAGGCGGATGATATCTTCATTCAGGCCCTTCGGGGCGTAATCCATCTCAATATCGGTTTCAAAGCCGGCATCATATTTATTGATGGATTGAACCGTATCGATGGTTTCCTGGGTAATCTCGCTCATTTCTGTCCGCCAATCATCTGGGATAAAGGCACATTCTCAAGCGCGGCCTTCATTGCATCATTCACCGGGCCCCATTGTTCTTTCACCTTGCAGTTTTCTTCATACTCGCAAACGCCATTGCCGCCATCGACACAGGCAGTGAGCGCGACAGGGCCATCAAGGGCCGTAATGACCTGCGCAATGGATATATCTTCGGGATTACCGTTAAAGCTATAGCCGCCATTGACCCCGCGGGTAGAGTCCACCACCTGCCCTTTTGTCAGGAGTTTCAATACCTTGGAGACCGTTGGCTCCGGCAAAGTCGTCTTTTGCGACAGGTCGGAGGCCGTCATCAGGCTGCCCGGCGCTGCGGCCATTTCGCCTAAAATAACAATGGCGTAATCGGTTAATTTCGACAATTTAATCATGGATTTTCAGTGTATCATAAAATCGTACAAAAAATGTACAGTTTAAATGACATTTACCTGGCCCGATTTCAAGTATTTTTCTGATTTTATTGGATTTTTGCAGTGCACGTTAAGAATTTGGTAAGATTACTCATGCAGGATGAAGAGGTATTCATAAAGGGGACATAAGATGGTTTCAAAATTAAGAGCAGCTTTTTGGGGCGCCGCAAACGCAGCAACAGAAGCTTATGAAAACACAAAGGCCTGGGCGCAAGATTTTCTATCAAAAGCGAATGAGATAGGCCTAGAGCTTGTTAGTGGCTTAATGCCTGATAGCGCTTCATCGCAATATGCTTTTGCGATGAATAGTTTTCCAGGGCAAACACCAGAAGCTTTTAAATAGATAAAAAGGTTTTTTCATTGTCATTCCCCCGGCCCTGCGCCGGGGGTTTGCTTTTAGGCAAACGGGTTTTCAAGAGACGTATCTTCGACCTCAATCACCCATAAATCCAGGTCCCGGTCCCGGGCACGGGTGATGTATGCATCTGCATCACTTTCGGTTTGTGATTGAATGGCATCTACCCAGATGAGCTCATTGCTCATGAGATCGCGCTGGCGGATAAAAAGCGCGGCTTGCCCACTGCAATCAGAGACTTTGACAAGCACTTGCCCGTCATTCTTTTCCCCGCGCTGCAGGACATACACGCCTGTTCCTTGCGCGCTTAAGTCGCGGATTTTGGCCTCCAGCCAGATATGAGTTGGGATACGCGCGTCAGACAAACTTAATGCGCGGCACTTTGCGATTGTTCAAACACCCAGCACTCGACAACATTGCGCGCCTCTAAGAACGGGCTTGGGTGATGATATTGAAGCACGGGTACGACGGTTTTAATCGCCTGATATTCGGACAGGCCGTCTGCACGCAGATTGTTATAGGCATTTAAGACAATACCTTTACACTTACAGCGTTCAGGCTCTTCGGCCTTATCGAACACTTCAAAACATGAATTGGACACAACTTCCCCCATGATACCGCTCCTCTACTTCTTTTTCTTTTTGATACGCCTGCCATAGAGCTCCAGCGTGTGATCGACAAGTTCAAACCCAAGCTCTTCAGCAATTTTTTCTTTGAGCTTTTCAAGCTCTTCATTTTGAAACTCAATCACCTTTCCTGTATCCAGATCAATCAAATGATGGTGATGATCGAGATTGGTGTCATAGCGTGAAAAGGTTTCATTGAATTCCTGGCGTGTGACCAGGTCCAGCTCATCAAGCATGCTGAGCGTACGGTAAACTGTTGCGATACTGATCGTGGAATCAATCGCTTTGGCTTTTTCGTATACTTCCTCAACTGAAAGATGGTTTGAATTATTCAGGACTTTCAATATCGTCTTGCGCGGGCCCGTCATTTTCAGGCCGGCATCAATACAGCGTTGTTCAAGCTCCGTCATGGGTGCCTCGTGGAAAAGTTATCCTTATATAGAGATTACTCTGCGCCTGCGAGAGAGTCCAGCTTTGCGGGCGCGCTGTCCACCACGGGCTGATTGGCCGGTTGGGGCTTGGCGTAACGGTTACGCGCCTCCGGGAAGCTGATTGTGATCTGCGCGCCTTTGCCGGTATCAGAGGCAATATCGAGCTTTCCGCCATGTAACTCAGCCATGGCTTTGGCCAGCGGCAGACCGAGCCCTGTGCCATGGAAAGGTTCAGCATGTTCAGGATCATGGATCTGGCCGAACGGCTCTAACACATCGCGGATTCGTTCTTTTGGGATACCAACACCATTATCACTGACGCGAATGAACAGGCCGCCTTCTTTGGTCAGCCCGACGCAGGTTTCAATGATGTCTGAACTTTTAGAATATTTGACAGCATTGCTGACAAGATTAATAAGAATTTGCCGGATCAGGCGTTGATCTCCAAAGAAAAGCGGTAAGTTCTTTTCTGCTTTTTCCCTGAATTCAATGCCGCTGGAAAAGGCTTTGGAGGCCATCATGCGGGTCACGGACGATACAAGCTTGCCGAGATCAATTTCGCTTTCATCCATATCTACACGTCCGGCTTCGATCTTGGACATGTCGAGCACTTCATTGATAATCTCAAGAAGATGTTTGGCGCTCATATGCACATCATTTAAATACTCAGCATATTTATCATGGCCGAGCGGCCCGAATGTTTCGCGCAGCATCATTTCTGAAAAGCCGATAATGGCATTCAGCGGCGTGCGTAATTCATGCGACATATTCGCCAGGAACGTGGATTTCGCCTGGTTGGCGGCATCTGCCTGTTCTTTGGCCTGGCGGAGCGTAATTTCCATCTGCTTACGCAGTGTAATATCCATCACTGTTGTGACCTGGAAACGTCTTTTGTGGGACAGTTCCAGCGTTGCCGTTGTAAAGAGCGTATTTGCAATCGTGCCATCTTTCCGGATCAGACGCATTTCCCCCGATGAGCGTATCCCTTCTTGAATAAATTTCTCGTAATTTGTGACAGCCTGTTCGCGTTCACTCTCTTCAATGATTTCGAGCACATCCGTTGAGAGCAGATCCTCTTTCGACCAGCCATAAATGCGCGAGAAACTATCATTGAGTTTGATCACGCGGCGGTTGCGGTCGGTGACAATAATTCCAACTTCGGACACATCAAAAATAGAGGTCAAAAGCATGAGCGCATCATCACGCTCGCGCTGCAAAGATGTTTCATCTGCCTGAGAAGGCTGGCCGATAATGTCCAGGATATAAACCTCGCCCTGTTCATTCAAAACCGGATTGATCCAAAAACCCGGCACCTGGAAATTGCCTGGAAATGTCGGAAGCGATTGAATGGTCACAGGTGTCTTTTTCTTGATCGCCACTTCAATGGCATGGGACAGATGCTCCGCATTTTCCACATCCAGAATATCGACCAGGCATTCGCCTATCAGCTTGTCTTCAGATTTATCGAAATAGTCCCGTGCTTTTTGATTGACCGATAAAATGACATAGCTGTCCTTGCGCGGCTCCAGCACGAAGCGCGGTACAGGCATTGCTTCAAACAGCTTACGATGGTCCACGTCGGCTGGCGCCATGGGCCTTTTCCCTCAATTCTTAAAATTATGTGAATATTGTATCAAATTTTATTGAAAAAGTCGTTAACTTTTTTACCAAAAATTCAAAATATGTTTAAAAATCAATATTTTAATCGATTGTCCCGAACAGCCGGTCCCCGGCATCCCCGAGCCCGGGCACGATAAAGGCATCCTCATTGAGCTTTTCATCCAGGGACGCCACGTAAACCGGGATCTCCGGATAAGCCTCTTCCAGCACTTTGACCCCTTCAGGCGCAGCCACAAGGGCCATAAAGGAGATCCGGCTTTGCGGCACACCGTGCGCAGTGACAAGCTCAAACGCATGTTCAGCCGAATGCCCTGTCGCCAGCATCGGGTCGACGACAATCCAGCGCTGGCCTTCATCGGGCGGAAGTTTATTGAGATATTCAACCGGGCGGTGCGTTTCTTCATCGCGGTATACTCCAACATACCCAACAGGGGCCCCCGGCATCAGCTCGAGTACGCCTTCAGCCATCCCCTGCCCGGCACGCAGAATTGGGACAATCACCGGCGCCGGCCCGTCTAACACCGGCGCACTCATGGTCTGCATCGGCGTTTCAACAGGCTTAGTCGTCAGTTTCAAATCGCGCGTGACTTCATAGCCGATCAGAAGGGCTATTTCTTTTAAGAGCCTGCGAAAATCAGACATGCAGGTCTCTTTGCCCCGCAGCCGCGAGAGCTTATCCAGCACCAGCGGATGATCAACGATATAAAGATTTTTAAAGGCGGGATGTTTGAGCATCAATATTTATAATCACAGCTTTTGTACATTGACCCAAATTATATATAAAAATGCACAAATTTTTTTAGTTGACATATTTTTATAATTTGTTATGTAATTTCCTATTGAGAGTAAAATTTACCATAAAATTTTCCTACTAAGGATCAAAAAATGCAACGGAATTTATACAAAGAATTAAACGATACCCAGATAAAGACATTGCTATTTCTTCTAAAGATAGGTGCTTTTCTTAATGAACATGATGTATCTCTTACCATTGCAAATTATGTCAGCACTCAGATACCCGAAGAATATTCTGCTTTAAAGATACGTCCATTAAAAAAATCACAACAAAAGTCAAAGAGCATTGAGGAAATAGAAAAAGTTAAAGCAGAAGCTGAAGAAATGTTACAGGATGTAAGAGAATCATTGGCAAATGTAAGAACTTTATTACAACTTGATACAAGCTTTGAGGATGAATTCGACGGTTTTAAACAAAAACTTGAAGTATTTCTTAAGAAAGTACGTGCAGATGCAGGTTCAACAAAAAATGTATATGTACCGCACCTTTCGATGGATCCAGGCTTTCCTTACAAGGGGGAGATAAGTTCCAGGGACAATGATGATATTGGTCCTATTATCGAGACTCAAGTGCCAGATATTTGCAGAGTGGCAATTAGATCTGAATATAATACAAAGCACATCGTGATGTTATTCCATAAAGCAGTTCTGTCAGGAGAATTGCAACCTTTGACCCCTGTTATCGATGCAAGATACCGCACTCACAACCATATAGATAAAGATGGTCTTGATTCTTTCTATTTAAGACGTGATCCCGCTGAATTGGAAAAAATGAAAGCTATTTTTCAAGAGGTTTTAGCCGACATGGAAAAGGATTTGGATCGTTTGGTATCAGAGATTGAAGACATTATTAATACATGTGAATTGCAAATAGGTGTTCGCGAAGATTTAAAGCCTGGTTCTCTTGTAAAATCTTTTGGGCTGGCACAAGAAAACCCAAACACGCCGGCCGCTCTAAAGCGCGAAGCAGGCATAGCGGTTTATCTTCTACAGCCAGAACAACCCCAATCAGCTATCACAAACGACGAAGATTATGCTGCATTAACGGCTTTATTTGAAAAATATCGAAAATTGCCTGGTGTCAGAGATTTATTTGCTCAAGCCGGGAGAAATTATATTGTAGCAAGAAGCCTCAAGCCTACACTTGAAGAGCTTGATTTAAAACAAAGGTAATTTTTCAGTTAAAATCAATTTTTACAAAACCCCATACTCTTTCTTAAGCTGATCCAGAGTCCCGGATTTAATGGCTTCCCGGGTTTCGCGCATGAGGCGGTTAATCGTCGCAACATTATGTTGAGACAAAATCTGAAAGGCCAGCATCTCCCCTGCCTTTAATAGGTGATGAATGTAGGCTTTGGAATAATCGCGTGAACACGGAATATCAAGGCTCGGGTCAAGCGGCTCCGGGTCCTCGCGATATTGAGCATTCACAAGATTGATCCGCTCATTCGGATGACCTTTCATGAGCGCCATACCGTGGCGCGCAATCCGGGTCGGCATCACGCAGTCAAATGTATCAATACCGTACGCGACACCGTTGAGCACATCTTTCATACGGCCAATGCCAAGGAAGTGAACCGGGCGTCCCGGATGATTGATCTCTTTAATCCAGTCGAGAATACCAAACATTTCTTCATCCGATCCGCCAAGACATCCGCCGACAGCCGTGCCAAAAAACGGACGGGAGGCCACATAATCGGCGCTGGTTTTACGCAGGTCTTCATAAATCCCGCCCTGCACCACGCCGTATAAACCTTGTGTCCCGTCATGTGATTTTTCAAACGCGGCAAGGGACCGGTCCCCCCAGCGCATGCTCATCTCCATGGATTTGGCCGTGTATTCTTTTGTCACCTGGTAGGCCGTGCATTCATCCATCTGCACGATCAGATCCGCGCCGAGTTTGCGCTGAATATCCATCGAGGTCTCCGGGTTCAGGCATAGCTTACGACCATCGAGATAGGATCTGAAAAAGGCCCCGTCTTCATTGATCTCCAGCAGGTTTTCTTTCTTGGCGCCTGAACTGCGGCCCTTAATTTCATCCGCGCAGGTACCGTGCCCCATGGAAAAGACCTGGAACCCCCCACTATCGGTCAGCATCGGTCCGTCCCATGTGGTAAATTTATGAAGCCCGCCGAGTTTTTGGATGATCTCCGCCCCCGGCTGGATCATCAGGTGATAGGTATTGGCCAGGATGATATCCGTACCGGCTTCCCGCATCTGGATCGGCGAGAGGTTTTTAATAGACGCCTTCGTCCCGCAGAAAATATAATTGGGCGTTTCAATCACCCCATGCGGGGTTGTGATCTTGCCAACCCGCGCGCCGCTTTTCTCATCGACATGCGTGACCTCAAACCCGAAATTCGGATAGTCTATATGAAGGTCGAAATTTTTCTCTGCTGTGTTTTTCATTTTAAGCATAAAAAATCCCCGTATTTACGGGGATTTACATAGCATTATTAAAGCAAAAGCTTAAGCGCTTTTTGCTTCTTTCTTTTCGATCGCTGCTTTGATGTCCTGCAGAACCGGGTGCAGCTTTGTCTTGGCTGTGCCTTTTACAAACGCATCAATCCCGCCTTTATGGTCCAGCGTGCGCAGACCGTGGGCAGAAGCCTTAATACGGATCTTGCGTTCCAGAATTTCACTGTAAACGCTTGTATCCTGAATATTGACGTCAAAGGTGCGCTTGGTTGCGTTCATTGCGTGAGACCGGTTATTCCCGACCATACGCTTTTTACCTGTAATCATGCATTGGCGGCTCATGGCTCTCATCCTTATAATTCTTAATTCCGGGCGGAAAATAAACGAATACGGCCCTAAAAGTCAAGCCAGTTCTGGCCGGACATCACAATCGCCCCAAGCAGGCTGACCAGGAAGAGAATATGGGCCATAAAGATCAGGTATAGGCCACGGTAGAGGTGCTTTACATTGAGGCGGGCCGTGGCATTTGGCGGCCCGGCCCAGTTGCGCTGGATCGCGCTGCCATCCAAATCCCGGCTTGGCCCGCCAAGAGAGACATCCAGCGCATAAGCCATCACCGTGACGGGCAGCCCGCCCTCTTCGTAACGGGCATGGCCTTTGACGGGCCCAAGCGCCTTCATCGCCCGGGTCATGCCGCCTGTGGGCGTAAACAGCCCGGCCACAGAGATAAAGACCGCGCTGAACAGGTTCGGGATAAAGCCCATCAGCTTTTCTAATGTGAGTGCCATGGTGCCAAAACCCTTGGAATAACCTTCTTTGCCGAACCGCCAGGACAAAGCCGCAAGCCCAGCATACAAATACGCGCCTGGCAGGCCGGCAATAAGAAACCACAGGATGGGTCCGACAACCGCTTTATCAAAACTGCGCGCGCTTAAAGCCATACCCAGCCGGGTCATGGTATATTCATCGCTTTGGGTCATATCGCTTCTAGTTGTGCGGGCAATGGCCAGGAATCCCCCCTTGATGGGCTTGTCGCTTTCCACAGCTTGAATTAGCCGTATCTGCGCAAACCAGACAGCGCCTGCACTCATGGTCAGGCAGAGCATCAGCGTTTCAGCCAGCCGCCATTGCGGATATTCATAGGCAAGTGATCCTGCCAGCCGCGAGAGAAGAAGCGCAAAGCCCATCCCGGCAATCGTCAGGAAAAACCCGCGCAGGGCGAGCTCATTGATTGAACGGTCCGGGTTATTCAGTTTACGCGCCAGCGGCCCAAAGAGCATATCCATCAGTCGCCAGAGCAGCGGGTTGGCATTGCCTGCCAGCGGACCTATCACCATGCCGATCACCGCCACCACCGCCAGCGCTGCAATCGCGACCGGGATCCGGTCCGGATGAAATATCATCGCGTGCAGGTTTTGAAACTGTTCGAGCATTCTTTTATTAACCACAGATGAACACGAATGAACACGGATACTCTTACGTCATCCCCTGAATTTCGAATGAAATATTTTGGCTATGGAATATCTAGTCGAACAGCATCCTTATCATCGCACCAAGTTGCACTTACTTGCGCTTCGATGTCAGATTCACTGTGAATTCTTTGATCTACCGGCATACGACTTACACCAATATCTTCCAATAAGGAGTCTATATCTGCAGAAGGTACTAAATGCCCATCTTGCATAAGATCATACTGCCAATTACTTGGAACACGTTCGTATGTTATTGGCCGCATACCCACGGCAAGTTCATACCCCATCTCTTGGATGCGCGGATATATATATGTTAAAAAATGTATAGCAGGATAGGCAGGTGAAGAAAGACCGTAATTCCAACGTGGTTCACACCGCCCCATTCTAGATTGAACAGAAATAGGAACGTTCCCCATAAAAGCAACAGAGCCGGATGCCTCCGGTGCCAAAAGCCTCTCATTCTCTCCGGTATTTCCATTTAACTCGATAATGTGCTCACCATTAAGAGAAGGGTTCGCTTGATATTGAAATTGACCACTCAAAGCTATTTGGACGTCATGACTAGACGGAAATCCTGATAAGCTATATTGACCGGTAATTGGTATTTCAAAATCGACCGCACCGTCTATAGAAACACCTTGGCGTTCAACACCGTAATGTTCAGGAAAATCGTCCAAAAGTCCTTGCACATGAGAAACCACAGGATGATTTTCATCAACGATCTCCAGGAGGGCCAAGTCATAAAGTGGTTGCACATCCAGATCTCCTGCATTTCCACGGCCTCGCATGTTATGAATGCTTCCTATTTGACGGGCCAGCACTGCGCCCCCGTCAGGATCTTCGATCATGACGTAAAAATGATTTGAAAATAGAAAAGTTTTTGATCCGCTCTGATGAAATTCTCGTCTGTATTCCTCTTCTTGTTCTGACATCGTTTGAAAATTAGAATAATCAGGATAAAGATACCGGGCTCCATCAGGTCTATGGATGATATGAGCAGCAGTGAGAACAAACTCGCGTCCATGAGCTTCGAGGATATTACCTGATCCATAAGCATTCACTCTAACGACACTTTCTATAGCAGTTTGTCCTTCATATAAGTTATTTAGAGCTTCGTGTGTTTGATCCAATTCTGCAGACGCCGTTGATGTTGCAAAAAACAAAGCCAGAGAAGAGACCCCTAAGAATGTACTGGTTTTAAAAAATGTATTAGCCATAAATTATCTTTAAACGATTTTAATTTACATAAAAAAACACTTGCTGACTGAGATATCAAGTTTATCCAAATAGTTATGATTGCATTCTCTTGTAATTTTGCGATGCACAACTTGGTAAACTTATGATATAATTAAGTAATGTTATATCATCTCTATGATCTTCAACATGCTTTGATGACGCCTGCACGGGCGGCGGCCTCGCTGACCAAGGCGGCTTTGCGCAATCCATGGAACCCGGCAAGCCATCATCCGCTGGCACAGACACTGGCGGCGAATGCGGAGCTCTTTGAACGGGTCACACGACGGTTCGGCAAACCGGATTGGATGATCGATACGACCCTGATCAATGATCATGAATATAAAGTCACACCGACCACCATTGCTGAAAAGCCCTTTTGTACCCTCACCCATTTTAAACGCGAAGCAATCCGTCATCCGTTTAAGCGTAATGATCCACGCGTTCTGATTGTCTCACCGATGTCAGGCCATTATGCAACTCTCCTGCGCGGTACGGTCGAAGCGCTCCTGCCCCATCACGAAGTTTACATCACGGAATGGATTGATGCGCGGATGGTGCCGCTGGCAGATGGGCGGTTTAATCTTGATGACTTTATTACATACCTGCGTGAATTTATGAGCCTGCTTGGGCCAGATACACATGTGATTGCGGTGTGCCAGCCGGCTGTCCCGGTGCTTGCGGCAATTTCGCTGATGGCTTCCGAAGATGATCCAAACCAGCCTTTGACCATGACCCTCATGGGCGGGCCGATTGATACGCGTATCTCAAAAACGGCCGTGAATAAATTGGCTGAAGAACGCCCCTTAAGCTGGTTTGAAAAGACAGTCGTCCAGAATGTGCCCTTTTATCACCCAGGCGCGTTCCGTCATGTCTATCCGGGCTTTTTACAGCTCACCGGGTTTATGACGATGAATCTCGACCGGCATGTCGGCTCGCATATGAAATTTTACAAACACATGATTGAAGGCGATGGCGATAGCGCCGAAGCGCACCGCAAATTTTATGATGAATATAATGCCGTCATGGACATCACTGCCGAGTTTTATCTTCAAACAGTCGATGTTGTCTTCCAGCGCCACCTGCTCCCGCGTGGCCGGATGAAATGGCGTGACCCGCTCTCTGAAAAACTGGTCTCTGTGCGCCCGCAGGATATTAAGAAGACAGCACTCCTCACAATTGAAGGCGAGCTGGATGATATTTCCTCGCGCGGACAAACCACGGCGGCGCATGATCTGTGTTATAACTTGTCTCAAACCAAGCAATTTCATCACTTCCAGCTTCAGACCGGTCATTACGGAATCTTTAACGGACGCAAATGGCGCGGCCAGATTATGCCCCGCCTGCGTCACTTCATCCGTAAATTCGATAAAAATGCCGACCCGGTCCCCGAAGTTGATCTGGCCACCACGCCGGATATCAAGCCCGACCGCTTTAACCGGGATACACATGGGGCCGCCGCCGTGCGCCGCTGGCTGCGCGCCAAGGAACAAGAAGAGTTGCGTAACTCCAACGGCACCTTCCTGCGCGAAAAAGAAGACAGCTAAACCCGACTTATCCACATTTTCCTTAAAAATTGCTGCACTGCGTATATCTTTCATCAGAATAAGAGCGATACGTTTAAGACTTACGTATGGGGAATATGTAAGTGCAGTATGCTCTCAAAGATATAATTGATCAGGGTCTTGCGCGGCCAGTTAATGTCTGGTCCCATATAGCAGCTGCAAACGCTGATGCTCTCCAAAACTCTCCCTTTGTTCCAGCAGCCTTTCAACCTTTTTTTGGACATGCAAAAGGCATAAGCACACTTTGGGAGCGCGCAACGCGCAGTTACCCAAAACCTGAATTTGGTATTAAAGAAACATTTCTCGGAGAAGAGAGAATAGCGATCAGTCAGGAAACTATGTGGCGTAAGCCATTTTGCAATCTTGAACATTTTGCACGTGATACAAACAGAATCGATCCAAAGGTTCTTATGGTCGCGCCCATGTCAGGGCATTATGCAACGCTGCTAAGAGGTACCGTGAAGACGATGGCTCCTTTTAGCGACATATATATAACAGACTGGGCGAATGCCAGAGATGTCCCTAAAAGTGAGGGCAAGTTCGATCTGGATGATTATGTAAGATATTTAATCGATATGATTACGGTTCTCGGACCGGATACACACATCATGGCAGTCTGCCAACCAACCGTTCCTGTGCTTGTTGCCCTTTGTGTGATTGCCGAAAGATACCCTGAATTGATGCCGGCAAGTGTGACATTAATGGGCGGCCCCATTCATCCAAGCATGAATCATACGCAAGTCACAAAACTTGCAAAAGATTACTCAATAGAAGATTTCCGCAAGGTAATCGATATTGTTCCGCCAATGCATGCAGGCTTTATGAGGGAAGTATATCCCGGATATCTTCAGCTTACAGGCTTTATGAGTATGAATCTGGATCGTCACACAAATGCACATTGGAAGCTTTTTCAGCATCTTGTTGAAGGAGATGGGGAATCAGAAGCCAAACATAGGGAGTTTTATGATGAATATCTTGCTGTTATGGACTTAACAGCTGAATTTTATCTTCAGACAATGGATGAAGTTTTTATTAATGAAAGTCTTCCAAAAGAAGAAAAGGAATATGAAGGAATACTGATTAAACCGCGTTTAATTAGAAACACTTACATGATGACTGTTGAAGGAGAAAACGACGATATTGCAGGCGCAGGACAAACACAAAAAGTACACGAAATGTGCAGCGGTATTTCCCCCGATATGAAATTCGGCCTGTTACAACCCAAAGTTGGTCATTACGGCGTTTTTAATGGCAGCCGTTTTCAAACAGAAATAGCCCCGCGTATTAACGGACTTGCACATCTGGCCGGAAGACATAGAGGATATCAGTATTCAGAACTACCGACTTTCCATGTCACCGACCCTGAACAATCTGCTTCACCGTATAAGAAAATGCCAAAGCCCTGGGCCTTGGCGCGACACGATTACGCCCAAAGGGGTGGAGAGCCGGACACAACCGGACGAGGCACATCCATGGTTATTCCTGTAACCGACATGTCTCCCGTGCAGCCCCATTAAAAACCTGTTCCGAATCAGTCTATTATAGATTTGTAATTTTATTTCATTGATTACGTTAAATAAATCTCATTTGGCACTTGCCATCTAAAGGCGCCCTTCGTATATACATGTCATTCGACTTTCGAACATTTCTGGATGAGTATATGACCAAACGGGAAGCACAGCTTCGCGCCGGACGGCTGCGTCCGAAATCAGGCGCTAACCTCCTGACATTGCAGAGAAATTCTGCGATTGACCGCTACCCGTTTGCCGAGATTTCCCCGCGTCTGGAGATCGTTGTCAGCCCGCGCGCCAAGCGCCTGGCTTTACGGCTCTGCCCCAAGGCCCGGGTGATGAATTTGGTGGTCCCCAAGCGCGCCTCGATGAAATCGGCTTATGAATTTGCCCGCGAGCATGAAGACTGGATCCAGGAAAAACTGAGCGAACTGCCGCGCCGGGTGCGCCTGCGCGACGGGGCCGTGATCCCGGTTTTCGGGCAGGACCGGCGCATTGTCGTTCTTTACAATGAAAACTTAAAATTCACTGATATCCTGTTGAAAAAAGACGAATTAATCGTGATGACAAACAAGACGGACCCGTCTTCACGGATTAAACGTTTCCTGGTGGAGCAGGCCCGTGCCAAAATCACGGCGCTTGCCGAGGAAAAAAGCGCAGCCATCGACCGGGACTATAAGGATATCACGATCCGCGATACAGTCAGCCGCTGGGGCAGCTGTTCCAGTGACGGGCGCCTGTCCTTTTCCTACCGGCTGATTTTTGCGCCAAAACAGGCACTGGATTACGTGGTGGCACACGAAGTTGCCCATCTGGCTCACATGGATCACAGCGAGAATTTCTGGGACACTTGCGAGTCTATTTCCCGTGATTTTGAGGGCGGCATTGACTGGATGCGCGAGCACGGGCACACCCTAATGCGATTTAGTGCATAAATTTTATTGACATAATAAATAATTTGTGGGATATTCCTCGAATTGGAGGGTGATCAAAATGCAATTAGAAGAATTTAATCAAGCAGTTCAAGAAATTGAAAAGCTTACTATAGGAAGCACAAATGAGTATTTGTGTTTTACTTTTGGCAATGAAGCAGGTGCATATGAGGCTAACAAACAGGTTCGTCAAGCTTTTGATGATTATAAAAAGGACTTTAGTCATCCTGACGGCAGAGACATAACGGTAGATTATGTGCTAAGCTTACCTGGCTTTGGAACAGCTTTTAGAACGCCGAAGGACGGTGGAAAAGCTCTTATTGTCCGAGTAAATGGAGGTGAGGCTCGCCACATTGCTACCAAGGCACTGGGTAAACCTGTATTTTCAAGACAATTCCCTTAAATAATCCAGCGCTCCCTGCAAAACAATCTGCGCGGCGAGTTTATCGGTCAGGCCGGATTCTTTCGCACCCTTTTTAGATTTTTTCCCAAGGTCCACACGTTCTTCCACGAAGTTATCCACAGAGCTTGTGGATAAGCGCTCATCCCAAAGGGCAGTCCACAGGTCTTTCCCCGTTTCTACCCCCAGCTCTTGTGGATGGTTTTGCATCTCATCCACAAAGGACCGAACCCGCTCACAGGCCGGACCTTCTGTTCCATCCATATTCACTGGCCAGCCAAAGACAAATCCGCCAATCTCATAGTCTTTTACGATGGTTCCCAGAGCCTCTATATCGGCTTTGAATTTTGTGCGATTGATGGTTTCAAGCGGCGTGGCCAGTGTTTGATCCGCATTGCTCATCGCCAGGCCGATTGTTTTGGTGCCTAAATCCACGCCCAGCAGCCGCACATTTTTGGGCCGCGCTGCAACAATATCCTTGAGAAGTCCTGTTGGCATAAATGCCAAGTTACAAGTTGCAAGTTAGGAGTTGCAAGATTATTGTGCGTTTTGTCTTATAACTTGAACCTTGTAACTAGAAGCTAGAATTATGGATGAAGCCACAGTCCGCCGCGTTGCCCGCCTTGCCCGGCTTGAAATGAGTGATGAAGAAGTTGCGCGCCTTGTGCCGCAGCTGGGCAATATCATGACGTTTGTTGAGCAGCTTGGCGAAGTGGATACAGATGCCGTTGAACCTCTGGCCAGTGTCGCCGATATTGATTTACGCCTGCGCGAAGACACAGTCACGGATGGCGGCATTGCAAATGATGTTCTGGCCAATGCGCCTGAAGACATGGAAGGGTTTTTCGTTGTCCCGAAGGTGGTGGAGTAATGACAAACCTGACACACCTCACCCTCGCCGAAGCTTTAAAGGGCTTAGAGAATAAAGATTTCACCTCTGTTGAAATCACGCAGGCCCACCTGGATGCCATGGAAAGCATGCGTCACCTGAATGCCTATGTGATTGAAACACCGGAAATTGCACTCGCACAGGCAAAGGCCTCTGACGACCGCCGGGCAAAAGGCAATGCCGGCCCGCTTGATGGCGCCCCAATCTCTGTCAAAGATGTCTTTTGCACAAAAGAGGTTCAGACGACGGCGTCCAGCCATATATTGGAAGGGTTTATCCCGAAATACGAATCCACCGTCACACAAAATATTTTCAATGATGGAGTGGTGATGCTTGGCAAAACGAACATGGATGAATTCGCCATGGGCGCTTCCACAACAACCAGCTATTTTGGCAATACGATCAACCCATGGAAAAACAAATCCGATCCAGGGAAAGACCTTGTACCAGGTGGATCCTCTGGCGGATCGGCTGCTTCCGTTGCCGCGCGGATGGCGCTTGGCTCTTTGGGGTCTGATACAAACGGATCTATCCGTCAGCCCTCTTCTTTTTGTGGTATCACAGGCATTAAGCCAACTTATGGCCGCTGCTCGCGTTGGGGAATAGTCGCCTTTGCCTCTTCACTGGATCAGGCCGGCGTATTCGGCCGCACGGTTGAAGATTGTGCGCTTTTGTTAAAAAGCGTCTGCGGACACGATCCAAAAGACAGCACATCCGCCAAAATAGATGTGCCTGACTGGCCAAAACTTTTAAGCAGCAATCAGGGTGTGAAAGGTCTCAGGATCGGCATTCCCAAAGAATTCAGAGTTGACGGTATGCCCGATGAAATTGAAAAGATCTGGCAGCAGGGCATTGACTGGCTGAAAGATGAAGGCGCAGAGATTGTTGATATATCTTTGCCACATTCAACCTATTCCGTTCCGGCCTATTATATTATTGCCCCGGCGGAAGCCTCTTCCAACCTCGCCCGGTATGACGGTGTGCGCTACGGGTTGCGTGAAGATGGAGAAGACCTCATCGAAACCTATGAGAAAACGCGCGCCGCCGGGTTTGGAGATGAGGTTAAACGCCGGATCATGATCGGCACCTATGTGCTCTCGGCAGGCTATTATGATGCCTATTATATCAAAGCACAAAAAATCCGCCGCTTAATCGTTGAAGATTTCCAAAAGGCTTTTGAAAAATGCGATGCTCTTTTGGCACCGACTTCTCCTTCCGTCGCCTTTCCGATTGGAGAAAAGCTGGATGATCCGGTCAAAATGTATCTGGAAGATGTGTTTACTAGCCCGGCGTCCCTGGCAGGTCTGCCGGGCATGTCCGTTCCGGCCGGATTGAATGCAGATGGTTTGCCGCTTGGTCTTCAGATTATCGGCCGTCAATGGGATGAAGAGATGGTTTTACGCGTCGGGGCCGCCGTTGAAAAAGCCGCCAATTTCAGCGCTATACCGGAGATGGTTGATACCAAACTGGCAGCTTAGGCGCTAAATCGCCTATACTGTTAAATAGAAAAGAGGTTTTCATGCGCCTGCTTGTTTTAGCGTTTTTAGTGATATTGCCTATGACGGCATATGCAACGCCCATCTCCGAACAAATGGCCAATAGCTATTACGATAACTGTCTTGGGCAGCAGGCAGATGGAATCTCTCAAAAAAGCAAAGAATTCATGTGCGCCTGCACGGCGGCCAAGATGATGGATAATATGCAAGTTGAAGATATTCAGGCCATGTCTCAGCAAAACCAAGCCGGGCGCAATGCAACAAATAAAATGCTGGTCGATGTGTATGCGCCGTGCATCGAATATCCAGCTTATGATCATTATTACAATACATGCATTACCAATCCCGAGACTGCCAAAATGACCAGCAATACGAAACGTACCTGCTCCTGCCTTGCTGACCAGGTCGCAGGATACCTTCAAAAGAATGCTCAAACGGTTTTCAAAGATATCCTGATGCGCAATCCAAACATTATCGATCCGATGGGCGCACTAACAAGCGATAGCCGCTTCCAGCAATTCGCCCAGAGCAAATTAGTTGGTTGTGTCATTAATTAAATTCCTTTAGCTCTGAGAGATGATTTCACTCAACGCCAAAGACCGGCGCGGGATACTGTTCGCGCTTTTAGGCTTTAGCCTGTTTTCGATCGGGGATATTTTTATCAAGCTCCTTGCCGATGACGGATTTGAGCCTGCCGAGATCGCGTTTTACCAGAGCCTGTTTTTCCTGCCTTACCTGATCCTGCTCTCGCCATGGATCGGCGGTATCCGGGCAAGCCTGCGCACAGAAAAGCTCTGGCTTCATATTTTAAGGGCCCTTTTAGGGTTTTGTATTTTCCTGCTGAATATCAATGCGTTTCAAAAACTGGGGCTAAGCCTGTCCTACACGCTTATTTTTGCCGCCCCGTTTTTTGCAACAATCATGTCCGCCTTGTTTTTAAAGGACCGTGTGCATACCCACCGCTGGACAGCTGTTATAACCGGCTTTGCAGGCGTGCTTATTGTGCTGCAGCCCTGGCAGGCAGAGATCAAGATGGCTGCTATCGGGCTTATTATCTCGGCCCTTTTAATTTCCATTACTCACCTGATCGCCCGCAAAATAGGTGAAGATGAGCCGCTTATGGCGTTTTCTCTCTTTAGCACAGTCATCGGCGTGTATGTCTTTGGGATTTTAACGTTTTGGGATGGAGCCGCGCGCATTCCTCAAGGCAGCGAATGGTTTTACATGGCCATGATCCCTACCTTTCATGTCGGCGGGGCACTTTTGACCTCACGTGCTTTTTCCATGACGGAAACAGCCCTGGTTGCCCCATTTCACTATGTCCAGCTGCTGTGGGGAACGGCATTTGGTATCTTAATCTTTTCCACCGTGCCTGACATCTGGACAGGCATTGGCGCGCTGATTATAGTCTTTAGCGGGATTTACCTGATCCACCGCGAACATGTCCGCCATAAATTCAATACAACCGGCGTCACATCACATGGTGGATTTGATCAGGAATAAAAAAGAGGTTTTTAAATATGGCACAACTGGTAAAAGGCGAAACAGGAGACTGGGAAATCGTGATCGGCATGGAAGTCCATGCACAGGTCACGGCTAATTCCAAACTTTTTTCTGGGGCATCAGCAGAATTCGGCGCTGCCCCCAACAGCCAGGTCTCCATGGTTGATGCCGCCATGCCGGGCATGCTCCCTGTTTTAAATGAGCATTGTGTGTATCAAGCCGTGCGCACGGGGCTAGGTCTCAATTCCAAAATTAATCATACTTCCGTCTTTGAACGCAAAAATTATTTTTACCCGGACCTGCCGCAGGGTTATCAGATTTCGCAATATCTGCACCCGATTGTCGGCGAAGGGAAAATTGAAATTGACCTGCCGGACGGCACAACAAAAGAAATCGGCATCACCCGCCTGCACCTGGAACAGGATGCCGGTAAGTCATTGCACGACCAGCACCCGACAAAATCTTTTGTGGATTTGAACCGGTCCGGCTGCGCGCTGATGGAAATCGTTTCTGAGCCTGATATTCGTGGCCCCGATGAGGCTGCGGCATATCTGTCCAAACTCCGGATGATCCTACGCTATCTCGGCACGTGTGACGGGAATATGGAAGAAGGGTCGATGCGCGCGGATGTTAACATCTCCGTTCGCAAGCCCGGCGGAGAACTTGGCACACGTGCAGAAATTAAAAATGTCAACTCCGTCAAAGCCGTTCAACAGGCTATTGATTATGAAGTCGAACGGCAAATAGATATTCTTGAAAGCGGCGGAACGGTTGTGCAGGAAACGCGACTGTGGGATCCGAATAAAAACGAAACCCGCTCCATGCGCTCCAAGGAAGAAGCACATGATTACCGCTACTTCCCCGACCCGGATTTACTGCCGCTGGTGCTGGAGCAGGATTACATTGATAAAGTTGCCAATGACCTGCCGGAGCTTCCCGATCAAAAGAAACACCGTTTCATGGAAGAGTTTGGCCTGTCTTTGTATGATGCTTCGGTCATCATCGCGGAATCGATGCGCGCCGATTATTATGAAGACGTAACCAAAGGACGTGATCCGAAAATCGCGGCTAACTGGGTGATTAATGAATTGCTCGGCCTTTTGAACAAGAATGATAAAGATATTGCTGAAACACCGATCAGTGCTTCCCAGCTTGGCGGTCTTATTGATTTGATTGCCGATAACACCATCTCCGGCAAAATTGCCAAGGATGTGTTTGCCGAGATGTTCAAAACATCTAAAGACGCCGCCGCGATTGTCGAAGAAAAAGGTTTGAAACAGGTGACAGACACAGGCGAAATTGAATCCGTCATCGACAAAGTCCTTGCCGATAACCCCGATAATGTCGCCGCCTATAAAGGCGGGAAAGACAAGCTCTTCGGCTTTTTTGTCGGCCAAGTCATGAAAGAAACCGGCGGCAAGGCCAACCCGGCCATGGTCAATGAGATATTGAAGAAGAAGCTCTCATGAGTGCGCAATTCGAATATAAAGTCGTGGTTTACCGGGAAGGGATGCTTGGGTCCCTGTTTCTAGGCGGATCAAAAGTTGATCCGGTCAAGTTTTCAGACTTTTTAAACCGCAACGGCGAAGATGGCTGGGAAGTTGTGACCATGGAACGGGAAATAAGGCGCATGCTTTTGTTTTTTTCGCGCGAAGCCTTTATGGTGGTGATGAAACGCGCCAAAGGAGGATCAAATGCATAATATTATGCTGAAAACCCTGATCGGTTCGGTGATCGTTGCCGCCCTGCTCACGATTTTTCAAATCTGGTTTACACCCGTGGACTGGATGGTATTTCTCAAAGCGATCGGCACATTATCCATTATCTTTATCGTTGCCGGATTTTTAATGGTGGTCGGCAGTGATTTCGGCAATAAGAAAAATCTTAAAGATGAAAATTACCTGGATTAAATCATGAGCGTGACCGTTGGCCCTGATATCGGTGAGAGTAAACCCCTCCTCTACACACAAAAAGCACGCCACCGCGTGGTTGTCGGCCTGAGCTGGGATCCGCGCGCGGATAAAGCCACCTTCATAGATAAACTCAAAGGTGATAACCAGCAGCATGACCTGGATGTAATCTGCTTTATCTATGATAAAGACGGCAATTATCTGGATTATGTCGGCTCTGAAGCACGGGATTCGATGGACAGTTCCGGAAAAATCTACCATAGCGGCGATGACATGACCGGCGAAGGGGAAGGCGATGATGAATTTATCTCGATTGAATTTGCCGACCTGCCGGCTGAAATCCATAGCATCATCTTTGTTGCCGAAGTCCGCAGCAACCATATTTTTGAAGATGTGGATGCGCCTGAAATCCGTGTCGCGGACGGGATTGATAATGCAAACCTGTTTCACAGCCTGCTGGCTCAAACAGACGGCAAAGACCGGAAAGCCTGCATTGCCCTCAAGCTGAACCGCGGGCCGGACTCTGATACGGGCTGGCATATCCAAAATATTTCCGATTATCCGGATATCTCCCAGATCGAGGATTGGGGCAGCTATCTGACCCGCTATCTCTAGTTGATCTGGCCCGTAAATCCTGCTACTTCAAACAGATAAGGGTACGTGGCCGAGTGGCTGAAGGCGCTCCCCTGCTAAGGGAGTATGGGGTTTATAGCCTCATCGAGGGTTCGAATCCCTCCGTGCCCGCCAGCCTTATATTAAGAGTTCTCATACATGACAAAAGATATTTTAACATTTCAATCCTGTTTCAAATCAACAAAACCAAAAACGTCTATTCCTGTTCGCTTTCTTTCTTCAAAAGAGGTGAAAAAGCAAAGCGGATCAGTAAAGACTCAGCTTTTGCAAAGCGGGTTTGAAGGTAAGGCCGGGCAGGTTTGTGGCATCCGGGATAAAAGCGGAAAGCTTGATCAGATTATCGCCGGACGAATCGATACATTCTCCCCTTATGACAGCGCAGCCGCGTGTAACCACATTCTTAAAAATCTATCAAAAGATATTGTAAAGAAAACTGTTTTTACCCTTGAAGGGCTGAACAAAAAAGACCTGACAGCAGCTTATGTCGGCTGGGGCTGGGCATGCTACAGTTTTGATAGATATAAGAAAGACAAAACGGTTTTCCCGTCTCTCTATCTTCCCAAATCAGCGCCCACTCATGAGGTTAAGGCACAGGTTGAATCAGTTCATCTTTTGCGTAATCTAGTCAACACACCAGCCAATGATCTGGGCACGGCAGAACTTGAAGCAGTGGTTAAAAAGATCGCCACGCAGTTTAAGGTCAAAACCAAAAGCATTGTCGATAAAGAGCTTCTCAAACAAAACTTCCCGATGCTCTATCATGTCGGCAAAGCCTCTCAGCGCAAGCCGCGGCTGGTAGAGCTAAACTGGGGCAAGGCGAAAGACCCAAAACTTGTGATTGTCGGGAAAGGCATCGTCTATGACACTGGCGGCCTGAACCTGAAACCCCCGCGCTTTATGCGGCTCATGAAAAAAGATATGGGTGGGGCCGCGCACGCGATCGGCCTTGCCTATTTAATCATGGCGCTCAAACTGCCTGTAAACCTGAAACTGATTGTCTGCGCGGCTGAAAACAGTGTTGATGGAAATGCGTTCCGGCCCGGCGATGTCCTTGAGACCCGTGCAGGTCATACGGTTGAAATCGGCGATACGGATGCGGAAGGACGTCTGGCGATTGCAGATGCCCTCACCTATGCAGGTGAAAGCAAGCCGGATCTCATTATTGATTACTGTACGCTCACAGGCGCTGCGCGCGTAGCACTTGGCCCGGATATTCCGGCGCTCTTTGCCAATAAGGATAAAACCGCGCAGGATATTGTGAAAGTCGGCATGAGCAATCACGACCCCGTCTGGCAATTACCGCTCTGGGCGCCCTATTTTAAATCCTACAGCAGTGACGTGGCTGATTTTGCCAATGACGGGGATGGCTATGGCGGCGCCATTAAAGCCGGACTTTTCTTACAAAAATTTGCAGGTGATAACACCGACTGGGTCCATTTGGATTGTTTTGCCTGGTCTCAAAGCGATACGCCAGGACGTCCCAAAGGCGGGGCTGATAACGGTATGCGGGCCGTCTTTCATTATCTTCAGAAAAGATATTCTTAAAGAGCCTCTAAAATCTCACGCGCAAAATCAGATAGGCTGTCATCGCGCGCGCCCATAATGACAATCCGGTCGCCTTCCTGAACCAGGTCCAGAATTTGCTTTTTAATTTCTTCCCGGTTTTCTAGAAGTCTCACCTGCGGCCCCTCAATTAAAGGCGCAATATCCTTAATCTGCACAGACCGATCGACAGTGCCGCCAGTATAAAAAGGCTCTACCAGGAACAGGTGATCTTCTGGACGCATGTAATGAGAAAATGTTTTGGCCAGATCCTGTGCAACCAGCTTTAAAAACCCATAGCCGTGCGGTTGAAAGAAAACCAAAAGCCGTCCTCTTTGTTCATTGAGTGTATTGAGACTGGCTGAGATTTTATCCGGGTTATGTGCAAAATCATCAATAACAATGATACCATTACGCATCCCCACAATATCCAGACGGCGCTTGATTCCAACAAAATCACTCAGAGCTTCAATAGCTTTATGTTCTTCCAGTCCAAGCGCCTTTGCCACACCAAGCGCTGCATGCGCATTAGAGATATTATGGGCGCCGGGCACCTTCAAATCAAAACCTTCAAGAGCCTCTTTCAAACTATAAGAAATAATTTTTTCCGGCGATATCTTGCCTGAAAGCTTTTGAACATTCGGACAATCCATATTCAAAACACAGTGATCTGCTTTATTTAAAAAATCTTCAAATAAAGGCAAAAGCTCTTCGAGGGGTTTATGATCCAGTGCAATATTATTCAAAACGGCGATTGTCGGGCTGTACAGTGCTATTGACCCGTCACTTTCATCTGCTTCTGTAACGAATACACCTCCCTGCCCTGTTAAGAAGGAAGCATAAGGATGAGTTTCATCCATAAAATTTTTCATGACCCCGCCATTCATCACAGTGGGGTCTGCACCTAACGCACACAGCATATGCGCAATCATGCCCGTGACAGTCGTTTTACCGCTTGTACCTGCGACGGCGATGCGTGTTTTGGACTGATTAAAAAAAGAGGCGAGAAGTTCTGCGCGCTTTTGAATGGCACAGCCTTTTTCTTTCGCCGCCACAACATCAGGCACCGTGTCTTCAACAGCCGTAGAAATGACAAGAATATCGTTACCACTTTGAATGGCGCTCCCATCTTGCGGATAAAGATCAATACCTTGCGCCTTTAAATAAGAAAATTTTTCGGGTGTTCTGCCCTGATCATAAGAACGATCTGTCCCAGCAACACTTAAACCGTGTGCCTGGGCAATCAGCGCAAGAGGCATCATGCCGCTTCCGCCAATCCCGCTAAAAATATATCGTGAAGCTTGTGCCACCTTAATTAGGCGTTAAGCTTACCGGCGCATTTGAGCCGCCGGACAATTCCGTATTGGATATGAATGGATTATTTCCCGCCCGTTCTGAAGGATCAACTTTGCGCAAAACAGGCTGCGTGCGGCCGCGATCTGTCGATAATGTCGGCGTGCCGGGCAGAAATTCTTCCAGGACAACATCTTCAGATTTTACCGCATCATAGGCGTGATATTCCGGCAAAGGATATTCGGTTGCCCGTAAGCCTGTGAAATTGATTGTGATTTTATCCGGATAATCATACACAGCCTTTGAGGCAATATCGTAACTTGTACCCGGAATGATACCGTTTAGAACATTCCAGTAAGTATCTTCCTGAATTTCAATCGGAATGGTTTTTTCAACCGTCCGGTTTCCGGACGCAGCGCAGGTAACATGAAGATCTTTATAATTTTTTTCAACGCGGACCGTATCGCCGGTCATAGCAGACACAACCACCGTGCCGTTATCTAACAGGCAGCGTGCATTTTCAGCGCCGGGCGTTAAAACGGTTACCTCTGTAGATTGCCCCTCGAGCACAGACGCACAGGCGCCAAGTCCAAAGCTAAGAAAAACAGAGAAAGTTAAGATAAAAGAACGCATTGCTTTAAGAACCGGGAAATGAATCTCTATCCGCTAAGAATACAGTATTCGCAAGGAAGCGTCTATGCGGCTTTAGCCGTTTGTCCGCCGGGCCGGGAAATCTCAAAGCTCAGCGAATCATCCTTTTGCTTCACATTCACAAGCGCGCCGTCCGGGATTTGCCCTTCGAGAATCATCTCTGCCAGCTTATTCTGAAGCTCCGTCTGGATCACGCGTTTGAGTGGACGGGCCCCATAGACCGGATCATAGCCTTTATCAGCCAGCCAGGCTTTTGCTTTGGGGTCGAGTTCCAACATCACCCGTCGCTCTGCCAGAAGCGTCCGCAGGCCTTCAAGCTGGATATCCACAATGCCTGCCATGTGATCGCGGCCAAGCCGTGAAAAGAGCAGGATTTCATCCAGACGGTTTAAAAATTCAGGTCGAAACGCGCTGCGCACCGCATCCATCACCAAAGGCCGGGCGGTTTCAATATCCTCGCCATCTTCCAGTTTCACCAGATGCTCAGCCCCCAGATTAGAGGTCATGATCAGCACCGTATTGGTGAAATCCACCGTGCGGCCCTGCCCATCCGTCAAGCGCCCGTCATCCAGCACCTGCAGCAGAATATTAAACACATCCGGGTGCGCCTTTTCAATTTCATCAAACAGCACCACCTGGTAAGGCCTGCGGCGCACAGCTTCAGTCAGCGCCCCGCCTTCCTCGTAACCAACATAGCCGGGCGGTGCACCAATCATCCGGGCAACGGCATGCTTTTCCATGTACTCAGACATATCAATGCGGACCATCGCCGTTTCATCATCAAACAGGAACGCCGCCAAAGCCTTGGTGAGCTCCGTCTTTCCAACACCTGTCGGGCCTAAAAACAGGAACGAGCCAATGGGACGGTTTGGGCTTTGAAGGCCAGCCCGTGCCCGGCGCACAGCAGCAGAAACGGCCTGCACAGCCTGACTCTGCCCAACCACGCGCTCAGAAAGCTTATCTTCCATCTGAAGGAGTTTCTCGCGCTCCCCTTCCATCATCTTATCAACTGGAATACCCGTCCATTTACTGACGACGCCGGCAATATCATCCTGCGTGACTTCTTCATTGATGAGATCGGAATCAGAGACCTTGGCTGCTTCCTGCAGTTTTTGCTCAAGATCCGGAATAACAGAATATTTCAGCTCAGAGGCTTTGCTCCAGTCACTGTCACGTTCAGCGCGCTCCAGATCAATACGAGCCTTATCAAGCGCTTCGGTTGCTTTTTGTCCGCTGGAAAGCTTTTCTTTTTCGGATGCCCATTTGGACGTTAAGTCGGCTGACTTGGATTCAAGCTCGGATAATTCTTTTTCAAGTTTCTCCAGACGATCCTTGGACGCTTTATCTGTTTCACGGGCCAGCGCTTCGCGTTCGATTTTCAGTTGAACAATCCGGCGATCAAGCTCATCAATCTCTTCGGGTTTGGAATCAACCTGCATGCGCAGACGGGATGCCGCCTCATCAACCAGATCGATTGCTTTATCCGGCAAAAACCGGTCCGTGATATAGCGATTAGACAAAGTTGCCGCTGCGACAATCGCGCTATCGGTAATGCGCACGCCGTGATGGGCTTCGTATTTTTCCTTTAAGCCGCGTAAAATGGAAATCGTATCTTCGACGGTCGGCTCATCGGTAAAGACCGGCTGGAAACGCCGGGCAAGCGCCGCATCTTTTTCAATATGTTTCCTGTACTCATCCAGCGTCGTGGCACCGACCATATGCAACTCACCGCGGGCGAGAGCAGGTTTAAGCATATTGCCCGCATCCATAGACCCTTCGGCTTTCCCTGCACCGACAAGCGTGTGCAGTTCATCCAAGAACAAAACAATTTCCCCGCTAGCATTTTTAACTTCATCCAGAACTGCTTTCAGACGCTCTTCAAACTCGCCGCGGAATTTTGCGCCCGCCAAAAGCGCGCCCAGATCAAGCGACATGAGTTTTTTATTCTTAAGGCTCTCAGGCACATCGCCATTCACAATGCGTAAGGCCAGCCCTTCCACGATAGCAGTTTTTCCAACGCCCGGCTCCCCGATCAGCACCGGATTGTTTTTCGTCCGGCGGGAGAGAATTTGAATCGTCCGGCGAATTTCTTCATCGCGTCCGATAATCGGGTCGAGCTTGCCGCTGCGGGCCGCCGCCGTTAAATCCTGCGCGTATTTATTCAAGGCATCAAACTGGTCTTCTGCACCGGGCGTATCAGCGGTGCGGCCTTTACGCATTGCGTTAATCGCTTCATTGAGGTTGGATGGGCTGACACCTGCACTGCTTAGCATCAATCCGACTTCGGATTTAGCGGCCATCGACAAAGCCTGCAGGAGGCGCTCCACGGTCACATATTTATCGCCTGCCTTTTCAGAAAGTTTGAGCGCATTATCGAGCATCTTGGCGAGATCATTCGAGACACGCAGCTGCGCGCCCGATCCCGTCACTTCGGGGAACTTAGCAATGGCGGCATCAAGGTCACCGCGAAGGCGTGCTTCGTCCCCGCCGGAAGCCTGAATAAGGCGCGGCGTGATCCCGTCTTCATCTTCAAGCATTACCTTTAAAAGATGTTCAGGCTCCAAAGACTGATGATCCCGGCGCATGGCAAGTGTTTGCGCCTGTTGGATCAAGCTTTTGGATTTTTCAGTAAAGCGGTCAAATTCCATAGTGTCTCCATTTTAAAAGCCATAAGTAAAATAATGCTTACACGAGGCCGCTTCAAGGCAAAACAAAAGGCGGGAGAACCCGCCTTTGCCCAAAAACGCCATGTTATATGCCTTAGGCGTCTTCTAAAGCTGGTTTTTTGGAGTCTTCAGCACCGGCAGCTAAAATGCTTGGCGGCAATCCAAGATCGTCTTCTTTCTTGTTGCCGTCGGCAGGTGCTTCAGGAGCTTTATTCTGCTGCTGCTCTTTTTGCTGCGCATCATCTGCCCAGCTATTGATGATCCGCTGATAATGTTCCGCATGCTGAAGATAGCTCTGCGCCATGACCGGATCACCGGATGAGGCGGCATCTTTTGCAAGGACCATATATTTTTCACAAATCTGGTGCGCTGTCCCGCGGATGCGGACTTCAGGCCCGTTACTGTCAAATACCTGCGACCTGTTTGGTCCGTTTTTACGTCCATTGCCCCCACGGTTTCTGGATCGTCTGTTCGCGCCTGCGTGTCTCATTTTTTATAATTCCCTACAATTAAACTTTGCCGTTTGTGCCGCTTAACCCTCTAAGTTAACGCAACTTTTTTGTTTCACACATTCTACCCACATAGTTATTCAGTACTTATTCACCGAATCATCCACACGTACAACTATACATGATTTTCATATAGTTGCCTAATCAAAGTCGGTTTTAAGCTGTCAGATGTCTTTCTTCCCAGACAATCATTCATAACCGACATCGTTTTGTCATGAACTGAGATTGAGAATATCCCGATGCGTGAAATGCAATCAACGCCCTTTGTCAAAATTTTTTCACCTTTTCCCCATTTTGATTTCAAGAACGCGGTCAATACCTGCCAGATCGGGGATCACCCGAACCGGATTCGTATGAGAGTCCCTCACGAGTCTTTCAAGTGATTCACGTTGCCCGGACCCGAACTCAAAAAAGGCATGCCCCCCTTCTTTCAGTCTGTGGGTAAGTTGATCAAAAATGATTTTATAGGGCTCCAACCCATCCGCGCCACCATCAAGACTAAGAATCGGATCATGATTTTTGACTTCTTTGGGCAGTGATTTTAAATCGGGATTCGCAATATAAGGCGGATTGGATGTAACAACATCAAAACGCATCTGCTCCGGTACATTTTCAAACCAGTCAGACTGGATAAACTCTATCCGATCCTCAACACCATGCGCCCGCGCATTCTCCCGTGCAACGTCCAGCGCCGCCTCCGATAAATCCACAGCCACCGCCCGCGTGTTCGGCAATTCCTTTAACAGTGCAATGGGAATACATCCCGTGCCTGTCCCTAGATCAAGAATATTAAGCGGCTGGTCTTTGTCCGTGACAAAATCCAAAACCGCTTCAATCAAAATCTCTGTTTCAGGGCGCGGCGAAAGCGTTTCTGCAGTGACCTTAAAATCCAGCCCCCAAAATTCTTTTTGTCCTAAAATTTTGGAAACCGGTTTTCCGGCGATGCGGTCTTTCACATCGCGTTCAATCTGCTTTTGCTGCTTAGATGAAATTTCCAGATCCGGCTTTGCAATGATATCTGCATCAGATAGCCCCAATCGTGCCTTCACGATCGTCCGTGCGTCCAGTGAAGGCGTTTCAACATTGCCTTGTTCAAGCTCAGTGCGGATAGTTTGCAAAAAATCTGACAGGGTCATTCGCTAAGCGCAGACAGTTTTTGCGCCTGGTCTTCGGTGATGAGGGCCTCGATCAATTCATCGAGACCGTCTCCGGCGAGAATACCGTCGAGATTGTGGGACGTTAAATTAATCCGGTGATCCGTGATCCGGCTTTGCGGGAAGTTATAGGTGCGGATACGCTCTGATCGGTCGCCGGAGCCGATCTGGCCTTTGCGTTCGGCGGCGCGCTCTGCATCGACTTTCTGGCGTTCATGATCGTAAATCCGCGTTTTGAGAATTTTCATCGCCTTGGCTTTGTTCTTGTGCTGGGATTTTTCATCCTGCATCGAGACCACAATGCCGGTCGGGACATGGGTTAAACGCACCGCGCTGTCCGTTGTATTCACCGACTGCCCGCCGGGGCCGCTCGCGCGGAAAACATCTACACGGATATCCGCTTCATTCAGATCAATATCAACATCTTCGGCTTCAGGCAGTACCGCGACCGTCGCCGCGCTTGTATGAATACGACCCTGCGTTTCTGTTTTCGGCACACGCTGCACACGGTGCCCGCCGGATTCATATTTAAGCCGTTCAAACACATTTGCGCCTGACACTTCTGCGATGATTTCTTTATATCCGCCAAGCGCGTTTTCAGACATTTCCATGACGTCCATCTTCCAGCCCCTGGCAGATGCGTAACCTTTATACATGGTAAACAGATCGGCAGCGAACAAAGCCGCCTCATCCCCCCCCGTGCCGGCACGTATTTCAACAATCGCATTTTTTTTATCAGCCGTATCTTTTGGCAAAAGCGCGATTTTGATTTTTTCTTCGAGTGCCGGAATCTTCTCAGACAGTTCATCCAATTCTGCCTGCGCCATTTCTTTCATCTCATCATCGGCGAGCATTTCCTGCGCAGCGTCCTGATCTTCCAGAGCGGTTTTATAGGCTTCGTAAATTTCAACCACAGGGGTGAGCTCCCCATATTCCATGGAGAGTTTCTGAAACTCTTCGCCGGAAAGACCCTGCTGCGACATTTGCTCGCCCAGGTCTTTATGCCGCGCCGCCAATGGCGCGAGTTTTTCCAAATAATCCATCTATTTTACCCAAATTTAAGCTTTATTCCCCATGATAAGGGGCTGTTAGGGGCTAATATATAAATGGAAAATCTCTTCGAAAACAGCTTTTTCTGGGCACAAATTATTGGATTTATTGCTCTCGGCTTTTGCATTCTTGCATGGCAACTTAAAAACTCATACCACATCATGGCTCTTAGCATGTTAGAATGCGCTTTATGGGGCATTCACTATATAGCCATGGGGATGACTGTTGCAGGTATACAACAATTTATAGCATCTGCTAAATGCGGTATTGTTGCATATGCATCGCAAAAATATTTAAAAGCAGTCATTACAATTTATGTGGTCTGCATTTGGGCAAATAGTCTTTTCTTGTTCAGTCATTGGCACGATCTAATCCCCGCCATAGCCTCTTCAATCATCAGTATTCCTTGTATCCGTGCTGACTCCCGCGAAATTATTGCGCGCGGCATGTTCTGCGGACAACTTATGTGGATATATTATGATCTATACATTGGTTCGGTCATTGCGGCATTTTCATCTTTTATCATTATGGTGTCCGTTATCATAGGCATGTATCGTCACGAAAATTGGCAGATTGGTAAATGCCACAAGACTTTTGTCCCGAGTATCGCTCGTGCGCTATTCGTTTTTCCAAACTTTAGGACGTTTCCTTAAGCCGCTTTAGCTTTAGCTTTCTGACTTCCAATCTCCGCCGCTTTTGCCTCCACCATCTTGACGATGTGATCGACGATTGACCTGTCTCCTTCATGGAAACGATGGGCTTTATCTCCGCCGACATAAATTTGATGGGTGCCCTGCCCGCCGCCGGTCAGGCCGATATCTGTCATAAGGGCCTCACCGGGGCCGTTCACAACACAGCCGATAATGGAGACCGTCATTGGTGTAGTGATATGGGCAAGCCGTTCTTCTAACTCAACCACCGTATCAATCACCTGGAATTGCTGTCGCGCACAGGACGGGCATGAAATGACGTTTACCCCGCGGTGGCGCAAGCCAAGTGATTTTAAAATATCAAACCCAACTTTGATTTCCTCGACCGGATCGGCGCTTAAAGACACACGGATCGTATCGCCGATCCCGGCCCAGAGCAGATTGCCAATCCCAATCGCTGATTTAATCGTCCCGGTGCGCAGGCCCCCCGCTTCGGTAATACCAAGATGCAGCGGATAGTCACACGCATCCGCCAGTTGTTGGTATGCAGCGACTGCCAAAAACACATCTGATGCCTTGCAAGAAATTTTGAAATTATAAAAGTCGTGATCTTCCAGGATTTGAATATGGCGCAAAGCGCTTTCAACCATCGCTTCCGGGCATGGCTCTCCATATTGTTCGAGCAAATCGCGTTCCAGCGATCCTGCATTCACACCGATACGGATCGAACAATTATGATCCTTGGCTGCCTGAACCACTTCAGCCACGCGTTCTTTCGACCCGATATTGCCCGGATTGATCCGCAAACAGGCTGCGCCATTTTGTGCGGCCTCAATGGCGCGCTTATAGTGAAAGTGAATATCGGCGACGATGGGCACCGTGACTTCAGGAATAATCTCTTTCAGCGCAGTGCTGCTTTCTTCATCGGGGCAGGACACGCGGACAATATCCGCACCTGCAATTTCCAGATCACGGATTTGTTTGATCGTCGCCGGAATATCGGTGGTCAGCGTATTGGTCATGGACTGCACCGTGATCGGTGCATCCCCGCCGACCGGAACATCGCCAACCCAGATTTTCCGGCACTCCCGCCGGTCTACGCTCCGCCACGGGCGGACAGATGTGTGATCGTTTGAAACCATGGCCTTTATGTGCCGGGTTTTCACGGGTTTTTCAATGATTTTCAGTAAAATCTGCCAAAGTGCGGAATACCGCCCTTAAGCATAATTTGCCAGATCTGTCTCAATATACCCGCCATTTGTGCAGGAGGTATCCAGAACGGTTTTTTCCACGCGCAAGAGCTTGATATATCCATCTTCAATCAGAGCATAAAAACGGGCATATTTTCCTTTTAGGAACAAAAAATCCTCTTCAGCACATAACCCCATTTCACTCAAGAAATCACGATTACCATCGGACAGGAATTTTATTTTTTCATTGTTGTTAAAAGTCTGGCGCCAGGCATCCAGCGCCCAAGGGTTATCATCTGAAATACAATAAATATCAGCAACACCGTGCTTGCGAATGCGGTCTGATTTTTCAATCAGAGTCGGCAGATGGTCTTTTGTACATATCGGCGTAAACGCACCCGGCACGCCCACCAGAATATAAACGCCCTGCTCAAAAAGATCGCACATTTTGACAACCTCGATCTCCCCGTCTTTTAGATAAGATACGAGCGCATTCGGAATTTTTTTATTTGTTTCAATCATCACCCAAAGAGCCTTAAAAAAATCACCTTACAATAAATAAACCGATTTAGTTTCCAAGACAGCTTTTGAATAAAAATGATATACGAGTGTATATCAACGCCCGCTAACAAGCATATCAGGGTCAAGGGCGATATCGCGGCGGACATCACCTTTGCCGCCAAGGGAAACAAGATATTCCCCGTCAACACGAAGCTTGAAGCCGCCGGCATTTCCGGTACTTAAGCTCAGGCCTTCTTCATCCGGCACCAGATATTGATCTCCTGTCTGGAGCACGCGGCGCAAGAGCGTTGCGCCTTCAGCATTTTTAATTTCAATCCAGCTCGCATCTGCAACCTCTATAATAATACGGTTTGGCGGAAGCTCCGGTTTAGGGGCAAGAAGCTCGGCTTCTTCAGGTGTCGCACCAATGGCAGGAGCCTCTGTGATAGAAGATTGCTGAAGCTCTTCCGGTACGGGTGGAATATCCCGGGAGGTTGGGCCTTTATCGGCCTGCATAATGGCCCAGACCCCGACAACCACGATGAGCATCAACAAACTGCCAACGATCGTAGCAAAATTCGGCGCTTTGCTCTCAGAGGCCGCAACGGGGAAATGCAATTCCGGATCACGCGTGCGCCCTTGCGTTTGTTGTTTGAAAAGCTGGACCATTTGATCGCCGTCCAGCCCAAGATACTCAGAGTAGGATCGGACAAACCCGATCGCATAAACGCGTCCCGGCAATGCCTCCAAGTCTCCGACCTCAAGCGCTTCCAGCTGCGAAGCACGGATGCGTAAAACCCCTTCGACATATTGCAGGCTCTGCCCGTAATACTCGCGCGTTTTGCGCAAAATCTCTCCCACGGTCATATCGGCATAGACCGGCGCGGGCGGCTCTTGCTCATATTCCACTTGAGGCATAAAGCCTAACTTACGGGAAAATAGAGAGTTTTTCTAGCTTTATTGTTTATGAAGACCATAGGCGTCATGCAAAGCACGGACGGCGGGTTCAGAACTATCACGGGCGATCAAAACACTGATTTTTATTTCAGAAGTTGCGATTGCTTTGATGTTAATATCTTTATCGGCCAAAGCTTTAAACATTTGCTGTGCAACGCCGGCATGCGAACGCATGCCGATCCCGACGACAGAGACTTTAGCCACATCTTTTTCTGTACGGATATCTGCGTCTTTTAAATCGTCTTCTTGCTTTAAAACATCAACAGCACGCGCCAATTCACTTTCCGGCACCGTAAAAGTCATGTCGGTTGCATTGCCGTCTCCGGACACATTCTGCACGATCATATCGACATTGATATTCGCAGCTGCAATCGGTCCAAAAACTTTTGCTGCCACGCCCGGGATATCCGGCACATTAAAGAGTGTCACCTTGGCCTCATCTTCCGTATGGGCAATGCCGGTTACGAGTTGTTGTTCCATGATATCATCCTCTCTCACCACTTGTGTTCCTGGAAAGTCGCTGCCAATAGCATCGTTAAAACTTGAGAGTACCTGAAGTGCCATATTGTGCTTATACCCCATTTCAACCGAACGCACTTGCAAGACTTTTGCTCCAAGTGAGGCCAGCTCCAGCATTTCCTCATAAGAAATTTTAGCTATTTTTTGTGCGCCCGGCACAATGCGCGGATCAGTCGTGTAAATCCCGTCTACATCGGTATAAATATCGCAGCGATCTGCATGAAGCGCAGCCGCCAGCGCAACAGCGGTTGTATCCGATCCGCCGCGCCCCAATGTTGTAATACGACCGTTTTTAGTGACCCCCTGAAACCCGGCAAGCACAGCAACCTGCTTGAGCGATAAGCGCTCACGCATAGGCGCAGCATCAATATCCTCTATTCTTGCCTTGCTGTGACTTTCACTGGTTTTCACACCTGCCTGCCAGCCAAGCCAGGAACGCGCATCTATATCACGCTCTTGCAGGGCAAGCGCCAGAAGGCCTGCCGTTACCTGCTCCCCACTTGCAACAACAGCGTCTATTTCCTGGGGGTTCGGATTTGGGGAAATCTCCTTGCAGAGTGCAATCAGCTTGTTCGTTTCGCCGGACATGGCAGAAACCACAACGGCAACTTCATTCCCGCGCTGCACTTCTGCGGCAACCTTGTCTGCTGCGCGTTTGATATGAGCCGTATCCTGCACAGACGTTCCGCCAAATTTCATAACAATTCGAGTCATAAACTAAGATTTAAACCGATAAGAAGCTGTGGTAAATATTTTTTATGAACAATGTGAACCTCCAGGAAATTGAACATTTTCAAAAAGATTCTGCCCATTGGTGGGATGAAGACGGGCCGTTTAAGCCGCTCCATAAGCTTAATCCCGTGCGGATTTCTTATATAAAGCAGCAAATCTGCAGCCATTTTGGCCGTAACACAAAAGACCTGAATGCGTTGAAAGGCTTGTCCGTTCTGGATGTTGGTTGCGGCGGCGGGCTGGTCTGCGAGCCGCTGGCCCGGCTTGGAGGAGACATGACCGGGCTGGATGCAGATACTCAAGCCATCGGTGTGGCCAAAGATCATGCAAAAAGCGCCGGACTGGATATTGATTACCGCGCTGAGACAGCTGAAAAACTTTTAAATGAAAAAGCACGTTTTGATGTTGTGCTCGCGCTTGAGATTATTGAGCATGTCACCGACGCGCAAAGCTTTGTGAAAACTATTTGCGCCTTAGTAAAGCCCGGCGGACTGGTGATTTTTTCAACCTTAAACCGCACGCCGAAATCCTATGCGCTTGGCATTATCGCGGCAGAATATATTCTAGGCTGGGTGCCCAAAGGCACGCATGACTGGAATAAATTTATCAAACCTTCTGAACTCACGGCGATGATCCGTCAGGCCGGAGCCCAGCCGCTTGATCTGTGCGGTCTGACCTACAGTCCTTTTAGGGATGAATTTAAGCTGAATAAACGCGACCCGGATGTGAATTATTTTTTGAGTTGCAGCGCAGCATAGCGCCGCTCTTTTCTGATACGAAATAAATGCTATCTTATTTGAATGTCTCGATTCTTTTTTATTCTCATGATTATCGCAATGATCCTCACCCTAGCCTCTTTGGTGGTCGGCCTTGTCGGCATGGTCAAAGGCGGGGAGTTCAATAAAAAATACGGCAACAAGATGATGCGCGCGCGCGTGACCATGCAGGGCATTGCCCTTGGCCTGTTCGTGCTTGCCGTCATGACCGCCGGATCGGAATAGGAAACACCCATGAAAATACTCGTCCCAGTCAAACGTGCCGTTGATTACAACGTTAAAATCCGGGTTAAAAGCGACCAGACCGGCATTGAGCTTGCCAATGTCAAAATGTCGATGAACCCGTTTGATGAAATCGCGATTGAAGAAGCCACCCGCCTGAAAGAAGCCGGAACCGCCAGCGAAATCGTTGCCGTCACGATCGGCCCGGATAAGGCGCAGGAAACACTACGTACCGCGATGGCAATCGGCGCAGATCGCGGCATTTTGGTCCAGACAGATGCCCCGACCGATATTGGCGGTGTGGAACCTTTGGCGGTTGCCAAAACACTCAAAGCGCTTGTTGAAAAAGAAAACCCGGATCTCGTCATCATGGGCAAGCAATCCATTGATGATGACAGCAACCAGACAGGCCAGATGCTGGCCGCGCTTCTTGGCTGGCCGCAAGGCACCTTTGCCTCGAAAGTGGAGCTGGCCGATGGCAGTGCAAATGTCACACGGGAAATTGACGGCGGGCTGGAAACACTTTCTTTGAAGTTACCCGCGATCATTACAACCGATTTACGTTTGAATGAACCGCGCTATGCCAAGCTGCCGGATATTATGAAGGCGAAGAAAAAGCAGCTCGACACCATGACGCCCGATGAGCTCGGCGTTGATTACACCCCGCGCCTTGCCGTTGTCAGTGTTAAGGAACCTGAAGAACGTAAAGGCGGCGGTAAAGTAGATAGTGTTGATGAGCTGGTTGATAAACTCAAAAACGAAGCAAAGGTGATTTAAGATGCCTGTTCTTGTTATAGCCGATCATGAAAATAATGCGCTGCGTCCGGCAACGTTAAATACTGTCACAGCCGCCGCAGCGATTGACAGCGATGTGCATGTACTTGTCGCCGGTACAGATTGTACGGGCGCCGCAGATGAAGCTGCAAAAATTACGGGCGTCTCCAAAGTTCTGAAAGCCGATGATGCGTGCCTTAATCATTTGATTGCTGAAAATATCGCACCCGTGATTGTCAGCGTCGCAGATGCGTATAGTCATATCCTCGCGCCCGCTTCTACCTTTGGCAAAAATGTCATGCCTCGGGCAGCAGCGCTGCTTGATACGCAGCAAATTTCAGACATTATAAAAGTGATTGACGCGGATACGTTTGAGCGCCCTGTCTATGCCGGTAATGCCATTGCAACGGTGAAATCATCCGATGCAAAAAAAGTGATCACCGTGCGAGGGACAGCTTTTGATGCGGCGAACGCTGAAGGCGGAAGTGCTTCTATTGAAGATGTCGGCGGCGTGAGCGATAGCGGCCTCACCTCTTTTGTCGGGCAGGAACTGTCTGAAAGTGACCGCCCCGAACTCACAGCTGCGAAAATCGTGATTTCAGGTGGCCGCGGTGTCGGCTCCGCAGAGAATTTTGCGCTGATTGAAAAGCTGGCCGATAAACTTGGCGCGGCTGTCGGCGCATCGCGTGCAGCCGTGGATGCTGGGTATGTTCCTAACGATTACCAGGTCGGGCAGACAGGCAAAGTTGTTGCGCCTGAGCTTTATATCGCGATTGGTATTTCAGGCGCGATCCAGCATCTGGCCGGTATGAAAGAGTCCAAAGTGATTGTTGCCATTAACAAAGATGAGGAAGCGCCCATCTTCAACATCGCCGATTACGGCCTTGTCGGTGATTTATTTGAAGTTATTCCGGAGTTAGAGAGCAAGCTCTAAATCTTCCCGCTTATACACATAGTTAATACTGTCACTTTCGTGATGTATGAGGCAATACCTCTCTGGAATTTCAGTATTGGGGACACAGGTATCGTTATCAGTAACATTTACAATAAATTTTGGATTTGATCTCTCAAGAGCACTTTTCCATGAATACCCCTTGCGACCAAGAAGCGGACTTACGAAATGCCCGCCTATAGCCGTATAATTGATCCAGTTTAAAAAAACGGCATCAGCTTCCGGAGCATTTCGAATAAAATCATGCCCGTACTTTCCATTGGAAACAAATATTTCGGCATCACCAAATGCAATATCTATGTCTTCTTGAAACTCTAGTACTGCAACCAAACTTGTTAAATCAATGCTTTCTGAGTCTTCACCGTAATGGCGAATTAGAGCGCCAACCAAAATAACGCGTTTTAATATATGATCATTTAGGGGATTTTCTTTCTGCCCTGTTGCAGATAAGAATGCAGGCTTGTATTTAAGTTTCCTCATAAAAGAGCTATAGAAGAAACTTTTAATTATGTCAATAAATTATTCTTCAGTCTTCAACTTAAAAACCGGGCCGGAATTTTCGAGAATGGCGCCATCTGTATTGGCATCATCCAGATTGACGTGATCCATTTTTGCGCCGGTAAAATCAGCTTCTTTTAAATCTGCCCCCGAAAGATTTGCCCCCGTTAAATCTGCATTCTTAAAGTTTACCATCTTTAATTTAGCACCGGACAGATCGGCATAACTTAAAGACGCCCCCTCAAAATTGCAGGGGTTAAAGCGTTTCGTCCCCTCACCTTTGCCAAACATAAGCGGTTCAAAATTCGCGCCTTTCAGTTTGGCATGATTAAAACGCGCTTTCTTAAAAGAGGACCCGCGCAAGTCAGCTTCTTCCATATCGCAGCGCCGGAAATCACATTCATCTAAAATAGCGCTTTGCATCTGCACTTTATAAAGATCCATTCCAAAGAATTTCGCCCGTACGGCTTTCACGGCCGTCAGCGTTTCTTCCTTAAGTGTGTTTAAGGCACGCATATCCATTTCGCTAAGATCTAACTGTTCGCCTTCCGCACCGGCGCTACCGACCCATTTAATATGCGTTTCAATGCGCTGAGAGAGAGGCTCAGCCATGTCTTTAACAGACGTGCCGATATTCTCATCCGTAATGGCTTCGGTGGTATCGATTTCAAGTTCGCTGATTGAAGAGGTATCCACGCCTGTCATAATCGCCGCTTTCAAGTTTGCTCCCTTGAACTTGCAGCCCTCAACTTTTGCATTGGACAGATCGGCCCCTGTCAGGTCGGCATCACGAATATCCGCATCGCTCATATCAATGTCATTCATCAGCGCATCGGAGAAATCGGCGTTCGAGGCCATAGAGCCTTTAAGCTTTGCACCGGACAGATTGGCACCTTTAAAAGTCACACTGCGCCCCGTGTCATATTGGCCGTCCTGCTCAAACCCGCCGACCCGTAAATCGGCTTTATCCAGCGTGGCATCTTCCAGATTGGCATTTTCAATGATAGAGCCGCGCATATCCGCGCGGGTGAAATTACTGCGTGCAAGATTGGCACCGGCAAAATTACAGGCATAAAGCCGCGCTTCGGAAAAATCAGCCCCGGAAAGATCAGCTGAGTCTAAATCACAGGCCGTAAAATCAACCTGGCGCATATCCTTGCCTTTAAAGGACAGGCCTTTGAGATCGGTATTTTTTAAAACAGCCCGGCGGCCCCCAAGACTGCCTTCCAGAAAACGTACATGCAGATTGATCATGGCATCGAGCTGTGCCTGATCAAGTTTTTCTATTTCCTGCTGTGTATCCTGTGGGGGGTACGACATGATTTGATTATTATGCCCCTGAAATCATTAAAAAACCATCACTGATTTTGAGCTAAAAGCGCATTGAAGAAATCCTGTCCTGCCTGGCCCGTCCACTTCGCATCCCCTTCAAAAATATAGAAAATACGCCCCTGCGCATCCAGCAGAAAACTGGTTGGAATGCCGCGCGCAGGCATGGCCCTGCGTACGGCGCGGCTGCTATCCAGATACAGCGCAAAATCACCAATCCCGCGTGTTTCCAAAAAAGTTTCGATTTGCTCTAAATCCCGCGCATGATCGATCGATACAGCCAGAACATTGAGGCCTTTACCGGCATACATCTGTCTGAGCTTATCCAGGGAGGGAAGCTCTAAAACGCACGGCGCGCACCAGGTCGCCCAGAGATTGACAAGCAGATAGCCCTGCCCAGGCGCATCATAAAAATCGGCAAGGCGGACCGTGTCACCGCCTTTGGCGTTAAAAGACAAATCCAGCGGCACAGAGACAGCGTTTCCTGCGCTATGCAAAGCTGAAAACTCACGGGCAAAAGCAGTGGCGGTCTCTTCGGGCACGGGCAGAGAAACACGCTCTCCAGGTGCCTCTTCAAAAGCATCAAAGGCATTGGGATTTTGATCGAGGTTCCAGAGAATGCCTGCTGCCACCCCGCCACCGAAAATAAAAAGAGATAATGTCACCAGAATCAAATGAAGCTTCATGAGATGATCTTAAAGGGATTTAAAAACTTGCCGCAAGGCCTATAGCTGTTTAGGCTCCTTTCCTATGAAAAAAGCCATATGCACTTTCGCTTTGCTGATGAGTTTGGCCGCTTGCGGGGTCAAACCCGGCAATGTCGATCCGCCCGAAGAGGCGAAAGGCCAGATTTACCCGGCGCAATATCCTTCAGACGTTACAAAATAAGATGAATAAAATGAACCAACACTTTGATTTTATTGACGGACAGCTATGTGCAGAAAATCTGCCTTTGTCTAAAATAGCTGCAGAGGTCGGCACCCCGGCTTACATCTATAGCGCTGCAGCGATGAAATCTCAGTACGACTCCCTGGCGGGTGCCTTAAAACAAGCCATGCCTGACCGGGATGCACCGCTTTTATGCTATGCCGCTAAAGCCAACAGCAATATCGCTATTCTGGCTTATCTGAAATCGCTTGGATGCGGGCTGGAGATTGTTTCCGAAGGGGAGCTGGTCCGGGCCCTTGAAGCTGGCATTGATCCGAAAACCATTGTCTCGACAGGTGTCGGCAAACAAAAGAGTGAAATCGCTGCGCAACTCAAAGCAGGGATTCACCAGATCAATGTGGAATCCATCCCGGAACTGGAACTGATCAATCAGATTGCAAGTGAACTAAACCTTAAAGCCGATATTGTTTTTCGCTGGAACCCGAACGTCAAAGGCGGCGGGCATGAGAAAATCACAACCGGGCGCACACGCGATAAGTTCGGTATCGGCGAAGACCGTATTGAAGAGGCTTATGGGCTGGCCGAACAGATGGAAAATATTACGCCCCGCGGCCTGTCGATGCATATCGGCTCCCAGGTTTTCACCGTTGAATCCTTCAAGCAGGCATTTGAAACCCTGCCCGCCCTTGTTCAAAAGCTGCGTGCAAACGGCCATACAGTCGAACGGCTGGATATCGGCGGCGGCTTTCCGATTGTCTATAAAGATGAAAAGCTGCTTGACCTGAATGCCTATGCGCAATGGGTTGCGGATATTATCGCGCCTTTGGATACGCAAATCATACTAGAACCCGGACGGTACCTGGTGGGGAATGCAGGCGTACTGCTCAGCGAAGTGCTCTTTGTGAAGAAAACGGATGAGCGTGATTTTCTCGTCGTCGATGCCGGGATGAATGACCTGATCCGTCCGGCCATGTATGAAGCCCATCATGAGATAGAAGCCGTGCAGAGTACAAACCGCCCGTGGCAGACTTACGACGTCGTCGGCCCGGTCTGCGAAACCGGGGATACCTTTACCCGTGGGCGGGAATTACCGGAACTTGAGCAGGGTGAATTGATTGCCTTTAAAAGCGCAGGCGCTTACGGGTTTGCAATGGCCTCAAATTATAATACGCGGCCGCTGCCTGCCGAAGTTCTGGTGAATAACAATACCTACAGTATCATTCGCCAAAGACAGTCCTATCAGGATATACTGGATCAGGAGAACATTCCTGACTGGATCCGTAAATAGGGCATGACGCAAGACACTCAGAAAAACCTTACCCCTGATCTGAAAAACCATCTTGGCCGTGTGCGGCTGTGGACGGGCGTATCTTTATGGATTGAAAGAATAACGCGTGCTTTCTGGCCGCTTTTCTATTGGTGTCTCTGTTTTGCCCTGCTTTGGATCACCCTGCCCGCTATCGCAGATATAAGTGACTTTATCCTGCGCGCTTCTTCCTTTGTGTTTTATGCAGGGCTGATCGGGTTGTTTGTCTATGGCGCAGCGCGCTTTCAACTACCCCGCAAAGAGGAAATTGAAGCCAGGCTGGAGCAATCTCCGCGCGCACGGCACAAGCCGCTTTCTTCTTTAAAAGATACGCTCTCCAACCCGGAAAAAGAGATCACACAGGCCCTATGGTCGGAACGGATTAAAGACCTTCTCCCCATCCTCAAAAAACTACGCGCCCGCGCACCGCAGCCGCTTCTGCCGGAAAAAGACCCGTTCGCGCTGCGCATGGCGCTAGTCGTTGCTTTGCTCTGCGCGGTGATTGTCACAGGTCCAACGCAAAGTATTTCAAATCTTCAAACATCGCTTTGGCCGTTCGAACGTGGTGCCGATCTGTTCGGACGCACCAAGCTTGCGGAAATGATTGTCATCCCGCCCGATTATACTGCGCTGGATGCGCTTAAAATAACCGGCATTCAACCTGCATCGGATGATCCTGTTTCCATCCCCGCCGGAAGCACATTTGAAATAAATGTGAAAGGCGGGATCGGCACGCCGCACCTGCTTATCGGGGATCAAAAAACCAGGATGGCCAAAACAGGCGATGGTGTTTATGTTTCCAAAGGTACCATCACGCCCGGCAGGCAGATAAGCGTGCAGCAGCTTTGGCGCCCGCGCCTGTCTTTTGCCTATACGCTCATTCCCGATATGCCGCCGGAGATTGCGCAAAGCGATAACCCGAAACGCTTACAACGCGGTGAGCTTCAAATTCCACTATCCCTGACCGATGATTACGGCGTGCGCAATTTATATCTCCAGATCGATTTAAAGGAGAGTGATCCCAAACCGCTTATCGGCGAAGCTTACAATGAAACGCGGCGGATCATGAGCAAAGGCGGCGCAGAGCCCGACGACGTTGAACCGATTTTTGATCTCACCTTTCATCCCTGGGCCGGGCGGATGGTCACAATCAACATCATTGCCTCAGATGCGTTAAACCAAAAAGCCGTGCTCGCGCCGTTCGAAGTCCTTTTGCCTGAAAAACCTTTTTACAATGAAACCGCGCGCGCGATTATAGAGCTGCGCAAACTTCTCATTGCTGAGCCGGAAAATTCCGCCAGCAGCGTGCAGGCGGGACTGATCGAGATTTTTGAAAATTTACATCTCTACCAGGGCGATAAGATTGTCTTTCTTGGTCTATCCAGCGCGATTTACAGGCTTCAATATGATCCGTCTATAGAGAGCGCGAAATCCCTTGTCGATCTGCTCTGGAATATCGCCGTGCATATTGAAGACGGCCAGAGCGGACAGGAATATAAAACGCTTGAACAGGCCATGCGCGCTTTGGAAGAAACGCTCGCCGATCCGAACAGCACGCAAGAGGAAATCGCTGAACGCATGGCGGACATGCAGCGCGCGCTTGCGAACTACCTGCAGCAGGTCGCGCAGGATATGGCGATGCAAATGTCCCGGCAAATGCAAAGCGGCGATCCGGGCGCCATGATGCAAATGCAGATGCTCAGCAACATGATCACACCGCAGGATATGATGCAGTTTTTGCAGGAAATGCAGCGTGAAGCTTTAAGCGGGGATAAAAACGCTGCGCGCGATATGCTCTCCCGCCTGTCTGAACTCATGCAGGCGATGCGCCCCGGCGCGATGTCCAGCGAATTGCCGCAGGACATTCAGGATATGCAGGAACAATTGGAAGCTTTACGTGCACTGACACAGGATCAAAAAGATTTGAGATATAATGTACAGGACCGCATGCAAAGCCGTCCCGATTTTGAACGCCACCGCCGCACGCGTGAAGCGTTGGAAAATATTCCGGGGATTGAAGAAATGCTCAAAACCCTGAACCCTGAATTGCAAATGCATTTTGAGCCGCCCTCCATGTCGATAAACACGCAAGGTGAAGCAGACCAGCAAAATGAATTGCTGAAACGCCTCGAACAACTAAAGCAACAAATGCAGGATAAAATCGGGCAGGTGCCTCAAAATTGTCAGTCGGCAGGCACTGCCATGGGACAGGCTTTCGGCGCATTGTCACAAAACAATCCATCCGATGCGCTTATCCATCAGGATACCGCCATTCAGGAACTTGAAAATGCTCAAAACCAGATGCAGCAGCAAATGATGCAGCGCCTGCAACAGATGATGGGCATGTCTTTTGGCGGCATGCCGCGCTTGGACCCGTTTGGCCGTCCAATGGAAAATGGTGACGGGCGTTTGAACCCGCTTTTAGGACGCGAAGTCAAAATCCCGGATGAAGCAGAGCGGCGTAAGATTGACGATATTTTAGAAACCTTGCGTAAACGCAGCGGTGAATTTTCCCGTCCATCCGAAGAACGCGATTACTTTAAAAGACTGCTTGAACGGTTTTAAGGGGTTTCTTCTGTCTGCTCTTCTTCAGGCGCAGGTGCTGCGGGCTTTTCACGTTTCATATAAGGCGCAAATTGTAAATTGACCGATGCCGCTTCTTCCGGTGGGTTGGGATAGGCAGCTTCAAAATCAAAAGATTGTTCCCCCGCCAGGACCTGAAAGGGCGGATCGATCATCCAGCTTTCGCCTTTGGCCCCATCTTCGCTATGCAGGCTGGCAAGAATGAGCGGCACATCCTGATCTTCGGATTTCAAATTAATCACGCGGCCTTTTACGACGAGATTATCTCCATCTATCACCGCGCTCAGTTTTTCAATTACGAGGCCCTGCGCAGGCAAATCCAGATGCAGGCCGAACATATTATAAAGTAGCGCGCTTCCCGGGAAGGCAGAGAAGATCGGGCCTTTGAGAAGAAGCATTATTCCAAGCACACAAACAAACAGGCCAGTTGCCGCGCCGTATCCTGCAATTTTGGCTTTCAGAACGGACGGGTCAGTTGCATCCGCTTCTGACGCAGCCTCCCCTTCAGGTAAAGGCTTTACCGCATCGGGAATAGGCTCTCCATCTTCAAAAGGCATGTCTTCGCCTTCTTCCGGCGGGGAAGAAATTTCCGTATCTTCGCCTTCCTCCGCATCGCCTTCTTTCGGCGTTAAATCAATTTCGTCTTCAGCTTCGCCGGAGATTGGCAGATCTTCTTCCGGACTTTCGGTCATGGACAGGCTGATTTCCTCTTCATCCCCCGCCCCGGTCAGTTCGGCAATGGCAGATAAATCCAGATCATCCCCTTCCCCGCCGCCAGGCGCATCGCCTGTCCCTTCCTGGAACCATTCATGGCCGCAATTGGCGCAGCGCACCTTACGCCCCTCAGGGCCGATCGCATCAGCGCCGATCATGTAGCGGGAATCGCATGAAGGACAAACAAGCATCATCGCAATAATCTTTTCCTATCCGGTTTGGCTTCTCAAAGCCCGGGCAATCCTGTATGACTTAGTGTTTACAGTTTTCAGAGTAAACACAAGAGCCTAGCATAGAAAAATGATTAGAATTGCCATAGTTTTTTTGCTCTTTTTGACCCTCCCGGCCCATGCCGAGGCGCCAAAAGCCTGCGATGCGCAGGATCATCTATGCCTGATGGCAGAGCTGGAAGCCCTGATCCCGTCGATAGAAAACCAGAGCTGGAAAGATAAAAGTTTGCGCGAACTCGCCAAAAGCTATACCGCCGCCGGGCAGGAAGACAAAGCGCTGGCCCTGATCCCGCAGGTGGAAAATGCGGATACAAAGGCTATGACAATCCGCGGGATCGGTTTTGCGGCTGCAGATGCCGGGTGGCCGGAGCCTGCGCGCTATACGGCGCTCTTTGAAGCTTTGGTAAAAGAAGCTCAGAAAATTGACCATCCGCCCTCGCAGGGCATTGCCTGGACTTATATTGCCATGGCACAGGCCTTTGCCGGGGACGATGCTGGCGCAACCGCAACCGCCAAAGCCATGACCAATGAGGCGCTTCGAAACAAGGCGTTCGGGGAAAATGCGGAGATACAGGCAGAGCGCGGCGATGTTGAGGCCGCTTTGGCCTCTATCGGCCATATTAAAAGTGAAGCGTTTCGAAATAAATCCTACCGGCTGGTATCCAAAATATTGATGGAAGGCGGGCACAAGGATGATGCGTATAAAGCCGCGGGGCGTATTACCAATGCTTACACCAAAGCCGAAGCGCTTCAGTTTATTATCGGGCATGAAGATAAAGAGTAAGACACGCGTATGATTAAATTTGAACATATCGGGTTGCGTTACGGGATCGGCCCGGAAATCTTAAGCGATATTAATTTTACGCTGGACCCCGGGTCTTTTCATTTCCTTTCCGGTCCCAGTGGATCGGGCAAAACATCTTTAATGTCGCTGCTCTATCTTGGCCGTAAACCCACGCGCGGGATGATTACCATGTTCGGTCAAAGTACAGGGTCCTTAAGCCGCGCGCAGCTTGCCGCCCAGCGCCGGCGCATCGGCGTGGTATTCCAGGATTTCAGGTTACTCACCCACATGTCGGCTTTTGATAATGTGGCCTTGCCGCTCCGCATTGCAGGTAAAAATGAAAAGGAAATCAGAAGCAATGTCGATGAGCTTCTTGACTGGGTCGGTCTAGGTGATGCCAAGCGTGCCTTGCCCAACACGCTGTCCGGCGGGCAACAACAACGTATTGCCATTGCCCGCGCCGTGATTACGCGCCCGCGGCTTCTTCTGGCGGACGAACCGACCGGAAATCTGGACGATGAAATCGGCATGCGGCTGATGAATCTCTTCGACCAGCTGAACCGCATGGGCACGACGGTTGTGATCGCCACGCACAATCAACACATCATGGAGACATTTAAACATCCGCGCCTCATGCTCGATCAGGGCAAGCTGCATATTGAAGAGAGCGGCGGAGAGTTGCGCAAAAAACTCGAAGGGGTGTTTTAGCCATGCGCAAGTTCTTTGATAAAAACAAATCGCTCGGGCAGGCGCACGGCAAACGCCGTTATGATCTGGCGCTTCAAGATAGTAGCGGCAGCGGGTTTTTAAAATTGCTCATTGCCCTGATGAGCACGCTCACCCTTTTGGCGCTCGCCACCGGATTTGTATTGTCTGATATGTCCGCGCGCTGGGCGGCGGGGATTCAAAATCACCTGACCATTGAAATTCCACCCGAAGATGCAGGTGGAAAGACTTTAAGCCAAGGCCGTCTGGACAGCCTGTCAGAACAGGCCAGAGACATCGCCCGTGAAGACCCGTCCATTGAACAGGCCGATATCGTCCCTAAAGAAGAGGTCATGGCATTAATCGCTCCATGGCTTGGCGATGATCTGGCCAGCGCGGAAAATGCAATCCCCCTGCCCGCCTTAATCAATGTCACCGTCAAGGCGGAAGCTGATTTTACCCCGGATGCGCTTCAAACCCGCCTGAATACACTCAGCCCGGCCATCCGCGTGGATACGCATGAAAGCTGGATGGAATCTGTCGTGCGGTTTACAGGCGCTCTCAAAGCAGCTTCCTACCTGGTTGTCCTGGTGATTTTAGGCACCACCATTATCGCCGTGGCAGGCGCCGTGCGTTCCAAAATGGCCGTGCATCAGGACGAGCTTGAGCTGCTTCATCTGATGGGCGCGCAGGATTCCTATATTATGAAGCAATTTCAGCGCTTTATCCTATGGATTGCCCTACAGGGCGCGCTTTTAGGCTGTGTTCTGGGCGCCCTTCTCCTGCTGATGATCGACTGGATGAGCGGCAAAATGGATATCGCCCTCCTGCCCGATCTGAGCCTGAGCGGTGAAAATCTGCTCTTTTTATGCCTCCTGCCCTTTTTCATATCATTTCTTGCGATGGGGACGAGCCGCCTTGCCGTCTTGCGCGTGTTGAAGGAAATGCCGTAAAAAGAGAGCGGATCATGCTCAAACTCTTCAGAAAAATCATTGTCTCCCTGTTTGCCACGGCGCTTACCGTTTGCGCGCTCTGGGCCGCGGGGCTGATCTGGTACAGCGCATTGATCTTTACCGCCGCGCCGCAAGCCATGGAACAAAAGGTTGATGCGCTCATCGTCCTGACCGGCGGGCAAAACCGGATTGTCGAAGGCGTACGGCTTTTAGATGATAAAAACGCGGAAAAATTATTTATCTCCGGCGTGCATCAAGGCATCCGCGTGGAAACGCTGACCGGCCCGAACCCGCCCTGCTGTATAACCCTTGGTTATGAAGCCGGGAACACGAATGAAAACGCTCTTGAAAGCGCGCGCTGGGCGGCAGATGAAAATATCTCTTCCGTGCGCCTGATTACATCTGATTATCATATGCCGCGCGCCCATCTGGAATTTAAACATCACATGCATAAAGATGCGCAGATTTTAAAACACCCGGTCAAAGCCGGAAAACATTCGCTCTTTTCCGAACAATTCATGACATTGGTGTTTGAGGAATATCACAAATACCTGGCGACATGGATCCGCTTACATGTCAGCCCGCCTGAGGAGGAAGCATCATGATGGTCTTTTTACGTTCCTGTGTCTTTAATCTGTTATTTTTCGGGCTTACCGCCGCGATGTGTTTTGCCGTCATGCCGTTTGTGTTTGCCGGCAAAAAAATGGCTCTTAAAATCGCACGCCTTTACACGCGCAAAGTCTATTGGCTGGAGCGCAATATTATCGGGCTGGATTACGAAATCCGCGGAGCGGAACACCTGCCCAAAGACGGGTCTTATATTGTGGCAGCCAAGCATCAATCGGCCTATGAAACCATGAAGCTGCACAGGCTGTTTAACGACCCGGCTATTATCCTCAAACGCGAACTGGTGCGCATTCCGATCTGGGGCTGGTTTCTAGCCAACCTGGATATGATCGCGATCAACCGCTCCAACCGCGAAGAAGCCATGGCCTCGATTGTTGCAGGCGCGCAGCGCATGAAAGATCAAGGCCGCCCGATTGTGATTTTTCCGCAAGGCACGCGCGTGCGCATTCATGCCACCACGGCAGACAAACCTTATAAAGGCGGGATCATTAAAATGTATAACGCGATAGACCTGCCGATCATTCCGCTAGCAATGAATAGCGGGATTTTCTGGGGACGAAATAGCTTCCTGAAACGCCCCGGCACGGTTGTCTTTGAATTTCTGCCCCCCATCGAGCCCGGCCTGCCTGAGAAAAAAGTTATGAAAGCCCTTGAAGAACGTATTGAAAGTGCGTCTATTCGCCTCATGAACGAAGCCAAGGAAAAAGATTCAAGATTACAGATTTTAAATACTCCCATAGATTACACAGAGGTTGTGACTGATGCTGAATAAATTTCTCTCCCTGATTGGCGGATTGGTTTTACTGCTGGCGCTTGCCTATAGCGGCGCCTGGTTTTACGCAGCCCATAAGCTCGACGGCGCGCTGAACGAGCTGTATGAACGCAATACGGAGGATGATTTAAAACTGCACGCTCCTGCCCCGACTATTAAAGGCTTTCCGTTTGCACCATCTGCAACCTTCAAAGAAGGCCTGACATATAAAGGTGTTGATTTTATTTTTGAAGAAATGACCGTGTCCGGTTATGCGCTTGCAGGCCTGCCCGTGACAGTTCATATCCCCGAAGGCGTGCGCGTGGCCACCGCGCTCCAATCAAATGTGATTACACTGACAGAAGTAAAAGCGTCTGTATCTGCCCCCTATGGCATTCCCGAACTCTATGAAGAGGATTTACGTGCATGGCAGCAGGAAGGCGCCGTCATTGATGTGAACTTTTATCAAGCGACAATGGGTCCCGTTAAAATGCATGGCAATGGCTTAATCACGCTCGATCAGGATCTTCAGCCGCTTGTCACGCTTGCCACAAAAGCAACAGGTTACGAAGAGCTCATAGGCTCTCTTGAAGCTGCGGGCAACATGTCCAAAGTGGCTGCTACAGGCGCCATGCTGGCTTTAAATGGTCTGGCTGAAGAAAACCCTGAAACCGGTGTTAAAACAGTCAAGCTGACAGTCATACTTCAATATCAAAAGCTTAGAATTGGGCCGCTTGCTATTGCCCAGTTCCCCGAGATTTATTGGGATAGACGAACTCCGCCTGACCAGCCTCTATAACCTCTTTGCGGATTGCCCGTGCCTGTCCAAAGAGTCCATAAAGATAGTCTCCGTCCTGTTTGCGGATTGCTTTTTGCATGGCATTTAAATCTTCAGTAAAACGCTGAAGAAGTTCAAGAACAGCTTCTTTGTTCGATAGCATCACATCACGCCACATGGTCGGGTCCTGCGCGGCCAGGCGTGTAAAATCCCGAAAACCGGACGCAGAAAATTTAATCACTTCGCTTTTCACATCATCTTCAAGCTCTGTGGCTGTCCCAACAATTGTAAACGCAATCAGCGTCGGCAAATGTGATGTTAGCCCGAGCACCATGTCATGATGTCCGGCTTCCATGATTTCGATATTGGAACCAAATGACTCATAAAGCTTTGTCAGTTTTTCAACCGCGCGGACATCGCTATGGGCAAGCGGTGTTAAAATCCACCAGCGCCCTTCAAATAATTCATGAAAGCCCGCTTCAGGGCCTGAATTTTCGGTTCCCGCTACGGGATGGCTTGGAATGAAGTGGACGCTCGCAGGTAACTTATCCTGCACCTGCCGGATCACATCCATCTTCACGGACCCTGTGTCCGTGATAATTGCGTCTTTTTGCAGATGAGGCGCGATCTTTGAAGCAACCTGCTCCATGGCTCCGACCGGCACAGCTAAAATAACCAGATCACTGCCTTTGACAGACTGACCGATATCGGCCGTAACTTTATCGGCCAGCCCCATCGTCTGGACAGTCTCACAGACGCTGCGCGAGGCATCCGCGCAGATAATCGTTTCTGCCTGCCCGTGATGTCTTAAGGCCCTTGCAATGGAAGAGCCCAAAAGCCCAAAGCCGATAATTGTAACTTGTTTAAACATGATCATATCCTTTTATGCTTGTAAGAGTGATAGCCGCCCGGCCCATGAAGACCAAGCAAAATAAATTCAAAACTGTAGATAAAATAAAAAGTTATTCCGCACCCCTAGGCGGAATAGAGAGTGGCTGCATAAGCATATGATAAAGCCTGAAGCATCATGATGGCTGACCATAATCTTTTATGGCTTCGCACGCAAGCATCATTTCCTCTTCCAGCCCCATGGATATCCGCAAACAGGACGGCAGGCCGTACGCTGCGACCTGCCGGACCAAAATACCGCGCTCTTTTAAGAAAGCGGCGCACCCTGCCGCACGCTCCGGTGTTTCAAAATCTGCCAGACAAAAATTTCCTGCGCTTAGATAAACCTCAAGCCCTTCTCCACGTAAATATTTTGTCACAAAATTCAGCATATTTGCATTATGCCTGACAGAGCTATGAATAAAATCTTTATCGGATAAAGCTGCCACACCTGCAACCTGCGCCGCTGTTGAGACATTAAACGGCCCGCGGATCCGGTTTAGAATATCCGCAATCTCCGGCGGGCAATGCCCCCAGCCAAGCCGCACCCCGCCAAGCCCATAAATCTTGGAAAAAGTGCGTGTGACCACAACGGACCCATACTCATCGACCAGCTCATGCCCGGCGCTATAATCTGCTTCCTGCACATATTCGCAATAGGCAGCATCTAAAACCAAAAGCACGTTTTCAGGTAATTGATCCCGTAAAGATTTAATTTCATCTTTCGTAAGGTAACTGCCTGTCGGATTATTCGGATTGGCCAAAAAGACAATTTTTGTTTTTGGGGTGACCGTATCCAAAATCGCCTGCGGGTCAGCTTTTAAATCCTGCTCCGGCGCTGCAATTGGGTTTGCCCCTGCGGCCCGTGCATAAATGCTATACATCAGGAAACCATGCGCGCTATAGACAATTTCATCCCCCGGCGCGAGAAAGGCATTACACAAAAACTGGATGATTTCATCCGACCCTGCGCCACAAATAATCTGATCTGCCTTGATATTATTTTCTGTGGCCAGCGCCTCACGTAACGCCGTGCTGCCCCCATCCGGATAACGGTGCATATCTGATACACATTCCTGAAGCGCTCTGACGGCGGCAGGCGGCGGACCAAACGGCCCTTCATTCGAGGATAACTTGATAATACGCTCTACGCCTTCAGCTTTGCTTTCCCCACCGACATAGGGCGCAATATCCAAAATCGTTTTTGCTTTCGGGGAAAAGCTCATGCGGCTTTTTCGTCTTTATCTGACTTTTTCTTATCTTCAGATGTGACCGTCTTGCTATAGACCGGCGGCGTTGGATATCCGCCTGCACAAAAGACATGCGCATATTCATCTTCAATTTCATTTTGAAAACGCGCGATCAGATCATCTTCTTCGTCCAGATACCGGTCCACTTCCAGAAGATGCTGGCAAGGCTGCCCTTCTATCTTCGCCCGTCGTGAAGACAGGCTGAGCGCCTTCATGCCTAATTTTTCAGAAACATCCACCAGCTTCCCACGGGACACATTCTGCGCGCATTCAATAAATAAAAAAGAATGATCATCATCAGAACTATCAAATCCGGATTTAGACACAACAAGCGCCTTTGTCATTGCTGCCGGATCGTCCGGATCGTCCCCGTGCGGCAGGCGGGCAATAATGTGCAGACGGTTTGCATCATCATGTTCTTTTAAAACAGACCACCACGGATTTTCTTCTTCTGTTTCAGGCCAGGGCACAACAGCGAAACTACACTTTTCCTCCCGCACATCCGCCAGCGCCGACATGGCCGAACCACTTTTTTGCATCGGCAGGCAGGATCCGAAATAATCACGTGCCAAATCCCAATACTCAGAGACACCTTCCGGCGCAGTGACATTTACTTTGAGGCCTGTCTGTAAAAGCGACACCGCGCCAACAAGCTCCCGCCAGATACGCACCACTGCCATTTCCGGCAGCGCGCCCTGATGGCGGTTTAAAAGCCTGCGGATCATCCGTGCTTCCCGGGCAGGCTGCACGATCTGGATATTTTTCTTTCGCTTTTCAGCGCCGATTTTCAAAACCAGTTCTGCGCGCTCCATCAGCGTATCGTGAATCCGGTTATCCAGCTCATCGATCTGTTTACGGACTTTATCCAGCTCTTCAGAGTTGTATGCATGATCAGACATGTCTATCTTGTACTAAGCAAAGAGAAGGAAATCAATCGGTGCCGATTGTCCAGAATTCGAATCTTCCGACATATGAACGCCTGCGCAGCGAAGGACGGCAGGTTTTAAGCTCTAACCGGGCCATTCATCAGGATATTCGCGAGCTGCATATCGGGTTTTTGAATATCATGCCCGATGCGGCCCTGGAAGCCACGGAGCGCCAGTTTTTCCGGCTCATTGGGGAAAGTAACCGGGTGGCGCAAATTCACCTGCATCCATTTACCCTGCCCAATATTCCACGCGAGAGTGAAGCACAGGCGCATATTGAAAAACATTATGAAACATTTGACCAAATTAAAGCGGAAGGCCTGGATGCGCTCATCATTACCGGTGCAAATGAGGAAACAAACCCGCATGTCAGTGAAGAAAGTTTCTGGGCGCCCCTGTTAGATGTTCTGAAATGGGCGCAAGGTCATGTCACCTCAACTTTATGTTCATGTCTGGCCAGCCATGCGGCCCTTACCCATATATACGGACAGCCGCCGCTTTGGCGGGATAATAAATGCTGGGGAGTCTACAGCCATAAAGTGATGGACCGCGCCCATCCGATTATGCGCTGGATGAATACGAAGTTCGATGCCCCGCATTCGCGCTTTAGTGAAATCACGCCCGATCAGTTTGAACGGGCCGGGATGCGTATTCTGGCGCAAAGTGAGGAGGCAGGCGTGCATATGGCCGTCAGCCCGGACGGTTTCCGGCTGATTTGTTTTCAGGGACATCCTGAATATGATTCCTTTTCGCTTTTAAAAGAATATCGCCGCGATATTGGCTGGTATCAGGACGGCACAATTACCCATGAACCGCCTTTCCCGCACGGTTACTTTTCAGAGAACGCAGAAAAACTGGCGCAAGCACATAAAGATAAACTGCTTACAGGGGATAAGGATGCCCCCTTCCCGGAAAAAGAGATCGGGGCGCTCATTGACAACACTTGGGCGGATAGCGCCCGTGCGGCAGTGGGAAACTGGATCGGACTTGTTTATCAAACGACCCATTTCGACCGTAAAAAACTCTTTATGGATGGCATTGATCCAAACGATCCGCTGAAAGACTTATAGCTTTAGCATAACTTTTCGCGGCTGGCCGGAGACGGCGTAGCGGGAGCAGGGTTTAAAGTCATCTCTTTTTTGGCACCAGAACGAACGGTTTTGCCCGTGCCCGCATAAAGCTGTTTGGACGCTTCGATCATATGTAAGCCCCCCATGGCCGGACAAATTTTTCGGCCGATCTTCTCAAACCCCCCGGCTGCGCGGAGCAAAAAATCCCGCCGGAAAGGCGGTACGAACAATGCACGTGTTGTCCGCTCATGCACGAAGAGATGATCGCGTAAAAACTGTTCCAGTTGGGAGGCTGAATAGGGTGTGCCCTGCCCGAATGGCGACCAGTCCGCCCGCGCCCATAATCCCATCCGGTTCGGCACAATCACAAGCAAGCGCCCGTTACTTTTTAAAACACGCCAGATTTCTTCAAAGGCCGGTGTGATATCGGGCATAAATTCGAGTGCATGGATCAGGATCATCCGGTCAAGCGAATTGGTTTCCAGAGGCAAGTCCCCTTCGGCGCACAAAGCCGCTTTATTCGGCCCTTCGGCCGGCCAGAAATGTGCGCCCTGCCCGGCCGGCATCAATGCATGCACTTGCGCACCTGCCTCCATATAAGTGCGTAAATACGGCGCGGCATAACCAAAGCCTGCAAGGTTGAGATTTTTTTGATCTTCCGGCGGCCAAAGCTCTTCAATACGCGCACGTAAAATACGCCGGAGCACACGCCCGGCATTGGAGTTGTAAAAAATCTTCAGATCATAAGCGGATGGGATCATACCCCATTATATCCGGTCAATGATCTGGGAAATCAAGGGAATATCCGCAGGCGGCATCGGCAGGTCATACAAATCATTCGGTTTCACCCATTTAATCGCTTGCCCTTCGCGCGGCACCGGATCGCCGTTCCACATCCGGCAGGTATAAACAGGCATCAACAGGTGAAATGTCTCATAAGCATGTGAAGCAAAGGCTATGGGGCTTAAACAGCTTTCGCGTAAATCCAGCCCAAGCTCTTCTTCTAACTCCCGGCACAGCGCAAATTCAGGGCTTTCACCTGGCTGAACCTTACCGCCGGGGAACTCCCACAGGCCTGCCATGGTTTTGCCTTCCGGGCGCTGCGCCATAAGAATACGTCCATCCGTATCTATCAGGACACCCGCGCTGACCAGAATAATTTTAAGCCCTGAAGGCGCCGTTTGGCGCGGTATTTTCAGGGCTTGTTCGCAAGACATTTTTTATTGAGCCGGTGCAGGCGCTGTTTCACCGGCAGATGGTTCGGCCTGGGGTGCAGGTGCAGGTGCAGATACAGGTGCTTGGCCCGGAACATTGCCGTTCACGTCAAAAACTTCGATCGTCGCACCTTCACGCAATTCCTGAATATAATCATTTAAAGCCTCACGCTGTAATTCAGCCATCAGAATATTTTGCATCTCCTGCATTGTTGGCTTGGGACGTACACGAACATCTTCGACCTTAACAACATGCCACCCAAACTGGGTTTTGACCGGCATATCTAAAAAGGCGCCTTTGCTGCCTGCAAAAGCAGCTTCTGAAAATTCAGGCACCATTTCATTTTGGGCAAACCAGCCAAGATCCCCGCCGCGTTCCCCGGTCGGGCCTTTTGAGTGTTCTTTAGCAAGTTCAGCAAAATCGGCCCCACCTTTCAGATCTTCAATCAGCTTCTTGGCTTCTTCTTCCGTTTCAACAAGAATATGGCGTGCCTGGCGCTCTTCGACATCCGGCACGTCTTTTACTCTTTCATCGTAAAGCGCTTTGAGTTTTTCTTCAGTGATGACACTTGCCATTTTTTGCTGAATGAAAAGTGTGCGCTTGATTTGTTGCTTTGAGTTTTCTAACTGCGCTTTAAATATATCTGTTTCTTCCAGATTGGCTTTGTCAGCCTCGCCCTGAACAAGCTTTGCATTCACAACCTGCTCGAGCGCAATCGGATAAACCTGCTGCGGCGGCAGTTGCTGCATTTGCGGTGGCATTTGTTGAATAAAGCTAAAGACTTCCAGGCGTGTTATCTCCATGTTACCGACTTTAGCAACAACAGGGTTACCGGGTTGAACCTGATCCGGTGAAAATGCCGGTACACCTAACGGATTAGGGAGCTCAGGTTGGGGTTGGGGCTGCTGCGCAACTGCAGTTTCTTGTGCAGGTGCGGGCTGTGTATTTTCTCCGGCAGCTGTTTGGGTTTGCGCCGCATTTACAGCCGGTGCAGCTGCAACCTCTTCATTTCCAGCCGGTGCCATGTGATTTGTATAATAGTAATATCCGCCTGCCACGATCACCGCGAAGAGGATCATCACAAAACCGGCCATCAGGCCGCCTTTTTTCCCTTGTGGGTCCTGCACTTTATCCTCAGACATTTTTTCCCCTATCTGCTGGTCGTAAATGTTGAATCTGCAAGAGACTCTGCACATTTCCCTGCGCGATGGCAAGCCCCGCCGTAAGCCCTGCTTTAAGCCCTCTTGCGGCAGGGCCATTTGTCCCATATATGAAAGGGCTGAAAAAGAATAAATAAGGAAATATGTATAGTGCTAGGCCTTGCCCAGAAACTCTTAGGTTCCTCCAATGACCGCCAGCTGAAAAAGCTTTCCCGTCACATTGATCCGATCAATGCGCTGGAGGAAAGCTATGCGGCGATGGATGATACCGCCTTGCGTGCGCAGACGGACGTACTGCGTGAAAAGCTTGCAGGCGGCGCGGACGAAGACGATATCCTGCACGAAGCTTTTGCCGTTGTCCGTGAAGCCGGAAAACGTGCCCTTGGCCTCAGGGCATTTGATGTACAGCTGATTGGTGGAATTGCACTCCATAACGGGATCATTGCTGAAATGCGCACCGGGGAAGGAAAAACGCTTGTTGCCACCTTGCCTGCCTATCTGAATGCGCTATCCGGCAAAGGCGTGCATGTCGTGACCGTGAATGATTACCTCGCCCAGCGGGACTCGCAATGGATGGGCAAAATCTATGAATTCCTTGGTCTCACCGTTGGATGTATCACGGCCAATCTACAAGAAGATGAGCGCCGCGATGCATATGCCGCAGATATCACCTATGGTACAAACAATGAATTCGGCTTTGATTACCTGCGCGACAACATGAAATTTTCATTGGACCGCATGGTCCAGCGGCCTTTTAATTTTGCCATCGTCGATGAAGTGGACTCCATCCTGATTGATGAGGCCCGGACGCCGCTTATTATCTCCGGCCCGTCTGAAGGATCTGTCGATCTGTATGAACAGGTCAACAAAATTATCCCGGAACTGAGTACGGATGATTACGACCTTGAAGAAAAGACGCGCACGGTTTCTTTCAATGATGAAGGCAATGAACATGTCGAAGCGCTTCTGAATAAACACGGGCTGATTACCGAAGGCAATCTGTACGATCCGCAAAACATTGCCCTCGTTCACCATGTAAACCAGGCCCTGCGCGCGCACAAGCTTTTCGCCCGCGATACCGATTACATCGTCAAAGACGGGCGCGTGATTATCATTGATGAATTTACAGGCCGGATGATGGAAGGACGGCGCTATTCCGAAGGTCTGCACCAGGCCCTTGAAGCCAAGGAAGGCGTCGAAATTCAAAATGAAAACCAGACGCTCGCCTCCATTACCTTCCAGAATTATTTCCGCATGTATCCGAAACTCGCAGGCATGACGGGTACGGCTATGACCGAAGCCACCGAATTCGCGCAGATTTATAATCTCGGCGTTCTGGATATTCCAACCAATGTGCCCGTCGCGCGCATTGATCATGATGACAAAATTTATAAATCCATCGAGGATAAATACGGCGCGATTACAAAACTGATTACCGAATGCAATGAAGCAGGCCAGCCTGTTTTGGTAGGCACGGTTTCCATTGAAAAATCGGAACTACTCTCTGATGCGCTCAAAAAGAACAAAATCAAACATAACGTTCTAAATGCCCGCTTTCATGAACAGGAAGCCCAGATCATTGCACAAGCCGGGCGCCCCGGAGCGGTGACCATCGCGACCAATATGGCAGGCCGCGGGACAGACATCCAGCTCGGTGGGAATTTAGAGATGCGCCTTGCGCAGGAAATCGAAGAAGACTGGGCAGACGATAAAAAGAAAAAAGAAGAAGAGAAAATCCGGGCCGAAGTTGCCAAAGACAAAGAAACCGTCATCGAGGCCGGTGGACTTTTTGTCATTGGAACGGAACGGCATGAATCCCGCCGGATTGATAACCAGCTGCGCGGTCGCTCGGGCCGTCAGGGAGATCCCGGCGATTCCATTTTCTTCCTGTCGGTGGAAGACGACCTTATGCGGATCTTTGCCGCCGATAAAATGGAAGGACTGCTCAAAAGCCAGATCGGCCTCAAAGAAGGCGAAGCGCTCACACATCCATGGCTATCCAAAGCGCTTGAACGCGCGCAGGCCCGCGTTGAACAACAGAACTTTGAAATCCGGAAAAATCTGTTGAAGTTCGATAATGTCATGAACGATCAGCGCACGGTGATTTACGACCAGCGCAAGGAAGTCATGTCTTCGGGCGATGATATAGATGAGCTTGTCACTGAAATGCGCCATGATGTGATTATTGATCTCGTTGAGCGCTGCATCCCGATGGGCTCTTATGCCGAGCAATGGGATACGGACACGCTGACCAGTGAATGTTTGCGTATTTTAGCGCTCGATCTGCCGATTGCCGACTGGGCCAAGGAAGAAGGTATTGGCGAAGCTGAAATGGAAGAGCGCATCATCGACGCCTCTGACAAAAAAATGAAAGAGAAAATTGCCGCTGCGGGGGAAACAACTTTCCGCGACATGCAAAAAGCGTTTGTCCTCCAGCTTCTCGACCAGCACTGGAAAGAGCATTTGCTTGGCCTCGATCATTTACGCCAAGGGATTAACCTGCGCGCCTTCGGTCAGCGCGACCCGCTCAATGAATATAAAACTGAAGCCTTCGCAGCCTTTGAACAGATGCTTGGCAATTTACGTGAAAGCGTGACCCAAACCTTAAGCCTTGTTGAAGTGCAGGTTGATCCGCGCATTGTCGAAGCGCTTAAACAACAGGCAAGCGCACAATTCGCATACCAGAATGAAGGGCGTCAGGACCCGGCGCTTATGGGTACGGGCGAATTCCAGGATAAACAAAAAAAGAAACGTCCCGCGCCTGGACCAGTCATTGCGCCAATCCGTAACGAATTTGATCCGAACGATCCGGCGACCTGGACCAAGACCCCCCGTAACGCCCCCTGCCCCTGCGGCTCCGGGAAGAAATACAAATATTGCCACGGGAAGGTGACATGATTTTTATCATGTAAAAATCATGTCATCCCGACCGGAGGGCGTTAGCCCGAAGTGGAAGGATCTGAAAGCGTTGAAAATTGTAAGATCCCTCGACTTCGCTCGGGATGACAGACTATTCTTTGAGATCAGGCGCTGTCACCCGCACCAGCGTAATTTGGTTTCTTTGCTTCTTCACAATATCAAAGCGGAAATCGTAAAAGGTAAATGTCTGGCCAGGCTCAGGAAGAACCTTGGCTTCATGGATAATGAGACCGGCGAGTGTTGAATAGTCCTCATCATCGGGCAGATCCCATTCAAATTCCCGGTTCAAATCGCGGATCGTGACATCTCCATCAACAAGAAAACTTCCATTGGCCTGACGGCGCACACCAGACACGCTGACATCATGTTCATCGTCAATTTCTCCGACAATTTCCTCGAGGATGTCTTCCAGCGTGACAATCCCCATGAACGCCCCATATTCGTCCACCACCACGGCGAAATGTTCGCGCCGCGCCCGGAAGGCCTGAAGCTGCTCATAGAGCGCTGTGCTTTCAGGAATAAACCACGGCTCAGCCGCCAGCTCTTCAATCTCCATATGTGCATGCACGCCTGCATTGGCCCGCAGTTCCCGCAGGAGCGCTTTCACATGCAGCACGCCAATGATGTTATCTTTTTCATCTTTAAAGACCGGCATACGCGTATAGGGACTTTGAAGTGCATCATCGATAATTTTTTCGACCGGGTCATTCGCATCAATCATGATCACGTTTTTGCGGTGGGTCATAATCTCCTCGACCTCCACATCAGCCAGGTCAAGAATGGAACGAAGCATCGCACGCTGATCCTGCACTTCCTGCGCTTCACCTTCATGCAGATCAATCACCCCGCGCAAGACTTCTGTGTGTGATCCCGCAGAGACTTTGGACACATCTGCGCCCAGGAATTTTAGAATATTACGGACCAACCAGGTAATGGATGTTGCAAAGGGCGCAAAAATCCAGACAAACACCTGAATGATCGGCGAAATAAAGACCGACATTTTATCGGCATGATGCAGCGCGTAGGTTTTCGGTAAAACTTCTGCAAAGATGAGAACCAGAAGCGTCATCCCCAGCGTGGCATAAACAACCCCTGCCTCGCCGAAAATTTTGATCAGCACGCTGGTGGCCAATGCGGAGGCTAAAATATTCACGAGGTTGTTTCCGAGAAGCAGCGCACCGATCAAGCGGTCTTTATGCTCGCGCATCTTGTTAACCCGCTTTGCGCCTTTGCTGCCTTCTTTCTCCCAGCCATGCAGACGCGCTTTTGACGCTGCCGTCATCGCTGTTTCAGAGCCAGAGAAAAACCCTGATAAGCAAATCAAAACAAAAATCGCACCGACTGAAACCCAAAAATCCATTTACACCGCCTTTAAAACCTCAATAACATCCTCTTGTTGAACATCACTGCTGACAAAAGCCTGGCCGATGCCTTTTGTTAAAATAAATTTGAGCACGCCACGGTCCATCTTCTTATCGCCCAGCATCAAATCATAAAGTCTTTCTACATCTTCTTCTATCTGCGGATCAAAATCAGAAAGACTTATTTTTAATCCACACTCTTGAAGATGCGCCCGGACACGGCTTAAATCTTCTTCTGAACACAGCCCCATTTTGGAAGATAAAGCAAAGGCACAAATCAGTCCGATCGAAACAGCCTCTCCATGTAAAAGCCGCCCGTCATACCCTGCCGCAGCTTCCAATGCATGCGCAAATGTATGGCCGAGATTAAGAAGAGCCCGCTTACCGGCCTCACGCTCATCGGCCGCCACGATAACCGCTTTGGCCTTGCAACTTGTTTCAATAGCGTCCGTCAACGCTTTTGGTTCCAACGCCAAAACATCTTTCCCGTATGTCTCAAGCCATTCAAAAAATTCAGGCCGGTCAATCAGCCCGTATTTCACAATTTCCGCATAGCCGGCTTTCAGCTCACGTTCAGGAAGCGTTTTTAGAGTCTCTACATCACACAAAACGGCTTTGGGCTGGTAAAAGCTCCCGACAAGGTTTTTACCTTGCGGTGTGTTAATTCCTGTTTTGCCGCCAACAGAACTATCGACCTGCGCTAATAAAGTTGTCGGCACCTGCACATAGTCAATCCCGCGCAGAATAATACTGGCGGCAAAGCCACCAAGATCCCCAATAACACCACCACCAACCGCAATAAGAACAGAGCCGCGGTCCACGCGGTTAGTCATCATCCATTCTAAAACGATCTCAAGCTGCTTTTGGCTCTTGGCCTGCTCGCCGCCATCGACGACCAGCTTCTGGACGCGTTCAGCATGCGGTTCCAGTGCGCAGTGAACTTCTTCCGCAAAGCTGCGGACATTGATATCAGCCAGGATATAGACCTGCCGCCCTGCAAAATCAATCGGGATAAGCTCTGCTGCCTGGCTCAAAAGCCCGCTGCCAATATGAATGGGATAGGACCGGTCGCCTAAATCAACCGTAAGAGTCTGTGTCATAGGTTAGAGTTTAAGATGTTCGTAGAGTTTTAAAAGCACTTTTTGTGCAACCTCATCCGGAGAATTCCTGTCAGCAAGTACTTTAATATGCGCCCGGGCATACATATCCATGCGTTTGTTCAAAAGTGCGCTATAACTTTCCCAGTTTTTTGCCAGAGGCCTTCCGCTGTCTTTAATACGCTCAAAAACTGTTTGCGCATCTTCACATATCCAAACACATATGGCCTGCGCCTTAATCAGGTCATGCGTGCGCTCATGAGCAAAAGCACCGCCCCCCGTTGATAAAACGTAAGTATCCGTACGTCCGAGAGTTTGTGCAATCACGTCAAACTCAAGATCACGAAAATACGGCTCTCCATCCTGGTTGATAATATCGGGAAGGTTTTTGTGTGCTTTTTGTTCAATCAACATATCCGCTTCCACAAACAGTAAATCCAGCTTTTCTGCCAAAATTTTACCAACTGTAGACTTGCCGACCCCCATCATCCCGACAAGCGCGAGGCTTTGATTGTTTTCGATGAGATAATTTCGAACGGCGTCCATAAAATCTTCTGATAAAGCTGTAGAAGTCAATTTACACATCCTTACTCTGAGCGCTTTAATGACATAAATATTTTTTAAGAGCAATTGAAAACTCTTATGCACCCGCGTAAGGTCGAAGTCGTTTTATATAAAGCAGGAGACATATATGCGCCTTTGGCTTTTAACAGGCTTGAGCTTTTGTATCTTGTGCGCGCCCGCAAGCGCGCAGGAAGATGCAAACCTGTTTGATATGCTTTTGGATGAGATTACCGAAAGCACGCTTGAAGAGCTGACACGCCTTCCCGAAACAGTGGAAGTGGAAAAAGTGGAAACGCAGCAAGACGTTCCAGCTGTGACATTGCCGCTTGAAGCTTTGGCCCCCTATGAATCCGCCGGAAGCTATACGACCATTATCGGCGGCTCGCTTGGCAAAGCTGTCTGGAAAGACCATGAGCGCGAAGACATCACAGAAAAGCTCAAAACACTCCCGGCAACGCACAGCCTGCCGGGCCTTGCACAGTTTCAAAAACGCCTGCTTCTGACACAGGCAGATATAGGCGATTTGGACGGCCCAAAAGAGATTGAGGCCGGGCAGGATCTTTTCACCTTGCGGCTTGAGAAATTAATCGACCATGGCTGGTATGATGAAGCCTATAAGCTGTACACAGATACGGTTCAAAACCCGCCTCATGCGCAGCTTGCAAAAATCGGCATTCTGTTGATTCTTTATAATGGCGATCTGCCGACCGCCTGCCTGGAAGAAAAAGTCATCGGCGCCGATTACACACACACCATGTTTTTCAGAAAGCTGGACGCAGTCTGCGGGCTGGAGCTTGGCACCTCTGACAATAAAACACTGCTTCAGGACAATGAAACCATCCTTAATATCTACGAAGAAGACACGTTCATGATACCCGCGCTGGATACGCAGCGCCTGTCAGATTTAACACCGCTGGAGCGCGGGCTGGTCTTTTCCAAGGGCCGTATTCAATATAATGACAACTTATTTTCAGAAGAGATTATCCGCGATATCCCGCCACATCTGCTGATGCTCTATGTGCGCGATGACCGCCTGCCGGACAGCCTGAAAACGTCTTTCTTACGTGAAGCGTTGATTCGTGGGCTTTTAACAGGCCCGCAATTTAGAAAACGCGATGAAACCTATAAGGATATCCAGGCCCTTCAGGACCCCGAAGAAAGAGCCGAAAAGCTGGCAACATACTTATCCACAGAATCATCCTTGCCTGTTTTGGCTGCTTTTGCCCCTCTTCTGCAGGCAATGACCCCGGATCAAACCACGCAGGATGTCACACTCAAGTATGCAGCTGCGATGCTCTACGCCCATAAAGCCCTGCCGGAGACCTGGCAGTCCCATATAAAGACATATGCCCTGACCAATCCAAAAAATTATGTATATTTTCAAATCGTTAGTGCAATTGCGGAAAATGGCTCTTTTTTAGAAAAAAACAAAGTTTTGCCCTTTGAGCTTACAGAAGCGGATTTACCGCAGAATATGGCTCAACTCCTTGCAATTCTTGAAAGTCTGGGTGCAAAAAAAGGGCTTGACGAGAAAGTCTTAATGGTTTATGAAAAACAATCGGACTTGACAGAGCCTTCCGATTATGGAATGCAAACAGATAGTCTGGAAAATGACATAAAGACTGCGGCGCAAGAAGAACGCACTGGACTTACAGTTCTGAACGTTTTAAAAGCGCTGGATGGCGATAAAACCAACACGCCGCCATCTCTCATTCGCGTAGCGCTAAGCAGTTTACAAAATGTGGGGTACATCGATGATGCCCGGGGGATCGCCCAAAAGACGATCGTGGACATCATCACAAACGATAAAGGAGAATAAAAATGGGTCGTCCAGGTCGTCCAAAACTTCCAAAGCCGGATCTACACGCAAGCGTAGATGCGTTTCTTGACATGCTTACCGCAGAGCGAGGCGCTGCACATAACACACGCCAGGCCTACTGGCGCGATCTTGCAGATGTCAGCCAGTTTCTGAAAAAAGAACGCAAGAGCGATATTAACATTGCGAATACAGCGGATCTGAAAGCTTACATTGAAGATTTATCTCAGAAGATTCATGTAAAAGGTTCTAACAAAGCGCAAATTGCTGTGCGTACAGTTGCACGCCGTTTGTCCGCTCTGCGTCAATATTACAAGTACCTAATATCCGAAGGTCAGCGCGAAGATGACCCGACGTCAACAATTGAAAGCCCGAAACAAACGCGCACGCTTCCAAAGACACTGACAGAAGAAGAAGTGTCACACCTGATCAAAACAGCCGGCGAAGGCGGCGGTGCTGATTCTGTGCGTCTCGTTTGCCTGCTGGAAATGCTCTATGCAACAGGTCTGCGGGTTTCTGAACTTGTTGGCCTGCCAATGTCTGCCATTGCCGAAGATACACAATATCTGATGGTTGAAGGAAAAGGCGGACGTGAGCGCATGGTGCCTCTGTCTGATCCGGCGCAAAAAGCTCTGAAAGATTACATTGCTGTACGCCAGCAATTTATCGGACCGGATGACAAGGGCACACAAGCTCAATGGGTTTTCCCATCCAAAACATCTGAAAAAGGGCACCTGACCCGTCAGCGTTTTGCACAACTTCTCAAAGACCTGTCCCGCGCAGCAGAGATTGAAGAAGGGAAGGTTAGCCCGCATATTCTGCGTCACGCTTTTGCAACGCATCTTCTGGCCCGCGGCGCAGACTTACGCAGTGTTCAGAAAATGCTTGGCCATGCCGATATTGCGACAACACAGATCTACACGCATATCATTGGCGACAAGCTCAAAGACACGGTGGAAAGCAAGCACCCGATGAGCAAAAAAGCTGCCGGTAAAAAGTAAGATTTACCTCTAAAGAATTTTAAAAACGCCCTGATTTTTCAGGGCGTTTTTTGCTTTTTGGTATTCTGCTTATGAAGATGGTAAGATATATATTAAGGGTGTTTTATAAAGGAATAGCTGCATGGGGAAAATGATCTTAAAAATCTTCGGTCTGTTTATGGTTGTTTTTGCTGTCTCGCAAGTTGGACAACCGGAAAAAGCAAATGCAACGCATTCTAAGGCAGATACCGGCAACAAGAAGCTTGAGACAACATCTCACGGATGTGGCTGCGGATGCACCTCTTGCACGGGCGCGCCTGAAATCAACCTAAGATCTTAAAATTTCACGATATTTTTTGTTGTTACTGGCATCGCGCTAGCAAAAGCGATGGCGTAAGTTCATTTGCCTTCCCTGCCCTGATTTGCTAAACAATTCCGGACTTAAATCACAGAGGTTTTACGGCAAATGAGTCAATTAGAGTTTGAAAAACCGATCCTGGAACTGGAAGGCAAAATCGCCGAGCTCCAGAAAGTGGATAATGATTCCTCGCTGAATATCGACGATGAAATCTCCCGCATGCAAAATAAGATCGGGCGGCTTTTAAATGAAACCTACAGCAAGCTCAGCCCGGCGCAAAAGGTTCAGGTCGCACGTCATCAAGACCGCCCGCACTTTTTACAATATGTGGCTGAGCTTATTTCAGATTTCACCCCGCTGGCAGGCGATCGGAACTTTGCCGAAGATAATGCGCTGCTCGGCGGGCTTGGCCGTTTTCAGGGACGCTCCGTTGTTGTCATGGGTCATGAGCGCGGACACGATACGGAAAGCCGTCTGTTTCATAATTTCGGGATGGCCCGCCCCGAAGGATACCGCAAAGCGCAGCGCCTGATGAAAATGGCAGACCAATTCCAGATGCCGATTATTACGCTCGTTGACACGGCAGGCGCCTATCCGGGCCGCGGAGCTGAAGAGCGCGGCCAGGCAGAAGCGATCGCGCGCTCGATTGAAGCCTGTTTAAACGTCAAAGTGCCGATTATTTCCGTGATTATCGGTGAAGGCGGGTCCGGCGGCGCGATTGCCATTGCAACAGCCGATAAAGTTTACATGTTAGAGCATTCTATTTATTCGGTGATTTCACCGGAAGGGTGCGCCTCTATTCTCTGGCGGAGCGCCTCTCATGCGAGTGATGCAGCCTCAGCACTCAAGCTCACGGCGCAGGATCTGCATAATTTGAAAATTATCGACGGCATTATTAAAGAGCCCGTTGGCGGCGCGCACCGCACGCCCGTTGAGACCATTCACAATGTCGGCAAGCAGATCGAAGCAGCCCTCAATGAGCTGACCCCCTGGCAGGCAGATAAAGTCATAGCCGCCCGCCGGGCCAAATATCTCAAAATGGGCCGGGCTTAAGCCTGTTGCTGCTGCTGCTCCATCGTCACCTGGACACGGTTTCTGGAAGAAGAAGCTCCTTTCCAGTCGGTCGGCATCCCTGCCCGGCGCTTCATATTACTAAAATCTCCATGACCGGCTTTGTCATGGCCATCTTCCGTGGCAGCCGCGCGGTAATAGAGCATCAAAAACACCCGGATCGCTGCTGTCAGAGACGTTTGCGCATTTTTACGCAGCCCTATCAGAGAGCATAAATCATGAATTGTACACGCCTCCCGCGCTGCAATATCTTTCAGAGCACGCCACATTTCAGGCTCCAGCCGCACAGAAGTCCGCCGGCCCATCACAGTGATATTTCTGGAAATCAGTGAACTCTTTGCTTGTGACTCAAGCATTTCTGTTTTGGTAAGCATTTATTCATCCCCTTTGTTGTAAATACCCCATACACTCGTAATAATACATACGAATGGATATTACACAACCAAAAGGTGTATTTTATCTTAATACATACTCTTGTGGGCAAAATATTTTAAGAGAAAGGGCATGAATCCGGCTATTCATTAAGTTTTCCAAAGCCTTATAGACCGCCCGTTGGCGGGCAATCCGGCCCTGCCCTTCAAAGGCAGGAGAGACAATTGTAACCCTGAAATGGCTTTCCCCGGACCCGTCATGGCCGGCATGCCCGGCATGCTTATCCGAATCATTCTTGATTTCCAGGTGAACCGGGGTAAATTCCCGCTCCAGAATTTCCTTGATCTGCGCCTCGACAGACATATCTTTTCTCCTTGATTTTCCTTTATAATGGAAAGGTTATGCCGAGAATACACTTAAAACCGCAAAGCCCTGAATTTGCTGATAATAAAACGCAGCCCAAAGAGCGTGTCTGCGATATGCCGGGCTGCACCGGATCAGGTGATTTTCGGGCCCCGAAAGATCGTTCTTTAAGCGATCATTACTGGTTTTGCGCCGAGCATATAGGCGAATATAACAAAGCCTGGGACTTTTTTGACGGCATGAATGAAAAAGAGGTCGAAGACCATATCCTGAATTCCCTGTACGGGGACCGTCCGACCTGGCGTTATGATGTCGATGGAGCCTTTGCCGATGCCCTCTACAACCAGGCCTGGCGGACCTACAATTTCACGGAAAACGATGCCCCCCGGCAGGAAGAGCAAAAAACACCCGAGATGGAGGCACTTGCCATTTTCGGCCTTGAGCCCCCGACAGACCTTAAAGAAATCAAAGCGCGCTATAAGGAGCTTGCCAAGAAATACCACCCGGATTTCAATCCCGGCGATAAAGAGGCCGAAGACCTTCTCAAATCTATCAATATGGCTTATACAATCCTGAAACTGGCCTATGAGAAATTTGAGAGAATAGAAAAATAATCCATGAGTGACACCGCCGCGAAAGATAACGAGCCAATAAGCGCTTCCTTTGACCTGACCAAGGTTCAGGGCAGAGAAGGAAAATATACGTCTATCCCGGACACATTTTATGATGTGCGGGAAACATTTGGGCTGGATGTCGACTGGAAAGTACCCGGCTTTAAGGAAGATCACCCGAACGTGCCTGAGATCGATAAAACCTATCAGTTCGATCATACAACCACGATGGCGATCCTTGCCGGCTTTGCGCATAACCGCCGCGTCATGGTGCAGGGCTATCACGGCACAGGAAAATCCACCCATATTGAACAGGTTGCCGCGCGGCTCAACTGGCCGTGCGTGCGGATCAATCTGGATAGTCATGTCAGCCGGATCGATTTGCTCGGCAAAGATATGATCGTCCTGAAAGAAGGCAAACAGATCACCGAATGGAAAGAAGGGCTCCTGCCCTGGTCCATTCAAAACCCGGTCGCGCTTGTCTTTGATGAATATGATGCGGGCCGCCCGGATGTGATGTTCGTCATCCAGCGCGTTTTAGAATCTGAAGGCCGCCTGACATTGCTCGATCAGAATATGGTGATCCGCCCGCACCCGGCATTCCGGCTCTTTGCCACCACCAACACGATCGGCCTTGGTGATACGACGGGTCTTTATCACGGCACGCAGCAGATTAACCAGGGCCAGATGGATCGCTGGAATGTTGTCGTACAGCTCAATTACCTGCCCGTTAAAACCGAAACCGGAATCGTCAAGGCCAAGCACCCGGATATGGAGGACGACCAGATTGACGCGATGGTTCAGCTTGCCGGCATGGTCCGGCAGGGATTCATCAATGGCGACCTGTCGATCACCATGTCACCGCGAACGGTCATAAGCTGGGCTGAAAACACCAAGATTTTCGGCGACCGTGAACTCGCCTTTAAATTTTCATTCCTCAATAAATGCGATGAGCTTGAATGGCCGACCGTGGCTGAATATTACCAACGCGCTTTTGGAGTAGAACTCCTTAAAACTGAGTAAGCCGCATGGCTGAAAAATTTAACGATCAAACCGAAAAGTTTAAATCTGCGACAGCGGCGGCGTTGCGTGCGCTTGCGGGTAAGAAACACACGGCGGTGAGCTATTCTGCGACTGAAAGCGCAGACCGCCCGACCATCCCGACCGAGGAGACCGCGCGCCTGCCTTTGCCAGGTGCCTCAACCTCTCCTGAAGACAAAGCGCTGTTGCGCGGCGCGGCCGATGCCAAAGCGTTGCGGCTGAAACATCATGACCGGGGTGTGCACCTCCAAAACGCGCCGATGGATCTCACCGCTGCCGAAGCGTTCGATGCGCTTGAACAGGCACGCTGTGAAGCGCTTGGCGCGCGGGCGATGGAAGGCGTCTCCCAAAATCTCAACACAGTCCTGGATGAAAAATGCCGGAAGCTTGGTTACCAATCTTTGCGCACGCGCGAAGACAGTGCGATTGGCGATGCCTTGCATGTCATGACCCGTCTCGCGCTCACCGGCGAGCCCGTCCCGGATCATGCCAAGGCGCTTGTGAAACAATGGGGCCCATGGATTGAGGATAAACTTGGTAAAGACGGGCTGTCTAAACTCGCGGGTGTTTTGGATGATCAAAAATCTTTTGCGGCGCTGTCCAAACAACTTATCACCGATCTTGGATTCACCCCCGGCGACAGCACATCTGACAATCCGCAGGAAACAGATGACGCCGATGACGGCGATGCGGATATCAATGACGAGCCGCCGCAAGATCAACAAGAAGACCAAAGCGAAAATACACAAGGTTCCGATGCGCAAGATGCAGCAGATGATTCAGATCTTTCTGAGGCCGAAACCGAAATGGGCATGGAGGATATGTCCGAGCAACAAGCTGCGCTCGACGAAGATGGAGAGATGGGCGCTGAAATGCGTGGACGGCGCGCGGATGATTTCCTAGACGGGCCCGGCGGATCGTACCGCATTTACACTACGGCCTATGATGAAATCGTCAAAGCCGAAGACCTTGCCGACCCCGAAGAGCTTTCCCGCCTGCGCCAGACGCTGGATCAACAGCTTGGCCCCCTGCACTCTCTCGTCTCCAAACTCGCCAACCGTTTGCAACGCAAACTCATGGCACGGCAACAACGTTCCTGGAAATTTGATCTGGAAGAAGGCTATCTGGATGCCGCGCGTCTGGCCCGCATGATTGCCAATCCGACCGTGCCTTTAAGCTTTAAACAGGAACGCGATACTGATTTCCGCGATACGGTGGTCACGCTTCTCATTGATAATTCAGGTTCCATGCGCGGGCGGCCGATTGCGATTGCCGCAATCTGCACGGATATTCTCGCCCGCACGCTGGAACGTTGTGGCGTGAAAGTTGAAATTCTTGGCTTTACCACCCGCGCCTGGAAAGGCGGTAAGTCCCGTGATCTCTGGATTGCCAATGGCCGCCCCGATCATCCGGGCCGTCTCAATGATCTGCGCCATATTGTTTATAAAGGCGCGGATGCGCCTTTACGCCGCGCGCGTAAAAATCTCGGCTTGATGCTTAAAGAAGGTTTACTCAAAGAAAATATCGACGGCGAAGCCCTCACCTGGGCGCATAACCGTCTTGCCCGCCGGCCTGAACAACGTAAAATCCTGATGATCATTTCAGACGGCGCGCCGGTCGATGATTCCACTTTGTCTGTGAACCCGTCCAATATTCTTGAAAAAGATCTCCGTCAGGTCATTGCCTGGATTGAAGGCCTGAAACAGGTCGAGCTCACCGCGATCGGAATCGGCCATGACGTCACCCGCTATTATTCCCGCGCCCTGACTATTGCAGACGCCGAAGACCTCGCCGAAGCGCTTATCCAAAGGCTGGAGCGGGTGTTTAGGTTGGATTAACTATTCGGAAATTCACATTCGTATTTTGCAATCGCTCTCGCATATTCTTCAGCTTCAATTGCATATTTTTCATGACCGGCAGGATCAAATTCTTCTTGTTGTTTGTCAGCACAAATTTCCAATGCTGTTGCTTGAAATGCTCTCACGTCGTTAATTGAAAAAACCTGAACTGGCATTTTACCCCCCATATGTCTCGCCGTTTCCATAGGATCATAAAATAACAACTCACCCTCAGGCATAACATCAAGAAACCTTTTTGCGCGACCTTGTGCTTGCGCCCTAAAAAGTTGCGGTAAATCATCTACTGATAAAAATTCTTTTTTTGACATCACTGCACCCTAGCACCACTTTGATTGTTATGTCAATAAAAATCTTGGTGACTTCGTGTCTTCGTGGTTTATAAACACTCAATGGCTGAAAAACGTAAGATTTATAAACCCAAACCCATTAGCGGGTTCCCGGAATGGCTGCCGGAATGGCGGGCGGTGGAGCAACGCTGGCTGGATCATATCCGTAAGACTTTTGAAAGTTACGGCTTTTGTTCGATTGAAACGCCGAGCGTCGAGGAAATCGACGTGCTTTTGGCCAAAGGCGAAGTTGATAAAGAAATTTATGTTCTGGAACGCCTGCATAAAGATGACGAGGACGGCAAAGACGCCCGCCTTGCGCTTCATTTTGACCAGACGGTCCCGATGGCCCGCTATGTTGCCCAGCACTTCAATGATCTAACCTTCCCGTTCAAGCGCTATCAGATGCAGCGCGTCTGGCGCGGCGAGCGTCCGCAAATGGGCCGTATGCGCGAATTCACCCAGTGCGATATCGATGTGATCAATGTCGATCACCTCCCGATCCATTTTGATGCCGAAATCCCGGCGATGATTTACGACGTCCTCGACGGCCTTGATATCGGGCGGATTCAGCTACGGATCAATAACCGAAAAATCCTGATGGGGCTTTTGGAAAGCATGGGCGTAACTGATCTCGTACCCGTTATCCGTGCTATCGACAAGCTGGAGAAAATTGGTGAGCAAGATGTTCTCGCTAATTTATTAGAATTAGGGATACAAGATAACCAACTCGAACAAATTATAGAATTAATAAATATAAAAGTAAGAACAGGTGAAGAATTAGACAATTGCTTGCGCGAGAAAAATTTATTTACCCATTTATTGGAAGGCGAAGGTTTAACAGAACTGTTAACCAACACCTTTGCAGAGGGAGTCTTAGAATTAGGTTTTGTTCTCGACAGCCTCTCTCATCTTCCAAAAGATGCCGTCGTCGGTGACCTCTCTATCGTCCGTGGTCTAGATTACTATACCGGGACGGTGTATGAAACGCAGCTTTTAGATGTGCCTGAATTTACTGGCTCGGTCTGTTCGGGTGGACGGTATGACGACCTGGCAGGTTCTTTCATCAATAAACACCTGCCGGGCGTTGGCATTTCGATCGGTTTTTCGCGTCTGTTTGATGTCCTCAAACAAAACGGCAAGCTGGAGCCCGGCCCGAAAGGCCCGGCGGATATTCTGATGGTCTTACCTGCTGAAGATAAACGTGCGCTGGCTGCTGAAACCGCGCGCAAACTCCGGGCAAACGGGAACAAGGTCGAGATGTATCACGCCCCGCAGAAAGTCAGCAAACAGCTTTCTTATGCCGAAAAGAAGGGCATCCCTTTTGTCTGGTTTCCACCCTTTGAAGATGGTAAAGCTCATGAGGTCAAAGACATGAACACAGGGACGCAAAGCGAAGCGTCACCGGAAAGCTGGACAGCGTCATGAAATATTTTCTGATTGTTTTTTTATGCCTTGGATTAGCGCTGCCTGCTTTTGCGCAGGAAGAGGCTGAATCACTTCAGGAACCACCAACAGCCGAAGAACAGCCCGAAGAGGTTCAGGAAGACGCTGCGCCGGACCCTGCCCTTACCTATGCACCGGAGTATTGTGATTTTGAAATCAGCTTCCCGGAGCCACCCTATACCACCCGCCGCTGCCCGGAAGATCAGCAAACCTGTTATCAGATTACCAGCTACACGATGGTCTATGATCTTTCCACCACGGTGGATGTCAGCGTCAGCTGCGCGCCATCCACGCCTGAAAATTTTGAGCGCTATAATGAGCGGGTTATGAGCGCAGCCCTTCAGGGCATGGTCGCGCGTAAATTTATTACTGAATACAACATTAACTACGATGAGCGTGAAAGTACCAAGCAGGCGACCCTGACAGGCACAGGCCAGACAGGTCGGCAGGGTAAAATTTATACAGCCCAGCTTTGGGTCGGACCGAATTCCGTTTTTACCTTACAGGCTGAGCTGATCGGCGCCGAGCATCCCGAAGGCGATACGGTCTTTAAAGACATCTTAAATTCCATCAAAGAAAAGCCGGGCAAGCAACTCCCCCGCCCCAAAGCGCCCGATACGAATATTAATCGCTAAGCCGCTAGCGCTTTGATCCGTTCCACCATCGCGAAAAAGCCGTTGCGGCGGTTGGGCGAGAGATGCTCAGACAGGCCGATCTCATTGAAGATTTTTTCAATGTCCACTGCTGCAATCTCTTCTGTCGTTTTATCCTGATAGGCACTGAGTAAAAGCGCAATGAGCCCGCGGACAATATGTGCATCACTATCAGCAATGAAATGATACCGCCCGCCGCTCTCCCCTTTTTGTGCCACCATCCAGACCCGCGAGGTACATCCACGCACAAATGTATGATCTGTTTTGAGCGCATCCTCCATCGGCTCCAGGTCTTTTCCAAGCTCGATCAAATAGCCGTAGCGCTCTTCCCAATTATCAAAGAGCGCGAAGTTTTCAGCCAGTTCGTCGATGCTGCGCAGCGTCATATTTTCAATAAAACCTTAAGCTGTCCTTAACCCGTTTGGGCTCTAAATAGAGTATAATAAAGGATAGTCCAAGAGGTTTTGCATTTCGCCTCTTGCATGAGAGTAAATCACTGGGCTAACTTGGTTAATAGAGATTCACGAGGACAAACGGCGCCATGAGTAAATCATCCGACAAAGACAAGACAGACGGCAAGAACACGCTCTATTGCTCGTTCTGCGGCAAAAGCCAGCATGAAGTCCGCAAGCTGATTGCGGGCCCGAATGTCTTTATTTGCAATGAATGCGTTGAGCTGTGCATGGATATTATCCGCGAAGAGGATAAATCCCAGATCGTGCGCAGCGGCGAAGGCGTCCCGACCCCAAGCGAGATCAAGGCCGTTCTGGATGATTATGTGATCGGCCAGGAAGACGCCAAGCGCGTCCTGTCCGTGGCGGTTCATAACCATTATAAGCGCCTTGAACATGGCGGCACGGGGTCCGGCGCAGATGTCGAAATTTCAAAATCCAATATTCTTCTGGTCGGCCCGACAGGATGCGGTAAAACATTGCTGGCCCAGACTCTTGCGAAAATTATCGATGTGCCGTTCACCATGGCCGATGCAACGACACTTACAGAAGCCGGTTATGTCGGGGAAGATGTCGAGAATATCGTTCTGAAACTGCTGCAGGCCTCTGACTATAATGTCGACCGGGCCCAGCGCGGGATCGTCTATATTGATGAAATCGACAAAATCTCCCGCAAAGGGGACAATCCATCCATCACCCGTGACGTTTCCGGGGAAGGCGTTCAGCAAGCACTCCTGAAACTCATGGAAGGCACAGTCGCCTCTGTGCCTCCACAAGGCGGACGTAAACATCCGCAGCAGGAGTTCTTACAGGTTGATACCGCCAACATGCTCTTTATCTGCGGCGGTGCCTTTGCAGGCATTGAAAAAATCCTAGCCAATAAAGGCCGCGGCACAACAATCGGATTTGGCGCAGATGTCCAAAGCCCGAATGAAGCCAAAACAGGTGATCTTTTGAAAAAACTTGAACCTGAAGATCTCCAGAAATTCGGCCTGATCCCGGAATTTATCGGCCGCCTGCCCGTCTTTGCAACCCTTGAAGAGCTTGATGAAGATGCACTTGTCACGATCCTGACAGAACCGAAAAACGCGCTGGTCAAACAATATCAAAAGCTTTTTGAGCTGGAAGGCGCAGAACTTGAATTTGATAAAGACGCATTAAAAGCTATCGCAGATAAAGCCATTGAGCGCAAAACAGGCGCACGTGGCCTGCGTTCCATTCTTGAAGGCATGTTACTCGACACCATGTTCGACCTGCCCGACCAGGAAGATGTCGAAAAGGTTATCGTCAACAAGGCAACCGTTAAAGACGGCAAGCCGCCTGTTTTTGTCCATGCGGACAAGAAAAAGAAAAAATCCAAAACCAAATCCGAAGACGCTGAAGCCGAAGCGGAAGCCGGTTAAAAAATAAGCCTTAATTTTTTTCTGTGTATATATTTATAGTTGTATGTCCTGGTAATGGTTTTTTTACCAAATCATGACAGAGTAAAAATGTTTTCGAGGGGGACATTTTAACAAAAGCATACGCGGGCATGTTGTCTGCGGGGAATGATATGGGCCACCCCTATTTTAAGATACAAATAAAAGACTTACATTTTCACCCGGATTTTTCCGGGCTTTCTGTCATACGCACATCAAAAGAGGATTGATCAAAGATGAAACCAAAAAATCTTTTAGGCTTTTTAGACAATGTCAAAATTTCAAATAAAGTACTTGGCGGTTTTGCCATCGTGCTTGCACTTTTGATTATTATTACAATCGTTTCTCTGACCAGTTTGCGAACCACAGGTGGATATTTCACAGATTACCGCCAACTCGCCCGGGAAAATAATTCGATTGGAAATGTCGTGTACGACGTCCTGATGGCCCGTATGGCGGTGAAAAACTTCGTGATTGATAAAAACGAAGACAGTATTGAAGCAGTCCATAAGATGATTGACGAGACACAAAAGGAGAAAAAGAGGTTTCTGGATCTTACAGATGATGCACAAACCGAAGAGGCTTTCTCTAAAGCCGTCGATCAGGCCACTTTATACGAAAACACATTTGATGAAGCTGTAGAGCTACAGCGTAAAAGAGATGAGATTGTAAACGGTACTCTTAACCCAATGGGTACAGAGATCCGCAGAAAACTCTCTTCTATCATGGAAAGCGCGTATAGGGATGGTGATCCTGAGGCTGCCTATTATGCAGCCCGCTCTCAGGAAAAATTGATGCTTGCACGCGTCTATGGACAAAAATTCCTGATCAACAACAAACAGGAAGACGCAGACCGTTTTAATAAAGAACTCAAGGCTTACAAAGATGAACTCAAAACGTTGGTGTCCGCGCTTCAAAACCCCGTCCGCAGAAAACTTGCAACGGAAGCACAGACTGCCGGACAAGCTTATGAACAGGCTTTTAACGAAACAGTTGTCACTATTCAGACCCGAAATGACAAAATCAGAAACGGGCTCGACCAAATCGGCCCGGCGATGGTCAAAACCTTACACGATATTGATGACGATATCACAGCTGAGCAAGACGAGCTTGGCCCGAAAGCTGCCGAATTGATCAGCTTTGTCCAGATGAAAGCTTCTATTATTGCTGTTTTTAGTATTGTTCTCGGTGCAGCTCTGGCCTTTCTGATTGGCCGGATGATTTCAAAGCCGATCATTAGCATGACAGATACAATGAAAGATCTCGCTGACGGGAATAACGAAGTTGATATTCCTGGTACTGGTCGCGGGGATGAAATCGGCTCTATGGCGTCTGCCGTTGAAGTCTTCAAGATGAACGCGATTGAGCGCGTCCGCCTGGAAGAAGAACAGCGCAAAGAACAGCAAGCAAAAGAAGCCCGCGCAAAGCGCGTTGAAGAAATGATTTCAAAATTTGATTCAACTGCGACGAGCAATCTGTCTTCGCTTTCTGCAGCAGCGCAGGAAATGAGCTCTACGGCTCAAAGCATGGCTGAAACGGCAGACCGCACATCCGCAGCTGCAGGTAATGTGTCTGCTGCAACGCAGGAAGCCTCGACGAATGTTCAAACGGTCGCCTCTGCAACAGAAGAGCTCTCCTCTTCCATTCAGGAAATCAGCGGGCAGGTCTCTGAGTCTTCCCGCATTGTGAATAAGGCGCAGGATCAGGCTACAGAAACCACCAATACAGTTCAGAGCTTGACAGAAGCCGCCGGGCGGATCGGTGATGTGATTGACATCATCAATAACATTGCCGAGCAAACCAACCTGCTGGCACTTAACGCAACCATCGAAGCGGCCCGCGCAGGCGATGCCGGGAAAGGCTTTGCGGTTGTGGCCTCTGAAGTGAAAACGCTTGCCAACCAGACCTCCAAGGCGACAGAAGAAATCGGCACCCATATTTCCAAGATGCAGGAAGTCACAGGAGAAGCTGCCCGCGCGATTGAAGAAATCGCAAGCACAATCGGTGATATCAATGCGATTGCAGCAACGATATCAGCCGCTGTCGAAGAACAAGGGGCAGCGACAGGTGAAATTTCCCGGAACGTTCAGGAAGCCTCTTCCGGAACCGATCAGGTCACACAGAATATTGCAGGCGTCAGTGAAGATGTCCAAATGACCAATCAAGCCGCAAATGATGTCAAAACCGCCTCCGGTGAAGTCGCACAGCTGGCCGATCAGCTGGAAGTCACCATGCGTGACTTCCTGGAAAAGGTAAAAGCAGCTTAATAATGCACCGCACCATTTAAAAATCCCGGTATATTCCGGGATTTTTTATGGTAGTATGACAAAAATAATTTTTAGACAAAGAGGGGCCCGTAACAAAAATGTCAGCCGTTAAAATTCTTCCTGAAGACAATAAACGCTACCGCCTGATTACCCGTTCAGATATGGACGGGCTTATTTGTGCTGTGCTTTTGAAGAAGCTGGATATTATCGACGATATTAATTTCGCTCACCCGAAAGACATGCAAGACGGTCACATTGATGTTGATGACGGCGACATCACCACCAACCTGCCTTATGTGCACGGGGTCTATATGGCGTTTGACCACCATGCCAGCGAAACAGAGCGCGTCAAAGAAAAACCGGTCAATCATATCATTGACCCGAGCGCACCATCTGCGGCCCGTGTTGTATATGAATATTTCGGCGGCGCGGAAACCTTCCCTGACATTCCTGAAGAAATGATTGTTGCTGTTGATAAAGCAGACTCTGCAGCCTTTTCAAAAGAAGATATCTTGAACCCGCAAGGCTGGGACCTTTTGAGCTTTATCATGGATTCCCGCACAGGCCTTGGCCGTTTCCGGGATTTCAACATTTCCAACTATCAGCTGATGATGAAACTCATCGAAACCCTGATGGAAGAGAGCAATATCAAAGCCGTTCTTGATTTGCCGGATGTGAAAGAACGCGTCGATCTCTACAACGAGCATAAAATAAAATTCAAAGAGCAGATTGAGCGCTGCTCTGTCATTCATAAAAATCTGGTCATGCTGGACCTGCGTAAAGAGCCAACTATCTGGGCCGGCAATCGTTTTGTGATTTACGGCCTTTTCCCCCAATGCAATATCTCTATGCATGTCATGTGGGGCAAGAATAAACAAAACACCGTTCTTGCTGTTGGAAAATCCATCCTCAATAAAACCAGCAAGACCGATATTGGCTCGCTAATGCTGGAATATGGCGGCGGCGGCCACCAGGCCGCAGGCACCTGCCAGATCAACAATCTCAAAGCCGAAGAGACGATCCAGGAAATCATCGACCGCATCAATGCGGACGGGTAAATTTAACATGTCATCCTGAGGCGCTTGCGCCGAAGGATCTCCTTGCCACAAATCAGATCCTTCGCTTCGCTCAGGATGACAATATAATCTGTTTTGTTAGAATAAACGTATATATTACATGTCTTCTCAAACTCCCATCATCCTCTGGTTCCGGCAGGATTTACGGTTGGCCGATAACCCGGCCCTGCAGGCCGCTGCTGAAACAGGCGCACCACTCCTGCCCGTTTATATTCTGGATGACGACAACGCAGGCGATCGCAAGATGGGCGCTGCGTCCCGCGTCTGGCTCTACCATGCGCTCAGCGATTTAAATAACAGCCTTGATGGACAACTATATCTTGCCAAAGGCAATGCAGCTCAGATTATTTCTACTCTCACAAAAGAGACAGAGGCACAGGCCGTCTACTGGAACCGCTGCTATGAACCCTGGCGCATAGATCGCGACACCAAAATCAAAAAAGACTTAGAATCTCAAAACATAGACGCCAAAAGCTTTAACGGCTCTTTGCTCTGGGAACCGTGGGATGTCTTAAAGAACGATGGCACGCCCTATAAAGTCTTCACGCCGTTCTATAAAAAAGGTTGTCTATCCAAGGCTCCGCCGCGCGAACCGCTTCCGACGCCAAAAAACCTAAACTATTTCGAGTATAAAAGTGACAGCGCCCTCGACGATTTAAACCTGTTGCCCCCCGCCCATGAAAATGGCTGGGAAAAGACGATCATTCAAAACTGGGATATCTCTGAACAGGGCGCGCAACAACGCCTGCATGATTTTTTAAAAGACGGTCTTCAAAATTATAAAGACGGGCGCAATGAACCTGCAGGTAACAACGTATCACGCCTGTCTCCCTATCTTCATTTTGGACAAATCTCTCCGAACACCGCCTGGTATGCCGCGCAGGAACGCGGCACGATGGAAGGTTGGGAACGCGACCGCGATCATTTCCTGAGCGAGCTTAGCTGGCGGGAATTTTCCTACAGCCTTCTCTATCACTTCCCGACCCTGCCCTGGGAAAATCTCCAGCCGCGTTTTAATGATTTCCCCTGGCATGAAGAGCGCAGTGGTGATTTAAAAAAATGGCAACAAGGCCAGACCGGGTATCCGATCGTCGATGCCGCCATGCGTGAGTTATATGAAACAGGCTATATGCATAACCGCACGCGAATGATTGTCGGCTCTTTTCTGGTTAAAAACCTGCTCATCCACTGGCACCGCGGCGAAGAATGGTTCTGGGATTGTCTGTTTGATGCCGATCTGGCCAATAACTCGGCAAGCTGGCAATGGATCGCAGGGTGCGGGGCCGATGCCGCCCCTTATTTCCGGATCTTCAACCCGATCACGCAGGGCGAGAAGTTCGACCCGGACGGCGCATATGTCCGCCGTTTCGTCCCTGAACTCAAAGACATGCCCAAAGAGTATATTCATAAACCGTGGGAGGCCCCGCCCCTGACCTTGCAGGAAGCGGGCGTAGAGCTCGGAAAGACTTACCCCCACCCGATTGTGGATCATAAAGAGGCGCGGGAAAAAGCCCTAAAAGCCTTTGAACAAACGAAAAAAGCTGCTTAAGCTAGCGCTTTAGTCGTTTCAGTTAAAAATTGGACGGCTGACGAAAATTTGGGTTTGCGAGAACCGCATCGAAGAGTACATAGACGTACTTAAGACGCGGAAGCGCAGCAAAGACAAATTTGCAGGCCCGTCAAATTTTTAAATGGAATGACTAAATGAAAATTGCGGTTATTGGAACAGGGATCACGGGAAATGCGGCCAGCTGGCTGCTGAACCAAAGCCATGATATTACGATCTATGAACGTCATGACCGCCCCGGCGGGCATTCCAATACGGTGCAGATTGACGGTCACCCGCCGATCGACACAGGTTTTATTGTTTATAATGACTGGACCTATCCAAACCTGATTGAACTCTTTAAGCATCTTGATGTTCAAACGGATAAAACAGACATGTCCTTTGCCGTGTCCATGGATGACGGCAAACTGGAATATGCAGGTCATAAGCTCTTTGCCCAGCCAAAGAACAAACTCTCCCCGCGTTTTTTAACAATGCTCAAAGATGTAAAACGCTTTTACGCCACCGCGCCGAAATATCTGGAAAGCAAGCAGCCTAATATGCCTTTGGGCCTGTATTTGAAAAAGAAAAAATATTCAGAGGCTTTTATCCGCGACCATATTTTGCCGATGGCAGCTGCGATCTGGTCGTCCGGCATTGGCGAGATTAGCAAGTTCCCGGCAAAATCCTTTATCCGCTTTTTTAAAAATCACGGTCTGCTGCTCATGAAAAACCGGCCGAAATGGCGCACAGTTCATGGCGGCAGCCGCGAATATGTTCAAAAACTGATTGAACCGTTTAAAGATAAAATTCTGTTCGGCACGGCGGCTGTCTCTGTTTACCGCCGCGCGGAAGGGATCGAAATTACCGACAGCCGCGGTAATATTGCTATGTATGACGCTGTTGTCCTTGCCTGCCACACGGATCAGGCGCTGCGCCTTTTACAGGATGCCACCGACCGGGAAAAAGAAATCCTCGGCTACATTCCCTACAACATGAACAAAGCCTACCTCCACCAGGATGAAAGCCTGATGCCGGGTCTTAAATCTGTCTGGTCGTCGTGGAATTATCTCTCTTCAACCGCCGATGGGAAAGTCGCTGTCACCTACTGGATGAACAAGCTGCAGCCCGGCATTGGAAGAAAACAAAATTATTTTGTCACGCTCAATCCGCCGCGCGAACCCAAACATATTTTACAGGAAATGAGCTATTCGCATCCGATCTTCAATGCAGATTCCGTGAAGCTCTGGCGCGAATTGCGCACAATTCAGGGCAGGATGAATACCTGGTATTGCGGCGCCTGGTGCGGGTTTGGTTTCCATGAGGACGGCCTCTCCGCAGGTTTGCGCGTTGCTGAAAGTATCGGCCCCACCTTGCGTCCATGGCGCATTAAAGAAAATTCACCGGCAGGCACCTATGCCGCTCCCGACACATCCGAATAGTCTGTATATTGGCAAAGTGTTCCACGAACGCCATGAAACCGATGGGCAGCCGTTCGGGCATAAATTCACCTACCGGGTCTTTACGCTTTGGATCAATCTGGATGACCTCGAACCCCTTTCCCAAAAACTGAAATATTTTTCCTTCAACAAGTGGAACATCCTCAGCGTCTGGAATAAAGATCACGGCGCGCGTGACGGATCGGATATCCGCAGCTGGATTGAACGCGCCGCCAAAGATAAAAACATAGACGTACAAAAAATTTATATGCTCGGCTTTGCACGCCTGTGGGGCTATGTGTTCAATCCGCTGACGATTTATTACTGCTACGATAGCAATGAAAGCTTGTCCGCCATTCTCTACCAGGTCAAAAACACCTTCAGGCAGCAGCATGGCTATTTGATCCCGGTTGAAGATCATGACGACTGGATTAAACAATCCACGCAGAAAGTCTTTCATGTCTCGCCCTTCATTCAGATGGACTGCGAATACAACTTTCGCCTGAAAGTACCGGATGACAAACTCGATGTCGCCATTCATCAATTTCAGCCCGACAGCAAAATCCTGACCGCAACCTGGGACGGGCAGGCGATTCCCCTCACCGATTCGAATATCCTGAAAACGGTTTTAAAGCACCCGCTCATGACCCTTAAAGTTATTGTGGGTATTCATTGGGAAGCGCTTCGGCTCTGGCTGAAAGGCGCGAAATATATCCCTGTTCCACTCTTACCGAAAAAAGATGTAAGCTAAAAACCGCCGCGTCAGCGGCAATAAATTTTTAAACCACAGAGATCACGGAGTGCACAGAGAGAATTTAAGTCTATGAAGACTCCGTGCTCTCTGTGTACTCCGTGGTTCAAACTTAAAAAAGCCTGCGGCGCTATAAATATACAAAGAATTTATAAGAAATCTGATCCAAATCACTTTAATTGACGAAATAAAAGGAAAACAATAAGGTGAGAAGATGTCTCCATTTCAGGAAATTGCGCTGCGCCCCGCAGATTTTACCATTCGCACCGATGCAGCCCTGCGTCACTTTTTAATCAAAACAAAACGCAACCCGCATGCCTATAAACCCTCGCGCGCAATGCAAATGGCGCTGCGCCTGATGCGCAATATGCAGATTGGTACGCTCGATCTTATCCTACCTGATCAACGCAAAGTGCATTTTCAGGGCAAAGAACCCGGCCCGCACGGTGTTCTCTTCATTCATAATGATCGTGTCGTGAACCGTTTCCTTGGCAAAGGCAAGCTCGGTTTTTGTGAAGCCTATCTCGATGGCGACTGGAGCAGCCCTGATATTGCCGGTTTCTTTGAACTGATCCTGCGCAATGAAGATGTGATGGTCAAAGAACTGCACGGTAAAAACTGGTACCGGACGTTGTCCTGGATCATGCACCGGTTCCAGCCAAACAGTAAAAGCGGATCAAAGCGCAACATCTATAAACATTACGACCTCGGCAACGAGTTTTATAAAGAATGGCTTGATCCGTCCATGACCTATTCCTCCGCGCTGTTTGCTGATGGCATAGACAATCTGGAACAAGCACAGGCACGCAAATATGAAGAAATGGTTCAGCGCCTCGATTTAAAACCGGAGCATCACGTTCTTGAAATCGGTTGCGGCTGGGGCGGGTTTGCCGAATATGCGGCGCATAAGATTGGCTGTAAGGTAACCGGCATTACCATTTCCCGCGCCCAGTATAATTATGCTCGGGACCGCATCGCCAAGGCGGGCTTATCCGACAAAGTAGAGATCAAACTATGTGACTATCGCGATCTGGACGGACAATATGACCGCATTGCATCCATTGAAATGTTCGAAGCGGTCGGCGAAGCTTACTGGCCTGCTTTCTTCGGAAAAGTGAAAGAGGTTCTGAAACCCTCCGGGCGCGCTGTTCTTCAAATTATCACCATCCGTGATTCCAGTTTTGAAGCCTATCGCCGCAGCGCTGATTACATTCAGCGTTATATTTTCCCGGGCGGGATGTTACCTTCCATGACCGTGCTCGGGGATCAAATCCGCAGCGCAGGCCTGAAACAGGGCGATCATTTGTCTTTCGGACCGGATTACGCCCGCACGCTGGATCTGTGGAATAAAGCGTTCCAGGAGAAATGGGCCACCCTCGCCCCGCGCTTTGACACACGATTTAAGCGCATGTGGGAACAATATCTTTGCTATTGCCAGGCAGGCTTTGCGACAGGCACTATTGACGTGGTGCAACTGGCAATCGATAAAGACTAAATGGAACCACTCAAACCCCCTGCTCTTCAAAAAGGTGATCTGATCGGGATTATCAGCCCGAGCAGCCATATTTCAAAAGAAAAAATCACCCCGTCGATTGACTGGCTCGAGGCACAGGGGTTTCAAACTTTTTACCACCCACAAAATGAAAAGAAGTTCGGACAATTTGCAGGCACAACCGAAGAACGAGCCGATGCCCTGCATGACATGTTCTCTAATCCGGATATCAAAGCCATTTTTTGCGCCGTTGGCGGAAATGGCTGCATTCATCTTCTTGATCAAATTGACTATGACCTCATCCAGGCTAATCCGAAAATATTCATGGGCTTTAGCGATACAACGCCTCTGCTCAATGTCATCACGGCAAAAACGGGGTTAATCACATTTCACGGGCCGACGCTTACCAAGCTTTATAAAATAAACGAGACATGGAAAAATCAAACCCTATTCATGTTAGCAGGCGCGGAGAACATCTCTGTTGAAATGCCCGCTTTAAAATATATTCAGGGTACATCATGTGAGGGACGGCTTTACGGGGGCAATCTAAGTGCGCTTCAAACCCTGATCGGCACAGACTATGCGCCTGACCTGACGGACGCAGTTTTATTTATTGAAGATATCAATGATCATCTAAGCCGGTATGACCGTATGCTTGGCCATATGAAACAGGCCGGATGGTTTAACGATCTGGCAGGTATTTTATCCGGTCAGTTTTTAAACCCGCTTGATAATCCAGAGCGTCCTTTCGGTTTTTCCATTGAAGAGTGCCTTCAAAGAATAGGGAATGAAAATACACCTATTATGGTAGACGCACCGTTCGGTCACGGGGAAGACTTACCGACTTTTCCTATCGGATGCCGCGTGAAGTTAGAGGGGACAACGCTGACGCTTCTTGAAAGCCCCGTTTCGTGAGAAAAATTTCAACGTTTTCGATTATTGCCTATGCGCTGCCCGCCTTTCCGCTTGCGGCACTATCTTTGCCTGTTTATATTTTCCTGCCGACTTTTTATGCCCAAACACTTGGCCTGGGTCTGGCAACGACAGGGCTCATCCTTCTTATCGCCCGGCTGTGGGATGTGATTAGCGATCCGGTGGTTGGCGTTCTGTCCGATATGACCAAAACACCATGGGGGCGCCGCAAGCCCTGGATCATTTCCTGGATGCCGATGGTGTGCCTCTCCAGCTGGTTTTTGCTTGTGCCTTTGCCGGGCGCGGACGCTGCCTATCTCCTGCTTTGGAGCATTCTTCTCTACACGGGCTGGACGGGGATGATCCTGCCGCTCAATGCCTGGGGCGCGGAACTTTCATCCGATTATCATGAACGCACGCGCATTGCCGGCTGGCGCGAAGCACTCACCGTCGCCGGTATCCTCTTTGCCCTTGGGACCATTGCCTATCTTGGTTTTGCTGCAGGCGGCAATGAAGGTGACGCGTTGCGGACAATTGCACTGATCATGGTGATTGTCACACCGATTGCAACGATCCTTATGGCGATGGGCGTGCGCGAACCAAAATATATTGAAAAAGGCCGGGTCGGGTTTCGTGAAGCCCTGCCCGTTTTGAAACATAATGCGCCTTTTCGAAAACTCATTACAGCTTACCTGATTAACGGGATTGCCAACGGATTGCCTGCAACGCTCTTTCTTCTCTTTGTCGAATTCGGCCTTGGCATGAAAGACAAATCCGGAGAGCTTTTGTTCATTTATTTCCTGTGCGGAGTCCTGTCCGTTCCGTTCTGGCTAGTGCTCTCTAAAAAATTCGGCAAGCATCTTGTCTGGTGCGGGGCGATGATCTGGGCCTGTGTCTTTTTCGGTCTCGTCCCTTTTGTCGGTGAAAGCGATTACACGCTCTTTCTCGCCGTGTGCATTTTGACAGGCTTTAGCCTTGGTGCGGACCTGGTTTTACCCGCCGCCATGCAGGCCGATGTCGTTGATTTGGATACGCTTGAAACAGGGCAACAACGCACAGGCCTCTATTTTTCCCTGTGGGGCGTGGCCACAAAACTCTCTTTGGCACTTGCCGCAGGGATCGCCTTCCCGCTCCTCGATCTTGGCGGTTTTAGTGCCGAAACCGGCGGGGCCGTCTGGCAGCTCGTTGCGCTCTATGCGGTCGTCCCGATCATCTTCAAGATCATTGCGATCAAGATGATGTGGTCCTATCCCGTCACGGAAGAGGCTGTCTCTCAAAACCATCTGAAAATTATGGAGAAATGGGGCTGATCTGCGGCCCTCCACCATACGTAAAGAAGATATGAAACGCTTTTTGACGTTTGGATGGATGATGATTTTTACAGCTTTATTGGCCGCTTGTGCCAGCCCCCAGATAGACACCCACCAGCTCCCCGAACCCAAACTGGTTCTGGAGGACTATTTTACGGGTGATTTAAAAGCCTGGGGCGTATTCCAGGACCGCTTTGGCAATGTCCGCCGTCAATTCACCGTCGATATGACCGGTACATGGGATGAAGAGACCCAGACCCTCACCCTTGTGGAAGACTTTCTCTATAATGATGGCGTAACTGAGCAGCGCACCTGGGAGATCAAAAAGACCGGCGAGAATACCTATGAAGGCACAGAGAAAAACTCTATTGGTCTGGCCAAAGGTCAAACCACCGGCAATGCCTTTCACTGGGTGTATGATTACAAGCTCAGTGTCGATGGCAAAATCTGGAAGGTAAATTTCGATGACTGGATGTTCTTACAGGATGACCAGACACTCTTTAACAAAGCCGTCATCCGCCGCTGGGGCTTTCGCCTTGGTGATGTCTATATCTTCTTCCGTAAAGAAAATTAGTGAACCAGCTTTGAAAAAAGCGACCCGTCAGGGATCGCTTGGCCAAAAAGTCTCAAATCTCTCAGGATTTTTTCATGATGATCGGGCATTTCCCGCGCCGCGCTTCTAATTTCCTGCATCATAAGAACGCGCCCGCCTAAACCCTCTTCCATGGCGCGCCTGAGGACATTGCGCATAATTTCAGAACTACTCCGCCTCATACTTTTAAGAGTATCAAAAAAGGGTTAATATTTTATGATGGCCGCACGCTCAGTTTGTTTTTGATGAAACGGATCAGGGTTCTGAGCACAGGAACTTTTTCATAGACGTATAGACCTGAATCCCAAAAATCATAATGCGACTCTACCAGCCCCTCTTCCGTGAACCGGACTTCGCTCATGCCGATAATATAATCCGCCTTACCGCTTCGCGAAAAATCGCACCGCCATTTGAGATAAGCCGTTGCCTCGTCCTGACCCCAACTGTGATCGAAGACTTTGAATTTTAAATTTTCAACGTCCTCAAAAGCTTTTTTAAACACTGCCTGCATATCGGCACTGCCGCGCACGTCATTGAACGGGTCGGTAAAATGCACCAGCGGATGCACAACCTTTTCAATTAAAGGAATAGAGCGCGGGCTTAAGGTTTCAAAAAAAGAAATATACTCTTCGAGCGGCTTTTGAAATTTCTCGGAATAAGATGGCATAGCCTAGTTTTGGCCTGCGGTTGCTTTTTTGACAAGCCTGAAATAGAGCTTGTCCGGCAAAAGACCTGCCAGTTTTAAAAGAAACGCAAAGGCCCACGGAAAAGTGATTTCAAATTTATTTGAAGATAATCCTTTCACAAGCTTATCGGCAGCCTCATCGACATCCATCAGCATCGGCATGGGAAAATCATTCTTATCCGTGAGCGGTGTTTTGATAAAACCCGGATTAATCACCTGCACTTTGATCCCTTTATCCAGCATTTCAATGGCCAAAGCTTCGGCCATGTTAATCAGCGCCGCTTTGGTTGCTCCATAAGACAAAGACCGCGGCAGGCCGCGATAGCCCGCCACACTGGCCACCAGCGCAATATGCCCGCTTTGACGCTCCAGCATGGGTGGCAAGACAGCTTCAAGCCCGTTGGCCACGCCCTGCAGGTTTATATCCAGGTGATGGGCAAAATTCTCGGCTGAAAATGCACTCATAACATCGTGCTTATAGGTACCCGCATTTAAAATCACCAGATCAATATGTCCGAGATCGAGTTCAATCCTGCGGACAATATCTTTCATCTGGGCTAAATCAGTCACATCCCCTGCATAGGCTTTCAGCAAATCATTTTCGGCTGCCAGCGCATTTAATTTATCTTCTGAGCGCGCCGTGATCGCCACGCGCCAGCCATCGGCTGCAAGGCGTTTTGCCGCCGCTGCGCCTATGCCACTTGAGGCACCCGTAATCCAGGCTGTTTTTTGAGACATTTACCGCTCCGCAAATTCGATAGGATTGACACGCTTATAGGATATTTCAGAGCCGCGCGCATTAAATTCCAGCCCGACCCATTCCTGTGTGGCTGCATCATACCAGACAGTCAGAGGCACACTGGCCTGCACCTGATAACCTGTTGCCGTCACGCTTCCAAATGCTTTATCAAGGACTTTTGTGCCAACCGGCGTGACCGTCACATCTTCGACCGTGCCTTTTTGGGTGTTTAAAAGCTGATCTGCCTCCAGCGCGGTTTTGTTCCAGTAGCTGGTGGAATAAATGGATCTGGATGCCTCTGAAACCATACCGTTAATACTGATATCGACAGCTTGCGGCCGCCAGTCGGCTTTTAGGTAATAATCATCCCCGTCATCATAAGTCGTGGATTCGACCGAAAGCAGCTGATCGCCCTTCCAGATTTCCCTGTTTTCATGCTCATAGCGGAAAAAACAGACCGGGCCGGCGCAGTATTTCATTTCAATCGTAATGGTAACCTCCCGCGTACCGTCCGGCCGGTCGGCAAAATTGATCACATGGCTGCCGAATTTGCTACCATTCCGGTAAATATCAAAGGCGATTTGACCGGAGTCAGGGACTTTCGCCTCTGCAGGCGGGATCATCAGGATAAGAACAAGAAAGAGGGTCGAAAAATATTGCATCATAGTTATAAATACGCAAAATACCGCGGACTGGATGAGAGGAATTGCCTATGACGTTCGTCGTCACAGATGTCTGTATTAAGTGTAAATACACCGATTGTGTGGAAGTCTGCCCCGTGGACTGCTTCTATGAGGGAGAAAATATGCTCGTCATACACCCGGATGAGTGTATCGATTGCGGGGTTTGCGAGCCGGAATGCCCGATTGATGCGATTCTACCGGATATCGATTCGAAGGCGGACGCCTATTTAGAGCTCAACAGAGAGTATTCTGAAAAATGGCCGAACATCACCCGGCAGAAAGATCCTCTTCCAACAGCCGAAGAGATGAAAACGAAGAAAAATAAGCTAGAAGAAGACTTTAGCCCAAATCCCGGAGAAGGTGATTAAAGTTTTATGTTAATATTTTTTCGCTTTCCTGGCGAAATTAGAGTTGAAAATTAACACTTTTTTAAGTATACTCCCTTCCATAAGTTGATAGAGATGAAGACCAGATCGGGTGGCGCGGGCCCTTAAGACCACGCCCACATATATAATTAACAACGGCTCAAGCTCTCCAACACAATTATTAAGTAAAGCAAACAGTCTTTCATTTGAGTCAGGCGCGAGGAGCGCAGTGTAGAAAAACCCTACATAAGCGACGAAGCAACGCAGCACAAATGAAAGAATGAAAGCTTTAGAAGATATTGGCATCGAATATGCATCTATTCGCGGCCCGTATCTTCTGCGGCGAAAAATCACCGATAACAGGAAAGGATAACCAGATGGCACAAAACGATAATTTTAAAAAAGGGGATTATGTGGTCTACCCGGTACACGGGGTTGGGCAAATTGAAGGCGTGGAAACGCAGACAATCTCCGGCTTAACGGTAAAGCTCTATGCCATCAATTTTGAAAAAGACCGTATGCGCGTGAAAATCCCGGTCATGAAGGCTGAAACCTCCGGTCTGCGCAAGCTGTCCACGGCCAACCGCCTGAAAGATGCTGTGAAGACGCTCAAGGGCAAGTCCCGCGTACGCCGCACCATGTGGTCGCGCCGCGCCGCCGAATATGAAACCAAGATCAATTCAGGCGACCCGATTGCGATTGCCGAAGTGCTCCGCGATCTGAAGCGTAGCAATGACGATAATGAGCAATCTTACTCAGAGCGCCAGATTTACCAGTCTGCGCTGGAACGCCTGGCCCGTGAAGTGGCAGCTGTGGAGAAAACCTCCGAAGAAAAAGCCATGACTCGTCTTGAAAAAGCGATGGGCATGAGCATGAAGAAAAAGGCAGCCAACGACGACAAAAAGGCCGCTTAAAAGTTACAAGTTTCGAGTTACAAGTCGCAAGACTAGCCAGAATTTTCTTGCAACTTGCGTCTTTTAACTTGCAACTGGGGGCCTATGGCCCCCTCCCAACCTCCTTCTCTAGGGTTAAAACAGGGGTCTTCAGTAAGAAGGCCCCTGTTTTTTATTTTACACCAAAATGACACGCCATGGTTGCTTTTTGAGCGTTTACACGCTAAGGACGATATATCTCAACGTCACAAGAACGGAGTGCATCCTATGAGTACAACACTATCTCCTGAAGATATTGCAATTGAAGATATTTCCATTTCCGGTATAGGCGAAGCAAACACGATCTCCTCAGGGCCTGACAATGGTGCAAATAACAACCTTGCCTGCGGCTTTTGGAAATCCATGCGCCATGGCACAACAGCAAAAGCCACTCAAAATTTTAAATCCAGAATTAAAAGCGCCCCGGCAAATACCGGAGATAGCGATGCAGATATTTTGAAAAAAGGGGTTGGCAAACTCAACCTTTGCGGCCACGGCAATGAAGGCCTTTTAACCACCGGTTGCGGTCAGGATGGAAACCAGGACTACAAGACAAATATCATGTCAACATGGAATGAATTTTATTGGGGACCAGAATTTGAAAAACTGAAAGGTAGGAAATTTGCTATTCTCACAATATGGTCATGCCATACAGGTGCAGGAGAAAGCGGCGCTGACTTTCTGTTTGCCCTTGCAAAGCGCATTGGAAAACCGGTACGTGGCAATACAGGATGGTTATATAGCAATAACAGATGTAAGATCTGGCGTGAAAAAGGGGCAAGATGGCAAACTGCTATGCCTGACAGACGGCCTGATCCGATCGCATCACCGACCCCTCATTTTGCCTTGAATCCCAAAAAAAAGAAGGCCTTTGACGGAAAACAGGCTATCACTATAGAAGATAACAGAAGCATGATATTGACCAAACGCATGCGTGATACCTCAAAAGAGTTTCTGGAAATTGACATTCCGGCAGAATTTCACAGCCTCATTCTATCCGAAATTGCCCAGTCTACAGAATTTGTACTCCCTGGAGATCCTTTGGCATACATTTCTCATATTATAAAATTGCAGAATAAAAAAGGCAGCGCTGTAGAGCTACATGTCTATAACAACCGGATGATCCGCGCAGGTAAGAGCAAAACTGCTTTACTGGTTCCACCATCCTTACGGCCTTTCCTATAAGGCGGTTTTAAAGAATACAGAAAATACTCCTTCCATCTCTCTGATTCTCCTGTAAACTAGTGGTGATTCTGGTAATTCACCGGAAGACGGGTCAAAGCCGTTCCAGGCAATATAAGCAAAATAAAGCTCTAAAATGTGCAAACAAATGGTCGATATGCGCTATAGCGCCCTCGGACAGCCAAGAAGAATCTGGGCCGTTTCCGCCATCCACAGCGATGCGGAGCGTTTAATGGCTCTGCATGATGAGATTTACCCGCAATTTGAAGCCGGAGACCGCTTGGTGTATCTCGGTAATTACACAGGTTTTGGCACGCAGCCTGTGGAGACCATTGATGAACTCCTCACGTTCCGGCGTATGATCCTCGCCCGCCCAAGCGTCAAACCCGAAGATATTGTCTATTTACGCGGTGCGCAGGAAGATATGTGGCACCGCCTGATCCAGCTTCAGTTTTGCCCGAACCCGGTTGATACGTTTTTATGGATGCTCGGCAACGGCATGAGCGCCAGCCTGGAAGCCTACGGCATTTCCCCGCATGATGGCATTAACGCCGCCCGTGAGGGTATTATGCCGCTCACCCGCTGGACCAATGAGATCCGGGAAAAACTGCGCCGCCACCCCGGACACGATATTTTCCTGACCCAGCATCGCCGTGCGGCCTTTACCTCTATCCCCGCAGAAGACCGCACGCCCATTTTATTTGTAAATGCAGGCATCAATGAATCCCGTCCGCTCGAAGATCAGGGCGATGATCTCTGCTGGTCCGGGCAGCATTTTAATGACATGACGCACCCCTACCGCCCGTTTGAAAAAGTGATCCGCGGGTTCGACCCCGCACACCAGGGCGTGCATATTAATTGTGTCACCGCCTCCCTTGATGGCGGCTGCGGCTTTGGCGGGCCCCTCGTCTGCGCTGCGATGGATGCGGCCGGTGAGATTTCCGCGATTATGGAAGCTTAAAAATCTCCCAGACATTTTGTCACCTTTTAGTGATCTGTCCCGAATAAGCCTGCGTAACAATCTTATAAACAGGACAAAAAACGTTCAGTTTTTAGACTATGAAAAACTATCGTCGTTTGATTTTATTTTTGCAGAAAGCGCAAGCGACGACGAGTAATTGACCTACTTTAGGAGCGTAGCAACGCTCTGCAAAAATAAAAGGAAGCGACGAGCATGGCTTATACAGACGATCCGCTGACACATAAATCCAATCTTGCTTACATCCGCACGGCGATGAATGAGCCGATTCTGGAAAAGGATCATGAGCTGGAGCTTGCCCGCCGCTGGAAAGAGAAAGGCGATGAAAAAGCCCTCGAAGATTTGATCCGCCCGTATATGCGTCTGGTGATTGCAGCCGCCTCAAAATTTAAACATTACGGATTGCCGATGGGCGATCTGATCCAGGAAGGCAATATTGGTTTGATGCAGGCCGCCGAGCGGTTTGAGCCTGAGCGTGAGCTACGTTTTTCAACATACGCCAGCTGGTGGATCCGTTCTGCCATCCAGGATTATATTTTGCGCAACTGGTCGATTGTCCGCACCGGTACGACCTCTGCCCAGAAATCTCTCTTCTTCAATCTGCGCCGCCTGCGTGCGCGCATTGAACGCGCGAACGGTTTTGGAGGCCTGACCGATGAAGGCCGCGACAAGATTGCAAATGAATTAAACGTCAAAGTCAAAGACGTTGAAGATATGGAAGCCCGAATGAATGGCGGCGACAGTTCTTTGAACATGGTCATTTCAGAAGATGGCACAGAAGAATTTCAGAATTTTATTTCTGATGACCGCCCGAACCCGGAAGATGTTGTGATTGGCTATAAAGATGCCAAAACACGCTCACAATGGCTGAACGATGCTTTAGGTCAGCTCTCTGATCGTGAGCAGAAAATTATCCGTGACCGTCACCTTCAATATGAAACAGTGACACTGGAAGAGCTCGGCAAAGAGCTTGGTATTTCCAAAGAGCGCGTGCGCCAGCTGGAAGCCCGCGCGATGGAAAAATTAAAAGATTCACTGGAGCCGCATAGCGGTGACGTGCAGAACATGTTTTAGAGGCGTAAAAGATCGGGGCCTTTGCGTTTTCTGATCCCCTCTAAATCAAGACCCGGACTGACTCCCCCCTCCAGTCCGGGTCTTTTTTTTAATCCTTAAGTCCTACTAAAGCCTTCGCAAACTCTTCAGCTTTAAACGGGCTTAAGTGGGTTTCTTTTTCACCCACGCCAACCGCGTGGATCGGCAGGCCGAATTCCTGTGCAAGCGAGACAACAACTCCGCCCTTCGCTGAGCCATCCAGTTTCGTGACAATCAGGCCTGTTAAATTCACAGCTTCTTTAAACGCGCTAACTTGTGAGTGCGCATTCTGGCCCGTGGTTGCATCCAGAACCAGTAAGACGGCATGCGGTAAATTCTCATCCTGCTTTTTCAACACCCGGATAATTTTCGACAGCTCTTCCATCAGGTTCGCTTTATTCTGAAGCCGCCCGGCCGTATCAATCATCAGGATTTCACTGCCATCTTTTTTGGCCTGTTCATAAGCTTCAAACGCCACGGCCGCCGCATCCGCGCCAATTTCTTTTTTCACCAAAGGCGCATGAGCCCGCTTAGCCCATTCTTCCAGCTGTTCAATCGCTGCCGCGCGGAATGTATCCCCTGCCGCGATCGTCACTTTCTGATGCGGCGGCACGATATGCCAGTTATAGGCAAGCTTGCCGATCGTTGTGGTTTTCCCGGCACCGTTCACCCCGCACACTAAAACTGTGAAAGGCCCGCCATCCGGTTTTTGAACTTCCAAAGGTTTTGCAACGGGCTCTAAAATTTTGGCAATCTCTTCGGCCAGCGCTGTCTGGATTTCTTCGACCGGTGCGTCGCCTTCAAATTTTCGGGCTGAAAAATTCTGAACAATCTCGCCGGCTGTTTTCGGACCAAGATCAGCCGTAATCAGAACATCTTCTAAGTCTTGGAGACTATCCGCATCCAGTTTTGATTTTGTAAAAATATCAGCAATGCCCTGCCCGATTTTGCTGGACGATTTGGATAGACCTTTCGTCAGACGTGAAAACCATCCGCCTTCATTGGTATGATCTTTTAAATCTTCATACTCATCCGCATCTTCGCTCGGCGTATGGTCAGGTGTTGGCTGCATCTTCCAGTCATCAATAATATCGTTTGTGCTTTCTTCCAGCTCCTCATCGACAAATTCAGCTTTCAGCTCAGGCTCTGATTCCGTTGGTGGTTCCAAAGCCGGCTCCCCTTTCGGATGTAAAAGCGCCTCCTCCCGTGCCTCTTCTTCCAGGGCTTTTTCATTTTTGGTTTTGCGCCAAAAGACCATATGTTCCTCCTGTAACTATCTTACTTCTACACAAAGGCTGCGCCGTGACAAAGGTCAATTTACAAAAACCTTGACAGATACACCAATCTCTTTATGACAAAGAAAAAGGAGTATTACCATGTCTGACATCGTTTCAAAGGATGAGTTCGAAAAAGCTTGCCGTAACAAAATCTCAAAAGTTGAAGATATGCTTACAGCATCTATCGGAATGGCAGGACTTTCAGATAAACTTGCTATCACAAAATATTCTGCAGATGAGAATAAAATTAGATATTTAGCTGATCGCTGGAATCTCAGGGCTCATTTGGATCATAAAAATGGAACCATCTTCTATGTGATGCTTGATTATTCGGAATGGGAAAAGCCTGGAGATCAAAAAGAAACACGTCCTGGATCTCTTGCGTTTGACCATGAATCAGACCCATCTGAAATCTCACAAGCGCTTCTTGCTTTCATGCTTGAAGAGCTACTCCCTGAAGATAAAGACCTTCTGGAGCAGTACTTGATTCAAGACAGAGGGCATGACCCAGCACAAACACCTTAAGTAAGTGCTGATGTTAGATAAGATCCTTGAATACCCGTTGTTGTAACACGGATCAGGCTGCCCGGCACCTGACTTCCGTCAAGTTGAACCTGGGCGAAATGCTCTGTCCGGCCGGTGTTATTTTGCTCCACAATCACCTCGCGCTCTGTACCGACATGCTGTGCCAAGAATTTTTGCATTTGCGTTTTGCCCAAAGCACGCAATCTTGCTGCGCGCTCTTTACGAATTTGCGGATCAACCTGCGGCATTTTCGCTGCCGGAGTCCCCTCCCGCTCCGAGTAAGGAAACACATGCAGGAAGGTTAAATCGCACTCTTCAACAATGCGCATGGTGTTTTCAAACATCTCATCCGTTTCGGTTGGAAAGCCTGCGATAATATCTGCGCCAAAAGCCATATCCAGGCGATAACCTCGCGCCCGTGCGCACATCTCAATCGCATCTTTGCGTAAATGCCGCCGTTTCATGCGTTTCAAAATCATATCATCCCCCGCCTGCAGGCTCATATGCAGATGCGGCATCAGGCGCGGCTCCTCTGCAATCAGTCTCCACAAATCTTCATCGATCTCCACCGGATCCAAAGAAGACAATCTCAATCTTGGAAGTTCCGGTACCAGCGCCAATACCCGCCGTATCATCTGCCCCAATGTCGGAGCGCCCGGCAGGTCCGGCCCATAGGATGTAATGTCCACACCCGTAAAAACGATTTCCTTATATCCACGCGCGACAAGATTACGTACCTGATCAACGATTTCACCTATCGGCACGGACCGCGAATTCCCACGCCCGTAGGGAATAATACAAAAGGTGCAGCGATGATCACATCCGTTCTGAACCTGCAAAAACGCACGCGCATGCCCTTCGACCCCGTCAATCAAATGCGAGGCCGTTTCCTTCACCGACATGATATCGTTCACAAGGACTTTTTCTTCCTGCGGCGCGCCCCATGTTTCGGCTTTCAGTTTCAGATCATTGCCGATAATCTGGTCGACCTCACCCATCTCTGCATACATATCGGGGTTAATCTGCGCGCTGCAGCCAGTCACAATAATCTTCGCGTTCGGATTGGCTTTGCGCGCTTTACGGATCGCCTGCCGTGCCTGACGCTCCGCCTCTTTGGTCACGGCGCAGGTATTGAAAATAATCGCATCATCCAAGCCCGCATTGGCGGCATGGCTGCGCATCACCTCACTCTCATAAGTGTTGAGGCGACAACCGAACGTTACGAGCTCTGGAGCAGGCTTTGTCATAGCGCCGTTTTAAAGCCTTTGAGAAAAACCGTCAAACAGATAAAGATTGACTTTCAACCTGCAGAAAGCCTATAAAACCTCAAATTCATAGACATTGGTGATTTCATCAATGCCTAACGGTATCCCCCGGCCCGCGAAGATACGCGCACCGGGGCAATTTTGTATTGGAATAATAAAACGCAAAGACACGAAGAAAAAGCATGAAAGACAACGAAACAGAAAAACTCACATGCACCGTCATCAAAGACTGGACAGCAAGCTATCCTGACCCCATTCAGGTATCGGCTGGTGAACCGCTGGAACTGGATGGACAAAAAGATGTCTGGGACGGATACACTTGGCTATGGGCAAAAAGCCTGAATGGAAAAGAAGGCTGGGTGCCGGATTGCATTTTAAATACGGAAGGCCCGATAACCGTTAAAGAAAATTACACCGCCATGGAGCTCACTTGTAAAAAAGGGCAAATTTTGACGGCTGAAAAAAAATTGCATGGATGGGTTTTTTGCAAAAATGAAGACGGTTTATCGGGATGGGTGCCGGAACGCAACCTGAGTAAAATCAATATGACTCAAGTTCAGAATAATGTTTAGTTCTTTAAGTGACAAACTCGGCGGCATTTTCTCCGGCCTGACGGGCAAAGCCCGTTTGAGCGAGGAAGACGTCAATGAGGCCGCCCGCGAGATCCGCGTGGCGCTGCTTGAGGCTGATGTCGCCCTGCCTGTTGTCAAAGACTTCATCGAAACCATCAAGGAAAAAGCCGTAGGTGCGGATATCACTAAATCCATCTCCCCCGGCCAGCAGGTCGTTAAAATCGTTCATGATGCGATGGTGGAGATGCTGGGCGCAGAAGCCAGTGACCTGCAATTTGTAACACCACCCAGCGCCTACTTGATGGTCGGTCTGCAAGGCTCCGGTAAAACCACCTCAACGGCCAAGATCGCGAAATTCCTCACCGACAAGCAGCGCAAGAAAGTTTTGATGGCCTCTCTTGATACGACGCGTCCTGCCGCGCAGGAACAACTTGCAACACTTGGAGAGCAAACAGGTGTCGACACATTAGAAATTATCAAAGGCCAGAGCCCGCTTGAGATCACGAAGCGCGCTTTAAAAGAAGCAAAACTCGGCGGCTATGACGTGGTGATGCTTGATACGGCAGGCCGCCTGTCGATTGACGAAGAATTGATGAATGAAGTCACGGCGATCCGCGATCTAGCAAAGCCCGTTGAAACGCTCCTCGTCGTCGATGCCATGACCGGGCAGGATGCGGTCCAAACCGCGACCGCCTTTAACGAAAAAGTCGGCATTACGGGCACGATGCTCACCCGCGTCGATGGCGATGCGCGCGGCGGGGCGGCGATGTCGATGCGCGCCGTCACGGGTAAGCCTATCAAGCTGATCGGTGTTGGGGAGAAATGGGATGCGATTGAACCGTTTCACCCGGAACGGATCGCAGGCCGTATTTTGGGTATGGGCGATATTGTTTCTTTGGTTGAAAAGGCGAGTGAAACTATTGAGGCCGAAGAAGCGCAGGCCATGGCTGAAAAGCTCAAAAAAGGCCGCTTTGATTTTAACGATCTTCTGACACAAATGCGCCAAATGTCCAAGATGGGCGGCATGGGCGCGATGATGAACCTGCTCCCCGGCCTTGGCAAAATGGCGGGGCAGCTCGAAGCCGCGGGCATGAATGACGGGATGCTCAAAACGCAGGAAGCCATCATCCTGTCTATGACGCCTAAAGAACGCGAAAACCCGAAACTGATGAATGCGTCTCGTAAAAAACGCATCGCGGCAGGGTCAGGCACAACCGCTCAGGACGTCAATAAACTCTGCAAACAACAATCAGACATGCAAACCGTCATGAAGCGCATCAAAAAAATGGGCATGGGCAATATGATGGGCATGATGAAAAACATGATGGGCGGCAAAGCCGATGAGCTTGACCTGATGGCCAAATCCATGGACCCGGATGCACTCGGTAAAGATATGGACGCGCTTCAAAGCGCGGAGCCCAATCTCGGCCCGAACCCATTCGCCGCGCCGGGCGGCATGCCTGCCGGTTTAGGTGGCCCTGCCCTGCCCGGTATGGGTATGCCGGGGATGGGCCTGCCCACACGCGGCGGCACAAAAAAGAATAGAAAGAAAAACAAGAAAGGAAAACGCAAATAGTTGCAAGCTAGTAGTTACAAGTTGCAAGAAAGCCATCTTGAAACTTGTAACCTGTAACTTGTAACTGAAGTGACTGAAAGGAACGAAAAATGGCACTGGCAATGAGACTGTCCCGGGGCGGACGTAAAAAACGCCCGTTTTACCGGATCGTGGTTGCGGATAAACGCATGCCCCGTGACGGCCGTTATATTGAGCGTTTGGGGACATATAACCCACTGCTCGCGAAAGATGATGCAAACCGCGTCAGCTTGAATGAAGAGCGCATTAAATACTGGCTCGGGGAAGGCGCAGAGCCGTCTTACCGCGTCGCCACATTTTTAGGCAAAGCAGGCATTGCCCCGATGCCGGAACAGCGCAACAACCCGAACAAGGCCAAGCCGTCTGAAAAGACTGTAATGCGCGCTGAAGAAAAAGCGGAAAAACAAAAAGCCGCTGCCGAAGCCGCCAAGCAGGCTGAGGAAGACGCAAAAGCCGCCGCCGAGGCCGCTGCCGCTGAACCGGAAGCTGAAGCGCCTGCGGAAGAGGCCCCTGCCGAAGCAGAAGCTCCAGCCGAGGAAGCACCTGCTGACGCTGAAGAAGAAAAAAAGGCTGAGTAATCACATTCTTTCCCTCTCTCTATGGGAGAGGGAGGGGCCCGCGCCATAGGCGCGGGAGGGTGAGGGGTAAACATGCCCGACCAAAGAGCGCGTGATTTAAGGAAACACCAGACGGAAGCTGAAAAGCTTCTCTGGTCGCGCATGCGCAACCGTCAACTTGGCGGGTTTAAATTCAGACGGCAGCATCCAGTTCCGCCTTATATTCTCGATTTTTATAATGAAGAATACAAAATTGCTATTGAACTTGATGGCGATACGCATGGTCATGAGAAACAAATAAAGAAGGATAAAGAACGCACAACGTTTCTAGCAAAACAAGGTATCTCCGTTATTCGGTTTTGGAACAATGAGGTATTTCAAAATCTGGAAGGGGTTTTGGAAACGATTTTAAATCACATCGAATACCCCTCACCCACTTCGCTAACGCCGCTACGCGGCGAAGCTCCGTTGCCCTCTCCCCCCCGGGAGAGGGAGGGGCCCGGCGAAGTCCGAAGGACGAAGACGGGAGGGTGAGGGGTTATGAGTCGTCTTCTCGTTGGCAAAATAAAAACCGCGCACGGGGTCAAAGGCCTTGTGAAGGTTCAGGTCTTGTGTGAAGACCTGAACCTGCTCAGCGGTGATGTGTTTACAGCTGAAACAGGCGAAGAGACTCTTCACCTCACCCTTAAAAACGCGATGAAAGATCACTGGATCGGGGAAGTCAAAAACATCACTGACCGCACCCAGGCTGAAACGTTACGCGGCACAAAACTTTACATCGATGAAAGCACCCTGCCCCCGCCTGGCGACGATGAAATCTATTACAAAGATCTGATCGGCCTCAAAGCCGTTGATGAAAACAATAATGATATTGGCGAAGTCATCGGTGTCTCTAATTTCGGGGCTGGCGATTTGCTCGATATTCGCCCAACGTCGGGTGGACAAAGCTTTTACGTGCCCTATACCAGGGAAACGGTTTTAGAAACTAAAAGCAGTGAAATTATTCTCAAGATACCGGAAGGCTTAAGCAACTGAGGAATTAGGCCCAGGAGCTGTTATAATCTTGCCTGTTTTATACCGGACGAAAAACTTACCCAGCAAAGAATTTTCTTCATCTGCATCTTCATTAAATAATTGCTGAATAGATCTTATAGCGCTTACACGTTGGTGAAGATGGCTTTTAGGATCCCTCACAGGCTTATCATAGTCATCATAAATAAATTGCGTATTATCCTCATCCGGAAGATCATAATCCAAAAGCCAGTGAATGTTGTTCACATCAGACTGCTTAGCATCTGTCAGGTCAAGAAGCGTGAAAACATCTGCGCCCGCACCTTCCTGAAAGATCAATGCTGTTTTATAAATTGCATATTCAGGTCTTTCGCGTTTACTGCGGTCCAGCTCTACCTCGACATCAATACCTCTTTCCTTGAGACGTTCTGTCAGGAAGTTTCTATAACATCTTGCTATTTCATTAACAAAAATTCTGCGTTGCTCTTCCGAATAATGACCAAACATTTTTGCAACCCGCTCAGGAATCCAGTCAAATAATGGAGATTCCCGCTGCATGGCTTTATGCAAATGTGACCAAACAATCGGATTATCCTCATCACAATATGTTGCCGCTTTTTTAAGAATACGGATAAGAAGCTGCGGATCCAAAGTCGCTTCCGCAAAAACATCCGTTAAACGAAAGGTCGATTTCGTATCAATAACCTGATTGATATATTCCTTATCCGTTTCAGGATTAATCTCTCCGGACGGATGATAATCCGTTGTTGATTCAACAATCGCTTCCGATTTCACTTCTTTGGTGAAAAAGCGGCTTACCGCCAGCGCAATGCTTGCACCAATCGCCGCCGATAAAATGTGCTGGAATGTATGCGCAATAATAAGTGTAGGCGTATAATTCACGCCGGACACAAAGTGATCCCAAGCCAATATGAGCCAATTATCAGGTCCGGAAGTCGGAGGGTCAGATGCCATTTAAAACCTCTTTATTTTCCAAAATATTGTATATTTATGACAATAAGTCTACATTTTTTGAAGCTATTTGAGGTTTTTGAGAAACCTGGGAGCCTAAGATTATTAACCTTTCCACAAAATATTTGCCATAAGATTATATTTGTTCTATAACCTGCCTTATCGAAAAGGGAGCCGGGTATGGATGAACAGGCAAAGACATATTTTCCGCATGTGATCGCGGCGCGGCCATCGCTTGGCGAGGCGGCCTATGAAGTATTTCATGCCGCGTACACAGAGCTTAAAGATAAAAACCCGGAGCGCCCGGTAAATATTGTGTTTCCAACAGGTTCCACACCGAAAGGGCTTTATAAACATATCCGCAGCCGTCACGACCCGAAGCACGACAACGGTCTTAATGTCCGGGTTTTTGCACTGGATGAATATGTCGTGGATGGCCGGGTTATTCCGGACACGGACCCGCGCTCTTACGCACGCGAAATCCGTAAAGAAATCACTGCGCCTCTCAAAATAGATGAAAGCTTGCATCATTTCTTTAATACACAAGCCTCCACTGCAGATGTTGCCGCTGAGGAAATGGAACGCGCGATTGCGCATAATGGCGGTCTGGATCTGGTCATTCTCGGGATCGGGCAGAACGGTCATATCGGTTTCAACGAACCGGGCAGTGCTTTTAACAGCCGCGCACGGTTGGTTGATACAAGCCCAAAAACCCATGAGGCAAATGCGGAACATTGTAAGGATCATGGCGGCGTACCGGGCCAGGCCGTGACGCTTGGTATAGCAACCATTCTGGAAGCCAAAAAAATTCTTCTGCTGGCAGACGCGAACAAGCTGCAAATCATGGAACGTGCTTTCACACATGAAATCAGTCCAGATATGCCAACCAGTGCGCTCCGCACGCACAACGACTGCACGGTTGTTTGCGCACCGGATATTGCCTGGCGCATTGGCGGATAAATTTTTTCGGATAAAAATCTTTTGCAAGGTCAGGGCATGGCGTGGTTTAAAGCCTTATTATGCACTTTAACCTTCTCACCCTTTTCCCGGAGATGTTTCCAGGCATGCTGGAACACTCTCTCGCAGGCAAGGCACTCACCCGCGGCGACTGGTCTTATGAGGCTGTGAATATCCGCGATTTTGCGACCGATACGCACAAGACCGTAGATGATACGCCTTATGGCGGCGGGGCCGGGATGGTCATGCGCGCCGATGTGGTTGAACGGGCTTTATTATCCATTCAATCACCCTCTCCCAGCCCGCTCACACGGGGCTCCTCCCTCTCCCTTCAGGGAGAGGGCAACGAAGCTTCGGCGCATAGCGCCGCTAGCGCAGTGGGAGGGGGATTTGGCCGGCTCATATATTTATCTCCGCGCGGCAAACCGCTGACCCAAAATCTGGTCAAAGAGCTTGCTGCTGCGCCTGCCCTTACCCTTTTGTGCGGGCGCTATGAAGGGGTCGACCAGCGTATTCTGGACGCTTATGACTTCGAAGAAATCTCAGTCGGTGATTATGTGCTCTCCGGTGGAGAGCCCGCTTCCCTTATTCTCATGGATTCCGTCATCCGGCTTTTGCCCGGTGTGATGGGCAATGAGGCCACGCCCGATAATGAAAGCTTTGGATCAGCTACAGGCGGCATGCTTGAATATCCGCATTACACCCGCCCTACCAGCTGGACCGCCGCCAATGGTCAAACCTATGAGGTTCCGGATATCCTGAAAGAAGGCCATCACGCCAAAATCGAGGCGTGGCGCAAAGAGCAGTCTGAAAAAATTACCCGCGCACGGCGACCTGATTTACTAAAAAATTAACCTCTGCCGCGAAGCGGCCATATCCATTTCACGCAAAGACGCAAAGAACGCTAAAAAATTTAGAGTATTTGGCGAAATCTCTTTGCGGCCTTAGCGTCTTTGCGTGAAAATTTACTGCCAGCGGCGCTTTAGAAAATCCTTGAATTTTAAGCGCTCATCTGCCATAAAGCGCTCAAATTTGAAGGTTTTAAGCCATCAAACAAGAACAGTAAGCCTGCCAGCGGCGCTCATGGTGAGATCCGGTCTGATTGTCGAGGCTTCAGAATATAGGTGAAAAACGATGAATAATGTCATGAAAAAGCTTCAGGACAAGCAGGTTCAGTCCCTGTCCGAAGGCAAATCCATCCCCGACTTTTCTGCGGGCGATACAATCAAAGTGAATGTGAAAATCCGCGAAGGCAACCGCGAGCGTGTCCAGGCCTATGAAGGGGTTTGTATTGCCCGTCACGGCAAAGATGGTGATCTGGATGCCAGCTTCACGGTCCGCAAAATCAGCCTCGGCGAAGGCGTTGAGCGTGTCTTTCCGCTTTACTCCCCGCGTCTGGAGAGCATTGAGCTGATCCGCCGCGGGAATGTCCGCCGCGCGAAGCTCTATTACCTGCGCGATCGCCGCGGTAAATCCGCCCGGATCGCAGAGCGGACTTTTGGTCACGGCCTTGAAACCGGTGAAGATGAAACCACAAAGGATATGACTCAAACCGCTAAGCGCGCAGCCAAAAAGGCAGATAAGAACGCCAAGCGTGAAGAAGCCCGTAAGACGCAGGAAAAGATCAAGGCAGATAAGAAAGCGGCAAAACAGGCTGAAAAAGAAGCTGCAGCCGCAGAAGCCAGCGCTGCTGAAGCGCCTGCCGAAGAGGCTCCGGCCGAAGCCCCTGCTGAGGCACCTGCTGAAAATAACGAAGAATAATCAACCTGTCATTGCGAGCGTCAGCGAAGCAATCCAGTTTCGCAAATCTGGATTGCCGCGTCGGCCTCACGGCCTCCTCGTAATGACAAGATAATAAGTAATATTGAATCAAAACGGCCCAAACGGGCCGTTTTTATTTTACTTTAAAAGCTATACCCTCATCTTGTGGCGGTACGTCGAAATTTTCAGGCGTTTTTGCTTCTAAATGTATATTTGCAACTTTCATGGCTTGCTCAAACCTGTCTGCCGCTTCCAGTTTTTCCAGTGCGGCAAAAATCGCTTCTAATATAGCTATGTTTTTTTGGTTTGGCGCTTCTCCACCGGCTTTCATATATTCTTCAATGAACAGTTTTTTGTGCACATCACCTCCGGGAAGAGAGCAAAAATCCAACTCTTTAGGGCCCAAACCGGAAAAACAAAAATCGCACAGGCCTGTCATATCGGACGTCAGGCTTTCACCAAACATGTTTCTCGGCCCCAAATCACCGTGAATAAACACAGACGGACCCTCCAGTTCATTCGCCAGACTCAAAGCGGTTTGAATGATTTCCTTTTGTTGAGCGTTTGAATCATATCGCTTTATTCTGTTTAAAATATATTCAAAAGGGTTTCGTGTCAGTTTTGACCGGTCGGAATCCGTTAATGGAATTTGATGTAAAGCAGCTGCCGCCTCGCCTAATTTACGGGAATACTCTACCCACTGGGCCGGGGATACCTCATCCATATTCACTTTGCATAGAGAATTTTGTAATTCTGTCATTTTAATAAAAGCAACCGGTTGGGACTCTTCCCGGTCGGGGTAAATTCCATGATCGACCAGCCTGGGGATACTGAAAGGCAATCTATTACGATGCCCGTCAAGAACCTCTAATACGCTGACTTCGTTTTGGTAATCTTCTAAAGTATATGGATTGTCCGGATTGGGGGCCTTGAATTCTTTTATGACAATATTTTTGCAGCCCTCAAAATGTGGCGACAAGCTCTCTTCTGCACGAACAGTTGCGGAAAACCCTTCTGTCATGTAGAAAAAGTAATTTATTGTTATGTAAAAATCAAGCTTTTTACGGCTTTAGTGCTGGATCTACTCTTTAATAACAGTCGTTGTTACACCACCACCTGCGCTATCTGCGCTAGGATAATGACCGTTTCCAACAATATCTTCTAAATTTTCTGTAAGTTTTTCTGACATATTGCCCTCCTTATGAGAATTTTGACTGCAAAATGGGAACAAAAAGGCTCAAAATCTCCCCATTTGGTAGATTTGAGCGCATATTTGCCTGTTTTAAGCTTAAAATACGGAATAAATTGACACTTTGCGGGATATCTTTGACGTGGTGAATCCCTTCATGGAGCACCACCCCGACCAGCCGTTCGTCCGGGTCGATCAACACCTGGTGTGCCCGGGCGTAAGCAGGATCAGAAAAATGGAATATAACCCCCTCATCTGATTGTAAAATCTCTGATTTTACCGATGTATTCTGAACGATAATCGACATGCAAAAAACCCCTTTAACGCACTGCAATAAGTATAGCGCCAAAGGGGTTTAAATCGGGTTAAGAGAATGGGTTTTATGCCACTTGTAAGCTTTGAGGATTGAGCGGTACACCTTCTAAAGAAGATATGTATTTCAAACAGTTAATACCAAATTCTGCTAAAGTTTGCCGACCTCTTACCACCATTTCTGTAGCTTGCACACCCGGAGTAGACTTATATCTGTATGTATCTCCCTCAAGAACAGCATTATCTGCACAGGCATCAACAATTATCTGATTGCTAGAACTAACCAATATGGCGTGAATAACCCCTTCTTGCGCAAGTGAGCCTAAAAGAACAATTTGGTCTTGTGGCTGTAACATCTGATCTTTTCTAATAGCATGGCAAACATGGCCATAGCAGGACCGAACATAGGCTTCCGGATGTCTAGGATTAACAACACTCAGGACCATCCGATCTAATGTATCTTTCGGTGAACGTATATTTTGAAACGCTGAAGTCATTCCGCTTTTATACATGTTTCAAACGTCATTTTCAATAATTATTATGTATAATGTTCCACGTGGAACATTTAGAGAACATTAATTCTGTTGAACGCCCAGCCCCCCTCTGGGTATAAAAGCTGACCATGAATAGTAAACCGCGCACACTCTTTGAAAAAATCTGGGACGACCATGTTATCCATACCGATGAGAACGGGACGAGCCTGATCTATATCGACCGGCATCTGGTGCATGAAGTCACCTCCCCGCAAGCCTTTGAAGGGTTGCGCCTGGCCGGCCGCAAAGTGCATCACCCACATGGAACATTGGCGGTGGTCGATCACAATGTCCCGACCACAGATCGCGCGAACGGCATTGATGACCCCGAAAGCCGCCTGCAGGTGGACACCCTGATGGAGAACTGCGAGGCGTTCGGGGTGCAGGTCTTTGACATCTTCGATAAGCGTCAGGGGATTGTCCATATTATCGGGCCGGAGCAAGGCTTCACCCAGCCCGGCATGACCATTGTCTGCGGTGATTCCCATACCTCCACCCATGGTGCCTTCGGCGCGCTGGCCTTTGGGATCGGTACCAGCGAGGTAGAGCACGTACTTGCGACCCAGACGCTCATCCAGAAACCAGCCAAATCCATGCGCGTGACGGTGGATGGAACGCTTCCAACAGGTGTCACGGCCAAGGATATGATCCTGGCCATTATTGGCGAAATTGGTACGGCTGGCGGGACAGGCCATGTCATTGAATATGCTGGTGAGGCCGTGCGGGCTTTGTCGATGGAAGGACGCATGACGATCTGCAACATGTCGATCGAAGGCGGCGCGCGCGCCGGTATGGTTGCGCCCGACCAAGTAACGTTTGATTATATCAAAGGACGCCCGATGGCCCCGCAAGGCGCAGACTGGGACAAGGCTGTTGCCTATTGGAAAACGCTCGCCACCGACGAAGGTGCAGTCTTTGACAAAGAAGTTTCCCTTCGCGCCGAAGACATCGCTCCGACCGTGACCTGGGGTACAACGCCTGAAGATGTTCTGCCAATCACGGGCGCTGTCCCCGCCCCGTCCGATTTTGACGATCCGAATAAACAGCAATCCGTAGAACGTATGCTGGATTATATGGGGTTAAACGCAGGCACAAAACTCACTGATATTGCGCTCGATAAAATCTTTATCGGCTCATGTACAAATGCGCGCATCGAAGACCTAAGAGAAGTCGCCAAAATTGCAGACGGTAAAAAGGTGGCAGATACCATCAAATTAGCGATGGTTGTCCCCGGCTCCGGCCTTGTCAAAGAACAGGCCGAGAAAGAAGGTATTGCCGACATTCTCATCGAGGCAGGCTTTGACTGGCGCGAGCCCGGCTGTTCCATGTGCCTTGCCATGAACGCCGACAAACTTGAACCCGGCGAGCGCTGCGCCTCGACCTCCAACCGTAATTTCGAAGGCCGCCAGGGCCGCGGCGGACGCACGCACCTGATGTCCCCGGCCATGGCTGCGGCTGCGGCGATTACCGGCCGCCTTGTGGATGTCCGCGAGCTTGCCTGACTTTTTGCCTTGCAAAATACCATAATAAGCCTATAACGCCTTTCAGGAATAAGGCGTGCCCAATGAAAACCGACCCACACAGCTACGATCTTCTGGCACTGGATGAGATCATAGAAAGCTATGACTATGAGACGGATCCGGTCTTGCAAGAGCAGTTCCGCCCGGTGGAAGATGCGCTCTGGACGTTGATTGAGCATTATGCGGAAGGCGTGAATGATTTCGGCTTTGAAATGGCCCAGCACCTGCAGCGTACTTCCAATGACGGCATGCATTTCCTGATTGACGAGCTTGGCTTCAGCCAAAAGGCTGGCCGGAATTTTTATGCTGCCAATCTGTTTCAGGATTTAGGCAAAATTCACCCTGCCTATGATCCACATATCTGGAACCTGCCCCATCGCCCAACGGACGAAGAGCGCGCAGAGAAAAAGAAACATGTCTGGCGCGGCGTTGAAATGCTGGAGATTGCACTGGCGGATGCATCCCCGGAGCTAAAGCTGCACCCGCATGTGAAAACCGTCATCCCGGCGATCCAGCTTTTTCACCATGAACGCTGCGACGGTAACGGCCCGTTTGGCATAACCAGCGATAAAATCGGGCAGGTGATTAAAACGGTCTGCATTGTTGATACCAAAGATGGCGACATGATCCAGCGCGGCCACCAGAACGAAATCCGCGATGAGCCAACGGCTCTGTGCCGAATGAAAAGCCTGGAAGCCTTCGATGATAAAGGTAAATATGCCGGCGCGTTTGATAGCATGCTGGACCGTTATATCGCCTACCGGGAGCGGATCAGCGGGCAGGAAATTTTAAGCAACGAAGACAGAGTATAAATCGCCAATATTTTACGACTCCACTATGGAGAAATAATTTTTGACACTGTAGACAAGTTATACTACTAAACTAATATGAAAATAGCGACACTTCCTGCATTCGCCCTTTCTTTTATGCTGAGTTCAGCTCCGGTACAAGCGGATCCATTTAGTATTGATGATACAAACTATACGAGAGAGCCCCACTGCTTACAGGAAGATACTTTTATTCCTGACACAGAAAACTCTCATCATTCCATTCTCAAGTCAGAACTTGTTATATTTGATTGTCAAAACAGACGATTTTTGACATGGACCTGTAATAAAGCATTATCTTTTCTGAGTGATCAGTTGGTGTATTTTAGAGATCCAAATGCACCGGAAAAGCTTAATAAAAGTGAACAAGAAAGAATCGCAGAAACACACCGCTTTTCGGCTTTAGGCTCTCTTTACAGGGAATTGTGCCTCTAATTATAGGCCGCACACAATATTCTATTAGCGAATACTAAAAACCTTGCTGCTATTGTTGAAGGCCGCTAAAACAATTTCATGCAGAAATTCACGACACATAGTGGGATTGCCGCCCCTTTGCGAATGATGAATGTCGATACGGATATCATCATCCCCAAGCAGTTCCTGCGCACGATTAAGCGTACAGGCCTTGGTGTCCACGCCTTTAACGATATCCGCTACAATGAAGACGGATCGGATAAAGAGGATTTTGTCCTTAATAAAGAGCCGTACCGGCAGGCCTCGATCCTGATTACAGGGGAGAATTTCGGCTGCGGCTCAAGCCGTGAACATGCCCCCTGGGCACTGGCCGATATGGGTATAAGAGTGGTTATCGCGCCAAGCTTTGCCGATATCTTTTTTAATAACAGTTTTAAAAACGGGATGCTGCCGATTGCTCTGCCGCAGGAACAGGTCGATCAGCTAATGAACGAAGCAGAAGAGAACCCGGGCACGCCAATAGAGATTGATCTGGAAAAACAAACCATCACGCGGGGCAATAAATTTTCTTTTCCTTTCGAGATTGACCCGTTCCGAAAACATTGTTTGCTGAACGGTCTGGATGATATTGGTCTGACACTTCAAAAGGGTAAAGAGATTTCCACGTTTGAAGATCAGGATAAACAAAAACGAAGCTGGCTGTATTGAGTTGCAAGATGCAAGTTGCAAGTTACAAGAATATAAAAAGTAAACAGCAGAATCATCGCGATTTGATGATTTATCAAAGGGCCTATAAAGCATCTTTAGAAATTTACAAAGCCTCCAAAACTTTCCCCAAAGAAGAACGCTTTGCAATAACAGACCAAATAAGGCGCGCCTCCAGCAGTATATGCGCTAATATTGCTGAAGGATATGGAAGACAGCTTTCATCAAATAATGACTTTAAACGCTTTCTTATCATCGCCAAAGGATCATGCCATGAAATGTCTGTATGGATAGATTATTGCAAAGATCTCGGCTTCATTAATGAACAAACATGGAAAAAATGGAATGACGAATATGTCGAAATTTCTAAAATGATTTATGGATTTATTCAAACCCTGAAGGATTAAACTCTTGCAACTTGAAACTCGCAACTTGAAACTAACCTTACTGCCCGGGGACGGGATTGGCCCGGAAGTTATGACTGAAGTCAAAAAAGTCATTGGCTTTTTGGAAGATAAATCCAGCCTGTCTTTTGACTTACACGAAGATGATATTGGCGGCGCGGCTTATGACCGCTACGGCCAGCCTTTGGCTGATCAAACGCTGGATACATGCCGGGCGAGCGATGCGATTATTATAGGCGCCGTCGGTGGATCAAAATGGGATGGGGTGGATTATAATCTCCGCCCCGAAGCAGGTCTTTTGAGGTTGCGTAAGGAACTCGACCTGTTTGCCAATTTACGTCCGGCGATTGTGTTTGATGCACTGGTCGATGCCTCTACGCTGAAACCCGAAATCGTCAAAGGGCTGGATATTTTAATTGTGCGGGAACTGACAGGCGGGGTGTATTTCGGGGAGCCGCGCGGAATTGAAGATTTAGGGAACGGGGAAAAGCGCGGCGTGAATACGCAGGTTTATACTTCTTCTGAAATTCAACGCATTGGCCGCGTGGCGTTTGATCTGGCAAAAAAACGCGGCAATCATGTGACCTCCTGTGAAAAAGCCAATGTCATGGAAAGCGGCAAGCTCTGGCGTGAGGAAATCACAATGCTGCACGGAAAAGACTTTGCGGATGTAAAACTGGATCACATGTATGCGGATAATTGCGCGATGCAGCTCCTGCGCAATCCATCGCAGTTTGATGTGATTGTGACGGATAATTTATTCGGTGATATTCTCTCTGATGAGGCCGCGATGCTGACCGGCTCTTTGGGGATGCTGCCATCCGCCTCATTGGGCGCCCCGGGGGTACCGGGCCTGTATGAGCCTGTCCACGGCTCTGCGCCCGACATTGCAGGCCAAGGCAAAGCCAACCCGCTGGCGACAATTTTGAGTTTTGCGATGGCCCTGCGCTATTCTTTGAATGAAGGGGCTGCCGCAGATATGATTGAAAGCGCCGTGCAGGATGTGTTGAATGCAGGTATTCGCACAGCCGACATTATGGCCGAGGGCTGCACCGAAGTCAGTACGAGCGCAATGGGCGATGCGCTGATTGCCCAAATGGATAAGACGTTACAGAAAGCCGCATAAATGGACGCCGTTGAAACAACCAATGCCGCGATAGACTGGATTACCATTGCCGGTATCATGCTTTTGGTAATCGGCTTTGGCATGACGATTGTTGAAATCTTTTTCCCAGCGCTTGGATTGTTTGGGATAACAGGCGTTGCCGCCATGATTGTCGGCGCGGTGATCCTGCATCAACATGGCGGGCTGGAACAGGTCGGGATTGGCTGGGGCGTGATTGCCGCCGTGATCCTGACGGGGATCGGCCTCTCTATTGCTGGCGGCTGGCTGACCATCAAAGCCATGCAGCAGGAAGTCACCACCGGGCCTGAAAGCCTGATCGGGGAGCCTGGCATCGTAATTGACTGGTCGGGCAGTGAAGGCAAGGTGCATGTGCAGGGCGAAGACTGGCAGGCTTTTGCAGAAGACGGTGAACAGCTAAAACCCAAAGATACAGTCTTTGTTGCTAAGGCAGATGGATTAAAACTCAAAGTACGTAAACAATAAAGGAAGATTGTCATGGAATTTATTATCATCCCGCTTTTTATTTTGTTCATCGTTCTGGCCGCCTCGCTGCGGATCGTTAAAGAATATGAACGCGGCATTGTCTATACGCTTGGAAAATATACAGGCGATCGCGGGCCGGGCCTGCGGGTTGTGATCCCGGTTTTGCAGCTGATGGATAAGGTTGATATGCGCGTGCGTACCGAAGACATCCCGCCGCAGGATGTGATTTCCAAAGATAATGTCTCAGTGAAAGTGAATGCGGTGATTTATTATAAAGTCATCGACCCGGGCCATGCGGTGAACCGGGTGGAGGATTTCCGTGTCGCCACCAGCCAGCTTGCGCAAACCACCTTGCGCTCCGTGCTTGGAAAACACGAGCTGGATGAAATGCTCTCCAACCGCGACCAGCTCAATAATGATGTGCAGAGCATTTTAGACAATCAAACCGAAGGCTGGGGGATTAAGGTGATTAATGTTGAGATCAAACATGTCGATATCGACCCGACCATGGTCCGCGCGATTGCCAAGCAAGCCGAAGCAGAACGGGAACGGCGCGCGAAAATCATCAATGCCGAAGGGGAATTACAGGCCGCAGAGCAACTCGATGAAGCGGCAGCGATCCTCGCCAAACGGCCTGAAACCATGCAACTGCGCTATCTGGGAACTTTAGGGGAGTTCACAAATGCAAAGGCATCGACAATTGTCTTGCCGATGCCCATGGATCTTTTAAAAAGTCTCACTCAAAAATTATAGAGCAATATAGACAGAACAGTCTGCGGCAGAACTATTTTCAATATAGCCGCCACCCGTAGATATGCAGTCTGTTGTATCCCCTACGCCATATACTGTACCTGTGGCTGGGTCGCCATCATCAAGCGCACGGTCAATCTGGGCTGCCTGCGCGCCGGTTATCCCCTGCCCTGCTTCTGCTGTATTGCTGCCCGCACTTCCGTTTAAAACGATATAATGGCCCTGACGAACTGTTATCGTTCCGCCTGCACTGCGCGCCGTTCCGGTAGAATAGCCAACCCAGAATTCTCCGCCTATTTTTGCTTCAAGATATGTATCCGCGGCATCCATAGAGCGTAACAAATCTGCTCTGGACATATGAATAAAAGCACGGCTGGCTTCTGTTGTCCCTGGAGCAGCCCCCAAAACGCCTGCATCAATCCGGCTATTACCATCTCCAGCTGTACTGCATGGCGTCGCCGCACAATCAGGAAGCACATTGCTTGGATTTGAAATATCACCTGGAAACGCGCCATATTTATCCTGGAAGGATTGCACAGCCAAACGGATATCATCAATTTGTGAGATTGTTGTCTTTAACCGCGTCGAGTCAATCAACTCCTGCCCTTTCAAAACACCGCCAACCAGCAGGCCGATAATGATCAAAACAACGGCAAGTTCAACAAGTGTAAAACCTGCTTCGCTTTTTCGATTTCGGATTAAATGCTCCTGTGTCATTTTATTCATCCTTCCCCAATTAAATACATCTTTATGCATGAATCAAATTCCCTATAGTTTAAACGGTCTGCGGTCCTGTGAAAAGGTTCTGTAAAGGTCTTTATCTGTATTGTGAACAGCATTGCGGCCTTCCACAATCGTAGCGCGCATCATCACCACAAGCTCTGTTTTTTCTATACTATCTTGCTGGTTACGGAACAGCGCACCCATAACCGGAATTTCCCCGAGCACAGGCACTGCGTTTTGCGTTGAGGTCGTGCGGTCCTGTATCAGCCCGCCCATGACGATTGCCTGCCCGTCATTCATTTGAAGGACGGAATCAAATTCCTGCACATTCACAACCGGAACTTGTGATTCAATCGGCTGCGCAAGCCCCGCAGAGGCAAAAGCAACGGCAGGATCATTCACAAAACCTGTAATACGCGTCACGGTCGGACGCACCGCCATGGCAATTTCACGCGATCTCAGATCGATAGAGGGCTGCACATTAATCAACACCCCTTCCGGCACATTGCGGATTTCACTATTCACATCCGTCTGAGACACGCCTTCATTTGTGGTGATATCCACTTCAATTTCAAAATAGACCTGGTTTTCAGCCACGTTCAAGACAGCGGACTGATTATTGAGGACCGTTAAACGTGGGGAAGCAAGCGCTTTGACGGTTCCAAAACGGGAAATCGCATCAATGGCCGCCGTAAAGTCATTCCCAATAATGGACGCGCCAAAATTAGTGGTCGGTGTTGTTGCCGGATCCAAAACACCACGTGCAAACGCACCGGCATCAAATTCGATCAAGCCCTCACCGCTAAATAGATCGACCGTGCTCCAGTCAATCCCGGCCGAAAATTCGTCTGTTAACGAAACTTCTAACACCTTTGCTTCAATCAGTACTTGTGATGTCACAGAGCGGCGCAGCATATCCAGATAGGTCGCCACTTTGCGCTGCTGTCGCTCAGGTGCAAAGATAGACACAATCCCGCCCTGACGGTTCACGGAAAAGCGGGCCTGTGTTTCTGCCGCTCCCAAGCTTGCAGGCGCAGATGCTTCTTGCAGTAAAGGCGGGATATCGCCTTCTGTCAGCACAGCCGGATCTGCTGCCGTTCTCAGATTTCCTGAATCTGCACTTGTTTGTAAAATCTGGGTCAAATTGGATTCCAGCTCGCCCCAGAAATTGGCTTCGCTTGTGGCGGATGCTTCAAAGGATGAGCCGGTATCTGCGCCCTCCCCGGAAACAACTGCAACATCATTACTGATAGAACTTGTGTTAGAGCGGATATAGCTCAAGTAATTGATTTTGTAATTTTCATGATACGGCGTATCAAGTTCCACGCGCAGACGGTCTTGTTCAAATTTATAGCGCAGACCTGCAATTTCAGAGATACGGTCGATCACAACATCCAGCGGACGATTGCGTGCCGTGAAGATAATTGACCCCTGAATGCGCGGATCAAGTTCAATATCATAATCCGCCTGATGCGCGATTTCGAAAAGTACATCGCGTAACGGCACATCCTGATTGACGGTCACAGATACAAGCGGCATCGGCTCTGCAGCCTGCGCGGCCTCAGAGACATAAGATTGAAATTCAGGGATATTCGCCCCCGCGGCAGGTTCAGCCTCTTCAGGTTCAGGCAGACGCTGCGCCAGCGCATCGCGGTAATCCTGTACTTCCATATCACCGCTGCGATCAGCTTTCAGATAGTTTTGAGATAATTCGCACCCTGTCAGTACACTCAAAGATAGAGCGACTGCAAGACTAAGCACAAAATATGGCCGTTTAAACATCATGGTTTTGAACCGTATAGAAAGCTCCGCACTGAAAGCGCACGGAAAAAAGAATCACATGATTATGATAAAGGCTTAGAGGCCATATGGCCAGCAAAACTAAAGCCAGAGAGAGAGGCTAACGGCCACTAAACCGCAGCCCGTTTCCATCAGCGGATAGAAGATGGAAATTGGTTTCCCACAAAAACGGCATCTTGCTTTTAAGAAAAGCCATGAGAAAACAGGTACAAGATCCTGAATTTGAAGTGTGTTTTTACAATGTGGGCAGTGAGAACGGTGCTGCGCCGAGGCTGGAACTTTATGGCGCAGGCGGTAGATAAATGCCGCCAGGAAACTGCCGATACAGCTTCCGGTAAAAAAGAGAAACAGGGTGATGAGAAAATCAATCAAGGGAGTTAAAGCGTGCGCAGGAAGAAAATCCGGTCATAGACCAGGTCCCGCGGAATGGATTTGCCGCCGCCATAGATTGCATCGACTTCCAGCGCTTTTTTATAAAAATTCATGGCCTGGACATGCGCGCCCTGTTTATCTGTCAGAACGGCCAGGTTATAGACGTGACCTGCATTTTCAGGATCAAGCGCGATCGCAACCCCCATATATTGAAACGCTTTATGCATATCGCCCAGCCGTGCGCTGGACAGCGCGAGCTGCGCAGCCACATCCGGGTTATTGGCATTATCCCCCCAAAGCGTGCTGAGTTTTTTATACACTTCTTCGGGGCGTGTATCTTTGAGCAGGCTGAGCACATTCAATGTCGCCTGCAGGTGATCCGGGTCACGGCGCAAAATCTCTTCATAGAGTGCAATCGCTTCTTCACTGCGCCCTGCCTTTTGATGAGAGACGGCCAGCCCCATCAAGGCGCGCGGGTCTTTGCCATCGCGTTCTTGTAAATTTGTATATAAGGCGCCTGCCGCTTCCACCTGCCCGCTTTCAAGGGCGCGGTCTGCGGCGACCATCTTTGCTTCATAGGAAGCTGCCTGCGCATTTTTTGTGACACTGACCACGCGGCTTGCCGGATTGCCGCGTGCGCTGACAGGGCGCGGCGGGATCGGCACGGCGCGGGCTTCCAAAAACGGTTCAAGGTCTTCAATGCTGAGCGGTTCGACACGTAACTCTTCGGCCGTTTCACGGGCCTGTTCGGAGAGTACCGGCTGGTTTGCAATGCTTTGCGGTTGCGGCGCTGCTCCCGCCTGAGCTAATTCAATGTCCGGACCTGCGGCCGGTTCAAGCGCAGCAAGCTCTTGTTCATTGAGGGCTTGTTCTATGGCTTGCGCTTTGACGATTTGAAAATCGGGTAAATCTACTGGGCGGCCTGCAATCGCATAGGAGCTTAAACCAGCAAGCAACGCCACCAGCGCCAGCGGCGCGCCGAAATGCACGCTCCCCGCTGCGGGCTGCGGGCGCGTAAAGGCCTGCATCGGGTGTCGGCTTTTTACATTGTAAGACGCCGTTAAAGCAGCTTGCCTGTACCGGGCAGACCGACGATGCGCCGGGCGGCGCGAGCCAATATGAATTTCAATATGTATCGACATCTTAAAAGAACTCAAAAGACAAGAAAGGCACCGCGAATGCGGCAACTAGACTATTCGCTTATAGAATAGCAAATTTCAGGACTCTTGTGAATTCTGAAAGTTTTGTTATTTATCAATGAGATAAACTGATTCTCTCACATTTATTCCACAGGCTTTTCCACAGGCTGGCCCGGATGGGCCCCTGTGAAGAAAACCTTCGTATCCAGATGAAAGCTCTGATGCGGGCGCAGGCGAAGCGGATAAAGCTGATTGGTCTGTCGATCCAGCCAGCTGAAATCAATATAGTGTTTTGTGACATAGAGATTTTGAAGCTCGTCCATCATTTTATCCGGTGTGACCCGAACGCCGTTCAGCCAGAACGTCCAATCCTGCGGCCCGGTATAAATCAGACCGGACATAGAGACGATGCGCGGATACTCTGCAGCAGGCGCATCATCATCTTGTTCTGCAGATTGCGGCACTTCCGGTGCGCGCTTAAAGGCACCGCCCAAAGCCTGTTTTAGTTTTTCAATTTCCTCCTGACTAAATAAAAACCTGGAAAGAAAAGAAGAGTCATTCGGCGGAGCCTCCTGCGCAGCTGCAGGTAATGCTGTACCAAGAAACGCAAAACCGATTAAAAGACAGAAAATATATCTCATTCCAGCCCTGCCTCCTGCCCGTCAGCATCGGGTAAATCCTCATTTGCAACAAGACTATGCCATCTGGCGCGCATTTCCGCCTGCACCAAAAGCGGTTTGTTGCCTTCCGAAATCTGCTCCAGCGCTTGCTGATCCAAAGGCCCGCGCCGGGTAAGCGATAAAGAACTGATCCGCACATGACCGGGTAGTTTGTCTTTAAGCGCTTTGACAAAATTGACGATGTCCTGGTCCAAAAATGCATCAACCTCGATCGTCATGTCCGTTCTCATGAGACGGTGATTAATCTCCTGCGCCTGCTCGGATTCTTCCATCTGTGCAGGTAAAATATCATAGCGTAGATTCAACAGGCCGAGATTTTCCTGAAGGTCTGCGAATGTCTGTGCAAGCTCTAAACGGCGCTGCGGCTTTAAAAAACCATCCTTTACAATTTCATCATACGGTGTCCGCCTGTCTGAAAAAGCTTCAAACGCCGTACGGTGACCGCCAATGACATCTTCAATTGCTGAAATATCCTGGCGGACTTTATAATAGTCCGTTTCCATCTTATCAATCTGCGGCAATAGATACGCGTAGTAAAAGGCGATGAGCGCTGCAAACACACCAAGCACACATAAAAACATCATCATGCGCCTTGGTCCGATTAAAGTTGCAAAATCACCTGCCGTCATAATGAAAGCCCCCGTATCATGAGACTGGCAGAACGTGACACACGCTCTTCCGATCTGTTTTGTTCATCTGCCTGGCCGGACATACGCGCAGAATAATTAACGTCCGCAATGTGACGCGTGACAACAACTTCCGTATCCGGAAAGAGCTGACGCAGATTACGCTGAAGCCTGTTCACCAGACGGAACGCTTCATCCGCTGTCATTGTTTCATCAAGTTGTGTTTCTAAAGAAATATCATAAAAACTGCGGACGGGATCAGTACCCGCATTTTGATCAAAAGATCTAAATTCAGGATTACGCGATTGTTCAACGCGCATAGAGGTATACCAAATCCCCGGACGCAGTGCGATGCCAAGCCTGCGTATCAGATTTTCAGTATCAATCCGGCCTGAATTTATACGCTCATATATATCCAGAACATTTTCAACTTTGAGAAAATTATACCCTGTTTCATCTTCGCGCTGCTTAACCTGCTCGAGATTGGTGCGCGCCATTGCCTGCTGTTGCTGGGCATAAATCAGATCATTACGAACAGCACTTGCTTTTTGCATGTCAAAGAAAATGTTAAAGCCAAGCCACGCAATCGCCCCTGCCAAAAGCACCATACAAAATAAAACGGCTTCGCGCGGTACAGCGATGCGGGTGTAAAAATCAGGCGTGAGCGGCAACGCAAAAGAACGCTTTTGACCGATCCAGGCTGCATGGATTGGATCGGCATAGCGGATATCATCCTGCGCTGTAATCTGCAGGCCGAGTTTATCAGCAACATCCAGAGAAGACATGAGGTGGAGTGTTCCGTCTGTCTGGAAATGTCTTTCGAAATAAGCTGTCGGTGCGTTCCCGCAGACAACGATAATATCCAGCCCGTCATGTGCCTCATACCCAAAACGCGCCAGGTAGCCCATGGTTGATTTAAATTCCTGGACGACATCGCGCGCCCAGTCATCCGGGTTAAGGTCCGTATCAATGATCGGCGTCATCCGGGTAAGCGCAAGTTCTCCATCGCGCACAACAATCTGACGCAGCCCGCCGCCATGATGCTGACCGATAAAAATCGTCCAGCGTGTCATATCTTCTTGCGGTGTAGTCCCGCGGATTTTGAGTGCCAGACGGCTGACCATAGAGGCGCTCTCCACCGGCAGGAATACAAACCCGTTGAGACGCGCCATCGATTTTTCAATCGCTTTCATGGTTTTCTTCAGCGCTTCGGTAACAGGCATGCCTGCAAATAAATACATCCGCCCGGGAATGTTTCGCCCAAGCTTGGCCGCGCCAGGCGTCCGGCGTCTTTTTAAACCAAGCGCCGCACGTACAGGATAATTTTGAAACAAGCCAGCCAGTTTACGTTTCACGATAGCCGCGCGGTCAAAAGGAGTGGCCACCGGCACGCGCTCTTTGCGGTAATGCTGTTCGACCATGTCATTGACGATCAGAACAGGTTTTCCCTTACAGCGATTTGAAATGAGATCAGAAAGCGTATCTTCAAAATCTTCCGCCGACCACGGCACGGCATCCACAAGATTTGCTCCGTCGGCCTGCGTATCATAAACGCGAATAGCTTCATCCCCCATCAGGAGAACACAACGCGCCGGAAATAAAAAAGACAAAACCATTTTTTTAATACGTACTGACCATATCAAAGTTGCCGTAAATCGGTCCGAATGTGCCAAGAACAATCCAGAGCATCATACCGCCAAGCACGATGGTTAAAAAGGGCTCGATCATGGCAATCACTTTCTGGATTTCTTCATCAACATCTTCAGCGTAAAACTCGGATACCTGCGTTAAAACCTCGGGCAATGTACCGGCATTCTCCCCGACCTTGACCATCCGCACGACCATCATTGGAAATTCGCCGCTATCTTTCATGGCTTCAGCAAGAGAGCTTCCGGAACGCACAGAGTCCTGCACGCCTTCAAGCGCATCGGAAAGCGCAATATTCGTCACCGTCGTGCTCGCAATTTCAAGAGATTTGAGGATATCCACCCCGCTTGAAAAAGTAGCAGAAAAAGTCTGCGCAAAACGGGCAATGTTAATTTTACGCACCACCGGACCAATGACGGGTACATGCAGCCCAAACATATCCAGATTGTAAGCGAGTGTACTTGAGAGAACACGGCCAAATGTGACAAATAGTTTTATACCTAAAGGCACGCCCAGAACCGCCCACCAGTTATGAACAAAGAAATTGGACACCGCCATGAGAGACACCGTATAGATTGGCAGCTCGCGGTCTGAATCTTCCAAAAACTCAACAATTTGCGGGACAGCCAATGTCATCATGATTGTGACCGCCACCAGCACAAAGACCAGAAGAATGGATGGATAGACGGTCGCTTTCCTGATTTTTGCCTGCATTGAATCCGCCCATTTCAAATGTTTGGCGAGCTGATCGAAACTTTGAGGTAAATCCCCTGTCTCTTCACCACTGCCGATAATAGAGATCATGAGGGGTTTGAATGTTTTCGGATGATCCTGCATCGCGCGGGATAAAGATTGCCCTTCCGTGACGCCCCGGTGTAAATCAGAGAGCAAATCCCGCATAATCGGTTTTTCAGACGCATCACGTAAATCGGACAGGCATTCTAAAAGCGGAATGCCCGCGCGGATCATTTGAGAGAGATGCGTAAAGGTTTGCATCAGATCGCGGGTATTAATCTCCCCTTTCATGAAAGAAAGTTCACCGCTAAAGAGCCCGCCGGATTTAAGCCCCTCACCTGCCGCCATCGGGCGGCTTTGCACGAGGGTGAGGCCGCTGGCTTCAAGCTGCTGAGAGAGGTCCTGCTCATTGGCAGCGGAAATCACACCGCGGACAGAACGGCCTTTTTGATTGATGGCTTTATAACGGTAGCGGTCCATTTTGTGTTTCGGGCAAACCTTGCGTAAGACTCATGTCGCGCAAAGAGAATCTCTGCACGGACCTTTATTATATCTGAAGATAAGAAGAAGCGGCAGAGGGCTGTTAGCGGCCCCATTTGCGAAGCGAAACCACGCGGGAGAGCGCTTCAACGGAGATTTCGCCCGAAACAACTTTCAACACGCCATCATCGCGCATGGATTTAAAGCCTTTTTGCGCGGCCACGGCCTTGATATCCAGGTGGGAGCCGCCGCGGGCAACGATCTCATCCAGGTCTTCATCAAAGACTAGGACCTCAATAACAGGCACCCGGCCTTTATAGCCCTGCCCGCCGCAATGTTCACATCCGCCCTGATTGGCCCGGAAGATTTCAGGTTTGTGAATATCCTGTAATCCGAGCAGGAATTTTTCCTCATCTTCAGGTGTATAAGGTGTTTTACAATGCGGGCAGAGTTTACGGACCAGACGCTGGGCCATAATCCCGATCACATTCCCGGCCAGCATGCTTGGCTTCAGACCCAAATCCAAAAGACGCGGGATCGCCCCGAAAGAATCGTTCGTGTGCAAGGTTGTATACACCTGGTGCCCGGTCATAGAGGCCTGCAGCGCCATTTGCGCGGTAATTTCATCGCGGATCTCCCCGATAAAGATAATATCCGGGTCCTGACGCAAGATCGCGCGGATCCCGTCTGCAAAGTCAAGCACGCCTTCTTTGACGGCTGTCTGGCGGATCATCGGTAAAGAATATTCCACCGGATCTTCCAGCGTTTGAATATTGACATCGACCGAGCTGATTTCATTGAGCATAGAATAAAGAGAGGTTGTTTTCCCGCTGCCTGTCGGGCCGGTGACAATAATAATCCCTTCGGGTTTTTCCTGAACGATTTTGATCTTTTCTAAATTGGCCGAAGAAAATCCAACAGAGGACAGCGCAATAATGCCGGACTGCTTGTCCAAAATCCGCATGACGATATTTTCGCCATGTACAGTCGGTAAAGAAGATACACGAAAATCAACATCACGCCCGGCAATGTTCATTTTGATGCGCCCGTCCTGCGGGGCATGTTTTTCAGCAATGTTCAGATGCGCCATGATTTTGAGGCGCTGGGAAATCGCGCTCCAGTGCTGGCGGTGCAAAATCTGGGCGGTGAATAAAACGCCGTCCACGCGATAGCGCAGGCGCACAAAGTTTTCTTCCGGCTCAAAGTGCAAATCAGACGCGCCGATTTTCACTGCTTCAAAAATAAGCGCGTTCACAAGCCGGACAACCGGATGGGTATAGGCTTTATCTTCACTGAGACCTGATAGATCGAGCTTGGTTTCACCCTCACCTTCAAGCTCTTTAATAATGTCGGCAATGGAACTCGCATAGCCGTAAGCTGCATCCAGCGCATCGGAGAGATGAGCCTGCGAAATTAAAAGCGGTTTGAAATTGATCCCTTTTGGCAGATAGCGGCGCAACGTATCAAGCGCCACCACATCATAGGGATCGGTCATCGCAATACGCAGCTCATTGCCGTTAATGGAAAGCGGCAAGACTTTATGCAGCTGCGCTAACTCTTTTGAAATCAGTTCAACCGCTTCACTATCAACAAGTGTTTGTTGTGGGTCGAAAACATCAAAGCCGGATGTTTCGGCCAGAAACGTGGTCAGGGTTTCTTGCGTGATAAACCCAAGATCAACAAGAACCTCCCCGAGAAGCTTGCCTGAGATTTTCTTTTCCTGAAGCGCCACATTGAGCTGGTCAGCCGTGATTAGCCCCATCGCCACCAAACGCTCACCAATACGCGGACGGTTTGCCTGCGCCTGCGCGTTGACCTGGTCCGTATCAATATTGTTTAAGAACGTGTCTTTTTCTTTGGCAGAAATAAACTCGCTATCTTCATTGACATGAATATCCCGGTTTTCAAGCGGTACATCTGATACAGGCGCTTCTTCAACAGAGGGCGGCGGCGCAGCCTGGTTTTCTTGCAGGAAGTTTTTCTCCTCAACAGAAAACAAGCCTTCCGCGCCCTCAATCACGAGGCCGATATCATTCGAGAGCGTGTCTTGTTTATCCTTAGATCCCATTAAATCTGCACATGAGTTGGAAAGAGTGAGCCGAAACGACCAGAGATACGCTTGTCCACTCTCAAGACTAGTGCAAAATGGTTAAGAAAAACCTGCCTTATGTTTACGTAACGCTTATGCCGTTTTCGGCAGCTTGCTGCATCCACAGCCCGCTCACCTGCTCATCCAGCATATTTTCCAGATTATTAAACTCAGAGGTCATCAGATTGAGCAAATGCATCAGATTTTCAATCTGAACAACGTCTTCTCCCTGCCCGTCCTGATATAGGTGCAAAATCGCACAGGCTGCCTGGATATATATCAAGCAACGCTCATGCGCCATTTTCACAAGAACAATGTTTTTAACATCTTTACCTTTTTGTAGATCACACATTTTTCCATCCCCTAATAAATTATGTTAAACACAAAAACTATTTCTTCAGTCTACCGAACATGCTAAAGTATGCAATATAAAATGCCCTCACATAATATATAACATGTCCTAAATTAAATTATGTTTTATTATGTATACTAATATGATCTTAAATTAACTAAATTTAACCTTAGATTATTTTGATATGATTACAAAAGAACAATGCCGCGCCGCGCGCAGTTTTATAGGCCTGAAACAGGCCGAATTGGCCGAAGACTGCAATCTGTCCAAAACAGCTATCACTCATTTTGAAAGCGGATTATTCAATCCCCGGGCTGATAATATGGCCAAGATCCGTGACGCCCTCGAACAGCGCGGAATCGAGTTTGTCGGGGATTACGGCGTGCAAAAGCGACAGACAATTTTCCAGCTTCTTGAGGGAGATACCATGTATGTGGATGTCTGGGATGACGTTTATAACACCCTAAAAGACAGGGGGGGCGAAGTCCTCATTTCACATGTGGATGAACGTCCAGTGTTTCAAAAACATCCCGAAGAGCTAACCGCCCATTTAAGAAGACTAAAAGAGCGCAACATTCGAGAGCGCATCTTAGTATGTGAAGGGGATACATTTTTTATACAAGAGCCGGAAAGCTATCGCTGGCTTCCAAAAGAAATCTATAAATCCGGTGTGATGTCTTTCGTCTATGGGGGTAAAATAGCCCTACAATTCTGGAACGGAAATGTATGCTTACTCATTGAAAATAAAAGCATTTATGAAGATGAAAAGCAGCGCTTCGAATATCTGTGGGAAAACGCCCTCATCCCGCCAAACCCCCGGGAAGACTAAAGAACAGGCATAGTCTTACAGAAATAAAACAACCATACATATATATGCACCCTTTGAATTCTGTTGAGTTTTAACATTTTTTAACTTTTTTTCTCCATAAATAGCAACCTAAAGTTGTGTTGGGGAAAATGAGCATACTAAGTTTTGAATTTTTGAAATCTACCTTATCAGGTGAAGATAAAGCTAAATTAGACAGCTATTTAAATTCACCATTATATTACATGATAACGGGTCGCAGAGGCGCCTATGTCTATAGGGGTGAGCATTCATTATTTGTCTTATGTGATCACCCCCACATAGAAGATCGTAAAATCATTTTTCCTGAACTGGGAAAAGCCGATTATGAACTGACAGCTTCGTTTTTAAATACCGAGAAACCACCTAAAAACGGTTTTCAACTTGCACGATATACTGAGGAAGATTTAAAAGCCCTAAGAAAACGATTGGCTGAAATCACCTACTCTCCTGTGTCCGGTATCGTTTTAACAGAAGAAACAGCGCTAGATTGGCGTTACCCTGTGCGCATTCTCGATACTGAAACAGTGAGTAAAATGGAAGGCGGCAATTTCAAGACGCTTCGAAAAAGATTTAAAAAACATAATGGAGATATTGAATGCGTACCACTAAATGCCGAGAACGGCTTAAGATACATGAGAGCCGCGCTCAAATTCTGGGAGGGCGCAATGATTATGGACGAAAAAGATACACCCGATATGTCTGATTTTTATCATGAATACTTCAAAATCGTGGAGCAAAACCCCGAGCAGACAAAAGGGCTTTTATTCAAACAGGGACATCGCCCACTTGGTTTTTGCGCTTGGGATCAAACTCAGCAAGACACGGCCAATTCATTTATAAATGTTGGCGATTTTAAAAACGTAAATGGGTTGTCAGATTATCAAACTGTTATTCTATGCATAAAACTTCTTGAAAACGGGATCAGGCGTTTGAACCTCGGTGGATCGGAATTGCAAAGCCTGGACTCTTTCAAAGCCAAATTCAAGCCCGTTGCCACGCTCCCGCTTCTATCAGCAGATGTCATTTACGCACAGCCAATGCAGGTGAATGCCGAAGTTTTCACGATTGTTGAACCGCAACCGCGCGCGCAGGCAGCATAGATTAAAATTTTTTAGGGAAAAGCTGGCGCGCCTGGGAGGATTCGAACCCCCAACCTTCTGATCCGTAGTCAGATACTCTATCCAGTTGAGCTACAGGCGCATGAGATGGCGCAGACACTACCCTATGGACAGGGCGGTTTGCAAGCTTTATGTGCGCGTCTGCCCGGAATATGACATCTGTGGCTAATTTTGGTGTAATCCATTGTTCGGCTTGACAGATCAGGGCTTTTGCGGTGTGGTAGCGAGATTACCGCGTTTGTGTTTAGAAGCTGTTTTTCCGCCAAGTTTGCGCAGCGCTCCGGGCAAACGGTAAAATGAAAATTGCCTTTGAAAAGAATGGGTTCAAAATGTGTGCAACTGTAAAATCCGAAGAGACGAGCCTTAAATTGAAACAGATGACCCAAAAAAAGCGTGCGCACACTCTATGCTTAGCCGTAAGCCTGGCCGCAGGCCTTGTGGCAGGCACAGCCCTTCCGGCCTTCGCACAAATTGATATGACTGAAAAACCGGTCCTGGTGATTACCAATGACCCTGTGACCCCGGATGTGGCCGCCGTGCCGACAGCCCCGATTTATTCCCGCCCGTCTAAAGCACCTGAAATCAGCCCGGATCAGATCTCCGGGGCCGCTTACTTTGACCAGATGCAAACCCCGGTTGGGCGTAAGATCGACCAGATGCGCAGTGATTTATTTGCACTTCAAACCCGTTTGAACGGTGTTGCCGAAGCGATCTCAAGCGCCGATACAAATAACCAGCAAGCTGCCGCCCGGTACAATGCCAGCGTGGCCACGATTAATACGGCGCTGCAGTCCGGCACCACGCCCGGCAACCCGCGCCTGATCGCCCGGCTGAATGAAGCGCAGGATGCCCTGGATCAAATTTCCAATAACATCACGAATGTAAACGGTACCAGCGTGCGCGTTGCAGAACTTGCTTCTATGGCCTCTTTCTTATTAGAGGCTGCGCGTTCTACCTATGCGCTCTCCGGTGCGATTGAAGAAGATCATGTACGTCTGGCGCAACTGGAAGATCAGATCAACGGCGTTCTGGTTTTGATTGAACGGCTTCAGCTTGAAAGCAGTGACAGGCTGTCTCGTACCAACGCTTTTTTAGCAAGCGAGCGGAATAACCTGCGGACCCTTTCCATGGGTGTCACGACCGGAAATATGTTCGGCCAGTCTTTGCGTAGCCGCGGTTTTGAAAATGCGGCCTTTACGCAAAGCCCCGCCTCTTCCATGAGTGCAACGCCTGCGGGCTTTGCCCCAATGGCCGGACGAACCTCTTCTATGACATCTGCGCCATCCGGACGTACGCCTTTGGCCAAAATCCGGTTCGACCGCCCGGATGTGAATTACAAACAGCCTGTTTATATGGCGGTCAATGAAGCTTTAAGCAGATATCCGGGCGCGAATATTGAACTGGTTGCCGTCTACCCGCAATCGGGTAATGCCGCGCAAGTTGCGATTGAAAATACACGCTCCCGCCGCAATGCAGAGCAGGTTATGCGTAGCCTCGAAGAAATGGGCATTCCCATGGATAAAATCAACTTAAGCGCTGCGCAAAGTGCAGATGCCCGCAGCAGCGAAGTCCACGTTTTTATCAGGTGATCATTTGAAGGCTTTTAAATCCACTTTACTTCCGGCGCTGTTTTTAATCGTGCTGGGGCTGTGTGGATTTTGGATCGGACATTCTTTTTTAAAAACGCCGCAATCCCCCCAACCCGGCGAACACATAACTTTCTCGGACAATGTATCTTCTGCTGAAATACTCGGCACATATGAAGTTGTAGGCCCGTCCATAGGACCGCTGACAGTCTATGAAACAATCGGCAAGCTTGCTTTTAAAGACGGGAAAACAGCTTCTTTAAAAATGGATGAAGCAGATATTGAACGCCTTGAGAGCGTATCTGATATTTATTTATTTGATGCATCCGGTGATACGCTTTTACCTTTCACAGCGCGCGCCGAAAAAACAATTTCCGCACTGACAGGAACGCGTCTTGTGTTTGCCTTGAATGAAGATGTGCATGACCCGGATATCTTACACCATAAGCTGACGGCGAAAATTATACACACTGAAATGAATAATGTGCGCAGGCTGCCGCGCTCAACTGTAAATTATACCCAAGACGGCACGCCTATTATCTGGACTGTCTGGCAAGCAGATGATGGAAGCTTAAGCGTGACACAAACACAGGCAGATATTCTGATTGAAACGGATGACTTTATCGGCGTCAGCTCTTCTACCGCGCGCACGGATCATGTGATTTTGAAAAACCCGCCAAAGATACTTCAGGACGGACAGAAAATAGAAAATGTGATCCTGTCTAATTTTGATGCACCGTTAGTAACAACTGCACAGGCACTTACATATGCGAAAGATGAAGTAATTTATGCAGCGCTTCGCTCCGAGGAACTTAAGCGGCATCAGGAACAAGGGACAGATAAATGCTATCTCACTGTTAACCGGGACGGCCTGCCCTATACCAGGCTTCCGGGCGGTGGACCAAGTGAAGCTGCAATTCAGGCCGAAAAAAGTATCGATCCGAATGATTTATCTTCTTCTGCCACAACGGCCTGCGATGTCGGCGGTGGATGTGCCAATAATGGAAGCGGCGGATGCGCCGGCGGATGCAGCCGTTAAAACCAAAAGCTGATCAAAATTAAAAAACGCCCCCGGAAAAACCGGAGGCGTTTTTAATGTGTGTGGGGAATACATACCTCTATTACCGTCAAACCCTCTTATTACTTTTAAAAGTTTATTCAGTAATGTCTTATTTATAGGAAAGACCCCTCTCACTGTCAACACAAACTTTTGGAAAAAATACGATAAACTTTATAATTTCATAAGTTCTTGGCTATTTCTGTGTATAAAACCCCCTGCCCGGCACACATAAAACCGGCTCAGGCCCTATTATTCCGCCATTTGTGCATGGTTTCCCCTATTCCCTTGAACTTGCATCCACCAGCGCTTAGGATTGCGCCTGGGGGCAAAAATCTGTAAAACGCACCCACTATTATACGTTTTAAAGAAAGAATATATTTGGGTGTCTACATCATCTGAAAAGCCAATCAATCTTGAAACCGTCACCTTCCGGCTTGCCCAAAACCAGGATGAAATCGAAGCTGCACAGCGCCTGCGGTACCGCGTTTTTTATGAAGAGCTTGATGCCATTCCGAGCCCGGAAATGAAAAAGCTGCGACGCGACATCAATGAATTTGATGAGGCTGCGGATATCCTGATCGTGATCGATAATAGTATCGAAAATCCGGACGAACAGATTGTCGGCACTTACCGTTTTCTGCGCCAGGAAATTGCAGACAAATACGGACATTTTTATACCAGCGATGAATATGATATTACCGCCCTTCAAAAATCAGGCGAGAAATTACTTGAGGTTGGACGGTCCTGTGTGCTTGAACCCTATCGTACACGCGCCCTTATTCAAAAGATGTGGGGCTTTATTGCAGACTATGTTGCTGAACACCAGATCGGTCTTATGTTCGGCTGCGCGAGTTTTCCGGGCACGGATGTCAGCACAATCGAAAAAGAGCTTTCTTATCTGTATCACTATCACCTGGCGGAAGAAGCGCTGCGGCCGGTCGTTCTCCCCCAGCACCGCATTGATATGAATCTTATCCCGAAAGAAGAGCTGGATGCCAAGCGGATCTTCGCCAAATTACCACCGCTGGTGAAAGGTTATTTGCGCCTCGGGGCGAGCATCGGGGATGGGGCCTTTATCGACCGCCAATGGAACAGCGTGGATGTGTGCATCGTCATGCCGACCCTGCAAGTGACTGAACGCTACGTTAAACATTACCAGCGCGAAACCGATAAGGTTATCCCCAAAACGCAGGCTATTTCTGAAAAACTTGCAGCGCAAAGCCGCTCCTAGCCTGACACATATGAACTTTATCCGCAGCCTCAAAGCCGCTTTTAGACTAACGCTCTATGGCCTGATGTGTCTTGTTAGCATCCCGCTGCAAGCCGCTGTGCTTATTTTGACGAAAGGGAGCGCTGCTTACATATTGCCCAAACTGTTTCACCGTATTACCTGCAAGCTCTTTGGCATTAAAGTGCAAATAACAGGAAAGCCGCATACAGATGAACAAACGCTCTTTGTCTGTAACCACCTGTCTTATCTTGACATCCCGGTGCTTGGAAGCGTTATAACGGGGTCCTTTATTGCCAAAACCGATGTTGCGGGCTGGCCGGTTTTCGGGCTTTTAGCCAAATTACAACGCACCCTATTTGTCAGCCGTAATACCCGCCATGCAGTACAAGGGCAAAAAGATTTTCAGGAAAGACTAAAAGAGGGCATGCATATGATCCTCTTTCCGGAAGGCACGTCTTCAGACGGGCATACTGTCTTGCCGTTCAAATCCTCCCTCTTCGCGGCTTTTGAGACTGCTGGTCTTTCATATTTGACCCTCCAGCCCGTGACACTCAATCTGCTTGCCATTGACGGCCAGACAGCAGATACGCCTGCCCTTCGAGATCTTTATGCCTATCATGGAGATATTGAATTACCACCTCATTTATGGAACTTTGCAGGCTTAAACGGTGTAATGCTTGAAATTATCTTTCATAAGACCATTGAACTTTCAGAGCATCAGAACCGAAAAGAGCTCGCGCAGATCTGCGAGGAGGCTGTCCGCAGCGGGCTTTCCTCTTGATTTCATGTGCCGGGCCGCTTAAAAGATAGTCTGAATAAACTCTGATAAAGGATTTAAATAAAATGGAATTCACACCTGATGAACTGATCCGCGTGCAGGCCTATATGCGCTCTACCTTCAGCAATGATAACATTGCCGTGCGTCCGCGTTCCCAGACACCGGATTCAATCGAAATCCTTTTAAACGGGGAGTTTATCGGGCTGGTCTATAAAAATGTAGAGGATGGAGAAACCTCTTACGATTTCAATATGTCCATCCTGGATATCGATCTACCGGCCGCTTAAGCCTGATTTTCCTCTTTTTATTGCCCTTAACCAGTACTTTCAGTACGTTAGCACTGAATAACTGTTTTTGCGCGCCGGCGCCTTTTCAGGATAAAATGAAAAGATGGTGAAACGATTCCCCTTATGCCTGATCTGCATCGCCCTGATGCTGATAGCTCTTCCTGCGGGCGCGCAGGAAGAAGATGAGCTCACAGGCTGTGCTACAGATACCTGGAATGCCATGACCAACCAGGCGCTACTTGAAGCGCGGCGCGAAAATGTCATGAACCAGACCTTCATCCGCAAACCGGACAGTATTTTGATGTATGCCTGCATGGAAGCCATGCTTCGTAATACCGAAAATAATGCCGGTCCTATTTTCAGTGAAACGGATGCCTGGAATAATCTGGATGTCGATATTAGCGGACGCAGCAAACATTACCAAAAATCTGCGCAATCCCGAATGGAATTTACACTTGGAGACAGTTCACTTGATGCAGCGATTACGTCAGCCGTCAAGAGCGCCTATAATCTGCCTAGCAGTGGGTTTGTCCAGAATATGCCTAATGCCCCACAAACCTATGCTAGTGCAAATTTCAATCATAATTATCTCGGCGGCGCTTCAGGAATTTTTGCCGATCCCTTTTCAGCAAACTGCAATATTATGCAGCGCGTCTGGGAACTCTCCCGATGCGAAAATTTTGATGACCCAAAAGTCTTTTATACATTCGAAGAACTCATGGATGAAGACCCGCGCGATGCCCTGCCGCCCGGTATGGCTTGCGGAGATACAAGCATAACACAAGAAAATATCGATATTGCCCAGGGAAAAGACGTCTTACGTGATGATATCGTGAGCCATATTGATAAAATCCTTGGAGAAAAAGGGTGTACCCTAACGGTTAATACAGGCGTGACGGTTTCCAGACGTACGGTGAGCGGGGAATTACAAAAATTCCCGGATGCTGTCTGTACAAATGCTGGCTGCTCTTATGCCCGCCAGGGTGGGTGCCAATAGGTAAAAAAAGGGGAAAAAGTCCAAAAGGTTTGCGCTTACGGCCCCAAATTCGATAGAATAAAAGAAGGACGAACAAAAAATGAAAAGAACCTTTTTAATCGCCGCCTCTATTTTTTCGGTAACTTTTTTGCCGTTTAGCGCTTTTGCACAAAGCGGTGAAATTGCCGAACAAGCCTGCGATCCGGCTTATTGGACAACCATGAAGGAACGCGCCTGGCTGGAAGCCGAGCGTGAAATCATGCAAAACCAGAACCTGATTTTCAAACCGGATAGCGTTTTGGAATATACCTGCTTTGATAAATTCCTAAATCATGCTGCAAAAAATCTAGGCGATATTTTTGTACATACAAATTACTTTGGTGATCCGATCATAGCACGCACTGAAAACCCGGAAGGTCAGGGCCACGCGATTAAAACCGCCGTCTTTGATGCTATGAAATCTTACTTAGAGTCAAATTATGATCCTGATTTTTTGAGTGGCAGGGCGCCTAAGATGCAAAAGCCACCCGGCATAACCAATCTTGGAAACGCACCGGAAGTCACGACTGAAAATGGAAATAATTATTCGAATTGTAGAGTTATGGCCGAAGTCTGGATGGCGAGTAAATGTCTGAATTTCGCTGAAGATGAGTTTGTTTCCGACAGCTTTCATCCTTTCGTCACGATTGAAAAAGGCCCTAATAGTAAAGTTGATGATGTTCCGGGCTATACCACATATGAGGATGTCCGTATCTGGCCAACTTTATGCAGTAATATGACTGCCAGCAAATGGGAAACCACTTATAATCGCGCTAACAATATGAACGATTTTTTCTATGAATTCCAAAACCCAACGAAAAAAGCCTTCGAAGAAGTCCGGAAAATGGTGGAACCGGGCGCCTGCGGTGATGACACACCTGCCATTATGACAGGCGTAACCGTTGTCCTTTCCGGTACAGATTCCAGCGGAGAGCCCGATGGATTTTGTACAAATCCGGGCTGCACCTATACTGGCGGCGAATGCTTATAAAAACTAATCTCTTTGATTTTTAAGCACAGCAGCCCTATAAACGGGCTGTTTTGTTATATTCTGTCTATAAAGCGATTATGTCCTGCAGCGGCCCGGTGCTCAAACAGCTCCTGGCCCGGAGATCCGCGCGCGGCAAGGAAGACCCGGCGCGCCTAAGCGAGCGCATGGGCACCCCTGCCCGGCTCCGTCCTGATGGACCGCTGATCTGGCTGCATGCAGCGAGTGTTGGGGAGGCACAATCTGCGCTGATCCTGATTGACGCCCTGCTGGAGGCTTACCCTGGCCTGAATATCCTTGTGACAACAGGCACCGTGACCTCTGCGGAGCTGATGGAAAAACGCCTGCCCGCCCGCGCCTTTCATCAATATGTGCCGCTCGATCATCCGGGATGGGTATCTCATTTTCTTAATCACTGGACGCCCGATGCAGCGCTCTGGATGGAATCAGAGCTCTGGCCGAATATGCTGATGGCAATTCAAAGCCGGGCGATCCCCTGCGCGCTTATTAATGCACGCCTGTCGGATGCCTCCTATACGCGCTGGAAACGCCTGCCTGGACTGGCCCGGAATATTCTCAAAAGCTTTCAGATCATCCTGACCCAGACAGATAAGGATGCACAGCGTTATACGAGCCTCGGTGCGCAAAAAGCAATGGCAACAGATAATCTGAAATATAGCGCGCCACCTCTGCCTTATATCGAAGAAGATCTGAACACTTTGTCAAAAGCCACCCATAACCGTCCGCTCTGGGTTTATGCAAGCTCTCATGCAGGGGAAGAAGAACTTGCCGCGCGGGTGCATATGGACCTGGCGGAAGAGTTTCCGGATTTACTGACAATCATTGTGCCGCGTCACCCGCACCGCGGCGTGGAGATTGAAGATCAGTTGACCATCATGGGCGTGACAGCTACGCGCCGCACATCTGATAAAACACCTCCGGCACATAGCACCGATATCTACATCGCCGATACGCTTGGGGAAATGGGGTTGTTTTACCGGCTTGGCAAAATTGTGTTTGTCGGCCGCTCTTTTAGTCATGATGGCGGCGGCGGCCATAATCTGATTGAACCGGCGCAGCTTGAATGCACCGTGCTGACCGGGCCGAACGTCCAGTTCCAGCAACAAATCCTCGATGATATGCTGGATCAGGACGCCCTATTACAGGTGAAAACACAAACCCATCTGACAGGCGCGCTACGACAGCTTTTCAGCGAACCGGATTATCTTCAGAGCCAAGTCGAAAAAGCAGGCGCGTTTGCTCGGCAAAAGACGCATATTATCGAGACTGTGATGACACAGTTAAAACCGGTTCTGGCGGCGCTTCCACAGATCAAAGACAAGGCGGCGTAACATCATGCAAAGAACGCCTGCCTTCTGGTTTGATAAAGATGCACTTGCCGCAAAAGCGCTTGCACCTGCCGCCTATTTATACAAAGCCGCCGCATATATGCATAGCAAAACGGCAAAAGACGCTTATAAAAGCTCTTTGCCTGTTATCTGTGTCGGCAATGTTATCTCCGGCGGCGCAGGCAAAACGCCTGCCGTGCAGGCACTTGCAAACTTACTTAAAGAAAATGATCTATGCGTCAACTCGGCTGTCTTATTGCGCGGCTATGGCGGCAAGCTGAAAGGGCCGACACTTGTTGCCTCGCAGTTTCACAGCGCGCAGGAGGTCGGGGATGAAGCATTACTGCATGCGCAATATGCACAAACGATTGTCAGCCGCAAACGCGATCTCGGCGCACGCCTGGCAGAAGCTGGCGGAAATGATATTATTCTCATGGATGACGGCTTACAAAATTATCAGCTTCAAAAAGATATAAGCTTTCTTGTGTTTGATACGGCGCAGGGACTTGGCAATGGACATCTTATTCCCGCTGGCCCGTTGCGCGAACCAGTCGAGACGGCTCTTGCAAAAACAGATGCGCTGATTGTGCTTGGAGACACACCGCTTCCATTTGAAACAGACAAACCCGTTTTCAAAGCCTCTATAAAGCCTGAAGAAAATATATCACTTAATAATCCAGTTATTGCCTTTGCAGGTATCGGTCAGCCGCAGAAATTTTTTGATACGCTTCAAACATGCGGCGCGGAAATTGTGCAAACACATATCTTTGCAGATCATCACCCTTACCGGGAAAAAGATATCCTGCCTCTTTTAGATAAAGCTGAAGAGATGAAGGCTGAGCTCATCACAACAGAAAAAGACTATGTCCGCCTGCCACTGACCTTGAAAGACAGGGTCAAAACCCTGCCTGTGCATATGGTTTTTGACAATACACCTGCCCTGCTTGATTTTTTAAAGGCACGGCTGCACTCTTAGGCTCGTGATGAAAAACCTGCGCTATCTGGCCGAAGCGGCCCTGCTCTATCTCCTGTTTGGCCTGTTTAAATGTCTTGGGCCTGAAACAGCGAGTAATTTTGGCGGATGGCTTGGGCGGACAATCGGCCCGCGCCTTGCCGCTTCGCGCAAAGCGCTTAAAAATATTGAACACGCCTTTCCGGATAAAGCACCCGCAGAGCATAAAACTATCCTGAAAGATATGTGGGATAATCTGGGACGCGTGATGGGTGAGTATCCGCATATCCAATATATCGTTCAAAACCATCTTACCTATGAGGGGGAAGAGCATTTAAATAATCTTACCGGAGAAGCCGTTTTATTTTCTGCGCATCTGGCGAACTGGGAGCTTATTTCCCCGGCGCTGAATGCGAAACTGAATAACCAGATGCGTTCCCTCTACCGCGCACCGAATAACCCCTATAGCGAGAAGCTTCTTGATCGTGCCCGCATGGAAGGCGGACATATCGACAACATCCCCAAAAGCAAAGTCGGCGTGCGCGATATGGTGCGTGTTTTAAAGGAAGGCGGAAAGCTCGGTGTTCTGATCGATCAGAAATATAATCAGGGACTTGCCGTGCCGTTTTTCGGCAGGCCTGCCATGACCAGCCCGGCCTTTATTCAGCTTGCGCAAAAATTTGACTGCCCGCTTATCCCTGTTCAAATTGAACGCACTGATGGCATAGATTTTAAACTCACAATCAACCCGCCCCTGAATATAGACGGTAAAAGCGAATATGAAGGCGTGGAAACGGCGCATCACATGCTGGAAGACTGGGTCCGTCAAAATCCTGCGCAATGGCTGTGGCTGCACCGCAGATGGGACTCCGCTGCTTTAAAGGAAAACGATAATGAGCAACTATGATTTTGATTATTTTGTAATTGGTGGCGGCTCGGGTGGCGTGCGCTCAGCGCGTATTGCCGTAGGTCACGGCGCAAAGGTTGCCATCGCAGAAGGCAAAGATTATGGCGGCACCTGTGTGAATGTCGGCTGCGTACCCAAAAAACTTTTTGCCTATGCGTCTGATTTCGGCCCCGCCTTTGAAGATGCGAGGGGCTATGGCTGGAGCGCGACGCGCCCGGCTTTTGACTGGAATATCCTGCTTAAAAACAAGAATGAAGAGATTAAGCGGTTGAATAGCGCCTATAAGACTCTTCTCGATAATGCTGGTGTGAAACGCTTTGATGATTATGCAAGCTTTATCAACACCCATACGCTGGAGGTTGGCGGTGAGCAGATCACGGCAGAGCATATTTTAATTGCCACAGGCGGCACACCCCGCCGTCCAACCTTTAAAGGCGCAGAGCACGTTATTGTTTCAGATGAAGCATTTTACCTGAAAGACTTTCCGAAGTCGGTTGTGCTTCAGGGCGGCGGCTATGTGGCCGTTGAGTTTGCCCATATCTTTCACGGGCTGGGAGCGCATGTCACCTTACTTTATCGCGGGCCCATGTTCCTGCGCGGATTTGATGAGGATATGCCGCCCTTCCTTGCAGAGGAGATGAAAAAGCAGGGTATTGATCTGCACTTTGAAACGGATATTGAAAGCGTTTCTAAAAATGATGATCAGTTTATTGTCAACACGACAACCGGGCGGAAAATAGAAACAGGTCTGGTGTTTAGCGCAATCGGGCGCGACCCGAACATAGACGGCTTAAATGTTAAGGCAGCGGGTATCGCATTGACTGAAACAGGACAAATTAAAATCAATGAAGATTATCAAACCAATATCCCGCATATTTACGCCGTGGGAGATGTCGCCAATCAATATCACCTGACGCCTGTTGCACTGGCGGAAGGGCATGTTCTGGCAGATCGTTTATTTAATAAACAAAAAGACCGCAGCGTTGATTACAGATACGTGCCGACAGCTATTTTCTCCGGCCCGCCCTGCGGCACGGTCGGCTTGAGCGAACAGGATGCGCGCGCAAAAGGGCTGGAGATTGAGATTTATAAAACCGATTTCAAGCCGATGATTCATACACTCTCAGGACGCGATGAGCGTACTTTCATGAAACTCATCATCAACAAAGCCGATAACAAAGTGATTGGCTGTCATATGGTCGGACGCGATGTGCCTGAAATGCTTCAGGGTATTGCCGTTGCTATGAATGCCGGTGCAACTAAAGCCGATTTCGATAGAACTATTGGGATACACCCGACAAGCGCTGAAGAGTTTGTGACCATGCGCACGCCCGTAAGCAATTGATTTCTTGCCTTTTTACAGGCTTTTGCCTAAAAACAACGCATGACTGACTGGACCCCGCAGAACTGGCGCGAAAAAGAGGCTGAACAGCTTCCCACCTACCCCGATCCGGCCCGGCTGGAATGGGCGGAGGAGATTATCCGCGGCATGCCGCCATTGGTCTTTGCAGGCGAGGCACGGCGTCTAAAAGCGCAGCTGGCGCAGGTGGCGAATGGCGAGGCTTTTGTCCTTCAGGGCGGGGACTGCGCCGAAAGTTTTGGCGAATTCGGGGCGAATAAAATTCGTGATACGTTCCGCGTGCTGTTGCAAATGTCTGTCGTCATGACATTTGGCGGCGCAATGCCGATCATCAAAATGGGCCGCATGGCCGGGCAATTTGCCAAGCCGCGCTCATCCGATACAGAAACACAAGGCGATGTCACCCTGCCCTCTTACCGAGGTGATATTGTCAATAAGCTTGAGTTCACAGAAGAAGCCCGCACACCAGACCCGGAACGGATGATCCGCGCCTATAACCAGTCTGCTGCAACGCTCAACCTGCTGCGCGCTTTTGCTCAAGGGGGGTATGCGGATTTGCATGAAGTGCATCGCTGGAACCTTGATTTTGTGGAAGATAGTCCGCTGGCTGAACGTTATGCGCAGGTCGCAGATGATATCGATAAAGCCCTGACCTTTATGGCAGCGTGCGGGATTACAGGCGAGAAAGTCCCATCCATGCGCGAAACGGATTTTCATACCTGCCATGAAGCGCTGCTGCTGCCTTACGAAGAAGCCATGACCCGCGTGGATAGTACCAGCGGCGATTGGTATGATACATCCGCGCATTTCTTATGGATCGGCGCACGCACCCAGCAAACAGACGGCGCGCAGGTTGAATTTGTCCGCGGTATTCATAACCCGCTTGGTCTGAAATGCCCACCGAACCTGGAACCGGACACGCTGTGCAAATTAATTGAAACCTTAAACCCGGAAAATGAGCCTGGCCGACTGAGCCTGATTGCCCGTATGGGACATGACAAGGTGGAAGAAAAATTGCCGCCGTTCATTCGCGCCGTCAAAGAGAACGGGTTTAACGTTGTCTGGATCTGCGATCCGATGCACGGCAACACGGAAAAATCCAATAGCGGGTATAAGACACGCCGCTTTGATAATATTCTTGGCGAAGTTAAAAACTTCTTCGCCGTGCATAAGGCTGAAGGAACACATCCGGGCGGCGTCCATTTTGAAATGACAGGTCAGAATGTCACGGAATGTGTCGGTGGGGCGTATGATATTACAGATGAAGATTTATCCTCACGCTATCACACGGCTTGTGATCCGCGCCTGAATGCCGGACAAGCGCTTGAACTTGCGTTCCTCGTTGCAGATGAACTGCGCGCACTAAAGAAATCCTAAACAGGTAAAAGGGCCGCCGCCACACGCCGGCCTTCAGCAGCTAAAACATTATAGGTGCGGCAGGCTGCGCCCGTGTCCATCGCATCAACAGATAAACCTTTTTCTTTTAGTGCTTCGCGTAAAGCGGGGGGAAAGAATTGCATTTGCGGCCCGGTACCGAGCAAAAGCACATCAATTTCATTATTGATCTGTGAAAGCATTTCAAAGTGACCGGGTGTTATATCAGAGAGTTTTTCCGGGACAACCCATTCAGAAACAGTGTTGGAAGCGATAATAACCGCGCTACTATAAGCCTGCCCGCTAATGCGGAAAGACCCGTTCTTGTAAGATTGAATGACTTTGAGATCGCTGCGAACCAGCGGCGTGACATCCATCGACTTATTGCGATACCACGCCCAGAGACCTAAGTGTCTCCATATTCAGACCGCCAGGGGTTAGCTTATTGGCACTTTGATAGCGGCTGAGTGCATTGAGCGTCATCGTATCCAGCTTGCCGGACGCCGCCCCGCTATAAAACCCTGCCTGTATCAAAGCTTTTTGAACCGCGGCAATCACGGCCGGATCACTCATGGACATCGTTCCGGCTGTAAAGGCTTGCGGCGTTGCAGGCGCAGTTTGTGTTGTCGCTCCTGCAGGAGCCTGAAGTGTCGGTACACTCACTTGCTGCGCGCCCTGCCCGTCAGAGGCCGGGATCGTTGCCGTCGCGCCGTCCCCTGTTTGAACAGGCTCAGCGACCGGCATTGGCTCTGCACTTGCAGCAGGTGCCGGGGTAGGCGCAGGTGCAACCGCTACATTCGGCGATGTACGGAAACGCACATAATCATTTAAGAGCTGACCCGTAACTTTGCCGTCAACTGGTCCGGTATAAAATCCTGCACGCTGCATGAGCTGCTGGGTCTCCATGACCGTTTCAGGGGATGCTTCGCGCAGCAGGGCCACTTCCCGCGCCAGATCTGTTGCCGTTGGCGCCTGTGCCATCGGCACTGGCTGCGGCGCAGGTGTTTCAGCAACAGGTTGTGGTTCAGGCATTGGCTCGGGCATTGGTGTCGGTTCTTTAGACTGTGCCGGACGCATCGTCTCAGGCTCTGTCATCGGTGTTGTTTCCATCGGCTGTGTAAGAACAGCTTCCGGAGCAGCTTGCTCTAAAATTTCCTCTTTTACAGTCTCCGCCAAAGCGGGATCATTTGTAACAACCTCTGTTTCTTCTTCTATAACTTCAACGGCCTCTTCCTGAGCCAGTTCAACCGGATCAGGAGCACGCGGAATATTTTCTTCCGGCGCGGCAATCACTTCTGCTACTTCAGGCACTGCGCCTGCATCTGCATCTTCAACCGTTTCAGCCACAGCGACTTCTGTTACTTCCTCCACTGCCTCTTCACGTGCAAGTTCCGGTGGCGGCGGCGCGCGATCATCGCCTGCATTGCGCACAACAATATCATCCCGGCTGCCGATCTCTCCCGGACCGGCATGTCCTGTACAAGCGCCCAGCGCCAAAGTTGCCGTTCCTGCGAGTAAAACAAGTTTCCATGTCTGCATGGCCCTGATCCTTTATGCTTATTCAAATAACCCGCACAGTGTGGCGGGATTTCCTATGGAAATCAAGAGGCTGGCGCCGTTTCTTTTTCCGTATTCCCGCTGCGGCGCAGATTCATATAGAGCAAAAGCGGGGCTGCCACGAAGATAGAAGAGTGCGTGCCGATAATAATCCCGAAAATCAGCGCATCGACAAAGCCGCGAATAACTTCTCCACCGAACAGCCAGAGCGCAATAAGCGCCAGTAAGGTCGTCAGACCGGTGACAATCGTCCGGGCAAGCGTATCGTTAATAGCGCGGTTGAGAATATCCGGCAGCGCTTTCTTTTTAAATTTGCGTAAGGTTTCCCGTATCCGGTCGAAAATCACAACTGTGTCATTGATGGAGTAACCTGCAATCATCAAAATTGCCGCCACACTGGACAGATCAAACGTCATACCCGTGAGGGCAAAAAGGCCAAGTGTGCCGATGACATCATGGGCCACGGCGATAATCGCCGCGACACCGAACTGCCATTCAAAGCGGAACCAGATATAAATCAAAATCCCGAGCAGTGAGAATAGAACCGCATACATGGCTTGGGTTTTTAATTCTTCCCCGACCTGTGGGCCGACAAATTCCGTCCGGCGATATTCGATCCCTTCACCGAATTTTTCATTTAAAGACGTACGGACGGTTTCAATCGCAGCGCTTTGTTCTTCCGGCCCGCCCTCTTGTTGCGGCAAGCGGATCAGCACATCATTCGGAGAGCCGAATTCCTGAAGCGAAATTTCCCCGAGACCAAGATCATTTAAACGTCCGCGTAACTCACTGAGCTCAGGCGCCTCTTCCACCTGAATTTCAATCAGCGTTCCGCCTGTAAAATCGATCCCGAAATTAAGGCCCTTGGTAAAGACCAGAAAAAGAGACCCGATAATCACCGTCAGCGACAACGCATAGGCAAAATAGCGGTGCCCGATAAAATTGATATTCGTTTCCTGCGGAATTAAACGTAAACCTTTCATCAGACCGGTAACTCCCCACCCTTTTTATTTTTTAGCCACAGCACAGCCAAGAGCCGCGTGACCATGAGTGCTGTAAAGAAAGATGTGACAATCCCGATGCCGAGCGTCACGGCAAAACCTTTGATCGGCCCGGTGCCGAACGAAAACAAAATAATGGAAGCGATCAGGGTTGTTAAATTAGAGTCGATAATTGTGCCAAGCGCCATCTTGAATCCGCTATCGACGGACGCGATCGCGGATTTGCCTTTGGCAATTTCTTCGCGGATCCGTTCAAAGATCAGCACATTCGCATCCACCGACATGCCGACCGTGAGGACAATCCCGGCAATTCCCGGCAAGGTCAGTGTTGCCTGCAGGCCGGACAGAATTGCAAAAATGAGTGTAAGATTTACAACCATCGCAATGGATGCGAACACACCGAACAGGCTGTAATTGATCATCATGTACATAAGAACAAGCACAAGCCCGATGAGGGCTGCCATCTTCCCGGCTTCAACAGAGTCTGCCCCTAGAGATGGCCCGACAGAACGCTCTTCGAGGATTTTGAGCGGCGCAGGCAAGGCCCCCGCCCGCAAGAGTAAGGCTAAGTCATTGGCCTCTTTCACTGAAAAGCTGCCGGAGATTTGACCGGAGCCGCCGCAGATGGCTTCGCGGATCACAGGTGCACTGATGATTTGTGCATCCAGGACAATGGCAAAAAGACGTCCGACACTTTCACGGCTGACATCGCAAAAGCGTTTCGCCCCGACACTGTTCAAACGAAACGAGACAGCAGGCTGGCCGTTTTGGTCCGGGGCAAAAGCCGCATGGACCAGCATATCCCCTGTAATCATCGCCCGGCGTTCCAGCGCCAAAGTCTGCGCCGGGTCTTCAAGCATCGGCAGGACAAGATTGCCACCGCCTGCCCGTAAATTGCTGCCGACATCCATATTCACAAGGTGAAAACCAAGCTTCGCGGTTTTGCCGAGAAGCTCTTTAATGCGCTCCGGATCATCCACACCGGGCAATTGTACGAGAATACGGTCATCGCCCTGTCTTTGAATCACAGGTTCATTCGTCCCTGTTTCGTCGACGCGGCGGCGGACAATTTCAATCGACTGGTTGATTGTTTGCGTTTGCAATTCTTCCAGCGCAGCGTCATTAAACCGCGCTTCAATAATCCCGCCATCACTTGTGAGAATATCCAGGTTCGGATCAATCTCTCTCAAAATGCGCCGTGCTTCTTCTGCCTGTGCAACATCCCGCAGCGTGACACGCATCCCGTTTTCAATACGGCCAATACGCTTATAGCCGATACGCGCAGAGCGCAGTTCCGGCCGGGCGGACGAGACCAAATCATCCGCGCGCTCTTTCAAGACACTGGAGACATCAACTTCTAAAAGGATATGCGAGCCACCCTGCAGGTCGAGACCAAGATTAACGGTCTGCGACGGCGCCCAACCGGGTAATGTCTGTGCGACCCAGTCCCGTGCGCCTGGACCAAGCACATTGGGTGCGCTGTACGCTGCGCCGAACACACAGACGATCAGTATAAAAATAATTTTCCAGCGCGGGATTTGAACCATTTTTTTATTTCACGCTAAGACGCCAAGGCCGCAAAAGATTTGTTTTTAATATTTTCAGACATATAAAATCTCCTGATACCGTCTTTAATCAAAGATACGTTAAAATTAATCAAAAGGCCTAAACTGATCCCTGCAAGCTTCATATAGGTCAGGGTTTGCGCCTCTTGAAGTTTTCCAATTTTTTCAATGCTTTTTAACTCAATTAAAACAGAATCATTAATGATCATATCTGCCCGAAAGGCTGTTTCTATTTTTCTGCTATTGAAAAATAAAGGAATTGGTTTTTGGGTTTCAACATGAAATCCCCTATGCCGCATTTCATCTGCAAGACAAACCTCATACACATTTTCTAATAAACCGGGTCCAAAAGCCTTATGAATTTGAAAACAGGCATCAACGACCTGCTTTGCAATTTCATTTTCTTCATTTGTCGGCTCTTTTAGCATATGGCTTCTTAGCGGTCTTTGCGTCTTTGCGTGAAATTATTTTTTCTCTGCCAAGTTCTGGATTGTGCTTTTGAGCGCCGTGACTTTGACTTCACCAAGATCAACCTCGACTTCATCTTTGTCACCGTCGATTTTGGAAATTTTGCCGATCAACCCACCAGAAGTCACAACCTTATCGCCCTTTTTAAGCGCGCCGATCATATCCTGATGTTCTTTAAACCGCTTTTGTTGCGGACGGATGAGCAGCACATAAAACAGCACCACCAAAAGAACGATCAAACCCATATTCCAGGCAAAAGCACTGGCCGCACTTGGGGGCTGCGCCACGGCGCCATCCGCCATCGGGGTTGGGACTTCGATTGTTGCTGTTGTTTCCTGCGCATAAGCGGTTGATATCACCATCTCTTTATGTCCTTATCTAAATGAAATTACGGCCAGACTATAGCGTTCTGGCCGCCAAAAACAAGAGAGACCGGATGGACAATACACAAGGCGCAGAGATCAGGGATTTGCTGGAGCGCATTGCCATGGCGCTCGAGGCCCGGGCGGATATGGGGACTGCCCGCCCGCCCGCAGACTGGAATGCCGCAGAAGCCTATGTCTGGCTGGCCAGCGCGCAGGCATTGAAGCCCGTGGCCAATACGGGTGCCCTGCCGCTTGAATTGCTGGTTGGGATCGGCCCACAGATAGAGACCCTTAAAGAAAACACCAAGCAATTTGCGGACGGGTATCCGGCCAACAATGCGCTTTTGTGGGGGGCACGCGGGATGGGCAAAAGCTCGCTTGTCAAAGCTATTCATGCAGACATTGCCAAAGACACCAAAATGCCTTTGAAACTGATCGAGATTTACCGGGAAGATATTAATACGCTGCCGATCCTGCTCGATCTGTTACGCACCGAAGATCAGAATAACTATATCCTGTTTTGTGATGATCTGTCGTTCGATGAACAGGACAGCGCGTATAAATCACTTAAGGCTGTTTTGGAAGGCGGGATTGAGGCACGGCCGAAAAATGTGATTTTCTATGCAACCTCGAACCGCCGTCATCTGATCCCGCGGCAAATGATTGAGAATGAACGCTCAACCGCCATTCACCCGGGCGAAAGCGTGGAAGAAAAAGTCAGCCTGTCCGACCGGTTCGGCCTGTGGCTTGGCTTTTACCCCTGCGATCAGGAGACATATCTCACCATGCTGCGCGGATACTGCAAAGCCTATGGTCTCAAACTGGATGAAGCAGATGCTTTAGAGTGGGCTAAAACCCGCGGCGCCCGCTCCGGCCGGGTGGCCTGGCAATATATTCAGGCCATTGCAGGAGAGCAGAAGAAATCTCTATAAATATCTCTGCGGATCGAGGGCTTTTGTCCCTTTACGGACTTCAAAATGAAGCTGGGGTGTATCGACGCTTCCCGTTGATCCGACGGTGCCGATAGACTGGCCTGCTTTCACGGTTGCGCCGCGATCGATCAGCATTTTATCCATATGCGCATAGGCGGTCATGTAGCGGTCCTGGTGGCGCACCAAAACCAAATTTCCAAAGCCTTCAATTTCATTGCCTGCATAAACAACAACGCCGTTTTCAGCTGCCCGCACAGGCGTGCCGCGCGGGGCCTTGATATTGATCCCGTCATTATGAAGCCCGCCTTTTTTGGGCCCGAAATCAGAAATGATCCGGCCATCCACCGGCTGCATGAAACGTCCATTGCCGGAACGTGCAGGGACATGTTCCGGGATTTTTGCGCGCGCAGGCGCAGAGGCCTGTTGCACTTGCGGCTGTAGTTGGGGTTTTTGTTGAGGTGTGACGATCTGCGCAGGCGCTTCCCCCATATCGGGCTGGACGATGGGTTTTGACCGCAATCCGGATGGCGACGTGCTTACCACAGCTTGCTGCGCCAGTGAGGGCAGCCTTAACATCTGCCCGGGGTTAAGGGTAAAAGGCGCATTCAGATTATTCATCTGCGCTAATTCAAACGGGCTGGCATCAAACATATTGGCGACACTCTCAAGCGTATCCCCTTCCCGAACCTCATATTCATTCGGCGCAGGCAGCTTCATCCGGTACCCAACATTCAGGACATAAGGCGCAGACAGACTGTTGATCGTAATAATATCCCGGATCGGCAGATTATAGTGTTTCGATACGCTATAGACCGTATCGCCCGAAAGCACGGTATGCATGCCTGTGCTGCCTGCCGGGTTGGCCAGACCATAGGAAGCTACAGACGCGGTTTCAGGGTCCTGCTTTCCAAAGCAGCCTGAGAGTAAAAATAATATCATTGTCATCCCCGCGAAAGCGGGGACCGGGTAGCCCCAAAAACCCCGATTCCTGCTTGCGCAGGAATGACATGTATCTCTGTTTTTTTTACTCATGCAGCCGCTCCGTTTTGATCCGCGACCTCCGGCAAGAGAGGCACAAAGCGCACCGGGCAGAGATCACTCACCGCCCAGTTTTCATCTGATAAACGTTCATATTTTCTGAGCATCTGATTGCCCGGCTCCCCGACCGGAATGACCATGATCCCGCCCTCTTTCAGCTGGGTCATAAGCGCATCCGGCGGCGCTGTCCGGGCGGCGGCGGTGACGATAATCTTGTCAAAAGGCGCTTGTTCAAGTCCGCCCATTTTCGGCCAGCCCTGCATGCCGTCTGCACAGATCGCTGTGATATTACGGATACCAAGTTGATCGAAGCGTTTTTCAGCTTCGTCCAAAAGCGGCTTGTGGCGCTCAATCGTATAGACCCGCCGGGCGATTTTGGATAAAACAGCCGCTTGATAGCCGCAGCCGGTACCGATTTCCAGTACCTTGTCCATATCGGTAAGCTCGAGTGCCTGAGTCATCAGCGCTACCACATAAGGCTGGGAAATGGTCTGTCCCTGCCCAATCGGCAAAGCAATATCTTCCCAGGCATCGTGTTTCTGGCTGTTTGGGACAAACAGATCACGCGGCACACGTTCCAGCGCGCTGAGCACACACGTATCGGTAATGCCCATCTTGCGCAGATGCATGACCAGTTTAATGGCTTTGGTTGTGGTTGAGAGCATGGATCAGCCCCTGTGGATAAACCTGTGTAGATTCTACCCTTTACAGAATCTCCAATCAAGTCTCAGCGTTCATCCACATACGCGATAAAGGAAAGACGGTGAAAGGTCAGCCCGCCTGATATCTCAACACTCATGTAAGGAAATAAAACTTTGACCCGAAGACCGTTTTGGTCTTTTTCAAGCATAAGGTTTTCATATTGCATTTGCCCGCTATCCGCCAGACCCCTGGCATATTTCGCTACATCAAATGCGATTTTCTTCTTATCCCGTAAGGTAAGCGTTAAAACACCATTCTCCGAGAAAAAAGCCTTTAACCCTGTTTCCGGCCAATGCCTGCTCCATACGCTTCCATCTTTTTTTGCAATAATATGGGTTTGAGGAATAACGTAGTCATACCCAGTTACAACATGAATATTATGCTGTTTTAAGCTGCGAAGATTAAATTTTCTTTGCGGATCTTCTATCTTCGCTTTTCTATTGTAGGAATAAGGTTCATGTACAAACTCAAACCCCATGCGTGCAATATACTTGTTTGCATTCAACGTGCTGACATCAATCTTTTCAGATGCATCAATCCATCCTGCCAGCGTGTCCATGCGTCTTGTTTCGTACATATACCTGATAATTGAACTGATCCGTGCACGATCTTCCAAAGGAATATCCTGCGTGCTTTCAACGATTTTGCCATCCTGGAGAATACCATTTTCGGTCATAAGCCTTTCAACAATTTTTGTTTGCGACCAGCCGGAGAGATTATAGGCACTCCACGGTCCAAAACTTGCCAGCAGTAACAAAACGATTAACACCAGGGGAATAACCTTGAGGTGGATATTTTTCTTAAGCGTAAAAAGAACCGCCAGTACTGCAAACCAGACCGCCGCAAGACAGACCAGGTAGCGTTTCTCTGTTAACCCGTAAGCATCAATCCGCACGCCGATTGCAAGCGCCTGCATTAAAATGGGAATAATCAGGGCCGGGAAAAACCATTTAACTGCTGTTCTTAAAAAGAAACCGCCCTCTTCACGCAAAGGCCACCCGGTTGCGTAGGTGACAATTCCTGCGGCAGCAAATCCTATAGTCATATTGGCCATTTGACCGCGCGGCAGTTCCTGCGTTACCCCGATTTTAACAAAATACGCATAGAGGATTACCATATAGACAATCACCAATGGCGCTAAAATCCAGTTCAGGATAAATTTCAAACCCTTGTTTGGATCAAATGCCTCATCATCAAAACGGTCCGGCGCCCAGGACAGCGTGTAAAGCGGTCCCAATAATATTGCAGCAAAAACCCAGATATAAACGTAAAACCGCCAGTCGATTTTCAGCTCAAACAAATAGGCAATACTGGCTAAAGCGGCGCTTACCCCGCCCCATAAAATCATTGCAGCCAAAAATCCGAATGATGCCCCAACACCAAGAGTATGCTGAAACACCCAGAAAGCGTGAGGGCTGCGCTGGTTTAAAATATAAGGAGCACTGAAAATCAAAAGAAAGAGCGCACCGCCTATGAGCGGGGCCTGGTACTGAAGAATGCCGCTCATGAGCCACATGGCCGTAAGCGCCAGAAAACCGGTAACGGTTAAACTATAATATACAATGTTTGAAAGAGAGTGGCTTTCCCGAAAAAGCTGTGCAGCAGCACACCAAAAAAACCCGGATATAAACAACCCGATCATGCGCGCATGCAGGATTTGATCATCAAAAAGTTTTACTTTTTCTAAAGAAAGAGCAATCAAAAAAAATGTAATGAGCGCACACAATGTAGAAAGTGGAAACCGCAAAACGGTGTCCTTCAGCGTTTCTACAGATTTAAAAAAAGAAAGTGCTTTCATACCTGAAAACTCACACCCTATTGCGGCAGAATTTTGTCCAATCCATTCATATAAGATTTTAAAGCCTCCGGCACGAACATCCCGCCATCGGCCGGATCATAGTAATTCTCGAGCACAGCAATGAGCGCCCGGCCCACGGCCACGCCGGACCCGTTGAGTGTATGCAGGAATTCAGTTTTCTTTTCGCCCTTGCGGCGGAAACGCGCATTCATGCGCCGCGCCTGGAAATCCCAGCAATTGGAACAGCTTGAGATTTCGCGGTAGGTATTTTGTCCCGGCAGCCAGACTTCAATGTCATAGGTCTTGCGCGCGCCAAACCCTGTATCACCGGAACAGAGCACAACGGTGCGAAACGGCAATTCCAGTTTTTTAAGCACGGTTTCTGCGCAGTCCGTCATGCGTTCATGTTCTGCTTCGCTTTCTTCGGGTAACGTCACAGACACCAACTCAACTTTATAAAACTGATGCTGGCGGATCATCCCGCGCGTGTCTTTCCCAGCGGCTCCTGCTTCGGAACGGAAACACGGCGTAAAGGCTGTATAGCGGCGCGGTAGATAATCATCTTCAACAATTTCCTGTGCGACGATATTTGTCAGCGGCACTTCTGCCGTCGGAACAAGCCAGTCCCCGCGTGTTGTCCGAAACAAATCTTCCCCGAATTTCGGCAGTTGGCCAGTGCCATACATTGTTTCATCGCGCACCAAAAGCGGTGGAGAGACCTCAATGTAACCGTGATCCTGCGTATGCGTATCCAGGAAGAATTGCGCAAGCGCGCGTTCCAGCCGGGCAAGACCTGAATGCATCAACACAAAGCGGCTGCCGGACATTTTCACCGCTGTTTCAAAATCCATCATGCCGAGACCTTCGCCTATGTCGAAATGCTCTTTGGCCTGTTCATTTGGAATTTTCGGACTGCCTTCTTTGCGGATTTCCTTATTCTCACTTTCATCCGCGCCGTCCGGCACATCATCGGCCATGATATTTGGTAAGCCAGCCAGATGCTGATTGATGCTCTCGCCCAGCGTACGGTCTTTTTCTTCCATCTCCGCGATCTGGCCTTTAAGTACACCGACCTCGGCCATCAGACTTTCCGCATCGCCGCCGGATTTTTTGATCTCGCCGACTTCACGCGATTTTTCATTGCGTGTATTTTGCAATGTTTGAAGCTCTGTCTGGATCGCGCGGCGCTCTTCATCCAGTTTCAGGATATCCGGGCTTTGCGCTCCTAGCCCCCGGCGCGCCATGGCGGCATCAAACTCGCCTGCGTTTTCGCGGATAAATTTTATGTCGTGCATTGTGCCCTCGCTGTCTTTCCCGTATTACTTAGCGAATGGGGCCGAAAACCACAATCCCTGATATTTTAACGGCAGTGCGCCCGGAAAACGCCCTGCCGCTCGTCTTTGACAGCCCGCATAGCGGCGATACCTACCCGGCCGATTTCGATTATAGCTGCGACTTTGCAACGCTTGAACTGACCGAGGATAAATATGTCGATGATTTATTTGCCGATGCGCCGGAGTATGGGGCTGCGTTCCTCTGCGCGCATTTCCCGCGCTCTTATATCGACGTGAACCGCTGCGAAAAAGATATCGACCCGGATTTGCTCGAAGAGCTTTTGCCTGAAGAAGCCAATCCTTCCGCGCGCTCCGATGCCGGAATCGGGCTGATCCGCCGTCTTATCCGTCCGGGCCTGCAGGTTTACGACCGGCATTTATCTCTGGAAGAAGTGCAAAAACGGATTGAGGGCTATTACCGTCCCTATCACGCTGCGCTGTCTGATTTGATTGAAACGGCTTACTCTACACACGGGCAGATCTGGCATATTAACTGTCATTCCATGCCGCCGCAAAAAACGCATTTCCCGGGCAATGCGTTTAAACCTGCCGAGATTGTTTTGGGCGATCGCGACGGGACAAGCTGTTCGATTGATCTGCGCGAAACCGCCGCCGCCTTTTTCAAATCCAAAGGCTATAAAGTTGCCGTGAATGACCCGTATAAAGGCGTAGAACTCGTCGACAGGTATTCAGACCCGGCGCGTAGCCGGCATTCGCTTCAGATTGAAATCTGTAAATCGCTGTACTTAGAAGAAGACCTCAAAACAAAATCCAGGAATTATAAAACCCTCAAAGCCGACCTGACCGCTTTCACCGCCCACATGGCTGATTTCACACGGTCAAACTTGATGCCGCTTGCTGCGGATTAAGCGCAGCCGGTTGCAATTCATGCGATTTCCAATCTTCATAGGATTGGCGCAAAGCCTCTCTAAAATCTGGCAAGCGCTCTGTATCAATTTCAAAATCTTCTGGATAAGCAAAGCTATCATTTACTATTGAGTAAGTTGGCCCAACCTCATACCCTCTATATATCTTGGACACCATTTGACGACAGTCCCACCGGTACGAGATCTCAAGAATATCGCATCCATAGCGGCCATTTATACCTTCCTTTAATTCATTATTGCTGTGCTCAGAACCAAATATAATTGTATAGTTCTCAGCGTCCGGCTGGGCGTCACTTGAAACATCTTTTATGAAGGATGCAATTTCTCCATCTTTATGGCGAAAAACTTCTTCATCTAAATCCTGCAGTAAGATAAGGCTGCAAACATGTAGAAGAGAATCTTTATCCATAGGAAAGTCATGGCCCATAATCTCTTTATGTAAGGAAATAAGCTCTGGCCAGCGCGCGCCTATAAATCGGTTTACGTTTTCGGCCTCCTTATCATATGACATCTCTTCAGCTTTTTGTTCTAAAATATTCATATCTACTAAATTACAAAAAGAAATCTGGGTGCCCCGGTCTCTTGAAAGGCTCAACACTTCACCTAAACCCAGCCATGCACGGCGCATAAAACTACAGCTTAAATTAATGCCAATATTCTCAAGTTGTTCGGCTAATTTATTATTATCTGCATCATCTAAATCGGGGTCATATTCAGCTAACCCCTCTGGTGGAAGTTCATGAAAAATGGTACGCCTGCCAGCATTTCCTAAAATCTCTATATTAAAAAAGGCAGAACATAGAAATTGTTGTAAGCCCCAATTATTATGATCTGTATCACCTATAAAAAGAGGACGATACGCTCTATGAGGCATCGCTAAATATGCTCTCAGATTTTGAAAATTATGGGATATATTTTCATCTACATACTTCATAAAAATATTATACATAATGCTAAAAAATTAAACAAATTCAGGGTTTTTCGGCAGAAGAGCTGAATATGGCTTCGAATTTACCTTCCAAAACATCATCCAACTCTGCCATCTCAACCTTTTTGCCCAAATCCTCAAAACTTGTGACGCCGGCATCTGAGATGCCGCAGGGGACAATGCCGTTAAAATGGGAGAGGTCAGGATTTACGTTGATAGATATCCCGTGATAGGTCACCCAGTGCCGGACCCGGACGCCGATCGCGGCGATTTTCTTTTCCCCCGCATCCGTATCAACCCAGATCCCGACGCGGCCTTCAATGCGGCGGCCGTCAATATCAAAGGATTTGAGGGTCCGGATAATCCATTCCTCGAGCTGCCAGACATATTTTTTAATATCAGGCTCTTGCTGATGCTTTTTAAGATCAAGCATTACATAAGCAACGCGCTGACCGGGACCGTGATAAGTATATTGTCCGCCCCGCCCAGTTTCATAGACCGGGAATCGGGGGGCCAGTAAATCTTCGGCTTTTGCGCTCGTGCCTGCCGTGTAAAGCGGCGGGTGCTCCAAAAACCAGATACATTCCTCCGCCGTCCCGCTACGGATATCCGCGACACGCTGCTCCATGAACGCCAGCGCCTCTTCGTATGCAACAGGCTCTTTTGAGGTTTTCCATTCCATCCCTTCTGTATAAAGAGTTTTGGTTGACCTTTTCCAGCCCTTACCCTAAATATCTTGCACCGCAGCGCGGGGCGTTCTTGCACCTTGCATGCGGATTTGATACGACCCTCATACATGGAATGCGGCTGTGGCGGAATGGTAGACGCGCAGCGTTGAGGTCGCTGTGGGCGATTAAGCCCGTGGAGGTTCAAGTCCTCTCAGCCGCACCAGGCTTCGCAGCTTAATGAGCGTAGCGAATTTAGCGAGAAGCAGGCTACGCCCGGCGCAGCCATTACAACGACAACAGAGGGTCAAAATACATTATGCCAAAAGATACATTGCGCGAAGACGCACTGGAATATCATAAAAATCCAACGCCCGGGAAAATCTCCATCGCACCGACAAAGGGCATGGCGACGCAGCGCGACCTGGCGCTTGCCTATTCGCCGGGCGTTGCGGTGCCGTGTGAAGAAATTGCAGAAGACCCGTCCAAGGCCCTCGACTATACCTCACGCGGAAATATCGTCGCCGTGATTTCAAACGGAACAGCTGTGCTTGGCCTTGGTAATATCGGCGCACTTGCCTCCAAGCCGGTGATGGAAGGAAAATCTGTCCTGTTCAAAAAATTCGCGAATATCGATTCTTACGATATTGAAGTTGATGAAACAGATGTCGATAGGTTTGTTGAAACAATCGCCCGCCTGGAACCTTCTTTTGGAGGTATTAATCTTGAAGACATCAAGGCACCGGAATGTTTTGAGATTGAAAAACAGCTCCGGGAACGGATGAATATTCCGGTCTTTCATGACGACCAACATGGAACGGCGATTATCGTTTCTGCCTGTATCCTGAACTGGATTGAATATACGGGGTGTAAAATCACGGATGTGCGTCTGGTGGCAAACGGCGCAGGCGCCTCTGCAATTGCCTGCCTGAACCTTCTCGTGGAGATGGGGCTTCCCAAAGACAATATCATTGTCTGTGACCGGAGCGGCGTCATCTATGAAGGCCGCAAAGAGGGTATGGACGCGTATAAAGAACAGTTTGCGAATAAGACAAACGCGCGTGAGTTAAAAGACGCTCTGTCTGATGCAAACATCTTCCTTGGCCTGTCCGGCCCGAATGTTCTGGACAGCAAGATGGTGAAAGAAATGGCCGATGCGCCATTGATCATGGCGCTGGCCAACCCGACACCTGAAATTCTCCCCGAAGACGCGCTGAAAGGAAAACCCGATGCGATTGTCTGCACAGGCCGATCCGATTTTCCGAACCAGGTGAATAATGTTTTGTGTTTTCCGTTTATTTTCCGCGGCGCTTTGGATGTTGGCGCAACAGCAATTAATGAAGAAATGAAAATCGCCTGCGTCAAAGCAATTGCAGACCTGGCCCGGCGCGAAGCCAGTGAAGAAGTTGTTTCGGTTTATGCAGGCCAGACGCTGGAATTTGGTCCTGAATATCTTATTCCAAAGCCGTTCGATCCGCGCCTGATTGTCGAACTGCCGATTGCCGTTGCCAAAGCGGCTATGGAGACCGGGGTTGCCACACGCCCGATTGATGATTTCGAAGCCTACCGCCATAAGCTGGAACAATATAATGCGCGCAGCACGATGGTCATGCGACCTGTTTTCTCCCAAGCTAAGAAAGAGCCCAAACGTATTGCCTATTGTGAAGCAGAAGAAGAGCATGTGTTACGTGCCGTACAGATGGTTCTGGATGAAGGTATTGCCCGCCCTATTTTGATTGGCCGGCGTGAAGTTGTTGCTTCGCGTATCAAGCGTATGCGCTTGCGGATGGAAATCGACAAGGATTTTGAACTGGTCGACCCGCAAGATGACCGGCGTTACCGCGATTACTGGGAAACCTATGCAGGCTTGATGGAGCGTGACGGCGTCACCCCAACCATGGCAAAAACCATTGTCCGCACCAATACGACCGTGATCGGATCTCTTTTAGTGCATAAAGGGGATGCCGATGCGATTCTGTGCGGGTCCGTCGGCGCATACCGTAATCATCTAAATGATATTACCGATGTGATCGGCCTGAAAGAAGGTGTGCAAACGCCTGCCGCCTTGCGCGTTCTGATCCTTCCCAAAGGGACTTATTTTGTCTGTGATACGCATGTGACCCAAAATCCGAGTATGCAGCAGGTTGCGGATATGACGATTATGGCCGCCGAGCAAATAAGACGTTTCGGTATCACGCCGCGTGTTGCCATGCTGTCTCATTCCGATTTTGGTACGATCAATGATGATAGTGCCCTTAAAATGCGCGAAGCGACAAGACAGCTTAAAGAACGCGCACCGGACCTGCTGATTGACGGGGAAATGCACGCAGACTGCGCACTCTCAGAAGATATCCGCAATATCGTCATGCCCAACTCTACACTGGATGGACAGGCCAACCTGCTCATCATGCCTAACATGGAAGCAGCGAATATTTCATTTAATATGCTGAAAGTACTTGGGGATGGAATTCCGGTCGGGCCAATTTTACTGGGCGTTAGAAAGCCGGCGCATATTTTAACGCCATCGGTATCAACACGCGGCATCTTTAATGTAACGGCTCTTGCGTGTGTTGAAGCACAGTAACTTGAACTGATCTCAAACGCCGCTTATGATGCCCCTTAAATCAAGGGAGGTCATAAGGCGTGTCTGTGCAGGAACAGCCATCATTAACAATGGACCTGAATGAAGCCGCTGCCGAAAGCATCGGCCTGTCCGATGCGCGCATCGCGGATATTATTGCGGCGCTTCATGAAGGGTATGCACAGGACCTGTCCGGATTGATTGCTTCGCTGAGCACATCCGAAACTGTCGACCTCATTCAAAAAATCGGCACGGATGACCGCAAAGTCCTGCTCGATGAGTTTACAGATTTTTTCGACCCGGACGTCTTTTCAGAGCTCGACCCGGATTTACGCCGCGACACGCTTTCGGAAATGGAAGCGCATAAAGTTGCGCGTATTGTATCCGATCTGGACTCTGATGATGCGCTGGATTTAATTCTTAATCTTGATCCTATTTTTCAAAAAGAAATTTTGCGCAAACTTTCTGCTAAGGATCGTGTCACCTTAGAAGAAGGTCTGACCTTCCCGGAAGATTCCGCCGGGCGTTTGATGCAACGGGAATTTGTGGCTATCCCAAAATTCTGGACGGTTGGAAAAACGATTGATTATTTACGCGCCGCCGCCGAAGACCTGCCCGATGATTTCCGGGATATCATCATCATCGACCCGGCCTATCATGTCAGCGGCGAACTTCCGCTTGACCGCCTGGTGAAATCCAAGCGCTCTGAAAAAATTGAAAATATCACGCTCGATACAACGCACACAGTGCCTGCTGCGATGGATCAGGAAGAAGTTGCGATGATCTTCCGGCGCGAAGGATTATCGACAGCGCCTGTCATAGATGAAAATGAACGGCTGATTGGTGTCATCACGATTGATGACGTCATTGATGTTATCGACGAAGAAGCGGCCGAAGATATCCTCAAACTTGCCGGGGTGGAAGGCGGCGATTTATATCGCGCCGTCCTGTCAACTACCACCAGCAGGTTCAAATGGTTGTTTGTTAATCTCATCACGGCGATTGTCGCCTCCCTTGTGATTGCCATGTTCGATGCCACGATTGAACAGCTGGTCGCACTGGCTGTCTTAATGCCGATTGTCGCCTCTATGGGCGGCAATGCAGGCACGCAGGCGCTCACGGTTGCCGTGCGGGCGCTCGCCACCAAAGAGGTTTCTGAAACCAACATGTTCCGGATTATCTGGAAAGAGACACTGGTCGGCACACTCAATGGTGTGGGCTTTGCAATCATTATGGGTCTGATTGCTGCGCTATGGTTTTCAAGCCCGCTGCTCGGCTTTGTCATTGGCGCGGCGATGATCCTGAACCTCATCTGCGCAGGCCTTTTTGGGGCAGGCATTCCGATCTTTTTAAACCGTATCGGCGCAGACCCGGCGCTAGCCTCTACGGTGTTTTTAACCACCGTCACCGATGTGGTCGGATTTTTCGGCTTTTTGGGCCTGGCCGCGCTGTTTCTTGTCTAACGCTTAAAAGAAGATTACACTCAAAGAAAAACAAAGTCTTATTCAGTTACCTTCATGCCCGCATCTAAACTTGTCCGTCCATCTGTTGAGTACCAGGAGTCTTACCTTGAGGCCCTGGCCGAGTATCATGAAGAAGAGCGCTACATCTACCAGAATGCAGACCTGCTTCGAAATGAAGAGGCCTTTCAAAACTTCGTTGATGATCTGTGTGCGGAAAAAGGTCGCCCGCACCAACCACTTCAGGACTGGGTTGAACCGATGCCGGAAACAGTTTTATGGCTCGTTAAAGACGGGACATATCTCGGCACGATTGAAATCCGTCACCGCTTAAACTGGCATCTCGAAAAATGGGGCGGACATGTACATTTCGTCATCCGGCCATCCATGCGTGACAAGGGCTATGGCAAGAAAATCCTCAAAAAAGCCATGCCGGTGATTAATTATCTGGGCATAGATAAAGCCCTGCTCACGGTTGATCCGGACGATGAGGAAGCCATTCATATCATTGAAAAACTGGGCGGGGCGTTTGAAGATGAAACGCAGGCCACAGAGTGCTTTCCCGCCGTACGCCGTTACTGGCTTGATTGCTCCTAACAAAACTGGACTTTTTCCCCTAAATCCGACTATATAGGCGGGCTTTTGCCCTGTTTTGACCCTATTTACCTGTCACGAAAACATCATGGCCACGAAGAAAAAGAAGAGCACGAAAAAGAAGAGCACAAAAAAACGTGCAAAGAAAAAAACGCAAAGCGTAAATCCGCTTGGGCGTTTTGTTGTGTTTTCCATGCGCTGGGGGATCGTGATCGGCCTGTGGGCCGTGCTGGCGGTTGGGATCTTGCTGGCCTGGTATGCACGCGATTTACCGAGCATCACCGAAAGCATGGTGTTTGAGCGCCGCCCAACGATCATCATCAAGGCCAATGACGGTGAGATCGTGGACCGGTACGGCGATATTAAAGGCGAGAGCGTTACGGTTGAAGATATGCCCCCGCATGTGATCTATGCCGTGCTGGCAACCGAGGATAGGCGTTTTTATTCTCATCCGGGACTGGACATTGTCGGGATCGGGCGCGCTTTTGTTGTGAACATTATGAAGGGCCGGTTTGCGCAAGGCGGATCAACGATTACCCAACAGCTTGCAAAGAATTTGTTCTTAAGCCGTGAACGCACGCTTAAACGCAAAATCCAGGAAGCGATGCTGGCGATCTGGCTGGAACAAAAACTCACCAAAGATGAAATCTTAAGCGCTTATTTGAATCGCGTTTACCTTGGTGCAGGTGCATACGGCATTGATGCAGCTTCAAGAGTTTATTTTGGTAAACCAGCAACGGCTTTGACTTTGCGGGAAGCTGCCATGTTGGCAGGACTTTTGCGTGCACCGTCGCGTTATTCCCCGTCCGCGGACCCGGAAGCAGCCGCTTTACGCACACAAACCGTTCTCAATTCCATGGTTGATGCGGGCTTTATTGAACAGGCGGATCTGGACAAGCTGGATGCAATCCCGCCTTCCCCGCGCCGCAAACCCTCCAGCGGAAACACATATCGTTATTACACCGATTATATTGTGAACCAGATTGAAGGACTTATCGGTACGGTTGAGCAGGATTTGATTGTCGAAACAACGCTCGATATGGATATCCAGAACGAAACCGAAGAAGCGATTACCAAAGCGCTTTTACGGTTCGGCTCGGACCGCGAAGTCGGCCAGGGCGCGGCCGTGGTAATGAGCCTTGAAGGCGCTGTTGTTGCCCTTGTCGGCGGACGCGATTATTCCATGAGCGAATTTAACCGGGCCACGGATTCCTTACGGCCGCCAGGCTCGTCCTTTAAACCGATTGTATACCTGGCTGCGCTTGAGCAAGGCCGGCAGGTGGATGATCTGATCGTGGATGAGCCGATTGAAGAAGGCCGTTACCGCCCGGCCAATTACGGTCATGAATATTACGGCGAAGTGACTTTATATGAAGCGCTGACGCGCTCGCTCAATACGGTTGCCGTGAACCTGATGCGCGAAGTCAAACCGGTGGAGGCCATTGGGGTTGCCCGCAGACTTGGCATCACCTCTGACCTTGAACCTGATTTATCGCTTGCACTTGGAAGCTCAGGTGTGCCGGTTGTTCAAATGGCGACCGCCTATGCCACGATTGGCCGCGGTGGGTTGGCTATTGATCCGTTTTCCATTCTTAAAATCACGGATAAAGATGGAAACCTGCTCTATGAACGCCCGAAAATCTATAAAGCACGGCAGGTCGTGGCCCGTAAAAATATTTACGACCTGACCACCATGATGCAGTCCGTGATTGATAACGGGACGGGCGCAGGTGCGCGTATCCCCTACCCCGCAGCCGGTAAAACAGGCACCTCGCAGGATTTCCGTGATGCGTGGTTTATCGGCTTTACCAACCGCTATACAGCGGCGGTCTGGTTTGGAAATGATGATAATTCTCCAACGAAACGTGTCACCGGCGGGTTGATGCCGGCCCCTGTCTGGCGAGAAATTATGATGAAGGCCATGCAAAAGCCTACGCGTTCCTATAGCTCTTTTGTCAGTGTTGATCAGGATTTCAGTTTCCATGACATGATCGGACGGCTTCTTGGCGGGGAGTTTGACGGACCAAACCGCACGCGCGTGACGCAGGATGAATACACCCCCCTTGGCCGTCACCAATGGGATGTGAATGACTGATCAGGTTGTAACCGGAATTTCGGCCACAGGATAGTCCCGGCGAAAGGCTGCGAATTTATCCTCGCCTTTGGCATCCCAGTAAGATTTGAGATCCAGCGTTGCCGCATCCGGCCCGCCAAGCTCAAACCCTGAGCGCAACAGGCTTTTATCGACATGTTCCAGATAGGCTGCCGGGAACGCCTTGCGCACGGCACGCAGGCCCAGATCAACCAATATCTTGGCCACCAGGTCATCGCGTAAATCCATCATATCGGCGGTAAACTGGATCGCCGAGAGAACCTTAATTTCCTCGCGGCTGTTCGGGACCATCCGCAAATGACGCATGAAGCGGGCGTAAAGCTCGATTTCAATGTCATTTTGAGCGTCTTTTTCCGGCGGCAGCGGCAGGATTGTGTATTTCAAATCCTCCGGCCTGTTATCATTACTCTTGAGCGTTTGTGTGTGTGTCATAACTGACCTCCTGTTCAACGTTCGCATAACTGGCATAAACCGTTACATCTTCTACTGTCTTCATGATTCCTTAACGAAAGGTAAAGGCGCAAATTTGGCAGCTGCCAAATTTTGTATAACTCTGTGGATAAGTAGTGTTAAGACTTTGGAATCGCTGCGACTGCCAACTTATCCACACGCTCATTTTCAGCGTGCCCGGAATGGCCCCGCACCCAGTGAAATTCGACGTCATGAAGCTGGATCAGCGAATCGATTTGAAGCCATAAATCCTTGTTTTTAATCCGCTTGGGCCAACCTTTGGCTTTCCACCCATCCATCCATTCCGTGACGCCGCGCTGGACATACTGGCTATCTGTATAGAGACTTACCTTTGACGGTTTCTTGAGTGCCTCCAACCCTTCAATGACCGCCATCATTTCCATGCGGTTATTGGTGGTCTCCTCTTGTCCGCCGGAAAGCTCCTTTTCATGCCCGTTCCAGCGCAGTAATACCCCCCAGCCGCCCGGCCCCGGATTGCCGCTACACGCCCCGTCTGTAAAAATTTCAATCACTTCATCCGTCATAGGTCTGGAAAAATTTTAAGCGTTCAAAATAAACCAATGGATCGTGCGGCACGACAAAATCGCCGTCTTTGTAATTTAGTTTTTCTTCAAGGCGTGAGAGTAAAAACCGCATCGCAGCGCCGCGCAGCAGCACAGGCAAAGCCGCCCGCTCTTTATCACTTAAAGGCCGCACGGCTTCATATCCTTGTATAAAAGAGCGGTAGCGTTCTTCTTCCCAGTGATTGGCGCCATTAAAACACCAGGCGGATAGAGCGATTGCCAGATCAATCAAATAAAAATCCGTGCAAACAAAATGAAAGTCAATAACGCCGATTGCCGTTTCGCCATCATAAAAAACATTATCGTCAAAATAATCACCATGAATCGGCCCTACCGGAAGATCTTTGGGCCAGTTTTTATTCAGATAGGCCATTTCCGATTCAATCGCCGCGCATAAATCTTCCTGGATTTGGTTTGCTTGCGGGCACAGGCTTTTCGACCACTCATTGAGTTTCTCAAACCCGAACAGGTTTGGCGCTTCATGCTCAAAACTATCGCCGACTTTATGCATCTTTGCCAAAAGCGCACCGCCTTCAGAACAGATTTTAGGCGTATGGATCGCAATATCCCCGCATGTGCCGCGCATAAATTCAAAAATCCCGGTGGGACGGTCTTTAAAAACAGTATAGAGCGCCCCCTCTTTTGTTTTATATGTTTGCGGACAACCAACCCCATGCGCTTTCAGGTGATCGACATAGCTCAGGAAAAATCCGACATCTTCCTCACGCACGCGGTGCGGTTCAAACAATGTCACAACAAATTTTCCCTGATCCGTTTTTAAAATGAAATTGGAATTGCTGACCCCTGCCTGAATACCGACATGAGAATGATAATCTCCGATATCATAAAGCTGCAATAAGGCGTGCATTTCCGCTTCTGAAACATCCGTATACACTGCCATCTCCTAGGCTGCCTGGTTTTTTGTGTCGTTTTCCGCATCGCGCAGAAGTTTTGGAATATTAAAGATGACATTTTCTTCGCGGATAGAGACTTCTTCCACACGCACGTCAAAGCGCATCCGGGCCGCTTCAATGACTTCATCCACCAGAATTTCAGGGGCAGAGGCGCCCGCCGTCAGGCCCAGCTTCTGGACCCCTTCAAACCAGGCCCAGTCAATATCGCTTGCCCGCTGCACCAGCATAGCCTGTTCACATCCATAGACTTTTGAAACTTCTACCAGGCGGTTTGAGTTAGATGAGTTCGGCGCGCCGATGACCATCAAGGCATCTACTTTCGGCGCAAGCGCTTTCACTGCTTCCTGCCGGTTAGTTGTCGCATAACAAATATCTTCTTTATGCGGACCTTTGATCGATGGGAATTTTTCTTTTAACGCCTCGACAATCTCCGCCGTGTCATCAATAGAGAGCGTCGTTTGTGTACAATAAGCCAGATTATCTTCATCCTGAACGTTTAAAGCAGTTACATCCTCGACCGTTTCTACCAAAAGCACCGCACCCTCCGGAAGCTGGCCCATCGTACCGATCACCTCCGGATGCCCTTCATGACCGATCAGGATAATCTGCCGCCCGTCTTTATGATGAAATTCAGCTTCCTTATGCACCTTGCTCACCAGCGGGCAGGTCGCATCAATGTAAAACATTTCGCGCGCCTGCGCTTCGCGCGGCACGGCTTTGGGCACACCATGGGCGGAAAAGACAACGGGAGCCCCATTGTCCGGAATTTCATCCAGCTCCTCGACAAAAATCGCGCCTTTTTCTTTTAAAGATTCCACCACGAATTTGTTATGCACGATTTCATGGCGTACATAGACGGGCGCGCCATATTTTTCCAGCGCCTTTTCAACGATCTGGATCGCCCGGTCAACGCCCGCGCAAAAGCCCCGTGGCGCCGCTAAATATATCTCTAAAGAAGGTTTCTCAGACATGAGCAGCATAAAACCATAGAAAGAGAGTATGTATCAACCCTTTGCCTTAATAGCATAGCGCGCCGTGCGCACAGCATCAGACAATTTGCGTTTGGCCCGGTAGATCAGTAATTCCGCCTGTGTGGTGAGTGATTTGGACGCTCCCCGCGCGCGCAAGGCCTCCAGCGTTTCCATGATCCCGTAATAGACATGATAGGGCGTTGTGCCCGGCATATAATCGACTGCGGGTTTGAGGTCACGGGTCAGCCATTCCACCCAGAACCCGCGTTCCTGCATATAATGGTCGTTAAAGACACTCACCATATCCGTCATCCGGTCTTTGAGCGCATCGCGGTCCGGCGCGCTGTCCAGCATCAGGGCGCTGGCTTTAAGCATTTCTGCGAACGGCCAGATACGTTTTGTGTCTTGAACGATATGCCCATCCGCATCCAGCTCATCATAAATGCCGCCATGTTCCTCATCCCAGCCATGGTCATAGGCCCAATCTAAAAGAGTCTGACAGGTGTCATCATAACAATCCGGTGTGCCTTTCAAGATTGCATGCTTTTTCAAAAGCCAGATCCATTCGGCTGCGTGTCCGGGTTCGCAAATGATTTGCCCTTCTTCATTCCCGCGCGGGCTTAAATCACCGGTATAATATTCACTCAAAAGAATACCGCCTGCCTGGTAAAATTTTTCAAAAAACAGATTCACAAGTTCATCTGTAAACGCGCTCCAGCGTTTATCTACCGGCCAGGTTTCGGCTGCAAACAAACACCCTTCCAGCACATGCATATGGCTTTCGTGCCGGCGCAGGCCCGGCACAAGGTTTAACGCAGCATCCAGCGCTTCGGCATAACCCTGTTCCAGTTTAAAGTTTTCCTGAATAAAACCTAAAACAGCCTGCGCATAGTCCTGCGCGCGCTCATCACCCGTGGCGCGGTAATAATGTGAGAACGCAAAAATCACGAACCCTTGCGCATAGAAATCATAATGTGTTTCCAGCGGGTTCAAATCATCATCAACTGAAAATATAAAGCCGCCTGTTTCAGGCACGTGATACAGGTCAAGAATATTTTCAAAGGCCGGGGTTAGAATACCCGTTTTCAGGCGGCAGGTTTTATAGGCGCTTGCATCCGAAAAAGTCGCGAGTAAACGGCACTGTGTGAGAAGACGGCGCTGACCTGTCAGGATCGGTTTAAAATGTTGATTGACCCGCTCATAAAAACAGTTTTGATCCGTATCCCAAAAGGCTTCATGCCATTTAGGGACCCAGCGCGCCAAAAGCCGCCCGGACAAATGCTCAACTGTTGATAGTGCTCCACGCTTATTTCGTTTCATTTTCACGCCTCTTGCTCCAATATAACGGGGCATGAGCGCAAAAACCACCATCTACACCCATCCTTTGTCCCTTGCCCATGATACGGGACCAGCGCATCCGGAATGTGCCGCGCGGATTGAAACGTTAAATACCCTGTTTTCAGAAGACGATTTCCAGGATTTTAAATTTAAAGACGCCCCTGCCGCCACACGCGACCAGCTTCTTTACGCCCATCCTGAAAGCTATATCCGGTTCATGGAAGAGGCGGTTCCGGAGAGCGGATATGCCCAGATTGACGGAGACACCATTCTCTCTCCCGGGTCTTTAGAGGCGGGCTTACACGCTGCAGGTGCAGCTTGCGCGGGCATAGATGATCTTTTGACTGACAAGACGCAACGCATTTTCTGCGCGATGCGCCCGCCAGGCCATCATGCGGAAAGCACGCGCTCGATGGGTTTTTGTCTCTTTGCCAATATCTTTATCGCCGCGCGTCATGCGCAGGAAACATATAAGGTGCCTAAAGTCGCGATTGTCGATTTTGATGTGCATCACGGCAATGGAACGGATTCCCTGGTGCGCACGCACGATCATGAAAAACACGGCGAAATTCTCTTTATCTCGTCACATCAATACCCGCTCTGGCCGATGAGCGGCGTGCCCGAAGATAATGAAGAGCATGTCCAAAACTATACCCTGCCGCCGGAAAGCGGCAGTGCGGAGTTAAGAGCGCTATATGAGAGAACTATCTTCCCGCAGCTAGACGATTTTAAGCCTGATCTGTTTCTTATCTCGGCAGGCTTTGATGCGCATCGGGACGACCCGCTGGCCAATCTGAACTGGACGGAAGAAGATTTCGGATGGCTCACGGAAAAGCTCTGCGCGATTGCAGATAAACATGCCAAAGGCCGTGTGCTGTCTATTCTAGAAGGCGGATATAATATAAACACCCTGACGGAAAGCGTCAGGGCGCATCTTCTGGCACTGAACGCATAAAGAAAAAAGGCGGCCCTACTTAAGGACCGCCTTTCTTAAAAAGTTATTTTTTCTTCTTTTTGCCGTCGCATGAACCGCAACAGAGCACGCATTTATGCGCAAGCCCGGCCAGCACAGCCCCGGCAAGAGGCGCAGCGATAAACAGCCAGAGCTGGGAGAGGGCCCCTTCACCGACAAAGACAGCCGGACCGAGGCTTCGCGCCGGGTTCACGGACACGCCTGTAATATTGATCCCGACAATATGGATCACCACAAGCGTCAGACCGATCGCCAGCCCTGCCATCGCGGCATGGCCGCTATCATGCGTGACCCCTAAAATGACCAGCACGAACAAGAAGGTTGCAACCAGCTCAAAGAGGAAAGCGGCGTGCATGTTATATGCGCCCATATAGCCTTCGCCCCAGCCGTTCTGCCCGAGGCCGGACGCTGCAACGTCATAGCCCGCAAGCTGGCCCTGAAGAAGGGTCATCAGGACAAAAGCCCCTGCGATCGCGCCTGCACATTGCGCAGCCATATAGCGCAACATCTCGACAAGCGACATCTGCCCGGAGACAAAAACACCCAGCGAGACCGCCGGGTTGATATGACATCCGGATATCGCCCCGATGCCGTACGCCATGGCAATCAGTGCCAGACCGAACGCAAAGGAGATTCCCAAAATGCCGATACTGTCTCCTGCTATGGCCGCGGCGCCGCACCCAAATAGCACAAGCGTGAATGTACCGATAAATTCAGCTATTTCTTTTTTCATGATTAAACTCCATCTGTTGTGAGAAGGATGCAGGGAAGGACTCCCTGCATACGCGATTATGTCATGAGTCGGGGAAGCGGCAAACTTGGCGCACGCTTAAAAGACATAATCCAAAAGCTTGCGGGCGCTCTCTCCGCGCAGCTGCCAGGACATGCAGCGCACGCCGCCGCCCATATGGCAGACCTGTTGAGAAGCCACGGGGACAACCTCACGGCCGGTTACAGCCCTGACCTGCTTCAATGCAATCTTGTCTTCTGCGATCCCGAATTGGGGCAGATAGACCCGCTCCGGCGTCACCAGCGCGTTTGTGTATAACCCGCAGGCGGACCCGAAACGCTCATCATAAATCTCAGAATCATCATAGGGCGTGACAATTTCATGGATTTTTACCTCCGGCAGGCCGCGCTTTAAATCTGCTTTTAATTGCCGCGCATAATCCGCATCTTCCGGATAGCTATTGATCACCAGGGTATTTGTATCGACAAAGCTTACCACCCCGTCCGCATGTTCAAGCCCGCCCTGCTCATCGGCTTCGATAAACGCAACATGATCAATACCCGGCATGACTGTTAATATTTCCCGGGCGCGCGTTTCAGACAGCTTGTTATCTGCCAGGAACTTTGTACTCATCACGACATTACCGGCATAATCATCAACAAAATTACCGCCGTCATTGATGAAATCGCTTTCCTCAAAATTGAGCCCGGTCTCTTCCAGAAAAGCTGCAAGCACGTCCTGAACAATATCGGCTTCGTCCTGGCTGCCGCCCTGCCCGGCGGCACTGTATCGGAACATGACAGGCGCGGATGCATTGGAGGGCGCAAAATCACGCATCCAGATGTCCTGCATTGGGGCAGACACAACCTTATCCGCCCCGAGGGCTTCTACATATTGCCTGTAAAAATCCGGGCTTGTGAGAATAAGGACTTTATCCCCGTGGGCTTCAATCTGCCGGGCGTACTCAATATGAAACGCGAGAATATCTGGAGCGGCATCCTTATAGTAAGAGTCCATGCCGGCCGGGGAAGCCAGAACAATTAATTCCGCGCGAACGGTGTTTGCCATGCTTGCCCCCGTCAGCAGGATGAAAATGAAAAGAAGAACAGGACGCATCGCCATAAGCGATAGCATAAAACTGCCATGAAAAAACCCCCGGTCTATGCGGGGGCTTTTTAGAAAATAATCTTTGTTTTAATGCTGTGTCACATCCTCGCGGCGCAGGCGCGGGCGCAAGGAAAGCTGCCGGTTCACGGCCTGTTTGTGAAGCTGTTTTTTGGCTTTGGACACGCGCCAGGACACAAAATCCAGCGCTTTCAGAGGTGTCTGCTCAAGTTTTTCTGTGTTCATGTCAAAACCCTCCAGATTTAATAATTATGTATAGTTTCAGTATACCGCAAACCTGCCCGTTCCAGAGTCGCTAAGATTACCGATCTGCCTTGTGAAAATGGCATATCTGGATTACACTCCCGCTGCTTTAAAATGAGGGCCCAATAGCAAATAAGATGGCAAACACCGTTGAAAAAATGAGCTTTGAAGATGCGCTGGCCGAGCTGGAAAGCATTGTCCGCGACCTGGAAAGCGGAAAAGCCCCGCTAGATCAAAGCATTAGCGCCTATGAGCGCGGTATTGCTTTAAAGAAACATTGCGAAAGTAAGCTGCGTGATGCACAACTCAAGATTGAAAAAATCAATCTCGGGCCGGATGGTAAAATCTCCACGCAACCTGTTGATATTGAAGATTAAAGGATAAATTTATGGCCCCGTCCCCCAGAGAAGCCTCTTCGGCCCTGCAACAAGCTTTGGATGAAAGCGCGACCGCGGTCAATAAGACCATTCAGCGGCTCCTGCCGGAGACCGATCTGGCCGAATCGCGACTCTATGATGCGATGCGCTACGGGGTGATGGGCGGCGGAAAACGCCTGCGGCCCTTCATGGTCATGCAATCTGCACGGCTTTTTAATGTCGACCCGTCCCGCGCCCGGCGCGTGGCCGCCGCCGTGGAACTTCTTCATTGTTATTCTCTCATCCACGACGATCTCCCGGCCATGGATGATTCAGATATGCGCCGGGGGCAACCCGCCGTGCATCGCCGCTTTGATGAAGCCACTGCTATTTTGGCAGGCGATGCGCTTTTGACCCTGGCCTTTGAAGTCCTCTCCGACCGGGATACGCACCCCGATCCGCATGTGCGCGTAGAACTTGTCCGCAAGCTGGCAGAGGCATCCGGCGGGCACGGCATGGTCGGCGGGCAGATGCTGGACCTGATCGGTGAAAATGAAGAATTTGATCTTGGCACCATTTCCCGCATGCAGCGTATGAAAACAGGCAAGCTTTTTGCCTTTGCCTGCGAAGCCGGCGCGATTTTGGGCCGCAGTGATGACAAACATAAAAAGGCGCTGTGTAATTACGCTTTTGATCTTGGTTTGGCCTTCCAGGTCACGGATGATGTTTTGGATGTGGAAGCCGATCCGGCCGATACGGGAAAACCTGCCAATCAGGACGGTCCGGCAAGTAAATCAACATTCGTGTCTGCAATGGGAAAAGAGCAGGCCAAAGCCCGCGCTGAAATGCTGATCCATCAATCGATCCGCCACCTGCATATTTTCGAAGGCCGCGGCGAAATGCTTAAAGAACTTGCCATGTATGTCCTGGAGCGCCGGGCTTAAATGACCGCCCTGCCGACATTCATCCTCGCCCAGATCAACCCGGTCGTAGGCGATCTTGGATATAATTTCGGCAAGATTTCAGATGTCTGGGCGGAGCATGATGCGAATGACACAATCATTGTCTTTCCCGAACTTGTGACCTGCGGCTATCCGCCCGAAGACCTTGTCCTGAAAAGTTTTTTCATGGAGCGGATTGAGGCGCATATTGACGACCTCCTCATCCAAAGTAAAAAACACAAAAGCTGGGTCACTCTGCCGACCCCGCATCGTGAGAGTGGAAAGCTTTATAATGCTGCGCACCTGATCGGCGACGGTCAAATTCAGGACACGGTGCTCAAACACTGCCTGCCCAATGAAGATGTGTTTGATGAAAAGCGTATCTTCACCCCCGGCCCGCTGCCAAAACCTGTTACTTATAAAGGTACAAAACTCGGCCTGATGATCTGTGAAGATATGTGGTGGCCGGAACCTGCGGCGGCTTTAAAAGAAGCAGGCTCAGAGATTTTAATTGTTCCAAACGGCAGTCCGTTTGATGCAAATAAACAAAACCAGCGTTACGATCTTGCGCGTGAGCGTATCAGTGAAACCGGCCTACCACTGATATATCTCAATCAGGTCGGCGGACAGGATGAACTTGTCTTTGACGGCGCGTCTTTTGTGATGGATGCGCAAGGCACGATCACATATGAAGCGCCGCAATTTGAGGAAAGCATCACCGCATCAGATTCTCCCTCCTCATCTCAAAAACTTGGAGAAGAAGAAACACTTTATAAAGCCCTGATCCTTGGCCTGCATGATTATGTGGTGAAGAACAACTTTCCGGGTGTGTTAATTGGTCTGTCCGGCGGGATTGACAGCGCGCTCTCTGCTGCGATTGCCGTGGATGCACTTGGAGCTGATAAGGTCCGCTGTATTATGATGCCATCTCCTTATACCTCGAAGGACAGTCTGGAGGATGCAAAAGAGTGCGCCGCCCTTTTAGGGGTTTCCTATGAAAGCATATCCATTGAGCCTGCCATGGAGGCTTTTACACAAATGCTGCCGGATCTTTCCGGTACGGCGCACGAGAATATGCAATCGCGTGCCCGCGGTCTGACCCTGATGGCGCTATCAAACTCAACAGGCCATATGGTGCTCTCCACGGGCAACAAATCTGAAATGGCGGTCGGCTATGCCACACTCTATGGTGATATGTGCGGCGGGTTTAATGCCTTAAAAGATCTCTATAAAATGCAGGTCTATGCGCTTTCAAAATGGCGGAATACGAAAAGCGCAGTCATCCCGGAGCGGATCATCACCAAAGCTCCGTCTGCAGAATTAAAACCGGACCAGGCCGATCAGGATAGTTTACCGCCCTATGAAACACTGGATGATATTCTTGAATGTCTCATCGAACATGATATGGGCCTGTCCGATATCACTGCCCGCGGGCATGATTTGGAGACCGTCAAGCGCGTCTGGACGCTTCTTGACCGCGCCGAATATAAACGCCGCCAGGCCCCGCCGGGTGTCAAAGTCACCACCAAAGCCTTTGGCAAAGACCGCCGCTATCCCATTACCAACGGGTTTACGGGGAATATTGAAAAAGCCTGAATTTATTGCGGTCTAGATTCAAAAAAGACACCTAATACTAAAATACCGCATGGAAAACTGAAACGGCGCCTTGAAGCGGCAAAGTTTGCATCATGCGCTTTTTGTTCACAGACTTCTATTGAACTTTCAAAGACTCTTACTACCCCATGTGGCGACGCCTGTTGTACTTTTGTTGCAGCCTCACCATGTGACATTCGAAAAACTTCCTTTAACACACATATTGCACAAGGTATTGGAATATTAGACTGATTATGAAGTAAAACCTCACCCTTTCGAGGAGGCTTGGGTTTTAATTTTTGTTTGCCTTTTTTTTCAGGCTCTAAAACTTTTACTGACATTACACATTCCTCAAATATGTTATGAAACACACAGTATAAATTATGTCAATATTTATTTTTCTGCGTATATATTGCGCAGTCTTGACTCTTTTTACCCCTTACTGATAATGATAATCATTCTCATTTAAAGGAGGTTGTTCATGTCGATTATCATTTGCCAGTGCCGTATCATTACAGAGATACAGTTACAGGAAGTCTTTTGCGATATCTGCCGTAGAAAAGGAAACATCGATCTCAAAGATCTCACGGAGTATTTCGAACCGCCAAAATGCAGTGGATGCAAACGGACATTTCAAACCTCTATAAGAGAGTTTCCGTGCGTGAGATAGGAGAGCGGACAAAAACCGTCATTGCCGGGTTTATCCCGGCAATCCAGATATCTTTTCAATGGATTACCCGGACAGGCCGGGTAATGACAATTAAAGAAGACTTGGTGTCTTCGTGCCTTGGTGGTTAACAACTCAATTATTGATATTTTCCAAAAACTTACCTATTCTCACGCTCTGTTTAAAGATAGGAAGTTTTATGTCTGTCAAGGTCCGTTTTGCCCCCTCGCCCACCGGCTATTTGCATGTTGGTAATGCCCGCACGGCGATTATCACCTGGCTGTTTTGCCGCAATCAAGGTGGCCATTTCCTGCTGCGTATTGACGATACGGATACGGAGCGCTCCAAAGAAGAATATGAAATTGCCATTGAAGACGGTCTGCAATGGCTGGGGCTTAGCTGGGATGAAAAGACCAACCAGAAAAACAGGACCGATCGCTATGACGAGATTATCGAGCAACTGAAAGGCGATGGACGAATTTATGCCTGTTATGAAACACCGGATGAATTAGGCCTCAAACGCAAATCACAACTCTCCCGTGGCCTTCCACCGATTTATGAACGCCCGGATGAGGCGCAGATTCAAAAATATATCGAAGAAGGCCGTCAGCCCCATTGGCGCTTTGCGCTCAAGAAAGAGCCTATTCACTGGCAAGATCTTGTGCGCGGCGAGGTCAATTTCCACGGCAAGGATCTCTCCGACCCTGTCGTTATCCGCGAAAACGGAATCCCGCTTTATCATTTATGCTCCGTCATTGACGATGTCGATTACGGCATTACCCATGTTGTGCGCGGCGAAGATCATGTCTCTAACACTGCTACCCATGTGCAAATGTTCGAAGCCATTTCCGGGCAAGCACCACAATTTGCACATTTGCCCCTGATTGCAGACATGGAAGGCGGCAAGCTCTCCAAACGCCTTGGATCGCTCTCCGTCAAATCGGTGCGTGAAGAAGAAATGCTTGAACCGATGGCGCTGGTGTCCCTGATGGCACGAATGGGCTCTTCCGACCCGATTGAACCCTTTACATCTTTAGAGCCCCTGATAGACAGTTTTGACTTCGCTAAATTTTCGCGCAACACGCCAAAATTCGATATGGATGAATTGCTCCGCCTCAACGGCAAAATCCTGCATGAAACATCTTTTGAAACCGTGCAGGTGCGCCTGGCAAATATGGGATTGCAGGATCTGGATGAAGCTTTCTGGACCGCCGTGCGTGGAAACCTTGTCCGGCTTGAAGATATTAAAGACTGGTGGCAAGTTGCAAATGGTCCGGTCGATCCGGTGATAGACGATGCCGACTTTACTGCCGCAGCCGCAGACCTTCTCCCCCCTGCGCCGTGGGATGAAACAACCTTTAAAACCTGGACAGGCGCCGTCAAAGATCAAACTGGACGTAAAGGTAAAGAACTGTTCATGCCGCTTCGCAAAGCTTTAACGGGCATGGATCACGGCCCTGAACTCCCTGCCCTTCTCCCCCTGCTTGGCCCTGAAAAAGTCAAATCCCGCCTGACAAGAAAAGCGGCATAATGGATAAAACACCTATTAAAAACCGCCATGGCCTGACAATGTTCGTCCGCTATGAAGCGCCGGACAATCCCATTGGAGAACTGGCAATCATCCAACACGGATTTTCAGGCTCCATGGATGAAAAACATATTCGCGGTTTTGCCGATACGTTTTTAAAAAACGGTTATGATGTTCTTCTCATGGACTGCACACACAGCTTTAACGATGCTGATGGAACACTTGAACAAAATACAATCAAGACACATTCCGATGACCTTGAAGATGTCATCGCCTGGGCCGGCACACAAGATTTTTACAAAGAACCATTTGCGCTTGCCGGACACTCCCTCGGCGGTATGTCGGTTTTACATTATGCTCAAAATCATCCTGAAAAGATTTCCCTGCTTGTTCCGGCGTCTACAGTGATTTCAGGAAAGCTTCTCGAAGACGCGTTTAAGCAGAATATGCCAAGCGAATATAATGATATGCTGACAAAAGGCAAAATGCGCGTTGAATGCACATATAAAGACGGCATCGAAAGCTATCGCCCCTATAGCTGGCTTCAGGATATGCAAAGCTGGAACATGCTGGACAAAGCCGCTCATCTGAACATGCCATGCCTGTTTGTCGTGGGTGCGGACGATGCCCCAACTCCGCCGGAACACCAAAAGCTTTTGTTTGATCTCATGCCGGGCGAAAAGGAACTGCATATTATTGACGATGCAGACCATTGCTATGAACCAAAACTTGACGAAGCGCTTGTACACCTTGATAACTGGTTGCAATCCCAGAAAGCGCGCAAAGCAGCGTGAGTCAAAAACCCCTCATCATTCTTGTTGAGCCCCAGATGGGGGAGAATATCGGCGCAAGCGCGCGGGCGATGCTGAATTGCGGGCTTGTCGATTTACGGCTTGTAACCCCGCGTGACGGCTGGCCGAGTGAACGGGCGCGGGCTATGTCTTCCGGCGCGCTAGATAAAATGCCGCCGGTAGAAGTTTTTAAAACGCTCAGCGATGCCATTGCAGGTTGCCACCATGTATACGCAACTACTGCCCGGCCACGCGATATGAACAAGCCCATGATGAGTGCCCGCGAAGCTGCCACTCATTGCCATAGCCGTGCGGCGCAAGGACAACGTACGGCTTTTGTTTTTGGCGGAGAGCGCGCAGGCCTGTCCAATGAAGATGTCGCACTATGTCACACCATTATCACCATTCCGCTCAACCCGGACTTTTCATCGCTCAATCTCGCGCAATGTGTTTTGCTCTGTACGTATGAATGGTCGCAGATTGATCCGCCGCCCTCGCAGGAAAGCGAAAATCTGCCCGCACCACATAAAGATCTAAATTTTTTATTTGAACGGTTGGAAACAGAATTGGCGCAGCACGGGTTTTTTAAAACACAGGAAATGCGCCCGAATGTGATGCGCAATATCCAAACAATGCTGAACCGTGCGGAGCTAACCGCACAAGACGTTCAAACCTTTCATGGTATGATTACCGCTTTGATTGAGCGGAAAAACGGCCCTGACGGCTCATAAGAACAGCTGCTGCTGCGCTCATGAAGGCGGCGCCCCAGTCCAGTGTCCAATACGGCAAAAATGCTGCGAAAAGCGTTTCAATCATCGTCCCTATCCCAAACCCAAGAGATTAAGATAGAGCATAAATCTTTATAAATTATGAAAAAAGCCGCGATGAAGCGGCTTTTTTGAAATTCTTTATATAGGCAGAAATTATCGTGAGTAATATTCCACGACCAGATGCGGTTCCATCTGAGAGGCGTAAGGCACATCTTCCATTTTCGGAATGCGCAGGAAAGTGGCTTTGGCCGCTTTCGCATCAACTTCAACATACTCGCAGAAATCACGCTCTTGTGATTCAATCGCCTGCAGGAAAAGCGGCATCTGGCGGGAGCTCTGCTTAACCTCAATCACATCGCCTTCTTTGACCTGGTAAGACGGGATAGTCACTTTCTTGCCGTTCACAAGAACGTGGCCGTGGCTGACAAACTGACGCGCAGAGAAAACAGTCGGCACGAATTTCGCGCGGTAGACAACGGCGTCCAGACGGCGCTCTAAAAGACCGATCAGGTTCTGACCGGAATCGCCACGAAGGCGCACAGCTTCCAGATAGTAATTGCGGAATTTCTTTTCCCCGATATTGCCGTAATAGCCTTTCAGCTTTTGCTTTGCAAAAAGCTGGATACCGTAATCGGTCGGCTTAGCGCGGCGGGCACCGTGCATACCGGGCGCACTTTGACGGATATTGTAAGGGGATTTCGGACGGCCCCACAGGTTGCACCCGAGGCGGCGGTCAATTTTATATTTGGACTTAGGGCGTTTTTCGCTCATGTCATGTTTCCTTTTCTTGTTGTTCTTGTCCCGCGTGCCGTCATGGAATGATTTTTAAAATCATCAAGAGCAATCGCTCTTTTTGCAGGAATGAGCGGATTTATAGGGATTTCAGCAGATTTGTCAAGAAATGAGTGCATAAAGCGTCTGTTCCTGCTTTTTGAAAATCCGGGCAAAGAGATCACTCTCCAGATGCCCGGACAGCCAGTCCTGAAGCGGTTTTAGGGGTAAAGCATCAAACCAGGCCTTATCAACATGAGCGAACTGGCGGATAAAGGGAAAGATGGAGATGTCCGCCAGCGTGGCTTTAGCCCCGAATATCTGCCCCTCTTTTGAGATCATTTCATTGATTTTATTTAAAAACGCTTCCCCGGCGTCCCGCGCGCCGGAACAGTCTTCGCCTTCAAACCGGCCCGGATATTTATACCGGTCCAGGGCTGCTTTAAACGGCCCGTCATTTTCAGCAATGAGTTGAAGCGCGGCGTCTTTATTCTCCAGCCAATTTCCCGGATCGTTTTGCGATAAAGCCCAGAGCATAATATCCAGGCTTTCCTCTATCACCTGCCCGTCTTCTGTCTGCAAAACAGGGACCGTGCCTTTGGGAGAAATTTCCAGCATATGGGCAGGTTTATCTTTGAAATCAATTTCATGAACGTCGCATTGTATACCTGCACTGACAAGCGCCATACGCGCCCGCATCGCATAGGGGCAGCGGCGGTAGCTATAAAGTGTATGATGTTTGTTTTTTTTAATCATAGACAGGCACAACCATAGATAGTAGCATTCACACAATCGTCAGAAAGAGAGTACATATGCAAAATTATACCAGAGCTTTCGTCCTCTGTGCAGGAATGACATTAATCACAACGACGGCATTGGCTCAAGAAACATTACGAGCTGAAATTGAATTTTATGCAAGTGGCGAGGGCGTGGGCTTGATTGATACAAGCAGGGCCGATTTTGTAGCACAATATATAACGAATAATATACACTCTCTCGGAAAAACTGAACTCGCAGAACTCATTCAACAAGTTATCGGGCTTGGAGGAACAATAACGATTGGTAGCAACGATCAACCTCGCCCGATCGATCCGGGGCAAGCGTGTCTTATTGAACAGGAGACAAGACAAAAAATTGATGAAGCTGTAAATGGGACAAGAGGCTTAGACTTCTATTTCGATCGGAGAGAAAATGATTCTAATAATTTTGGGGTTAAAGAAGGATTTGGGTTTTGGACAGAAGGATTTAGATTTGAAAACGTAAGAGAATATAATGTAAGCGGCATTAAAGGATTCAAGGTCTTTGATGGCATTACGGCAGAACAATATTGCCAAGGTGATCCTGAGTGCATCAGAGAAATCGGTAGAAATGGAGCCCCCGCCTTACCCCAACCACATCAAGCAAAACAAATCTCTTGTATGGGAGCAACTATTACGGATCCGGACCTCATAGGGAAAATTTCAGATACAATTGAGCAAACAGCTCAACAAAAATCAGACATCGCGGCGCGTGCCTGGGGCTATCAACAATATATTACAGGCATAAGACCAGAAGATTTGGGCATAGGAGCAAGTATAGGGAGCGCTGAAACCGACTTGGGACCAGTTCCCAGTAAAGCGGAGACAGAAATAGAGGCTATAAGAAAAGCTTATAATGAATCTGCGGTACAAATTATATATGAAACGGAAAAAGCGACTGATTTTACACCGGAAATTAAAAAGTACGGGTTGCAATTTGTTATCCAATAAAAACTTAATGATATACAAATCCATAAGCCGGATACACGCTACCGTATGAACGCGACGGGTAATCCCAAAAGCGGACCTTCGACCAGTCATTGTTTTTAGAGATATCAATGGCCGGCATGCGGTTATAAACATAGCTGCGTGTATAGCGATCCCCGCCCCAGTTGGCGTGGGCCACCTCAATCGTGCGGGAGTCAATCACACGTTCAACGACGCCAATATGCCCATAGCGCAAACGGTTTGTCTTCGACAGAACAATAACAGAGCCTGCTTTGGGCGTTTGCCCGCGCGTATAGCGCGGATGATGGGCTGCCTGATGCCACCATGTGTTTGCATTGCCCCTGATCTGAATACCGGATCGATTACGCGCATAGGGCACACATTGGGTTGGATTGGACACGCGGTAAAAATCCATGCGTTCACGGTCCGGTTTACTTTGCGGATAAGGCAGGCCGGAAGCTGCATAGCGAACCGGTTCAGGTTTGTAAGATGAGGCAGGCTCATCGGGTGTAAAAAACCCGGCAGCCGGATTAAGGGCTTGCAAATCCATAGACACGCAGCCTGTCAGAATAAGAAAGGACAGAATAAAAATAATAGGCGTTGTTTTCATCATGACAAAAATATAGTGGTGGGCCTGGCCGGACTTGAACCAGCGACCAATCCGTTATGAGCGGACCGCTCTAACCAACTGAGCTACAGGCCCTGAATTAGCGTGTATATACACTAAAGACAATTATGTCGAGACTGAGAAATTATCTCAACTTCTGTTTTTATAGAAATACTGTAAAAACTGTGTTAAAGTAATCCCAATAACAAAAAATATAAAACAGGGAGATAGTTATGGTATCACAAACGCTCAGTGCGTTTGCACGAAGTGCGCATGCACGTCATTTATTTCAATCCGGATCAGCAACCTCAAGAGAAATTTTTGAAACAGAATTCGGGCACTTTCCACCAAAAGGCCTAGATTTTGCCAATCAAAATAGTCTCGACAAACAAATCAAAATCAAATCTTGTTTTGAAGATAAAGATATGGGCTGGCTTGGTAAGACAATTACAGCCGTTGCTGCCTACGGATACGTGCACGGAAAAAAACAGATTGTCGGCTCAGAGGCAGAAAGCGCACCAAAAGATCAGTCAATATACCTCAACCCAGTCATACTTGGCCCAGTAGGCAGAACATTCGGAGCTCTTTTTACATACACTATGGCAAAAAACTTTTTGTCAGATTTATCCCTGACAGGAATGGTCGACTTTATTACTGATTACCAACTTTTTTCCCTAATGCTTTTCGCAACTTCACTGCGCTATATGCCTTTGACACAGCTTGCAAACATACCGTTTCGTTCTTATGCAGACATTCTTGGGCACGAGCATATTCATATTTTACAAGTTCATGACAAAGAACGTGCAAACACAGGGTATGATATGGATCGCGATTTATTTAAGGGGCTTGTTACATTAAACCACGATAGTTTTTCAGGATTCAAAAAATACAGAAAATTAGCTGATAACGTTCTTTCCCTAGGTACATCCCGGTATCTTTTAAATGACGTAGAAGTACAAGCACGCCTTCATACAATAATTGCAAACGGCTATCATAGATGGGGCCAAATTCCACGCACAAAAATGGAATTTTATGCAGCCTGTATTGATAGTGGTTTAAATGTACCTAAGCCTATAAGAGATTTGGTTAGAGAATCTAGTGACGAAAATATTCATAGGTTTTTACCACAAACCCTATCTTCAAAATTTTTTAGAGCAGCTCGAAAATATCTTAACTGTGATGCCAGTGAATTAAATGCGGCCCAACGTTCAGTTATGGACGCAAACCTTGAGAAAGTACACTGGCAGGTAACACTACCTTTTATGTATGGGCACTTACTTGAATTATATGGAGACCCCAGAGGGCGTATTAAAATGGGTTTTTATTTGGAAGAACAAGACGGGCAATTATCACGTTTTGATGCAACACCAAAAGATCGCATGACAGCTATTAGACATAGCGCCCCCCATGATACAATATTAGGTGTCCAAGAAGCTCCGCAACTTGCGCGAGCGTGAGGGGTGCTTGAGCTTCCGCAGGGCTTTGGCTTCGATCTGGCGTATCCGTTCACGGGTCACGTTAAATTGCTGACCAACCTCTTCAAGCGTGTGGTCGGTATTCATCCCAATTCCAAAGCGCATACGAAGGACACGCTCTTCCCGCGGCGTGAGCGAGGCCAGCACGCGGGTGGTTGTTTCGCGCAGATTTGAATGGATCGCCGCTTCCACGGGGAGGATCGCATTTTTATCTTCAATGAAATCTCCAAGGGATGAATCTTCCTCATCGCCAATTGGCGTTTCAAGAGAGACCGGCTCTTTGGCAATTTTAAGAACTTTACGCACTTTATCGAGCGGCATATGCAGGCGCGCAGCCAGTTCTTCAGGTGTCGGCTCGCGGCCCATTTCATGCATCATCTGGCGTGAAGTGCGGACAAGCTTATTAATTGTTTCGATCATATGGACCGGAATACGGATTGTCCGCGCTTGGTCGGCAATCGAACGTGTAATCGCCTGCCTGATCCACCAGGTGGCATATGTTGAAAATTTATAGCCGCGGCGATATTCAAATTTATCAACCGCTTTCATGAGACCGATATTCCCTTCCTGAATAAGGTCGAGGAATTGAAGCCCACGATTTGTGTATTTCTTTGCAATGGAAATCACCAGGCGAAGGTTGGCTTCCACCATTTCTTTCTTGGCGCGGGCCGCTTCTTTTTCGCCTTTTTGAACCGTGCCTGCAATGCGGCGGAATTCCTTGATCGGCAGCGCTGCTTCATCAGCCAGCGCGGAAATTTCCTCGCGCAAAGCTTTGACTTTATCGCCGTGCTTGTCGACAAATTTGTCCCAGTTCTTATCGATTTTTTTGACACGGGTCAGCCATTTCGGGTCTTGCTCCGAGCCATAATATTCTTCGAGGAAGGCTTCACGCTTCACTTTACAGTTCACAGCCATACGCATGATCTGACCTTCCAGCCCGACCAGCTCACGGTTCACGCGATAGAGTGCTTCTACAAGCTGCTCAATCCGCGCCGGATTAAAACGCACCTCTTCCATAAGAGCGACCATATCTTCGTTGGCTTTTTTATATTTCTTATTCACCGCATCGGGCGGCTCTTTTCCTTTATTGATGGCTTCAAACCGCTCGGCCTGAATTTTTTTAATGCGGTTATAAGTGCGCTTGATCTTGGCAAAGGTATCAAAAACCTGCGGCTTTAATTCTTCTTCCATCGCGGCGAGAGACATATTGTCCATCTCGTCATCGGCGTCATCACCGCTATTGCCTTCTGCGTTTTCTTCATTTTCAGAGTCGTCATCATCATCGTCGTCAGATTGTTGTGTCGCATCAGGCTGCTCGCCGCCCATTGTCGCATCAAGATCAATGATTTCACGCAGCAGAATATCGCCTTTTTGAAGCGCTTCGTACCAGGCAATGACGGATTCAATCGCAAGCGGGCTTTCGCAAATCCCGCTAATCATCATTTCCTTACCGGCTTCGATACGCTTGGCAATGGCAATCTCTCCTTCACGGGAGAGGAGCTCCACCGTGCCCATTTCACGCAGATACATACGCACCGGATCGTCAGTCCGGCCTGTATCATCTGAAGAGATATTTCCACCGGATTCGTACTCGCTATCTTCCTCATCACTGTCGGAGTCATCTCCTTCGGACATTTGTATCCCAACATCAGAGAGCGTGGACATCGCATCTTCAATTTGCTCTGAGGTAAATTCTTCGGCTGGCAAAGCCTTGTTAAGCTGGTCGTAGGTGATGTACCCCTTTTCCTTGCCTTCTTTAACAAGCTTTTTGACGATCTGCGCCAGAGTCCCCTTTGCAGTCTTTTTCGAAGAAGTGCTTTCCTCTTCTTCCTCAGTATCCTGATCGTTTGCTGCTTTTGATTTTGATGCTGTCTTTTTGGCCGTTTTTTTATTATCCGTTTTTGCAGCCTTCTTGGCTGGAGACTTTTTCGTCGCTGTCTTCGTCACTTTTGAATCCTTCTTTACCGCTTTTTTTGCAGGCGTTTTTTTCGCCGCTTTCTTCACCGCTTTTTTTGCAGCCGCCTTTTTTGCCGTTTTTTTCACTGTTTTGGAAGCAGTTTTTTTAGCTGCTTTTTTAGCAGGCGTTTTCTTTGCAGCCTTTTTCACAGCTGTCTTTTTAGACGCTGTTTTCTTTTTGGATGCTGCCTTTTTTGCTGCCGCCATTATCTGCCCTTATGCGAATCGCCTGTCAAAGAGCGATTAAAGCATTTTTCCTATCTAAATCAAAGGGTTTGAAAAACACTCTAATGCCCGGCCATGCGCTTTATATCGGCCTGGCCTTGCAGTTTTTCAAGGGCCTCAAAGGCCGCTTTCCAGCCTTCCAGCGCACTGCCCGCATCCTTCTCCGGACGGGCAAAAGCCGCATGGATATAAATCTGGTCGGATAAAAGCGCGCGAAGCTCCCCTTCAAACCCGTTTTCTGTCAAAAATGCCTGCAAAGCCGCAGCTTCCGGCATATTTTCAGAATGCAGCTGTGATAGCAGCATTTGCCGTAATGCGTCAAGACGGGCTTCAGAAAGCGCCAGCGCACCAAGCTCTTCTTCGACTTCTTCGACAATTTCCGGATAATTAAGCGCGCAGGAGAGCAGCGCATTGCAAATCAGCGTTTCTTTATTAAAAGACGGCGCGCGCAAGGCCGACACACCTGCAATCTCCGCATGGCCGGGTTTTTGACCATAAGGGCGTTTTTGAGCTGTCTTGGCGGGACCGAAGGTTTTCCAGCTTTTATCCTTAAAGGCCTGACGGTAATGATATTGCACATCCCGGTCCGGGATTTTGGCGGTGATATCGCTCAAAATCTTGTTCAGCCCGGCGCGGGATTCCGGCGTATCAAAGCGTTTGCCTTGCGTATGCTCGGCCCAGATGAAATCAGCCAGAGACAAAGCCCCTTCTATTACCCGCTCCAGCGCTTTGGGGCCCTGCCCCTGCACCAACGTATCGGGGTCCTGCCCCTCCGGGAGAAACGCAATCTTCACGGACTGGCCGGGTTTGAGCATCGGGATCACGCGATCGGCCGCACGTGCAGCTGCCCGTCGGCCTGCATTATCTCCGTCAAAACAAAGCACTGGCACTTTTTCTTCAGACGGGATCATCTTCCACAAAACCTGAATCTGGTCTTCGGTCAGTGCGGTCCCCAGTGGCGCCACCGCGCCTGTAAACCCGACTTTATTGGCCGCAATCACATCCATATAGCCTTCAACGACAAGAACCGGTTTATCTTCATTGGCCGCCTGGCGCGCATGGCTTTCGGCATAGAGCATCGAGCCTTTATGAAAGAGCGGCGTATCAGACGAGTTCATATATTTTGCCGGCACATAATCCCCCTGATCGGGCGGGCGCAAATGATCGGGCAATATCCGCCCGCCATAGGCGACGACCCGGCCGCGCCGATCCATAACCGGGAACATGATGCGTTCCCTGAAAAAAGCATAAGGCTGCCCATCCTGCCCTTTCGGGCGCATAACGCCAGCCTCAATCATTTGATCATCACGATAGCCTTGTCTTTTTAAATGAGTCCGCAGCACCTGCCGGTCGGCAGGCGCATAACCGACCCGAAAGCGCGCAAGCGTTTCTTCGTCCATCCCGCGCTGGGTGATATAGTCATACGCCCCGCGATTTTCAGGCGCACGCAACTGCGCTTCCATCCAGCGCGTTGCCTCTTCCATCAGGCTATAGAGATCTTTTTGCTTTTTGGCCCGCTCAATGTCCTGCGGCGAAGCTTTGGGGACTTCCATCCCGGCTTCAGAGGCCAGTGTCTCCACCGCTTCAGGGAAAGACAGATTGTCGTATTGCATCGTGAAATCGATGATCGAGCCGTGCGCCCCGCAGCCAAAACAGTGATAAAACTGCTTGTCGTCATTCACATAGAAAGACGGCGTTTTTTCATGATGAAACGGGCAGCAGGCTTTATATTCACGTCCTGCACGGGTGAGCTTGATCTTGCGCCCGATAATATCGGACACATTCAGCCTCGAACGAAGCTCTTCCAAAAACCGTGGTGGAATGGTCATGTATTATGTTTAGCATAGGATTTGCCCATGTGTAGGCGATTTAAATAAAAATTCTACACAAATTTGATTTTCATAATATTTTTTTAGTAGAATATTTTCATGAAAATTGCCTTTCTGACGTGCGCTCTTAATTTCGACGAAACAATCGAAGACAACAGACCTGTCAGAAATCTACGTGATGCTCTTGTTGCAAATGGTCATGAGGTTATTCATCTGGATACGGATGCAGCACAGAGAAATGGTAACACAATTGCGTATCCTAATTTACAGCCTGGCGATCATCTGGATTGTTTTATTGGCTTTTATCCGGGGGATACAGAAAATATCCCTTATTTTGATCAGTTAGAATATCTTGACAGTCTTTATCCTTCCCCTGTTCCATATAAAGCTCAGAACATAGCAAGGGATAAAACAGCCCTTATTGATGTATTTGAAAATGCACGTCTGCCAAAGCCAGCCTCGTATGATGGAAATATCCCTGACAACAGACTGTTTGTCCTAAGTGAAATTGAAAATACAGGAAAACCTTTTGTTTTAAAACCAGACTTTGGCGGCAGCGGAGATGGAATTGTAAAAGTTTCCACTCCAGAAGAAGCTCAAACTGCCTTTGATGATTTTGACGCTCGCAACGCTCCTTTTATGATGCAGCATTATATCGAAACAAGAGATCAAAACGGACATTCAGCTGATTATCGTGCATATGTCATCGGTGACCGCGTACTGGCTGGTATCAAGCGTACAGCACAGGAAGGGGAGTGGCGGACTAACCTGGCTTTAGGTGCTTCTATTTCTCCTCATCAATTCACGCCCGAGCAGGAAAGGGATGCCGTCAGAGCGATGCAGGAAACAGGCCTCAACTTTGGAGCTGTTGATATTCTTATCGACACAACTACCGGCCAACACTATATCTGCGAAGTAAATGATGCCTGTTCAGGCACAGAAAGCATCGAATTTGCACACAAAGGAATAGGTGTCGCAGGGCATGTCACTGCAATGCTGGAAAAGCAGTTCGGCCAACAATAGCTAACTTGCCAGTTTTTGCTTCACCAGCCCTCCGGCTTTTCCCATATCGATCTGGCCGGCATATTTGGATTTAAGCACGCCCATCACCTGTCCCATGGCTTTAATGTCGGATGCGCCGGTTTCGGCGATGATGTCTTCAATCGCCTTGGCGACGTCTTCATCACTGAGCTGTTGGGGCAGGAAGGTTTCAATGATTTTGATTTCGGCTTCTTCGCGATCGGCCAGTTCAGCCCGCCCAGCATCTGCATATGTCTTGGCAGATTCCACCCGCTGCTTAATCATGGATTGCAGCATGGAGAGAATTTCACTATCGGCAATACCTTCATCATTGCCCGATCCGCGCGCATTGATGTCCCGGTCTTTGAGCGCAGCGTTAATCAGCCGGATTGTGGACAGCGCCACCTGGTCTTTTTCTTTCATCGCCGTTTTCAAAGCGCTGTTGATTTCTTCGCGTTTAGACATTTTTTTACTTCCTTTTTAGGCCAAAACCCCTTAATAAAATGGCTTCCAGTAGGCAAAGTCAACTGGAAGAGAAATATGGGCTTATTATCTAGCGCGCAGACCCCCCCAACATCAAGTCAAACATCAAGTGCCGTTCTTGTTTTTGCCGATGGAACTGTTATCCACGGGCAAGGCATTGGTGCGGAAACCAGCCAGGTTGCTGAGGTTTGCTTCAACACCTCCATGACCGGCTATCAGGAGATTCTGACCGATCCATCCTATGCCGGGCAGATCATCACCTTTACCTTTCCGCATATCGGCAATGTCGGCACGAATGAAGAAGATATTGAAACGCTTGAACCAGCTGCACGGGGGTGCGTTTTGCGCGAAGATATCACCACACCGTCCAACTGGCGCGCAGGTAAACATTTCAACGACTGGTTGAAAAGCCATAACTTACCCGGTATTTGCGGGATCGACACACGGGCAATGACAAGGATGATCCGCGATAATGGTGCGCCGAACGCGGTTCTCGCGGTGAATTATAAAGGTGAGTTTGATATTGATGCGCTTAAGGAACAGGCCGCGCAATGGCCGGGACTCGAAGGCATGGATCTGGCCAAAGATGTCACCTGCGGCCAGACTTATTTTTGGGAAGAAACCAAATGGAGCCTCGAAGATGGTTACGGCAAACAAGAGAGTGCACCACTTCATGTCGTTGCAATGGATTTTGGCGCCAAGCGTAATATATTGCGATGTCTTGCCTCCAGCGGATGCCGCGTCACGGTCGTGCCTGCCACGGCGACTGCCGAAGATATTTTAGGATATAAGCCGGACGGGGTATTTCTCTCCAACGGTCCGGGCGATCCTGCCGCGACAGGCGAATATGCCGTCCCAACAATCAAGGCGCTGCTTGAAAAGAACATCCCGATCTTCGGAATTTGTCTGGGGCACCAGATGCTGGCGCTTGCCCTTGGCGGCAAAACAGAAAAAATGCATCTGGGCCATCGCGGCGCGAACCACCCGGTTAAAGATTTAACAACGGGTAAGGTTGAAATCACATCCCAAAATCACGGCTTTAAGGTCATTCCTGACAGCCTGCCGGAGGGTGTCGAGATCACGCATGAAAGCCTGTTTGACGGATCGAATGAAGGGCTGGCCGTGAAAGGCAGACCTGTCTTTAGTGTGCAATATCACCCGGAAGCCTCCCCCGGCCCGCAGGACAGCCACTATCTGTTTGAGCGCTTTGTCGATAACATCAAGGCCGTGGCATGAATGTCCAAATAGACAATAACCTGACAAAAGACGCCCTGATAGATATTTACGGCGGTAAAATTCCTTCTTACCACCCGGACTATTTCATCGACTCCAGGTTAAAAGACGGGTTTGGACTCCTTGCCGAAATGGATGGTAAACCTGCCGGGTTTCTTATTTATACAATCTGGTGGGGGAATTGTCCGTTTATAGAAGTACTAAAGGTAAAAGAGGGGTTTGAAGGTCACGGTATTGGTATATCGCTCATGCGCGCCGCAGCGCGGGAAATGAAAGCAAAAAACTTTGATACCCTTATTAGTTCTTCGGAAGCCGGAGACCCGGAGGGTAAGAAATATCCAGACGGTATGAGTTTTCATTTAAAACATGGTTTTGAAAAACTGAATACACTTCACCTGCCGCACGGCGAAGAGCAGTTTTTTAGTATCGAAGTGGAGAAACTTTTATAAATGGACTTCATCATCGATTTTGCTCTTCGGTTTGTAACCCAGTTCCAGTCAGCTTCGCTTGCGTTTTTGATTGGCGGCATGGCGCTGGCGGCCTTTGGCAGCAAGCTGCAGATCCCCGATGCGATTTATAAATTCTGTGTCTTTATGTTGCTCATGAAAATCGGGATCAATGGCGGCACCGAAATCCGCAATGCCGATCTGATGGATATGTTGTTGCCCGCTGTGATGGCGGTCCTGATTGGCCTGACCATCGTTCTGCTCGGCAGTTTTGTCCTGTCCCGCCTGCCCGGCCTGAAACGTGAAGATGCTATTGCGACCTCGGGCCTTTTTGGAGCCGTCAGCGCCTCTACCCTGGCTGCTGCCATGGCGATGATGGAAGAAAAAAACCTGGTCTTTGAAGCCTGGGCGCCTGCGCTCTATCCGTTCATGGATATTCCCGCGCTGGTGCTGGCGATTTTGCTGGCCAATATTTATTTATCCAAAAAGAACAACGAGACCAAAACCAAAATCGATGTGTGGGGTATTATTAAAGAAAGCCTTCAAAGCTCGGCGCTTTCTGCCCTTTTACTCGGGATCGCGCTTGGACTGCTTGCCAACACGGACCGTGTCTTTGACAGTTTTTATGAACCGCTTTTCCGCGGCCTGCTCTCCATTCTCATGCTCGCCATGGGGATCGAAGCCTATACCCGCCTGAATGAACTTCGCCGCGTCGCGCACTGGTATGCTGTCTATGCAGGCCTTGCCCCGATTATCCATGGGTTGATCGGGTTCGGTCTAGGTTATATCGCGCACATCCTGGTTGGCTTTTCACCGGGCGGGGTTGTCGTGCTGTCCATCCTGGCCGCCTCCAGTTCAGATGTGTCCGGCCCGCCGACGTTACGTGCCGGGATTCCATCCGCCAACCCGTCCACCTATATCGGATCATCCACAAGTGTGGGCACACCGGTTGCAATCGCGATCTGCATCCCGCTCTTTATCGCTTTGGCTGAAGCTGTGTTTTAGAACTTTTGAGGTCTTAGAATTTCGACATCTTCCAGATAGGTGATGCCTGAATAATTCTCAAAGAAGGTATCGGCGACCTTATCCGTGATTGCATTCGCCACGTCATCGCTGGACGTAATCACCTCGATCTTCACATTTAAAAATGCATCCGTGACCCCGCCGCGCGCCGCCCGAACGCCACGGCTACCCTTTCCGCCTGCAGAGGTGATGGTATATCCCGTTGCCCCGCATTCCTCGATCAGTTTGGCGACTTTATCGCTGATCAGTTTTTCTGTGATGATAACGACTTTTTTAGCTTTGTGATGATCCATAACAGGCAAAGAATATGCTATTCCTATGCCCCTTGGCAAGACGTTCTAAACATATCTCAATATGTTTGAAAATGTGTTCTTACAAATGAACCCCTGGTCTAAATCCTGAATCAGTAACTGATTGTTCAGGAACTCGAATTTGATCAGCAATACTCGATAGCAAATCCGTTATTTCATCCGACAACCTTCTTAATGCAGGATCATAAGGACGCCTTTTTGCCTCATCTACATATGACATGTATAAAGGCTCTAATGAAAAAATAACTGCTTTCATAACGGAGTTGGAGAAATCAATATTCGCTTGCGCTTTGCCTTTGTGGCCAATTACCTTACCTTTTTTGTGTTTAATCTCCTCAGGTGGTATTTCAATAGGATATAGATCTCCTTTTTCCGCAGCACGCAATGCATCGGCTAGGTGCTCAAGCGAGTCTCTAAAGTTCTCATCTGATAATTTTTCTGGCTCTTTAGATAACATATTTATTTACCATAATTCTTTAATTTAATGATATTTACTGCTATTGTCAACTATAATTTCATAAAAACCTTTTTGTCTTGAAAACTCATAGATTTCCGGGATTTTAAGTTGCGACATTAGACAAAACAACTTAAATAATCATTCTCAGTATCACTTGAGATATTGAGAGTTCATGCCCAAACGTAACGATATAAAATCCATCCTGATTATTGGCGCCGGCCCTATTGTGATCGGCCAAGCCTGCGAATTTGATTATTCCGGCACACAAGCCTGTAAAGCGCTGAAAGAAGAAGGCTACCGGGTTATTCTGGTCAACTCCAACCCGGCCACGATTATGACCGACCCGTCCATGGCCGATGCAACCTATATCGAACCGATTACCCCTGGCGTTGTGGCCAAGATTTTAGAAAAAGAAAAACCGGATGCGGTGCTCCCGACCATGGGGGGGCAGACAGCTTTGAATACAGCGCTTGCCCTCGCCGAAGATGGAACCCTCGACAAGCTCGGCATTGAGCTGATTGGCGCAAACCAGGAAGCAATCGCAAAAGCCGAAGACCGCGATCTGTTCAAAAAATGTATGACCGAGATCGGCCTCGATAGCGCACGGTCTAAACTTGCGCATAATAAAGAAGAGTGTGATGCCGCGCTGGAAGAAATCGGCCTGCCCTGCATCATTCGCCCTGCCTTTACACTTGGCGGCACAGGCGGCGGAATTGCCTATAATAAAGAGCAGTTTGAGCAAATTACGGAAGCAGGCATAGACGCCTCGCCCATCAACCAGATCCTGATTGAGGAATCGCTTCTTGGCTGGAAAGAATATGAGATGGAAGTTGTCCGTGATAAAAACGACAACTGCATCATTATTTGTTCGATTGAAAATCTGGACCCGATGGGCGTTCATACGGGCGATTCCATCACCGTTGCGCCCGCTTTAACGCTGACCGATAAAGAATACCAGATCATGCGCAATGCTTCGCTTGCGGTCTTGCGCGGGATCGGCGTGGAAACGGGCGGATCGAATGTCCAGTTTGCGATTAGCCCCGATGACGGACGCATGATCGTGATTGAAATGAATCCGCGCGTGTCCCGCTCTTCTGCGCTTGCTTCCAAAGCAACTGGCTTTCCGATTGCTAAAATCGCGGCCAAACTCGCGGTTGGCTACACACTCGATGAACTTGGTAATGACATTACAGGCGGGCGCACCCCGGCCTCGTTTGAGCCGACCATTGATTATGTTGTGACGAAAGTGCCGCGCTTTAACTTTGAAAAATTCAAAGGTGCAGAAAAACGCCTGACCACGGCGATGAAATCGGTCGGTGAAGTGATGGCGATCGGCCGGAATTTTGAAGAATCCATTCAAAAAGCCCTGCGCTCCATGGAAGAAGGCCTGACAGGCTTTAATGAAATGCAGATCGGTGATGCAGAAGAACCCCATAAAGACCAGATTCGTGCGTCTTTATCCGTGCCGACCCCGCGGCGAATTCTCTATGTCGCACAAGCCATGCGCCACGGCTTTACCGATGAAGAGATTTTCGATGCCTGTAAAATCGATCCGTGGTTTTTGGAACGCATCCGCGCGATCATTGATGCCGAAAGCGCCCTCAAAGAAAACGGTCTGCCGATCACACCTGAAGACTGGACGTCCGTAAAACAGCTTGGCTTTGGAGATGCACGCCTTGCGCAACTAGCAGGTGTAGATGAAAAAGCTGTGACCAAGGCACGGCACAAGCATAAAGTCACACCCGTTTATAAACGGGTGGATACGTGCGCAGCCGAAATTCCATCCGAAACACCTTATATGTATTCAAGCTATGAGCGCTCTGATGAGAGCGAGTGCGAACCGACAGATAAAGAAAAAATCGTTATCCTTGGCGGCGGACCGAACCGGATCGGCCAGGGGATTGAGTTTGATTATTGCTGCGTCCATGCCTGTTATGCGCTTCAGGAAGCAGGTTATGAAACCATTATGATTAACTGTAATCCGGAAACGGTGTCGACAGATTACGATACAGCAGACCGCCTGTATTTCGAACCGCTCACCGCCGAAACGGTGATTGAAATCATCAATGCTGAAAATCAAAACGGTAAAGTGAAAGGTGTCATCGTTCAGCTTGGCGGACAGACACCATTGAAACTTTGTCATGATTTGAAAGCAGCAGGCATTCCGATCCTCGGCACTGATCCGGATGCGATTGACCTGGCCGAAGACCGCGAACGTTTCCAGAAACTTCTTAAAAAACTCAAACTGAAACAGCCAAAGAACGGGCTTGCGCATTCTGAAGAGGAAGCTTTGGATATGGCCGAGGATATCGGCTTCCCGCTTGTCATCCGCCCCTCTTATGTTCTTGGCGGACAGGGCATGGAAATCGTGCAGAATATGGAAGAGCTCAAACGCTATATGGGCCGCGCAGTAAAAGTGTCCGGGAAAAACCCGGTTCTGCTGGATCGTTACTTAAAAGGCGCGCTTGAGATTGATGTCGATGCGCTGTGTGACGGGAAAGACGTTTATGTCTCCGGCATCATGGAACATATCGAAGAAGCGGGCGTGCATTCCGGCGATAGTGCGTGTGTCCTGCCGCCGCATTCCCTGCCCTTCAAAAAAGTCAAAGAGCTTGAACAGCAAACAGAAAAACTTGCTAAGGCCCTCAAGGTGAAAGGCCTGATGAATGTGCAATATGCGCTCAAGAAAAATAAACAAACAGGCGAGCATGATATTTTCATTCTTGAAGTAAACCCGCGTGCTTCGCGGACTGTGCCGTTTGTTGCTAAAGCCACCGGTGTACCGGTTGCCAAAATCGCTGCGCGGATTATGGCCGGTGAAAAACTCTCCAGCTTTGCAGACGGGCTGACCGGCATGTCGACAGATCATATGAGTGTCAAAGCACCCGTCTTTCCGTTTAATAAATTCCCCGGCACGGATACGATCCTCGGGCCCGAAATGAAATCAACAGGGGAAGTGATGGGCATAGATGCGGATGTCGCGCAGGCTTTTGCCAAATCACAATTGGCCGCCGGTATGATGCTTCCGACAGAAGGCAAAGTTTTCTTGTCTGTCAAAGACAGTGACAAAGATGCGCTGATCCCGATTGCCAAGGAACTGGTTGAGCTTGATTTTACACTAGTTGCCACAGGCGGTACCTGCTCACATTTAGAAGATGCCGACCTTCCGGTTGAACGTATCAATAAAGTGATGGAAGGTCACCCGCATATCGTCGATGCCATTATCAATGGCGAGATTGATTTCATGATTAACACGACCAAGGGTCCGCAAGCCATGGCAGATAGTTTTTCCATCCGCCGCAATGCGCTGGCGCATAAAATTCCCTACTACACACTTCTGACCGCCGCCCGCGCAGGCGTGCAAGCCATCCGCTCCCTCAAACACAGGGAAATGGAGGTACGCTCCATTCAGGATTATTTCACTGAGCCATCGCAGGATATCACCGAAAACCTTGCAGCAGAGTAAGGTTCGGCGCTATAAAGGCGCATACCTCTTATTATCCTAAGGAGAAAAGTGATGGAAAAATATATCCTGACATATCTAGTTGTTTTTATGTGCATCATAGCTCTACCTGCCCACGCAGAAACGCCTGAGCCGGCAGAGCAGCCTGCTGTTGAAAGCCAGATGTCTGAAGGTGAAGACGCCATGGAGGGAGCGCCTGAAGAGATTGAACCGGCCGCTTCTGAAGAAAGCGGTGACTGGGAAAAAGGTTCTAATAATTTCAGCGCCACCCGTGACCGGGGCAATAGCCGTGATAACCAGATCTCTGCCGATCCGGATGGGCGCTCTAATCACACCTATATGGGCCGTGAGCTGAACCGATAGAATCTAGAGACTTAAAAAACTGATTGTTCAGTATTGTTTTTAACTCTGACTGTTAAGAGCTTTTTGAGAATTTTGCAGCGGAGTGATATTTAAGAATAGAATCCCTTTTGAAAATTAAGATTTAACAATTTAGTTTATTCAATTCTTTAGAAAGGAGGGCTCAGTAATTTGAGTCGTATTTAGATACGCTTGATTTCTTATGTCTTTCATGTGGTGAAAAAATCCTTTCTCTGATAAGAGCATAGAGGCGATAATAAAAGACGCTGTAAAAACACCATAACCAGCCGTTTTAAAATTTTTTGATAGTTGTACGCTTTCTTTTTGAGGGGTCGCATCAAGAGCCAGTTTGGTGATAACTCCTGCAACAATAAAGGGTACATAAATACCCCCAGCTCCAAAATGATTACTTAAAAAACCACTTGCTAGACCTGTTGTAAAACCTATGCCACCGCCAACAATAGAGCCTGCAGCATAGATGCCAGCTTGTTCAGGGTTTGGTAGGTGATTAATAATAAATTTTTTCATTATGGCTTTTTAATTTTCTTAAAATGTTTTTTAAATTATGACAAATGTTTTTTATTTGCAAGACAAATTATCCTTGACCATAGACTGATCTAGCTTCAAGTTAAGCTTACCCGCCTGATGGCGGGTTATTTATTGAAGAAAAGAGATCATCATGGACAAGATTCCAATGACAAAACCGGGGCTGGAACGCCTCGAAGAGGAGTTAAGAAACCGCAAGAATGTCGAACGCCCGCGCATCGTTGAGGCGATTGCTGAAGCACGCGCCCATGGCGACCTTTCTGAAAATGCGGAATATCACGCCGCACGTGAACAGCAAAGCTTCAATGAAGGGCGCATCAAAGAGCTGGAAGGCGTTGTCGGGTCTGCCGATGTAATTGATATTACAAAATTCCAAGGGGACAAACAGGTGCGTTTTGGCGCCACCGTCACAGTCGCCGATGAAGAAACGGATGCAGAAAAAACATTTCAGATTGTCGGCGAATATGAATCCAATGCGGATGAAGGACGTATTTCCATCACGTCACCAATTGCCCGTGCCTTAATCGGTAAAAAAGAAGAAGACAGCGTTACTGTGAAAAGCCCGAAGGGTGATGTCGATTACGAGATTGTAGAAGTCTCTTACAAATAATTCTTATTCAATCTCTACGGGGACGCCCGGTTTTTCTTTTGCGGTGCGGACCAGCGGCATGGTTTTCACGGAAGTGACATTTTCTGCAGATGTTAATTCTTCGGTGAGAAATCTCTGATAACTATCCCAGTCTTTAGCCACGATCTTAAGAAGATAGTCCACTTCCCCGGAGAGCATATGCGCTTCGCGAACCAACCGCCAGGCAGCACATTGATCTTCAAATTTTTTCAAATCCGTTTCCGCCTGAGATTTGAGACTCACATGGGCAAAGACTGTAATGCCATAGCCAAGCGCCTGCGGGTCCAGATAAGCATGATAAGATTTAATTAACCCGACTTCTTCGAGCGCGCGCACCCGGCGCAAACAGGGCGGCGCAGAAATGCCAGCTTGCTTAGAAAGTTCTACATTTGTAATACGTCCCTGAGCCTGTAAAGTATGGAGGATTTTCCGGTCGATCCTGTCGAGTTTAATCCGGCGATGCGGCATGAAATTTTCTTTCTATAATCAGACCAAATATTTCCAAATTGTGGATAAGTCAGGTATAAGATTCTAAAACCCGGATGACAAGCCTTTTTATGAACGATTTTTTGCATAGCCCCCCGACCTGCTGGATTGTAACGGAAGGCCTGGCCGGAACCGAAAATCAGTGCCTGGGCATCGCAGAAGCGCTTGGTATTGAGCCAGTCATTAAAAGGATCGGCCTGAACCAGCCCTGGAAAAGCTTTTCGCCGTGGCTTGGCTTTGAGCAGAACTGGACGTTTACCGAACAGCTAAGCGGGCCCTGGCCGGACCTGCTGATAGCTTCGGGGCGTAAAAGCATTGCTGCAAGCCGCTATATTAAAAAGCAAAGTGGCGGCAAAACATTCACCGTTCAAATTCAGGACCCGCGTATTTCGTCGAAAAATTTCGACCTTATTGCTGTGCCACATCATGACCCTACACGCGGGGAGAATGTGATCGTTACAGATGCAAGCCCCAACCGTATCACGGCTGAAAAACTGAAAGAGGCCAGAGCACAATTTGCACCTGCTTTTGAACCTTTAGAGTCTCCCCGTGTGGCCGTTCTCATTGGCGGCACAAGTAAAGCGCACCGTATGACTGAAGGCGTGATGAGCCGCCTTGCACAACAATTACAGAATATAGATGCATCTTACATGGTGACCGCCTCGCGGCGGACGGATGAGACTTGTATGCGCATTTTAAAAAACGCTTTGCCCGGCGCTTATATCTGGAATGGCAGTGGAGAGAACCCCTATTTCGGGATGCTGGCCTGGGCGGATTTTATTCTTGTCACCGAAGATAGTGCCTCAATGCTGTCCGAAGCTGGAACCACAGGCAAACCGGTCTATATGATAGAGATGGAGGGTGGCGGCGCGCGCATTGATAAGCTCCATGCGCATCTTCAAACCCTTGGAGTAATCCGGCCTTTTGAGGGAAAACTCGTTCCTTTTTCCTATACCCCTTTAAAGGACGCGTATAAGGTTGCCCAAGAGATTTCCAGAGCAATTATGGAACATGTGGGACAAGTCGAAAAAGCCTCTTGAGCCGCCCTTTTAAGGCGCGTACAACCAATGAAGCATTCCAAAACAGGTGATCTCATATGAGTAATATACATACGAAAGTTCTTATCATTGGCTCCGGCCCGGCAGGGTACACGGCAGCGATTTATGCCGCGCGGGCCAATCTTGAGCCGATCCAGATTCTCGGCCTGCAGCCGGGCGGGCAATTGACCATCACAACCGATGTTGAAAATTATCCGGGCTTTGCCGATGTGATTCAGGGGCCGTGGCTGATGGACCAGATGCGCGCGCAGGCAGAACATGTCGGCACCAAAACCGTGCAGGACCTCGTCACGGAAGTGGATTTTGAGGCGCGGCCTTTTGTCGCCAAAACCGATAGCGGGCAAACCTATACGGCAGATACAATTATTATTTCAACCGGGGCCAAGGCGCGCTGGCTGGGGCTGGAGAGTGAAACCAAATTTCAGAATATGGGTGTTTCGGCCTGCGCCACCTGCGACGGGTTTTTCTTCCGCGGTAAGGAAGTCGCGGTTGTCGGCGGGGGGAACTCTGCCGTGGAAGAAGCCATGTTCCTAGCCAATATGTGTGACAAAGTCACTCTTATTCACCGCCGCGATGAATTGCGCGCGGAAAAAATCATGCAGGAACGTTTATTTAAACATCCGAAGATCGAGATTATCTGGGACAGTATTGTCGAGGAAATAGTTGGCATTGAACAAGGGCAAGGCGATGCGCCCGGCGTGACGGGCCTGCGTCTTAAGAATGTCAAAACGAACGAAGAAAGTACGATTGACGTGGCAGGTGTGTTTATCGCGATCGGCCATGACCCGGCCACTTCGCTGTTTAAAGGCAAGCTGGATATGGATGAAGAAGGCTATATCCTGACTGCGCCGGATTCGACTGCGACCTCTATTCCGGGCGTCTATGCCGCAGGTGATGTGAAAGATAAAATTTATCGCCAGGCCGTGACGGCGGCAGGCATGGGCTGCATGGCCGCACTGGAAGCCGATAAATTTATCGCAGAGCTGGAAGACGGTCATGATGTCAAAGAGGCCGCAGAATGAGATTTGTCTTTCTCATCGCTATCAGCCTCTTTTCTTTTCCTGCGACAGCCATGTCGGTTATTCAGGATAAAGTAGCCCCTTCAGCCGGCGTTGATGTAACAGGCATCTATATCACCAAGCATGAAAGCGGCATGATCGCCCCGCTTCAGGAAGGGCAGACCTGCGCGCCGCCCTATGAAGAGCTTGAAGGCGGCATGTGCATTGAGCCTTATGAAGCTATTAACAGACTGGTTTTACATGAAACGCCGTACGATAAACTCTATTTTGGCCTTCACTTGTCTTTCTTTAACGGCCATAGCTGTTCCGTTGGCGGTATTGCAAATAAAAACAACAAAGGTTGGCTGTTTGAAGAAATAGACTCAGCTAATGCACCGAATGAAAGCTTTGATGATTGCCGCCTCGATATCACTGTTGATGCAGAACATATCACCTTAAATGCACAAGATGAGGCACCGTGCCGGATGTATTGCGGCGCGCGCGGCAGCTTGCATGATGCTATTTTTCCGCGCACTTCTAAAACAGACGAAGAGCTGGATTTGAATAAAGCCAAATGCCTGGGCTGGATTGAGGGCGGTGAAAATTGTGATCAATATAATGAGCAGGTACAATAATGGACTGGGATAAGTTACGCATTTTTCATTCTGTCGTTGAAGCGGGAAGTTTTACCCATGCCGGTGAAGCGCTCAATTTGAGTCAGTCCGCCGTCTCGCGGCAGATCAGCACGTTGGAAGATAGTATCGGCGTGCCGCTTTTTCACCGCCATGCGCGTGGACTGATCCTGACCGAAGAAGGGGAAATCCTGCATAGCGCGGCGCGGGATATTTTTGCCAAGCTGTCGATGATTGAAGGACAGATTAACGACTCCCGGCAAATGGCCTCCGGCCCGATCCGTATCACGGCAGCGCCTTTTATCGGATCGACCTGGCTGGCGCCGCGTTTAAAAGCCCTGAAAGAAGAGCACCCGGACATTCAGCTCACGCTTTTACTGGATGACAAGATTTTAAATCTGTCTATGCGCGAAGCCGATGCTGCGATCCGCCTGTATAAACCTGAACAGCCTGATCTTATCCAGCGTCACTTGACCGATATCCATTTTCACATCTGCGCATCGGAAGAATATCTTGAAAAACACGGTACGCCTGAAAAGGTCAAAGACCTTTCGGATCATGTTCTGATCGGCTACCCGGAAAATGTGGCCCCGCCCTTTTCCGACCCGAACTGGCTGTTCCGCGTTGCGGGTGCCGATATGGACAGCAACCCGAACCTGGTTATGATGAATTCTCTCTATGGGATTTACGAATCGGTGAAGGCCGGAGTCGGTCTTGCCGCCCTGCCCGATTATCTTGTGCAGGACGCCCAGCGAATCAAAGCTGTGCTCCCCGAACTGGAGCGCCCGCCTGTCGGGATGTATTTTGTGTATCCGGAAGAACGCAAACATTCCAAGCGCCTGAGCATCTTCCGCGACTTCCTGCTTCAGACCATTTCTGAAACCAATTTTTAAAATAAAAACATAGTGTTAATACTGCTTATTGAAACTAAATTTCAATAGATCTTCGTTTTTAGACATATTAGATATGCAAAAAACGCATGGATTTTTGTCATTTTTTAGTGGACGCACGAGTCCGAATAGGGGTATAAACACTGCTAACGCTTTCGGGCGTTTGGGGTTCCCGCCTTGCGGGATTCCCTCGTCTCCCAGACGAAAAACCTCCCTGTTCAACTCGCCGGGCGTAAAAGCCCGGTTTTTTTCTGCCCGCAAACAGGATAATATAAGGAAAAGAATAACTTAGAGTTCTTAGCCTTTATGTCTTCACTGGCCTCCGACAAACCACCCATTATTGCGCTGTTTAATTATGGCGGCGGCATGCGCGGGCTGATCCCGGCCCATATGATGGTCGAGATAGAACGCCGCACTGGCCTGCCCATGGCCAATATGATCGATGTGTTTTGCGGCCCCTCAACAGGTTCTATCCTGAATGCCGCGTTTGCCCTGCGCCATCCGAAAAAACCGGGGCGGCCAAAATACCGCGCCCGGCACATGGTGCGCTTTTATGAACGCGAAGGGATCAATATTTTCCCACCGGACCGGTACCGGGCCCTGCGCGGACTGATCCACGACTTTAACAACCGCACCATGAAGATCGGCCAGCTCAATGCAATCTTCAGGCAGGGCCATTACGACCCGGCAAATCTGGCAAAATCTCTGCGCGCCCTTTATGGAGACACCAAGCTATCGGAAACAATGCGCTCTCTGATTATTCCAACCTATAATATAGACGGCGAGCAGCTTCAGATTGTTGAAGAAGAAGGCGAAACAGCCCAGACCCCCGTGCACACCAAAAATAACTTTGTCGATGAAGGCGGTCATGCGATCTGGTTTAAGAATATTAAATTCGGTCGCCACTTACCAACTTATAAAAAAGCGCCGGATGTGACACTGTTTGATGCGGTCATGGCCTCTGCCGCAGCGCCGACCTATTTTCCCTGCCATCATTTCGAAGCAAACTGGCCGGATACTCCCGGTACGCATGACTATGCCTGCATTGACGGATCCATTTTCGATAATCCGTGCATGACTTACCTGGGCGCACTGCGCCAGCATGTGGAGCCTGGGCGGCAAATCATCATGATCTGCCTTGGCACAGGTTATACGAACAGGTCTGTCAGCAAAGAAGAATGGAACAGTTACGGATCACTCGGCGTCGTGGACCCGGTCAATGATTTGCCACTGATTAATATTTTCTTTCATGCACCTGAAAGCGCGCTCTTGGAATCTTTCACGGCGGAGATGCAGGACAATCTGTATGTGTTTAACAAATCACTTGTAACAGGCCGGAAACCCGACTGGCCCGGCACGCAAATCGATGACGGCAGCCCGGAGAATCTTAAAAAGCTCAAAGATTTTGCGCATATCCTCATGGAAGAAAATGCGACTCAATTCGACCAGGTCTGCGATCTTCTCGTCCGCAACTATGAAGCCAAACAAAAACAGCCTCTCGAACAGGCTAAATCCTGGTGGCACGGACTACAGGCAAGACTGCCTGTTTTACGCCGAAAAACCGGGTAACCCTCCGTTTTATCCACAATTTTGCGCAACGCAGCACATTTTATATGAGGCTTTTCAAATACAAGGCCATACACTTTACGTATATAAGGCGTATAGAGGGAGCCCCACAAGTAAATGCAACAAGCCACAAATGCGCAAATAGCATGGGATCAAACAGATGCGTTAAGCCCGCAATGTGTTGTTTTACCCTTTCAAAAAGCACATGATCGCAAACAGACTGGTGTGCCCAATGCCGTACATATCGAAGATTTCCGAGAAACCTTACCAGGCAATACAGAACTCGGGACATTTTACGTTCCATATCAAGGTGTAGATGTACCTGTGTTATTTGGTGCCTCACGAGCAGCACCTGAAAAGGAGCGCGGGCTAATTGTTGCCTCATCAGGGAAAAAAGACCCCTGCCCGTTTGAAGAAGACAGCATAAAAACGTTTATAAATAATGGTTATAGCGTGATCTGGATGGCACTTCCCAATATGGGCAGAAGCTTAAATTTTATGGAGCTTTTCGATACCTGCTTCGATCATTTTTTCTTTGCGAAAGACTCACCTGTCTTTACCTTGTTCCCCCATATCTCTCATCGCGTTTTGGGTGGACACTCAACGGGGGGACTTCTGGGGTTGCAGCGGATCCGGGAACAGGAAAATATTGAAAACCAATATCAAAGTGCATTGTTATTGCACCCAATGTTTGGACCAACACACGCCTCCGTTTTAGACCCAAGAATTCTTAGATTTTTGTATCGGAAATTGTTTATCAAATCCGGTGGAAATAAAGTGCCTCAAGAAAAACTTCTATCAGCACATTATTTATGGGCTGATTTTTTAGGACAGGAAACGCGCCACCGCGCACCCACAAGAGAAGATAAAATTGGCGTCAGGATCGGTTATAGCGCCGCGCTCCATTTTGTTGCAGCCACACAGGCTTTACGTACCGTAAGCGGGCTGGCTATATCCTGCTGTAGAGTCAAGGATTATTTAACAGATAAAAGCGGCATCATATTTCCAACCTTCCCGCAGCAGGATAAAATTATTGAGCGCGGAGAGAGAGTGTTTGAACAAGTCATACAAGATCCTCGTCCACTTCCCATTCCGACGCTTATGGTTTCAGGCAGACATGATAAATTTGCTTCCCCTAAGTTGATACAAGAAATAGCAACAGCTCTCCCGAACGCGATGCATTATGATGCTGAACATGCGCGCCACAGGGCCCTGCAAGAAGACCCTAGTGTTATGCCGCACATTTTAGAAATGCTTGATGCTGTTATGCCTGCACCGCAGCCAATAGAGATATCTCGCTATCAACGCTTACGAGAGCATCTCGCAGGCTTTGGCAATGCGGCCGCAGGCCTCACGCAGCGCCTCTTCGGAGGTGGCGTAGGAAATCCGGAAGTGGGGAGAAAGCCCAAAGGCGGCCCCGTGCACGCACGCCACCCCGGCTGATTCCAAAAGATAGGTTACGAAATCTTCATCGCTTTCGATTTTTTTACCATCCGGTGTTTGCTTGCCGATCACGCCAGCACAGGATGGATAGACATAGAAAGCCCCTTCCGGGTTTGGACAGGAAATGCCCTCGCAGTCATTGAGCATTTCAACCACTAAATCTCGCCGTCCTTTAAAAGCCTCAACCCATTCTTTCATGAAATTTTGATCTCCGTTCAAAGCCTCTACGGCTGCGGCTTGGGAAATGGAACAGGGGTTGGATGTACTCTGGCCCTGGATTTTTGCCATTGCTTTGATCAGCTCTTTCGGCCCACCTGCATAACCGATCCGCCAGCCGGTCATGGAATAGGCTTTGGAGACACCATTCACAGTGAGCGTCCGATCAATCAAAGATGGTTCAACCTGCGCAGGCGTACAAAATGTAAACCCGTCATAAACAAGATGCTCATACATATCATCTGTCATCACCCAGACATGTGGATGTTTCACCAGCACATCCGTCAACGCCTTCATATCTTCTTTTGTATAACCTGCCCCGGTCGGGTTAGATGGCGAGTTCAAAATCACCCATTTTGTTTTAGGCGTAATGGCCGCTTCCAGCTGCGCGCCCGTCATTTTAAAACCGGCTTCTGCGGGGCAATCAACTATCACAGGCTCCCCTTCAGCCAGCAGAACCATATCCGGGTATGATACCCAGTAAGGCGCCGGAATAATAACTTCATCTCCCGGATTGAGAGTTGCCATTAGCGCATTATAAAGAATCTGCTTTCCACCTGTGCCAACAGAAATTTGATCGCGCTCATATGTCAGACCGTTATCACGTTTGAATTTGGCAATGATTGCATCTTTTAGCTCAGGCGTTCCATCGACATTCGTATATTTGGTCCGACCAGCATCCATGGCGGCCTTGGCAGCCTCTTTAACGAAATCAGGCGTATCGAAATCCGGTTCTCCGGCCCCAAGGCCGATGACATCACGCCCTTCAGCTTTCAGGGCTTTGGCTTTGGCTGTCACAGCCAAGGTGGCAGACGGTTTAATGCGGGATAAACGGTTTGCAAGAATGCTCATGAGATACAACCTCTTTTGCTAAGTATCAGAAAATATTGATCTTATCCTAGACAGGAGAACTGGAAAAATCAAATAAATCCGGAAGACCGCTTGCAGGTGCAAGGGCAGCCTTGTAAAAAAGAGAGAGAAATATTGATTTATATGGCCCCGATATCAAATGTCCTTAAAAACAATTGTAAAAATAGTTCTATCTGTGAGCATTCTGGCAGTGCTTTTCTGGCGGATGGATTTTGCTCAACTACAAAATCTGATTGCGCATATTGAAGCCTCTGCCTGGGTCTATGCATTTTTATTGATTGTCGGGCAATTTATGTTCTTGTCTTACCGCTGGATGGTGCTGATTAATATTGGCCGCGCACGTATGACTTTCTTAAATTCTTTGCACGTCACATTGATGAGCCTTGTCGCCGGCACTGTTTTTTTAACATCCCTGACAGGAATTGTTGTCCGTATCGCTATGGCAATCCAGCATGGAGCATCCCTCTTCAAAGCCTTTTTTGCGACCGCGATTGACCGCGGCATGACGCTGATGGCGCTTGTTGTGCTTTCTATCCTGTTTTTGCCCGCCCTAGGGCATTATTTAGATGAAACAATGCACACACATATTTCAGCTTACCTCACATTCTTTGTTGTACTTATTTTTGTATTAGGGCCCCTGCTCTTATTTATTTTGTTTAGAAATATAGAGCACCTCCCCTTTTCCCCACATAATATCCGGTCAGGCGCTCGCTATTTAAAAATCCTGCTTAGTCAGCCCATCATTGCCTTTAAAGTAATCACGACAAGTCTTTTGGGACAGATGTGCTTTTTCCTATCTATTTATTGCCTGACCCTTTCTGCAAACATTGATCTCAGTTTTCTAGACCTAATGACCGTTTTACCGATCATTGCCCTTGTCGCCAGCCTGCCTTTGAGTTTTGGCGGATGGGGAGTGCGGGAAGGCGCCTTTGTCTATGGGTTGGGCCTCTTGGGCGTACCGATGGAAGAGGCCTTTCTGATCTCCATTCAAACAGGCCTGATCAGTTTATTTGGAACAATTGTCGCAGGTATTCCGGCTATCTTTTTGACAGATATTGACAATATTAGCCAGCATTCCAAGCATGTCTTTGCAAGCCTAAAAAATCGTACCAGATAAAACATGACAAATACTTTTCTCAAAGACATTTCTTTTATGTCTATGTGTCTTTTTATCTTCGCAATTTTATTGCAGATCCAGTTTGATTTGTTTCAGTCAGAAATATATACGGGCTTGCGAATTGCGCTATCAGATCTAACCTTACCGATTGCAGGTTTGCTTATATTGTTCAACTTGCTATCTCAAAAATCAAAATGGCCTAATTGGGCTATCAAGCATATGTATTCATGGCTTGCAGTAACGACAGCTATTTTAGTGTTCGCCACACTGAACACATATTATACACACAGTATCTGGAGCCAGTGGGCTATTTTAAACAAGGTATTGGGATATGGCGTCATGATCTCTTACCTTGCTTTGGGAGGATGGCTTGCAACCAACCTGGATGCACAAAAACTTCATAGCTTCATAAAAGTTTTTTGCGGTTTTTTCTTTCTCATTCTCATTCTTCAAATTGCCTGTATGTGCCTGATGGTGGTCTATCCGCCATCAACATGGTTTTTTATTGATCATGATATCTGGTACCCGCTGGAAGGGTTAATGGCAAACCGGAATACATACGCCCTGATTCTCTTAATATGTTTTTCTTTTTTATGTGCGTTTTTATTATCAGAAAAACCTCTTTTTAATAGCAGCGTTACCTTTGCCATCCTCTTCTTATTACCGTTTGGTATGATAGATATCGGCTCCAGAGCATCCTTTATCGCCTTTATTGTTTTAAGCCTCTATTTGATCATTGCTTACCGCAAACAAGCATTCAAAATATATAAACCTTTCATACTTGGCCTGATTGCGTTAACGGTTTTCTATGCACACGCTCCGGAAAAACTTGGCTTTTTCAGAGAAAAAAATATGGAGATTTTTCAGATTGCTCCTCAAATTGACGTTCAGGCTGAACACACAAAAGCCCCAGTTGAAATGGATTATATGGGAGATGAAAACAGGCTGACGATGATCCAATCCGCGCTTGGGACCTTTAAAGGAAACGAGCTTTTTGGTGCCGGCCTTGGCAGTGCGCTTATTAATCAGAAAACTGCTTTCGAAGAACATGTCGGCGTTGTGCACTCAACACCCTTATGGTTTTTGGTTGAAACAGGCCTGATTGGCCTGATTGTCTTTTCAGCTTTTTTTATTCTATGCCTGCACAGGCTTTACAAGCTGCAGGTACAAAACACGCCTGATACCAATAATGCGATAGCAAGAGGCATGTTTTTAACCTTAATTTGTTTTGCTGTGATGAGCCTGGCGCATGAATTCACTTATACACGCCAGATTTGGTTCTTCCTCGGAATGGCTCTATGCCTGCCGCTCACACGTCAAACCCCTGCGCCTCAAACCAAAGTCTGAAGTCTTTAAATATCTCTTTTTGCAAATGCGCGCGGATATAATTTCGAACGCGAGGCGTGTATATTCTTAAGTCATCTCTATCCAAATCTTCAATCTGACCAATGACCCGGCTGTGGAACTGAAACGCCATCACATCATACCAGATGTTAAAATGCTTTTGCTCTTCTTCCGTCATACCCTCGCAATAAAAAGCTTTTAGTTCGGCTCTCAGGTCTTCGGGAATATCGCTGCGCACTGTTTCAAGCAAATTGACTAAATCATACGGTGCCTGCGCCCACATAGCAGAGCCAAAATCAATAAGACCAACGCGTAAATGATTGTCGCGGCCCGGCAGCCACATCAGATTTTGGAAATCATAATCCCCATGCAAAAATGTTTCCGGACAGGGCGGCAGGTCTTTTTCAAAATCTTTCCAGAGATTATTATATTTTTTTATCTGATCTTCTGTGCCCTTTAAATAAAAACGAAGAATATACTCTTTAGCACGGTGCAAACGGCTACCAAGATAAGTTGGAAGCTTGTCTATTGGCCGGGAAAATTTATGCCTGAATAATTTTAAAATGCCGGCGGCTTGAAAAAACAAATCCCTGTAATCTTCCCCCATCGCAACCGCATTGTTAAAATGCATGTCACCGAAATCTTCAACTAATATGATTTCATTATCCAGATCGGCAGCATAGATTTCCGGCGCTGAAAAGCCTGCCGCCCTTAACGTGTCTGCCACAAAAAGAAACGTGCCCAGATGAATATTTGACCCTGCCCAAACCATAAGGATGGCGCTTTGCCCGTCCGCCTTTTTTAAACGGGTGATAGTTTTAAGGTCCCACCCGTCAGTAATCGGTGTATGTAGAACGTTATTCCCCGCCCACCCTTCGCGCGCCAGAAAGCTCTGCACGGCATCCGCGCGAATGGTCAGGTCTGATACCGTCAATTTTCGGTTTTGCCTTTGCGGGCAATCATCTTGAGTGCATCAATATGCTGCTGCGATGCTGCGCCGCGTTTGGGGGCCGGACGCCCGCCTGATTCCATGCCGAACTTGGCCGTACTATCAGCTGCAATGGCTTTTAAAAGCTCAACGCCAAACCCGTCTTCGCCTTCTTGCGGCGCAGTGCTATCCGGCACAGGTTCAGATTTGAGAGTATCTTCCCCGCGCTCCTGCATGCGTTTTACCCGCGAAATGGCATGGGCGATAATTCCGGTCATATGAGGCTTGGCCAGATCATGAAGCAACTTCGTATCTTCATAAGTCCAGGTGATAATTTGCTGGCGGGCCTTGGTTTCATTGCCCCGGGCATTTTCCAGCGCCTGCTTGATTTTCGCGATCACATAATCTTGAGTCATGGTTATATCCCTAGGTGATTCTTATCTATTATACCCCTAAATCCTTCACATCACACGGTTTTTCATATTTTCTTAAAAATTCGTAAATTTTTTCTTGACATAACTTATGGAAAACTATACTGTTCCACCACATACGGATTTTTAACCCCGCCCAAACGGCGGATATGGAGGAGAAGATGAACTTATTCAATCGCGCAAAGCAAGCAGGAATAGTAATTGCAACAGCTACAACTTTGACCACTGGACTGGGCGTGACTGCTGCGATGGCGGACTGCGTTGGACGAAAATTTACGCCGCAGCAATTCGCCCAAATTCAAACGCAATGGAATCAAATTAAAGCCGATGATTCCTCTTCAAGAAGTGCTGTCTTAAGAGCATTTAGTCGGCTTGGTGGCGAAAGAATCGGACGAAGTAAATATGGCGTCAACGGTGCTGCTCAGAGTTGTCGTTCGTGGGCAGAATTACGTACAGAGCGCGTTATGAGAAATAATCCACAAGAACAAGGCTACGTCCATTTATGGCTAATGGCATGTCAGGGAGGTAAAGAGCGTCACAGTAATGTAAACGATTGTCCTAACGTCATGCACATTACATACGATACTTCAAAAGCCAGTGGAGTAATTGGTTTTGCAGGATTTAGAGAAACTTTTAACTTCAGACCTTCCAGACCGTCTGCCCAGGCTGCACCTCAAGTACAAACAAGATCTGCAGGTGTATCAGGAACAGCCAGAGGTTCATTCGCAAGAACGCAGCGCGCGCAAGCATGCCCTACTACGACTGTGCGTAATTCAAGTGGATATACCGGAAATTGTCAAGTTATGCGAGGCTGGACTTTAACACCAAATAATTAATGGGTAAGAATATAAACTTATAAAAAAAACCGCCCTTCATAAAAGAGGGCGGTTTTTTTATGCCTTTAGCTTAGAAAGCTCTTTCACTAAAGATTGAATCCCTTTTACACGCGCTGGTGTGTCTTCCCAGCTTCGGATAATACCGATTTTCTGGTCGGGACGAAGCTTAACGGCCCCGCGCTGTTCTTCGATCCATGTCATCAGCGCAGGCACATTGGGCGGCGTATCTTTATAAAAACCAATCGTGGCCCCTTTCGGCCCGGCCTCGACCCGATCAACTCCGGCTGATTTACAAAGCTGTTTAATCGCCACAATATCCAGGAGATTATCCACCTCTGCAGGCAGTTTTCCAAACCGGTCAATAAGCTCTGCCGCAAAAGCATCAATATCATCTTTATTTTCAAGATCAGCGAGGCGGCGATAGAGACTCATCCGCACACTTAAATCTTCCACATAGGTTTCGGGAATAAGGACCGATGTACCGAGATTAATATTCGGTGACCATTTTTCACGTGCCTGGATTTCTTCAAAATCCACTCCTGCACGTGCCGTCGCGACAGCTTCTTCGAGCATATGCTGGTACAGCTCCACACCGACTTCCTTGATATGCCCGGATTGTTCTTCACCAAGTAAATTCCCCGCCCCGCGAATATCCATGTCGTGACTGGCCAGCTGAAATCCAGCCCCAAGCGTATCGAGCGTTTCAATCACTTCCAGGCGCTTTTGCCCCTGCGCTGTGAGTTTCTTGTCCGGTTGGTAAGTCAGATAGGCATAGGCGCGCACCTTAGACCGTCCAATCCGCCCGCGGATCTGGTATAGCTGCGCAAGTCCGAACATATCCGCCCGATGCACGATCATTGTATTAGCGGTTGGAATATCAATGCCGCTTTCAATGATGTTGGTCGCCAGAAGCACATCATACTGCCCGTCATAAAAGGCCGTCATTTTATCATCCAGTTCACCCGCCGGCATTTGCCCGTGCGCTGCAATCACTTTCACCTCAGGAACTAATTCTTTCAGAGCCTCTTCCACCTCTTTGATATCGCTGATACGTGGGCAGACGTAAAAGCTTTGTCCGCCGCGATAATGTTCGCGCAGCAGAGCTTCACGAATGACCATCGGATCGTAAGGTAGAACAAACGTACGGATCGCCAGACGGTCGACAGGCGGCGTCGTAATCAGACTCATTTCCTTCACGCCAGTCAGGGACATCTGCAACGTGCGCGGGATCGGTGTCGCGGTGAGCGTGAGAACATGTACATCGCTTTTAAGTTCTTTCAGTTTTTCTTTTTGCTTCACCCCAAAGCGCTGCTCTTCATCGACAATCACCAGCCCCAAATGCGCAAATTTGATATCTTTGGAAAGAAGCGCATGCGTCCCGATCACAATATTGACGCTTCCGTCCGCCAGACCTTCTTTCGTTTCTTTAGCCTCTTTAGTACTGACCATGCGGGATAATTGCCCGATGCGAAGCCCCATTCCTTCAAAGCGTTTCAGGAAATTCTTTGTGTGTTGCCGTGCAAGTAATGTTGTCGGCACAACAAGTGCCACCTGCGCGCCGCTCATCGCCGCCACATAAGCTGCCCGCAAAGCCACTTCGGTTTTGCCAAATCCGACATCACCGCAGACCAGGCGATCCATCGGCTGCCCGCCTGCAAGGTCATCAATGACATCATTAATAGAACGCAACTGATCGTCTGTTTCTGCGTATGGAAAGCGCGCTGCGAACTGGTCATACACCGCTTTATCAATATGTAGAGACTCGCCTTTGCGTAATTGGCGGGCCGCAGCGATTTTAAGCAAGCCGTCGGCCATCGCCATCAAATCTTTTTTGACCTTGGATTTACGCGCCTGCCACCCTGCCCCGCCAAGCCTGTCGAGCTGCGCAAAGCCTTCATCTGATCCAAACCGGGAGAGCACATCTATATTCTCAACCGGCACATAAAGCTTATCGTCGGCGTGATAGACCAGTTTCAGGCAATCATGCAGCACGCCGGATACATCCAGTGTTTCAAGACTTTCAAACCGTCCGACCCCGTGATCAATATGCACCACAAGATCTCCCGGCTCCAGGGATGAGACTTCCGTCAGGAAATTATCGGCCGCTTTACGTTTTTTGGTTTTCCTTGCTAAACGATCTCCAAGAATATCCTGCTCTGTAATCACGGCCAGATCATCAGAGACAAATCCGTGCTCCAGCGCCAGAACGCCAAGCCCAACCCGGCCTGCCTTTAGCTTTTCAAATTTTGAGACATCCTGCAGTCCTTTAATTTCTGCATTCTCCAGCATGGTTTTCACACGCGATAGCGCACCATCTGAATAACAGGCAATCAGGATTTTACGCGGGGCAAGCGACGCGATATGTATTTTTAGCTCACCAAATACATCGCCATCTGGAAGCGCACGAATATCCGCAAAATCACGCCCCGTGCGCCCACCAGCTTGCACGCCTTCATGCATCTCTTCCGGGGCTGCAAACGGCACTAATAAGAGAGAGTCTTCAATTTGCCGCTTATACGTTTTTTCCTTTAAATATAATCTCTCCGGCACAAGAGGATGATAGACGCTCCCTGACAAAGAAACATCACTGCCTTTTTTACCGTTCTGTTTTTGTGTCGCCGTCTCAAGCGTTTTTCGCGCCTGATAGAAGTCTTCTATTTGTGTAAACCGTTCATGCGCCGCACGGGCGCTGTGATGATCGCGTGTTATATCCGCATCCGGCAGATAGTCAAATAATGTTTCCATCTGCTCATAAAAAAGCGGCAGCCAGTGCTCCATACCGTTGTACCGACGCCCTTCACTCACCGCTTCATAGAGCGGATCATTCGCACGTACAGCGCCAAAGGATTCGCGGTAGCTGGACCGAAATTTTTGAATGGAATCCTCGTTCAGGAAAAACTCGGAAACAGGTTTTAAAGAAAAATAATCCAAAGACCCTTGCGTTAACTGAGTCACAGGATCAAAAGATTTAATACTCTCTACCTCATCACCAAATAAATCAATCCGCACCGGTGTAACGCTTGCGGATGGAAACACATCAATAATCCCGCCGCGCACGGCATATTCGCCTGCCTCACGCACCGTGTCGGTGCGTATATATCCGTTTGCAATTAAGAACCCTGTAAACGCTTCCTGGTCCAGAGCCCCATCGCGCCGCACGGAAAAAGACGCTTCTTTTAGAGCAGATTGCGGAAGAACGCGCTGCGTTACCGCATTTACTGTTGTCAGCACAATACGCGGTAAGAACTTTTCTTCACTCTGCCAGTCTAAAATCCGGCATAAGGCGCTGACACGCTGCCCGGCAATATCAGCATTGGGAGAGACGCGGTCATAAGGCAGACAGTCCCAGGCCGGGAAAACAACAACCTCTATCTCTGGCGCAAAGAACCCAATCAATTCTTCCAGCACTGCTGCCCGCGCATCATCCAGCGCGATATGCAGGAGTATCTTTTTCTCTGCCGAAAGCGCCTGCGCACGTTCACTTAAAAAGCGTGCATCCTGTCCTTCCGGCGCGCCGAAGACGCACTTATCCTGTGAAGTCGTAATGTTATCTGGAAATGTCGTCGCTTCCGGTTGCGCGGAATCCTGCATAATGATGCTCTAACAACTGGGTCATAACCGGGCTTTGTTCCTCTGTCGGGACCTCTTCCCGGCCGGTGATCCAGTTATATAGATCAGGGTCGGGGTTTTGCAACAATTGATCGTAATCCTCCAGCTCTTCTTTGGAAAAGCCGGGCACATAGGCGTTGGCAAAACTACCCAAAATCAGGTCCATTTCCCGCGTCCCCCGGTGCCAGGACCGGAAAATCAGGCGCTTACGTGTATTTTCAAGAAGATCAGACATAAATACATATAACCACAGAGGCACAAAGACACAGAGTCTTTATTTAAAAAATCTCTGTGACTCCGTGTCTCCGTGGTTTATTTTCTGAACATGCCAAGACCATTTGATCTCGATCCGCTTTTTCGCAATGTCACGACCTTGCCAGGCGTCGGACCGAAAAGCCTGCCACTCTTTGAAAAACTGACGGGCGGGGAAAAAATCATCGACCTGCTCTGGCATGCGCCCGTTGATTTTGTCGACCGGCGTTTTTCACCCGACCTCAAAGACATCCTAAACGGCAAAATCGTCACGATTGAAATTCGAATTGAAAATCATAAACCAGCCGCCCGTAAAGGGTTGCCTTATCGCGTCCGGGGCACAGACGGGACTGGCGGCATTGATCTCGTCTTCTTTAATGCTAATAAGCAATGGTTGGAAAAAAACCTGCCACTCCATCAAGTTCGTGTTGTTTCCGGCAAGGCCGAGTTCTATCAAGGTACACCACAAATCGTGCATCCGGATTTTATTGCTAAACCTGAAGAACGTCACACGATTGAATCTGTTGAACCGGTTTACCCGCTGACAGCCGGTCTCACCAATAAAGCCGTTCGCAAAGCTATTACAGGCGCCCTGCCAGTGATCCCGCACCTACCTGAATGGCTGGATGAGACTCACAAAAAACAAAACCACTTCCCGTCTTTCGACACAGCCCTCAAAGCCCTGCACGGCCCAAAAAGTGCAAAAGATATTGAAGCCGACAACCCAGCGCGGATGCGCCTTGCTTATGATGAATTTCTGGCCAACCAACTCGCCCTTGCACTTATGCGCTTAAAGGCGCGTAAGAAAAACGGCCGCGCCTGGACCAATAATGAAACTCTGCGCCAAAAAGTTCTGGAAACTCTACCCTTTGACCTGACGGGCGCGCAGGAAAAGGCAATCGGCGAAATTGATGAAGATATGCATAGCGATCTGCGTATGCTGAGGCTTTTACAAGGCGATGTCGGCAGCGGGAAAACTATTGTCGCGATGATGGCCATGCTGAACGTCATTGAATGCGGCGCGCAGGCGGCGATCATGGCGCCGACGGAAATCCTCGCCCGCCAGCATGAGCAGAGCTTTGCCCCCTGGGCCGAGGCCACCGGATTGAAGATGATTACATTGACGGGACGTGATAAAGGCAAAGTCCGCGAGGAAATTCTCGATCAAATCAAAAACGGTGAAGTTCATATCGTGATCGGTACCCATTCCCTGTTTCAAAGTGGCGTAGAATTTTTCGACCTTGGGCTGGCTGTCATTGATGAACAACACCGTTTCGGCGTACATCAACGCCTTGAGCTTTCTTCCAAAGGCAAAGGAACGGATGTATTGGTGATGACTGCAACGCCTATCCCGCGGACACTCACGCTCACTGCTTACGGCGATATGGAAGTCAGCCGCCTTGATGAAAAGCCGCCCGGACGCGAACCCGTCGATACACGCCTTTTCTCAAAAGAAAAAGTCGAAGATATTATGACGGCCATTCGCGGGCAAATTGATAAGGGCGCACGTATTTACTGGGTATGCCCACTCGTCGAGGAATCCGAAAAGCTTGACCTTGAAGCTGCTGAAGAACGCTATGACGTTCTCAAAGATCATTTCGGCACCGATGTCGGGCTTGTACATGGCCGTATGAAACCGGCTGAAAAAGATAGCGTTATGAAAGATTTTGCCGACGGCAATATCAAAATTCTTGTTTCTACCACCGTCATTGAAGTCGGTGTAAATGTCCCTGAAGCCACCATCATGGTGATTGAACAGGCCGAGCGGTTTGGCCTTGCCCAGCTGCACCAGCTGCGCGGGCGGGTCGGGCGCGGAGCGGAGAAGTCCTTTTGCTTCCTTATCTACGGGAAACTCACGGACGCTGCCAAGGAGCGCCTCAAAATCATGCGTGATACCGAAGACGGGTTTCTCATTGCTGAAAAAGACCTTGAGCTGCGCGGCGGCGGTGAAATTCTCGGCACCCGTCAAAGCGGCCTGCCGACCTTTAAACTCGCTGATCTCGCCGCTCATGCGGAGCTTCTTGCGGCCGCGCGGGATGACGTCAAACTCATCCTTTCCAAAGACCCGGATTTACAGAAAAAACGCGGTCAGGCCCTTAAAACCCTGCTTTACCTATTTGAACAGGATCAGGCGATTCGTACGCTGGAAGCGGGTTAACGAAGAAAATTTGCATTTTAGCAGCCATTTTGACTAATATATCATTAATAATGACATAACTGTGGGAAAGGTCATGGAAGGGCAAGATTTACATACACGATATGAAGATTTTAAAGCGCGTTTACAGGACGCGCTGTCGCGTATTCCGGAAGAAGAATGGCGGGCATATGCTGAAAAAAGATTCAATGCCTTTTTGAAAGATGTCATCGAAGACAGTATTGAGCCTGCGCTTAGCGATAGAGGCACCCCAGACCACACATATATGCTTAGCGAAGAAGAGCTTTCAAAACTCACATCCTCCTTATCGCCCGAAAGTTTTGTTATCAAGGATAGCCTGGACATTTATCTTGAAAGAGCTATTCAAGAAATTATTGGTAAAGAGGTGAAACCAAACTTTCCTGTAATTGAAGGCTCAGCAGAAGCTAAATTCAGCGAGGTCATATCCGTAGAAGCCACACCTGATAATTCAGATAAGGTAGAAGTGTTAAATGGGGAAATATTAGAACCAGCTGCTGAAGAAGAACATGTTGAAAATTCAGACTCTGGGCCAATCACTATTGACGCCGTAGCAAGAAATATCACGCCTGAAGATATAGAGATTGGTGTAGAAGCATTCGGTTTGGATGGCGATTCTAGTACTGGGTATAGCACACCATATCTTCCTGTAATTCAGGATGCCACAGGAAATTGTAATGCTTGTACTGGCGGTGCACCGCCTGCCCCTCCAGGTGGAGATGATCCGGAACAGCAAAATCCGGAACGTGAACCTGAGCGCACAGATACTGTTTTTTCACGTCATTTTGTAGAGACAATGTCTTTACAACAATTTCTGGCAGAACTTAAAAATTACGCAAATTTACAGTCGCGGCAAAAAACGGCTGCTCAAAAAAGAGTGAAATCTGCCACGAGCTATTATCAAACACTTGAAACGTTTTGGGGTGAGCATTTGTATGCGCCGCTCATTATGCGTGAAATTTTACGCGATCAGGCAAGCAGATTAACTGTAACGCCGGGAAAAAACGAAAACGGTGTTGATGCGTTAACATTTAAAACGGTGAAGGAAGATCCACCTTATAGTTTTGAATCAAACGTGCATAAAACTGTTTTTAAAGGCGATAACGGAAACTTTGGCCCGCAGGCGGCCATGGACCTTATCGTTGCAAGCTATATTAATGGTAACTTTGAAACTGGTCTGATCAAATTAAACGGCTCTAAAGAACATATGTATTATATGACTCAGGCCGTTCATGAGCTTAATAAAATTTTACCTCCGAACCAACAGCTTCAAATTGAAAACCCTGTGAATGAGCCACCAAGAACGAAGTATGGCCTCGGCAAACCCGTTGCCGATAAAAACTGGGAAGCGTTTGCAGAAAAATACGATATTCGTAAAAAGCTTCCTAAAAAAGAGTTCTTCATGGAATCTGAAAAAAATGAAGCGCTCTTAGAATTTTTCGGCGGTGATAAATTACTCACTCAAGCAGCCAGGTGGATTCATGAAAATCAGTCTGTGCGGATTGATAAGCTGGCAGACGCACTTGATATTTCTTTTGAGGAAACACGGGCAATACGTGAACAACTTCTAGACTTAGGCGTTTTAACGCAATCACAAGAATTGAAAAAACTTGATAAAGATTCAAAAAATCAACTTCAGGTGACAACATATGAAAGTGCCGTTGATGAAAACGGGAAGCCTAATAATTATACCTCACTTAACACGATATTCTATGCTGCTGCGCTGCGTGGTGTCCATGTAAGAGAACTACAAAATGATATTATTGCTAAAGATAATGAGGTATTTGACAAAATCGGGCACAGAAAAGGCCGCTGGGAAATGATTAAAGAGTTCGCAGATCAAACAAGCCCTATAGAACATAAAACAAAAACAAGAAAAAGACACACAAAAGGCTCAGATGACACTGCAACAGCAGGGGCAGGGGCAGGAGCTGCAGGCGGACAAAATGGTGCACAGGCCACTTTGGAAATGGGGTCGCCTGCTTAACCCCTCTTCTCCGGCGGGGTCACGATTCCACCAGAGACAATCATTTTAATTGCTTCCTCAACGCCCATCTTCATATAGGTGAGATCTTTCTTCGGTACAAACAGAAGAAAGCCAGATGTCGGGTTTGGCGTTGTCGGTAAAAAGACATTCACCACTTCCGTATCGGTCAGGCTTTGCACCTCGCCTTTTGTATTGCCTGTCACAAACCCCATCACCCAAATTCCTTTGCGTGGATATTCGAACATTACGACATCTTTAAAGGCGTCCGACTTGGACGCCATGACCGTTTCAAAGATTTGTTTAATCGCACCGTAAACCGCATTCACGACCGGCAGGCGGTCGACGATATACTCGGACACCCGGATCGTCAGGCGCCCCAGGAAATTTTTGGCAAACCAACCGACCAGAATAAAAAACAGGACAGCCGCAATAATTCCCAGCCCCGGCAAAGCGTAATATTCATATTCAGGCGGAATAATTTTTTCCAGTGGCAAGAGGCCGCGTACCTGCGAATCCACCAGCACGAAAAAACTATAGGTAAGATAGACTGTAATCCCGATCGGGGCCGTGACAAGAATACCGGCCAGGAAATAGCCCCGGAACCGAGCAAAAATACCGCTTTTCGCGCCGTTCAGATGCTCATCCAGCGCCGAAAGCGGGGCTTGATCATCCTCTGGGGGTTTCGGAGTTTGTGCCATTTATTCACCTTTACTCTTTGGATATAGTGCATATCATACGGATTCAACCCGAACTGCAAGAGATTTTGCGTATGTCCGATGCATTGATTGCCTTATTTGCCGAAGTCCTGGAGGTTGCGTCTGACAGCCTGTCAGAAGAAAGCAGCCCGGAAAACGTCCCGCAATGGGACAGCCTGGCCGCTATGCATCTGGTGGCCGCCATTGAAGAACACTTTGACGTGCGCCTATCGACAAAAGACATCATGAAAATGAACACGATCGCCCGGGCACGCGCAGCTCTTGTGGAAAAAGGGGTCAGTTTTTAAGCCATGGGTCTGTTCGGTTTGCCCATATCGGAAGAAGAGGCGCGCCAGAACTGGAAAGCGCTGGCGGATAAAACAGACCCAAAAATTACTATTGCCGCAAGCTTTACAGCCGATCCAATTACACCCTACCTGGGCTCACACTTACATGCTCTTTCCGGTCAGACTGCAGATATTACTATCGGCCCCTATGATCAGATCGAGCAAATATGCACAGCACCTGATCCATCTATGGATATTTTGATTATTCTATGGCGCAGCGAAGATATAGATAAAAGCCGTATTTCAAATGCGCTCAGGACATTAGAGAAAAATTTTAAAGGTACAGTGATTGTTTCCAATTCTCCGCCGCCTTTTATACCTGAAAACCGGGCTGATAATCTCTTAAACACCGCGCCGGGTTTATTGACGGATATCAATAAGCCAGAGTCTTTTTTAACGCTCAACCTTGCTGGCTTAATGATGGAGCATGGCTTACACGTAGCGCATGACATCCGTAAATGGGCTTTGTATAAGCAACCTTATACGGAAAAGTTCTGGCATGCGCTTGGATACCAGGCTGCACGCATCATTGCCGCCCGTACGGTTGCACCAAAAAAATGTATTGTCCTGGATGCAGATAATACGCTCTGGGGCGGCATACTCGGCGAGGACGGGCTTGGCGGCATTGATCTTGGTGATGAGTTTCCGGGCAGCACCTATCGTGATTTTCAAATAGAGTGCGTGCGTTTAAACAAGCAAGGTACCTTCCTCGCACTCGCCAGCAAGAATAATCCTGAAGATGTCGATGAGGTTTTCGAAAAGCATGACGCCATGGTTTTGACAAAAGATCATTTTAGCGTCATAGAAGTCCATTGGAATTCCAAAGTTGAAAGTCTCAAACGCATTGCAGAAAAGCTGAATATCGGCCTGGACAGCCTTGCCTTTATTGACGATAACCCCAAAGAAATTGGGGAAGTACGTGAACGCCTGCCGGATGTGACCTGCCTGATCGTGCCCGAAGATGCTGAAGAGCTTCCCTGGCTACTTTCAAATACGACCTATTTTGACCGGCTATCTTTAAGCGAAGAAGATTCGCTTCGGATTAAATCCGCTAAGGCTGAAACACAGCGTGAGGCCCTAAAAGATACTATCAATGAAGACGACTTCATTGCTTCACTGGATTTAAAAATAAATGTGTTTACGGCTCAGGAACAACATCTGGGCCGAATCACGCAGCTTATCAATAAAACCAACCAATTCAACCTGACCACACGGCGCAAAACTGCTGAAGAGGTGAAAACCATTCATGCAGATGAAAATAAAATCTTGCTTGGCATGAAAATCGAGGACCGGTTCGGTGAATATGGTTTGGTTGGGATTTGTATTCTTGAAATTGAAAATAAATCTGCACATCTCGAAACACTTCTCATGAGTTGCCGCGTTCTGGGCCGCAAGGCCGAAACCACGTTTTTATCAGCCATCGTACAGGCTGCGCAAAAAGCAGACGCTGAAAAACTCACCGGAGAATATCTTTCAACGCAAAAAAACAAACTTGTAAAAACGCTTTATCCCGATCATGGCTTTCAAAAGAATGGAGATATTTTCATCCTTGATCTCTTACAAGATATGATTGAAACACCGGATAGCGTGACACTGGAGCTTGACCTGTAATGTTCCCGGAATTTAACAGCATTTCGTTTTTTATCGATCTTGTCGCCGCCACATGCCTTTTGGCGCCGCTTCTAGCTCTAATCAAAAATAAGCCCGCCCAACATATTCTTTTAAGCCTGTCGGGCCTGTGGCTGCTCTTTTCCATCGCTCCGCGCCTGGCTTTATTTTTCATTTTGTTCTGGAGTGCCATCATGCTGCTTCAAAATCTTATGGCGCTGTGCGTACAAAAAAATGTTTTACCGCGTCTTATCTTCCCGGTTTTTCTTGGCCTGACCCTCGCCCCGATGGTGATTTGGAAGATTTGGGAAGAGCCATTTTCCGTTATATTTAATCTCTGGGGCAATGACCTGATACAACTTCTGTCTTACGATCTCTGGACCGTTGATCTGGCCAGCCAGATTATTATCCCGATCGGCCTGTCTTTTGCCGTGTTCCGCGCCGTAGACCTCCTTGTCAAAACCTATCTTGAGGTTTTGCCTAAACTCAATCCTCTGGCCATTTTGGCTTATGGATTATTTCCAGCGGTGCAGGTCTCCGGCCCGATTATAGAATATGAGGAAACCCAGACCAGAACACAGCCCGCCCCGCAGGATCTTTATGACGGTGTAAAGCGTATCCTCTTTGGCTTTCTAAAAGTGCTTGTTCTTGCGGCACTGCTCAAAGAAAGTGTTTTGATTTTTACCATGCACGAATCTCAGCCATTCTATATGAGCTGGCTTTTGCTGTTTGCCTATACTTGGTTTTTCTATCTGAATTTTTCAGGTTATTCCGATTTGGCGATTGGCGTGTCCCGCCTGCTTGGGTTTAAACTGAAAGAAAACTTCAACTTCCCCTATGTCAAACCCAATATTTCCGAGTTCTGGGCGAACTGGCATATGAGCCTGACCCGATTTGCACAGCGTAATGTGTTTGTACCGCTTGGCGGATACCGCCCGCGCACGCAATATATTGCCATTCTCGCCACCATTATGGTGATTGCGCTGTGGCATGATATTTCGTTTGGCATGATTTTATTTGGCCTGTATCACGGCGCAGGCCTGTGCGCTCACCGTTATGCAAGCACAAAGGGTTGGTTCAAAGACGGGCCTACCCCAGTTAAAATGCTGGTTACCTATGTCTATGTCGTGATGAGCTTTCCACTTCTGGCAACCCCGCTTGACCAAGCGATCGCCTTTTACCTATCTCTTATCGGAGGGCCGTTTTAATGCGTGAGACCATCACATATGCCGCCCTGATCCGTATTGCTGCCTGGAGCATCTTTTTCCTTTTAATCTTAAGTGCAGTCCTGCCTCACGCGCCAATAGAACTGCGGTATCAGGAAGAAATGCATAAACAGAATATAGATCCTGTGATCACCTATTGGGCCGATCCGCGTTTTGTGCGCCCGGATACACTTCAAACCCCGCAGGGCGTTAAAAACATTATCTGGGTTGCCGGATCATCTGTCCTGATTCCACCCGAAGAATTTCCTGAAGAAGGCGAAGAGGAAATCTATGATCACGTCCCTGCCCGCGTGCAGCGTGTTTTAGAAGAAAATTATGAGATAAATTCCAGGGCGCAGCTTTCGATGCTTTTGGCCCGCCGCGCATTGGATACGTATACGATGACCTTGGATGCCCTGAACCGTAACCCGGATATGCTGGTGATTACCCTTAATCCATTTTGGGAACTTAATGAACAATCTGTCTATCTTAAACGTGAATTGTTCAATGCAGGCTTGCCGCTTTGGATTCAAAACCAGGATTGGCCTCTTATAACACTGGCCGCACCCGGTCATATTTTCTGGAATATTATTGGCCGCTATATTCCGGTAATCCGCGATGCGCATGACAGACTTAAACAGCTGGAAGAACATATAGAACTACCGGACCTCAAGCTGAAACCTAAAGATGTAAAACTTTTTGCCGATTTCGAATATGATCAGCCGCTGACATTCTGGATTGTACATCGTTTTCTTGGCGGGCAGGCTGATCAGATGCAGCTCCAGCCCGGAAAATTTGATGCAAAAGTCTGGCAGCTTTTAAATCTGCAATCAGCGCGGATGGACTCGGAAAAAGGCTGGGCTGATTATTACATGAATAAAACACTGCAAACCATTCAGAATAACGGCGTACCGGCCCTGATCTACCTTGCACCGATCTCTGAAGATATTACATTTCAGGATGCAGCCTATGCTAAATATGCGGAGCTCTATGAACGCATCAACCAGCTTCAAAAACAATATAGTAAAGATAACATCAGGATTATCACTTCCCTGCCACGTGAAGTGGAATTCAGCCTGTCCCATGTAGACTTTCTGCATCTGGACCATCCCGGCAACCTGCCGGACTTTATTGCCGGTGAAATTGCCACTATGATAGAGGCACAAGAATGAAACAGTCTTTAAAAGAAGCCGGGCTTGGATTGATCATTGCACTCACTATTATCGTGATTGCTGTTGCCGCCTCTGTGGATATTCCGTTTGTTTATCAAGGGTTTTAAATGATGCACACAGAAAAATTCCTGGAAATTGTTCTTGCTGAAAATCCGGTTCATAAAAACTTTATCGACCGGGCCTTGGCGCATCTTACAGATGATGAAAAAAGTAGACTGGAAGATTATTTAGACTATGCCATTGGAAAAGGCCTTTCGCCCGATTATCTGGCGCAGAGCTATCTAACCATCGTTGAAGATACGTTCCGCGAGCAGCTTTACTTTATGAAACATAAAGAGTACCGCCATAAAAGCTATGCTGATGTTGCAGGCGATGTGTATCACAATGATGATTATATGAATCGTTATATGTACGGGCTGGCGGTGACGGCTTTTCTCTGGCCGAACCATGTGGATCTGGCGCGGTTTTTTAATCAAACGCTTCCAACAGATAAACAAGGCACTTACCTGGAAATCGGCCCGGGGCACGGCTATTACATGATGACAGCCATGACCAAAAGCGCTTTTGATAATTTCACGGGTGTTGATATTTCAGCGGCCAGCATTGCGCAGACTCAAAATATTCTTGGGCATTTTGCAGCCGGGAAAAATTATTCTCTTAAGCAATGTGATTTTCTGGAGGCCGATGATCTTCAAGAAAACAGTTGTGATGCCATCGTGATGGGGGAGGTTTTAGAGCATGTGGAAAATCCGGATGTTTTCTTGCAGCGTATTCGTTCTTTGGCCAAAGATGATGCTTATATTTATGTCACAACCTGCATCAACGCGCCTGCGATAGACCATATTTATCTCTGGCGGGATTGCGAGAGCCTGGAAGACATGATTGAAGGTTGCGGCTTAAAAATCAAAGAGGCAGACCGCCTGCCCTATGAAGGTAAAACGCTGAAAGAAGCACAAGCCGAAGCGCTAGCTATTAATGTCGGATACGTATTGGAGAAAGCCTAGATGAACCAGTTCGGCCTGACCTTTCATCATATCGGCCTTGCCCTTCGGCAGGATGGAGATGCGATCACATTTTTAAAAGGTCTGAACTATGAAATCGGAGAGCAGGTTTTCGATCCTGAGCAGAATGTGCATTTACGTTTATGCACCTCTTCAAACGCTCCTGCTGTTGAAATCATTACACCGGGCGAAGGTGATGGCCCGTTGACACCGATCCTTAAAAAATACGATCAACTTTTCTACCATAGCTGTTATGAAACGCAGGATCTGGAGAAATCTTTAGAAAGCCTGGAAGAGGCAAGTTTACGCGTTTTACCAGTGTCTCCGCCGACACCGGCCATTCTTTTCGGCGGGCGTAAAGTCAGCTTTCACACTATCACCGGTTTCGGCCTGATTGAGATTTTAGAGCCTTAAGCTTTCATCTTTTCAGAGAGGTAAGAATGCACCTGATCCATGGCGATGCGTTCCTGGTTCATCGTGTTACGATCACGCACCGTGACGGTATCATCCTGCAGCGTATCATTATCAATCGTGAAACAAAACGGCGTGCCGATTTCATCCTGCCGCGCATAGCGCTTGCCGATATTTTGTTTGATATCCAGATCCACAGCAAAATCTTCGCGCAAATCCATATAGAGCTTTTCAGCTTTGTCCGGATGCCCGTCCTTAGCTGTGAGGGGTAAAACTGCCGCCTTTTTCGGCGCCATGCGCGGGGTAAAGTTCATATAGACACCGGACGGCCTGTCCGGATCAGGCGTGTAAGCTTCACAGATCAGGGCCAATATCCCGCGCGTTAGGCCGGCAGCAGGTTCAATCACATGCGGAATATATTTTTCATTGCCCCGCTCCGGATCAACATATTCGAGTTTTTGTCCTGAATGTTCCTGATGTTGTTTCAGATCGAAATCGCAGCGATGCGCAATACCTTCCAACTCTCCATATCCCGGCGTAGTAAAGGGGAAACGATATTCAATATCTACCGTACCAAGCCCCTCTTTCGCATAGTGCGACAATTCATCACTGTCATGATCACGCATGATCATATTGTCATCGGATAGACCCGCCAGCTTCCAGAATTTTTGCCGTTCTTCAAACCAGAAATCACGCCACTTTTTGGCCTCGTCCGGATGACAGAACCATTCCAGCTCCATCTGTTCAAATTCACGGGAACGGTAAATAAAATTACGCGGTGTCACTTCATTACGAAACGCTTTGCCGACCTGTGCAATCCCGAACGGCATTTTCACGCGGGAACTATCAAGGACATTTTTATAGTTCAGAAAAATCCCTTGCGCTGTTTCGGGGCGAAGATAGGCTTTGCTATCTTCATCTCGTACGACACCCGGATAGGTATCCAGCATCATTGAAAACTGGCGCGGCTCTGTAAGGGTTCCGGGCGTCTTTGTATCCGGCCCGACGATTTTTGCGTAATCACTTTGATCAATTTTATCGAATGGAATAATATCATACCCGCTCAGATCATCTGATAAGCCCAGTTTTTTCAGGCGCTTTTGAATAGCCGCAGCATCCTCTTCATTATAGATAGCCGCCCATTTATCCTGCCCGCTTGTATAGACCATCAAATGATCTGCCCGGTATCGGCTTTTGCTCTCCTTACAATCCACCATTGGATCGTTAAACCCGCCGACATGTCCTGAAGCCACCCATGTTTTCGGATTTTGGATGATCGCACTGTCTATACCAACAATCTGAAGCGGATGCCCATCCGGGCCGATGGGCGGAGTGATGACCATATGTTTCCACCATAGATCACGCAGATTGTTTTTCAGCTCTATGCCGAGCGGGCCGTAATCCCAAAACCCGTTAATCCCGCCATAGATATCCGAAGCCGGAAAGACGAACCCGCGCCGTTTACACAGCGCGACAATATCCTTCATATCAATCTCTGAAATGGTATTTTCTTGTTTTTCTGCGGGTTGCATGGGTGTCATATCCTTTCACCCCCCAGATATAAGGGATTCTGGGAAAAGCGCAAGATTTAGCCCAGATATTGTGATAGAAAAGAGGATGGCGGCGGCACATATGATTCCCTTTATTCTCTGCGGTGGCCAGGGCGCACGCCTTGCACCGACCTCTACACCGGAAAAACCAAAACAATTTCTGCCGCTCGGTTTGAGCGGCACGCCGATGCTGCTTGAAACAATTGAGCGTATTCAATATTGCACGGGCGCTGCATCTTCAACCATTCATATTGTCACTTTAAGCCGTTATGTTGAGGCCGTTCATACACTCGCCCCGAACTGCCCTGTCATTGAAGAAAAGACAGCCCTCAATACAGGTCCGGCGATCGCACTCTCCGTACAGACATTATTGCAAAAGCACCATCCGGATACGCTCTTATGGATCTGTCCGAGCGATCATGTCATTGAACGCCCGCTGATGTTAAAATCAAAAATGACACAGGCCGGGCACGCTGCCCAAAACGGGTCTATCGTGACGTTTGGTATTCCACCGACACATCCCGAAACCGGCTATGGCTACATCAGGGCAGGCGCTGATAGACACATAGACAGCTTTACCGAAAAACCGGATGCGCAAACGGCGCAGCGCTATATCGAAAGCGGCCAGTATTACTGGAATAGCGGGATGTTTTTAGCAACGTTAAAAACCTTACAAACCGAATTCGATAAATATGTGCCGGATATTTTAACAGCGCATACACCTATTCCTTTTGACAAAGCAATCATGGAAAAAACAGATAAAGGCTATGTCATCCCCTGCCCTGATCTTGGCTGGGCGGATATTGGAACAGCTACAGCAGGAAATCTGCGATCGTCAGTTGCCGTGCGCTAAAGGCCAAAGCTTCAAACTGGAGTGATTGACGCACTTGCTGAGAGAGAAGCTCTGCGCCCAACTCATTTTGATCAGCGACCGTCAGATCATCACTACCGCTTTCCAGGGAATTAATTGTCTCCCGCGTAAAGTCTTCGCGGGACTGGATAATACTTAAATTTGTTGCAAGTGTTGTACCGAATTGACGTACATCTGCCTTCGCACCCCGGATAGACCCGGCTGTTGTTTCCAGATTTTCCTGTGTCTGGAAGTTCGGTGATGTTAAACCAAGTCCAAGCGAGGTGAAATCCCGGCCTTGAGTAACAAGAAAATTTGAACGGGTTTCATTAAAGAATGTTGTCATCTCTTCCCCTTTCAACAGATTAATCCCGCGATACTGCGCATCCTGCACCAGCGGGTCAATCTGATCATAGATAAACTGAAGCTCGTCCTGATATTGCTCTGTAATCGCAAGTCCGGTTGCATCATAGCGCGCCTGAAGGCCTTCTTGAGTAATGGCATCGTTATACAACGCAAACTCACCAATTCGGCCTGTGAAACGGTCTCCGTTCCCACCACTCGCGCCGTCATGATAAAAAGTACCGCCGCGTTTTGCACCAATTGCTACCTGTGCCCCATGCCTGTTCATCGGTTTTGTAACTACACCGGACCCGAACTCTTCCCCGTTAAGATAGCCTTTAAACGTGCCCGCCCCGCTATCAAACACAAAAGCTGCGTGATAGGCCTGCCCGGCCTCGATTTCGATGGAAATGTTAAACGGACCAAAGTCGCCCGCATCACGTGCGGCAACATAAAGTCGCCCGTTATCGATATACATTGAAAAGGCATTGCCCGTCCCGCCTTCTTCATACAGAACTTGCCTTCCATTCGTATTACCGGCCTCAAAAACCATCTCCACGGTCCTGAGCGGGTAACCGGCATTATCCGTATTGATCAATGCGCTGTTTGGAATGTTGATCTGGTCATTGATACCATCAAATGTAAAAGAGCTTCCTGTACTTCCAAAATACAGCGCCTCTCCATCGACCGGCGCGCCGCCTGCTTTCGTGCCGTTGAGTGCAGGCGCAGCTGTTCCCAGATTTGTCACTGCCGTCGTCGATGGGTCATCGAACCTGTAATATACAACAGGTTCATCTGCCAGGATCTGATTTTGCAGATCGCTTGTTTGGGCCAGTAGGCTCTGGCGCGCTTCATCGGTGACGGCTTCTGCCTGATCCACCAAACGCCCCAGAGCCTCCAGTCCACTATCGGCCAGTTGCACGGTGCGAATGCTCTGGCCAATTCCGTCTAGAAGCCGCGAGAGATCTCCGGCCCTGTTATTCAATGCTTTTGCTGCGAAAAAGTTCTGCGGATTATCAAACGCGCTATTCACCCGCTTGCCGGTCGCAAGCTGGTTTTGCAAGTCGCCAATAGACCGCTCTGTCGCCTGAATAGAATTCAGGATCGCAGATTGCGATGCGCTTAGTATGTTAATCTCTCGAACCATTTTACACTTTTAAAATCGCTTCCTCCTTTTAAGCGAATAACAAATTCGCTGCGCGTAAGTTCAGTTGCGCCGCAAAAGACAATGTTTCAAATTGCACAGACTGGCGAACCTGTGTTGCCAAAAGCTGCGCGCCCAATTCGTTTTGATTGGCGACTGTCAGATCATCACCTCCGCTATCCAAAATATTGATCGTACTGCGCGTGAAATCAGAACGTGTCTCTATGACACCAAACTGATTTGTCAGTGTCGTTGCGTATTGACGAACCTCTTCGCGCGCAGAGCGAATGCGGGCAATTTCACCTTGCAATTCAACACGTTTGCGCAACTCAGCTGTTCCAAGCCCCAAACCAAGTGCACCGGCATCAATTCCTTCGCTCTTTAATGTTGAGGTACGGTTTTCATTAAAGGAAGTAACAAGCATATCCCCGTTAAGCAGGTTAATGCCGCGGTAATCCGTATCAATTGTAAGTCGGGTAATTTGATCAAGTATCTCCTGATACCCGGCCTCATATTCCAAAAGCAAAGGTGTATCGGCGCGTACAGCCCCTTCTTCGCGAAGGCGTAAATTTCTGTAAAAAGCATCCCCAAAGGGAGCGCTATCATCATCATGAATGAAGGTCAGATTATCGTATTGCCCCTGAAGGAATTGACCAACGGGAATAGAATAGCTTTGATAAGGCCCGACACCCCCGAAATCATACGTTGCAGTTGGCTGCAAATACGGAACACCACCAAGCTGGCTACCATTAAGAAAGAAATGCGTCGCCTGATCCAGCCAGGTTGTATTGTTATCAAATCCAATCGCTGAAATTTCAGGTTCAAAGGAACTTCTGAAATCAAATTCCAAAAACGTATCTTCCGTGATTTCGTAATTGACCTCAATTTGCCGCCACAGATTACCTGAAAATGAAATTTCATTTTCATCCGTATCGACATTGATTGTCCCGCCAATATCCTGCCCGGCATTATACTCAACAATGTCTGCAGCACTGGCCGGCGTGAGCTCAGTGATGGAATATTCATCCGTGCTAAACAGCGCAAGCTCGGCCTCTAATAAATATGCCTCCGCCTGATTCAGCAGATTTTCAATTGATCTTAATCCGCTCTCAGCTACTTCAATGGTACGCAGCGATTGACCGATACCATCTATAGTCCGGCTGAGATCATTTGATCTGAATTTTAGAGATTGTGATGTGAAGAAGTTTTGAGGATTATCAACTGCACGGTTTACATTCCGTCCAGTAGCAAGCTTAAGGCTCGCCGCGTCAGCCTGACGTGCCGTTTGCTTTATAGCCGTGAGCTGTTTCTTCAACCCCGGCGGAAGAAGATTTTGTATCGCACCAGTCATAATCTACAGAATCCTTCTGCATCAGCTGCAATCCTCGCAGCATCTTTAATAATACTAGAGTATGCGCCTTATCAAAAGGTTAAAATTCCCTAAAACCATAAGATGTATACAGAAAAATCAAAGGGTTATAGCTTAAATAACTTGCAAATATATGAAAAATGGTGCCGGTGGTCGGATACGACACCAAAGAAAAAGAATAGAAAATTACTGCTATTGAGCAAATCTAAGCACTCATATTTATAGATACTTTGTAGTAAATTTTTGTATAAAAATCAAGTATAGCCCTTACTTTCAGGCACTTTATAAAAAAAATCATAAAACTTTTTCTGATATATATGAGCAAAACACCCCCACCCCAGAAAAAGGACGGGGGGGAGGTAAATGTTATGTGTACCAGCTTCCACAATCGGGGCAAAATTTGAAAAAACTGATATAGGAATATATACACAATTATATACTTCGCAAACCAATAATTATGATAAATAAAAAGGCTAGTTTTTAATTGATGGCCACAAGGTGTTGATTTGTTGGCAGGCTGCTTCAATATCCTTTTTTCTCTGCGTTATCGCAGTAACACCTTCGTAAACTTTTCCAGATGCCACATCTATCGTTAAACAATGTTTGGCTGACGGAACGCCGTCGTCTTGGTGAAAGTTATCAATGTACATTTGCATGATGGCCGATATGTAGCCGCATCCATCTTCATTTAGTGGATTGGTTTTTGGAAAGTGAAGTTTAATTCCACCTACCAGCGTTTTGCCCTTTGATCCAGAAGCGTGAAGAATAATTTCTGGTCTTACACTAACCTCGACATTCATGATTTGCATTTTAGGCGGCTTCGGATTTCCTAAAATTGGAGCGGCCCCCTTCATATCAATATCGTCAATTAAAGTCATGAACCTTTCGATTGCTTCAATGTTACCTTCAAGACGTCGTAGCTTTTGCACACTATCTGGGCTTTGCTGATCCAGTATCTGGATTTGCCGTTCCAGTATCTTCATATCCTCCATATTGTCTGCAATGAAGGAACTGATTGCCTCTTGGGCTTCCCGGTAATAAGTGGTAATATACTCGGGTGGGTATTTCTGGCCCCGCAAAATCTGGTGTTGCCGCGCAGCTTTACTTGTCATATATTCGCCGAGCTTGTTAACCGATATGCGTGGGTCTTTATTTACCTTGGTCATGTTTTCGTACAACTTTCATAATGGTGGTCGGTATGGAAGAATACTACTCTGAAACCCCAATTTCCAATTCAAAAATATTATGTGTGGGGGCCATAACCCAAAAAGAGGCCGAACTTGCGGGGCAAGACGCGCCTTTCTGTGATGGATTTGGTTATTACCTGTACATCGTGGATTCAGCAAACCCTAAAAGCGGGGCGCAGGTTTTGGCAAAAGTCGCATCGGAAGAAGCAGCTCAAAACCTTTCACGCCTTCTTTCCTCTAGGGGTTAATTCTCTTTATTTCTAGGCTTTTGTTCCGCAATTTTCTTTAGCTTGTCGTCAAAGGCTTTTTCATCTTCGTCACATTCGTGCTCTTTAGCCGCATCTTTGAATCTATCAAATTGATTTTTCTTGTCTTTTGTGGATTCCTTGGTCATATGAAATTATTACCTCCTAATTATAGATATATAGCATATATCGATGAATCTGGCGATGAGGGCCTTAACAGAATAAGACCAATGCACCCCCAAGGAGCCAGCGAGTGGCTTATCTTGTCTGCTGTGGTTATTTCTGCTCAAAGAGAGCATGAACCATTGGAGCTTGTCAAAAATATGATGACGACTTTCAAAAACCACCAGAAGCCAGACATTCATTTTACAGACCTAAATCCAGCAAAAAAACGGGCTGCTTGCTCCATGCTTGCAGCTCAACCTTTACGTCTATTTGCTGTTGCGTCCAATAAAAAAAACATGGAGGGGTATCGCAACCGAAAAGCCGAACGAGTTCCATCCCGTAACTGGTTTTATTGCTGGATGCTACGCTTACTTTTGGAAAGAGTAACGCATTTCGTTGCTTTCGACTCCATTAAACGGTACGGGAAGTACGAGAAAGTAAAAATTGAATACAGCGAAAAGGGTGGACAATCTTACTCACAAATGAGGGCATACTATAAGTGGCTCAAAAACAGGCCATTATATCTAAACCAAGGCCCCATTTATTGGGAGACAATGCACGAAGAACTTCAAGAAGTTCATAATCATAAAGACAGGGCCGGATTGCAGCTTGCCGATATTGTCGCAGGAGCATTTTACAAAGCATGTGATAAATATCACACTGGCCAATGTGATCCAGATTTCGCAAAATTGCTCGAACCCAGAATGGCGAGGTCCGATGGTCTTATATCAGGGTACGGATTGAAGCTTATGCCGTCACTGACCAAGGCTAACTTGCTTGAGGAGCAAGAAGAAATCTTCAAGTTCTACGGCTATCCAAAACAATGGTGGGCCCCGGCCTCGTCTGATTCACAGTCTGTTAGCTCAGCATCCAAAGGCCAAGCGTCCTGGTGAACGCTGCGGGGCTATAAACTACCCGCTGCCCGAGGTGGTTCCGGCGTCCCCACCAGAATCATTATAAGAGATTCGTCTTTTAGAATCAATAGGTTGATAACTCATTGAAGGGATTCATTTTTTCTTCTGTGTCAATAACACGGTAGGTTAAGCGCTTCCCTACTGCCCCCTTTAAAGCTAATTCTGTGCGCTCACAGTCTTTTAAGTCACGAGTATTGTACCTGTGGTCAAACTCAGCAAGATAACGTTGCAAGTGACGTTCATTACAATGTTGATAAACTCCTTTCATCCCACGCTTAAAAATAGAAAAGTAGTTTTCGCAACTGTTAATGTGCTGACCTTCCGTGCCAACATATTCACCTGCGGTGTGCTTTACGGTCTTATGATCGCCGTACTGTTTACCGATGTTTTTATATAAGTAACTTTCATCCGTATGTAAGGCGGTTTCCTGTTTAACGTTCTTTGCAAGAATTGCTTTAACGGTAGGAATGTCCGCACGATCAACATGAAACGTGCGCGCCTTACCTTCACCGATAAGAGAAACGACAGACATTTTGCTGCTATGACTAGGCTTACCGCGTTTCGTGCGCTTGGTAACGACTTCCTTTTTGCCAAAGTACGTTTCGTCAACTTGCACGTGCTCACCCTCACCGCCCATAGGAGGTAAGCCACCATCTTTCATGGCCTCACGAATACGGTGAGCCATGAACCATGCACTCTTGTAAGTAATATCCAATATCCGGTGTAATTGGTGCGCGCTTATACCTTTTTTGCTGGAGCAAATCAGATAGGTAGCTTGCAGCCATTTGTGCAAAGGAATATGAGAGCTTTCATAAACCGTACCAACGCGCACCGTAAATTGCTTTTTACAGTCACGGCATTTTTTCAGGCCAAGGCGCGTTTTTGCCAGATCGTAAGGCTGGGCGCAGCTACCACACTTAGGGCAGACAGGGCCATCCGGCCATAAAACAGCCTCTAAATGCTTAAAAGCGGCCTTTTCACTGGTAAAGTATCTTTTATTTAGAATGCTCATAGCTATATCCTTATGAAATAACTATAAAACCTCTATTTTGGTGTGTCAAGTATATAATTGTGAATATATACCCCTCTATTTTCCATTTTAAGGACTCTAGAGAGGCTTTTATTAGATTTTGTGAATCCCCCTAGCACAACAAAAACAAGTGCCTATACGAGTCTTATTTTGCCATTAAATGCAATATGCAAAATATGGGTTTCTTTTATGTTTATCCGTCCTACAAAATCATTAGCTAACAACTGATGCAGCAACCACTTGGAAGCAGGTAAATAATTTCAATCAGAAGGAAGGGATATGATGTTGTTTTTCTTGCTTACAAATATCGTGCTTACACCACTGAAACGAGAGCCAATAAATAAACAAGGGGTTTTGATTATCAGAAGGGAAGAAGGTTGATTTTGTAGGTCAGTATCATTGTGACTATGAACACATAACGATTTAGTTAAGATATATTTCTCACCAAAAAGAACTAACCTCTAACTACATCATTAGCAGACTACTGGTGGAACAACTATTGCGTAAGCAAGTGCTTACCGTTCAGAAGGGAAAGAAAGTGATGTTTAAGGTCTTTATCAATTCATAATCGACCAGTTACTGTCAGTAAGAGGGATTTTAGATGTCTCACCACATAAACTCATCTAGCTACAATACTGTTCAGTAGCAGTACTATTCAGTTATTTTACTGTTAAGACCACTTTACTGTTATGCACATTACTGTCTAGGGGTAAGTTACTCGAAGAGGCAAAGTTATTTGAAGTTATTTAATGTCTCACCAGTTATACGAGACAGTACTGTAACGAGGACAACTTCAGGGTTAGGCTACTTCATAGTCTAGGGTTGTATTATTAATATAACATATGTTTTTGAAATTTAGAGGTTCAATGTACTCGAACATTTCCTAAGTCATTGAATATAAACAAAATAAAAATTTTAAAATAACAGGGAGCACATTTGACAGCCTCAGTGCAAGTCTTCGCTTTTTTGAGTGTTTAGAGTTACATTGTTACCTTAATGCTTTAAGCATATAGCCAATATAACCCAACCCTATTAATGCAGAAACTATTTGAGAAGATTCATTTTCAAATTCGGATGCGGCAATTAAAATTACAACTAAGGAAGCTGTTAGCCAAAATAAGAACCATAGAAAATACAAAAAACCATATCTATCATCTCTATGATTGTTCCATATCAGATATGAGGGCGTGACAGTAAGCATTGCAAACAACCACGCAATAACAAAACCAGTAATGCTAGCAACTAATAATTCCAAGACCCTGCCTAATTTTAAGTCTTTATTCTATCACTTTACCCTTGTATGCCATTGTGCAAGTAAGCTTGTTAACGGTGGTCTCCATAATAGTGCCGTCTGGTCTTTGGCATTTATATAACTTACTCGGCTTTCTTTCTCTAGGTTTTGTGTCGATTTCTTCTAATCTTGCACTCCACCCATGTTGCGCCAAACAGGATTTATATATTGTATTAAAGCTATCCCTTTTGGCCTTAACATTTTTAGCTGCTGCCGATAGTTCATCCCACTCGTTTGAAGTGGTTTGACATCTTGTATTGCTGTTCCATGCGCCATTCCATGCATTACCAGATGTATTGCAATCTAAATATTTCTTAGCTTTGTAGTTACCTGCATTTTGACTGAAACTGTCTGCATATCCACTACATATAGCTTTCGCTTGGCTTAGAGGGTATTCAGGCTTTTCAGAAAAGGAGGAGTATTGCCATTTTTTTTGCGGGGCACATCCTACAAGCAATAAAAGGGATAATAAAAACAGTTTCTGCATAAGCACTCACATTAAACTTTGTTAACTGTAGTTCACAGTAATTTTGTTTATCATAGTTAACAATCCTTTTCTATGGCAGATTTAAAATCCATAGGATTGGCAGTTATGAGAGCTAGACAAGCTAAAGGAATGAGCCAAGAAGATTTAGCTGGGGCTGCTAATATTGCCCGCAACTACGTAAGTAGAATTGAAAATGGCCATGTCAGTTTTTCTATGCAGATTTTTCTTAAGATAGCTGAAGCACTAGAGGAAAATCCTAAAAACCTATTAGAGTAAATGCTATATATATCAAGCACTTACACCTTATCAATAATAACGGGGCAGGCCGCTAAACCCTTTATAATCAATAATCCACAAAAAGTTGTTATATTACAACACCTTAGCTGGGGCACTTATTTCTAAGCCCTTTGTTTTTCAAGTAAAATTGAATAAGTTTGATAAAAACAATAGTTAACAGAGACCAGGCAATTAGAGACACTAATAAAATATTACGTACTGCGCGCCCCTCTGCATGATACCCGTCCCGCCAAATTTCACTTCCATCGATAAGAGCAAGTTCGAGTGGCTTTTTGTCAACGCTATCGCAAATTCCTTCTGAGCTTATCTTTTCTCTTATGCCCGTCACACTTTTGTTACTTCTATTAATTGTGTATGTCATATCTACGCAATCAAATCTTTTGCCAAACACGATAATATTGGCGTCCCAAAGTTTGATTGGATATTCATCTAAAGCCACATTTAAGTTTCTTACATCATTCCACGTCATATATTCTGCTGTTGCTGCTGAACAAGAATTACTCTCTCTTGAACATGAAATTTCTGAGGTTTGATAAGGAATAGCAGATTTTTCATTAAGTATTTTAATTGTACCGGAAGCGGTAACATATCCTCGCTCCCAATAATCCGTATAAACAAATTTCATCGGCAAGTGAGGGCCTGCCGCATTTTTTTGTACATTTGTTGTCAGCGTTAAAATAAAAATGAATCCTATAATTAAGGACAGAATAAATAAACCAGACCATTTCAAAAAGTGTAATGCAGTTTTCATTCGTATTCCTTTATAGCTTATGCCCTAACTTGCATTTTGTTGTTTTATTTTTACAAGTGTTTTTTGTAATAGTTCTGATATCTCAGGGTACTCAATTTTATCTACCCATTCTTTCACTCTTATCAAATCTGGTTTAGAACCATATCGACTTTGAACACTCTCATTAAACGAGTGACCAGTTATATAATGAGCAATATCATTAGGGCACCCGCCTGCTCTTCTTATTGCATCTGTAACATTGTGGCGCAAACTGTGAAAAGATTTATTACCGCCTTTGATATCTAACTTAATTTTTATGAAGTAGCTAAATTTCTTACCAAAGGCATCTCCATAGCTGTCTGTCAAATCTAATCTCAAATCAGGAAACAAACGTTCTTCACCTTTACCTTTTAGTTCCTCTACCAAGTCCAAAAAACCAAATTCTATTAGCTTTTTATGAATTGGAAGCTCCCTGATTGTTGACCATGACTTGGCCTTTTTACCTAAACCTTCTTCATTAATATCAAAAAACCAAATTCCTTCTTTTATTTTAATATCTTTTAGATATAGGCCGCATATCTCACTTCTTCTCAAACCACTAAACAGGGCTATCAACGTAACCCAAAACATTAGTGACTTATGAAGAATGATATTCCCTGCCATATACCTTTGATTATTCTTATTCCCTGCACAGCCTTGATAAACAGGGCTAGAAAAAATCTTTATTAAATCATCAGAACTAAATGGCTGTCTCTCATCTCTTTTAGATTTATTGGTAGTTTTAATGCTCATCTTAGAGAAAGGATTCTCGCCTTTATAATGATGATTGTTCTTTGCCCAATTAACAAAGGTACTAAAGCCCTGTATATATTTATTTATCGTGCGGGTATTAAATCGCTGTTCTTCAGGTATATCTAAAGCCAAAATGTCTTTTACGCTTAAATTGGGATATCTCTTCTTGCTATTGGAAGGAAACTTTAGAAGAACCTGTTTAACCTTTTGTGCTTTAATACCATCCAACTCATTTATAGGAATATCGCCTATTAACTCAATTAAAAATGAAATCTGCATTTGTTTTTCATCAATAGTGGTAGTTGATGACTTTTGAGGTTTACTTTCATCCAGATAATGCACTAACAATTCTGAGAGTATCTTAGAGTTATCATATGAAACTTTTTCAGGTTGAAGAGCGATATTTCTTCTACGATTTGTATAAGCAGCTTTTTGTACTTCACACCAATCATCAAAGTTTTTGAAGTTTTCTTCATCGCCATGTTTTTCGTTTAACTGAGCATATTCAAGGTAAGAAAAAACGGGCTTTAACCCTTTCATTAGTTTTTTATAAGGCGTCGCTCCTTCAGACACATAAGAAGAGATATCATGCTTAAGGTACAGCCAGCTTATAGCTTCATACTGGCTAGGGTTTTCGATAGCAGGGTTATTGCTTTCATTAAAATCTTCTACTTCTCCGAGTTCAGGGAATCTTAATTTACCTTTTTCGTCTCTGCTATCTTCCAACTCTTCAATAACACCCTTTTGATATTTAAAGTTATTGGGCGTGAGATAAGCTTTACTATCAATCCAGTTAATTTGCTTTAAATCGGGGCTTTCCTCCCCTGCCTCAGCAAGAGCATTGTAATAATCATTACCTGTCTGTATTTGGACTCTGATGCGTTTGAGGCACTCTTTTATATAATCCCTCACTATCATCTTTAAATCGGCCTCAGAGAGCGTTTTAAGCTTCTTACGCATGGTTTGTGTATTAAACCCTTCAATAATCCTGTTCGTTATTATCCTGAGGCTCAAGATAGCACTATTCGCTTGATAAATATCCTTGGTTTTCAAAGATATAATAACCTCGAAGGGAGTATGGGTTAAGAAAGCAGGGAAAGTATAGCGATAATAGTAAGTGCCATTGTTGTGGCGATACAGGTAACGGTCTACAGCTTTCATTTGTAGCACTCCTTTGTAATAAAAAGGGTTGGAGTGCTTTTATCTACTCTGTAACCGTTACATTCCTTAGTTTTGGTGCCGGTGGTCGGACTCGAACCGACACGTCCAAAGGACACTGGATTTTGAATCCAGCGCGTCTACCAATTCCACCACACCGGCGTTAGGAACTCTTGGCGGCAAAGCCGCCTTAGAGTTGCTTACGTCCGCCGAAGCCTTGGCGTAGGCGGACCGTGCATGAAATTAAAAATACCTCTACCCCCTTGCAGCCAAAAACTCAACCCTATAAACAGGGAAGATTATGACTGAAATCCGCTCCCTTTCTACGCTTTTAGAAGATGTTCGCACCCATATGGGTGGCAAAACCGATATTTACCTAAGTGATTTGCTGGATGAATTTCATGAGCGCGGCTTTGGCTTTTTCCTGTTTTTGTTTGCCCTGCCTGCCGCCTTGCCCTTACCGGCGGTTGGAATCGGTACGCTTTTGGCCCTGCCCCTGATTTTCCTGACGGCGCAACAGGCTTTGGGGCGGCACACGCTCTGGCTCCCCGAAAAACTTCAAAAACGCGCTGTAAGCGCTGAACAGCTGACAGGATTCATTGAAGCAGCGCAGCCCTGGATTAAGCGCCTTGAATTTTTCATCCGCCCGCGCTTAGGATTCATCACGCAAAGGCCGTTTTCCTATATCGCAGGTGCAGCCGGGTTTATTATGGCGCTGTCCGTCCTCTTTCCTGTCCCACTCACCAACACCGTGCCAAGCATGGGCATTGCGCTCATGGCCATTGGCGTGCTCATGCGTGACGGGCTGGCTGTTTTGGCAGGCATGACCATCGGCTTGATCTGGGTGGGATTGTTAATATTTGCCGTTATCACCTTCGGCCCGGAAGGGCTTGACTGGGTCAAGGAAACAGTCAAATCTATTGTATGATCCGTAAAATCTTTGATCTTCTGGCCAATGTGCCGTTTGTGAATATCGCCCTTGCAGGCATCTGCGCCGCAGCCCTTGGCATGGCCTATATGGCTGAATATGTGTTCGGCCTAGCCCCATGCATTTTGTGCCTGTATCAGCGCATCCCCTATTTTATCGTGATTGGTCTTGGATGCCTTGGGCTGCTCATGTTTAAAAAGAAACCACAAATTGCAATTATCACCATTGCACTGAGCGGTATTGCACTACTTGCGAACAGCATCATTGCTTTTTATCACACAGGCGTAGAACAAAAATGGTGGCCGTCTCATCTCGAAGGTTGTGCCACACCCGATCTCAGCGGTGATTTTGAAGATCTCCTTGCTCGTATTGAATCTGCGCCTGTCGTGCGCTGTGATGAAATTCCCTGGGCCGATCCGATCCTGAACCTTTCCATGGCGAACTATAATGTTGTCTTTTGCCTGGGGTTGGCCGTGATTGCTTTTATCTCGGTTAAGCTTGCGCGCGCCAATTAATCAAAGAGCTTTTTGATATCTTTAGCCGCGTTATCAACCGCATCGCCTAAGTCTTTTGCAACGCTATCTATGTCTAACAACCCAGCTTTGCGGCTGGCACGCTCGGCTGCACCGACATATTGCGTGATGATTTGACGGGCAGCATCTTTAGCAAGCGCGCCGTTTTCCCGTACGCCAATCCCGCTGATCCGCACAGGCGGAATATTAATTGAGCCAACATCGCGATTAAGTAACGTCACACTTGGATTGAGCGTTGAGGTATTAATCACCATATTGCGCACAATTACCCTCACTGCTTCACTGCCTGCGCTTTCTTTTTGTTTTTTAGCCTGAGAGAGCTTTTTCAGATCATTCAGGTTCGTTCCTTCCGGCGTAACTTCCAGATTCACGACCACACCATCAACGGTAATATCTTTGAAATCAATCAGCTCCTTAGAGGCCGCATTGAGACCGATATTGATCGCATTCGCAGTAATAATGTAGTGCTTTTTATATCCCGGCGGATTGTGGATTCTCAGCCCGCTTACAACAACTTTTTTCTCCTGCAGAGAAATATCGAGAGACGAAATATGTACGCCGACCCCCAGCGCGTTTGAGGCGATCTTTTCTGCTGCCCGCTTGGCCAGATCACCGAAATTTAAAAAGACAAAAACACCGATGATCACCACGACAGCAATCAGGGCAAGCGATAATGTTTTTACGGATTTCATAGCAAACCTCCGGATCATAGAAACACAGATATGTTCCTATAACGCAGTTTTATCAATAAAACCAGACGTGCTTAAGCGGCTTGCTCTGCGTCAGGTTCTTGGCCTGTAAAACCCCATTTCAGCGCCGCGTCTTTTTGGCTTGCATCAAAAAAGCGGGTTTCATCGCCGCGGAACATATCATAGAACTTACCGAACCATTCCATCCATTTCTGATCGTCCCGGCCAATGATGGCCAGCCGCCCATAATCACTGAAATGGCGCATGCCAACAACGAAATCATCCCAGACCGCGCGCCATTCCCAGCCTTCCCAGCCGGTGACATCGATGACGCAGTTAAGCTTGCCCTGCTGCGCATGCAGCTCTTCAAGCTCGGGCATGATGGCTTCGTAGTCCTTATGCGTTAAAACGCCTTCGGTAACGATATACAGGTTATTTCCCTTAGATTCGGGCTGTATTTTAAACATGGCCTTATCTCCTTAAAAAAGTTACGGGATAAGGTACACTCGCAGAAAATGTAGATAACTTCAAGCTTCGCTTTAAGAGGCAGCCAATATCTCTACAAACCCGGTCACCCCCATAAACAGGCAGGCATAGAACAGGTAAAAGCCGATAGATTGTTTCAGCGTGCGGCGTTTGCCAAAATTAAAGAGATCGTCGAACATGGCGCGAACTTTCGAATCGTTAGAATGTTGAAAACCCAATCTTATTAAAACGATCCGTTGCGGAAGTCAAAGCCTTTATGCGCAAAAAACCGGGCGGGGAATTCTCCCCGCCCGATCTGTGAATAGCGTTTAGTTTAGTCTAGTGTAGTTAGACTTACTTCTTCAGTGTTGTCAGAAGTGCGATTGGAATAAGACCAATCATCACGCTTGTTGTGTATGTAAAATATACACCAACAGCAACAAGAAGAACTGAAAAGATGTCACTTGTCAGCTTTCTGCTTGTCAGGATCAGGCCCGACACGAGAAGCGTAAACACAGTTCCGATCAGCGTGTGAATTTCACTACCGCCGAAGAATGTGCCGCCACCATCGACAACGCCGACCATTCCAAGGAAATGAACGAGCGTCGTGGAAATTCCGACGAGAAGCGTTAAAGCAACAACATAAAACCACATTCCACCTGTAAGTGTTTTGTGCGTTCCGACATCAAGTATTTTACCAATCATTTGCAACCTCCTATTTTGCGTTGATGGGTGAATTTACCGGGCGGCGAACTCCTCTTCTTCAAGATCAAGTTCACTATCCCAGTAAAGGAAATCCCCCCAGCTCTCGTGCAAGAAATTTGGGGGAAACTTTCGGCCGTTTTGCTGGAGCTGAGACATGGTCGGCTCCTTCGGCTCATATTTCGGATGCATCCCGCAATCAGACGGAAGCTTGTGTCCTTTTTTCGTATTACAGGTCCGGCAGGCTGTGACAATATTATTCCAGCTTGTCCGTCCGCCGCGCGATTTCGGGATCACATGATCAAATGTCAGCTGGTGCGTTAAAAATTTGTTATCACAATACTGGCAGTACCATTTATCCCGCAGGAACACGTTAAACCTTGTAAAAGCCGGCTTTCTGGCAGCCGGCACATATTCTCTCAAAGCAAGGACGCTTGGCAGCTTAAATTCAATCGACGGTGAACAGACAGTGCGCTCATATTCGGAAATCACCTGCACAGAATCACGAAAGACGGCTTTCACCGCCTCCTGCCAATTCCACAGTGATAAAGGATAATAGCTGAGCGGCCTGTAATCAGCGTTTAATATCAGTGCGGGGCACTGTTCCAAAGGTATTAACTCGCGTGTGTGTCCGTACATCCTGTCTCCTTTTGTTCGCACCTGAGTGGCTCCCAGGGGAGGCCTTCAGGGTGGGATTAAAGAGAAGGCCTCGCGATGCCTATATCCTTATTATACCCCGGATTCCGGGGTTTCCAAAGCGATTACAGCCCTTTTTTGCTGCGCTGCACATATACGTATATTGAAATATAATTTCACAAACAATTACAGATTATTACAGGCTTTTATTGCGATGCAGCTTTATTGTGCAGTTGCTTTAGGAACACTGCACAAAAGTCTGATTTTTATTGATATCTGTGCAATTTTTTACTTTGATACAGTCATAAAAATATTGACAAAAATAATCCAAATATTTACATATTAAAAAACAATGGAGGGAAAATAATGGCTTTAAGAGACAAACTGGCACCTGAAACACTGGAAGCGCACAGATCCAGAATAGAAGCCAGGCCTGATTTTGAATTAACCGGAAATACCGCAGGGCAACAAATACAAACGACAACGGAAGAATCTGAGCCACGGGTAAAAACACCTCATCGAGGCAAAGCAAATTGGGGAAGAAATCTGACACATCAGATACGGTAGACTTTTTAGAAAATTTTACTTAAAAAATCTGCGCCCGCTTCAATACCTTTTTCATCAATAGAATGCGGCAGACCGGGTGTCGTATGGCCGGATACCGGAAAACCGTGCTGCTCTAAAGTCTGTTTTGCAGCATGATAGGCCTCAACAGGCACCACCTCATCCGCCTCCCCGTGAATAAGGCAAATCGGCATTTTCTGGATATTGGGTCCGCTAAGCTCCTCTCCGCCGATCAGCCCACCGGAATAGCCTAAAACACCGGCAAGCCTGTCTTCTCTTCGCGGCGCACAATAAAGGCTCATCATCGTGCCTTGTGAAAACCCGACCAGGGCAAGATTCTCGGAGCTCAAAGAAAATTCATTCAAAAGAACATCAATATAGCTATTCAGGATCGGCTCCGTCCCTTTCACTTCGCGCAGCAAATCCTGCGGGTCCCGGCTTTGAAGGCTAAACCACTGGTACCCGACCGGCGCCATATCACATGGAAACGGTGCATCGGGGGATAGAAAAATCGCATCTGGCAATGCATCCGCCCAATACGGCGCGAGAGAGATCAGATCCTGCCCGTTTGAGCCCAGCCCGTGCAGTAAAAGAATAATTTGTTTCGGCGCGCCGCCGCTCTTCGGCCCGGCGCGATATGTTTGAAGTTTTGTCATAGATACACTTTATTCTTCTTTGCGCCGCAGGCAATAAAAACGTTCACGCAAAGGCCGCGAAGAAGCGCAATGGGTTTTATATATTATTGACCCCTTTGCGTTTCCTTGGTGCTCATGGCGTGAACGATTAATTCTTTAAATTATTTACGATATTTTTTTACGATCCACCCGGATGCATACCAGATCGGGATGGTCGTGAGGATGGAGAGATATCCATCGGCCGCATAATGCCAGCCCAGATGCACAGATCCGATCAGCGTGAAAAACAGGAAATAGATGAAAAACGTTTTGACCAGCGTGCCATACTGCCACGCCAGCAAGACAAACAATGTTGCCAATGATACATGCATGCTCGGCATTGCCGAAATGCCTGAAAACGGCACGGGTGCATTGCCCTGATAGGCCTGCCACAAAAATTCCTGCGCCTGTAAATCAAAGACGGCGGTTAGATTATCTGTTGAATAGAGATACTCCATCAGCGGTGCGAATGGGTTGGCTAAATCCGGATAGGCCAGCCCGAAATAACATGGGCCCACAGAGGATAACCATGTCGCCAAAATCACCCCGTTGATAATCCATATCCCTAAAAGACTGATAAAAAATTGTTCCCTTATATGCGGCCGTGAGACATTAAAGGTCTGCCAGTACATCACGAAAAACTTGGTCACAAACCAAAGCTTGTAAAAAAAGCTGATGACCATAGTTACAATCGGAAAGGCCAGGATGGGATGTAACAATTCCCATGGCTGGTACCCAAAATGCAGCCAGGATTCCAGCTCTACAAAAAACGGATCCCAGGAAAACGGATTAATAATCGGAATCATATTTTTAGCGGTGGTGAAAAGAGAAAAGAAAATGGGAATCAGGATCAGCATTGGCAGAGCCGTAAAAATTCTCTGCCATGTAAACACGGCTGAAAGGTCTTCAATGATCGCCAGCGTTAATTTGCGCGGGCGTTTAAAGATCATAATGTAAAAGGTGCGATAGGCCACGAACAGCAAGACAAAAAACAATGTCGCCCAGTGCAGCGCTTTGGAATAAAAGCTGGTCGTGAAATAGGCCGGCGCATCATAAATTTCTGTCAGGCTCCAGACGATTGCGCCAAAGACAATCACGATCCCCAAAAAGACCGCGTTGAATTTTGTTAAAAGCGTTTCTTTTGCCGTATTTAAAATATGGTTCATCTTTTTATCTTTCCAGCTAACCACCAAATCACATAGGTCGTGATAATCGATACATAGCCGTCAATTGCGTAATGCCAGGCCAGATGCACCGAGCCGAGCAATATCACGACAAAGAAAGCCAAAAACACCCGGCCCCAGAATTTGGATATCTGATACCCCAGCAAAACCTGAAGCAATGCAATCGACACATGCAGGCTCGGCATTGCGGATATTCCAGACCCAAAAGACAATGCATTAGCCTCATAAGTTCGCCAGAGCATATTTTGGGTTTCCAGCGCCCAGATCGGGAACATGTCATTGGCCATAGCCAGATAGTCCATCTGTGGCGCAAACGGGTCCTCGACACCTTCATAAAGCCGCCCGTAAAAACATGGTCCTACAGAAGAGAGCAACATCGCCAATATAGACCCGTTAAAAATCCAGCACGCATAAAAAGAGAGAAAGAACCGCCCGCGTGTCTCGGGTTGCTTTAATGTAAAAGCCTGCCAGTAGAGCACCGCGAACATCACCGGGAACCAAAGATTATAAAGAACATTAATAATGAACGTAACAAATGGATAACCAAACACAGGCTGCAAAAGCGCCCATGGGTCCACCCCGAAATGCAAAAGCTTATCCCATTCATAAAAAACCGTATCCCAATATCCGTAAGGAAACACGACCGGGATCATAGATTTTACACTTGAAAAAGCGGCAATGAAAAACATAAAGGCCAGCACCATTGGCAGGCCCTGCGTCAGTCGCTCTTTCGTTGCCCATTTGGTTTTGATCTCGTCTATGATGGTTTTGGTCAGACGCAGCGGGCGGTCCACAAACATCACCCGGAAGACGACATAGCCTAAAAACAGCGAGGCCAGCATAAAAGTTGTGGTCAGAACGGGGCGCGAGTAAATAAGAATAGAAAAACGATCTGTTACGCCATACAGGCCGGCCAGGGTCCAGCCTGCAATAAGATAGAGAAAAACCAGGCCGTAAATAAGTCGATTTTCTTTGATTTCCTGAAGTAACATGCGTATAAGGCAAACGATGATAAAACTTGGCAAAGCGAAACAATTAACCGCACTGATGAGTGCGATGTTGATTCTATCATCTTTTCCGGCCTTTGCGGAGCCTGAAAACGCGCCGCGCCCGCCTACACCCGGCCTCGAAACGCAGGTGCGTAAAACCGTTGGAAACCTCAAGCATAAAAACTATCTCAGCCTTTCTTATGAAAATGATCTGATCGGCTCCGGCCGAGATTCCCACTATACCAGTGGTGTGCAGGCCACCTGGTTTAACGTGAACACGCCTGTGCCGCCGGTGATTGACGAGCTTGCGAATATGATCCCGACCTTTGATCTCAACCCGACCACGAGCACTTTTTTCACGATCGGCCAGACAATGTTCACACCTGAAGATATTTCGATCCGCGCGCCTCAACCCGACGACCGCCCCTGGGCCGGATTTCTTTACGGATCTGTTGGACTTGCAACGGTGACAGATAATCACATTGATGAGCTTGAAGTCACGCTTGGTATTGTCGGCCCCGAAGCACTCGGGGAGCAAACTCAAAAATTCGTACATTCCCACATCACCAGTTCTCAAACGCCTAAAGGCTGGTCGAACCAGCTTGACTTTGAACCGGGGCTTATTCTTTCTGCGCAGCGGCGCTGGCCGATGGCGTGGCATCATGACTTTGCTCATGATTTCAGATTGGCTGTAACGCCGAATGTGAATCTCTCTTTAGGGAATATCTATACCTATGCAGGCGCAGGCGGGATGATTACATTAGGTCCCTATCAAAAAACCCTGCAAGATACGCCCCCGCGTGTACGCCCGGCCATGCCCGGGACCGGCTTTTTCGATGTACCCGATCAGGGCTGGAGCTGGTATCTCTTTGCCGGGCTGGATGGGCGCGCCATTGCCCGCAATATTTTTCTGAATGGCAATACGTTCGAAGACAGCCCGTCTGTCGATAAAAAATATTTCGTTGCCGATGCCACAGCAGGCCTTGCCTTTACGCTCGATGATTATCGTCTGTCCTATGCCTTTAATTACCGCACCGACGAATTTGACGGGCAGAATGATAATTCCGTGTTCGGATCTTTAACGCTCACCACAAGGTTTTAAAAAATTTGTCACCCCCGCCCCCGTGCGGGGGTCCGGAATCTCTTTACCCGGATGCCCGCACAAGGCGGGCATGACAACACAGGAAAGAATCAGATATAATGTCGCTTAAGGAGACATCTATATGGCTTACGACATCATACATGTAGCTGGGAAACCGCATTTTTTGATCCCCGTCCATGAATTCACATCGATCCAGGCAGCCAATGAAGACCTGCCGCAGGACGTGCTGGAACAGCTCAGCCTTGGGAAAGACGCACCGATTAAAATCATCCGCAAATATCGCGGTATGACGCAGGCCGATCTTGCAAGCGCCGCAGAGATTTCCCGCCCCTATCTCACCGAAATTGAAACGGGCCGCAAAGACGGCTCCATCCGCGCCCTTAAATCCATCGCCGGGGCGCTTAATGTCTCTTTAGAAGCTTTAGTTTGAAATTATATTGACATAACGATATAAATTGTTTTAGATCGTTATTGAATAAAACAAAGGACGCCCAAGAATGTCTGAAAACACAAACGAATTGGTCAGTGATTATCTGAAATCAGGTGGAAGAGTAACGCATATTCCTCCTGCAAAAGGAACTGAATATGATCAAAACTCAGATCATGACCACATAATTTATGAAGGAAAACTTGTCAGCTTAGAAACTAGGCTTCATAAAAATAGACAAGCAAGGGATACTGTATACACCTTTGAAATTAATGGCATAGAAAAAAGATGCTTTGGTACAAAAGCCCTTTTAAAAACAATCAGATTAGGTGAGGCATATGAAATTGCTCTTGGTCCTAAATTAACGAGAAGATCAGGCCATAATATATCACTGGGAAGCGCTAAGCCAGTAGATCACCATGTAAGGGAAATCAGAATCCTAGCGCCTTAATCCACCCATCACGCCGCGAATAATTTCACGCGCGATGGTCCTGCCGATAGAAGAACTCATTGACCGGATCAGTGATTTGACGGCGGCTTCTCCAACGCTTTGCCGCCCCGATGATCTTTTCTTTTTGGATTTTTCGGCGCTCTCTTGCGCCTTTTCAGCCTGCTTCGCGGCTTGTTCTGCGCGCTTGGTGAGAATTTCATACGCGCTTTCACGGTCCTGAACATTTGTATATTTCTCACCAATCCCGTCATTTGCACGCGCCTCTTTTTTCGCAGCCTCTTCGGCAGGTCCAAGAAAAGAACTTGGCGGACGGATCAATGTTCTTTGGACAACACTTGGCTGCCCCTTGCCTTCCAGCGTTGAGACAAGCGCTTCGCCAACCCCAAGCTCTGTGATTGCCGTTTCGACATCAAACTTATCATTTTGGCGGTATGTTTCCGCCGCCACTTTGATGAATTTCTTTTGCTTGGGCGTAAAAGCACGCAGCGCATGCTGTACGCGGTTCCCAAGTTGCCCCAGGACACTTTCAGGAATATCTTGCGGGTTCTGGGTCACGAAATACACGCCCACACCCTTGGAGCGGATCAGCCTTACAACTTGTTCGACCTTTTCAATTAAAGGCTTTGGTGCATCTTTAAACAGCAAATGCGCTTCATCGAAAAAGAATACCAGGCGCGGTTTATCCGAATCCCCTGCTTCGGGAAGCTCTTCAAATAATTCGGCCAGCAACCACAATAGGAACGTTGAATATAGCCGCGGCGATTGCATTAATTCATCGGCGGCCAGGATATTAATCTGCCCGCGCCCATCCAGATCACGGCGCATCAAGTCCCGTAAATCCAGTGCAGGCTCCCCGAAAAACTGGTCCGCGCCCTGATCTTCCAATCGTAATAATGCGCGCTGAATGGCCGCGATAGAGGGCTTTGACACTTGCCCGTATTCTTTTGAAATCTCGGATGCGTTCTCATAGATCGCATTTAAAAGCGCGCGCAAATCTTTGAGATCAAGCAGCAGCATGCCTTCTTCATCAGCATGGCGGAAAGCGATATTCAACACCCCTTCCTGCGTATCATTAAGCTCTAACATCCGCCCGAGCAGGAGCGGTCCGATTTCAGAAATCGTTGTCCGCACGGGATGACCCTGCTTTGCAAATAAATCCCAAAACGCCACGCTGAATTTTTGTGCTTTATAATTTTCTTTGAGGCCAATAATATCCGCGCGCTTCACAAGAAAATCCTGCATTGCGCCCGGTGCGCACATGCCTGACAAATCCCCTTTCACATCGGCCATAAAGACCGGCACGCCCGCATTGGCAAAACCTTCGGCCAGAACCTGTAATGTGACCGTTTTTCCTGTGCCCGTTGCGCCTGCAATCAACCCGTGCCGGTTTGCCCATTTTAAAGGCAAATATTGTTTATTCTCCGGAACATCTGTTTCCGACCCAAGATAAATTGCTTCTGATGTGTCTGTCATAAATCACTTACCTTTGTTTTAATTTTTTATAGGCTTCAATATCCATCAAGTCTTTTGGATCATCCATATGATCTGTATATAAAACACCGTTTGTATGATCTATTTCGTGATGAAGGATACGCGCTTTTTTATCCTCAAAACGCTCTGTCTTCATTACACCTTTTTCATCAAGATACTCAACTTCAATCCAGTTTGGTCTTGGAACCTGCCCCCGCTTATCGAAGAAACTCATACACCCTTCCCAAGCCGTATTTGTTTCTTTTGATTGCCCTACAATTTGTGCATTTATAAACTGCTCATACCCGCTTTCGGGAAGCCAAATCACACACGCTTGCTTCAAAATACCAAGCTGCACAGCTGCCATACCACTTCCCCAGGAAAAATCATATCTTTGATGGACGATATCCAGCATGCCTATCAGGGCGTTTAGTGTTTTTTGAATACCAATATAATCATCGGCCTCAAAAGGCTCAGACTTTCCCCTCAAAATCGGATCACCAAGCTGCCTGATATTTTCGTGTAAAATCATTTTTACATCAAACTATAGTCCCGGTCATGCTGCAAGGCTGGAATGGCCTGCCGTGCTTTCGTGACATCATCAAGGTTTATTTCTTTCACAATATAGCCGGGCTCATCATCCTCTTTATGGGCAAGCACCTGCCCCCACGGGCCGATAATCATGGAATGGCCGTAAGTGACCCGTGCACCCTGATGATCCCCGCCTTGAGCCGGCGCAATCACAAAGGCACCGCATTCAATCGCGCGGGCCCGTAGAAGTGTTTCCCAGTGCGTCGTCCCTGTCGGCACGGTGAAAGCGGCAGGAATAGAGAGAATCTCTGCGCCTGCTTTCGCCAGATCACGGTAGAGATGCGGAAACCGCAGATCATAACAAATCGTCATGCCAAGCTTGGTGCCTCGCACATCTGAGAGAATAGCTTCTTGCCCACCTTCAAAAATTTTGCTTTCACGGTGACTTTCGCCCGTCGGCAAATCAACATCGTAGAGATGAATTTTATCGTAAGTCGCCTTAATCTGCCCGTCAGAACCGAAATGAAAACTCCGGTTGGCGATTTTATCGGGCGCCGTTTTGACACACATCGACCCAATCAGCAGGTCAATCTTTAACTCTTTAGCCAAATCACCGAAAAACGACACACCTGGGTGATCATCTTGCGCGAACATCTGGTTTATTTTTTCCGCCCGACCCGCAATAACCTGGTCGGTGATTTCAGGCGTAGCAATGAAAATTGCGCCTTCTTCTGCTGCTGCGCGGATATACTCTTCCGCCGCCGCAAGATTTTCCTCTATCTCCGGTCCGCTTCGTAATTGTATGGCTGCGACTTTAAGCAAGGAGCCCATCCAGTTCACCGCGCTCTTCTAGCGCATGAATATCATCACACCCGCCGATCAGCGTATCATTGATAAAAATCTGCGGGACAGTTTTAGGCCCGCCGGTACGTTCCACCATTTTTGCGCGCGCAGCCTCATCGCCTGTAATATCATAGCCTGTATAATCCACATCCTTGGCATCCAGCAGCGCTAGCGCCCGGCGGCAGAACGGGCAGGTCGTCCAGTAATAAATCTCAACTTTTGCAGCCATGAAATCGATCCTTTCTTTTCATCTGTTACAAACCAATATAGAACTTAAGAATGAAAACGAAAGCCCTGATTATCGGCGGCGGTGCGCCCGGATTAAGCTTAGGCATATTGCTGGCCGAAGCGGGTCTGGACACGGCACTTGTTGAATTGCGCGATCTGCCAAAAGGCAAACTTCCCGCGCCCGGCACCCGCACGGCGGCGCTCATGGATAGTTCTATTAACATCGTCAAAGCCTGCGGCGTCTGGGATGATATTAAAGACCTGATCAGCCCGCTTAAAACCTTAAGCATCATTGATGACAGCTCGTCCAATATCGATCCGTTACGGATTGATTTTCAGGCAAAAGAGGCAGGGCTGGACGCCTTTGGATATAATGTTCCGAATAATATTCTCCACAGTGCGCTCAGCAATAAAGCAAGTAAAACAAAAAACCTGCAACTTTTTGCCCCGGCCCGCGTGACAGATATACAGACCGATCCGCATGTCATAGTGACTTTAGAAGACGGACAAGCCATTGAAGCCGATATTCTGATCGGTGCAGACGGGCGCGGCTCTATCGTCCGCAAACAGGCCGGCATTGAAACGACGATTGAAGATTACGGCCAAAGCGCAATCACCTGCCTGCTCTCTCATACAAAAGAGCATCACGATAATTCGGTAGAGCATCATCGCCCCGGCGGACCGTTTACGTTCGTGCCAATGAAAGGCAAGCAGTCCGCGCTTGTCTGGGTTGAAAAAACCGAAGATGCCAAAAAGTATCTATCCCTTAAAAAAGCTGAACTTGTACAAACCATCCAGGATAAATCGAATGGATTGCTTGGAAAGATCACACTGGCGTCCGATCCTGAAAGCTGGCCACTTAAATTACTCTATGCCAAACACCTGACCGCACAGCGCACGGCGCTTGTCGCCGAAGCTGCCCATGTCATGTCGCCCATCGGCGCGCAAGGGCTGAACTTATCTTTACGCGATGTGGCAGCTTTAGCCGAAGAGCTTATTGATGCAGCTCGATTGGGCCAGGATATCGGAAGCGATGCTGTTCTAAGAAAATACGAAAAGCGGCGGCGGATTGATCTGACCAGCCGGATTTACGGCGTGGATACTTTTAATAAAGTCGTCAGCAATAACCTGGTGTTCCTGCGCGGGTTCCGCCGGGCGGGCCTGCGTACGCTGGATGCTATTCCGCCGCTTAAAAAACTAGCCATGCATCAGGGCCTCGTGCCTGCTTTGGATGATGCCCGCCTGTTACGCGGCGAAACTCTATGATTTCAACACCCGCGCGAGGGTGAGTACATTCACCTCTTTTGCGCCTTCTTTTAACAAGACGCGTGCGCACTCATTGACGGTTGCCCCGGTTGTGAGCACATCATCAATCAGCAGAATGTTTTTACCTTTTATATCTGCCTGCGCGTCCGGGTTCACCAAAAACGCTTTAGCGACATTTTTCTCCCGCTCTTTGATATGCAAATGCCCTTGCGGCGGTGTGGCACGCTTTCGGACCAAAAGCTGCATCGCACACGGCACACCGCTTTTCTGCGAAAGCGCCTGTGCAATCAGTGCGCTTTGATTATAGCGCCGGGCCAGCAAGCGCCGCCGATGCAACGGCACCGGGACAACCAGATCGGCCTTTTGAAGAAGCTCTTTTCCCACCCGCTCCATCCACGGCACAAAACTCACCAGCGCATCGGTCCGGTCCCCATGTTTGAATTTCAGCGCAAGGTCACGGCTGGCATCATTATAAACCAGCGCCGCACGCGCCTGCGTGTAGACAGGTTCTTTTTCCTGGCAGGGTGTACAGGTCGTAGGCATGCCCAGATCAAACTCCATCGGCACGCCGCAGCGCAAACAGGCCGGGTCGGTGATAAAGGTCAAAGAGGTCCAGCTTTGCGGGCTTAGCGCGCCTTGCGTTTCCACAAATTTCCCACTCACCGGACAGCGCGGAGGCAGCAAGAAATCAAGCGTCTTTTGAAGGGCGGTGTGTAACATTTTTTAAATCATTCACATAAAAGAATTTTATTATGTCCATAAAACGCCGGAATAATCTTTACCTTTTCCCCCGCCAACCTTATAAGAGAAAGTAATCATAAAAAACAAATTTGAGGGTCGGTGCGGCGTTTTTTTCATGGCGCAGAGCAGTCTGAAATATTCTTATATCGACGGGCAACGCACGGCTGCCCTGCCTCCTGCTGATGGTGCTATTCCCCCTTCCGGACAGAGCCTGCCGCCTGAATTCACCTCCCGGCTGATCCGCGGGGCCTGGTTTGCCATGGCGCACCTGGTACTGCCGCGCGGCAGTACAATCGCCAATATCAATTCCGGCAGCGGGGCTTTTATCTTCGCGATTGCGCTTTTGAACCCGCAGCATAGCTATATCGGTATTTGCAATACGGCACGCGAAATGCGCAGTGCACAGAAAAAATATATCCTGCCGAATTTGCGTTTCCTGTCTGCCAATGAAGCGCGCGTGCAGATCAAGCCAAATTCACTGGATGGCATTCTCAATATTTTTAATTTGCATGAAATCTATTCGCAGGCACGCTGTAACGACAAAGCCGTGATTGCCAGCCTTGAAGAACAGTTTGCCTGGCTCAAACCCGAAGGCGTGATGTTCGTGCAGGATTATATCCAGCCGGAGAGCAGCTATGTTCAAATGGAATTCCCGGAAGAAAAAAATATCCTGCGCGGTGAACAACTTATTTCCGCAGCCGATCTTCTGGTCGAATATTCCCAGCGCGCACGCCCCTTTGATGATCCGGCCTATCGCGGTTTTTACCTGGAAGAATTGCCTGCGCGCTTTCCGCGGACACGCCTGTTTCGCCTGCCGGCCAAATGGGCCTATGAATTTGCTTTACGCAAAGACGATCTCGCCCATTGGGAAGACGAGCTTCACAAGGAATACACCTTTTACACGGAACGTGATTTCCGCCGTTCCATGCGCTCTATCGGTGCGCGCGCGCTTTATACGGCCCCGCACTGGGATGAAACGGAGATTAAAAACCGCTTTGATAAAAAATTCCGGATCATGACCGAAGACGGCACCTGTAAAGGTCCGCCACCGACAAGCTTTGTCTCCGTGCTTCAAAAAATGGGCAGTAAAAAATCTTTGGTGTTACAGGAACGCCGCCCGGTGCGCGATAAAGATGCAAGCATGCGCATTATCGCCATGCGCGATGATATGAACGGCACATTAATGGATGTTGTCTGCCGTGGGCTGGAGATGACGGAAATTCTTCCCTACCGCGTGACCGGGTCCGGCCGCCTGCATATATATGTGCATGAAGGCCTGCCGCGCGGGCTTGCCAATGCCGTGCCGCGCAGCGGGCATAATCTGGATGGCAAGAAATGGTCCGGCCATATGCTGGAAGCCATGTCCGTCCCACAGGAATATATCCATGAAATCGGGGAAAAGGATTATAAAAGCCTGCTCAAATTCTCCCAGCGTTACCTGGGCGTGCGCCCGGAAAGCCTGGCAGAGCTCGAAGACGGGCCCGGTTTTTACCCGGCGCCGGATTCGATTGATGAGCGGATTGAAACCAAATATCTACGCGTGCAAAAAAGCAGGCTGTCTTCCACCCCGCGCTTTTTGCCTGAAGAAATGAAAGGCTTTTCTACGCTTGGCGGAATCCGCGAGCTGGATGCGCAAACCATTTTAAATGCGATCGGTGTCGGCCTTATCCCCTCCAGCCGTTTAGAACTTCAAATCCTGGCGCTCTATCAAAAACTCGAGATTGATTATGAGCCCTGGGCGGACTGCCCGCTTTCCATTGGCGAAGAGGACGGCGTAGAAGAAACCTCCTTGCAAAAAATTATTGCCCGCCTGGCCGAAACGGATGAGCGTTACACGGAAACGCGCGGTACGGCAGGCCAGCTTAAAACAGTCCAATCCATGTTTGTCGATGAAGGCCAGTCCGGCGGCGGCATTGAAGGGCTTGCCTGCAAGGATATAGAATTTGTGATCCCCGAACAAAGCGGGATAAACACCGCCGTCGTGCTACCGCTGACCAGGAAAATCAATGGCGAGGTGATGGCAGGCATTGTCGAACAGTTTTTACCCGTACCGCAACGCTATAAAGGCAATGGCTATATTGTATCCTGCCCGAGCTTTCCAATCCCAAAAGAGATTGAAAATCTGGAACAGATTAAACGTTTCATCGCCGATAAATTCGAAGTGCCCTTTGAGTGTGTTGCCCGGATGGGGGAAAGTTATTTTTGCCATGTCGGTGTCACGCCGCAACGCATTTACCCCTTTGCTGTTACCACGGCAGGCACAAAAGGCTGGCGTAAAGTCGGACGCACCCATGGCGTCACTCAATATTGCCCGCTTTATATGCTAAACAAGCTTCTTTACCTGGATAATTATCACAGCTTCATGAAAGTAGCGGCGCTTGCCTACACCTCTGCGCTTGGGCGCAACACCATGCATACGATGGAACAAAAATTTTCAACCTCTTACGCAGCTCTTAAAAGCCAGCCTTTAAGCGTGCGCGGCAGCGTTGAAAGTATGCCAGTTACAACCGAGCATGACAGTTACAGTTCTTTGAGCTATAAATCGGCCTGATGTCTGCAGCCCCGCTTTTTGACCGGAATATATTGCGCCTGAAACAGGCGCGTGCAAAAGCCCTTGAACAGCGCAGGCAGAAAAATTACGGCTTTCTGGCTGCCCATGTCATGGATACTCTTTCCGACCGGCTTTTAGATATCAACCGGACCTTTCCACTGGCTGTGCAAAGCGCCCCATCCATTTCTTTACAAGAAAATGCGCAGCAGAAAATAGAAAATCTCATGACCTTTGCGCAAGGAGATGAAGCTGATATCCGAGCCGATGAAGAATATCTGCCTTTTGCAGATCAGAGCCTCGATTTATTTATAAGCCCCCTCACCCTGCACACGATTAACGATCTTCCCGGTGCGCTGATCCAGATTCGCCGCGCCCTGAAACCGGACGGGCTGTTTCTTGGCGCTTTATTTGGCGGGGAAACGCTGTATCAATTACGCGAATGTTTTCACCTCGCCGAACAGGAGATCAGCGGCGGCGTCTCGCCGCGTATCTTCCCCTTTGCAGACAAGCAGCAAATGGGCGCATTGCTCCAGCGGGCAGGCTATGCGCTTCCTGTTGTCGATTCAGATATCATCACGGTGACCTATGAAAACCTGCCTGCGCTCTGTCATGATTTGCGCGGCATGGGGCAAAGCAATATCATTGCTGCGCGCCGCAAAAATTTTACCTCTCGCGCAATCTTTGAACGCGCTGAAGCACTTTACCGTGCACGCCATGCAGATAAAGACGGGCGTCTTGAAGCCGGTTTTGAAATTATCTACCTCGCTGGCTGGGCGCCGCATGAAAGGCAACAGGTTCCGTTACGCCCGGGCAGTGCAGAAACATCCCTGGCCGATCATCTTGGCACGACCGAACAACCCGCAGGCGAAAAGGTACATTGATATGAACGTTACCATTCTGCCCATCCTCACCGATAATTACTGCTATATTCTTGAAAGCGGCGGCGTGATCGGCATTGTCGATCCCGGCGAAGCAGAGCCCGTTATAAAATACCTTGAAGAGAAAAACCTGACCCCGGACGTTATCTTCAACACTCATCATCACGGCGACCACATAGCCGGTAATGCGCAGATCATGGAAAAATATACATGCGGCCTTGTCGGCCCGGCAGCGGAAACACAACGTATCCATAATATGACTCAAACCTTCAGCGAAGGGGGCGCGCTTTCCTTTGGCGATGAAACTTTTCAGGTTCTTGAAACGCCCGGCCATACATCGGGGCATATTTGTTTCTTTGCGCCTGAGAGCAAAACCCTGTTTTGCGGGGATACACTCTTTTCTCTTGGCTGCGGACGACTTTTTGAAGGCACAGCAGAGCAGATGTGGAATTCCCTTCAAAAACTCATGACTTTGCCGGAAGAGACAAAAATTTATTGTGGGCATGAATATACACAGGTAAATGGCGAATTTTGCCTTGCCAATGACCCTGAGAATCCAGAGCTGATAACCCGTATGGAAGAAGTTCGTGTCCTACGCAGCGAAGGAAAACCAACCCTGCCGGTCACATTAGACGTTGAAAAGAAAACCAATATTTTCCTGCGTGCACAAGATGTGCAGGATTTTGCGCGTCTTAGGAAACTTAAAGATTCTGCCTGATCTCGCTTACCCCCTCACCCAGCTCCGGCTAGGCGCGAACGCGCCAAGCCTACACAACCCTCTCCCTCTGGCAGGGGGAGAGGGATATGTTGAGGTTAGCTTTGATATAATCAAAGCTTTACCGAAACTTGGGTGAGGGGGTGGAGAAAAAAACTAGTCGCCGGATTTATTCGGCCCACGGCGTCCGCCTTTACGGCGCGCGCCCTGCCCACCGCCATTGCCGTTCCCGTCGGCATTATTGCCAATATTATCATCGCCGCCGTTATTTTTATTTTTGCGCTGGGATTTATGCGGCGGGATCGGCAAAGGTTTATCGGCCATGTCGGCGCGCTCACTTACGGCCATTTCAATTTCAAGACGTGATGCCACTTTGCGCAGCTCATGCACGGCTTCCTGAAGCTCTTCCAATGCATTCACATCACTCTTTTTGGATTCCCATGTTTTATAAGCAGCCATGCAGGCCTGCGTGCTTTCCTGTAATCTTTGTTCTATTTCAGACATGGGATAATCCTCTTCACATTAAAAATCTAATCGCAACCATACGCGCATCGCAGATCAGGTTCAAGATTTGAAAAATGCATTCGCCGCATTTTGATGATCTTTTTTCTTTTCAATTTCACTTTGCGTGCGCGCAATTTCCTCTTCCAGGTCTTTGATATAAGCCTCAAGCTCATCTACGGACATCGGCTCCAGATTTTTGAGCGCGGGTTTTTTGGTTTTCGGGTCCAGATCTTCTTCCAGCATGGGCATATCTCCTTCCAGGCAGGCTACTCTAACCCATTCTTTTTCTTTAGGAAATACGGTTTTTTGTGAAAAAATCTTGCACGACATACGCGTGACGGTTATAGTCCCGTCATTCCCTGACAGTTTGTTTAAACCGTCAAACCGTTTTGAGACCTTGAATGGCCCGAAACGCATAGCAAAGACTTATAGTTAAAAAGGATAAAAAGATGAGCAAAGCTGCAAGCGCCCCAGACCTTCTCATGCCCAAGGCAACAGCCGTGTGGATGATTGATAACACCGCCCTGACCTTTGAACAGATTGCAGACTTTACAAGCCTGCATGCAATCGAAGTTCAGGCACTGGCCGATGAAGAAGTCGGTGTCGGCATTGTCGGCCGCGACCCGGTTGCCAATGGAGAGCTGGAACAATCCGAGCTGGATAAAGCCAATGCGGATAACAGCTATATGATGAAACATAAAAAGCGCAATAAAGACATGCCGACTGTGAAAGCGCGCGCCAAGGGACCGAAATATACGCCTGTTTCCAAGCGCGGAGACAAGCCGGATGCAATTTCCTGGATTCTTAAACATCACCCGGAAATTTCCGATGCGCAAATCGTGCGTCTGGTTGGTACAACCAAGCCGACCATTAATGCCGTGCGCGACCGCACCCATGCCAATAGTGCCAATATCCGGCCGCGCCACCCGGCAGATTTGGGGCTATGTACTTATGCGGAACTTGAGAAAGCTTCTGATAAAGGTCTTCGCGCCCAAGGCAAGGACCCTGAAGCCGTTAAAGCCCAGAAAAAGGCTGAAATGGAAGCGGAAGCCGCTCAGCTGGCCGAAGAGGCCCGGGAGGAAGCTGCCGGTACAGATAAATTCGGCGGGTTTGATTTTTCAAACTTTATGAATTCCGGATCAGGATCAACTGGCACGAACGAATAGTTCAAAAGCCACAACAGATAAAAAACGCGGCAGCCAGTTCTCGGCGCCGCGTTTTTCGTTGTCGTCTTGAAGAGAACCCTGGCTAGGATGCATCTTTCAAGTCTTCAATTTCTTCTTTCAGTCTCAATTTTTGTTTTTTGAGGTCCCTCACATACCACTCACTGATAGCGGCTCTGCCTTGTTCACGGTCTACCTTTTCAGCCAGCGCGGCGTGACGGGCACGAAGCGCTTTCAGACGTGCTTCCTGTGCAGAAGCCGGTTGTGTTGCATGCATTTAAGCAATCTCCTTTCATGAGCGGGTGGAATAGCACTATTTTAGTCCGTTTCACGGCTCCGATCAAAGAAAACCAAAACCCGGCAGGCGGCCCGTAGAGGCGCCACGGGAATCACAAAGCGGAATCAATCTGATAGTCTTTGCAGGCCTGTTGATAACTTTTCGGACACAAAAATAATCATCTCACAATCTTTATGAAAAATCAAGAAAAACAGACCCCTAAAACCTGTTCACACACATGTATTAGTTCAAATTTTAGAGATCAAACGTGACGCCCTGCGCCAGCGGCAGCTCTGTCGAATAATTCACCGTCTGGGTCTGGCGCCGCATATAGGCCTTCCAGGCATCCGATCCGCTTTCACGTCCGCCGCCGGTTTCTTTTTCCCCACCAAAAGCTCCGCCAATCTCCGCCCCGCTTGGCCCGATATTGATATTGGCGATCCCACAATCACTCCCCGAAGCACTTAAAAACAGTTCTGCCTCTCGGACATCGGTTGTGAAACAACAAGAAGACAGGCCTTGCGGCACGTCATTTTGAAGCGCAATCGCATCTTCAAATTTGGAATAGCTCATGACATAGAGAATCGGCGCGAAGGTTTCCGTCTTTACAATCGCGCTTTGGAACGGCATGTCCACCAGCGCCGGGGTCATATAATGCCCACCAGCATGCCCGCGCACCTTCACGGCTTTTCCACCAACCAGAACCTTCCCACCCTGCTTCTTCGCATCGGCTAAAGCCTTTTGCATCGCCTTGGCGCTTTGACCGTCAATCAATGGACCAATTAAAGTATCTTCTTTCAGCGGCGATCCGACCCGTACAGACCCGTAGGCTTTGGTCAAAGCTTTGACAAGTTTCGCGCGTACGGATTTATGCACGATAAGCCGCCGCAAAGTTGTACAACGCTGCCCCGCCGTACCGACCGCGCCAAACAAAACCGCCCGTACGGTCATATCAATATCCGCGCTTGGCGCCACAATCATCGCATTATTACCGCCAAGTTCGAGGATGGTTTTACCCAAACGCTTTGCAACCGTTTCAGAAACGATTTTACCCATGCGCGTGGAGCCCGTCGCGCTCACCAAGGGCACATCTTTGCTCTTTGATAAAGCTTCCCCGATTTTGTAATCCCCGATCAGGCATTGCACCAGATGATCCGGGCAGTCATGTCCTGCCGCTTTGAAACGCTTCACCGCGCGCTCAAAAATCTTCATACAGGCAAGCGCAGTCAGGGGCGTTTTCTCAGACGGCTTCCAGATCACCGGGTCTCCGCAGACAAGTGCCAGCGCCGCATTCCACGACCAGACCGCAACCGGGAAATTAAACGCCGTTATCACCGCCACCGGGCCCAAAGGCTGCCAGGTTTCGCGCATATGATGCCCAGGCCGTTCTGAGGCAATCGTCAACCCGTAAAGCTGGCGCGAGAGGCCAACGGCAAAATCGCAGATATCAATCATCTCCTGCACTTCGCCTTGCCCTTCGGAAGTGATTTTCCCTGCCTCTAAGGTCACCAGCCGTCCAAGCTCTTCCTTGCTTGCCCGGAGCTCTTCGCCAAGCAGCCGCACCAGCTCCCCGCGCACGGGCGCTGGCGTGACTCGCCATGTTTCGAATGCTTTTCCCGCTTTTGTGATTGCAGTTTTTGCCTGCGCCGGAGACTGATCTTTGATCTTTGTAATGATACTGCCATCGATTGGCGTGCGGACAATGCGGCTTCCCGCTTTTAAATTGCCTAAACCATTCTCTGTAAGAATATCTTTAAATGTCGTCATTATCTTCCTCCTTTAGCGTATGATCTTTTAACCGGCTTTCAGACAGCTGCCCTTCTTCTTCCAAAATCGGATAGGCCACCGTAATCATATAGGTATTAATCCGGCGTAAATCCCGGATAACATCCAGATGCAGTGCGCTGGTTTCCATGGTTTCAGGCACGCCATCGCGCAAGCGCCGCATATGCTGGGCCATACCTTCAATTTCCGCCTGCCGAAGAGCCGTTTTATCTTTGACCAGCGTGCGCGCCAGGTCCACATCCCCGCTCATAAAAATCGATTGTGCCAGCTGCACGCTTTTTACAGTGAGCGCATGAATATGCTCAATCTCTTTCATGCCGGCGTCTGAAAAATTATAGCGGTTACGGATTTTCTTACGCGCCAGCGGTAACAGGTTTTTATCAATCACATCGCCTGCATGTTCTAAATTGGTGGAGAACATCAGGATCTGCATATAATCCCGTACTTCATCGGGGCTCATGAATTCCTGCGTCAGATCGGCCATATAGGTTTTGATTTCAATATAGAGCCTGTCGAGAATATCGTCTTCTTTACGCACCTCTTCGGCCAGTTTTGCATCATCGGTTTTAAGCACCGTCATAACATCGACCAGCATCTGTTCCAGCCTGTCAGCCATGCGCAAGGTTTCACGCTTGGCATCCGCCAGCGCAATGGCAGGCATATCAAGGTCTTTGCGATCAAGATAAAGCGGACGACCCGGATCGTCTTCCGCTTCCTTTGGCGGCAAAGCACGTTCTAAAAAACCGCCTAGAAGATGCGTAAATGGTAAAAAGGCCAGCGCCAGACAGACATTAAATGCCGTATGAAAATTTACAAGCTGGCGCGCCGGGTCTGATTCAAATTCCTCCAGGTGCGGCTGGATATAAACAACAACAGGCGCAATCGCGAGTACGCCAAGCACGCGCATGACAATATTCCCGACCGGGATACGAAGCGCTTCGCGTGAATCGTGTAAAGTGGCTAAAAGCGGCGTGACCGTCCCGCCGATATTTGCCCCCAACACCATCATCAAACCAAGCATCAATGGCAAGACGCCCGCTGCTACAAGCGACATAAGCAAAAGTACAATTGCTAAAGAGGAATGGGCGACCCATGTCAAAAGTGCAGCCAGCGCAATGGCAAAGATCGGGTCGCTTTCTAATGGTCCAAGTATAAGCGGCAGGGTTTCAGAGTCTTTCAAAGGTTCCGCCCCGACACGGATTAATGAAAGCGCAAGCAACATTAAAGCCAGCCCGACAAAAATCCGGCCGATATTTTTGATTTTACCCGAATGCTCAATTGTAAACAGGACATAGCCGCCAACCATCAGGACAGGCATCAACAGCCGTAAATCCATCGAGAGAAGCTGCGCTACCAATGTCGTACCGACATCTGCGCCAAGGACAAGCGCCAGCGCCGCCCCTGTGGACACCATTTTTTGTCCGGCAAATCCGGCAACGATCATGATGGTTGCAGTTGAGCTTTGTAAAAGTGCCGTTACCCCGAGACCGGCCCCAAAAGCTTTAAAGCGGTTGGATGTGGCTGCTGCCAAAACCCGCCTCAGATCCGCACCAAAGCCGCGCGTCATGCCAAGCTTTAAAAGCTGCACACCCCAGAGAAGCAGGCACACACCGGCAATAATATTCATCAAGATCAGGGTTGGTGTAATGACGGTTTCTCCTGCATTAGGTCTTTGATTTTAATACAAAAGCAATAAAAAACAAAGCAGCTGAAGCCTTATAGAGCAAACAGCTTTGTAATTCAGGCAGGCGCGAGGAGCGACATGTATAATAATACATGAGCGACGAAGCAACGCACATGAATTGCAAAGATGGAAGCTCTAAAACCCTGCGCCGGGCTGCGCAAGATACGCTTCTTCTTCAGGTGTATTCATCCGCCCCAAAATTTCATTGCGGTGGGGAAAGCGGCCAAATTCTTCAATTACCTTCAAATGTTTCAGCGCATATTCATGACCCAGCGGGTCATCCTTTTTCATCTTCTCAAACAACTCGACGCATTTTCGCTGGTCGTTCAGATTTTCACTATGTTCATAGGGCAGATACAGAAAGCGCCGCTTGATCGGCGGTAAAAGCTGGTCAAACCCTTTGGACACCGCATATTTGGCAATCACTAATGCCTTACCGTCCGTTTCAAATGCCTGTCCTGTACCCCGGAACATATTACGCGGAAACTGGTCAAGAAGAAGGATCAGCGCAAGGCAGCCATCTGCATCTTTTTTCCAGTCCTCATAAATCTCGTCACGGGCTTTTTCATAGTCATCGGTAAAGCGCTCTTTGACATCCGTATCAAATGCTTCGCTCACCTGGAACCATTGCTGGGGCTGGGTTTCTTCAAACCAGAAGGAGAGAATATCGGCCTGGCTGTTTTTCATAGGTTCAGAGTTTAAGACTTATTTTTATCTCTTTCAAGCAGAGCGCGTGACTTCTTTTCCGCAGAAGAGGCCATAAAGGAAAACACGACTGCCGGTAGAAACGGAAATAGAACCATAATGATAATGGCCGGATCGCGTAAAGCTTCCAGAATGTTGCCACCACTATTTTCAATATACAAAAATAGAAAGACAGCAAAACCGATCAGGAAAAATACAAAGGCAATCCCGCCATAAACCTTAGATTTGATATAAAGCTCTTTTGTTTCTATGGAAACCATGGGGTACGCTCTTTAATGTTTAACGTCAGCCCAGATTTTCTTTTTCACGGCATACATAATACCGCTAAAGACCAGTAAAAACAAAATGACTTTGATACCCATCTGCTTACGCTCTTCCAGTTCAGGCTCGGCGGCCCAGACGAGGAACTGCGTGACATCCTTCGCATATTGCTCGACCGTTTCATCGGTGCCGTCTTCATACCCGATAATCCCGTCAGAGAGCGGCGGCGCCATTGCGATCACATTTCCGGCCATATATTTATTGTAATATTGTCCGGCCATGAGTTCTTTTTCCGCAGGCGCTTCTTCATAGCCGACGAGAATGCCGTATGTATAATTTGCGCCATCTTTACGCGCTTTGGTAATCAGCGACATATCCGGAGGCAGTGCGCCGTTATTCGCATATTTGGCTGCTTCTTCATTCGGATATGGATTTTTAAACCGGTCGCTCGGGCGGGCAGGACGTTCGAACATTTCGCCTTCATCATTCGGTCCGTCTATGACGGTATATTCAGCCGCAATCGCTTTCACTTCGTCTTCACTAAAACCAAGATCGGTGAGATTGCGATAGGATTTCAAATCCATCCCGTGGCAGGCTGAACAGACCTGCTTATAGACCTGAAAGCCACGCTGAAGTGCGCCGCGATCATAGGTGCCAAAAGGCCCAGAGAAGCTCCAGTCCATCTGCGGCGGCTTTTCCGCATCCCCTGCCGCGAAGGCATAATTCATGCCCAGGAAAACAACCAAAACAATCAGAATAAAAAATCTCATAGATGTTAAGCTCCTTTAAGGACGGCTTCGTGAATGCTCGGCGGCAGCTCTTTCACCGGTTCTTTTTTATTAAAGAATGGGATTAGCACCAGGAAAAACGCATAATAATAGAGCGTACCGATCTGCGAGAGGATCACCCAGACCCCTTCGGCCGGTTTGGCCCCGCAGACCATAAGCAGGAAGAAGTTAACAACCATCAACAGCATGGCAATCCGAAACCACGGACGAAAGCGCGCGCTACGCACAGGATGTTTATCAAGAAATGGCAGAGCAAATAAAAGCGCAATCGAACCAAACATTGCGATGACCCCGCCCAGCTTGGCTTCGATAAAGACAATATCGGTAAATGGGATTCCGATATCAAAAGTGATTGCCCGCAAAATCGCATAAAATGGCAGGAAGTACCATTCCGGCACAATATGCGCCGGCGTCACCAGCGGATCAGCCGGAATATAATTGTCCGCATGTCCCAGCGCGTTCGGCATAAAGAACACAAACGCAGCATATACAATCAGGAACGCCAAAATGCCGAACGTATCTTTCATCGTGTAATACGGATGGAACGGCAAGGTATCCTGTGGGCCCTTCGTGTCGATCCCCAGCGGGTTATTTGATCCTGTGACATGCAGCGCCCAGACATGCAACACCACCACGGCAAAAATCACAAAAGGCAGCAGGAAGTGTAGTGCGAAGAACCTGTTCAGGGTCGGGTTATCGACACTAAAACCGCCCCACAGCCAGGTTACAATGCTATCGCCCACCAGTGGAATGGCAGAGAACAGGTTGGTAATCACGGTTGCGCCCCAAAAGCTCATCTGTCCCCAGGGCAGCACATATCCCATAAAGGCGGTTGCCATCATCAACAGCAGGATCACGACACCCAGAATCCATAAAAGCTCTCGCGGGCTTTTATAGGAGCCGTAATACATGCCCCGGAAAATATGAATATACACGGCGACAAAAAAGAAGTGCGCACCGTTCATATGCATGTACCGGATAAGCCAGCCAAAATTCACATCGCGCATGATGCGCTCGACTGAGTTAAACGCATAATCGGCATGAGGCACGTAATTCATAGCCAGCGTAATTCCGGTCAGAAGCATTAAAACCAGGATCACCATGGCAATCGCGCCGAAATTCCAGAAATAATTGAAATTCCGCGGCGTCGGAAACACCCCGTATTCCTTGTTGATCATCGTAAAGATTGGCAGGCGGGAGTCCACCCACTCTATCGCTGGATTATCAAAAGGTTTTCTATCTGCACTTCCCATTCTTTAATTCCTTACCGGCTGTAAAACACTCACACAAAAATCAAAATCATCCCGGTCCATTTCTATGCCTTTTCTCAAAACACGTCCGACGACCTGTAGTTGCTGCATTTCCCATGAAAGAGCCTGTAAAGCTAAGCCATACTCTCTTGTTAGCTTCTTAATAACCTGGCCATAAGTTTGCTCTATGACTATCATATAGCTGTCATCCAAAGCCCCTTTTTTATGCTCTTTTCTGTGGCCGCTAAGCTCCTCTGTCAGAGCTTCCATATTGCTGTTATAACCGTTCGTAAATTCCTGACTCTCAAGGGTATTTGCCTCTAATATAGAGTTAAAGGCTCTATAAAGATGTCCAATAGATTCTGTCGATACAGCAAACATTTCTACCCAATCCGTATCGTTGTATCGTTAAGAAAAGTATAGTCCGGCACGCTCATATTTTTCGGCGCCGGCCCTTTGCGAATCCGCCCTGAACTATCATAGTGCGATCCATGGCATGGGCAGAACCAGCCATTATAATCGCCCTTCACATCTGCAGATTTTTGACCGGTCGGTACACAGCCAAGATGCGTACAAATGCCAACCATCACCAGCCATTCGGCTTTTTGGGTGCGGTCTTCATCCGTTTGCTTATCGCGCAACGCGGCAACATCCACAGACCGCGCTTCTTCAATTTCGCTTTCCGTACGGTGACGGATAAAGACAGGCTTACCGCGCCACATCACCGTAATCGCCTGCCCTTTTTGAATCGGGCTTAAATCAACTTCTGTTGTTGCCAGCGCCATTGTATCGGCTGCCGGGTTCATCTGGTCGATAAACGGCCACGCCACTGATCCGGCTCCCACCGCGCCAAAAGCCGCTGCAGTAAGGTATAAAAAATCGCGGCGGGTTTCCCCGTCGCTGCCATGTTTGTTATCCTGCGTTGTATCGCTCATATGGTTTGAAGCCCTCTTTATTTAGATATAGGCCGAAAAGCCCAAAAAGACACATAAAAATACATCAAGAATCATGTGATTCCAATATGTCATACACAAACATCCCATGCTAGATAAATGATTATGATCAATATGGCCCTTTACCAACCGGATATCGCGCTCAATGTCGGCGCAGCCATGCGGTTGTGTGCCTGCCTTGGTGCGCCTTTGCATATTATAGAGCCGTGCGGGTTTCCCTGGGATGAGCGTAAAATCAAACAAAGTGCACTTGATTACTGGGATCATCTCACTTTGCACCGCCATAACTCTTTTACGGATTTCCAAAATCATACAGAAGGCCGTCTCATCCTTATGACCACCAAGACCGATCAGGCCTATACCGGTTTCATCTTTCAGCCCGGTGACATTCTGCTCGCAGGCCGGGAAAGTGCAGGCGTACCTGAAGATGTCCATGAAGCCGCCGATGCACGCGTGACTATTCCAATGTACGGACAGGCACGGTCCCTGAATGTTATTAACGCCTGCGCCATGATTTTAGGGGAAGCCCGGCGGCAAATAAATAAATTTACATAATTTTAAACCTATGATATCTTCCCGGCATGAGTATAGCTAACATGTTTTCAGGACGTTTCTTGCGTACAGCTTTTCTGGCCACCAGCACCCTTTTGGGCAGCGCGCAGGCAGCGCAGACCGCTTCAATGAAAACCGGTGGGCTCACAGGGCAGCCAATCGGCCATCATGAATTCTGCAAAGACTATCCTTCAGAATGCAAGGCTCTGCCCAGCAAGGCACCAGAGCAGATGACGCCCGAAAAATGGCATACCATCTGGGCGGTAAATCGGGATGTAAACAATATGATCATGCCTTTCAGCGATCAGACCATTTACGGCGAGGAAGAAGTCTGGGCATATCCGGAAGACGAAATAGGAGATTGTGAAGATTACGTCCTGCTTAAACGCGACGCTCTTATAGAACTTGGCTTTTCTCCATCCAACCTGCTGATAACACTTGTTAGACTTCCAGACGGCGAAAATCACGCTGTTTTGACATTCAGAACAGATAAAGGCGATTATGTTCTAGATAATCTCACAAATGATATATTGCACTGGTGGAGCACAGACCACGCATATATTAAAAGACAGTCCGCCCGGCATGCGGGCTGGTGGGTAGATATAGCTGAAAATCAACCCGTTCCCAGAAAATAACTACACATCCTGCTAGCAAGATAAATATAAAGTTTCAGCGCATTGGAAAAATCAGCGCGATTTGCTCAAAATCAATTCTGCAGAGACAAAAATACGTAATATGTCGTATGACAACTGTTAAAGATGGAGATAGTCACATGAGTACCGCAACAGCCCAAACAGATCCTGCCCCCTGGGAAGAGCGCAAAGCCCGCGCAGCTTCGTGGTTTCAGGAGTTGCAGGAAACAATTTGCGCCGCGTTTGAATCGCTGGAAGATGATCTTGCCGGAACAAAATTTGCGGATGAGACGCCAGGGCGGTTTGAATTTCAGCCCTGGGACCGTGAAGAAGGCTCCGATCCGCATGCAAGCGGCTCCGCGCTTCAGGGCGGCGGGCGCATGGCGATCATGCGCGGACGCGTCTTTGAAAAGGTCGGGGTGAATTTCTCACAAGTTTACGGCACCTTCTCCCCGGATTTTCGCAAAGCCATTCCCGGCGCAGAAGAAGATGGAAGCTTCTGGGCATCCGGCATTTCACTGGTCGCCCATATGCAAAGCCCGGTCGTCCCGGCAGTGCATATGAATACCCGTATGATCGTGACCTCCAAAAGCTGGTTTGGAGGCGGCGCCGATCTGACGCCGATGGTCGAAGACAAACAGGATACGGAGGTTTTTCACGCAGCCTTTAAAGACTGCTGTGATGAATTCGATCCCGATTATTATCCGCGCTTTAAAAAATGGTGTGATGAATATTTCTACCTGCCACACCGCGGGGAGCCGCGCGGCATTGGCGGAATTTTCTATGATTATCTCGACGAAAAAGGCTGGGAGGATGATTTTGCCTTCACGCAGGCGGTCGGCAAAACCTTTAACGATATTTACCCGCAAATTGTCCGCCGCCATATGGATAAAGACTGGACGGACTCTGAGCGCGAGCACCAGCTTGTCCGCCGCGGGCGCTATGTGGAATTTAACCTGCTCTATGACCGCGGCACGCAGTTCGGCCTGAAATCCGGCGGCAATACAGAGGCAATCCTTATGTCCATGCCGCCTGAAGCAAAATGGCCGTAAAGCATTACAGCTGTTCTTCGAGCCAGGCGCGTTCCATCTCTTTTAATTTTGCTCCAAGCTCCGGCCCTTCAGGAATGCCCTGCGCAATTAAATCTTCGCCTGTCACGGGAAAAACCGGTGCCTGCCAGGTTTTAATCAGCTCTGTGATCGCCTGATCCGGCGCCGCACGATCCACTGCACAACGCAGTAGATACACCTCAAGAGCAATATCATTTTTATAAAAATAAATCAGTCTTTTAATATTCTTTTCAGAGATATCACTCAAAGACTGAAATGCTTCATCTAATGTCTTAAGTCTGCTCTTTTGTGCATTGGTCAAAATCAGATATTGCTCAAAGCTTTGAGATTTCATCCCACCAAGGATAAAGAGCCTTGAAAGAACATCCCGCCCCGTATAATTCTCAAAAACATCAAAGCTGAAATCCTCATCCGGCAAGTCAGCCAGAACGCCGTTTTCAAACATAATCTTTAAGACCGGCGCCGGGTCGGCCACGGATAGTATCTTGAGCACTTCATGCGTGATCCGTTCCCGCGATAAAGCCGGAATCTGATCTGCCGCTGCGTGGCACGCCTCCAAGCCCGCCGCGTCAATCTCGTCCTGCCCATATTGCGCATAAAAACGGAAGAAGCGCAGGATGCGTAAAACATCCTCTGTAATGCGTGTCGCTGCATCACCGACAAAAACAATCCGCCGTGCTTCCAGGTCAGTTAGACCCGTACCGAGCGGATCGAATATCCGCCCGTCCGGCGCCGCCAAAAGCGTATTGAGTGTAAAATCCCGCCGCGCCGCATCTTCGGCCCAATCTTGCGTATACGCCACAACAGCGCGCCGTCCATCCGTTTCAACATCTTTGCGCAAGGTTGTAATCTCATAGCCCTGCCCGTCACTGACAGCGGTAACAGTGCCATGGTCAATCCCGGTCGGCACGACCTTGAGCCCCGCCCCTTCAAGGCGCTTCGTTACCTCTTCCGGCGTAAAGAGCGTTGCGATATCAATATCACTCACCGCTTCACCGAGCAGCATATTACGCACGCACCCACCAACCAGCAGCGATTTGGGCGTTTCTTCAAACCCGTCCAGCGGGCGCAGAACAAGGTTTAGCGCCTCACTGCCCATCCAATCCGGCGGCTCTATGGTTTTCGTGGGTATCACGTCTTTGATCCCTTTCTTTCACTCCAGCCCTATATTAAAGTGTTTTGACCGTCAAAAACAGATCAAGGAAAGTCCCGCGTGCTCAAGACCGAAACCGACAGCATAGACCAGGCCGTCTTTGAAAAAGCCGCTCATAAGCTGCGCGAAGCCCGCAGCGAAATTGCCAAAGTCGTGTTCGGGCAGGAAAAAATCATTGACCAGACCCTAACCGGATTAATGTGCGGCGGGCATGTGCTCTTGATCGGCGTGCCGGGCCTGGCCAAAACGCTTCTGGTCCAGAGCGTGGCTAAAGTGCTCGGCCTGTCCAGTGCGCGCGTACAATGCACGCCCGACCTGATGCCCTCTGACGTGCTCGGTGCGGAAGTTTTGGAAGAAGGTGCAGACGGCAAACGTCATTTCCGTTTTATTGAAGGCCCGGTCTTTACGCAGTTCCTGATGGTGGACGAGATTAACCGCGCCAGCCCGCGTACCCAATCCGCACTCCTTGAAGCCATGCAGGAAGGCCAGGTCACGGTCAGCGGCCAGAACCGCGATCTACCAAAACCCTTTCATGTTCTGGCCACGCAAAACCCGCTGGAGCAGGAAGGCACTTACCCGCTGCCCGAAGCACAGCTCGACCGTTTTCTGATGCAGATCGATGTGGAGTACCCGGACCGTGCGGCCGAACGTGATGTACTTTTAGTCACAACCTCCAACACCCTGCCTGAAGCCAAAAAAGTATTAAACGCGCAGGACTTAATCGATATCCAAAAACTGGTTCGTGACATGCCGGCCGGCGATAAGGTGGTTGATGCCATTCTTTCTCTTGTCCGTGCCGCGCGCCCCGAAGAAGATGCCAGCGACCTGGTCAAAAGCTATGTCCACTGGGCACCGGGCCCGCGCGCAGCTCAGGCCCTGATGCTGGCTGTGCGCGCCGCCGCCCTGCTTGGTGAACGCCATGCCCCCAGCACCGATGATGTGCGTGCACTGGCCTTGCCGGTGTTAAAGCACCGCATGGCGCTGAATTACAAAGCGCAGGGCGATGGCATCACGCTCCCCGATATTCTGGAGAGCCTGTTTAAGCAAACAGGCCTATAGATTTTCAAGATGGTGTGGCGCCTTTTTCAAAATGCGCGGGAAGCTGCTTCAGGCATAGACGACCTGCTGACCGCCGCACATCATATTGCCTCCACTGTGCCTGTGCCCGGTCCGCATCAATCGCGCAAAAGCGGCAGCGGTGAACAATTCTGGCAATTCCGGGACTATCTGCCCGATGATCCCCGCCGGGCGATTGACTGGCGCAAAAGCGCGCGCAGCGATAAAACTATCATCCGACAGCGCGAAGATGAACGCCCGCAAACACTTTCCCTCTGGGCCGATCCCGGCAACGGCATGGAGATTACCTATAATAAAAACCGTCCAACAAAAGCCGTGTGCGCGCAGACGCTTCTACTGGCGCTTGGCATTCTGGCCCTGCGCCAGCACGATCATGTGCGCAGCCATACAGCGCAAAGCCAGACCGTGCGCAGTGAAAGCGGTCTTCTAATGCTTGCGCAGAATTTTGCAGATCACATGTGCGACCCTCTTGCCGATCTGAAAAATACGCAACAAAGCGCGAGAGATATCCTCATCCTTGCAGGGGATTTTTTAGACCCGCTGGAAACATGCGCAGACGATATAAAAGCCCTTCACAGTCCGCAGCGCAAATTATGTATCCTGCAATGCCTTGATCCGGACGAGATCAATTTCCCCTTCACAGGCCGCACCATATTTGACGGACCGGAAAAGAACGCCTCCGAAAAAATAGATCACGCGCAGGATATTGCTGAAACCTATAAAACCAGAATAAAAGATCACCTGAATAACCTGTCTGATTTTTGCGCTACGCAGAATATTCTTTATGTACGCCACATCTGCGGCGATCCGCTGGAACGTAGTCTGCAGAATATCGTTCGCCTTTTAAATGATGCGGAGGCCGTGTAAATGCTCTCCTTTTTCGCGCAGATCGGTTTTTTAAATCCATGGGCACTGACCGCGCTCGCGGCCCTGCCTGCGCTTTGGTATATTTTGCGCGTGATGCCGCCCGCGCCGCGGCGCATATTATTTGCCCCGCTACATTTTTTAAAAGATTTACAGGCCGTAGCCAAAACACCCAGTCATACGCCGTGGTGGATATTGCTGCTCCGGCTTCTGATTTTAACCTGCCTGATTTTTGCTTTTGCAAAACCGGTTTTTCGGCTGGATACACAGCCTCCGGAAAAAACGCCGCTTTTGGTTATCTTCGAAAATGGATGGGACGCCGCGCCGAACTGGACGAAAGCTAAGGCACAAGCCCGCCAGGCCATTACAAAAACGACGCGCACGGGCGCGCCAGTTTATATCCTGAAAACGGCTCCGGCAGAGACATCCGGCCAAACCCGTATTGAAGGCCCGTTTGATGAAGGCCGCGCGCTTTCGTTTTTAGATACGATAGAGCCCTATCCATGGCCGTCTGATTTTCAGGCAGCTGCGCAAGCGCTTGAAGAATTTTCTCCGCCCGAAAAGCCGCAAACGCTCTGGATCGGCACAGGTGGATTTACAAATCTGCCAAACATTTTCCTCACGCGGCTTGAACGTAAAACCAAAAATATAACCTACATGTCCTGCGCGCCGGAAGACTGCGCCATCCTGCTGCGCCCGGGAGAAGAGAATACAGAATTTACCATCGAGCAAATGGAACCCGCCAAAGCGCCGCGCAATATGACGCTCTCTTTATATGATGGTAATAACCGTCTTTTGCATGAAGAAAACATAAAGCTTTCCCAAAAAAGAACGGAGATAACGCCGGATATGTCTCCTGCCATTCAAAAAGATATACGGCGCGTGCAGATAGACCCTCAAAACCACGCAGGAACTGTTTTATATTTGCAGGCAGCCGCACAACGCAAGCATATCGGGCTTGTCTCCAATATTTCCCTTGAAGAAACAAAGCCGTTTCTGGACGGACTTTTTTACCTGAATAAAGCCTTAAGCCCGACATCAGATTTAGAAACGGCGCCTCTAGGTGAATTGCTTACAAATGAGTCAGGCTTTGATGTTTTAATCACGCAGGGAGCACTATCAAACACCGAAGAAACGTTGCAATCCCTTGAAAACTGGATTCAGGATGGTGGGTTGCTTTTACGTTTTGGTGCAGCAGATATGGATCAGGCCGCGCAGGAAAACAGGTTTACCCCTGTTCCGTTGCGCCCGCGCCAGCGCGCACTGGATGGCGATCTAAGCTGGGAAGACCCGCGCAAGCTTAAAAATTTTATTGAAGGCGCGCCGCTTGGAACGCTTCGCCTGAACGATACAGTGACTGTCCGGCGGCAAATTCTGGCGGACCCCTCTTCATCCTTAGAGGGTAAAATATGGGCACAGCTGGAAGATGGCACCCCTCTTATTACAGCCGATACACGCGGCGCAGGCATGATTGTCTTTATCCATACAAGCGCAGCGCCGGACTGGTCCAACCTACCCCTCAGCGGTGTTTACGTACATATCCTAAACAGAATCATACAGCTTGCTGGAAACCCGTCCCGCGACGTGAGTACTTCAGGCGATCTGACCCTGGAACGCATTTTGGACAGTACCGGTACATTAAGACGCACGAACGCATCCATCACCTTACCTGAAAGTGCTTTGGACGATTTTACATTCGGGCCGGATATGCCGCCCGGTATTTACACGCAAGGCGCACAGAGCATTCCAATGATGCTTGGTGCGCACTTACCGTCTTTGAAACCGGCTCAGGCGCTCCTTCCGGCTAGCATTACCATACGCACCTTTGAAAAAAATCTGGAACAAGACCTTGGCAGGCTATTTCTGCTGAGCGCCTTTATTCTGTTTCTCATTGACTGGATTATTTTACTTTTGCTTTCAGGCAGCCTGTTCCCGGCACTCAGAAAATTGTCGGCGGCCTTTCTCTTGGGCGTGATATTCATGATACCAACCCACAGTCATGCAGATGATCTCACACATGCAAACGGCCTGCATCTCGCCTTCATTTCATCCGGGCAAAGCGCAATAGATACAACCGCGCAGCGCGGCCTTGAAAATCTTGGACGCGCGCTGGAAGAACGCACCTCGATTGAAATTAAAGGTGTTGCCGGCATTAATCCCGCGCGTGATGAGCTCTCTTTCTTTCCCTTTGTTTATTGGCCGCTGCCGGAGAACCCGCGCAGTTTAAATGATGCGGCCATAGAGAATATAAGAGCCTATCTTGCCTATGGCGGCACGCTTGTAATTGATCTACGAAACGGCAATGCGCAAGCCAGCCGCGATGCACGCACACTGTTTTTAAGAAATTTATCTGAACAGCTTTCCCTGCCTGCGCTCGCCCCGCTGCCGGAAGACCATGTACTGCATAAAACATTTTACCTTCTGGAAGATTTTCCAGGCGCCTACCGCTCTTCCGATCTTTGGGGTGATGTAAATGCCGTCGGCGCGCGTGACGGCGTTTCTTCCATTCTCATCACCGGAAATGATTTTGCCCGCGCCTGGGCGGATTTGCGCACTTCAGGCGGATTAAACCCAATCCTGCGCGGCGCTTCACGTCAGCAGGAAATGGCTCTGCGCAGCGGTATCAATATTATGATGTACAGCCTGACCGGCACTTACAAAGCCGACCAGGTCCATATCCCGCATATTTTAAAAAGGCTTGGCGAATGACCGGAACTTTTAACGCCGCCGATATTGTGTTTGCGCCGCTCATTGCACCAGAGACATTGATCGGTTTTGGAATCATTTCAGCGTTGTTTTTATTGGCTTCTTTCTGGACGCGCCGCCAAATTATTTTGCCGCGGCTTATCATGACGGCTTTGTTTTTTATCCTTCTTGGAAACCCGTCTATTGTCGAAGAAGAGCGCGACCCCTTGCCCGATACAGCCCTGATTGTTGTCGACCAATCTCCCAGCCAGTCTTTGGGAGCGCGCGACCAGATAACGCAGGATGCCATTGCGCATCTTCAAAATGAAATCGGCTCTATAGATAATCTGAATGCGGATATTCTTTATAGCGGGTCCGGCCGGCAGGAGGAGACAAGATTGCTTGAAGATGTGCGCCGCGCCTTAAGTGATATCCCGCCAAATCAACGCGCAGGCATTATCTTTATCACAGACGGGCATATTCATGATCTCAACACGCAAAAAGCTTTAAACGATCTGTCAGCGTCCGGCCCGGTTCACACTATTCTGACGGGCCGGAAAAATGAAACCGATACGCGCATTCATATCCTGGAAAGCCCGGCTTATGGTATTGTCGGCGGGAGCGTCACGGCGCGGTTTCAAATCACGCAGACAGGGCGAAAAAGCCAAACCTCACATGAAGTCACGATTACATCCGGCGGTAATCTGATCGGTACATATAACGTAGGTAGCGGTGAAGAAAACAGCATAGAGCTGGACATCACCCATCCGGGCCAGAATATTTTTGAGTTCAGCACAACTGCCGCGCCGAATGAGTTAACGGCGCTAAACAATAAAGCCATTATAAATGTGCAGGGCGTGCGCGACAGGTTAAAGGTTTTGCTTGTGTCCGGCATGCCGCATATGGGCGGACGCATGTGGCGCAATCTTCTCAAAAGCGATCCGGCGGTTGATCTTGTACATTTCACAATTTTGCGCCAACCCGATAAGCGCGATAACGTCCCGCAACGCGAGCTTTCTTTAATCCCCTTCCCGTTCCAGGAATTATTTGAAGAAAAACTTTACGATTTCGACCTGATTATTTTCGACCGCTATACGCTGAACCGGATTTTACCGCCGCATTATTTTGACAATATCCGCACCTATGTTGAAAAAGGCGGCGCGCTTTTGGAAGCTAGCGGTCCGGAATATGCTACTGAGAATTCAGTTTTTTCAACATCTCTGCGCAGTATATTGCCCGGGCGCCCCGATGGCAGGGTTTTGGAGACAGCCTATAAACCGGCTTTAAGCAAAAACGGGCAAACCCACCCGGTTTCTTATATTCTGAATAAAAATAACACCGCCACCGGGCCGTGGCTGCGACAGCTTGCGCTCAGCCCGCAAAATCAAAAGGATAAAATCCTGATGACCGGCGCGGAAAACCTGCCGCTTTTATTTATCGGCACGCGCAGCGAAGGCCGCATTGCCCAACTGGCAAGCGATCAGATCTGGCTGTGGGAACGCGGCTATGAAGGCGGCGGACCGTACCGTGATTTGTTGCGCCGTCTTGTGCACTGGCTGATGAAAGAACCGGAGCTTGAAGAAAATAAACTTGCCCTAAACGCTTCTTATGACGGTATAGATATCCAGCTGCGTCACGAAGAATTGACAGAGACAGAGACCGCAAATATTTTCGTGGAAGGACCGGACGGAAATATCACCAATATACGCCTTGAGCGGGATGAACAGGACGGGTTTTTAACGGCAAAAATACCTGCAAGCCTGCCCGGTCTTTATACAGCGCGCTATAAAAATTTAAGCACCGTCACATCTTTCGGTGCGCTTCAAAGCCTGGAGTTTCAAAATGTTGTAACCTCGGAAGAAACGCTAAAACCGTTTGCGCAAGAAACAGGCGGTCACATTCTGTGGGCGGGAGAAAGTTCGGCGCCTTCCGTGCGGCATCAGGAAAAAGGCCGGCGCATGGGCGGCACAAACTGGATCGGCCTTCAGAAAAATAACTCTTACAATGTCGCACGCCTGCAGGCTTCTCCGCTTTTACCGCCTTCAGCAATGCTGGCACTAGCAATCATGATTTGTTTAATCAGCTGGCGGTTTGAAAGCCGGTCCTAGAATTCCCATTTCTGTGCGTAAAGCGCTGCTTGTGTTCTATTCTTCACGCCAAATTTTTGACAAATACTGCGAACGTGAAGTTTGATAGTCACAAGCTCTAACCCTAAATGATTGGCAATTTCTTTATTTGACAGTCCATGTTTCAGGAATGCCAACACATCTTTCTCACGTGGCGTTAACGTATCCGCAATATGCTTGATGTGAGCAGATACCTCATCCTCTTCAATAGACAGGCTTTTTTTCACCTCTTCTTCTGAAGCGCCTTGCGAGAGAGATTCTATTGTCCGGATTAATTGAAGCGCTGATATATTCGTAGAAAATGCATATTGTGCTTTCATCTCTGCTTGAAATGTTTCAGATCGATGATTGCTGTAAAGAAGATATAAATTCTTCCACACAGTCTTTTCTGATATGAATTGCCGATAATCAATATCAGGTGACCCGAAATCGCTCATATCTAAAATACAAACATCGCATTGCAAAACAGGCTCGTTTACGCTTCCATAAGAAAACTGTATTTCCGGCCTGACATGGCTTAAATAATATCCAAACAGATCGGCAAAAATTTTTTGCCCTGTAACAAAATGCAAACGCATCTTCGCACTCCCTTGTAAATGTGAACCACAGGAAGATCTGCAATTTATCTGCCAAACCAGAATACATATAACACATTGATATTATTGAGTTTTGTATTTTTAAACAGTTTGCAAAATGCGATAATTTTGCATTTTGCAAATCACCGCATTGCAACATGGATCGGATTATCTGCCGGACGCTGTTTCGATTTCAGTTTTTGTCTATACACATAAACAGCTTCCAGAACGCGCTGCACATAGTTACGTGTTTCATAAATAGGGATAAGCTCTATCCAGGTGATCAGATCAATTTCATCGGTACGTGGATCGCCATAAATTTTAATCCAGTTATCGACACGCCCCGGTCCGGCATTATAGGCCGCCAACGCCATGGCATAATGACCACCATACCGGTCCGTCATTTTCTGAATATAATAAGATCCAAGTTTCAAATTATGATCCGGCTTTGACGTCAACCAGGCTTTTTGATGACGCATGCCCATTTTACGGGCTGCCTCTCTCGCTGTTGCAGGCATAAGCTGCATAAGACCGCGCGCGCCGGCCCGGCTGACCGCATATTGGTCGAACCGGCTTTCCTGCCGGATCAGCCCGTGAATAAGCGCCCATTCCACATCGCGTATCTGTCTTAAATCATGCGCACGCTCCGGGTAAGCAAGCCCATTCATCTTGTAACCTTTACGAGCTGCTTTTTGGACAATAGCAATTGCAATATGCGGATAGCCTAAACGACTGGCAGTTTGAGCAGAAGATTTAAAATCGGCAGCACTTTGTGATATGTCGGCAAGATGGCGTAAAAAAAGAGCGGTCTCATCTGTCTTTTTCATACGACCAAGTTCACTTGCCGACGCCTGAAGCGCCTTGATGGTAGGCTGCACAGACCCGCCGCCACCGGCAGTGAATTGCACGCGAGCCGCCTGCCCTGTTTTTTCTGCCGCCATTTGACCGTAAAATGTTTCAGTGTGCGTAGCCGCTTTTTCAAACCATTGCGCAGCGACATCCGGATGGCCGAGCCGTTCACTGGCAAGCCCTGCCCAATAAGCGCCACGTGCCCGGCTGATCGGGCTTTCGGTAGCATGATACAGTTTTTCAAAATGCTCAAAAGCTTCCCAGTTTTTATTTAAAAACTGCAGCGCCAAAAATCCTGACACCCATTCAGCCTGCGCCATGGGAAAGCCTTCTTTTTGCCGGTGCGCACTGGCAAGTACATAGGCACGTTTATAGTTTTTATCTTCCATTAAACGGCGAACAAGAATATGCCGCTCCCGCCACCAGCTTTTCGCGCGGCGCATTTGCTCAAAAGAAGGCGCTTTTTGAAGAATGGATAGTGCGCCGCTATCCAAATCTTTTTTGCGGCGCCAGGTCAGGCGGTCCAATTTCAAGCCTGGGTCATTTTTTAGAGATGCGGGAGCGGCATCAATGGCCGCTGTGACATTGCCTTTTTGCCCGCGCAGGGCAATACGGGCCTTAGCTAGTTTTTGATAGTCAGCCCCTAAAATAGCGGCCATTCCCTGTGCATTTTCAAACGATCCACTATCCAAAAGCATATGAAGGCGTTTAATATGCGCAGGACGTTTCAAATACTTTTCAAACAGAGTGAAAAATTCTTTTTGGCCTGAACGGGAAAGAGAAGCTTCACCCCACCAGCTATTTAAAAAATCGGAAGCCTGCTTTTGCTGACCTGTGCCAAGAAGCGCATTGGCATATAGTTTTGCGCCATCCAATGTCTCCACATCCCGATCTTTAAAAAATTCTATAATATCTGCAGGATTCATATCCGCCTGCATGGCTCGTTCTGTATTTGCCTGTATCTTTTTCAAAGACGGCCAGTCCGGATGCGATTTCAGAAAAGCCTGAATCTCCTGAAAAGAGGCCGTGCTGTTATCCTGTGTATAAGAAAGCCATTTTTGAACAGAAGAAGAAGCATATGCAGACTGCACTGGCATCAATGCAAGCATGCCTGCAAACAGGATCAAAAGGTAAAGCCATGGTGCACGAAAAGACATGACCGCACCTTAGCAAATATATTCCCCGGATCGTTATAAATTTCTCTTATCTTCATGCGGCGAAGTCCGCTCTGCGACCGTACCGTAAATTTTATCCTGTTTTTACCTTGCGAAAGCCATTGCATAAATTTTACATAATGCGTTATATGAAATTTAGTCGTTTGGCTTTGTTTTCCTGACAAGCCGCAAGCGACGACGAGTAGATGACCTGCTTTAGGAGCGCAGCAACGATGTCAGAAAGCAAATGCAAATGACTATAAGGCTTTTCCTTTGTCCTGCAGTGCTTTACAACAGCGCAATGGCAAAGAAGCGTACATCAAAGTCAGGAATGATCTCGACCAACCAGACGGTGGCCGATAACCGCCGCGCGCGCTTTGATTACCAGATTGAAGATAAATTCGAGGCGGGTATTGCCCTCACCGGCACAGAAGTCAAATCCCTGCGTATGGGCCAATGTTCCATAAATGAATCCTATGTTGGGCCTAAGAACGGAGAAATTTTTCTCTTTAACTGTCATATCCCTGAATACCCACAGGCCGGGCCGCATCTTCAGCATGAACCACGACGCATCCGAAAATTGCTGTTGAAAAAGCGGGAGATGGATAAACTCTTCGGCGCTGTTGCGCGCGAAGGCTATACCATCATCCCGATCCGGGTTTACTTTAATAAGACGGGCTTAGCCAAGCTTGAAATCGGTCTTGCTAAGGGAAAGAAACAACATGATAAACGCCAGACAATCAAAGAACGCGACTGGAATAAACAAAAACAACGTATTTTAAGAGTTAAAAACTAACGGAGTAAAAATATGGCAAAGGTATATTCGGATGAGCAAAGAGCAAAGTTTCGCCGCAAGTTCAATATACCCGCCGCAGTTGGATCAAATGCGCAAATAGATGCAGCCATAGCATCATGGAAAACATCTAAAAACCATACACACTGCAAACCTCTTGCTCGTGCAAGGATGCGGTGCTCACTCTTAACTATGGGATTGCTGAAACACCCAACATAAAAATAAAAGCCGGGCTGGAGTCACCGCCCGGCTTTTGTGCTCACCTTTTCTAATTCGAGTATCTATCCGGCTTTCTTTGCCTTTGGGGTTGGTGCCTCTTCGGGCACGGCCTCTTCAGCATCATCCTGCGCATCCGGTCCGGCGAGCATCGCATCGGCAAGGCCGTTGCTTTCGCGGATCTTGGCTTCAAGCGTTGCCATCATCTCCGGGTGATCGCGTAAGTACTGTTTCGCATTTTCACGTCCCTGCCCGATCCGCTCGCCTAGGGCGGAGAACCACGCGCCGGACTTTTCAACAATCCCGGCTTGCACGCCCAGATCAAGGATTTCACCTGTCTTGGAAATGCCTTCACCATACATGATGTCGAATTCCACCTGGCGGAAAGGCGGCGCCATTTTGTTTTTCACGATCTTCACCCGGGTCTGGTTTCCAACCACTTCATCGCGTTCTTTGATCGAGCCGATCCGGCGAATATCCATGCGCACGGAAGAATAGAATTTCAGTGCATTTCCGCCTGTTGTGGTTTCAGGCGAGCCGAACATCACGCCGATTTTCATGCGGATCTGGTTGATAAAGATCACAACCGTGCGAGACCGGGAAATCGAGCCTGTGAGTTTGCGCAACGCCTGCGACATCAGACGTGCCTGAAGGCCGACATGGGTATCGCCCATTTCCCCTTCCAGTTCAGCCCGGGGCACGAGCGCAGCGACGGAGTCGACAACGACCACATCCAGCGCACCGGAGCGCACCAGCGTATCTGTAATTTCAAGTGCCTGCTCTCCGCCGTCAGGCTGAGAGATCAAAAGCTCATCAACATCCACGCCAAGCTTTTTGGCATAGGACGGATCAAGCGCATGCTCTGCATCAATAATCGCGCAGGACCCGCCCGCCTTTTGGGCTTCGGCCATGATGTGGAGCGCCAGGGTTGTTTTCCCGGAGCTTTCAGGTCCGTAAATTTCGACAATCCGTCCGCGCGGCACACCGCCAATCCCAAGCCCGATATCCAGACCGAGCGATCCGGTTGAAATCGATTCAACCTCCATCGGGTTATGGTCCGCACTCAGTTTCATCACAGAGCCTTTTCCAAAGGCTCGCTCAATCTGGGAGAGGGCCGCATCCAGGGCTTTTTGTTTTTCGGCAGGGTTTTGGGTCATGGTTTCATCCTTCCGGAAGGGGGTTACACTCATTTTGATCTCCTTTACTCGTTGCATAAAGCATGCGGGGTTTCAATCATGCCGTGGGTCGGCGCATCAGCTTACGCACAGTGATAATATCCTCATCGTACCCTTTTTGTTCCAGATGTCAATAAAAAGTTCATGAAATGTTCCACGTGGAACAAAATGAGTTATCATACTGAAATATCGTCAAAAATTATTATACATAATGCAAAAGACGGGGATTTACAGCAGCAGGTTGGCAGACGGAGTGTTTTTGTCATTGCCTTTTAAGAATCGACTGCCATGATCGCAAGCGCGGATGCAGGCAATGTTAGATATAGTCAAACAATCAAAACTCCAAACCGGACAATCATTGGCACAGGCCTTAAAAACCCTTGGAGAAAAACCCTTCTCTGAACAGGCGCTAAGCCGCGTATTTAAATCTGAAATCGCCGCTGACAGTGCGTTTTATGAAGATGGCTGGTACGATCCGCCGCCGGGCGGTGTTATCAGCCTGTTTGGTAAGCCCGAAGACAATTATACGCGCATCTGCGAGCCGTCTTTCAGACCCGAACATATGTGGCCGCGTGACGATCTTCTCTATAATGCGGAAGATATGATTGCGGTCTATGCCTCCCCTGTTCACCGCGAAACGAAAATAATCGGCGATTTTGGTCTGACTTTATATAAAGGATCGAACATAGAACTGCGTACGCACTGCGAAAATGTTTTGCACGGCGCGCTGCATATTGCCGGGCAGGCAAAGCCGGGCATGGCTTTTCGTGAGTTATACGCGTTCGGCATGGCGCATGGAGAATCACTTGGCTTTTCAAATGAAATCGGCAGCCCGACAGATGTTACCGGCACAAATATAGGCCACACGATTCCATTGTCTTATAAGAGCGATCCGACACATACAGTTATCGCGCAGGCAAAAAGCTTTGAGGATATTCGCGAGGCCCTGCGTACGGGTCGTAAATTTATAAATTCTGTTGAAACACAAAAAATAGAGCCTGATATGGCATTTACGATCGAGCCCAGATTTTCATGCCCGCCCCTGCCGCAAACATGGTTTCACTTAACAGTCATTTTCAGTCAGGGTGAAAAACAGATCTGCCATGGATTTGAGCCCGTCTTTGAGGCTTTTGGAATTGATTACCTGCAAAAAATTTTAAATTGAATTTTAAACGCAGATCGGCATGATCCCTCCTATGGCTGAACCTATCACTTTAAAAAAGAAGATTTTATTTACCCTGATCGGGCTTTCGGTTTCGGGCTTGCTCACATTGATTTTGCTGGAAATCGCTTTTCGCTTCCTGCCCGTGACCGATACGTTTTCTTCCCAGCCCGTCACATTTGAGCAACCCGTTGCCCGGTTTAAACCGAACCAGGAAGTGACCTGGTCGCGCGATTCCAATTTCGCCATTGTCAGCCGGCGCCGCATTAATAATGACGGGTTTTTTAACGACCAGGATTATGACCCGGAGGATACACGCCCGCTCATGACCGTCATCGGCGATTCGTATGTCGAAGCGGTGATGGTCCCTTATGAAGAGACCCTTTATGGCCGCTTATCGGAAACGGTTGGAGCGGAGAAACGTATTTACAGTTTTGGGGCCAGCGGCGCGCCGCTCAGCCAGTATCTCATCTGGGCGAAGTATGCGAAAGAAGCCTATAAACCGTCAAAAATGGTGTTTGTGATTGTCGGCAATGATTTTGATGAAAGCCTGCCGCAATATACGTTCCACCAGACCTTTCACCAGTTTGCAGAGGACGAAAACGGGAAGCTTCGGCCAACGCTCATGCAGGAATATCATCCAAGTGCAAAGCGCGTGATTGTCCAGCATTCTGCTTTGCTCCGCTACCTTCTTTTTAATGTGCAGCTTTATAATACGTGGAATAATTTACGGGCCAAGCTGGTGCTCAATAAACGACAAGAAGAAGAGGCTTTTATCGGTAATGTGCCTGCACATGTAAGCGATGAAAGGCTGTATGATTCTCAAAAAGCGGTAGATGCGTTTTTTGACAATTTGCCGGACTATGCCGGCCTGCGCCCGCGCGATATTGCTTTTATCGTTGATGCGCCGCGTTACCAGATTTATGAAGCAGATAAACTTCCTTTAAAGGGCGACTCTTATTTTGAAAACATGCGTAGCTACTTTTTAAAAGAAGCACGCAAACGCGGCTATACAACGCTTGATATGACACCTGCCTTTTTCGATACTTACCAAAAGGATCAACAAAAATTTGAATACCCGACCGACGGGCACTGGAGCGGATATGGCCATGAAGTCGTACATGAGGCGCTCATTCAAACCAGGTGGTTTAAACGGTTTTAATCGTCCAGGACTTCTTTGATCTTGGCGGCAAGCTGTTTGAGCGTGAAAGGCTTGGGCAGAAAGTAAATCCCCTCACCCATTTCATCTTTGAGCTTGTCTTCAGTATAGCCGGAAATAAAGACGATTTTGAGATCAGGCTGCTGTTCGCGGAGTTTACGCGCGAGCGTCGGCCCATCAATACCAGGCATCATCACATCGGTAATGAGAAGATCAAGTGAAGAGAGATCTTCTTTTTCAAGAAGCGCCAAAGCGGCTTCCCCGTGTTCAGCGCCCAAAACCTCATAGCCTTTATTCGTTAGCGCACGGGTGGAGAACATGCGCACCGCATCTTCATCTTCCACCAGCAATATTTTTGCATTGCCTGTGAGGTCACTTTCTTTTTGTTCTTCGTGTTTGACCTCGCTTTTCGCAGCCTCCACTTCAGCCTCAGACAAGGCCGGCAGATAGACAGAAAAAACCGTACCTTTATCAACGGCACTGTTCACATCCAGAAAACCGCCTGTCTGGCGGATAATCCCGTAGACGGTGGCCAAGCCAAGCCCCGTGCCCTGCCCGACATCCTTGGTGGTAAAGAACGGTTCAAAAATGCGCGATAGATTTTCTTCCGGGATTCCACAGCCCGTATCAGACACATCAATCTTCACCCAGCGTCCGGGCGGCATAACATCTTCGCCATACTTAATTTCACTGCGGTTTTCAAACGGCGATGTGGTCATGGTCAGCTTACCGCCATCTTCCATCGCATCGCGCGCATTGACGGCAAGATTAATGAAGACTTGCTCCATCTGGCCGGCATCGACCTTGACCATGCCGACATCCTGCCCGTAGACAAGGTCCAGTTCGATATTCGCGCCAATCAGGCGGCGGATCAGGTTGGACACTTCGGCCAGGATATCTGAAATATCCTGCACCTGCGGGCGCAGCGTTTGTTGGCGGGAAAAGGCCAGCAACTGGCGCACCAGATTGGCCGCGCGGTTGGAGTTCTGCTTGATCTGCATAATATCCGAAAAAGACGGATCGCCCGGCTTATGGCGTTGAAGCAGTAAATCGGAAAAGCCGATAATCGCTGTCAGCAAATTGTTAAAATCATGCGCAACGCCGCCAGCCAATTGTCCGACGGCTTGCATTTTTTGCGACTGGATGAATTGCGCCTCCAGCGTTTTCTGATCGGTGAGATCAATAAAATGCAGCACGATATTATCACTGCCTTTAAAACGCCGCGCATGCATCTGTACGGATACAGGTTTGTCTTTAGCCTGCAGGATAATTTCCATCGGCGCGGACATTTGTTCCCCCTGCCCGATCCTGTTCATGGCAAAGAGAACGGAATCGCGGTCATCTTCACTTAAAATATCGCGAAAGGCTTTTCCTTCAATCACTTCCATCTCTTCGCCCAGCATCGCTGCCATCGCCGTATTACAGTCTTCTATCTTGGCGTTATCGCCGACAAGTAAAATGCCAAGCGGGGCTTCTTCAAAAAATCTTTCAAAACGATCTTCAGAAGCTTCCAGCGCCTGTTTCATTTCACGTTCAATGGTTAGATCATGGACCACGCCGCGGGTCCGCACCCGGCCAGACTCTTCCACAACAACCGTCTGGCTGACGGAGGCTAAAAAAGTTTTCCCGGCAGGGCCTTTCATCATCAGCTCAGCGACCTGACGCGCGCCGCCTTTGTCCGTGATATCATAGGGCTTGGCGCCTTTGGGCGGCTTTTCAAGATAGGTGTGCAAATCCCCCCGCGTGAGAAGCCGTTCAATATCTGATCCGAGCCAGCGGGCCAACGTTGCATTCACAAAGAGAAAGCGTCCATGCTCATCAACCGAGAAAAACCCGACCGGGGCATTATCTGTGAAATCAATCAGCTTTTCGCGCTCTTCGCGGATGGTGCGGTCAAGCTCGCGCTGGCTGGTGATATCATCCACCCGCCAATGCACATAGCCAGCCCATCCGGCGACAGGTTGCGCGGTGACCATAAACCAGCGTTCTTTTTCAAGTTCCCCGGCAGAGAGTTCGATAGAATCCGTCAGGCCGCGCTGCGCATTTTCGGCCAGCGTTTTAAAATGGGTGAGCGCATCTTCATTTTCTTCGAATAAAGCGGCAAGCTCTTTGACGCCTGCTTCCTCACCGCCGCATAAGCCCGAAAATTTATCATTCGCATAAACCGTGTTACCGGCTCCGTCTGTAATTAAGCGCGCGCCACGAGAGCCTTCCATCACTTCGCGGATCAAGCGCCGCTCGCGCTCTTTCATCGAAAAACCATGCAGGCTTTTCTGAACCGCGAATGCCACAAGGGCTGTCAGGATAAAGACAAGGCCTGCCGCCAGCATGGTTGTCTTATTGATATCCAGCAGCACCGCCAACGCAATACAGCACACAACATAAAGCGCGAAAAATCCAAGCGCGCTTAAGATCGCCTTCGGGTTCGGCCCGCGGGATAAATCGCCCTCGCTCCTGCGCTTTTGCTGTAAAATAAATTCGGAGTGATCCAGATCCATGACCGCTTTAGTGTAAAGGGAAAAAGGGCCGCTGAAAAGCCGTTAAGCACCTGTTATTGCGGCAATTTCCCTTTAAGCTTAAAGACATAGGAGATAATTTCGGCAACCGCCTGGAAATGAACTTCGGGGATGGCGTCCTCAATCTCCACTTCATCAAAGAGTACGCGCGCCAAAGGCTTATTTTCTACAAGCGGGACGTCATGTTCTTCTGCGATTTCCCGGATGCGCAGCGCCACCTCATCTGCGCCTTTGGCGACCACGACCGGGGCGGCCATCTCTTCGGGTTTATAGGATAAGGCAATCGAAAAGTGAGTCGGGTTAGTAATCACCACATCGGCTTCGGGAACGGATTGCATCATCCGCGAGCGGGCTTTTTCCTGACGCAGCTGACGCAGCTTGGCCCGCACATGCGGGTCCCCTTCGGTTTGTTTATATTCGTCTTTCAGTTCCTGCTTGGTCATACGCATTTTCTTGTAATGCTCTTGCCGCTGGAAGGCGAGATCAATGACCGCAATCACAAGAAGCGCAATCAGTACGCCCGCCATCAGCCGGGCAACGAGCCCGCTAAACTCATCCATCATGGCCGATAAAGACAGGCCAACCATATGATCAATCCCACCAAAGAACGGATACAGCAAAAGAACGCCGACCAGACCGATCACGCCGATTTTAAAAATCCCTTTTCCAAACTCGACCAGCGAGCGCATGGAAAAAAGTCGTTTAAAGCCTTCAATCGGCGAGACCTTGCTGATATCCGGCTTGATACTTTCCGGTGCAAAGAGCGGGCCGATCTGTAGGAACGGCCCTAAGAAAGCAGCCGCCATTAAAATCAAAAGCGGCAATAGCAATATGCCGATAATCTTCCAGAAACTTTGCCCGAGTGTAATCTCAAACCCGCCGGGCGGGGGCGGCAATAAATGCGCCTGCTCAATGTAGGTGCGCATATGCAGGCTCAGTTCCGTCATCACAGAGGGTCCGAGTGCCAGCACAACAATCGTCCCGGTGAGCAGCATCACCCAGTTATTGACTTCACGCGAGAGTGCCACCTGCCCTTTTTTGCGCGCTTCCTCGAGCTTTTTCGGGGTGGGTTCTTCGGTTTTCTGGCTGTCGTCGGCCTGTTCGTTATCACTCATAAGACTATTTTACCCGCCATTGGTTAAAAAGAAGACCATGCCCTCTTCAAATCTGCTCATCCAGAACAGCAACATGGCCGGCACAGCCAGCCCAAGCGTAATCATGGACAGTAAAATCTGCATCGGCAGCGCCAGGATAAAAACCTGAATTTGCGGCATCAGCCGGGTGAGCACACCCATTCCTATATAAAGAAGTAACGACACAACAATAAACGGTATTGCCATTTGAAAACCTGTTAAAAAACTGACCGACACAGCGCGCGCCATCAAGTCGGCCATACTGCCTGTATCGGGCACGCCGCCGATCGGAAACATGTGATAGCTTTCAACAAGTCCGTAAATCAGAAGGTGATGCATATTCGTTGCAAAAATTAGTACGACACCCGTGACCGATAAAAACGCACCGATAATCGATCCTTGCCCGGCAAGAGACGGATTAAACACCTGCGCATTGGCAAGACCCGAGGACATAGAGATAATCATCCCGGCGACATCCAGTGCCGCCATCAAGGCCCGTGCAATTGAACCGATAAACAGGCCGATGACAAATTCCATCAGGATCAAGGCAAACATCACCTCCAGCCCCGGCAGAGGGGTTGGAATAAAGGGCTGAATAACGGGCGCCAATACTATTGATAAGCCGAGCGCTATATACAGTCGAATATTGGCCGGCACGAAAGAATCCCCAACCCCCGGCATAATCATCATCGCCGTACCGATCCGGACAAAGACAAGCATGAAGGCGAAAACGCCCGTCGTTAAAAATGTCTGTAATGTTTCCATTTAACGTTAGCCAATACCGACAATACGGTCAGCAAGACGATCCATAAACGCAATCATCGCCATCGCAAAGCCGGGAAAGAACACAAAGATGGACAGAAAAATCGCAATGATTTTCGGTACAAAAACCAAGGTGATTTCCTGAATTTGTGTCAGCGCCTGAACAAGTGCAATACTTACCCCGACAGCCAGTCCGACCAGCATCACGGGCGCAGCAATTTGAATGCACATCAAGATGGCTTCACGGGCAACATCAATGAGTTCTTCCTGATTCATTCTTTAAGTTTACAGTTGCAAGTTGCAAGTTACAAGAAACCCTTCATAGACTCTTGCAACTTGTAACTAGAAACTTGCAACTATATAGGCATGCGCATAATTTCTTGATAGGCGGAAACAAGCCTGTCACGAATCGACACAACCGTTTGAAGTGTGATTTCGGCTGCTGTAACTGCCTGCACGACTTCCGGCAAATCCGCTTCACCTGCCACGGCGCGGGCAGAGGCCGCTTCCCCGGCGCGCATTGTTTCAATGCTGCGCAGCGCCGCATTACGCATAAAATCACCAAAGCTCTGGCCTTGTGGGGCGTCCATACCCGGCGCCTCGGCGCCTCTGGCGGTATTGATGTAGGCTTGCGCTGCCTGAAGTGGATTAATCGGATCTGCCATTTGCTACCTCATTCTTACTCTATCATAAAAACACCTAGCGCAACATATCTATCGTGCGCTGTGCCATACTGCGCGATTGCTCCAACATCCCGAGATTGGCTTCATAACTACGCTGGGCTTCGCGCATATCATTTAATTCAATTAGCGTATTCACATTGGGCATTTGTACAAAACCTGCTTCATTGGCCCCCGGATGATCGGGCATATAGCGCAGCGGGAAATCAGGATTTGGCGCATCGCGTACATCATCCACCTTCACCAGTTTTTGCCCGTAAGCACGATCAAGTGCATTTTCGAAGGTAATGATCTTACGCGCATAGGGCTGTTCATTTGGCGTCTTTGCCGCAGTATTGGCATTGGCAAGATTCTCCGCAATTACCCGGGTCCGCTCACCTTGTGCTTTCATCCCGAAAGCTGAGGCCCGCATTGCACTGAAAACATCATCACTCATAGTTTATCTCCTATTGGCTGCGCCCAAGCGCTGTCCGGATCATCGTCACATTCTTACGCATCAGGTTGGTTAGCAGCGAATAATCCATAGATGTTTCCGTTGCTTTCACCATCTGCTCTTCAATAATCACCGCGTTACCGGCGGGCGCAACTTCGTATGTAATTTCGCGCTTCGTCTCACGCGGGTTTTCCGGCGGACCGTTTAACGTCATATGTTTTGGATCTGTCTTTTCCACATGCACTTTGCTCGTCCCAACCATGTCTTTTACCAGCGCGCCGAAATCAACATCCGTTAGCTCACGCGCGCGGTAATTTGGTGTATCGGCATTGGCAACATTTTGCGCAATGACGCCCTGGCGCGTATCCAGATAACTCATTTTTGCGCCCATCGCCTGTAAAAGAGGAATATTGCCTATCGTCATGGTTTTTCCTTTAAATTTGTGCAACCCTATTGATCTGATAGGAAAATTTGCAGGAACTATGCCATGAGCGCCGCAGATGACGGATTTGAAGATGGTTTGCCCACAGGCGGCGAAGACCCTCTTATCCCTTTGAATATAAAGAAAAAATCGGAGCGGCAGACGGCTGTAGCTCTCCAGGACCGTATGGCGGAGCGCCGCGTGCCCAAAGTCGTTGCCGCCGGGCGGGGAAAAATTGCCGAGCAGATCTTACAGCTTGCTTATGAAAACGATATCAAGGTCCGCGAGGATAGTGCGCTCGCCAATATGCTGGCCACAGTGGAACTGGATAGTCCGATCCCCTCCGAAGCTTTTGCAGCTGTCGCAGAGATTTTATCCTATATTTATAAAGCAAACGGACAGCCAAATCCCTTTGACGCAGCCTTAAGCGATGCTATGGATAAGATGAAAGAAGACGAAAGTGACAATGATGAGTGAAGCTGAAAAAGAACAGATTGAAACCCGCCTTACCGAATTGACCGGATTTATCATTGAATGCACGGAAAAAGTGACTGCCGGTGAAATGGTAGACCTTTCCGGTCTGGATGATGAAATCGCGGCGCTGTGTGAACGCACAGTTGCGCTCCCGCCTGAACTTGCCCAGAGCGTCCAGCCAACCATGGCAGAGATGATTGCCCAGCTTGAAACGCTTGGACAAGCCCTGAAAGCGTTTCAGGACAATCAAAATAGTTCTGAATGATAGATATTCGCAAAGCACTTAAAGAAGACACAGATTCCTTGCATGCTTTCCTGGTTTCAGTCTTTGGAGATAAAGTAGCCAAACTAGCTGAGGGATATCTGAACTGTATGTTTTCAAATGATTACAGGCGCCCAACATTTATTATTGCCACAACAGATAATGGAAAAATTATTGGCGCCGCCGCTTATTCAGAAGAGTTTTTTACTGTGAATTTGTGGGGCATTAGCTGGGTTAGCGTAGACGAAGACCATCGACGCAAAAAAATAGGAACCAAACTTGTTGAGCATTGTTTGAAAGAAATTACGGAAGTGACAGACAAAAGCGTAACTGTCATTTTAGATTCGTACCCAGAAAAAGCAGATGTATACAAAAATTTGGGATTTAAAGGTATTGGACAATCCCATTCCGGCAGTAATCTCATGATAAAATATCTGGAGCAAGCGTAAGTGGAATATATAGACTTTGTAAAATTCGCGGCGGCTTTGGTCTTTGTCCTTGCCCTGATGGGCGGGCTGGCCTTTGTTCTGAAGAAGATTGGGCCGGGTGCAGGCGGAGGTGCGCTTCTATCCACAGGAAAAAGACGCCTCAAAATTCTTGAAACCCTGCCACTTGATGCGCGCCGCAAAGCCATTTTGCTTCAGCGCGATGATGTCACCCATCTTGTCATTCTCTCGCCGACAGGTGAAACTGTCGTCGAAACCAATATTGAAGATGCGCATGAAAAAGACTCTTAAATCAAAGACCTTCTGGATTGTCTTTTCCCTTTCCCTGCTCGGGCTGACAGCTTTTTTCAGCGATAACGCGCTTGCCCAGGCGATCACGATTGACCTTGGCGCAGGTGAAGATGGCGGCACGGTCACCGGCCGCGTCGTTCAGCTTGTCGCCATTTTAACGATCCTCTCGCTGGCCCCATCCATCCTGATCATGATGACCAGCTTTACGCGGATTGTCGTTGTGCTCTCTTTCCTGCGCACTGCGATCGGTATTCAGCAAACACCGCCAAATACGGTGATGATTTCTCTGGCTTTGTTTCTGACCTTCTTCATCATGGCGCCGACATTGCAGGCAGCCTATGAGCAAGGCCTTCAACCGCTGATCAATGAAGAGATTGATGAAATACAGGCCTTTGAGCGCGGCGTCGAACCGTTTAGAGCTTTCATGCTTCAACATGTGCGCGAAGATGATGTGCGCCTTTTCACAGATGTCAGCAACGAAGGTCCTTACGAAAGCCCGGAGGCTATTCCGTTGCAGGTCCTCATCCCGGCTTTCATGATTTCAGAACTGCGCCGCGCGTTTGAAATCGGCTTTATGTTGTTCCTGCCGTTTTTGATTATCGATATGGTCACCGCCTCGATCCTGATGTCGATGGGGATGATGATGCTCCCGCCGGTGATGATTTCCCTGCCCTTCAAGATCGTCTTCTTTGTCCTTGTCGATGGCTGGTATCTGGTCGCAGGCTCGCTCATACAGAGCTTCGAACCAGCTTCCGTCGGCCCGCCCGGTTAAAAACTTTACATATAAAAATAAATTTGCTAAGTCTTCAATCATGCTTGAACCTGAAACCAAAGAAGATGAAGGCAAAAACGTCTCGCTAGAGGAGCGTCTGCACGATCTGGAAATAGCTTTCTCTGAACTCTCTAAAGCTTTCTATAGAAGACAAGTTTCTACAGCTGCGTATGATTTTAAACATGCGCCTCTTGAACAGCGTATTGAAGAACTGGAAAATTTGTTAAGTAAATCTAATATCAACTCCGGAGAAAACCATGAGCAAAACGAAAGACTTATGTATCTTGAGGAATCTCTTGCCTTCATAAAAGATGAACTTAAAAGCCAGTACCCTATGAGACAACGTGCGGGCATAGGTCCAATGTCATGTATTGTCTCTTGGCTTTTTAACGCGCCTCCCACCATTATTATGCTTAGCATTGCCTTTAAAGATACCGTCAACGAAATATCTAAAAGCCCTAATGCTCAAATACTCTTGAACAAGGCATTTTCGCTTTTTGGAGGACCTTAATCCTCACAAGGAAAAGCGGCAGACAATGCTAACGCCACCGCAGGCGCTGCGCCGAAATTATCATGCTGCGCATTGATCTTGAGATATTCCAGAACAATGTCATGCAGATCATTCATTTCAACTGTATTCGGGACGCACATATCCACGCTGGTGCGGGTCCCGAGCGAGCGCAATAAATCCTGGTAATCAATCACACCCGCAATAAAAGCCTGACAGGCCGTATGACCGCCTTTGACCATTTCCCCGCCAACTGCGTCTTTCTTACAGAGCTCTAAAAGATACGCGCCTGAAAAAAGAGGCCCGGTTTCAGATTGCGCCTGCGCAGCAAGGGGAAGAGATAAAATCAAAAAGAAAAGAAAAACACGCATCTTACTTCTTCAGCTGTTGCAGGATCGCAAAAGGCGAATCCTCCTGCTGCGCTTCTGCCGTATAGACTTTTTCGGTTTTCGGTTTTGCCTTACCCTTCTTGCCCTTCTTATCTTTTTTGATTTTGGGTTTTTCTTTTTTCACCTTCGGGCGTGAAATCGCTGAGCCGCGCTTTAGATAAAACCAATCCAGTTCCGGTTTTTCCTGTTTATTTTCTACCGGCTGTTCGTCTTCACTTTTTTCGTCGTCTTTTGTGTCTTCGGGTTTTTGAACTTTATCTTCTACAATGCGCTTATTGCCCATCGCGCTGAGCACACCGTATAAATCTTCAATGTTACTCCCAAGCCATTCAGCCATCTGGTGCTGGGCCTGAAATTTCCCGTCCTGCGCCGCGTCATAGACCGCACAAACCAGGCGGTCCAGCATATCCACGCGGATCACGCGGGGACCATATATCGGGTATCCAATGCGGCGGTAATAATCGTGATCACGTTTTTCATCCCCGGCGGCAAACGACACCATGCCATCTGCAGGGACTTCGGCTGGAATCTCCTTACTTTCCCAAAGCGAGATTAAAAAGGCTTTTAACTTTACGGCGGCGGGCTTGTTTAATTCGGGAAGAAAAATCAAAAGCGGCCCCATCCGGATTTTACGCTTGCGCAGGGCATTGCGCCCTTCTTCATCCAGCGCTGTAATCATGTCCTGTACCGCGTCGCGCGGCAACACGCCCATCGCTTCATGTAGCTGGAAACAAATCCCTTTGGCCTGTGCGGTTAGATCATCACCTTCGACTAGATCAAATAAAGGTTTCAGCGCAAGCTTCACGGTCATCTCCAGCCATTGCTGGAGTTTGTCTGTAATCTCCGCCCGGTCCTGTCCTTCAAACAATGTGCTGTCTTGCACGTCCACTTTCGGCGCAAGAATGCTTTCGCCTTTCACCACACGGCCGACAGGCTCGCCCGGCAGGGGGTTGCTTGCATCCGCCTGCCAGAAAATCTGTCCCTCAGGAGAGAGCGTAAAATGTTTATCGTCCGATCGTAATAACATGTGTATCCGTTTGCGAATTTCAGGCCCGAGCGCCTTGCGCGCGGCGGCCATCACCGCTTTGCCCTCTTCTCTACCCGAACTTTGGTCCGGAATAAAGCGAAAACCCGTCAATTGTCCGGCCCGTTCGCCTTCCACCACAACCTCGCCATCGCGCTTAATCCCGGCTAAAAGAGTTTCGCCCGCTTCCAGTTTTTGAATAAGCACGGCAGAGCGCTTATCAACAAAACGTCTTATGAGCGCTTCATGCAGCGCATCGGATAACCTGTCTTCCAGCGCGCGGGTTTGCTCTTGCATCGTTGCTGCCTGGTCCGTCCATTCCGATTTATGTGTGATATAGGTCCAGGTGCGGATATGCGCGATGCGCGCCATCAGCGTATCAACATCGCCATCCATCCGATCGAGCCGTTTGATCTGATCCTGCATCCAATCAGGATCAATGCGCGCCTCTTCCACCAAATCCTGATAGATTTTTGCGACAATATCCTGGTGGCTTTCGCTTAAAGTTTTTCGAAAATCAGGGATCTGACAGACATCCCATAGGAGGCGCACTGTTTCCGGATTGTCTGCCCGTGCCATGACATCATCGCGCGCCATTAATTCGGTCAGCGTATTTAAATCATCCGACACCCGCCCGCGCTGCAAGACCGGCAATTCCGATTTACGCTCCAGCGATTTTTGAAGCGCTTTCGGCGAACTGTAATCCAGCGCACTATTGCGCCAGCACACATATTCCAAAGCTTCAAACTTATGCGACTGAATAGCTTCAACCACATCCGGGTCGAGATCATAAATCCGTCCCGTCACCCCAAACGTCCCATCGCGCGTATACCGCCCGGCCCGCCCTGCAATCTGCGCCAGTTCCGCCGTGCTTAAGGGCCGTGGGCGCGCCCCGTCAAATTTGCGTGTTGCCGCCAGCGCCACATGATGTATATCCATGTTCAGCCCCATGCCGATCGCATCGGTGGCGACCATAAAATCCACCTCACCGGATTGATACATTTCCACTTGTCTGTTCCGCGCACGTGGTGAAAGCGCGCCCAATACCACCGCCGTACCGCCGCGCTGCCGACGGATCATATCCGCCATCGCATAGACATCATCCATCGAAAAGGCGACGACTGCGCTGCGTTTTGGTAAGCGGGTGAGTTTTTTAAACCCTGTATAAGTTAATGTCGAAAGACGGGGGCGGCTTTCAATCTCAATCTCCGGGACAAGCCCTTTTAAGATTGGTGCAATCGTATCGGATCCTAAAAACAATGTTTCTTCAGATCCGCGCGCACGTAAAAGCCTGTCGGTGAAAATATGCCCGCGCTCCGGGTCGGCACAGAGCTGAATCTCATCCACGGCCAGGAAATCAAAATCCTGCTCAATCGGCATCGATTCCACCGTGCAGCAATAATAGCGCGCCCGGGCGGGGAGAATTTTCTCCTCCCCGGTGATCAGCGCAACCTGATTCTTGCCGACCTTATCCACCAGCCGGTCGTAATTTTCCCGCGCCAAAAGCCGCAGCGGAAAGCCGATCACGCCCGTTTCATAGCCGAGCATGCGCTCTAACGCATAATGGGTCTTACCCGTATTGGTCGGGCCTAAAATTGCGGATAACCGCCCATAGGCCCGCACGGCTTTATTTGTGATCTGCATATCTTTGATTTACACTGCATCCTTCAAAGATCAAAGGATGAGCTGGAAAGCCGATGCGTTTTATAAAGATTTTTTTGCTGTGCCTGATTTGCCTGCACCCGGCAGCTTCTGCGCAGGAACTTGATTCCAAAGGTCTTACGCTTAAAAAACAAATCGCTGAAACGCTGGAACGTCATCAAAAGCGCCTTCAACAAAAAGGCCAAACGCTGAACGTTGAAGGCAAAATCACGGTTGAAAAAGCGGGGAGCTATTATGCCGTCACCTTGCCGCATCTCAGCCTTCTTGATAGCGACAAGAATAAAATAGAGATTGGTATGATAGCGCTTAATGCCGTGCCGGGTGACCAGGATAGCTGGAAGATTTCGATTGCCCTGCCGACCCCGATCCTGTGGCTGGATAAAGAGAATACGCCGCAGCGCAAACTTAGTTTCGGTACGCAGAATTTTTCCGGCACATGGTCTCCGGTACTGGAGAATTTTTCATCTGTTGAGGCGCGTTACACTGATATTCAAATCGATGAAGTAAAGCGCGGAGAAAAAACCCATATCAAACAAATGTCTCTCAACTCACAATTACAGGCTAATTCTGAAAACCTCTGGTCAGGGCCGTTAAATATTAAGCTCGCAGGTGTTAAAACCATCAAAAGCGAAAACACGCCTGTCTTTGAAAGTGATGCGCTGTCTTTGTCTTTAACACTTTCTGACTTTTCCCCGGCTTCTTATAAAACCGCGCGCGAAACAATCGACGCCTATAACGAACATTCCAAACCGGAAGACATGATGCTGATGAGCGCAGGCGAACGGCTGGCCCTGTTTAATCTGATCACCGATCTTGTCAAAAGCTCGGGTAACGGCCTGACTGTTCGTACCGATATCCAGAATCTGCGCATGAATATAGACGGCGTTGAGACGGCCCTTAAATCCGGGCAGATCGGCCTGTCCCTCAAAGGCATGCAGGAAGACAGGCTTTCCGTGTATATGCAAAACAACCTGCAGGGCTTTCAGATGAAACAGGGCACGGAAGATGTGTCGGGCCTGACGCCGCAGGATACCTCCATGGATATCAGCTTTGAGAATGTGCCTTTGGAAAAACTGCTTGAGCTTATCCGGGCCAGCCTGTCTGAAACGGACAATAAAACAGCGCGCCAGCTGGCCCATATTCAGACCATGCTGCTCCTGCCACAAATTTTTTCACAGGCCGGAAGCGCGGTGACTATTAAAGACACCTCTTTTAAAAATACACTCTATGATGCAAAAGCCGCCGGGTCCCTGAAAGCCAATGATCAGGCGGCTTTTGGCATGTCCGGCGATTTTACTCTTATCTTCGCAGGTCTGGATGAAATGATTAAAACCATGCAGGACAATAAAGAAACTGTCAGCGTAAAGATGCAGGAAAATGCGGATAAGATGATCCAGCGCCTGACCCTGCTCAGCGCGCTTGGACAGGAAACACAAACTGCAGACGGTAAAGCTGCCCGTGAATATAAATTCGAGTTAAAAGAAAACGGCGAAGTGCTTTTGAATGGAACTGACTTCAGTGTCCTGATGAAAAACGATTAGGTCAGGATATAGCTTAAAATACTATTGAGCGTTTTCATCCCTACCTGCGTTGCTTTCAGATGATTTCCGTTTAATTCTAAAAGCCCTTCATCCTGAAGCGTTTTGATTTTTTCTAAATTCAACGCGTCTTTATAAGGCGAAATATCCATCCCGGCGTTTAGACGCAGTCCCATCATCAATGCTTCTTCGCATTGTTGCTGCATATTGATCTCTTCCATTGGATGCAAGCCGGTTCCATCGCCTTGCACTTTTTCCAGCCAAATCTCCGGCGCGCGGTGGCCGCGTGTTGCGTATTTTTGCGCATTCAACGTTAACCGACCATGCGCCCCCGGTCCGATCCCTGCATAATCGCCATACCGCCAATAGGTAAGGTTATGCGCACTTTGCGCACCCGGCACCGCATGATTGGACACTTCATAGGCAGGCAAGCCCGCACCGCCCAGAACATCCTGCGTTAAATCATAAAAGTCCGCCGCAAGCGCATCTTCGGGCATCTTGAAATCCCCGCGCGCATGATATGTGTGAAACGCCGTTTGCGGCTCAATGGTCAACTGATAGACAGACATATGCCCGTTCGCATAAGTCACGGCTTCTTTTAATTCATCTTCCCAGTCTTTTAGATTTTGTTCGGGTCTTGCATAGATCAAATCAAAGCTCACCCGGTCGAAGACATCATTGGCGACCTCAAGCGCCGCAAGCGCCTCTTTTGCACTGTGCGTGCGGCCTAAAAATTTCAAAGACTCATCGCGTAAGGACTGAATACCCACAGACACGCGGTTCGCGCCGGCCTGTTTAAAAGCTTTAAACTTGTCCGCTTCAATCGAGGTTGGATTGGCTTCCAGCGTGATTTCAATATCATTCGCCGCCGGCCAGAGCTTTTGAATGGTCTTTAAAACAATTTCAACCGTTTCCGGTTTCATCAAAGAAGGTGTTCCGCCACCGAAAAAGACAGACGTCACCATTCGCCCATCCGTCAGACCTGCATGATGTTCCAGCTCTTTTTGATAGGCTGCCGCCCAGCGGTCATGGTCAATTGTCCCTGCGACATGTGAATTGAAATCGCAATAGGGGCATTTCGATGCGCAATACGGCCAATGTATGTAAATCCCAAATAAGTCAATCATATTTTTATATAACCACAGAGACACAAAGACACAGAGATAATAATTAAAAAACTCCGTGCCTCTGGGCCTCTGTGGTTAAAAAAGTTGTAAACTGTTTGACAGCCTTAGATCTATGACTGAGCGCATTTTTCTCTGCCGGATCCATCTGCGCAAAACTGATATCATAGCCTCCCGGTACAAAAATCGGATCATAGCCAAAGCCTTTATCACCGCGCGCAGGCCAAGTTAGGGTTCCTTCCACGCGGCCTTCAAAAATTTCTTCCCGACCATCCGGAAAAACTAAGGCAAGCACAGCCACAAAGGCTGCTTTCTGCCCTTCAACATCTCCGTTCAATTCATCATGAATGCGCTGCATGGCATGCCCAAAATCTTTTTCCGGCCCGGCCCAGCGCGCTGAATAAATCCCCGGCGCACCGCCTAAAGCCTCCACTGCAAGCCCGCTATCATCGGCCAATGAGGGCAGGCCCGTTGCCGCACAAGCTGCGCGTGCCTTGATCAATGCATTTTCTTCGAAAGTTGTTCTTGTTTCTTCCGGTTCGAACAAATTATGATCGGCGGCGCTTTCAACCTGAACGGTCAAGCCTGCCAAAAGAGTTTCAAACTCTTTCACTTTCCCTGCATTATGTGTGGCAAGGACCAAGCGATCCATTATGCTTTCACCGCTTTTTGAACCGCCGTTAATTGCGTACATCCTGATTTCGCAAGCTCCAGCAGTTTAAAAAACTCTTCTTCACTAAAAGCCTCTTCTTCTGCCGTGCCCTGGATTTCGACAATTCCGCCGCTTCCAGTTAAAACAAAATTCGCATCGGTTTCCGCATCTGAATCTTCTGCATAATCGAGATCCAGCACAGGCGTGCCCTTATAAATCCCGCAGGAAATGGCGGCTACGCTGTCGATCAGAGGGCTTTCCTCAAGCAGTCCCAGCTCCATCACATAGTCGATGGCCAGCGCCAGCGCAACATACGCACCAGTCACAGACGCCGTGCGCGTGCCACCATCAGCTTGGATCACATCACAATCGATCCGGATTTGACGCTCACCCAGCTTTTGCATATCGACCACGGCCCGCAAGGCTCGCCCGATCAGGCGCTGGATTTCCTGCGTGCGGCCGGATTGTTTTCCCTTGGCGGCTTCGCGGTCCATGCGTGAATTAGTGGAGCGCGGCAGCATCCCGTATTCCGCCGTCACCCAGCCTTTACCCTGCCCACGCATCCAGCCGGGCACTTTTTCCTCGACCGTCGCCGTGCACAGCACATGCGTATCGCCGAATTTAGCAAGGCATGATCCTTCTGCATGCTTGGCGTAATTTGGAATAAGTTCGATGGTTCTAAGTTCATCGGCCGCGCGGCCGGAAGGGCGTGTCATGGGATTTCTCCTTATATATAGTCATTTAAAGTTGCTCTGCGCCGCACCTTAACGGCCCTGAAAAAATTGTCAAACAGGGGACAACCCCTTATACTCCGGGCCATGAGCAAGACGCCCTATATTGATCTGGACGCCCGCGCGCGCACTATTTTCCGCGAGATCGTGGAAAATTTCATGCTCTATGGCGACCCGGTCGGCTCGCGCACGCTGGAGCGCGGCGGCATAGGCGTCTCTGCAGCGACCATCCGCAATGTCATGGCCGATCTGGAAGAGATGGGCCTGCTCTTTTCACCGCATACCTCCGCAGGACGCCTACCGACCGATCTGGGCCTGCGTTTTTTTATAGACGGTATTCTGGAAGTCAGTAATCTGCCTGAAGATCAGCGCGTGGCCATGGAAGATCAGATCGCGCAGGACAGCACGGTTGAAACTTTGTTAGATACGGTCAGTGAAACTCTGTCCGGCCTAACGAGCTGCGCAGGACTTGTGGTGACCTCCAAACGCGATAAATCCATCAAGCAGATTGAGTTCGTTCAAATCGATTCCATGCAGGGACTGGCCGTGATTGTGTATGTCGACGGCGATGTTGAGAACAGGCTCTTTGCCTTACCGCCCGGCATGACTTCTGAAGATTTAAAACGTGCGGGTAATTACCTAACCGGACATCTCAGTGGCCAGACTATAGCTGCAATGCGCAATATCATTCTTGAAGACATCAAAAAACGTGAAAGTGAATTGGGTTTACAGACTGCTAAAATTGTTGAAGCAGGCCTTGCCACCCAAACCCCTGATGGAAAACTTATCGTCCGGGGCCTGGGCAACCTTCTGGATGCCAGCGCGATTGCAGATCTCGACGCGGTACGTGAGATGATGTCCCAGCTTGAAGATAAAACATTCATTTCCAACCTGCTGGAACAAACCGGCAAGGCGGATGGGGTGAAAATCTTTATCGGCTCTGAAAATCAAATCCTGAAGACCAAGGATCACAGTATGATTCTCGCACCTTATACAAACGGAACGGATCAGCAGATTGTCGGCACGATCGGCGTCATTGGCCCGACACGGCTAAATTATGCACAGATTATTCCGAGTATTAACGTTTTAGCGGATATCCTAAGCCGCAGATTGCAGCTTTTAGACCGCCAGACATTTGCACCCTCAAGCGAATAAGTTTATCCTGTAGGGCATGAAATATCTAAGCCTGATCCTGATTATTTTGCTTGCCGCCCCTGTATTCGCGCAGGAACAGAATATTTTTGCGCCGGGTACATCTTTTAAAAATGAAACCGCAGATACGATCCGCCGGCTTCAACGCGAAAGCCTGGAAGATCAGGGGTTTATAAAACCGGAAGTCATTGAGCTTTCTTTTGTCCGTCCATCTTATATGGAAGGTACCCAGTTTGGCATTCTCATGGCTGTACCGGATGTGGTCAGTGGCTGCTGGGACGTCTCTGCGCTTGAATATGAAACCAGCTTCATTGAGCAATATTACATGGACGTAAAAGTCAAAGATTATAAGCGCACGCCCATTGAAGTTGAAAATGTACAGTTTGAATGCCCGACGCAAAACAAGATGACAACTGCGCTCATTCCTCTGGATGCACAGGATCTCAAAAACAGGCAAGTCCGCCAGATACGCTTTACCAGCGGTTTTGTTGCTGATTATTACGATATCCGCCATCTTGAAAACGGAATAAGTCTGGTCCCCCAAAGCATGGTCATCTTCCGGGCCAAAACCCTGACGGGCCCAAAGAAAGATCAGATGCGGCTTGATTTTGGCAAAGGCGGTCTTGTCACTTTACATGTTCCGATGGCTAAACGCGGCGATGATGTCGCGCAGGCTTTACGGAATTTTGCCTATAAGCACTTACTAACAGCCTCACCGGATATGAGCCCCAGTGTACGCAGAGACGGCTCTGTCTCCATGACTTTCGAAGATCAGACAGGCCGTGTGGCAGCGCGCATCGGTGAAGACGGTTATGACCTGATGGGTGAGATACTTGTACCGCGCCCCTTTGATGGGCCACAAGGCCGGGGCTTGACGAATGTGCCTTTGCACGTCTATGTCACTGAGGCAGGAAAACAGCTTTAAAACATAACTATGAACGAAGACAACGTACATCCTATGCCGGACCAGCCCGGTGAAGACGCGCAAAATAGCGATACGCCTAAAGAAGACAAGGCGCAAATGACACGCGTGCAGGAACTGGAAAGCCAGCTTGCGGATGCAAATGATAAGATGATGCGGGCGCTGGCCGAGGCTGAAAACACCCGAAAGCGGGCTCAAAAAGACCGCGAAGATGCGGGTAAGTTTGCGGTTCAATCTTTTGCTAAAGACCTTCTGGATTTCGCAGATAACTTCCGCCGCGCCCTTGAAAGCCTCCCCGAAGGAACACCTGAAGGAGTCTCGGGCGGTCTTGAAGCGATGCAGCGTGAGCTTCTTGCCTGTTTTGATAAAAACGGGATACAGAAAATCGAACCGCTCGATGCGCCCTTCGATCCGAACTTGCATGAGGTTATGTTCGAAGCGCCAATGCCGGGCAAAGAAAACGGCACTATCATCCAGGTGATTGAACCCGGCTATGTTTTAAATGGCCGCCTCCTGCGCGCAGCCAAAGTCGGCATTGCCAAAAATGATGGTGACACACCTGCAGGCTCTGCCGATCCAGGCAGCCAAATCGACGAACAAGCTTAAAGCTTATTTCGTATTATCCAAAAATGTTTCAATCTCGCTATTGAGCTGTGTGGAGTATTCTTTCACCTGATCGGAAATCACCTTCACATTTTCAGCCGCTGCGCCTGTCTGGTTAGACGCATCAGACACACCATTAATGTTCGAAGATACTTCCGCCGTTGTGGCTGTTTGCTCTTCTACGGCAGCGGAGATCTGTGCAGAGACTTTATTAATCTCATTGATCGTGCTGCCGATATTCTGGATCGCTGTCACAGTTGTTGCAATCACTTCCTGAATACCGCCAATCTGATCGCGGATCTGGGTTGTCGCTTCCGCCGTCCGGCGTGCCAGTGCCTTCACCTCGGATGCCACGACAGCAAAGCCTTTTCCGGCTTCCCCCGCGCGGGCCGCCTCAATCGTCGCATTCAAAGACAGTAGGTTTGTGCTATCGGCAAGACCTTCAATCACTTCTGTGATCTGATTGATCTGCTCGGCAGAAGAAGACAGCGTATTCACGTAAGTATCCGCTTCTTCAGCTTCTTTCACGGCATTCTTGGTAATCTTTGTTGCATGTGCGAGCTGCGTTGAAATCTCCTGAATAGACGCCGTCATTTCCTCAGAGGCCGCTGACACGGACGCAGATCGCTGGGTTGCTTCACCTGCCAGGCTTTGCATTTGCTGTGCAGATTGCGCCATCTCTTCTGATGTTTTGCCAAGCCCTTCAACCACATTCGTGACTTGCTCAGCCATACGCACGCTATCGGTGATAATGCTCCAGGTTAACATCGGACCGAGATATGTACCGTCATTATCTTCAATAGCCGAGACATTCAGGCTCAACACTTCCGGACCAACCCGGATATTCGCCTTGTGTGGCAAGTTGTTTTTATTAGCAAGCAAATTACGTTGATGTTGAGGCTGCTTATGGAAGACATCAATAGATTGGCCAAGCATCTCATCGACTTTGATGGGTAAATGCTCTTCCACCATCTTCAATGTATTTTTACTCGTATCGTTCAGATAATTGATCTCGAAATTCTCCAGGTTACAGGTCATCACATTGATCGGCATTTTATTGATCATCTGAAGCAAGCGATTCGCTTCCCGGTCGGCCTTGATTTTTTCAGTGACCACACTCCAGCTCAAAATTGCTTTCTGGTAATTTCCGTTCTTATCAAGTTGCGGGGAAATATACAGATCCAGATATTCCGGCCCAACCTGAATAATCGCCGTGTGGGGGAGATTTTTAGGATCAGACAGCAAACCGCGCTGATGCGCCGGATTTTTGTGAAACACATCCACGCAGGTTCCGACGATATTATTGACATCAATATCCAGATGCTCTTGCAGACCACCCAAAAGTTCCATGGATTTCTTATTCGCAAAGTCGATGGTAAAATTCTGAAGCTCACATGTCATGACTGCGACAGGCAATGATTCAACCATTGCGTGAAAATCATGATCTTTCGACTTAAGTCCGCTTTTGGGACCGTTTCCAAAAGGTAATAAGCGCATAGTTTATCCCCCTTATGCGTTTATGATGTTGAATATTGGTTAACAGCATACAGGAGTTTTTTAGTCCGATAAAGTTCGGACTGCATACAAATGCGATTAAGGTGTTGAAAAAACTTAAAAACTTAAAATGTTTGTGGAATTAGCCTGTCCACCATGTCTCGGTATGCTGCGCTTTGGAGGGGCGGCCCGGCTTTCCACCGATCTCACGCTCCAGTGCCATAAAGTAGATAATCTTGCCAGCATCATCTCTGATCGGCCAAGCGGAGATATCGCACATATAAGGCTCACCGTTTTTCCGGTAATTTGTTACCTGTACCCTTGCATGGTCACCACGCGACAATGCACGTGTAAATTTTCGGATATCCAGTCTGTGTGTCCGGTCGCCTTGCAACATGCGCGGAGACGTACCGATCATCTCCTCTTTGGAATAGCCGGTCAGCTCTTCCATCAGCTCATTCGCATAGACAACGTGCGGCCCGTCTCCGGAGAAATCTGTATTTGTCATAACAACAGCACCTGGAAACTGGTCGGCCAGAATTTTAAAAGCTTCAAGAACGTGTAAAGACGTCATATCACTGCTTTCCTCCCTCTTATTTAGTGTATCTGGAAACTATTAAGAGTTCATTAAGATTTTTGGGATGAAATTAAGCTTTTATTAATATTTAAAAGAAGAAATAAATATTTAAAATCAAATAGATAAAAAAAGGCATGTATGCAGTTTTTCATTTTTTGTGAAAATAAGACTTTCTTAACTTCTTCAGGTCAAAATTAATAATAAGATTACGGTTATTCACTTATTCACAACTATAGGGAGATAAACAATGCCACGCGATCTTACACATGAAGCACTTTACACAGCACAGGTGAGTGGCCTGGGCATGCATGGCGTTCTGGCTCAAAGCCATGAAACCAGCACCAAACTAGCCGAAGGCTCTGCCCAGATGAGAGAAATGTCCGGTGAACTCTCCGGAAGCGCTTTTGTCAATCACATGCGCGAGCTTTTGGATAGTGTTATCGACTAAAATAGTTTTATCAGAGCGAAAAAGCCTGCCCACCCCCCTCGGGCAGGTTTTTTCATATAAAAACTTGATCTACCAGCCTTGGTAACCAGATCAAATGAAAGGTTTAATCACAAGTTCTTTACCTTAGAGAGTATTGCCCTGTTGTGCGCACGTCCAGCTTCTCTTTGTCGTGCATGAACAATGCGTATGTGCTCTTCCATTGCATCGCCGTGGCTAATGTCACCGTTATAACCACATTTTACAGCCTCTCTGGCTAAGGTTCGCATTCGACCCCTTTCATATTGGTCACGCATTTCTGGACTTGTAGTCTGGGGATGAGAGCTATCCCCAAATAACATTCTAAAAAGACCCATATTTTTTACTTTCTAATTAAATTATGAATATAGATTTTTAACATAATTATAAAAGAGAAACAACCGCCTAAATATCAAAAAAATTTTTGAAACTTGATCTGTTCCCCTTTTATCCCGTATAAAGAAGCATGAAAAATCATTGCTCATAGTGAGGATGGTTTGCTTTTAAAGACTGGTTTTGCGGCATACATCTTGCTATATAAACCGGCGATAGACCCCGGCAGTGCTGTGAAAATGGGCTGTCACAACATATTTGCTTAAGAAAGGAATATAGCAATGGGTAAAGTCATTGGAATCGATCTCGGAACAACCAATTCCTGCGTTGCCGTCATGGACGGTAAGGAGCCACGCGTTATTGAAAACGCAGAAGGGGCGCGCACAACGCCATCCATGGTGGCCTTCACCAAAGAAGGGGAACGCCTCGTCGGGCAGCCAGCCAAGCGCCAGGCGGTTACCAATCCTGAAAATACGCTCTATGCCATTAAACGCCTGATCGGCAGGCGCTTCGAAGATGCCGAAGTGCAGAAGATGCTTGGCAATGCGCCGTTTAAAATTGTTAAAGCCGATAACGGCGATGCCTGGGTGGAAGTGGATGGTGAGAAAAAATCACCTGCGCAAATCTCTGCCATGATCCTGCAAAAGATGAAAGAAACCGCCGAGAGCTTTCTTGGTGAAAGCATCGAACAGGCGGTCATTACTGTGCCTGCCTACTTTAACGACTCCCAGCGTCAGGCAACAAAAGATGCCGGGAAGATCGCCGGGCTTGAAGTCTTGCGTATCATTAACGAGCCGACCGCAGCTGCGCTTGCTTACGGCCTTGATAAAAAAGCCTCCGGTACCATTGTCGTCTACGACCTTGGGGGCGGTACCTTTGACGTGTCAGTGCTTGAAATCGGCGATGGCGTCTTTGAAGTAAAGTCCACCAACGGGGATACATTCCTTGGCGGGGAAGATTTTGACGACCGCATTATCGATTACCTTGCGGACGAGTTTAAAAAAGAACAAACCATTGATCTGCGCGAAGACAAGCTGGCCTTGCAGCGTCTCAAAGAAGCTGCTGAAAAAGCCAAAATTGAACTCTCTTCCTCTCAATCTACTGAAGTGAACCTGCCCTTTATCACGGCAGATGCCTCGGGGCCGAAGCACCTTAACATTAAGTTGTCCCGTGCCAAGCTTGAGAGCCTTGTCGATGATCTCATCCGTAAGACGACAGAACCGGTCAAAGCAGCTTTGAAAGATGCAGGCCTCAAAGCTTCTGACATTGACGATGTGGTTCTGGTCGGCGGGATGACCCGTATGCCGAAAATCATCGAAACGGTGAAAGAGTTTTTCGGCAAAGAGCCCCATAAAGGCGTGAACCCTGATGAAGTTGTTGCGGACGGCGCAGCCATTCAGGGCGGGGTGCTGCAGGGCGATGTTAAAGATGTCCTGTTGTTGGATGTCACGCCGCTCTCTCTCGGGATCGAAACGCTTGGCGGTGTATTCACGCGCCTCATTGACCGGAACACAACCATCCCGACCAAGAAATCGCAGGTCTTTTCCACAGCTGAAGATAACCAGTCCGCAGTGACGATCCGCGTCTTCCAGGGCGAGCGCGAAATGGCGGCGGATAATAAAATCCTCGGCCAGTTCGATCTTGTCGGTATTCCGGGCGCCCCGCGCGGCGTCCCGCAAATTGAAGTCACTTTCGACATCGATGCGAACGGGATTGTACAAGTTTCGGCCAAAGACAAAGCCACCGGCAAAGAACAACAAATCCGCATTCAGGCCTCCGGCGGTCTGTCCGATGATGATATCGAACAGATGGTCCAGGATGCCGAAGCGAATGCTGATGCGGATAAACAGCGCCGCGAGCTGGTTGAAAACCGCAACATGGCCGAAAGCCTGGTCCACCAGACAGAGCAAACACTGGAAGAAGTCGGTGAAGAAGTGCCTGCCGATGATAAAAAAGCCGTTGAGGATGCCATCGCCGATCTGAAATCCGTGATGGAAGGTGAAGATGCCGCCGCCATTAAAGAAAAAACGGATGCGCTCACACAGGCCTCTATGAAGCTTGGCGAGATTGCGTACCGCAAGGCGCAGGAAAACGCTGCCGGGACAGCTGACAGTGATATTCCGGATGCCGAAACCACCGACTCTACAAGTGATCGGGCGCCGGAAGGTAGCGCAGATGATGCGGATGTTGTCGATGCCGACTTCACCGAAGTTGATGACGGCAATCAGGAAGACGACAAAAAAGCGTCTTAAATTCTAACCCTGTCATCCTGAGGGCACAGCCCGAAGGATCTCCTTGTGGCAAAATGAGATCCTTCGCTTTGCTCAGGATGACAACAGGTGATTAAATGACAGTTACAATCTTTATGAATATGTCCGCAGACGGTTTCATCGCCAAAAATGACGATGATGTTCCATTTATCTCTGACGAGGAGTGGGATTTATACCTTCAAAAGGTAGGCAAAGCCGATGCGCTTATCGTTGGAAGAAAAACATACGAGCTTATGAAAGAGGCTGGCGATTTTGAAGACCTTGGAAATCCGAGAACGGTTGTCATGACAAACAATGAGTCACTAAAGGACGAAGGCAATATCTCATTTACCCATGACACGGCGGCTTCTATTGTAAAAGCGCTCAGCACCGAAGGATATAAAAATATTTTTGTAACTGGTGGCGCTGTGACGAACAGTTACTTTTTAAAAGAAAAATGCGTGGATAGCGTTGTAATCTGTATTTCACCTTACATCCTTGGCGCTGGTATTCTTTTTTCTGCAGATAAAGACGCTGAACAGCAAATGACTCTCGCAAAGCATAGCGTTTTGGATAATGGCGCAATTCTTCTGGAATACAATGTAAAAAAATAATCATGGCAAAAGATTTCTATCAAACACTCGGCCTGTCAAAAGGCGCATCTGCGGAGGAGATTAAAAAAGCCTACCGCAAGCTTGCCATGAAATATCATCCGGACCAGAACAAGGATAACCCGGACGCCGAAGCAAAATTTAAAGACATCAACGAAGCCTATGACGTTTTAAAGGACGATCAAAAACGCGCGGCCTATGATCAGTTCGGCAGTGCCGCGTTCGAACAGGGCGGTATGGGTGGTGGCGCAGGTGGCTTTGGAGGCGGTTTTGGCCGTGGCGGGTTTGACGCATCCGGTTTTGGCGGCTTTTCAGATATCTTCGAAGATATGTTCGGCGAAGCCATGCGCGGCGGCGGGCGTTCTTCTACGGGTGCAATGCGCGGCGCGGACCTGCAATATCAAATGGACATCACCCTTGAAGAAGCCTTTGAAGGCAAGGAGATCACGATCAAGGTCCCGGTCATGGAAACCTGCCCTGATTGCAAAGGATCAGGTGCAGAAGCAGGCACCGGCACGGAAGAATGCCCCGCCTGTAATGGTTCCGGACGCATGCGCATGCAACAGGGCTTTTTCACGATTGAACGCACCTGTTCAACGTGTGGCGGTACGGGGACGATTATCCGCAATCCATGCAAAACCTGCGGCGGCGAAGGGCGCGTGCGGCGTGAAAAAACCCTTAAAGTGACTGTCCCCAAAGGCATTGAACATGGCCGCCGGATCCGCCTGGCAGGCGAAGGCGAAGACGGTTTGCGCGGCGGGCCGAGTGGCGATCTTTATGTGCTCATTTACATTAAACCCCATAAATTCTTTGAACGTGACGGAGCAAATCTCTATTGCCGGGTGCCGATCCCAATGACCACGGCCTCCCTTGGTGGAGAAATTGAAGTTCCGACCATTGAAGGCAAACGCACCAATATCAAAATCCCGCAAGGTACCCAGACCGGGCAGCAACTGCGCCTGCGCAGTAAAGGTATGTCAATTATGCGCTCTGACAGTCGCGGCGACATGTATATTGAAGTGTTTGTTGAAACACCTGTGAACCTCAATACTTCGCAAAAAGATATGCTCAAACGTCTCGCCGAAGATCTCTCCGCAGACAAAGCTGGCAAGCATTCCCCGGAAAGCTCCGGCTTCCTGAACAAAATGAAAAATCTCTGGTCCGATCTGACGGAATAATTTTATGCATAGATTTATATTGCTATCCGTCTTTCTCCTCACCGCCTGCTCGACAGTCGGCTGGGGTGGGGAGTATGAGATTACCCGCAGCGACACCCGCGCGGTACATATCAAATATGACCGCATGGTAATCGGCCGGGAGAAAATAGATTTTATCGCCGCCGATCAATGCGGACGGCACAATAAAAAAGCCGTGGCGTCCGGGCTCTTGTCTCATGACGAATACGGCTATCTTCTGACCCAGCGTTACCGTTGTGAGCGGCTGTAAAACATGGTCTAATCGCCTGTATGTCTATCTGGTTCACCACATATTCCATTGACGATCTCAACGAAGGCCGGGGCCTCAAAAAAGATCACGTGAATAAACATCTCGGTATTTCATTTACTGAAATCGGGGATGATTATCTTAAGGGTACCATGCCCGTTGACGAGCGCACGGTGCAGCCCTTTGGCCTGCTCCATGGCGGTGTGTCCTGCGTTCTCGCCGAAAGCCTAGGATCGGTGGCATCCTGGATGTGTATTGACCCGGAAAAATACCGCGCGGTCGGACTTCAGATTGATGCGCATCATTTACGCCCCGTCTTTGACGGCACGATCACGGGCATTTGTAAGCATGTGAAACTTGGCCGGAAAACACATCTCTGGCGCATTGAAATGTTTAATGACGAAGGCAAGATGAATTGTGTTTCCAACCTCACCACAATGATTATCCCCGTAGAAGACATTCAGCCTGCATAAAAAATCCTTTTATAAATTTATAGCCAAACAGATTTTAAATCTGGCTAGGCATGAGGAGCGACGCGTAGAAACCTACGCGAGCGACGAATAACGACGACCAGATTTTAAAGATGGCCGGCTATAGCGCTTTCCATCGCTAAAATGGCTTTTTTCCGCGGGCTTCCCCAGCCGTAATTATCAATGATCCCGGTTGACCGTATGACGCGGTGACAGGGAATAAGCAGGGAAACAGGGTTTGCCCCCACCGCATTTCCAACGGCACGCATGGATTTTGGACGGCCGATTTTTTGTGCAATATCCTGATACGTGACCGTTTCCCCCAGTGGAATTTTGAGAAGTGCCTGCCAGACCTGGATTTGAAAATTCGTGCCCTGCAAATCCAGCTTCAGCTTGTGATCTTTCTCACCATGCCCGGACCAGATTTTTAAAATCTCCTGCGCGGCACTCTCCGTTGCTTTTGAATCTTCTTTAAAGATTGCACGCGGCAAGTGGGATTTCATCCGCATCACCGGAACCTCTTTATCTTCATTGACTAAAAAGCCCAGATAACAAACCCCACGCTTTGTGGTCGCAACCATAATTTCCCCAAGCGGACTTGGGTGAAAACCATATGTAACTGTCAGCCCTTTGCCTTTTTCCTGCGCCGTGCCGGGGGTGAGCGCTTCGCAGGATACAAACAAATCATAGAGCCGCCCGGTGCCGGACAGGCCTGCCGCGCTTGCCGCCTCTTCGGTTGTGTGACCGCTGGCAAGCAGGTCCCGCGCATGTTTATAGCTCATATATTGCACCAGCCGCTTGGGGCTGATCCCGACTTTTTCACGAAAGAGTTTTTGGAAATGGGTGTGTTCATATCCCGCCCGGCGTGCAAGCGCCTCCAGATCCGGCTGGTCGCGGTAATGGGCTACAAGATAATCAATACTGCCCGCAATGACATTTTCAGCAAAAGCATTCATAGGCCTTACAATGGCGGACAAAAGCCTTTACCTGCAACCCGTTTTTTGGGATTTTGCCTGTTATGCGCAAAGATAAAGTTATCGAGTTCTTCTCCCGGCTGGAGGCCGCAAACCCTGAACCAAAAGGCGAGTTGTTTTACACCAATCCCTATACGTTACTGGTCGCGGTCGTGCTGTCTGCACAGGCAACTGACGCAGGCGTCAATAAAGCCACGCCGGCTTTGTTTGAAAAGGCCGATACACCGGAAAAGATGGTGAAGCTTGGTGAAGATGTTATTCGGAACCATATCAAAACCATCGGGCTTTATAAAGGTAAAGCGAAGAATGTGTATAATCTTTCGCGTATTTTGATAGACGAACATGATAGCCAGGTGCCGCAAGACCGGGATGAACTCATAAAACTCCCCGGTGTCGGGCGTAAGACAGCCAACGTAGTTTTAAATATCGCTTTCGGTGAACCGACCATTGCCGTGGATACGCATATTTTCAGGGTCTCTAACCGGACCGGCCTTGCGCCCGGCAAAAACGTGGAAGAGGTTGAAGCAAAACTGGAAAAAGCCGTCCCTGCGGATTTTAAGCTCCATGCGCATCACTGGCTGATCTTACATGGGCGCTATATCTGCAAAGCCCGCAAGCCGGACTGCGCCGCCTGCCCGGTCATAGATCTTTGCAGCTATAAGGAAAAAATTCTCTAGCCTTCTAAAGGATCGCGTTCATACGCGTAAAAAGCGAATATCTGTTCAAAGGCCTGAGCGATTTGAACCGCGCGGGTATCATAGAGATCATTCAAACAAGCTTGCTCTTGCACGTTGTTATCTTTGATGCGCGCGCGGATATCGAAATGTGTGACCTGCGCCGCATCGACCTGCGCATTGCGTGCGGAGAAATAGACATCCAGAACGCACGCATCGGTGCGGTACTGCCAGACCGTTGTCGGCCCGTCAAAGCGGTCCATTTCCGGCGCAGCTAAGATAAGCTTTACATCCTCACCCGTCAGGCGGGTTAAAAGATAGGGCGTATCCGCGACTTTGGATTGCATTGAGCGTGCATAGCGCTGCAGGGAACCTTTCGACAGGCTGGCCAGCTCAATGCGTTCGCCCGTAAAGGCCACAGCATTGATCTGCGCAAAAGAAAATGTCATCAGCGCAACGACAATGGCGCCAATGACAGTCAAATGCGTGGTACGTGCACGCTGCCTGATATTTTTGAAACTTTGCCTAAACAAAGTCAAACCAGGCAAAACTGCCTGGTTTAAACGATACTTAAAGTTATTCATTCTCTAAACAGGAAGCGCGCTTCTTCTTTATTGCTTTTGATTAAAGCGCGCCCTGCTCTCCTTTATATTATTAAGCCTATTCGGCTGCGGCCACTTTGCCTTCTAAAGGAAGTTCACTGCCGCTATTTGCCGCTTTTTGCGCTTTGGCCCCGGATACTTTGCGGGCGCCTGAACTTGCTTTGGCCTGACCTTCGATCGGATTAATTTTCCCGTCGATGGTTGCGCCAGCTTCTACGGCAAGTTCCTTATACGCTACGGCCCCTGTAATAGAGCCTCCGGCCTTGACTGTCAAGCGTCCACGCACGGTCAGATCGCCCTCGAACTGGCCGGCCACGGTGGCCTCATCAATCTCTACTGTGCCGTAAAAAGCGCCGCTTTCAGCGATATCCAGAACATGCGCACCTTTCAGGGCCGCTTCCACAGTCCCTTCCACAACAAGATGTTCACAGGATTCGATTTCCCCGGACAGGGTAATGCCCCTGCTAATCACCAGACGGTTACCGCTTGGCATCGCAGCTGCCGGCGTATTTGCGGCATCATTCGCACCCTGAGGTGTGTAGGCTGCTGTTGCGCCCGGATACGCGCCCGGATAGGCCGGACGGTTTGCAGGTGCCGCCGCCTGGGCTGGCGCGCCTTGTTGTTGAGCCTGGGCTTGGTCATTTTGTTTTTGTTGAGCGTCTGCATTCATGGCGTTTGAATCCTTTTCTGATTGCTGGTTTTGATCTTTGCGGTGAAACATCGGTTTCCCCCCTCACATACATAAAATCTGTATTGAATGTGCCGACCGTATCACGCGCATATGAAGTCGACAAGAGCCGAAATCAAAAAACACACAATATATTTTCGATACATACCGTTTCTTTTTATGGTCTATTTCGAAACGATAATAACTTTTATAAATTCTTTTATTTTGAGTATGTTATATAAAGAATCTGTTTTTATTTTTCATGAAAATGCCCGTAGATTTTTTCGGCCATGGCGCGGGAAATACCCTCTACTTTTTGCAAATCTTCCACCCGCGCCCCGGCCACGCCTTTGGCCGATCCAAAATATTGAAGCAGGGCTTTTTTACGGGACGGCCCGATCCCACCAATCTCATCCAAAGGTGATTTCACAATATCCCCGGCCCGTCGTTTCCTGTGTGCGCCAATCGCAAAACGGTGCGCTTCATCCCGCAGACGCTGCAGGTAATGAAGCGCGGCATCATTCACGGGAAGCTGAAACGGTTTTTTACCCTCCACAAAAAACTGCTCGCGGCCTGCATTGCGGTCCGGGCCTTTAGCAATCGAAACAACCGTGAGGGCCTCCCACACGCCCATTTCCAATAACGTTTCTTTGACCGCGCTCAGCTGCCCCTTTCCGCCATCAATCAACAACAAATCAGGAAAGTCTAAGCTATCGGCCTGCAATTCCCCGGCGACAAAGGCTTTAAACCGCCGCTGCATCACCTCACGCATCATGCCATAATCATCGGCCTTGTCCGCTTCCCTGATATTGAATTTGCGGTAGGCTGATTTATCAAACCCGTCCGGCCCGGCGACAATCATTGCACCCACCATATTTGAACCGGAGATATGAGAGTTATCATAGACCTCAATCCGGTTCGGCGACTCTTCCAGCCCGAACAGATCCGCCACCCCCTGCAGCATTTTAATCTCAGAGCTTTTGAGCGCGATTTGCCGTGAAAGCGCATCACTCGCATTTTTCATTACAAACGCGACCAGGTTTTTGCGTTTACCGCGTGACGGTTTCTGGATTGTAATTTTATCCGGCGCATTGTCTTTGGCTGCCAGAGCCTCCTCCAAAAGCTTTGATTCATCGGGCATCACATTCACATAGATGGATTTCGGCACGGGTTTGCTCTGGTATAACTGGGCGATAAAGACAGATAAAATATGCGAATCCGTTTCCTCCGCGTCATGCACAGGGTAATAGGCCCGGTTGCCGAAATTCTGCCCGCCCCGGAAAAAGAAAACCTGCACGCAGCTCTTGCCTTCGCGCCGGACGATGCCCATCACATCGGCATTACCAATCCCTTCCATATTGATATCCTGCACGGCCTGAATAGCACTTAAGGCTTTAATACGGTCGCGATACTCGGCCGCTTTTTCAAAATCCATCGCTTCGCTAGCCACTTCCATACGCGCGGCAAAGCGGCCCTGAATTTCCTTGCTCTTGCCTGTCAGGAAATCGCGCGCTGCTTCTACATCGGCTGCATAGTCCTCTTTTGAAATCTTGCCGACGCATGGCGCGGTGCAGCGCTTGATATGATATTGCAGGCAGGGCCGCGTGCGGCCTTTAAAGACATTGTCCGAACAGTTTCTTAATTTAAAGGCGCGCTGCAAAGTCTCGATTGTCCGGTTGACTGCGCCTGCGCTTGCGAACGGGCCAAAATATTCACCGGCCTCTTTTCCCTTTTTACGCGCGCCGCGGAATTTTTGAATCTGCGCAAAATCATGATGGCCTGTAATGTGAATGTAAGGAAAGCTCTTATCATCGCGCAGCAGGATATTATATTTGGGTTTCAGCTTTTTAATCAGGTTAGCTTCAAGCAGCAGCGCCTCCACTTCGGTTTGTGTATAGACAAACTCCATGGAGTGCGTCAGCGCGACCATCCGCTGCAGCCGGATCGGCAGCTTGTCTGTTTTGGTATAAGACGCCACCCGCTTTTTCAGCGCCTTGGCCTTGCCGACATAAAGCGCCTCCCCCGCCCCATCCAGCATGCGGTACACGCCGGGCGTCGCCGGCAGGTTTGCCACATGGCCTTCAATGATTTTTCGGCCGCGCTGAAGGGGTTTTTCACTCATTCCACTGATATAAGGCAATTTCCGGCTTGAATCCATGCAAGTGAGTCAGTACTGATAGAAACAGTTATTTTTAAGTAACTGGCAAAGAGATTTTGATTTTGGACAGGCACGAGGAGCGAAATGTATGAACAATACATGAGCGACGAAGTAACGAAGCCAAAATCAAAATATCGCAGCCAGCGCCCGTGGCGGAATGGTAGACGCTGCAGACTTAAAATCTGTTGTCCGTAAGGACGTGCCGGTTCAAGTCCGGCCGGGCGCACCAGACTTCGCAGCTTAACGAGCGAAGTGAGTTTAGCGAGAAGCCTGCCCGGCGTAGTCCGTAGGACGAAGACGGGCTACCGTAATGCTACGCCTGGCGAAGCCACTTATTTTATTACCCCGCCCAGTTCCAGAATAATGTCTTTAAGCTCTGCTTCGCAGGTATTTAACATGCCCTCATCCATACTGCGCAGGACAATACTGATGCCTGTCTTGCCGTCATGGAAATGCGGATAGCTGCCAATGGAGATATCGGGATGGTTTTTTTGAAGTTCTCCAAGGCGCTCTGCAATCTGGCTTTCCTGTAAATTGCAGGCTACGCTGCGCGATAAAATAACCGCGCCCGGCGTCATCATATCTTTCACATAGTCGAACATGCCCTGCATGATTTTTGGCACCCCGGCCATGACGAAGACATTTTCAATGTGAAACCCCGGTGCACCACTAACCGGGTTTAAAATTAAATCTGCGCCTTTCGGAATCATAGCCATCTTTTTGCGCGGCTCGGTCACCAGTTTTTCATCGCCATAATGATCGATCAAAATCTCATAAGCATCTTTGTTGAGTTCCAGTTCTGTCTCAAAGGCCTTGGCGATGCTTTCCGCCGTGATGTCGTCATGGGTCGGGCCGATCCCGCCTGTCGTCATCAGATAATCTGCTTTTTCCCGAAGCGCATGGACGGCTCCGATAATCTCATCCTCAATATCCGGCACGACCCGCACCTCGATCATCTGGACACCAAAGGCGGTGAGCTCCTCGGCTAACCAGCCTGCATTTTTATCTTTGGTCCGCCCGCTGAGGATTTCATCGCCGATAATCAGCAGGGCCGCCGTCTTCATCTCTTGCTTGTTTTCAACCATAGCTTTCTCTATATGGCTAAGGTAAGGTGAAATCTCAAGGGATAAAGATTTTGAAAGACATGGGAAATACAGCGCCGAAACTGAATAAGGACGGGATAGAACTGCACGGGCCGGAGGATTTCGACGGCATGCGTAAAGCCGGCGCGCTGGCAGCTGCCACGCTGGATATGATTTCGGAGCATGTTGTCCCCGGCATCACAACCGAAGAGCTTGACAAGCTCTGTCATGATTTTATTACGCAAAACGGCGCGATACCGGCCCCGCTTAATTACGGCGGCGATTCCACGCGCATGCCTTTTCCAAAATCTATTTGTACGTCTATCAACCATGTTGTCTGTCACGGTATTCCCGGGGACCGGGTTTTGGAAGAAGGCGATATCGTCAATATTGACGTGACGGTTATTTTAGATGGATGGCACGGCGATACATCGCGCATGTATTTAGTGGGCGATAAAATTCCGGTTAAAGCGCGTAAACTTGTCGATATCACTTATGACTGTCTGATGGCAGGGATAGAGGCCGTGAAACCCGGCGCAACACTTGGCGATGTCGGCTATGCGATTCAGGACCTCGCGGAAAGCAATCGCTTTTCCGTGGTCCGCGATTTTTGCGGGCACGGGCTGGGGCGTACTTTTCACGCGCCGCCTTCCGTCGTTCATTTCGGCCAGCCAAGCACGGGCGTCATTTTAGAACCCGGTATGTTCTTTACCATCGAGCCGATGATTAATACCAGCACCTGGCAGACCAAATTGCTCTCCGATAACTGGACAGCCGTCACCCGCGATCGTGGCCTGTCCGCGCAATTCGAACATTCCATCGGCGTGACTGAAGACGGGTGTGAAATCTTCACCCTTTCGCCAAAAGGTTTTACCAAGCCGCCCTATGTCTGAGCCGCTCAAAAAGGAACCTTCCCCCCATTATGCAGGCCACCGCGACCGGCTGCGGGAACGCTTCCTGAAAAGCCCGGAGGCTTTACCCGATTACGAACTGCTTGAACTTATTCTCTTCATGGCAATCCCGCGCCGGGATGTAAAACCCATTGCCAAAGACCTGATCGCCCGTTTTAAAAACCTGAATGGCGTTTTGAATGCCCCTGTGAATGAGCTTATGGGCGTGAAGGGTATTTCTGAAACCACGGCCATAGCGATTAAATCCATACAGGCGTCCGCGCACCGGATGCTCGGGCAGGATATTCTCGGCAAGACCGTCCTGAATAGCTGGCAAAAACTTCTTGATTACTTAAGCGCAACCATGGCGCATGAACAAAACGAACATTTCCGCATTCTGTTTTTGAACAAGAAAAATCAGCTTATTGCCGATGAGGTTCAGCAATCGGGCACCGTTGATCATACGCCCGCCTATCCGCGGGAGATCATGAAACGTGCGCTGGAACTGGGCGCAACCGCGCTGGTATTGGTGCATAACCACCCTTCCGGCGATTCCACGCCCAGCCAGGCGGATGTGGACATGACCAATGATATTGTTGCCGCCGCTGCCCCGTTTGATATCCTGATCCACGATCACCTGATCGTTTCCACCTCGGGGATCACAAGCTTTAAAACCATGGACCTTCTGTAACCCCTCAATGTCGCGCTTTTTCTGTTTTCTTTTGATTGTCGTGTTTGCCCTGCCCGCCCATGCGGGCACGCAGAATTTTAATGAAACCTCTGCCAACCTGCCAAAGCTGCGCACGGACCGCCTGCCGCAAATCGAAAACCAGCTGCGCATTCAAAAGCTGGACCTCGGTACACCCGTTTATATCCGCATCTTTAAAGTTGAAGATCAGCTGGAGCTCTGGGTTCAAAAAAGAAACTCAAATCAGTATCATCTTTTTAAAACATATGGCATCTGCCATCATTCAGGCGAGCTCGGCCCTAAACTGCGCGAAGGAGATATGCAATCTCCGGAAGGGTTTTACAGCGTTACTGAAGACTGGATGCATCCGGGCAGTAAATATTATCTCGCCTTTAATCTTCAATTCCCAAATGAATTTGACCGCGCACATGAGCGCACAGGCAGCGCATTGATGGTGCATGGCGGCTGTGTCTCGGAAGGCTGTTTTTCCATGCGCAACCGTATCATGGCCGAAATTTACCTCATCATGGAACAGCATTTCAATGTGAATGGCGGGGACACGCCCGTGCCCGTGCATATCTTCCCATTTCGGATGACCGAAGAAAATATGACCCGCGGGGCAAAATATTATCCGCGATGGGTAGATTTTTGGAACAATCTCAAAGAAGGCTATGATCTTTTCAACACCACCAAAATCCCGCCGAAAGTATCTGTCCGCGATAAGCGCTACAGTTTTCAATAGCCTGCATCCGCAACAGATGATTAAATAGACCATGGCCAATTATATTTTCAAACGCCTGCTCCTGATGATCCCGACCCTGCTCGGGATTATGCTGATTTCCTTTATTGTTGTGCAATTCGTCCCCGGCGGCCCGGTCGAGCGCATGATTGCCCAGCTTCAGGGCCATGGCGTTGAAGCCACGGCGCGTTTTGGCGGCGCCTCGGGTGGGGCCGACATGGCCGCGGGCAATATGACCCAGACCACAGGCGAAGGATCCAAATATCGCGGATCGCAAGGGCTGGACCCGGAATTTATCGCCGAGCTGGAAGCGCTGTATGGCTTTGATAAGCCCGCCCATGAGCGCTTTTTCCTGATGGTCGGAAATTACTTACGCTTTGATCTTGGTGAAAGCTATTACCGCGATGTGTCGGTGATTGATCTGGTGCTGGAAAAAATGCCGGTCTCTATTTCACTTGGGCTTTGGTCGACGATCATTATTTATCTGATCTCAATTCCGCTTGGCATTAAAAAGGCCGTACGCGACGGGCAGAGCTTTGACATCTGGACCAGCGCGGCAATTTTTATCGGCTATGCGATCCCCTCTTTCATGTTTGCGATTTTGCTCATTATCCTGTTTGCGGGTGGAAAATATTTTGACCTTTTCCCCTTGCGCGGCATTGTCTCCGACGGCTGGGAAGATTTGCCGTGGTATCAACAAATCATCGATTATTTCTGGCATATGACCCTGCCTATCGCCGCCATGGTGATTAGCGGCTTTGCGGGCCTGACCATGCTGACCAAGAACTCTTTCCTCGATGAGATTGGCAAACAATATGTGCTCACCGCCCGCGCCAAGGGGCTGGAGGAAAAACAGGTTTTGTACGGCCATATCTTCCGCAATGCGATGCTGATCGTGATCGCCGGATTCCCCAGCGCTTTTCTGGCGATTTTCTTTACAGGCTCCCTGCTAATCGAGGTCATTTTCTCGCTCGACGGGTTAGGGCTGCTTGGCTATGAAAGCGTGATTAATCGTGATTACCCGGTTGTACTCGGCACGCTCTATATCTTCGCATTGATGGGCCTTGTCATGACCCTGATCCGTGACGTGGTCTATGTCCTCGTCGATCCAAGGATCGATTTCAACGCCCGGACAGTCTGACCTATACCTTTTTTCATTTGACAGAATGTGGAAACCCTTTTATGGTCAAATCCATAAGTAGGGGGCGTATCAATGGACCTAAAATACATTCAGGAAAAGCTAAGAATCCTACGGGACCGCATTCAGGAGCAAGGTCATTTAAGCGAAGATGACCAGCAGGAACTGCAATTCCTGATGAATGAAACCCTCTCCAGCGCCTCTGATGAACTTGAAAGCCTGCAGGGCCGCCTTGAAGGGCTGGCTGCGATCCGCGCAGGTAATGACAATCGCCCCCTTAGCGAAGACCAAAAAGCCCGCCTGTCGATCCTGGAAAAATCAGGTACCTGCTCGGGCGCAATTCATTAAGAAAGGTAAAAAACATGTCATTAAAATCACATATATTAAACCCATTTGGTATTGCTTCAGCTTTAGCAATCGCGACAACAATAACCGCACATAGTGCTGAACTATCAGACTACGAAGCAACATTACAAGATATTGCTCAAACAAAAATCGGACAGTGTGCGATTCACGTTATGGATCGTATAAACATACCTCTTGGAGATTTCGAAGCATCTGTATCTGATTCAAGATTCATGATTTCAAAAAGTTTCTCAAGACTTTATACAACTGAAGAATTCGATCCTGAAAAACACACTTTAAATTATGCAGAAAATTCAGCCAATCGACGAAACGCTATTAGTGAAAGCTTAAAAGATTCTGACCGCACTTATGAAGAAATTATAGCTGAAAAAAAGCAATTTCCTGATGGGAATATTATAGATATATACGCGAGTGTAACATACAACCAAGGGGCTTCAGGAGAGGATTCTGGATTAAAATTTTGGATCACGCATGATGGATCTGCTTTTGTACCGGAAAACGACCCGAACAATAACGGCTTTGATGCTGTTTTTTCCCGTGTAATTTTCAAATTGGACGGCAACGAGCAAAGCCCAACTATTGTTGAAACACCTGTAATTACAATTGTAAACAATGTCACGGCACTTCAGGCACATCCAAACCTTGACTGGGTATTGGAAAATACAGATCATGGAGAGTGGATAAACTCCGCTTCACGTCATGCCCTTTATGCTTTCAGTGCATGTATGGAGCACTCTTTAGATGTTGTCTCGGCTCCATTGCCAGAAACCCATGATGTAAAGCTACATTATACATACGACGTAGATTATAGCGATCCTAAACTGTCGCAGTAAAATGGTATCCTGAAGCGCTTGCGCCGAAGGATATCATGAGATCCTTCGCTTTGCTCAGGATGACAAGTTTGATTATTCGTTATATTCTAAGGGCATGACTCTTTCCCCCATCACCCAACGCCGTCTCTCTCAATTTAAAGCAAATAAGCGCGGCTTCTGGTCGTTCTGGATTTTCCTGGCGCTGCTGCTTGTATGTCTGGGGGCGGAATTCATCTCTAACGACAAACCGCTTCTCGTCAAATATGACCGCAGCTTTTACATGCCTGTCTTTCAAATTATTCCTGAAACTACCTTCGGCGGGGATTTTGAAACCGAAGCCGAGTACCGGGACCAATTCGTCAAAGACTTAATCCATGAAAAAGGCTGGATGGTCTGGCCGCCGATCCGCTTTTCCTACGATACAATCAACTACAACCTCACCCAACCTGCCCCGTCTCCACCGAGCGCAGAGAACTGGCTGGGCACAGATGATCAAGGCCGTGATGTCATGGCCCGTGTCATATACGGTTTTCGTCTGTCGGTCATGTTCGGCCTGATCCTGACGGTTATCAGTTCGATCATCGGTATTACAGCAGGCGCGTTTCAGGGCTATTATGGCGGACGGCTGGATTTATTTATGCAGCGCGTGATTGAAGTCTGGAGCTCGCTGCCCTCACTTTATATTCTGATTATTTTCTCGGCTATGTTCGTGCCTGGTTTCTGGACCCTTCTGTTTATCCTGCTGCTCTTTTCATGGGTGAGCCTTGTGGATGTTGTTCGCGCCGAGTTTCTGCGCACGCGTAATTTCGACTATGTGAAAGCGGCAGGAGCACTAGGCGTTTCTAATCTCGTCATTATGTGGCGGCACGTTTTACCAAACGCCATGGTTGCCACGCTCACCCTCATGCCTTTCATCCTGACCGGATCGATCACGGCCCTGACGTCCCTGGACTTTCTGGGCCTTGGCATGCCGCCCGGCTCCGCTTCGTTAGGAGAGCTTCTGGCACAGGGTAAAAACAACCTGCAAGCCCCATGGCTGGGGATCACCGCCTTTGTCTCTCTGGCCCTGATGCTCACGCTTTTGACCTTTATAGGCGAGGCCGTGCGCGATGCCTTTGACCCGCGCAAGACAAGCCTGTAATTTTTAATTGATTATACGTCACGATTATTATACAAAATAAAAATCATGCATAAAAACGGACAGAACATTTTAAACCGACGCCGACGACTCAGCTGACTGCTGAGCGTATAAGCGGCTTTTGTCCTCTTTTTAGTTTTTCTTTCAAATCAGCAGTCACCCAAAAGTCCCCCTGACCTGGCGGGCATATTCATACTCAATTTAAAGGTGATAGAGAAAAAAATGACTGCTTTGGAAATAGAAATAATATCAGATTTGAAAACATGCGAAGATGTTGAAAACTTCATCGCTTGTCACGCTAGAGCGCAAGCGAAATCCCCCGGAACACTTAAAAATATCTATGATGGGCTCGTACGCGCAACAGATTTCATGATCCAGGCCAAAAATCAAGATGGCACCGTTTGCGGCCAATGCCTTTTATTTAGGGGGACAAGCGATGAAAGTCGCTTTAAGGATTACCCAAATGGCATCAAAAATGATCAGACATTTATTATCACATCCGTCTCAAGCTTAAGAAGCTTTTCTGCCATGTTGCAGGAGATTGAAGCACTGGCCTATCGTGAAGGCATAACGCACTTGGCCTTGAAGACCCCATTAAGCAATCAAAAAGCGCTGGATACATATCAGGATTTTGAGATAACGGCCCGTGCCGTCTTTCCAGGAGAATCATATGAAAGCGCTATTTTAGAAAAAGCGGTCTTATCACCTGTCAGGCATTTTCCTGCCGCAGAGCATATTGTATCTGCTCCTGATATTGCTCAAAGCGCCGCGCCAGCGTAAACTCCTTTTGAAAGAGGAAAGAAGCCATGACCCAAAGCTGGAAAGAACGCGCCGAAAACGTCATCATGCCGCTTTATCCACATAGGGATATTTGCCTGGAACGCGGGGATGGTTGTTACCTCTATGATACGGATGGTAAACAATATCTCGATTGTGCGGCCAGTATTGCTGTTTCTTCTCTCGGACACGGCAATACGGAGTATACAAAAGCCGCCATCGATCAGCTTCAAAAATTCATTATGTGCGACGGCTATACGCTTTCTGAACCAAAAGTCGAATGCGCAGAGCTTTTAATTGAACATTGCTGTGCAGAGCAGGTTTTCTTTTGTAACTCTGGTGCAGAAGCTGTGGAAGGCTGTTTAAAGCTTGCACGCAAATGGGCGCATTTTAACAAATCCCCGGACTGTAAAGAGATCATTGCTTTTGACTGCTCCTTTCATGGACGCACATACGGGGCGGCAAGCTGTACATATAAAAGAAAAAAGCAGGACTATTATGCGCCTTATCTGCCGGGTATTCATTTCGCAGAATTTAACAATCTGGACAGCGTTAAAGCTCTTATCTCTGATAAAACCTGCGCGGTAATTGTTGAGCCTGTTCAAGGCGAAGGCGGCATTCGTCCGGCTACAAACGACTTTATACAAGGCTTGCGCGATCTATGTACAGAACATGACATTGTCCTGATCAGCGACGAAATACAGGCAGGCATGGGGCGACTTGGAACACTTTACGCCCATGATTATTATGATGTTGAGCCGGATCTCATCGCCATTGCCAAAGGCATGGGCGCAGGATTTCCTATCGGCGCATTTTTAGGCAAAAAGAAATTCACGAGTGTCTTTAGTGCGGGCGATCACGGCACGACCTATGGTGGCAACCCGCTCGGCACACGCCTGGCTTATGAAACCGTGAAACAAATCAGTGATCCGGCGTTTCTCAAAAATGTAACAGAAACCGGGAACTATCTCATAGAAGGACTCAACAAACTCAAAAGTGAGACTAATTCGATTGAAGAAGTGCGCGGTATTGGCCTCATGATCGGCGTTGATACAGCCTATGACATTAAAACCGTTCTGAATGACTTACTTGAAGGCGGCCTCATTGCCACTCAGGCCGGGGACAAGTCTCTTCGCCTGACTCCGCCACTTATCTTCACAAAAGATCATGTTGATGAAGCTCTCAATAAAATCGGGCATGTGATCCGGAAAAGTTGATGAAACGTAACTTTATCAATTTAAGTGATATTGAGCCGGATGCGCTTAAACATATCCTCAAAACCGCGCATGACCTGAAGGCTCAAAAATATTCACCGCCGCAAATCTTTAAAGGCCTGACGCTGGCCATGATGTTCGACAAGCTCTCAACCCGTACACGCATATCCTTTGATGTCGCGATGAAACAACTTGGCGGACACACGGTCGTCATGACCAAAGGAGACAGCCAGCTTGGCGGCGCTGAAAGCATTGAAAGTACAGCCAAAGTCATGTCCCGCTATGTCGATGCGATCATGGTCAGAATGAGCAATCACACCGATATGGAAGAACTTGCCCGCCATGCAGACATTCCCGTCATTAACGGCATGACAGACCTCTCTCACCCGTGCCAGATCATAGCCGACATGATGACCATCGAAGAAAAATTGGGAGGCATAGAAGGCAAGAAAATCGCATGGCTGGGCGATGACAATAATGTCAGCAAAACCTATGAACAGGCAGCCGATATTTTTGGATTTGAATTTGTTATGTCCACGCCTTTTAATACGATCAAGCCCCTAGAAGCGGCACATGAAGCTGATGTTATCGTGACAGACACATGGGTGTCTTTAGGGCAGGACGGAAAAGAAATTGAAAAATTTCTCCCCTATCAGGTTAACGCCGATATTATGGCTGCGGCCAAAGAAACAGCAATTTTCATGCACTGCCTGCCGATTCATGAATGGGAAGAAGTGACAGAAGAGGTTGCCAAAGGTCCCCAATCTGTCATTTATGATGAAGCTGAAAATCGTTTACACGTACAAAAAGCAATACTTGCCTGGTGTTTGGAAGATGCAGGGGTAGATATTTAAAGGAGAATAAAAACATGTCTAAAGAAAAAATCGTTCTTGCCTATTCGGGCGGTCTCGATACATCGGTTATTTTGAAATGGTTCATCGAAGAAGGTTACGATGTCGTTGCTTATATCGCAGATGTCGGACAAGAAGAAGATTTTGAGGCCGCGCGCGAGAAAGCAGAAAAAATCGGCGCCAGTAAAGTCTATGTTGAAGACCTCAAAGAAGAATTTATTACTGATTACATCTTCCCGGCGATTAAATCACAGGCCATCTATGAAGGGCGTTATCTCCTTGGTACATCTGTGGCACGGCCAATCATTGCCAAACGCCAGATCGAGATTGCTGAAAAAGAAGGCGCAGCTTATGTCAGTCACGGTGCAACGGGTAAAGGTAATGACCAGGTGCGCTTTGAACTCTCCTACTACGCGCTTAAGCCCGACATTAAAGTCCTTGCCCCGTGGAAAATGGATAGTTTCCTGACCCGCTTTAAAGGCCGGACAGATATGCTCAATTATGCAGATCAGTACGGCATTCCGGTCAAGGCCTCTCGTTCCAAACCCTATTCGGAAGATGATAACTTTCTGCATATTTCCCACGAAGCAGGCATTCTCGAAGACCCCGGCGCCGCCTGTGCAGAAGATGTCTATTCCCGCACAGCATCGGCAGCAGACGCACCGGACACGCCGGATATTCTCTCCATTACATTTGAACAGGGCATTCCAGTCAAAGTTGAAAATAAAAATGACGGCAAAACCGTTACAGGCGCCCTGCAGCTCTTTACCTATCTCAATGATCTGGGCACAAAACATGGCATCGGCCGGCTGGATATGGTTGAAAACCGCTTTGTCGGCATTAAATCGCGCGGCGTCTATGAAACGCCGGGTGGGGAAATTCTCTATAAAGCGCACCGCGACCTTGAGGGCCTGACCATGGACCGGGAAGTCATACGTATCCGCGACCGTCTCTCCATTGATATGGCGCATTTAATTTATAACGGGTTCTGGTTTTCCCCTGAATTTGATCTGCTGATAACAACCATGAACAAAGCGCAGGAAACGGTGAACGGTACTGTTGATATCCAGCTCCTCAAAGGCATGGCCTACCCGCTTGCCCGTACTTCACCTAATGCGCTCTACGATCCGCTCCAATCCTCCATGGATGAAGAAGGCGGCTATGATCAGAAAGACGCGGACGGCTTTATCAAGATCAACGCCGTACGGTTAAGGAATAATACTATGGTTAGAAGGTAGGCTCCCCCGGCCCTGTACTCTTTTTGCCAACTTCACCTGATAGCGTTTGAGTTTTAATTTTTAAGGGCGCATCTTCTAACAATTCCACCACAAGACCTGTATTGATTTTTTCTGATACGATAACCTCTTCCGTTCCTCCGCCAGCTTCGGCAGGCTTGCCTGGTGCGTTCAGGCTATAAGTCGTAGTCAAAGGAGCGTTTACTCTGTCCCCGCCCAGTAATGGCGGCCCTTTCGGGAAACGCTGCGCAAGCGCTTTCACAACGTCCTCAGTGCTATATCTAAGGGCCGTATCCTGGGCCTGTTGCCCTGTCACACCATACTCAGCAAGACAGGCAAGACTGACAGCTGTTCCCGTTTTACAGGCCTCTCTCAATAAAACAGCTTCGATATTGTCAATCACGTGATCTGCATTCATAGACAAAGAAGCCCATTTTTTCATATGCAGGCGCATGCCCTCTTTCTCTAAATCCTCAACCAGAGTCGCCGCCGAATTTGTTATACTCTGAAACAGTTCCTCGCGACTATTCTCTGATAGACGGACGCCATCCAGGACCAGCAAATACGTTTGATGCCCCTGCCCCTTTTCGGGTCTTTGCCGGAAGGCCATATAGCTGTTACCGCTGACACCCTCTTTATAGAAAAGAAGGTATGTGTTTTCATCTGCCTCGAGGCCGTCTAACTCAACGGATCGTTCAATTTTTCCTGGCACAGAAAAACGTTTCATCCCTCACTCCGCTTCTTTATCATGTTAAAAACCTGCAAATGCCCTTAGAGTAAAGCAGTAAAACCTTAATATTACATAAACAATATATCAACATAAATTATCATTATGTCAATTAAAAAATCAAGTGCCATCTGGGGCGGGCGGTTTGAAGAAAAACCCAGCGATATCATGGAGCAGATCAATGCCTCTATTGATATCGACAAGCGCCTCCATAAGCAGGATATTGCAGGCTCCAAAGCGCATGCAGAGATGCTGGCCGCGCAGGGCATCATCTCTACAGAAGATAATAAAGCTATTCAAAAAGGCCTCGATCAAATTCGAGATGAAATTGAAAACGGCGCCTTTGAATTCAGAACGGCTCTTGAAGATATTCATATGAATATCGAAACACGCCTGAAAGAAATTATCGGAGATGCTGCCGGGCGGCTTCATACGGCGCGGTCTCGTAATGACCAGGTCGCCACCGACTTCCGCCTTTGGGTGCGCGAGGCCTGTGATATTTTGATGGAAAAACTTGAAATCTATCAGGCCACATTAGAAAAATTGTCATCTCAACATGAAGATACAATCATGCCCGGCTTTACACATTTACAGGTCGCACAACCTGTAACGCTCGCCTGGCATTTGGGCGCTTATCGTGAAATGGCACAACGCGACAAATCGCGTTTTGAAGATTGCCGCAAACGCCTGAATGAATGTCCGCTCGGCGCTGCAGCCCTTGCAGGAACCGGATTTTCGATTGACCGCGCACAAACTGCAAAAACGCTTGGCTTTGACAAACCAACAGCCAATACAATGGATTCCGTTTCGGCACGCGATTTCGCCAATGAGTTTCTCTTTGCCTGTGCGCAAGCAGGCCTGCATCTCTCCCGCCTTGCTGAAGAAATTATTCTCTGGTGCGCGCCGCAATTCGGGTTTGTTACACTTTCCGATCAATGGTCGACAGGCTCCTCCATTATGCCACAGAAGAAAAATCCGGATGCGGCGGAGCTTGTGCGCGGCAAGACGGGACGCCTCAATGGAAACCTCATCACACTTATGACAGTGATGAAAGGCCTGCCGCTCACCTATAATAAAGACCAGCAGGAAGATAAAGAACCCGTGTTCGATAGCTTCGATACGCTTTGCCTGTGCCTGGAGGCAATGACCGGCATGCTAAGCAGCGCCACCTGGCACACAGATAAAATGCGCAAAGCTGCCGAGAGTGGCTATGCCACAGCAACAGAGCTTGCCGACTGGCTTGTCCGTGAACTGGACCTGCCCTTTCGCGATGCCCATCATATCACCGGGCAAATCGTCAAACTGGCCGAGGAAAAAGGCTGCAAGCTTGATGATCTGCCGCTGGAAGACATGCGTGCTGTGGACAGCCGGATCACAGAAGAGATTTACACTGCCCTGAACATAGAAAGCGCTGTAAACTCGCGGCTATGAGCGCGCCTCTCTTAAACATCCAAAACCTCTCCGTTGATTTTAAAGGTCAGGACGGCGTGTTTCACGCCGTCAAAAACGTCTCTTTTTCAGTTGAGAAAGGACAGACAGTGGCGCTGGTTGGCGAAAGCGGCTCCGGGAAATCGGTTACAGCTTTGTCTGTCATGCAGCTTTTACCGTATCCGCTGGCAAGTCATCCGCAAAGATCTTCCATTACATTTAACGGACAGGAACTGGTTAGTAAAAAAGATACAATCATGCGCACGATCCGCGGCTCGCAGATCGGGATGATTTTCCAGGAACCGATGACAGCACTGAACCCGCTTCACACAATAGACAAACAGATCGGCGAAGTGCTGCGCACACATCAAAGAATGAGTGAAGAGCAGGCCCGGATGCGCGTATGCGAGCTCCTTGATCTCGTCCAATTACCTATGATGAAAGACCGGCTTGGCGCCTACCCGCATGAACTCTCCGGCGGGCAGCGCCAGCGTGTGATGATCGCCATGGCGCTTGCTAATAACCCGGAGCTTTTGATTGCCGATGAACCGACCACAGCGCTGGATGTCACCGTGCAGGCTGAAATTCTCGAACTGCTTCAAAAACTTCAAAACGATCTCGGTATGGCAATGCTGATGATCACGCATGATCTTTCGATTGTTGAAAAATTTGCAGATCATGTCTGCGTCATGAAAAACGGGGAAATCGTCGAGCAGGATGACACTGCAAAAATCTTTGCCTCGCCCAAACACGACTATTCCAAAATGCTTTTGAATGCGCAGCCACGCGGCTCCGCCCCGCCTGCAGATAAGAACAAACCTGTCCTGATAGACGGCATAGACATCAAAGTCCATTTTCCCAAAGCAAAATCCTTCTGGGGCAAAGTGACAGACTGGGTGAAAGCGGTTGATGGCATTGATCTCAACATCCAGTCCGGACACACGCTTGGCATTGTCGGGGAAAGCGGTTCAGGGAAATCAACTTTGGGCTATGCACTTTTGCGGCTGTTAAACGGCAAAGGCCATATCAATTTTAACGGACAGGACATTTCAACCTTCGGCAAGAAACAGATGCTGCCTTTGCGCGCCGATATGCAGATCGTCTTTCAAGACCCGTTTAGCGCGCTGTCTCCGCGCATGAGCGTTGCCGATATTATCGGCGAAGGCTTAAAGGTTCATCGTAAACATATTTCCGCGCAAGAACGCGATGATCTTGTCTGCGCCGCTCTAGAAGATGTCAGCCTTGATCCTGCGACCCGTCACCGATATCCGCATGAATTTTCAGGCGGACAACGTCAGCGTATCGCCATTGCCCGCGCGATGGTACTGGAACCGAAATTCGTTGTTTTGGATGAGCCGACCAGCGCGCTCGATGTCTCTGTCCAGACTCAAATCGTTGACCTGCTCCGTGATTTGCAGGAACGCCATAATCTGGCCTATCTATTTATCTCTCATGATTTGCGCGTGGTCCGCGCCATGGCGCATGAGCTTATTGTGATGAAGGATGGCAAAGTTATCGAACAGGGTCCGGCAACAGATATCTTCTCCGGTCCTCAAAGCGAATATACCAAAACCCTCATGGAAGCGGCCCTCAACCTCAAAACCCGCAAAGCGGCTTGATTTTGTTTGACATATTATAGATTCTTTTTTAGTATGCCGCTATGTTTGATCCTGATTGTTTTGCAAAAAGCGGTAAGTGGGCACCGGAAGATACGCGCAAATGGCAGGACGCTGTCCTGTCACAGCCTGCAGACTCCAGGCGTGATTATGAGGCTAATGTTGTCTCACGTCTGCAAAAGCTCGACTCAAATCATATTTCACTTACAACCTACCGCACTTCACAAAGCGGGGATGAAAAATTCGACCATCTCTTTGTCACTATAGGTGATCTTGGTAACGGGAATCCAAATATCCTGCTCATTGGTGGCGTGCACGGGAATGAACCCAGCGGCGTTGAAGCCTGTGTGCGTATTGCTGAACAGTTTAATGAGAGCGCAGATCCGCCTGATATCAATATTGTTATTTTTCCCTGCCTGTTTCCCTGGTCTTACGTTCACAATCAGAGATGGGTCTACGAAGATGCCCTGGATCCAAACCGGCATATGATTGTTGGTGGAAGTGATTTTGGGAGAGTTAGCACGGCGGAATCTTTTATGTTTGAAATTGCTGACATGCCCCCTTTTGCGATTGCTCTGGATTTTCATGAAACAAACGATTCAGACATTAAGCTTTGGAGAAAGATGCGTACTAAACGCTATGGCGGAAAATCTAACGGAGACGGAAATAGAAATCCGAACGGATTTCATCTTATGGCTTCAGAATGCCCGGATACACTTAAGGAAGAACGAAAAAAAATTGCCCAAAAAATCCTATCAAATGTAGCGCAACACTCTCGAATAACAACCTGTGCATCCGTCACCGGGTACCCGTGTAAAGTAGGAACTGTCTGGGCTTCGGGTGATAAGAGGGGGTTTACACGCACTTTTCTGAATTCATACGCCAACCATGTTTTTGTTACCGAAGTCGTCCCGGAGCTTTTAGCAGCAAATGAAGAGGAAATGTTTGAAAAAGCGGTGCAGTGCCAACTTGCAGCCTTTGAAGCAGCTTTGGATCATTTAAGGCCAGCCGTTTAATCACTCTCCCATCGCCATACCCTCACGTCGCGGGTCGGCGGCACCGAAATACAGGGCGCCGATGCGGTGAATAGCGGTGAGCCCGCTATTCAGATCTTTGACCTCAACCGGGTGCCCGGCTTTTTCAAGAGTTTCTTTTAAACCCGTCTGCCCCTCTTCCATTTCAAAAGCGCTGCCGCGATGAAGAATATGCGGTGTGTCTAGAGCACTCTGGATATCCATATCCCAGTCAATGATACTGATGATACGTTGAAGCACGTAGCCGATAATCGCACTGCCACCTGCAGAACCAATCACCAGAACAGGCTCTCCTTGTGGGTCGAACACAATCACCGGCGACATGGACGAGCGCGGGCGTTTGCCCCCGGCGACAGCATTGGCCACAGATACTCCATTCTTTTCAGCTTCGAATGAAAAATCTGTGAGCTGGTTATTGAGTAAAAACCCGTTCGCCATGACGCGTGATCCAAACGCATTCTCAATCGATGTCGTCATGGAGAGAGCATTCCCATACTGGTCTACAATTGAGATATGTGTTGTTCCAGGCGGTTTTGATGCTGTATCAGGCGCAGGTAAAGCTCCACCCCAGCCCGGCGGTTTGCCCGGCATGGCCTGCTGGATTGGTTTGTTTGAAATCAATGCTGCACGCGCTTTAAGATAAGCAGGATCAATAAGCCTCACACCAGGCGTGTTCACTACATCCGGATCTGCCATGTAAAAATTGCGATCAGCAAAAGCAAGCCGGCTGGCTTCCCCAATCAGATGCCAGCTTTTGACATTCTCTTTGCCCAGAGCACGGAGATCAAAATGCTGTAAAATGCCAAGCGCGTTTAAAAGAGTCAGTCCGCCGGAAGATGGTTCGTTCATGGAACAGACCCGGTATCCGCGATACGGTCCGCAGACAGGCTGGCGCTCTTTGACATGATAGCCTTCAAGATCTTCCATCGTCATGGCAGACGGCGCATCCGGTAAATTTCTGATCTCTTCGATCATGCTTTGCGCATTCGGACCATTATAAAAACTCTGCGCGCCATTAATTGCTAACCCACGCAACGTCTCCGCATAATCTGGATTACGCAGCAAATATCCTGCCTGTACAGGTGTCACCCCGTCCGGATAAAAATACAAACGCGTATCTGTATACCGGCGCAGGCGTGAACGGTCTTTGGCAACCATTTGCGCAAGGCGCGGCGTGACTTGAAAGCCTGTTTCAGCATGGGCAATGGCAGGTGAAAATAAATCCCGCCAGGGCAGCTTGCCATGCCATTCATGTAGCTTCCCTAAAAGTGCAGGAAGGCCCGGCACGCCGATCGCGCGCCCACCGACGGCGGCGTCAAAGAATTTCATCGGCTGGCCGTTTGAGCCCCGGAAAAGATGTTTACCGACTGTCGCAGGCGCCGTCTCCCGCCCATCCAGGGAAATTAATCGTCCGCGCGCCTTGTCGAAATAAAGCGCAAAACCACCCCCGCCAAGCCCCGAAGATTGCGGCTCCACCAGCCCTAAGACAAGCTGGGCGGCGATGCCTGCATCGGCGGCCGTACCGCCGCGCTTGAGGATGTCATAGCCTGCTTTCGTCGCCAGCGGATGGGCGGTGACAATCATGAAATCGCGCCCGGAGACGGCGCTTTTGGCCGTAAAGCCCGTCGCCGGCTCAGGCGCAATATCCTGTGCAAAAACAGGGTTTAAGGCCAAAAACAGGAAAATCAGTGCATATATGCTATAATGAGTGTTCCTAATTAGCATGTAATGGGGCATTTAATCCTTGCAATCCTGCGGTACAGCCGCTAGGTAAGTGGCACATTTTAAGGCTGAATATGGCCTTAAAAAGACAAAAAAGAAAGAAGGTGATGTAAAAGATGGTCATGGTAACTGTGCGCGATAATAATGTCGAGCAGGCCTTGCGTGTGCTGAAAAAGAAGATGCAGCGCGAAGGGATTTTCCGCGAGATGAAAATGCGCAAAGACTTTGAAAAGCCATCCGAGAAGCGCAAGCGTGAAAAAGCCGAAAGTGTTCGGCGCGCGCGCAAGCTGGCCCGCAAAAAACGCGACTAGGTCAGAAACCTTCTAAGAAAGAAAAAACAAACCGCCTACTCTATCATAGTTGGGCGGTTTTTTTATTCCATAGTCTTCTTCTTGATAGTAAAAATAGTTATAAAACCAGAATAACTGTCATTAATTCGATGGTTTTTTTTGCTTTTCAGCTTCAATACGCAAACCAACCTCTTCTACAAGCGCAGCCACATTTCGGAGGTATTTTTCTTGGATTTCGATCTGGCGAAAAGCAAAAGCTTCCGCCAAGACAGGTCCTTCTTTTTCAGCACGTATGTTGGCAGTCTTCACGAGCGCCACCGCAACATCTAGATTGTGATATCCCTCTTTTTCCAGATTTGCGCAGATATCGTGCAAACGCTCTTCCAGTTCATCCAAGCTGCTTCGGTCCATTATGTCAGCAAATGTCTTCGCCATGCTTGTGCACCTTTCGTTTTGGTAAAAAAGAATTATGCCAGAAATCAGATAAAAGAGACAAATTCAGGGCGCTATCTACCAAGCAGAGCCTTACATAGGCTTCGTTTGCTCTTTCAGCCAGTCACGCACATCACCCTCAAGATGTTTTGAAAGCGTTTCATAGACACGCGCGTGATAGCTATTGATCCACTCAATTTCAGATGGATTTAAAATCGAAACATCTATGAGGCTTTTATCAATCGGCGCGAGGGTAATGGTTTCAAATTCAAGCATATCCCCTGCATCGCTTTCCCTGACTGTCAGGATATTTTCAATGCGAATGCCATAATGGCCTTCGCGGTAATAGCCCGGCTCATTGGTGATAATCATGCCGGGCTCAAAAGCGACATGGCCGCGCGGATGAATATTCGCCGATTCTTCATGGACATCGAGCGCCGTGCCGACCCCGTGCCCGGTCCCGTGCCCGTAATTCAGTCCTTCCGCCCAAAGAGCCGAGCGTGCCAGCGTATCCACCTGCGCGCCTGTTGTACCCTTCGGAAAGCGCGCTCTGGCCAGCGCAATATGCCCTTTCAGCACCAGCGTGAAATGATGTTTCATTTCTTCAGACGGCACGCCATCGCCATAAAATATCGTACGGGTAATATCGGTCGTACCGTCTTCATATTGCCCGCCCGTGTCCATGAGGAGCATATCGGGCTTATCCAAACCTGCACCTTGTTCTCCTTCTTCCAGCGTATAATGAACAATCGCGCCGTTGGATCCGTAACCGATGATCGGCGGAAAAGACGGTCCGCGATAACTGTTAGCGTGACCACGGAAACCCTCAAACTGCGCGGCGATATCTGCTTCATGCAAATCTTTATGCACTCCGGTTTGAAGCCAGTGCAATAACTGTGTAACCGCCAGCCCGTCGCGCACATGTACATCTTTCATGGCCTGCACTTCTGCAGGTGTTTTTTCTGCCATTAAAGCAATAGCCGGGTTTTTGAGGAAAACGGCCTGTGCACCCCCCTCTTTTAAAAGCTGGAAAAAATAATCCGGCGCATTGCCATCAAGCCCGACCCGGCCGGTAAGTTTTTTAATCTTTAGATCCAGTGTTTCCACATCATATATTGTAGTATCTTCTCCAATATGGACCCGAACCTCATCAGACACGCGGGTTTCATCAACAAACCACTCAACCGTGCCCTCCTGCAGATTTAAAAGTGCATAGGAATTTACCACCGGCAAACAGGCCGTATCATTGCTGCGTACATTGAGCATCCAGCACAAAGCCGTTGTTTGCGTGACAAGATAATAAGATAGTTTTTCTTTTTTAAGCGCGTCAAAAATCTCCTTGGTTTTTGTACCCGCACTTTTCCCCGCTATATTTTCCGGAAAAATCCGCACCGGATCATAAGCAGGCGTGTCATGCCCATCCGTCCAGATCTGGTCTATCGGATTATCAGATAACGGCAAAAGCGTAATATCTTTATCTGCCAGGTCTTTTTCAATCAAATCGCGCTGGGTGATTGTAATCAGTTTTGGATCATATCCAATCACCATGCCGCCACCCGCATTTTGGGCAATCCATTTGCCGATAGATAATTTGGCCGTATCGCCGCTTTCAAACAGATTTTTATCCAGCTGATTTTGAAGCTGGATCGTATAGCGCGAATCCGACAAGACAGAAGCTTTATCTTTTAAGATAATTGCTGTTCCGGCCGATCCAGTAAACCCGGTCAGCCAGCGCAGGCGGTTTGCATGGGCGGGCACAAAGTGACTTTGCCATGCATCACTATAGGGCTGCAGATATCCATCCAGCGTTTGTGCTTCCATTTCGGCGCGTAAAGCCGCCAGCCTGTCCTTGATTTGTGTCATCCGGATACTCTAAATCCATGGGGACGCCCGCGCAAGAATGGATAAGGCGGCTGGACGGGCGGACGTAAAACACGATAGAATGTCCCTCATGACCTATATTCTCCTGACCATAGGGATTATCGTCACGCTTGCAGCCGGCTACCGGTTCCTGACGCGCGCAAACCGTAAGCAAATCGGGACTCTTATTGTCGTCATCGGCACGCTGGCCGTATCCGGACTTGTCTTTTTGCTTGCCATTACAGGCCGCCTGCCGGCAATTATTGGCGGTGTAGCGGCGCTCTGGCCTTTGATCTACTCAGTCTGGGAAAGCCATAAAAACGTTAACCGCGAAGAGCGTATCTATAATGACATTTCCAAAAGCCCGATCAATATGAGCACAAGCGAAGCCCGGGAAATTTTAGGTGTGGAGGACAATGCGAGCGCGGAAGAGATTGAAACCGCTTATAAAAGCCTCATGAAAAAAATACACCCCGATAGCGGCGGATCGGACTGGATGACCAAGAAAATCAATGCCGCACGTGACCGGCTCCTAAAGGGCTGATAAGCGGGCTCAGCGGTTGCAATCACCCTTCGAGTATGTAACATCTAAGCCTTATGAATAAAGACGTAAAACCTATTCGCAAAGCTGTCTTCCCTGTTGCGGGACTCGGCACGCGTTTTCTGCCTGCCACCAAAGCCATGCCAAAGGAAATGTTGCCGATCGTGGATAAACCGATTCTGCAATATGCCGTGGAAGAAGCTAAAAAGGCAGGCATTGAACATTTCGTTTTTGTCACGGGCCGCGGCAAAGCCGTTATTGAAGATCATTTCGATATGGCTTTTGAGCTTGAAAAAACGCTCGAAGAGCGCGGCAAGACAGATGTTCTGGAACGTATCCGTTCTGAACTGCCTGAACCCGGACAAATCAGCTATACAAGACAGCAATACCCGCTCGGCCTTGGTCATGCCGTCTGGTGCGCCCGGGAGATTATCGGCAATGAGCCATTTGCACTGCTCCTTCCTGACATGCTGGTAAAAAGTGATCCACCCTGCCTGAAAACCATGATGAATAGCTATAGTGAAACAGGCGGGAATATTATTTCCGTTGAAGAATGTGCCCCGGAAGAAACCACTAAATACGGGATTGTTGCCATAGAGCAAACCGGCAAAGACGCCATGAAAGTTAAGGATATGGTTGAAAAACCTGCGCCTGGAAGTGCCCCATCAAATTTTTACATTAATGGACGTTATATTCTGCAGCCTGAAATTTTTGATTTATTGGCTGAAAAGCAAACAGGGGCTGGCAATGAAATCCAGATCACGGACGCCATGCTGCGCCTGATGCAAAAACAGGATTTTCATGCAGTCACTTTTAACGGTAAAACCTATGACTGCGGCAGCCGCCTTGGGTTTTTAGAAGCCAATCTGGCCTTTGCCTTGGATGATGCAGAAATCGCCCCAAACATCCGGGCGATGCTTGATAGTTTAGAGGATGATACGATTGATAGCCCCCGCCATGCCGCAGCCAGCTAGCTCTATGCCTTCTCAGGAATTAAAAACGAAGCGTTTCGATCCTGAAATTCTACGGGAATATGATATTCGTGGGCAAGTCGGCAAAAACCTATCAGAGTCAGATGCTTATACGCTTGGGCTAAGCTTTGGTACCATGCTGTCCGCCCAGGATGGAAAGACAATCTGCGTTGGTTATGATGGCCGTTTGACATCTCCAGCCCTGACGGATGCCCTCATTAAGGGCCTGATGGAAACCGGGCTGGATGTCACGGCGATCGGTCTTGGCCCATCCCCCATGCTTTACTTTGCTGTGAAGCATCTTAAATCCGATGCAGGAATCATGGTTACAGGGTCGCACAATCCATCCGATTATAACGGCTTTAAAATGCAAACAGCCAAAGGCTCCGTCTTTGGCGAACAGATACAAGATCTTGGCAAAATTGCCGAAAGCGGAGATTTTGCCAACGGCGAAGGAAGCTTGAAGGAGGTTGATCTCCAAGAAGATTATATTGAAAGACTTCTTCAAGACCTGAATACAGACAAAACATTCAAAATTGCTTGGGATGCAGGTAATGGCGCTGCAGGTGAAATTTTAAAAAAGCTCACCGCGCGCCTGCCGGGAGAACATATCCTTCTCTATGACGACATAGACGGTGCTTTTCCAAATCATCACCCTGACCCGACCGTTGATAAAAACCTCGCTGACCTGCGTCAGGCCGTTCTGGATAATAAATGCGATTTCGGCATCGCCTTTGACGGGGATGGCGACCGGATAGGTGCACTGAATGAAAAAGGCGAGGTGCTGCGATGCGACACCTTGCTGACAATTTATGCTGCAGAGATTTTAAAGTCCTATCCCGGCGCGCCAATCATCGGTGATGTGAAATGCTCTCATATTATGTTTGAAGAAATTGAACGACTGGGCGGACAGCCTGTTATGTGGAAAACCGGGCATTCTCTCATTAAATCCAAAATGGCGGAACTGAACGCGCCTCTGGCCGGTGAACTGAGTGGCCATATCTTTTTTAATGATATTTATTACGGTTATGACGATGCGCTGTATTGTGGCATTCGTCTAATCAACGCCGTTGCAGCTGCGGACAAACCGCTTTCGGACATGACAGCGCACTTGCCTAAATTGCACAGTACACCTGAAATTCGTATTGATATGGCTGAAGATGAAAAATTCAAAATCGCCGGGCAGATTGTTGAAAACATAAAACGAAGCACGCCTGCCGGAACCGAAATTTCAGACATTGACGGCGTGCGCGTGACAAATGCTGACGGGTGGTGGCTTTTGCGCCCGTCTAATACACAAGCCGCCCTTGTTATGCGTGCAGAAAGTGAAACCCCGGACGGGCTAAAAAGACTTCTGGACAGTCTTACCAAAGAGCTTGCCAAATGCGGGCAGGACATTACTCTAGAGGTCTGATTTCAAATCTCTTTTAAAAGGACAAAAAAGCATGAGCGAGTCTGACGATCTGGCCACAACCATCGAACTTCTCTCCTCACGCATTTGTCATGACATCATTAGCCCTGTTGGCGCGGTGAATAACGGCGTTGAGTTCATGCAGGAAATGGGCGCCGAGGCAGGCGACGAAGCGATCAACCTTATTTCTTACAGTGCCACGCAGGCCGCGGGCAAATTACAGGCATTCCGCTTTGCCTATGGAGCCGGCGGGGCAGACCCGAACATTAAACCCGAAGATATTCAAAAAGCCTTTTCAGGCCTAATTGCAGGGGAAGGTAAAATCTCCCAGACATGGGACCCGTTCGGACCACTTGGGCCTTCCCCGCTTCCGCCCGCTTTTTGTAAAATGCTAATGTGCACCATGATGCTAGGTGTTGAATGTTTGCCCAAAGGCGGGTCAATTTCTGTGAAACCGTCTGAAAGCAACGACACGCTCGTGCTTGCCGAAGGACCGGATGCAGGCGTACGTGATCAGGTTGAAGACGCGCTTGCCGGTAAAATTGCTCCTGAAAATCTCGACCCGCGTCTTGTGCATCCCTATACAATCGGTGTTCTCGCCAAGAAATACGGCTTTGGCATTGAGATTACAGGCAAAGAAGACGGCAAAGTCACTTTGACCTTAACCGTGCTAAAAACCACATAAATCTTATTGTATGCAGTTTTGTAAAAATGCGTAAAAGCGCCGTGTGATTTCATTTTTTTTCTGCTATGATTCCCGGCATGTACACCACTTAAGTATCTCTATTTCATAATAAAGTAACGCCCCGTTAACCAAATTCTGGCATTTTGTTAAGATATCTTTTTCAAATGCTGCGGGGATTTTTGGAGAAACTGAAGCTATGGATGATTTGATTGCTGAATTCCTCACGGAAACAAACGAAAGCCTCGGCGCTCTGGATGTTGACCTTGTCAACCTTGAACAAAACCCCAACGATAAAGATCTTCTCTCAAATATTTTCCGTTTGATGCACACGATCAAGGGCACGTGTGGATTTTTAGGTCTGCCACGCCTGGAGAAAGTTGCGCATCATGCCGAGAATATTATGGGCCGCTTCCGTGATGGTGATCTGGAAGTGATACCTGATTACGTCACATTAATCTTCGAATCGCTTGATCGCATTAAAGATATCATCGCCGAGCTGGAAGAAACCGGTCAGGAGCCTGAAGGCGATGACAGTGAATTAATCGAAAAGCTGGATGAAGTCTATGAAGGCCGCGATGTACATCAGACAGGCGGCGGGGCAAACGGTGCAACACCTCCACCGCAAGACAGTGCTCCTGCCGAAGAACAATCGGCCCCAGCCAATGATCAGGCAGAAGAAGATGAGGGAGAGTCACAAGATAGTGATGAGTTACAAGCTCTCTTTGACAGTATCGAAGCTCTGCCACCGGATCAGATACAAGATCTAAAAATGCCCCATGAAATGAGCGAGGAAGAACGCGCCGCTAAACGCGCTGAAGCCCTGGCAGCCGAACTGGCGGCGAAAGAACAGGCAACAGCAGCGCCTCAAGAGACACCTAAGGAAGCACCTGCTGCTAAAAAAGAAGAACCGAAGAAAGAAGAGCCTGCAAAGGCAGCTGCTCAAAATAACGCACCGCCGGCAGGAGACAAACCGGCTGTTGCACAATCTTTGCGTGTCAATGTTGATGTTCTTGAAAACCTCATGACAATGGTTTCTGAGCTGGTGCTGACCCGTAACCAGCTTTTACAGATCCTACGCACCCAAAAAGAAAGCGAATTCTCAGCCCCGCTCCAGCGCCTCAACCATGTTGTTTCCGACTTGCAGGAAGGCGTCATGAAAACGCGTATGCAGCCCATTGGCAATGCCTGGTCGAAACTGCCACGGATCATCCGCGACCTGTCTATTGAACTGGGTAAGAAAATCAATCTTGAAATGCTTGGCGCAGAAACTGAATTAGACCGTCAGGTTCTGGACATGATTAAAGACCCACTGACCCATATGGTCCGCAACTCAGCAGATCACGGGATTGAAATGCCGGACGAGCGCGCCGCAGCAGGCAAACCTGAAACAGGGACTGTAATTCTGAATGCTTATCATGAAGGCGGTCACATCATCATTGAAATCAAGGATGATGGGAAAGGCCTCAACACAGACCTTATTAAAGAAAAAGTGCTCGCCAATGGATTGGCCTCACAGGAAGAACTGGACAATATGTCCACGCAACAAATCCAGCAATTCATCTTTAACGCAGGCTTATCAACAGCTGAAAAAGTGACCGCCGTTTCCGGCCGAGGCGTCGGCATGGATGTCGTGCGTACCAACATTGAAAAGATCGGCGGGTCGATTGAACTGCGCTCTATAGAAGGCAAAGGGTCTACTTTCGCGATTAAGATACCACTTACCCTGGCAATTGTATCCGCGCTTATTGTCGAAGCGGGTGGAGAGCGCTTTGCTATTCCACAGCTGGCTGTTAAAGAACTTGTTCTTATCAATAAAAAATCCGAAATCCAGATTGAAGACATTAAAGGCGTACCGTTCTTCCGCCTGCGTGAACAACTTCTGCCGCTTGTTTCTTTGACGGATCTGCTGAACATTGAATCACAAAAGATTGATTTACCCAGAGCAGAACCCCCATCTGTCATAGAAGTACCAGTTACTGAAGAATCCGCTGTAGAAGATGTGCCCACAGAAGATTCCATGGAAGAAGACGGCGCACCTGAGGATGAACAGCTTCACACATACACATTAGAAGAAGCTGAAGAAGAAAGTGACTATATTGTTGTAACTCAAATCGGGGCGTATCTGTTCGGCATTATTGTCGACCGCGTCTTTGACACGGAAGAAATTGTAGTCAAGCCGGTCTCTAAAATTCTCAAAGATATTGAGATGTTCTCCGGCAACACTATCCTCGGGGATGGAAGCGTGATTATGATTTTAGATCCCGCAGGTATCGCTAAAGCGACGGGTAAAGCCGAAGGCGCAGAAACATCAGACTCTGTCGAAGAAAAATCAGCTTATACAGGGGACGACAGAACCTCTCTTCTGCTCTTTAAGGCCGGAGACGGCGCACCAAAAGCCGTTCCGCTTTCTCTTGTGGCCCGGCTTGAGGAAATTGATCTGGCAAGTGTTGAATACGCTTCTGGTCAGCATATGGTTCAATATCGCGGGAAGCTTATGCCGCTTGTCACAATGGAAGGCTCGCCTCCTCTTGGATCTGAAGGAGAACAGCCTGTTCTTGTCTTCACAGAGCATGAAAAATCCATGGGACTTGCCGTTGACGAGATCGTTGATATCACCGAAGCCATCATAGATGTTCAGGTTGCCGGAAAAGGAAATGGCATGATCGGCAGTGCTATTATTGAAGAAAAAGCAACGGATGTTGTTGATATCGGCACGATCCTGAAAAGCAACGACCAGAACTGGTTTAAAAATCACGACGATACCCCCTATGGCCAGGATGCCATGAACGGTAAAAAGATCCTGCTCATTGATGACAGTCCGTTTTTCCGCAATATGCTCTCTCCGCTTCTCAAAATGGCAGGGTACAACGTCACCGTCTTAGACAATGCCATGCACGCTCTCAAAATGCGTGAAAAAGGCGAGAGTTTTGACCTTATCATTTCAGACATTGAAATGCCTGAAATGGACGGGTTTGAATTTGCCCAGCAAGTCCGCAGTGAGGAGAGCGAATGGAAAAATCTCCCGCTGGTCGCCCTGACATCACATGATACGCCGGAAGACATGGAACGCGGTAATGTCGTCGGCTTTAACAAATATGTTGCTAAATTCGACCGCGATCAGCTTTTGAATACTTTATCCCAAACCTTAAGCGAAGGGGGCGCTGCTTAATATGTCTCAGACTGCAACAGTAGATACATATGATGAAGATATGCAGGCTTACGGTGCTTCAAAAGAATTTTTGACAATCACGATTGCAGATCAGCTTTTTGGCATTCCGGTTTTACAGGTCCAGGATGTTCTCGGCGAACAAAAAGTCACGCAAGTCCCGCTCTCTCCTGCGGCCGTCTCAGGCTCTCTTAATCTGCGCGGACGTATTGTAACAGCCATCAATGTCCGCCGCTGCCTTGGGCTCTCCGAACGGGAGGGCACACACAAGGAAATGAGTGTGGTTGTTGAACAAGGTGGTGAACTCTATAGCCTGATCATTGATGAAGTGGGAGATGTACTAAATTTAAAAGATAAAGATTACGAAAGTAACCCCGCGACACTTGATCCGCATTGGAAAATTGTTTCAATGGGCATATATAAAATGGAAGGGAAAATTATGGTGGTCCTGGACGTGCCCAAACTTATCGAAACCATTCACGCTTAAAATTCATGTTTATATCTTAAGGGAGAAAAAGAATGACAAAATCCTGTCTTGTGGTTGATGACAGCCGTGTTGTCCGCAAGGTCGCGCGCCGGATTGTCGAAGATCTTGGCTTTACCTGTGAAGAGGCCGAAGATGGACAAAAGGCATATGAGCATTGCGAACAAAATATGCCGGAAGCCATTTTGCTAGACTGGAATATGCCTGTGATGAACGGCATTGATTTCTTACATAAACTTCGTGAAATGGATAACGGCGCCTATCCGAAAGTGGTGTTTTGCACCACAGAAAATGATATGGATCATATTCAGCGTGCGATTTCAGGCGGCGCCAATGAATATATCATGAAGCCTTTTGATAGCGAGATCATTGAAACAAAGTTCAAACAGATTGGTCTGCTTTCAGACTAAATGCGTATATAAAAATAGGGCATCTTTTTTCATGACATCCGATTCCGCTAAAACGCGTATTATGCTTGTTGACGACTCTGCCATTGTGCGGGGTTTTATTGCACGCATTTTGAATACAGAGGACAATATAGAAGTTGTTGCTTCTGTTTCAAACGGGCAACAAGCTGTTGAAAATATCACAAAATATAATCCGGATATTGTCATTTTAGATATTGAGATGCCAATCATGGATGGCATTACAGCGCTGCCAAAACTGCTTGAAGCCTCTCCCAAAACTAAAATTATCATGTGCTCCACGCTGACGACACGCAACGCGGAAATCACCATGAAGGCCTTTAAACTTGGGGCAACGGAGTGTATTGCCAAACCGACAAGTTCGGCAGATCTGCAAGGCGGTGGAGATTTTAAAGATACCCTGCTCAGGCTTGTCCATTCTCTGGGCCCTGTCAAAGCGCGGACAACACCGATAGAAAATAGCTCTGCACCACAAACGGCTAAACTGGCCCTTCATGCAACAAGCGACTTTAAACTGAACACAGATCCAGGTGCTTATAAAGGAAAACCATCTATTATCGCGATAGGAAGTTCGACAGGCGGACCGCAAGCGCTTTTTGAAGTCCTAAAAAGTTTCACAGACTTTGATGTCCCGATTGTCATTACGCAACATATGCCGCCAACCTTCACAGCTATTTTGGCACAACATATTAATAAACAAACAGGGCTGCCGTCCGACGAAGGCGCGGACGGCGTAACTCTTGAAAGTGGTAAAGTCTATGTCGCACCAGGCGGCAAACATATGAAGCTTATGAGAGAAGGCGTAAACACTGTCATACGGCTGGATGACGGGCCGCAGGAAAATTTCTGCAAACCCTCCGTAGACCCTATGTTCCGCAGTCTTTTGAAGATATATGGCAACAAAATGCTGGGTGTTATTCTCACCGGAATGGGGCATGATGGATTACCATCCTGCAAAGACCTTGTAGCTGCGGGTGGGCGGGTGATTGCACAGGATGAAGCCACAAGTGTTGTGTGGGGCATGCCCGGCGCAGTGGCAACGAATAATCTTTGTGCGGCCGTTCTGCCTTTGAATGATATTGGACCATGGGTCCGCAAAGCGATGATGAAAGTATAAGATAAATGAGAATTGAAGATTTTGACGTTTATAAAGATTTGCTCATGGAAAAATCCGGCCTCGTGCTGACGCCGGATAAATCCTACCTGCTCGATTCCCGTCTGACGCCTGTTGCCAAAAAATGGGGATTTGAAACACTTGATAAAATGAGTGCTGCTTTGCGCGGTGTTGCGGATCCGGGCCTGATCAAAGACATTATCGAAGCGATGACCACAAACGAAACGTCGTTTTTCCGCGATACGCGCCCGTTCGATACATTCCGGGATGTTATGATCCCGCATATCATCAAAACCCGTGGTGCCCAGCGTAAAGTCCGCATCTGGTGCGCAGCCGCCTCGTCCGGACAAGAACCTTACTCCCTTGCCATGGTCATTAAAGAGCATGGCGGTCTCAATGGCTGGAATATTGAAATTGTCGGCACGGATATTTCAACCGACATTCTGGATACGGCCAAAGAAGGGATTTACTCACAATTCGAAGTTCAGCGCGGCATGCCGATTACCATGCTGATGAAGTATTTTGAGCAGGTAGATGAAAAATGGCATATCAAACCTGAAATCAAAAACATGATCCAATACAGATATTTCAACTTACTGGATTCCATGACAGGTCTTGGCCGGTTTGACATTGTCTTTTGCCGCAACGTTCTGATCTATTTTGACCGTGAGACCAAGGGCAAAGTTTTGGGTAAAATCAAAGCACAGCTCGCCCCTGACGGATATCTCTTCCTGGGCGGCGCGGAAACTGTCATTGGCATTACAGACGAATTTCAGGCAGCGCCTGATCTGCGCGGGGTTTACTTACCCACAACGCAAGCCGCCGCAGCACCCAAAACAGCGTAAAAGAACACTTGCGCAGCTGGCCGTCTTTGGCTTAAATCACCTCCATGACACAAAGCAATGCGGCCGCTGCAGCCTCTGAAGAGCAGACTATTCGTGACCCCAAAGCCGTGAAAATCAAGCGCGCGCTCTTATCCGTATCAGATAAGAACGGGCTTATAGAATTTGCTGAAAAGCTCAGCAAACATGGCGTGGAACTGATTTCTACCGGCGGCACGGCAAAGGCGATTAAAGAAGCAGGCCTGGAGGTTAAAGATATCTCGGACCATACGGGCTTTCCGGAAATGATGGATGGCCGCGTCAAAACCCTGCATCCGAAAGTGCATGGCGGTATTCTCGCCCGCCGTGATAATGACTCCCATACGCAGGCTCAAAAAGATCATGATATCGCCGATATCGACATGCTGGTCGTCAACCTCTACCCGTTTGCCCAAACAGTCGCGGCAGGCGCAGATTACGATACCTGCATTGAAAATATAGATATTGGCGGCCCGGCCATGATCCGTTCGGCAGCTAAAAACCATGAATTCGTGACTATTATCACCGACCCGCAAGATTATGATTCCGTCCTGGCAGATATGGATGCGCATGACGGTGCAACCACTTACACTTTACGCAAAAAACTGGCAGCCAATGCCTATGCGCTCACCGCCACCTATGATTCCAATATTGCCACCTGGTTTTCCCGCCAGGATGAAGATATGCCAATGCCTGCGCGTATCAGCGTCTCCGGGACCAAGAAAATGGATTTGCGCTATGGTGAAAACCCGCATCAAAAAGCCGGGCTTTATCTGATTGACGGATCTGATCGTCCGGGCGCCGCCCGCGCCAGCCAGCTTCAGGGTAAGGAACTCTCTTATAATAACATCAACGACACGGACGCCGCTTTTGAATGTGTAGCCGAATTTGAAGATCCGGCCGTCGCCATCATCAAGCACGCTAACCCGTGCGGGGTTGCCACCGGCGAAGATATCCTTGAAGCCTATGAGCGTGCCCTGTTTTGCGATCCGGTCAGCGCCTTTGGCGGCATTATTGCACTGAACCGCACCTTAACCGCGCCAGCGGCTGCTAAAATCATCGAAACTTTTTCTGAAGTTATTATCGCCCCGGATGTCGAATCCGCTGCGCTCGATATCTTAAAAGATAAAAAGAATGTCCGCGTGCTCACCACAGGCGCGATGCCGGATGTCACAGAGCCCCGCCGCATGGTCACCAGAGTGGCAGGCGGCATTCTCGTTCAAAGTGCGGACACGGGCACGCTCACCGATGAGGATATTAAAGTCGTTTCCGAACGCGAACCGACAGAGGAAGAGCTCACCGATATGCTCTTTGCGTTTAAAGTCTGCAAGCATGTGAAATCGAACGCGATTGTCTATGCCCATAACGGCTCCACATACGGCATCGGCGCGGGGCAGATGAACCGCCGTGATTCCTCTCGAATCGCTGCTATGAAAATGGACGAGGCAGGCTATGAGAAACCACCCCATCTGGTGGTTGGGTCAGATGCCTTCTTCCCTTTCGCAGACGGGCTCATTGCTGCTGCTGAAGCAGGCGTCACTGCTGTCATTCAGCCCGGCGGATCGATCCGTGATGAAGAAGTTATCAAAGCCGCTGATGACCGCGGATTAGCAATGATCTTTACCGGCATGCGTCACTTTCGTCACTAAGAAGTAGAAAGACGCAAGCCGTGAGTAAGGAGAATCTCCCTGCTCCTCACTCCCTGCTTTTTGCACCGCACACTCCAAAAACGCTATCATTCCCTTACAATGTCATCCCCGCCCCCGAGCGGGGATCAGGGGCAAAAGAATATAAAAAGTTGAAAAATAACAAAAACACTTAAAACATCCCGTTTTTTGTCATTCCGAGCGCAGCCGAGGAATCTCAAGGTAAAAAAGTGAAAAAATACAAAAACACTCAAAACACCATAACATACTGAAATAATTAAATAATCCCCCCTCTTTTGCATCCACTCATCCAATTCCGGTAATATTTTACTAACTTCTGGAAAATATAATTTTACGACCACGGAAGGGATAGAAGGTAGGAGATAAAAAGATGGCAGGACGTTTTACTAAGGCAAACCAGATTTTTCAGCTTGCTAAGGGCGCCTTAGGAGGAATAGGTAACCTATTTAGAACAAAGCCTACAAAAATGACCGAAGCTGCAAAAGCAGCAGCAGGGTCAACCAGAGAAGCTGATGATGTTATCGCACGTCTCGGAGATAAGATAGATGATGCTGATAGAGAATTTTTAAGAAACTCTCATGCCAGAGCTCAGTCTGGAGTAGTAGATCAAGTAACCCAGGAAGCTTCAAAATCTGGAATAGGGAAAGCTGTTGGAATCGGTGGAGTGGTTGCAACTGGTGCTATTGCTACCGGCGGAGGAGCATTAGCCTTAACATCCCTTTACACCATGAACGAAGTTTCAGAAAAGAACTCAGGTGTAGAAGGTTGGTTCCATGGAATATTTAAATTTATTGCAAAATTCATGGATGTGGTCGGCTTATCGGAGGTATTTCCAGAATTTAGAAAAACCTTATCTGATGAGATGCTCAAGACACAAGGCCCTCTTAAAAGAGCCCTGCATGCTGTGAATTCAGATATTGAAAACCTGACGGGTGTGAATATTGGAGAAAACTTTGCAAGTAATCCATATATGTCAACTTTAGTAGCATCTGGTTTAGCGGCAGGATTAGCAACTTCTCCCATGCTCGTGAGAGGAGGAGTTAACTTTGCTAAAGGCATGTTTGGCAATAAGACACCTGGCGTCACTGCAGCAGCTGCAACAGGACAAATGGATCTATTTGACGATGCCGGACGCGCAGCTGCAAATACTGCGGACGATGTTGCCAAACCGGGAGTTGTTCGCACAACGATGAGTAATATCAGCAGTGCAACCAGTTCATTCTTTGGTAAAGCAGGTTCAATTCTTACGCGCGCAGGAAGTTTTATGAGTTCATTTAGAGGAAATGCAGTCGTTGCAGGCGGAATTGCTTTAGGCGCCGGAACACTTGCATTTATGAACAGCGGAAGCTATGCACATGCCGCAAGGTCAGGCGCTGACATATTAGGCTATGGAGATACAGCAACAGCATTAAGTGACCCTGCCACAAGTGGGACTGATATAGCTAAAACAGCAACATTAGATACTGCCGGACTAGCTGGCGGTGTAGGCGGATTCATTGCAGGTGCAAAACTCGGCGCTGCAGGCGGTGCATGGGCTGGCGGCGCAATTGGTACCGCTATCCCAATTCCAGTCGTTGGAACAGCGTTCGGAGCTGCCGTCGGTGGAGCAGTTGGATTTGTTGGTGGAGGTTTAGCCGCGTCCTTTGCGGGAAGTACACTAGCAAGAGGTGTAACTGATAGAGTATGGGATATTGGTGAGGTAAGTATCGATTTCATTAGAGATCAAGCTTTACCATCTCTAAAATCTCTATTTGTTGAAAGTGCAAATAATGAAGTTGCTCAAGGTCAAGAAGCACCTGAAGGTTCTTTGCGCTCACATGTGGCAAGAATCTTTGGTATGCAAGATGACGAGAATGCCGGAGATGCCCCAAGGCCAGAACATAATGGACATGTACCAGCTATGGAAGCAGCCCTGCGATAGATATAAAAAAGTTCTAAAAAAACCGCCTTTTGGGCGGTTTTTTGTTGGGTGAATTATTTTCAAAAAACTTATAACTATCTGATTATAAATATAAAATTTTATCTAAAAACCCCTCTCAAATTTGCAATTTCTTAAGCCCTTTTCGTATAATTTATATAGAGGAAAAAAGGTAAAAGATGGTTGACGAATTTTCAGGTTTAACAGGTCCGGAAGCAGGTCCACAAATTGCTCAAGAAATGCAAGCGGCTGCAGAAATTACAGAATCTGCACAAGCGCCGACATCCGGAATTGGGGAAATGTTTAACAGACTGGGTATACAGATATTCGCGCCTGGCTATCTAAACAAGATTGTGGAAGCTGCTCAAAATGCTCCGCCCGGAGAACGTTTTCAAGCGGTAAACGATGTAGTGCAAGGCGGAATTTTTCCAGATGGAGATATTGAACGCGTTTTCTCAATTATTGAACAAACGGGTAACAGAGAGCTTCAGGAAGCACTTGGAAATACTTTTGCCAACAATGAAAACTTCCCCAATTACCTTTTAGATAAGGTTACGTCCGGTGATGGAAACAGCATGTTTTCACCTGACCAGCTTAATGGCTTTTTAAACTCTTCAATAATGGGCCCGGCAGCACAAAACGCGCTTACGGGTATATTGACGGAAATAGGAAATAATCCAACCGATGACAGTTTCATTGCTGAAATTGACGAAGTTATAGGCGCCTTTGATGAATTTCAGGCTGCTCAGTCCGGAGGAAGCTTAGAAGAAAAACGCGCTGCAAAAGATAATCTTATTAGGTCAATTCAAGCCGCAGGTGGAGATATACCAGGATTAGCGCGCCTTGACGGCCCGATGGTCATGCAATTTTTGAATGATATTGTGAATGGCGGTGCAAATTTTGCCATTAATAACATGATTGAAAATTTACAACTCAGTCCGGAAGAAGCAGAGGCGTTTCAAAGATTGATGGTCCCCCTTGCCCCATTTATTGAGTTTATAGCAGAACCTTATGCAGAATGGGCTCAAGCTCATGGCCATAAAATTCCACAATCAATCGTTCAGACCGCAGAAGATATAGATACACTTAGTGGTACAAATTATAAAGAAGCTGTTCAAAACGTCTTTGATACCGCAAGCATTTCTGCAGATTCTGATACAAGAGTAGCATCTCTCTCCGGTGGTGCTGTTAATGGAACAGACGTCGCCGATTTAGGCTCTGGTTACCGACAGGTTGCGACTTTGAATTATGCGGATTTAGGTGTTGTTCACGATCCAAAAACAGGCCAGGTTTCTGTAGACCCTGCTATTGAGAGAGAACTTTCAGAACGTGATGCAGGGCTTGATAGAGACACTCCTGCGCCTCAAAACGCCCTGGCTTAAAGCTGGCTTTCCACAAAATCGACATCTGGTGCCGGCGCTTCGGATGCGGGGCCTAAAAAGCTGAACGCAAAAATCATCACCAGCACGACGAGCGCGATCGTCACGCCGACCCCGGTGCCCACGGCAATGGATTGTTGTCTGGATAAAGCCATGAAAAATCTCCTGTTATTTGCGCGACGGTAGCGTCTTTCCTTTCCCCGCGCAAGCCTCTATAAAACCCTATGGCTAAACCCCTTTCAGAGATTCGCAACTTCGCGATCATCGCCCATATCGACCATGGGAAGAGCACGCTTGCCGACCGCCTGATCCAGACTTGCGGCGGGCTGGAAGACCGTGAAATGCAGGAACAGGTGCTCGATAATATGGAGATTGAGCGCGAGCGCGGCATCACCATCAAGGCCCAGACCGTCCGCTTAAATTACAAAGCCAAGGACGGCGTGACCTATCAACTCAACCTCATGGATACGCCCGGTCATGTCGATTTTTCTTATGAGGTCTCACGCTCTCTTGCCTCGTGCGAAGGCTCTTTGCTGGTTGTCGATTCCACGCAAGGAGTCGAAGCCCAGACACTCGCCAATGTCTATCAGGCGATCGACAACAACCATGAAATCATTCCGGTCGTAAACAAGATCGACCTGCCCGCCGCCGACATCGACAAAGCCAAAGACCAAATCGAAGATGTGATCGGCCTGGATGCGTCCGATGCTGTCGCCGTGTCCGGCAAAACGGGGATCAATATAGACGACCTTTTAGAAGCCATCGTCACCCGCCTGCCCTCACCGCAGGGCGATGAGACCGCCCCCACCAAAGCCCTTCTGGTCGATAGCTGGTATGATGCCTATCTGGGTGTGGTGATCCTTGTCCGCGTCATTGACGGCTATTTGCGCAAAGGCCAGAAAATTAAATTCATGAAAGCCGGCGTGACCCGCGATATTGACCGCGTTGGAATTTTCACACCCAAACATGTGATGCTGGATGCGCTCGGCCCCGGGGAGATGGGCTTTATCACGGCCTCGATTAAAGACATCACGGAAACTCAAATCGGCGATACCATCACCGATGAAAAAACCCCGACCGCAGAGCCCCTGCCCGGCTTTCACCCGTCTGTGCCGATGGTGTTTTGTTCGCTCTTTCCGGTGGACGCCAGCGAGTTTGAAAAACTGCGCGATAGTCTGGGTAAACTCGCGCTGAACGACTCCTCTCTCCATTACGAGATGGAAAGCTCACAGGCGCTCGGCCTGGGCTTTCGCTGCGGGTTTTTGGGTTTGCTCCATATGGAGATCATTCAGGAGCGCCTTGAACGTGAATTTGATCTCGACCTCATCCCAACCGCGCCAAGTGTTGTCTACAGAATTAACATGACCAACGGCAATCAGATTGAGCTGTATAACCCCGTCGATATGCCCGACATCGTCAAAGTCAAATCCATCGAAGAACCCTGGATCAAGGCAACCATTCTTGTCCCCGATGAATATCTCGGCGGATTGCTTCAGCTTTGTCAGGAACGCCGCGGCGTACAGGTGGATCTCACCTATGCCGGAAATCGCGCGATGCTGGTTTACCGTCTGCCGCTCAATGAAGTCGTGTTTGATTTTTACGACCGGTTAAAATCCATTTCGCGTGGCTACGCCTCCTTCGATTACCAGCTTGATGGCTATGATGAAAACGATCTGGTGAAAATGGAAATCCGCGTCAATGGAGAGCCCGTGGATGCACTTGCCATGATCGTGCATAAAGATTTTGCTGAAAGCCGCGGGCGGCAACTCTGCGAACGGCTGAAAGAGCTCATCCCCCGGCAGATGTTTAAAATCGCCATTCAGGCCGCCATTGGCGGCAAGATCATTGCAGCCGAGCATTTAAGTGCGCTCAGGAAAGACGTCACCGCCAAATGTTACGGCGGCGATGTCTCCCGGAAACGCAAGCTCCTTGAAAAACAAAAGAAGGGGAAGAAAAAGATGCGCCAATACGGCAATGTCGAAATCCCCCAATCCGCCTTCATCAACGCCTTGAAGATGGGGGATAATAAATAATTGACATAATTAATTAACTGCTTTAAGTATCTCTGATGCAAAGTAAACCGGTTTACCTCAAAAAAGCGTTTCTGCTGCGCATGGCTGCTGTCTGTAGTTTAGCCTACATAGCTAGAGACCTAATCACCTTTGATCCATCCACACCTGATCCCTGGGATCAAAACCTAATATATGCATCGAATGATAGAGATATCCTAAACGCCTGCCCGCAAATACATGACGTAAAACTTATTACCGTCCCTGAAGATTTTAAGGGCAAGCACCAAGAGGCAGACAATAAATTTTCACTCGAAGGGTATATGAATTTTTTTACTATAGCCGCTCTATCTCCAATAATTTTGGGGAGTTCAAACGACGACATCATTTTAGAAATCGACTCACTGGGCGGGCTTACTATATCTTACGAAATGATAGCTACAGCCCTTGAATATACAAAAGCAGATGTAGATATACATGCTTCTTTTTATGCAGGTTCTTCGGCTTTTCTTGTCTTGGCTACTGCGAATAAAGCAAACAGATATACAAATTGGAACACAGAGTTAATGTCTCATGCGGCAAGATATGTATATTACGAGACGGGAACGGTTTCTTTCTACGAAGATATTGAAAATGGATACGCAAAAGAGAATTTAAAAGATAGCAATGAAACGGTTGCTCAGAGACTATCGGAAACATCTTCTACAAAAATTTCATTAAATTGCGCTTCACAATTTGTCAGGGGAAAAGATGATATATACATGTCTCCATACACTGCTTTAAAACTTGGTTTTATAGACGCCGTTTTAAACGAAGGCACAACAATGACGATCCGTATGGAAGATGAGCGCGCAGAAGCTTATAGACATGATCTTCCTTACAGAACTTACTCTCACATGTATCAACAATTCGTTTTGGGCATGTAAGGGTGCCTTTCTCCGAACTTACTCCCAAATTTGCATTCCATCACTCTGATTTTGCGATAATAAGGCATGAAAAAACGCAGTATTTCAGAAAAGTGCGGCAATGTCGAAATCCCCCAATCTGCCTTCATCAATGCCCTTAAAATGGGGGACTAAAAATAAATTTACATAATAATTAATTTATTATAACCTCTTCCTATGAACGAGCGAATACAAACAAGAAACGGCCTTCCGCAATCCGATACCCTTCGGAGCATATTAGACTCTCTTGCTAAAATTGAAGCGGGAGAGATTAATTCAAATGATATGCTTGCAAGAATGCTTTTAATAGACGGCTCTCCAGCTTGGCGTCAAAAAAATATAAGCTCACTATTAGAGGAAGCAAAACAGGAAATCTGTGATCCTGACGTTGAACTCACAGTAGATAATAGCATTTATTTGCACATCGCAAAAAAAGCTCTTGAAGAAGCTACAGCAGGTAGTGAAGTTGGTTTGTGGAACGCGCAGGATTCTCTTGAAAAAGCTTTTTCACTTGCCAAGGGATCACTAAAAGGTAAAGATATACAAGACCTGAGTGCTATGTTGCCTTCACAACTTCTTCGTTTAGCTAAGTAGATAAAAACGTCATTCTTTCCCCTCTTCCATCGCCACTTTAATTTGCTGGGTCATGTCATCCAGATACCGGACAGAGCGTTCCTGCGCCTTGATTGAAAATTCCATGATGCTCATGACATCTTCTAAAATGCCGTGCAGTTTTTCTATATCCGGCGCATCGTCCTTATTTAAAATATCTGTTTGAACTCTGAAAAAATCTTCAATAACGTCATCCTCTTCATGGTGCATGGGGATGTTCCTTTCAATGTGTGTTTCATGAAAAAACCACCAGAAGAACCCTCTTCTGGTGGCCGGAAGTTCAAAAGTTGCAACTATACAACTGCAACGGCCTTTGGGCCGGAGCCTTGGACATACGCCGCCGCCTCCCGGCCAAGGCCGAAGAAGCGGCATATTCACGGATATGCCATCCGATAGCTGCGGGCTTTTGAAATCCCGGCGCGTCTTCTCCCCATAAACATCATGAAAACGTGCAGGAAAACTTTAGCATCTTCCCATTCCCCTGTCATCCCGAGAGAGCGCCAGCGACCCGAGGGATCTTCAATGTTTCAACCGACGCAGATCCCTCCATTTCTAAAGAAATGTTCGGGATGACACTAACGGTCATTTTCGCTTCTTCGCATCTTCGCGTGAAATATAAAGAGGTATATTTTCCTTGATTTTAAGCACCTTTTCTGCTATACTCATTTCAATCAACGCCACAGATGCGCCCGCCGGATGAGCGGGCTTTTTTATACCTCGAAAGAATTCATTATGTCTAAAAAATGCCCTCCTTTGCCGCCGGGTTATGTCGGCGTGACCACGCATAGGCTTAAGACCCACTTAACAGAGTATATGCGTCGGCTGAATGCGGGCGAAATGAAGGCGCTGGTGATCCTGCGCTATAACAAACCGCAAGGGTTGATTTATCCCCTGGCCAAGACGAAGAGAGATAAAAATGAAAACCATGTGGACTAAGTCCACATTTTTTCGCCATAAAACAATGTTTTACAAAAAATGTTAGTCAACTTAGAGTGAACCAACATTAACCTTTGGAGGCCCGCCATGATCCGTTTTGCCCTTACCTTGAGTATTCTGGTATGTACCGCCCTGCCCGCTGCGGCGCAGGTCGAAGACCCGATCCTCACTCTCCCGGACGGGCAGGTGATTTTGAATATCTCCGCCACGGAACGCCGCGAGGTGGAGCAGGACTTGCTGGTTGCAACGCTGTCTTACGTTGCCACGAACCGCGATGCCCGCGCGCTTCAAAATGAAATTAATACAGCCATGAAAAAAGCAGTGGACTTAGCCAGGAAAGAAGAAAAGGTCAAAGTCAATACAGGCTCTTACCAGGTCTATGAGCAAACCGATCCGCGCACCAAGGAAAAGAAATGGCGCGGCAGCCAGTCACTGACGCTCAAATCCAAAGATGCCGATGCGGTTTTGGAGCTAGCTGGAAAATTACAGGAGATGAAGTTGACCATGAATGGTCTGTCTTACATGCTTTCCCCTGAAACGGCGGCAGATATTCACGATAGCCTTATGGAAGATGCGCTTGCGCGCCTTCAACGCCGCGCGGACCGGGCCGCCAAGGCACTGAATAAATCCTCTGCAGAACTGCGAGAAGTGAATACGCAAGGCGGCGGCATTCCCTATCAGCAAGTCCGTCACCGCGGCGCCGTGATGGAAATGGCGATGGCATCCGATGCCATGGCAGCGCCTGTGGCTGAGGCCGGGGAAACGACGATTACACTTACTGTTTCCGCCCGGGCGATTTTGAAACCTTAGTAGAAATTTTTAAGGAGTAGACTAAGTCATGTCAGCGTTTGGTGGAGATGAAGATTTTGAAGATATAGAGCTGGACCTGCCCGAAGATATAGATGAACAGCTTCAAGCCAAGCTCCGGGCCGGATATATTGCCGATCTGGAAGAACGGCTTGCAGGTCTTGGCGATATTCTGGAAGCCCTCCTTGTCAGTGAAGATCAAACGGATCTGATTAACCAGCTTAAGGGGGAAGTACACTCTATGAAGGGAGAGGGCTCTTCTTTTGGGTTTCCAGGGATTTCAAGGATCGCACATCTGTGGGAAGACTATTTAAAGTCTAAATCTACTTTATCTTCGTTCAATATAAGTGAGCTTTATATTTATATCGATAGAATTAAGGATCTAACGCAACGAGAAAAGCAACCGGATCATATTGAACTTAGCCGGATTGTAAAATCTTTACCGAATAGTTTTTCGGCAGAAGATGTCATCCTTGAAAAGGAAGATGTTCATATTCTAACTGTATTACCGGACAACTTACAGCGTAAGGTAATTGAAGACGAAATCAACGCTTGCGGATTTAATATCACGCCTGTCCACGCAAGCCTGGAAGCCTTGGAGCTTGCCATACGTATTCAGCCGCACGTGATTATCTGCAGCATGGTGATTGATAATATTGACGGGCTTGAGCTTATCGGAATGATCAGAACCCTTAAAATCACAAAACACATTCCCTGCATCCTTTTGACAAGTGACAAGTTTGACCTTTCAAAGGCAACGCATATGCCAGAAGACATGAAGATTGTAAAAAAAGGAAGCGGGTTCTCAGATCAACTTTCAGAAGCCATTATTGATTTAGGAATTATGCACTAGATATATGGAACACAATATTCTTATCCTTGATGGCGGCCTGGGCAGAGAGCTGGAAGGAATGGGCGCACCATTCCGCCAACCGGAATGGTCGGCTCTCGCATTGATGGAAAGTCCGGAGCATGTTCTTAAAGCACATGAAAATTTTATAGATGCCGACGCTGATATTATCACAACCAATGCGTATGCCGTTGTCCCCTATCATATTGGTCAAGAACGTTTCGACATACAAGGCATTGAGCTTGCCGCCCTTTCCGGGCAACTTGCAAAACAGGCAGTAGAAAAAAGTGAAAAAGACATTCGTATTGCAGGCTGTTTACCGCCTGCGCTTGGATCATATCACCCGGAAAATTTTGATGAACCCATAGCCCGTGAAATTTGGAGCAGATTAATAAAGGCACAAGAGCCTTTTGTTGATGTGTGGCTTGCAGAGACCCTCTCAAGATTGGTTGAAGCGAAACTAGCCCTGGACCTTTTAGAAAATACGGACAAACCAATCTGGCTATCTTTTACGTTGATAGATGATGCGTCCTCACCGCCAAAACTACGTTCCGGTAAAACGGTACAAGAAGCATGCGCGGCCTTAAAAGGAACAAAGGCAGATGCAATTTTGTTTAACTGCTCGCAGCCTGAAGTGATGGAAAATGCCGTGAAAATCACAAAAGAGATTTTGCCGGATATAAAAATTGGTGTTTATGCAAATGCTTTCCCACCGATTTCAGATGAGCATTTAGCCAACGATCAAATTACCCCTTTACGTTCTGAAATTACACCTGAACACTATGCAGAGTTTGCTCAAAGCTGGATTGACGCAGGTGCATCCATTATCGGCGGATGTTGTGGTATAGGTCCCGCGCATATAAAAAAACTTATAGCATTGAGGTCAAATGACTAACCAAACCCTATCTGTAGCAGCACGCGATATTCTTCAAACCGCAAGTCCGGCAGATAAAGCGCATAAGACAAGAGAATATGCGATACTCTGGCAAACACGAAGTATAAAACAAATCGGACTTAGTTCACTTCCGGACCGCCCGGCACGGCCCGATAAGCCGGAACTGCGCGCGCCGACAGATATGCCAAAACGCGGCAAAGCCGGATCGACAAAATCCAAAATCGCCCTCCTCCATGCACTTGCCCATATTGAACTGAATGCGATTGACTTATCATGGGATATTATCGGACGCTTTGCGTATCTGGCAGAGGAAAACGGTAGGCAGAACGGTTTCACATTACCGCATGATTTCTACGCAGACTGGATCAAGGTTGCCGATGATGAAGCCAAGCATTTCCTGATGCTGTCGGAAAGGTTGGGTGATCTGGATGCTGCCTATGGTGATCTCCCTGCCCATGACGGGCTGTGGGAAGCGGCAGAAAAAACAGCGAACGATTTTCCGGCAAGGTTGGCTGTTGTACCTATGGTTCTTGAAGCACGCGGACTGGATGTCACACCAAATATGATTGCTGCCATGACTGCGCAGGGCGATACCAAAACAGCAGAGATGCTTCAGATTATTCATGATGATGAAATCACCCATGTACGTGCGGGTACCGTCTGGTTTGAAGCATGGTGCAAGCATCATGACAGAGATATTGAAACAACCTGGCAGGAGCTTGTCCGGACATATTTCAACGGCCCGCTCAAACGCCCGTTTAATCACCCTTCCCGCGAAGAAGCAGGGATGATCCGCGATTGGTATGAACCTCTCGCCGATGCGCTGAAAACAGCCTGATTGCGGCTGTATTCAAATTCTTGGAAGGTTTTTATTAACCATTTTGAGCGTATAATGATAGGGCTTTCGGGATTAGCTGGCAGCGCACGGATAAGGGCTTTTCATGAGTGAAATCAAATCCATAGCATCAAATCAAGACGCGACAGCAATAGATATTCAGGATCTGGCTGAGCAGCTTGGCGCCATGGAAAAGCTCTTCAAGCGCCGTTTTGATGAAATCTCCATGGAGATTAATGCAACCTCTCAGCAGGTTGATATGGCCGAGGAAAATACACGCAAACAATTTGCTGAAATTTTACAAATCCTGGCGGCCATTTCCTATAGCGGGGATGGTGAGTCACAGGTTAATGCCGGCGTTGAACTTGAAGCGGTTATTGAAGATACAGAAAGTGCAGCTAATACAATCTTAGATGCAGCTGACCGGATTGCAGAGCGTATTCAGGCCGAGAACTGGGACAGCGCAGAAAGCCGGGAAAAAGGCCTGGAAACAATCCGTACAGATGTGCAGGAAATTCTCATGGCCTGTACGTTCCAGGATATGACAGGGCAACGCATCCGCCGCACACTTGAAAATCTGCATGATATTGAAGGCAAGCTATCGACCATGCTTGAGAAAATCGGCATTGATATCACGCCAAGCGAAGAAGATGTAAAAAAGACCGTTACAGGTGGAAGTGAGCGCTTCTCACAAGACGATATCGATTCAATGTTTTCCGGTAAAGAAGTTCTTTAAATCAATCTAACGACAATTAAGACGATCTGACTCCTGTTCGCCGCGGCGCAGAATAGTTGTCGGCCCGGCCGGGTATTCACGTGCAAGCTGAGAAAGGGCAATACAAGCCTCTTCCGTCTTTCCAAGACCGGATAAAGACATGCCAAGTTTCAGCAGGTTATCAGCCCCTTTCGGCCCCCCCGGGTATTTCTGATACGCATCTGCAAAAGCCTTGGCTGCTTTATCATACTGATCGCGCACATAATAGCTTTCTGCCAGCCAATACATCGCATTGGGCGTTAGAGCATGATCAGGATGCGTTTCTAAAAAACTGTTAAACGCGCTTTCTGCCGCGCCGTAATCACCTGTTTTGATATAGGCAAAAGCCTGTTCGTATTGCCCGGCCGCATCACTGGATGGCAGAGGCCGGACAGTGCGCATGGTTGTGGTTTGTGTTTGTGTTTGTGCTTGCGCTTGCGGCTGTGGCTGTGGCGGCGTTTGCTGTTGCACAGCAGGCGCTGCAGGTTGCTGTTGTTCTTGCGCACGCATAGTATTACCCCATTGCTGTGCCTGTTGCGCCTGACCGGCTTCCAGAGATTCTAAACGCTTGAGCATTTGCTGTTTATCAAAAGCCTGCTGTTCGACCTGACCCGTCAGATCCCGCAACTGGCTCTCAAGCTGCTGAAAACGCACTTCCAGATCAGCTGCATTGGATGAACCGGAAGAAACATAATTGGTGGTTGAGGAAGGTTGCTCTCCTCGGTAGACAGCCCGGCCAAGTGTTTCAATTTCATTTTCAAGACGGTTTAAACGGTTCTCAAGATTACCCTGCGCATAAGAAACAACCGGCGCACCTACAAGAATAAGTGCGCCAGTTAGCAGTATGCATTTATAAAATGTTTGGATCATACGCCCCTATACTTATTGAACAACTGTCACCGACCGGCGGTTCTGCGCCCAGCTTCCAGGTCCGTCTCCAACAACAGCCGGACGTTCTTTCCCATAGCTGATTGTGTTGATACGGCTTGCACTCACGCCTTGCGCCACAAGGTAATTTTGAACCGAATTGGCGCGGCGCTCCCCAAGGGCAAGGTTATATTCGCGTGTCCCGCGTTCATCCGCATGACCTTCAACAGTAATGTTCAAACCGCTATTCTGGTTAAGCCATTGCGCCTGACGATCAAGCGTTGAGCGCGCTTCAGGTGTTAAATCAAAACTGTCATAGGCGAAAAAGACGCGGTCTCCTGCGTTCACCACAAAGTCTTGTGCATTTGTTCCAAGGGCCGCTCCATCAACACCGCCAACACCGGCGCTTGCCATACCATCCCCATATTGATCGCCATCAAGCGTGCCTTGCGCGACCGGAGCATTGCCCATATCCATAGCATCAATATTTGCATCCTCTTCCGTCGTCGAACAGGCAGAGAGAGACAAGGCAACAAGAGCAGTGAGAAGAAGACGGGAACGCATGGAAAGACTCCTTGGTCGATATATGATTCGTTATACCCATAGAAGATAAGATGGCTTGAAAACCCGCGCAAGGGGGCTCATGAAAATGCCCTGCCCTGTCCACATTTTTGCCCTGATCTGAAACAGGCAGTTATTGAAATTAAGACAGGTTAATGCAGTGTTTTAATGCAGTGTTTCCCGCAGCTGCGCAATCATCTCTTCGGCTTCCGCCCGGTCATCCGGATCGGGCGTCTGCGTAATATATTTTTCAAGCGAATCAAGCGCTGCTTTTTTCTGACCGATTCGCGCGCTTAAAACACCTGCATCTAAAAGCAGGCGATATTCATCCGGATCAATCAGCTGCATGGCTTTGACGGTTTTCAAGGCTCCTTTGTAATCGCTGTTTTCGATCTGGCGGAGCTTGATATTGTTTTGAAGCCGGATGAGCATTTCGCGCTTGCTGGCCGGTTCATAAAAATGAGCGGACAATTCCGCTTCCGGCCCGATCACCATCTTCACAAGCTCACGCATTTCAGGTGCGCTCATCACGCGGGCATTTTCAAACGGATCGAAAATAAGCCGCTCGCCATCCTGATCCTCAATCCGGCACAGCACATGGCCCGGAAAGTTGAGCGCCCGCACATCCCAGCCCTGCGCCTGTCCGGCTTGTACGTATAAAATGGACAGCGCAATCGGCAGGCCCATCCGCCGGTCAATGACGCGAAATAAATCTGCATTTTGCAGATCATCATAGGTTTGGATATCGCCTGTATATTCATGCGTATCAGCAAGGATGTGTTTCAGCGCGGCAAGCTTCGTCCCTGCATCATCGGCGGCACCCGTTTGCAAAAGCTCCTGATGGCGCATGCCAACTTCATCACAAAGCTTCAAAACATGATTGATATAGCGCGCAACAGAAATGCCTTCATGATCGGAAGCCGCCAGCGCCAGCGCCGTTTTGACAAGATCAATCTTATCGTCCGGGCCTTTTCCAGCCTTCACCAAAATCAACTGAGGATCAAAATCCATAGGCGTTTATTCCAAAGGAATAGGTTCAGACTCAACCGGTCCGGGGGCCGGCGCAGGCGCCAGATTATCCGTTGTCACAGGCGCCACATATTCCGGGTTATTTTCTGAATAATCTGCAGGTTCAGCACTTGGGCCCGTTTGCACTTTTTCAATATCGCGGTCCGTACCGACAAGCTTCACGTAACTGACAACCTGTTTCACCCCTGACAGGGCCCGCGCGCGTTCTATGACATTATTGAGCTCCAGCTGGCTTTGCGCATAGCCCATGAGATAGACAACCCCCTGCACCGTATCGATCGAGTAATTGATCGACTGAACATCACGGTCAAAAGTGAGTTCCGTACGCAGCCGGGTGGTAATCCAGGTATCTTGCGCAAAGCCTGTAATGCCTTCGCTTTCTGCCACACGGATCTCATTGATAACAGACTGAACGCCATCCACCTGCCAGGCCAGACGTACAGCTTCTACCCTGTGTCCAGGTTCTTGCACGACGCCTGTAATCAGCACGCGTCCGTTCTTAATGGTGGTGCTGAGCTTGGAAAACATATCCAGATCATGCTGTAGCCAGGCTTCATTGATAAGAATTTTCAGGCGCGTGTCACTGACGGCCCGGCTGAGGCCTCCTTCCTGCGCGGCGGCGATGCCTGTTGTCGCAGCAGCGCCCGTGGCCACACCTGCAACGGAACAGGCACTTAAATGAAAGGCTCCAATGAGACCTATAGTTATCACAAGAAGTTTGGATGTTCGGATCATGATGTCACCTTATTAAATTCACCAGGCGTTTTGTAAATGTCGAATCAAGAATGGCATATGCACAGCTATAAGATCAAACCGGATTGTGTCATTTTCATGCCAGGGATGACCTGTACGGTAATATTCGCTTGCGCGGCGAATGCGCTGCTTGGATTTTTCACTGACACATTGAAGCGCTTCATCGATCGTTTTGCGTTCCTTAACCTCAATAATCGCCAGCAGGCCCGGCTTTGTGGCCACGATATCTATTTCCCCGAGCGGGGTTTTAAACCGCTTGGCCCGAATGCGGTATCCTTTCAGGCGTAAATACATACAAGCCAGATCTTCGGCCCACAGACCTTTATGATAGGAAAGCTGTTTTTTATTAAGGCGCTGCATCTCATTTCCCGGAAAGTTTCAGGGCCAGCGTATAAATTGCTTTTTTGGGCTTGCCTGTGGCCGCCGCAACGCTTTCTGCCGCATCGCGCACAGACATGGTTTCAAGCGCGCTGCGGATTTGTTCTTCGAGATTTTGAAGCGGAATTTCTTCGGGTTCCGGCTGACCGATCACAAGAACAATTTCGCCTTTCGGCGCGCCTTTTTGCCTGATCGTTGAAAGCAGAGATGAGATGCTCTCGCGCTTTATTTCCTCATACATTTTTGTGAGCTCGCGCGCGAGTGCGACAGGGCGTTCTCCCAAAACGGATTTGATGTCTTTGAGACTATCTTCCAGGCGCGGGCCTGTTTCATAAAAAATCAGGCTGGCTTCTATGTCCTGGAACGGTTCAAGGAACTTTTTACGCGCGCCTGTTTTGGCAGGTAAAAACCCGCCAAAGAAAAACTTGTCACTGGGCAGACCTGAGAGCTGAAGCGCTGTCACCGCCGCATTCGCACCCGGAATAGAGGTAACTTTATGTCCGGCCTGCATCGTCTCACGCACAAGCTTATAGCCCGGATCAGAGATAAGCGGTGCGCCCGCATCACTGACCAGCGCGACCGACTGACCGTTTTCAATAGCTTCTATAATTTTCGTCCGCTTACCTTGCGTGGCGTGATCATTATAGGAGAGCATTTTCTTTTTTATGTTGTAAGCGCTTAAAAGCTTACCCGTCACACGCGTGTCTTCACAGGCCACCAGATCAACGGAAGAGAGCGTATCCAGCGCGCGGAAGGTGATATCGCGTAAATTGCCGATCGGGGTGGATACCAAGTACAACCCGGCTGGCAAAGACAGCGCATGCAGGCCCTGCTTTTCTTCTGGATCGGATGTGTCTTTGGCTTTGTTTTGCATGGTTTTTTGTGTAGGGTTCTCGGACATATTGAAACCCATTCAGAATAAAGAGTTCCATGAGACAAAAACAGCCTCTTTCCATACTTATCCTCTGCACCCTTTTGTTTGTCTTAAGCGCATGTGATGCGACAACCGGGCGCGCGCCATGGGAAACAGGCTCGAAAGAACAAACAACCGCCACCCAGCCACCGCAGGCTGCGGGCACGCAAGCAACCTCTCTGGAAAGCGTTCCACCCGGTCTGGATCAACAAATATCCGCGCCAAAAGAAGTCACGAAAGTTGCGATATTGCTGCCGCTCACAGGCAAGCACAGCGCCATGGGACAAGCGATGTTACAGGCTGCGCAGCTTGCGCTTTTTGATCTGAATGAAAGTGATTTTGAACTCATGCCGCGCGATACGGGCGGGACGGCACAAGGCGCAGCGCAGGCAGCGACCAGCGCAATCAATGACGGGGCGCGTCTTATTTTAGGACCGCTTTTTGCAGATGCCGTTAGATCAGCCAAAAGCGTCGCCGCCCAAAGAAATGTAAATGTGATTGCCTTTTCAACCGACTGGACATTGGGCGGCGGGAATACCTTTTTGATGGGCTTTATGCCTTTTTCACAGGTAGAACGGATTAGCTCTTTTGCCGCATCCCAAAATATCCGCAATGTCGGGCTTATCGCCCCGCGCGATCAATATGGAGAGATTGCCTCCTCCAGCTTCGACCAGGCCGCTCAAAAGAACGGTATTACCATTTCGCAACGTTTCAGATTTAATCCTGCGGAGCGTAATTTAACCCCTCTTCTCAAGGACTTCACACAATTTGAACAGCGGGAAATGGACCCAACCGCGCCTTTGCCCTGGCAGGCTGTTTTTATCCCTGTCGGCGGTCAGCAGGCCGATGCGATTGCAGGGTCGCTGAGCTATTACGGCGCCACACATAATAAAGTGAAAAAGCTCGGCACGGGCCTGTGGGACGATCCGCGCGTTGCGAACCTGCCACATATGCAAGGCGCCTGGTTTGCAGCCCCTTCCCCGAAAAGCCGCCAGACATTTGAACGAAAATATAGCTCTACATATGGCGCAGCCCCGCCACGTCTGGCATCCCTCGCCTATGACGCGGCAGCTCTTGCGATTGTGCTTAACCGTATGGGTATGACATCCAAAGGGCAGCCTGCCTATGATACAGCGTCTATTTTAAACCCGAACGGGTTTGCAGGCGTGGACGGCATTTTCCGCTTTGGCCGCAACGGCATTGTCCAGCGCGGGCTTGCCGTGCTTGAAATTCGCCAACGCCGCGTCATTGAAGTGGACCCGGCCCCGCGCACATTTCAAAATCTGGGATATTAAAAGTTACTCTGCAGAGAGCATGTGAGAGCCGTCGGAACTTTCATTCGTATTGACGGGCTGCGCGGCTTCGCTTTCCTTGATCTGTTTTGAAATCTCGATTTGTTTTTCTTTGCGCCGTTCAGCAACTTTGCGCTCCATAGATTCAAAAATCTTTTCGGGCACATTCACGCCGGATGCGCGTTCCAGACCTTTAAAGCCCGGAAACGTATTTGCTTCACAGATCGTGTAACCGCCATCATCGGTAAAGAGCAAATCCACCCCGCCAATCTGAATGTTCAAAGCTTTGACCGTTTCAAGCGCAATATTCACGGCAGCTTCATCAGGCTCATAAGCATGGACAGATCCACCGGAACTGAAATTGGCTTTAAAGTCGCCATCGGCTGCGCGGCGTTCCATAGCTGCGATAACTTCGTCCTCCAGCGTAAAGAGACGCAAATCCCGCCCCGAGCTCGCAGCCACGAATTTCTGGAAGATCAATTGCAGGTTAGGATTTGTTTCACCGATCAGGTCGATCAGGTCTTTAAACGCTTTTTCATTTTGAATGAGAAACACGCCAATTCCCAAAGCCCCGTTCAGTGTTTTCACGATGAGCGGAAAGCCAAGTGTTTTTTCAATGAGCTCAATATCGACCGGGAATTTTGCAAGCATGGTGGCCGGGCTTGGCAGGCCGGCTTCGGCAATCACCTGATGGGCGTGCAGCTTGTCGCGCACCATTTCAATCGTCGCCGCCGTGTTATAAACGATCACGCCCATACGTTCCAACTGACGGACAACAGCCAGCGGGAAATAACCCTGATCGTTATGATTTAGATACGGATAAACAACATCCGGCAATGGCACAGCCTCACCCCGGATCATGATCGTATCGCGGATTTCATCGGTGACCAGCAGGTCAAAATCTTCGGGCTTATAGACCTGTACCTTGATGCCGAGGCGATCCCCTTCTGACAGGAAACGACGAACCTCATGCGCCAGATCTGCTGTCGATTCAATATCGTCGCCGTAAAGTATCCAGACTTCCATTGTATTCCTTGATATTCCGGCAGAGCTTTTTTAAGCCCTGCTGACCCTCTTTTCATTGCAACGCAACAAACAGCGCGCTTTATTTCATAGTATCGGCTAAGTTTAAAGAAAAAATTGATAAAGGCCAAATACAGGCTACATTTAAGGGGCTGCCATTGCGCCGAGAATCATGGCATAAAAGACAGTCTAAATGTGCTAATTTATTGAAATAGCTTGGAAATGACCCAAAGTTCTTCAGAATTACTCGATTATAAAAGTTTTACATATGCAAATGGCGATCATAATCCGTTCCAGTCGGCCCTGATCCGTACGATCGAAAAGCTGACCGGCCAGCTCAAAATCTGGAAACTCTATTATGATTATACACAGGAAGACCCGGCGACGCGGGATCATTTCTGGAATGCTGCCGTTGAAAAGCTGGACATTAATGTCAATTACGATGCACAAGCTCTGGACGCCATTCCAAAGACAGGCCCATTGGTGGTGGTTGCCAATCATCCTTACGGCGTTCTGGACGGGCTGATTATTACACAACTCATGAAACGTGTCCGGCCGGATTTTAAAGTCCTGACCAATTCTGTTCTTTGCCGCGCGCCGGAAGCCAAAGATGATTTGCTGCCGATTGACTTTGCCCAAACGGAAGAAGCGCTGAAGGTCAATCTGGATACACGCAAGACGGCCCGGGCGCTTTTAAAGCAGGGCGGATGTATTGTTGTCTTTCCGGCCGGCGGCGTGTCCACCATTCCAACCTGGAAAGATAAAGTTGCGCAGGATACAGCCTGGCAGCCTTTCATTGCAAGGCTCATTCAGGAAAGCCGGGCCGGTGTCGTACCCATTTTCTTTGAAGGTCAGAACAGCCGGATTTTTCAATTTGCAAGTCTCGTTTCTCCGACCCTGCGCCTTGCTCTTTTCTTTAAAGAAGTAGCAGATAAGATCGGCTCCAAAATCGGCGTCGTAATCGGAAGCAAAATCCCTTTCGAAGATATCTCCCACCTGAAAGACCGCGATGCGCTGTGCGATGATTTGCGCAGCCGGACCTACGCTTTAGGCGGTATGACCTCCCTGCCCCCGCCCAAACAGGCTTACCGGATCGATCCGAAAGCCAAGAATAAAGCCTATTAATATCAATAGGTTATCCATTATCATTTCAAATTTTACGGAAAATTAGGCCGTGATTAAACCCCTGATCCTACACTGGAAATATAGGGGACAATTATGGCAACTTCTTTAATAAAAGAGCATGAACAGCAAAAGGATGATTCTGCCGCCGGTATCGTACTGGATAGCATTTTCGGTCTTGCCGGATCTTTATCAACTACATTTGAACCAGCCGCACAAGTCTATGACTTCGCCGAGCCAGCTTCTGAGTTGCATAAAGACCGCGCCCAACAAAACATCCCGGAGCAGGCACAAGCTATTCATGCTGATAATGATAACATGACATATACACGCCGCGCCGCCCTGGATTACGCCCGTAAACACGCCCCGCGTTTTGCCGCTTAAAAATCTCCATCATTGAACACAACTCTTGCTATGCTAGGATAGCTGTTATGGATGAGCCATTTCAGATTTCCCTGATGCGCGAAAAATTTACGCTCCGCGACCCGGCAGGGGATTTAAGCGACGAGCCCCCTATCGTTGCGCTGAGCAATCGCATTGTCCTCAACCTTGTTAATCAAAGCGAACGGGAAACCTATGTTTTGCGAACTCAGAACATGCATAGCTGTGTCCGGCTGGCGGCTGCCATTCATAAGGAGTTTACCGAGCGCGGCTCTCTTGTCAGCCGCGCAACAGAGTTTAGATGGGATACACTCTGGAGCAACGTCATTAAAGGCTATGAGAAAAAATATAATCCCGACATCTGGGCCGCCGTTTATGAAAATGGTGAAGTTGTTTTTGCCGCCGGAGACCATCACCCGTTTTTAGACATCATTGAAAAATGTGATTCCAAACAAAAAGGCGATTACGAAGACTCTGTCTCGTTTGCAGAAAAAGCATTTAAACAGGCCGGCAAAACTATGAAGATCGAGCATGACGCCAATATTGCGCTTATCGGAAAGATAACACCCGAAGAAGCCAAATGCGGGCTCATCATTCGCGGATCAAACCGCACGACAACTTTTAATTACACAGTCAACGAGCATTTTCGGCATAAAGAACCGATCAGTATTGCAACCATCATGAGTGTATCTGCCGCATTTTTAGAAGGCATCCAGCTTGCCTTCCATGTCGGCATGGGCAACAAGAAAATGGAACTGGAACTGATGGAAGAATATTCGGAAAAATATATGCAATGGAAAAAAACATCGAGCCGTCTGGGCAGCCTCAATACAGCCATCAGCCAGTTTGAAATGAAATTCGATGTGAAATACCGTCCCGAGCGTCCGTCTTTTGGCGAAATCGTGGATGATACTGAAAAATTCGCGGCCAAGCTCTTCAAACCGCAGATTGAAGAAAAACTCCAGGAAGAGGAAGGTAAAGAAGAAGAGCTTAGTTTAAAAAACTAGGCTGCCAGACTTCTCAGCACATAGTGCAAAATGCCGCCATTTTTGAAATAGTCAATTTCATCCAGCGTATCAATCCGGCTCATCAGAGAAACATCTTCACTTGATCCATCCGGGCGGTGAATAGTTAAGGTTACATCCTCGTTCGGAGACATGCCTGCTTCAATCCCTGTCAGATCGAATGTTTCTTCACCCGTCAGGCCAAGACTATCTCGGCTCACGCCATCTTTAAAGACGAGCGGTAACACACCCATCCCGACAAGATTGGAGCGGTGAATACGCTCAAAGCTTTCGGCGATCACGGCTTTCACGCCCAAAAGATTTGTGCCTTTGGCAGCCCAGTCACGGGAGGAGCCAGTGCCATATTCTTTTCCGCCAATGACCACAAGCGGCGTGCCTTCTTCTTTATATTTCATGGCGGCGTCATAGATCGGCATTTGCTCCCCGCTTGGCACGTGGCGCGTATAGCCGCCTTCAATATTTTCCAGCATCAGATTTTTAATCCGGATATTGGCAAAAGTACCGCGCATCATCACTTCATGGTTACCCCGTCGGGAACCGTAAGAATTATAATCACGCGGCGTAACCTGATGGCCTTGTAGATATTCCCCTGCAGGGCTATCGCTTTTAATCGCACCGGCAGGAGAAATATGATCTGTTGTCACGCTATCGCCAAGAAGTGCAAGTGCATAGGCACCTTTTACATCTTTTGGATCTTCAATATCTTTTGTCATACCTTCAAAGTAAGGTGGATATTTCACATAGGTTGATCCTGGCGCCCAGTTATAGGTTTCTCCGGCTTCATCGCCTGCAATTTCTTTCCACTCCTGCGTGCCGTCAAACACATTCGCATAGCGGGATTTAAACATTTCAGGTGTCAGGCAGGCTTCAACCGTTTTTTGAATCTCATCATTACTTGGCCAGATATCTTTGAGGAAAACATCATTACCGTCACTATCCTGCCCGATCGGGTCATTATAAAGATCAATCTTCATATCGCCTGCAATGGCATAGGCAACCACGAGTGGCGGAGAGGCCAGATAATTCGCCTTCACATGCGGGCTGATACGGCCTTCAAAATTCCGGTTTCCGGAGAGAACACCGCAAACTGTCAGGTCACCTTCTTCAACCGCTTTCGCAATTGGCGGCGGTAACGGACCTGAATTCCCGATACAGGTCGTGCAGCCATAGCCGACAAGGTTAAACCCAAGTGCATCCAGATCATCCTGAAGGTCTGCTTTTTCAAGATAATCCGTCACGACCTGAGAGCCTGGTGCAAGAGATGTTTTGACCCACGGCTTAACGCTCAAACCTTTTTCACGCGCGTTACGTGCCACCAGTCCGGCAGCCACCATCACAGACGGGTTAGATGTATTCGTGCAGGATGTAATCGCAGCGATCGTCACATGACCATCTGTCAGTTCATATCCTTCACCCTCAACAGAAATGGATTTGCCGCTGACATCCAGCTTTGAAAATTCTTCTGCGGCTTTTGAGAGAAGCACACGGTCCTGCGGACGTTTCGGTCCGGCCAAAGACGGCTCAACCGTGCTCATGTCTAATGAAAGCGTATCTGTGAAAGACGGTTCATGGCCCGGCTCCCGCCACATGCCTTGTTCCTTTGCGTAAGCTTCAACGAGTTTCACACGGGCTTCATCACGCCCTGTAAAACGCAAATAGCGCAGCACTTCATCATCAACCGGGAAAAAGCCGCAGGTTGCGCCATATTCAGGTGCCATATTGGCAATCGTCGCCCGATCGGCCAAAGACATGCTATCCAGGCCGTCGCCATAAAATTCAACAAATTTTCCAACCACGCCGCGCTCCCGGAGCATTTGTGTCACTGTGAGAACAAGGTCTGTAGCTGTCGCACCTTCTTTCAGCGCGCCTGTGAGTTTAAATCCAATCACTTCAGGGATTAGCATGGAAATAGGCTGGCCAAGCATGGCTGCTTCCGCTTCAATGCCTCCAACACCCCAGCCAAGAATAGCCAGACCGTTAATCATTGTTGTATGAGAATCCGTACCCACCAACGTATCCGGATAGGCCACCATTTTGCCGCCTTGATCTTTTTCGACCCAAACTGTCTGGCCGAGATATTCAAGGTTCACCTGGTGACAAATACCTGTGCCCGGCGGGACGACACGGAAATTATCAAACGCATCCTGCCCCCAGCGTAAGAACGCATAACGCTCTCCGTTGCGTTCAAATTCTTTTTCAACATTGGCCTGAAAGGCGCGCGGACTTCCAAACTCGTCCACCATCACGGAATGGTCGATCACCAGATCAACAGCGCTTAAAGGGTTAATCTTCTTCACATCCCCGCCCAGATTATTCATGGCTTCGCGCATCGCTGCCAGATCAACGACAGCCGGTACACCTGTAAAATCCTGCATCAAGACACGCGCAGGACGGTATGCGATTTCAGTAGTGGATTTTTTCTCTTTGAGCCAGTCAACAACCGCTTTGACATCATCTGTAGAAACAGACCGGTCATCTTCATAACGGAGCAAATTCTCCAAAAGCACTTTGAGCGTGAATGGCAGTTTGGAAATATCGCCCAGTTGCTTTTCGGCTTCTTTTAAAGAGAAATAATCATAGTCCTGTCCGTCGACGGTCAGCGTTTTACGCGTTTTAAGGCAATCATGTCCGGTACGTGTCATGGCGGTGAAATCCTGTGCTTGAAAATGAGGGGCAAACGCCCTTGTTGAACAACACTATATCATGGCCCGGAAGGGGTGAAAAAGTGGTTAATACATACAGGAAAAAACAGTGATTTCAGATGATTACACAAATATATAATTATGACAAAAATTACCCTTATTTCCGCCATATTCGGCTGTCATCCTTGAAAATAGATAAAGATTTCACCGGTTTTCGTTTCCAGCCGGGTTAGAAAAAGTACCGTAAATACTCCGCTCTAATAAGAAAAGCCGTTACGTTAGTAGCGGTTTTTTCTTTACCGGCATTGGTTGGCCACGCGGCGGTACTCTTCGGCGGTATCGATATTTTGCTGGAGCACCCGGCGCTCTTCAGTCATCTGGTCGGTCTTAGAGGTCACAACCTCATCAAAGGCGCCTTGAATCTTTTTTTGCATCTTGCTCATATTGGATAAATTATACGGTCCGAATGTCGCGCCGATTTCATCAATCTTTGCTTTTAGCTGCTCACGGATAAGCACCGCGTATTTTGTTGCAATCTGCGCATCCACTTTCACATGCTTTTTTTCATGCTCGATAATGGCTTTATGCTCGCAGGTGCCTTTTTTGAATTCCTTAGCCACAAATATTGTCGGATGCACATGAACGATGACATCAATCGTATCAATATGAATACATCCCTTCCCGGCATGCCGGTATTTTTCATGCATGAGTTTGACCCGGCTTTCGACGCGGATTTCACCACTCATGAGCCCACCTACTTTGGCACGATGGTCACGCCCGTAAGGTGAAACCGTATCAATATCAAAGGTCTGTAATTCGGCCTTATATTTGGAAAAATCATATTGCACGACACTGCGCAGCGGCTGGACCATGACTTTAGGCTCAGCTTTGACCCGGCACTCTATGTTGATAGAAGCCAGCTCCAAAAGACCAATGACTGCCAGATCCAGGCCAAACATCTTCCTCAAAAGCCCTTTCGCTTGAGATTTCGCTCCCCTATCCTATAATAAGATGAAATCGTTAAGAAAAGGATTTTACGCTTATGCTTGCTCCTCTTGGTCAAATACTTGTTTTTGCTCTGGATGTTTTCTTCTGGATTATTATCGTTCAGGTCATTCTCAGCTGGCTGATTGCCTTTGATGTGATCAATATCCGCAACAGCCAGGCACGCAACCTGATCGGCCTGATTGATAAGGTGACCGAGCCTGTCTACCGGCCCTTACGGCGTTTTATCCCACCGATTGCAGGCATTGATATCACGCCGATTATCATTATATTTGCAATCAAGCTCTTACAGGGCTTTATCATCAGCACGTTTATTTATTAAAGAGATATAGATGCCGGAGACACAAATTATTGACGGCCGCGCGCTTGCCGAGGCCACCCGCGCGAAAATCAAGGAAGACGCCGATAAATTCATCAAAATGGGAAAGCCAGCCAGCCTGGCCGTTATTCTTGTCGGGGATGACCCCGCGAGCAAAGTTTATGTCGGCGGTAAAATCAAAGCCTGCCACGAAGTTGGAATCCGCAGCGTTGAGTTTTATCTTCCGGCAACTGTGTCTAAAGATGAGATAGCCCAAAAAATCCGTGAACTGAATGTTGATAAAGGCGTGCATGGTATTTTGCTTCAACTTCCTTTGCCTGACCATCTCAAAGACGATCAGGAAGAGCTCGTCCAACTCATTACGCCCAAAAAAGATGTCGATGGCCTGACTGTGACAAGTGCGGGAAAACTTGCCCTTGGAATAGAGGGCGGAATGATCCCCTGCACCCCGCAAGGCTCTCTCATGCTCATCGAAACAGTTCGAGAAGACCTGACCGGCTTAAACGCTGTTGTGATTGGTCGTTCCAATCTCTTCGGGAAACCGATGGCACAGCTTTTACTTCAGGAGAACTGCACCGTCACCACGGCCCATTCCAAAACCAAAGATCTGCCCGCTTTATGCAAGACCGCCGATATTTTAATTGCTGCCGTTGGCCGGGAGAAGATGGTCAAAAGCGACTGGATCAAAGACGGCGCCATCGTCATTGATGTTGGGATCAACCGCTTGGAAAACGGCAAGCTTGCCGGTGATGTTGACTTCGAAGCCGCTCAGGGCATTGCCGGCCACATCACCCCCGTCCCCGGCGGTGTCGGCCCGATGACCATCGCCTGCCTGCTTAAAAACACCATTAAAGCGACCCAAAATCTCTTGACTTAGAGAGTAATTTTCCATATTAAAAAATTATGGGATATTATAAAGATAAAGAAGTTTTACCCGACATAGAGAATTGGGAAGCTCGTCCTCTTGCCCCAGCTGATAAAGCAGACAGGCAAAATGTACCTTTAGAAAAAATTGAAGATATTCTTTTTGATCCAACTTCTCTAGATAGTTTATCTCCGCGGGAGAAGTTTATTTTAGTTCGTCAAATCATAGAAGAACTTGAATATCTTTCACCTGCATCACCGGATGATCCGGAAGAGCCAATAGATGAAAATATCTATGGCATATACATTGAGGCACTCACTATAATAAGCAACTCTATAAGTTACTCCGAAATATATTATAAACTATCAGAAAGCTTATATGATCGCGTTTGTTTCTCAGTTGAAGGTGATGTTGCATTACGTGAAAAAATTGGCGATTGGTACAAGATAGGAGACAAGCAACAAACTACAATTCCTGCACTAGTAAACCATTTCTCGGCTGCCGTACACGAGCTTACAGGTCAGCCGTTGCAAGAAATTGGAATAGAAACTTTTTGGGAACCCAAAAAAGTTTACCCTTCGCAAACACTTATTTTATTAGGGCGCTATAAAAGCACACAACCAATGCCGCTCAAGGGACTGATCAAAATAAATGAACATGATGATGCAGAACCCTTTGATGCTCACAAACTTATAGACACGGTATTTCATGAGCTACAACACGCTTTTCAGGATTTTTTAGGATATCACGCAAGAACAGATCTTATTACACATTTTGACATCGAACATGATGGGCTTTTATGGCGTCAATTAGGAATTCAAAGAGCCCGTATAAACTCTTCAAGGCTTCGCAAACCTTATATGGCACAATTTTATGAACGACCTGCCTGGGAAATGGGGCACAGATTTTCCCAGACAATGTTAGACTTATCTATCTAAAAAAACCTACTCTCCCTGAGCTTTCGTGTAACCGGCTTCGCCGTCAAAGCTGTAGAGATTTTCTGTTCCGGTGAAATCGAGCCCGGCTGCATTTAACTTTGAAAGCTGATCAGAGATATGTGTGTGGGTTGCCCCCTCTCCAATCATCCGAAGCCGCCAGCTATCTGAACAAAATGTTTCAGGCGCGCCATCCGGCCAGACTTTCACGCCCCGGTTTGAAATGATTTTTAGGCTCAGACCATCGGCCAGATTGTCATTGATGATTTTCGCCAGATCATCCGGTGCGCCTTCCCAGTCAACGAAGACATCAACACCATCAAGAACTTTGGTTTGAGGTACACGCGCCCTTACCGGCGGAAGCTGCAGAGCCCCACCGCCGGAGCCGTAATCTCTTACAGGCAGTTTTTCAGGCTTTTTGCCCATCCGTTCAATCACGGCTTTGGCAAACTCATCCGTACCGACATTGCGTGCGCTCACACCGTCTTTATAAAGATCGCCAGTATGGATACCGTCTTCAATGGTTTTGAGCCATGCATTATGGACCTTGCCCGCCACATCATTTTGCCCGATATGGACCAGCATCATCACCGCGCCAAGGAGCAGACCGGACGGGTTCGCAATGCCCTGCCCTGCAATATCAGGCGCCGTACCGTGCATGGCTTCAAACATTGCGCCGTGATCTCCGATATTGGCAGAAATGCCGAGCCCGACAGACCCTGTCACTTCGGCAGCAATATCTGAAATAATATCGCCATAGAGATTTTCCGTGACCACCACATCAAAATCTCCCGGCCGGGCCGCAATTCGCGCGGCGCCTATATCAATGATATAACGCTCTTTTTCAATGTCCGGATACTCTTCCCCGATTTCCTGGAAGACCTGGTAGAACAGCCCGTCAGCTACCTTCATAATGTTATCTTTAATCATGCAGGTCACTTTTTTGCGGTTATTGGCTTTTGCGTATTCAAACGCATAGCGGATAATCCGCTCTGATCCCGGACGTGAAATTACTTTTAAAGCAGTCCGTACATCCTGCGTGTTGCGATATTCAATTCCTGCATAGAGATCTTCTTCATTTTCCCGCACGACAACCAAATCCATATCCGGAAAGAGTGAATCCACATACGGTGCATAGGCCACACAGGGGCGGACATTCGCATAAAAGCCCATGGTTTTACGCACTGTCACATTCAGGCTTTTAAAGCCGCCGCCCATCGGTGTAAAAATAGGTGCTTTTAAAAAGACTTTTGTTTTGCGCAAAGACGCCCAGCTGGAATCTTCAATCCCTGTCATCACACCGCGCTCATAGACTTTTTCGCCGATTTCAATTTCTTCAGGCGCAAGTTGCGCGCCGCCTGCCTCTAAAATCTGAAGCGTTGCGTCCATAATTTCAGGACCGATCCCGTCGCCCCGCGCAATTGTAATAGGTGTTTTTGTCATATTTTAAGCCTTTTGCGTTTCAGGAGTTTTAACAGACGTCGGACCAAATTTCAGAATAGCAAATGCAAGAATTGCAGATGCGATTGATCCTACCAGAACACCAAGCCGTACACTAGCTTGCATCTCTACGCCTTCAAACGCCAACCCGCCGATAAAGAGCGACATTGTAAATCCTATCCCGCACAAGAGCGAGACAGCATAGAGTTGCCACCAGTTCGTATCTTTTGGTTTCGGCGACAGCCCGGTTACAATCGTAAGCCAGAGAATGCCGAATATGCCGATCTGTTTTCCTATGAACAGGCCGGCCGCAATACCAAGTGTTACAGGTTCTAAAAGCGAATGCAGGCCCATCCCGTCAAAAGGTACGCCTGCGTTGGCAAAGCCAAAGATAGGTAAAATCATAAAGGCTACCCAGGGGTGGAGGCTGTGTTCCAGATGCTTGCAGGGTGAATATTCGGGATTGCTTTTACAACGCATAGGAACCATCAGCGCAATAATCACTCCAGCCAGCGTTGCATGTACACCGGATTTTAACACGGCAATCCATAATAGAATTCCAAGTAAAATATACGGCGCCGTAGTAGAAACACCGCGGCGATTTAACAAAAGCAAGCCTAAAAACGGAATAAGCGCAAATAGTAAGGCGCTTGTTTCAATCGAAGCTGAATAGAAAATCGCAATGATTAAGATAGCGCCGATATCATCAATAATGGCAATTGCGGTGAGAAGAACTTTTAGAGAAATCGGGGCGCGGCTTCCGACAAGAGCCAATACGCCAAGCGCAAAAGCAATATCTGTGGCCGCCGGGATCGCCCAGCCACGCAGGAGTTCAGGCGTATCCATATTAATGTAATAGTAAATGGCTGCCGGGACGGCCATCCCGCCAATCGCCGCAAGCGCGGGGAGAAGTGCCTTTTTAGTGGTTGATAGTTCGCCTTCCAAAACCTCGCGCTTAATTTCCAAACCAACCAGGAAAAAGAACACGGCCATCATGCCGTCATTGATCCAGAGCAAGATGGATTTATGAATTTCGGTATCAAGAGCGCCGATATCAGAAAAGCCGATCCGGAAATCAACTTCGTTAAAGATGTAATTATACATCCCGAAAAGTGGAGAGTTTGCAATAATCAGGGCCATTGCGGAAGCTAAAACCAGGACAATTCCGCCAGCGGCCTCCAACCTGAAGAACTCACGGGTCATATCAACCAGCTTACGCGGCTCAGCAGCAATATTGACGGCTGTTTCAACAGCGTTTTCAGTCTTTTCAATGATTTTATCTGTATTCATGGATGATCTTTTCAGATAGTAGAGACGTAAAATTCGATATAGTATAACTGAAAAAATTATCCATCCAAACGGCTTTTCGAGTTCTTATGACATCCCACTCCACGCTTTTCCTGATCGGCCTGATACTGCTTGGCTGGAGCAGCTATTCCATGGCGGATATACTGTCAAAATATCTATCTGCTTCCTATCCGGTTCCACAGATTTTGATGATATCTGGCTTTCTTGGAACAATTGTCACGGGTATATGGATTCTCATAGCAAAAGGAAAGAAAGGGTTTCTTTCCCCAAAACTGCATTGGCATGTCCTGCGCGCCGTTGTCATTATCGGGATATCTTATAGCGTTGTGCATGCCTTTTCTCTGACACCCCTGGCAGATGTCTATGGGATTACCTTCACATCCCCTTTCATTACACTGATCCTGATTTACTTTATTTTAAAAGAGCGGATTGGCTTTCACAGATGGATGTCTGTATGTGTTGGCTTTACAGGCGCCTTTATTCTGGCCGGCCCGCAATTTGAAACACTTAGCATCGGATTGATCTACGCTTTTATGGCGGCCTTTCTGATCGGTGTCACGACTATTATCATCCGCAAAATAGGCAAAGGAGAATATCTTCCCCTTTATGCTTTTTACCCGTTTGTTGCGATATTTTTGTTTAATGCAAGCCTCACGCTACCCGATTTTATTGTTCCGCAGGGAATGGATATTCTGTTTTTCTTAATGAATGGCGCTGCCGTTTTAGGCGGTCTTTTGATGGTGACGTACGCGATTGCGCATATTGATGAAACAGCTATTTTATCACCCTTTATCTATATCCAGATTGTCTGGGCCGCCTTGTTTGGGTTTTTCCTGTTCGGGGATATCCCAAGCTGGACAACGATTTTAGGGTTGGTTCTGATTATCGGCGCCGGATTATATTCCATCTGGCGCGAACATCTGGAGTACAAGAAAACTCATTCATTATAAGACGGCGCGGCTGTTTCAGATAATGTTCCCCGTGGAACATCTTTTTCCGAAAGAAGGTAAGAATCCTTGAACAGTTTTTTATCCTCGCTGCGTTTGTAAACGTAAATTCCCAAAACAGATAATCCAACGGCCCAGATTGCTGACAAGGACGACATGCCCTGCAACACAGCAGCGGCCTGTGCCGTTTCAAAAATAACGACATAGGCAAGCCCGAACATCTGCGCCGCCCAGGTGAGCGCCATAAGATATCCAAAGGTCGGACGCATGCGCCGGACATAGGGATCGTTCGAAGCTACTTCCGTACGTAAAGACTCATTCACTTCAGCGATGCCAGCCTGGCGTTCTTTCATCGCAAGCTCTGCCATCGCTTCGGCGTGGCGGTTTGCTTCAGCCATTTGCTCATTTGAAATCAACCCGCCCGCCAGAGCCGCATCCAGCTCTCCAAGCGCACGAGCGGCGCTTTGGGCTGCCGGGTGATCTATCTTGCCGACAGAGCGTCCTAAAATCTCAATCAGGATCGGCAGGCCGACTTTTGTCAGAATGGATTCAAGCATCGCTTACACCTCTACAAGTTTGAAAAAAATATGCCGCCCAATCACGATGACCGGTGTTTGCCCTTCCGCCCAGTAAGGCGCAACATAATCAGCATGATAGTGATCCGCCCCGCGCGTGTGATCTTTTAAAACACCGGCGACGGCACGCCGGGCAATGCGCTGACACGTCACAAAGACTTTATCTTTTTCTGTAACAGCTAGAAGCTTTCGGTAATTTGGATCAGACCTGTTCCAACAAGAAAACTGGTAAGGTTTCTGGCACACGGATATAATGTCGTTACCCCACCAATATTTGCCGCCTCTCGCTTGCGCTGTTTTAACCCGGTTGCAAACAACATTCGCAACCGCCTCCATACCCTGAAGGGTTTCCGCGCGTGCTTCGCCCCAGATCGTGCGGGCCAGCACATCGACAGCCAGCTCATTATAAAAAGCCGTCGAGTCTTTTCCTTCCGCCTCTTCCTTGCCGAAGAGCGGTTTTAAAAATTTAATGACCATTTTCAAATTCCTTTAATCCTGCTTCGATCGCAATGCTTCAGCTTTTAAAGCTGTCTGATCGAGTTTTGTTTCAATCCGCAAAAGATGAGTCACGATCCGGCCTTCCAGATCTTTCAAATCACTCACCGAGGCATAGTTTTTTGCTACTTCAAGCTTGAAGGCCGAGAGCGCTTCGCGCAGCTGGGAACAGCGCACCTCTAACTGGTCATGTAAAATTTTGATTGAGCGCTCAGAATCCTGACGCGCTTTCCAGATCATAAAAAGCAAGCCGGACATTGCCGGCAAATCAAAGGCCGTGATCCACCAGATCAGGCCGCTTTCCAAAAGTGTATTCATGTAAACTCCCTTTAAATTTCAAACTCGGTTTGCGCCGTGTGGCTTTGACCGCCGCCCTGCCAGAATTGCCGCATGCCGTGATAGCTGCGCTGCACCCGCACAGCCTGTTGTGACAGCGCGCCCGCCACCGCATCCAGCCCGTCATCTTTTTGACCTTTAAGCCCAGGCCGCCAATCCTGCATTTCGGTGATGAAGGGGGTTTGATAAATACTCTCATGTGCATGCAGCGCATGAGCTGCCAAAACCGCATCAAACCCTTCTAAAATGCGCAGCTCTTTGGCCCGCGTGGAGTTTTTTTCGACCACGGCGCAAGGGACTTTGTATTCTGCCATTTGTGTGCGCAATATCGCGGGCAGGAATTTTCCAATCCCGTTCGTTTCCACGCTGACCGATGGAATAAAATATTTTTTGGCAATCCGCGCCACCTGTATGGACTGGCTGATCGCTTCTTCTTCAGCCAATGTTGGATCATGCTTTATATAGATAAGATCATGCAGGTAATATTGCCCGACCTCATCTGAGAATATGACGGCGAGGACAGAGCTATCGCCGTCTGCGTTTCCAAAAGCCGGGTCCCACCAGGCAGAGCAGGATACAAGCCTGCGCCCGTTTAAACGCAATTGTAAAATTTGCTGCGATTCAGATATATCCAGCTCTGCCGCATAACGTTTCATTAATGCCGGATCGAGCCTGCTATCGGAAATATTCACAGGCTCCAGCAACATTTGAGAAGCAAATTTCTGAGGCCCTGTTTGTTTTTTAAGAGCTTCGATATCTTCCAGCGGAAAACGTTCCGGCCAGGCACTTTCCCCTTTTGAGGTTATCAAAGGTAAAGACAAGCGCTCATATTCTTTTAGAAAAACATCTTCAATGCCAAGTTCTTTTTTGGGCACGTCCAGGTAAATCGATTCCCAGCTATGCGGCGTGCCTAAATAAATATGCGTTCCGTCCGGCGTTAAAATGTAAGATGCCTCTGCAAGACGTTCACGCAGATCTTCACGCTTTTCTGGAGTTTCGCACGTATTGGGCACCTCGACATCATCACAGATAACCACATCCGCACGCAGGCCTGTAATGTTAGAGCTAATGCTGCGGGCAATAACGGAAGGATCGCGTTGGGTGCGCGCGCGGTCAACCGTTAGACGGTCAGCCGCCCACTCCTCCTTCGTCTTCGGAATGAGAGGCTTTGTTAAAGGATGCGTCTGGATGATCTTCCTGATATTGCGCACCATCTTGGACGCCAGAGTCTGTTCGGCCGCTAACACCAGGATACGCAAATCCGGATCCCTGTAGAGCAGCCACGCCGAGAACAGAGCGGTGAGCGACGACTTGCCGCTTCCGCGAAAGGCCTTGAGCAGTAATCGCTTCTTTCCAGTGCTCCAGCACACTTCGAACCAGTTCGCGATTCTGAAGTGGATCATCGGCGTCGTATAATTCTGGGTCTTGTTCCATAGTATTAAGAATACTCCAAAATCCACATTTTTTGAAGGGGTAAGTGGCATATTAGGCATTAATAATCTTTCTCATTGCCAATCAAATATTTAGCGTCGGCATATTCCTGTATTGCTTCACTCACTGTTGATTTTAAAAGGTTGCCTTCCTCCAAGTTTTCCAGATTAACGCCCTCAGCAAGTTTCAATAATAACTCGATATGGGCAAGCGCCGCCTTGCAGGCTTTATGATATTCGCTGAAATTTTTTGCATCGCCCGAGGTAAGCTTTTCGGAAAAATTCCGGTAAGACTCAACCGCCCGTGATATAGCTGCCGGTAAAAAGGTCGCTATATCTTCGCGCTCCTGCGCGCTGATCTCATCGTTCATAAAGCGCCTTAATTATGCTTGGACACGATGTACCAGGCCGCTCCGTTAGAAACGACCGTCATCGCGCTATATTGACTGGAGAGCGGCTGGGCTGCATTATCCGGCCCCGTGCTTCCCTGCACAGTCACCGTCACGGCATTGACCGAGCTATCCGTTTTCTTGATCGTAATTGTCCGGCCGATTGCTTCGGGCGCATTGGCCGGCGGAAGCTGCGCTGTCACCGCGCCGCCAAAAGATGAAATCAGATAGGTATCGACCGCCATGTCGATATTGTAAGTTCCAGTGCCTTCAAAAAAGCGTGTATTGCCCGGCGCGCGGTTGGAAGAAATCACATACCATTGCGCTCCGTTTGAAATCATCTGTACAAAATCATTTTCTGCGCCGAGATAATAGCTACGCCCATCCGGCCCGTTTCCACCCGTTTCATTTACGGTGATCACATTGCCTGAGTTATCAATTTTTTTGACAACCATCATGCAGCCTTGTGCATCACTTGCCGTCGGCAGATTTACAGTCAAGGCTCCACCGAAAGAGGAAATAAGATGCACGGAATGCGATGTATCCAGGTTTAACGTTCCGGATGTATCGTGATATTCCGTATCATAACGCTGGAGCGTTGTATTAATATCCGTGACCGTTGTTTTCTGAAAACGGTTTTTATAGGGAAAGCCTGCATTATAGGCTGTATATTCCCCGCCGGAGAGATCCCAGATCGCAGCCCCGTCAGAAGCAGAGAGCAAATTGTAAATCGCCGTTTCGATTGAGCCCGCTTCCAGCTTAATATTCGGCACGCCGTTATTGGATTCCGCATAGGGATTCACAAGCAATGTTTTATTCGATCCGGCACCGAGAATGAAACAGCCCTGCGCCGTCCCTTTCACATTGGCTTCACAATCAATGAAAGCGTTATTGAACGATCCGTGCTCGACATAAAAACCTGCGCCTGTAATATCCGCGCCGAGCGAATAGACCCGACAGGCATGGAATTTATTGGCATTGGGCGTATCGCCTGCCCCGCTTTTGGTCAGATGAAAGCCGTGCGTCTTTGGCTGCACCACAAGCACGCGGTCAAAATTATTCCAGTAACAGGGCTTGTTCGTATCCGTATATCCATCCAAAGTTACACCGACATTTGCCTGCCAGATGGTGACATCGGAAACAGATGTCTGGACAACCGGGCGTACTTTCCCGGCCAGGAGAATACCGCTATTGCCTTGTTCAATCCGGAAATTAAACAGCGCCCCATAATCTGCCGTCACTTCAATTGCGTTAAAACTGTTATCCTGACAGGAGAGCACGGATGTCTGCCCGGCCCCGAATAACGTCTGGCGTTCCCCAACCGTGATCGTATTTGTAATGAAATAGGTGCCTGGCGGGATATAGACACTATCATGCGCGGTTAAAGCCTGCTGAATGGCGATCGTATCATCAGTAAGACCATCGCCTTTCGCGCCAAAATCTTTAACAGATATCGCATCGGAAAATTTATCCTGCGCGGTGCGCGTCACGGCCCCTGCACCGCCTGCCGTGAAATCCGGCGCAGCCATAGAGCCCTCCAAAGACACGGCAACAGGATCACCATTTCCATCAAAACCAAGTGCTTTATTTGCGCGCTGTGTCCGGCCCGGCAAAAGCGTTTCGCCTGGCGTTTCATGATCGCCATAGCGCAACATCGGCGATAAATCGCGCTCCACCTGTTGCAATCCTGCCGTCAGATAATCCAGTTCTGAATTAATAGACGCAGCTGAAAAATCGCCACCCTCTAGAAAATCAGTCAGGCGTTCAAACGGTAAGCGCCGTTCCAGCGTTATAATAACGCCACTTACAGGCGCCGTATCAAATGTCACGGTTCCGCCGGTCGTTACGCCAACATCAGCGATATCATAGCCGCTTGTCTGAAGCGCGCCGTCAAAATAGATTTTCAAATCTTCTGAGGCAAAAATCGGAAACGGGTATGTGAAAATAGTTTGCGTGCCATTGGCCACGTACCGCACCAGCGGATCTACCGCCGGCATTTTAATATGCTCGGTTGTCATAAGAAGTATCCTTTTTATTTGAATTAGCCGAAAAGATTAAAGGCTGAACTGGCGCCACTAATGAGACCGCGCGTGAGAGAATTCGCAGAAGACACATTATTCAGCTTATTGCGTTCTTTGAGCTGCGTTTGCTGTAAGACATTTAATCGAGAACGTTGCGCAAGATCACTGTCCAGCGCGCGATTTCGCAAATCATCTAAAGCCTCGCGCTCCTGTCGCTCTTCTTCGGATTCATCAAACAGGCCAAGCAGAACTGCCTGCGCAGAACTGCTGGTATTTGTATCAATGCCACTGGAACCAAACCGGGCTCGCTGACGGGCTGTTGCCCGTTTAAGCGCATCTCGGCGTTCCCGTTCTGCCGCTTCAGATTCAAGAGCTATTTTCTCACGTTCAAGCGCCGCATCTTCCTGCGCAGCGCGCATATCTTCTTGTTGCCGTTGCTGCAATTCTTTAAGAGATTGCTCTTCCGCACGTCTTTGAGATGAAAAATCATCTCCTGTTTGAACGATGCTAGAAAGAACGTTCAAGCCCTGTAAAGCCGGGCCAATAACACCGGCTGCGCTGGATAAACCTGCCATGTTTTACTCCTTACAATATTAGATTTTTTAATCGTTAAATTTGATTTCTGCCGTGACCGATAAAAGTGTAAACGGATAGGGAATATTTTGTTCAATCTGCCACAGCGCATTGGATCCGTTTTGCTGCCAGCCCAGTGAACGCACGGAAATATCTCCACTGACGATCGGCGGCGGCGCATCAAGGATGATATCCTCGCCAAAATCTTTTAGCGTGATATCCTGTAATCCGCGTCCCGTATCAAGGCGCAGCGCCTGCGTTTCCTTAAGCCGGAAGACGGCTTCAATCAGGCGAAGCTTGACCCCGAACCCGCCCTCCCCTGCAGAGGTCGGTGGAAGCGGTTTAATCTTGTGGGTGTAAGGCAAGCCGATTTCAACTTTTAGCGCCGGCTCACTCAGCGTAATAGCGCCGGACGTCACGACAGCATCATCCTGTACAATGCCATCCGCAATGATAGAAACTGTTTTGCCTTCTAGGTGACTCAGGCCGGACCAGTTTGCCGTTGCCGTTCCGACTTCTCCTGTGAGCGCAGAGTCAAGGGTCAGCGCATCATCGAACTGCTCGATCATATAGGTGCCATCCCGCTCGATGAGCAAATAGACATCATCGCCAACAACGGAAACAGATTTCACATTGCCGAGCGTATCATGCAGAGTCCAGGCAGCCACCTGCTCCGCACGATAAACGGTTAGTGTTGCAAATTTCCCATCCGCGCGGACAATGAATAAAAGCCTGCGCGTGGCATCAAAATCCTGATCTACCGGATCGACAATAATGTGCCGGGAAAGCAGCGCTAAATCTGTTGCCTGATAGGCTTGCTCAATATCCGTATAGAGAAATTCCCGGATTTCGTTTTTATTCCGTGCAACAAATAAGGTCGCACCATCGACAGTGACAGGCGGGATATAGCGGTCAATGACAGACCCCACACGTGTCTGGCGATTAAGCTGTACCGTTTCAGGTGTGAGAGGGTCTCCTGTGACCATCCATTCTGCGCCGGAGGTAAAAACCTGCAAGTGACGGCCTGAGAAAATACCGCGGATTGCATTTACCTGATCGGAGAGAATGGCAAATTCAATAGCTTCATCATCCAGACCTTCGCCGATATCAAAGTTGAACAAATCACCTGATTTTGAAAACCAAAGACGGTTCGGCAGATCACGCGATCCGCCAATCACCAGCCTGTCCTGGTGGAACGCCACGGACACGGGGTAACCACGCACCGGGCTAAAAGCCTGTTCCTGCCAGTCAATCGTTGCATCTGTAGACAGTAAATCTTCAATCGTTGTGACCGTGACAACTGTCGGCGAGTCATAGCTTGTGATATCGACTTCCTTGCCACCAACCCGCAAACGTGTGCCTGCATGCAGCGGATCAAACACATCGGCAGAGGCCGTTAACGTAATAGACCCTGTTGTACCGCTTGGCGTCAGCGTCACGGCGCTATCTGCAAATTTATAATAAGGCTGGTAGAGAATGTTGTTATCCGTAAAGAAATCCCAATCTAAAAGGGAGAAAATACCACCACTATCGCGCACAAGCCGTTTCGGCGGATAATCCGGATGCACCATCAAAAGCGTATCCGCACTTTGGGTCCAGGCCACTTGTGTAATGGCACTCGCCGGCCACGGACTTGAAAGCGTTGCTACTTTGCTACCGCTTACATAGACATCAATCTGGTTTGCCGTCAGCACAAGCAAATAGGTTTGTTGCGTATTAAATTCAAACGCAATCAGACGCCCGTCACCGGCCGCCGTATCAATATAAGCAAGCCCGGCCCGGCGGGTGACCCCACCTGTCGGAAAGATAAATAAATTGCGCAATTCCTGCGCGCCGTTTTCATAGGCGCGCAAATCCCCGCGCCCGAGAAGCTCAGACGAGACCTCCCCGGCTGTAAAATTGGTTTTAACTTGGCGTATGCGGGTCATATTCTATCCCCTCACATCAATGAGTGTGAAATTCTCCAGGCGGTTCGGACTGTCCTGCTGCGCATCGATCTGGCGGGCGGTCGCAAATTCGCGTTCGGCCAGTTTCATCATGGTTTCTGCGCGTGATGTGCTTTCCGTCACCGGGATACAAAATTCAGCCGCAAGCCGTGCGATCAAGGCCGTATCAAAGAATGGCGGAAATTCTTCTTCTGCCGGACGGAAAATATAAGTCAGGATGACTTCATCTGCATTACTATGCAAAGCACCTCGAAATATCCTGTAATTCAGGCCACGTCCCTTACCGCTATTACCCGCAGAAATGGCCCGCAAATAATCCGTTGGAAGCTGGAAGGCGTTTTGGTAATCGGCTGATGGTGCGCTTGTCAATTTATTGAGCGCTACCTGCCCGGTTGCAAATGTCCAGGGATAGGCAGATAAAAGCGCGTCACGCGCAGGCGCATACAAAATCGAGGCAATTTCCGATTCAGCCGTGCCGTCATCAAAAGAAGTAATCGGGGCCGCGCCAAGCCGCACAAGCGCACGGCTGCAAAGCCCAACATCGTTGAGGGACATAAGCATTCTCCTGTTATTAAAAAAAGTGAAAATAAAAAAACGGCCCGTAAAGGCCGCTGAACATAAATTATTCCGTTTTTAAAAAATTATGCTGCTAAAGCCATTTCAGGCGCTGGATTATAATTATCTGCGCGCGGCATATCTATTGATGCATAACCAAATGCCATGCGAACACCGGGCACATTTAATGTAACCGGCGCATTTACCGAAACACGATAGAAATCTCTCATCATATAATCCGGTACTTTAACAGGCTCCCTGGATATAGGATTTAATATTCTATCAATTTCAAAAGCTTTATTAATATGAGTATAAACAGCCCAGCCTTTTTCATGAGCACGCACAGCAACATCATCAAAGATAGTTGCTATCTCAATATCCATGTCCACAACCTGACCGGTTTCAGAATCTGACAATCCTGCAAACAGGGCTGGATTATGTGCACCGTCTTTGGAAATAAAATAAACTTGTTGGTCCTCAGTCGCAGACATGAGAAATTCCACACCCTTACTTATATTGTTATTAAGTTTGTTTTTAAGCAGATCCTTATATAAAGGCAAATTAATCCTATATCTTATTGAAATATATAAAAAATCCTGCCTCAGCCCAGTGAAGGGCCAAGGCAGGTTTCTTTTTGTCTTTACAGATAGATTGTCATAAACGCGCCCAAAGGTCGTCTTTTGCGCGCACCGGGGAAGGATATAAAAACTTGCGCGCCAAAAAGCACCCGCACATCCGACGATTATCTATAAGGAAAGCGCTTAAACGTATTTACGCATAAACGGCAATCGTCACGGCGCCGCTCGTGATATCTGTGACAATATAAAATTTTGTCACAGGGCTAACACCATCCGTATCGACATTGGCGATAATGAGGTCGTTGACATTCATCATATCGGCCGCATTATCGAAGTAATTCGCTGTTGTCACAGCATCATCTTCTGTCGTGTAATGCCACAGCGTAAAATTGTTCGCATAAGCCAGAACACTCAGATCAGAAAGTTTTAAAGCCATTTCTTATCTCCTTATTTAGCTGTGAAATTAAACAGGTGTCTCATCGCAATCGATGGTCACAATGCCGCTATCATCAACAAGACTTGCGCCCTGGCTCATCATGTTATTGACGAAATGCGCTGCGCGGTCACCGTGCCAGGTCACATCCGTTTGAACATCAGAACCTGACGCATGGCCAATGGCCGTTTTGTGATAATAGAAACAAGAGCGCACACCCCCTGCATCCACCGGAAGTCCGGAATGCGGGATCCAGATCGTGCCAAGCCACATTTTGGCTTGCGTGATGCTGGTGTAAGGCAGGTTTGTGTTGCCGATATAATCAGCATTTACAAACTCCTCGATCATCAAAAGATCGCTCCACTGCTTCCAGCCGACAACCGCGAAACGCTGACCATCATCAGGCACATCCGTGTCACCGAAAATTTCAAAGGCTTCGAGAACCTTATCTTTGGTCAGGCCGGTATTGGCCGCAGCAATAGTGTTGGTGGACGCAGAAACAAGCGCATCAATGATAAGCTCATCGGTTTTACGGCCAAGCGCATGCGCACCCGCAGAAGCTATCACCTGACGCTCATCATGATTGATTTTCAATTCATCCAGCTTATCCACCCAGTCACCGGCATAAAAATCCTGGAGCACACATTCAATGCTTGAATGCGCAAGATTCATTACCGGCACCATGCCGTGGGTTGATTTTGTAGATGCTGTGCCCTTGCCGACTTTCTGGAAGGTTGTTGAAGCTCCTTTTACGTTACCGACCGTGCGGACCGTATTGCGTAACTTGGAACCTTGACGTTGATAGGCTTCATGCACTTCGCGTTCGAACTGCCTGACAAAAGCCTGATCGATCGTTACAGACATCGTCTTTTCCTTTCGTTTGAGTTGAGTAAAAAATCTCAGCCCGTCATGAGACAGGTTAGGCCTGCTTGAAGGCCGCCAAATTCATGTCAAAGAGCTGTTTTTCTACACACAGGCGCATATGAAACGCGTTTTCTGATCAGCAGAGAATTTGAGAAAAACCGCTGCGAAGAAGGGTAAAAGACGCAGTTGTGGTGTTGATAAATACCAATATATGAATAAATTCCTATTTAGTCAAGAATTAAATTGCTTTTTTTGACAAAAAAGAGTATCTATAGACATAATATAAAGAGGTGAGAGAAACATGTTTATATCCTTAATCCGCGCGGTTAAAGGCCGCAGCTATGAAGACCAGTCTAAAAATCGCCGGATCGCACCGCGCCGAAGCGTTGATCAATGTGTCGGCATGATCGGTGGACAGGCTTTACCTGTCGAGAACTGGAGTGATACCGGCGTTTTGTTTACAGGCAATGACAAACTTGTCTCTCTTGGTGAAACAAAATCATTCGATCTGAAATTTAAAGTGGCAGACCGGATTATCACCGTTTCTCACCGCGGTAAAGTTGCCCGTAAAGCTAAAGGAAAATTCGCCGTTCAGTTCGAACCAATCACCCGCGAGATTCAAAATAAATTCCAGCAAGTCGTTGATGATTTTGTCACCCAGGAATTTGCCGACTCACAGATGGCTTAGACAGCTATTTTCATCCGCTTGATGCGTTGAAGATCGGTTTTTCCGGCTTGTTTCTGTAGGGAGATCAATTTAATATCTTCTTGTTATGAATATTCTGTTTTGTCTATTAATCACTTTTTCTTTTTTTTCTCTGTTCCTGCGAAAGCTGATGATAAAAAAGCACGGCAGGCCATCAATGCTTGCTGGGCGATCTCTAAGGAAGATCGCGCCAGCGTGAATACTAATAGACAGAGGGCCGGAATTTTAGACAGCGCTCTTTGTATGGAAGAGCATATAATTAAACTCTCAGAAAAATATCTCTTTCCTAAGTCCCCTGATTTGGTGACAGAAACAAAAAATAATTTAAAAGAAATTCGTTCAGGCTACGGTCGGTTATACTGGAATTTTTATAATGCTCATGATGAATGCAATATGCCAACAGGATGCGGAACTGCGTTCCATTCAGCCCATAATTCTGCTTATGCCAAGCTTTTAGAACAGATCATCCTGGATATATACAAGCAAATAGAAAAATATAAGTTAAGTCATAAAAATTAATCCCTCAAATCTTTGACCCTACTTTCCCAGCCATTTTTATTGTCTGGATAATTACCAAGGCTCCTAAGATAGTCTATTCTCTTATCAGAAAAACGTTTGTTTACTTCTTTGATTTTTCTAGAATCGACAGCTTTTTCTAATGCTTTGCGTGTTTGCGTCCCTAAAATTCCATCATATTCCTTTTTACCGTTTACATCTTCTTTCAAATCTGTACCAATCGTTTCATCGATAGACTGTTGAAGCCATTTTCCTACAGTTGTATCTTTTGTCATTACTCCAGCATCAAAAACGTGCTCAACAAGCTTTGAGTTTGTTTTATCTTCACCCGCAATGTCATAAAGTTTATCTATCTGCAGCCTGTCAAAAAACTCTTCTTTAAAAATTTTATCAATTTGCTTATCCGTTAAACCTGTAGATTTTTTAGGCAATCCCAATTCTGGACTTCGAGCATTCAAGTCGTCTAAAAATTTCTGGGATATTCCTTTATTTGTTAAGCCTCCCGGATCAGCCGCCTCAGATCGATCGGCAATACCCCCTTCCCTAGGTTTTAAATTTTCTCTAAACCTCTCAAAAACATCATCTCTATCGACTTTATCTTGCTCAGGTTTTTGCTCTGGCAATGGCGGTGATGTTGATTCTTCATCCCTAATCATCCGCCCGGTGGCATCGAAAACAGGCTCTTCCTGCTTGTTTTCGTAAGGGGATCAATTTAATATCTTCATTATTATGAGGATGCTGCTCTTTCTATTAATCGCCTTTTTTTTAGTTTTGACTGCTCCGGTGAAAGCAGAAAATCTAACAGCTCAAAAAATTATTCAGTCTTGTAAAAATTTATCACAATCAAATTGGGACAGTGGGATTACATCAAAAATGATGAGAGGCTCATATGATTACGTGGGTTGTCTTGAATCTGAAATTGAAAAGATGTCGCATAACTTTTTTTTAAAAGAAAAAGATAAAAAGCAATTTATTGACAATATAAAAGATTATAGAGAATCATCTTATTCTGTCTTTTATTCCTTATATAATGGGAATTGTTCTCCTTGTGCAACAATGTATAGAGGAATGCACATAAATAAATATGCGCATTCCCTGGAAGAAATAATAAAATGGATGATTCAAGAAGAGTAGTACATTAACCTCAAAGTTAAAGAACTCTTATTATCTAAAATCTTTAGATCTTAGTCATAACGAATATAAAAAATGAAAAGCCGTGAACAGAACAGCAAATACGATCATTCCCAAAATTCCACCACACAAAGCTCCCATTACAAAACCTGTCCAGGGTGATAGCCCTTTTTTTTTATATTTATAATACCCATATATAGCCGCCAAAAAGGCCGTAACAGCACCAAATAAAAAAGGAAGACCAAACAATATGAAAGGCAGATACACTAACATTTTCTATTCTTTCTTTGGGTTAATATCCTTCCATGTTAGGCGTGGATTGACTAACTTTCCATCTTTGATTTGTACCGTACCTGTTACTCTCTGATCCCATTTAGACTCTATATCAAAACTTTTGGCTCTACCCGCTTTCTCCAGAGTTGTAGCGCTGGCACCGCCACTTTGAACAAGATCAAAATCATACCTATCTCCCCATTTATGAGATACAACTCCATCAATAAGTATTGTATTACCTTGACGCTTTGCCTGAAAATCACCTTCAGACTTTACAGAGCTATTTCCAGTTGACAAAATTTCATCTATATCACCCCTTAAAATATGACTTCTTGATGGATCAGTAATTGATTTATCAGGAAAATAACCAACTTTATAGTCCCAGTTGTCCCTAATATTAACTTTCTGTCCTTCTTCAAGCTTTAGAAGTTTGGAGCCTACTTTCTGCTTATCGGTAAAGCTCTGAGTAAACCTATCGCGATTTACCCTTTCACCGTTACGTACAAAAAGTTTTTCACGTGCCTGCTCTCGACCCAGAGTCTTGGTTTTTCCTGAACCATCAAGAAAATGCTCCAGATTATCAGCGGCTTCTTTTAATCCATATTTTCGGCCAGTCTCAACATGCTCTCTGTTAACTTTTTCGATTATATCAAGGTATCTTTGCTGCTCATCAGGCTGAACACCTTCCAACCTAATCATCCGCCCTGTGGCATCGAAAACGGGTTTCCCGGGAGCAGGTTTTTCCTCTGGTGCAGGTTCTGTTTCACTATCTTCAGAATCAGAATCTGATTCTTCTTCCGGATCATGCTCTATCTCTTCTGATGTATTATCTTCTCCATTTGAATCACCCTCTGCTTCATTTGCTTCGCCAGGATCAACAGCAATAAAATCACCGTCTTCATCACTTTCATCCGGGAAATAATCAAATTCCGGATTATCATCTTCTTTTTCAAGAATGCGGTTATGCCATACCTCTATACCTCGTCGGTTTTCATCAGGAATCATTGGCAATTTTCGAAGGGGAGGTGTCGGATCGGTGTCTTTTTTCTCCATAGTGCGGAGTGGAGGCGGTTTATCCGTATCACGCATAATTAAATGGCGTGGCTCGTCAAACGGGATGTTCTCATCTGACTCAAGCGTTTGCAGAGTTTCTCCACCAGGCTTCATAACACCGTCGACTTTTAAGCCTTTGTTTTTTTGATATTTTTTAATTCCATCAAACAGCCCCTTATCCGCGTAGGGTGTCAGACCGTAATCTGGCTTTTTGTAATAGCCGCGGTGGCGCAACGCATTTTTAATTGTAAGAACATCATGCGGATCGGCGTTAGAATCGGATGATAAGATATTATTTATTTGAAACATAAAAACCTCCTGAGGAAAAAAAGTTCTCCTTCCTGGGAAGGAGAACTTTCAATAATTAGCTATAGAGTTTTTGAAACCCTTCGGTGACTTTTGCGATAAAAGACGGGTCGCGGTCGCGCCAGTATTTCGGGTCGCGCATCATGGATTGCAATTCCATTTCAGCGCCACTTGCACCGGTTTGTGTTTCAGACGATCCAACGCCGGGCTCTTCACCCTTCATCATATTATGAAGCGCAAGTACACCCTCATAGGAACTGGCCAGCGTATCAAGCACATCTTCAGGCAAATTCTTTTGGCCAAATGCCAGAAGCTGTCGGGACATTTCAGCCCATTTTTCAGGTCCGCCGAAGTGATTATTCAGCTTTTCAACCTCCCGATCCGCTTCATAGTCAGACGCCATTTGGACAATCATCGGCACCATTTTTTCAGCCGCCAGATCGTAAATGAACTGTACCTGATCCTGCGTGAAGCCTTTTTCATGAAGGCGTTCGTTCAGCGCCTCATCTGCATCGAACAGCCCGTGCTCACAATCAACGCAATATTCTTTTGCACTTTTCGGTGGGCGCGGCTGTTTTGAAAATCTCTGCTCCAACTCAGTGTAGGATTTAGCGAGGTTATCAATGTTAACTTCGCCTGTTTCCGGGTTTTTGAATTTCTCTGGGATAGATGTTTCTAAGATATTTTCAGTCATATGTTTCTCCTTTGATTAAAAGTAGCGTTAAAAATTAATTTGACCGACCGCGGTCGATCATGCGCATGATATTGGCCACAAGCGCCCGCTGCCCTTCGGTAAAACGGATTTGTTCATCCGGCGTGGCACCGCCTTGCGCCCGGTGAAAGGTCATTACCTGCAGCCAGGCCAGCGCCTTTTTTCCATCTTCTGTTGAAAAAAGACGGGTGAAAATCCGCTCAATTTCTTTTTGTTCAAGCTTTGAAATATGCGCCGTATAGGCAAGCCCGTTTACAGACTCCGCCAGATTTTGTTTTGATTTAAAGAGCATTATCTTGTCCTTCTTCTAATTGTTGATCCGGCATGACCGGCAGGGGAATTTCTTTACGGATCAGATCACTTGGCACGCCAAGCGCTTCCCCAAGAAATCGTGCGGCGCGTTGCATATCCACGCTCATGGACGCTTCAGGTCCCATAGCGATAACGGAATCAATCCATGTCAGTGTATTCTGGACAGAGCGCTGCCCTTGCGCGCGGGCAAGCGGTGATCTGTAATCCAGAACGACATAACGTCCATCCAGAGCAATATCCGGAATCTCTCCGCGGCGGCGCAGGATCGTGAAAGCGCGTTTAACAAGCGGCGTTAGAAGTTCCGATTGTAAACGCCCATAAGTCGCCCCAAGAATAAGGGCCATCTCGGCAGAACGTTCCAGTACTTCGGTCGCCGTCATGCGGCGGTTATTCATTTGCCCAAGCTTATCCGCCAAAAGTGCATGCCGTATCCGGCTACGCAAATCATTTAGTACAAGTTCAGACACATCAAACCGGGCGGGCATTTCTAGCGGCTTAAGTCCTTGCGATCCAACAGCCTTTGGAATAATGGCCCCAGGCACCAACTCAACATTGGCTGGATTCAAAACGCCGTCATCATCGGCCTGCCAGATCCCGGTCACAGAAATAGAGGCATTCTTAAGAATGAGCTCAACAACCTTATTCGCTGTCTTGATATCCGGCAAAGCTTTCATGACCGGTGAACGCCCATAAATTTCTCCGGGAGATTTCATCCAACGGAATGAAATTGCAGGGTTACTTGCAAAGCGTCCTTCGGTCAGCGGTGTTTTTTGCCCGTCTTCCAAAAGCAGGGCTGTGAAGTTATAAATCCCCTGCTCCGGTATAATGGATTCCAAAACTTTAAACCGTGCCTGCGGATCTTTTTCCCCTGCACTCAGGACCTGCGCAGGAATTTCTGCCAGAGGGTAACGGGATTGAATTTGATCCAGCGTCAACTCAATTTCCCGGAAGGTACTATCCAGAAACCCGGACTCCCCTTCTTCTAAAATAGCATGGCGCAAAGGCACGGCTGTAAATTTAAAAGCCGAAAACGCACCCGGCTCTTCTTCTTCAAATAAAAGCGTAGCCGTGCCACCGACCACAAGATCCAGAAAACATTGATGTAACTCGACACTGAAATTGGAGCGGTCAAAATGCGCCTGAATAATCTTGGCTGTTTCTTCCAAAACAGGTGCCAGGCTTTCAGCTTCGGCAGACGTCAAATCAGGCCCCGGTTTAAATCCAAACCACTGCGTCCAGGGCGGTGTTAAATTTCCCAACAGGCTTGCAGCAAGCTGGTCAACTGCATCCAGAGCCGTACCATCATAAAGACGATCCGATTTCTTACCCCCCGGAATAGAGGAAAAAAGAAAATCACCGCGCTGCGGCAAGGCATAATCATAGCATTCCTGCCAATGCGTTTCCCAATGGTCGCGGCGCTGCTTAGCTTTATTATAGCGGTCAATCAAATAGGTATAATCTACTTGCGGCGAATCCGGTGATTGCAAAATATTTAAATCTGTCATGTTTATTCTCCTAAAAGGCTTTTGCGTTGTGGTGCATTGTCGGATAATCCGAGCACGCCCCGAAACCCGCTCAAGACGGTTCCAAACCGGCTGCGGTCACGTTGTAAAAGATTCTGCGTGCGGGTTTCAGATCTTTGTTCATCCGTTACTGCTGACGATGTTTCAGATGATTGGTTTTCATCTGAAGCAGATGGCGTGTTTGTTGAGGTTGTCTGCGCAGGCACATACACAATTTGCGGCTGCGTTGGTGCGCGCGGTGATACGGTACGGCTACCCATGATATAAACTCCTTTGTTAAACTGTTTGAAAATATTTGTAATCGGCGCCCGATAAAAATTTATAGAGCTGCCATGGGGTCAAAATGAACCGCCTGTGAAGACCAAGAAGCCTTTTGACGGCTTCCACGCAGGTAAACAACATAAACGGCGCCGGTGTCTTAATATTACGCTGAATAAAAGCGGGCACGACGGTCATCCCCCTGCGGGAAAGCCAATCGGGTAAATCAAAATCGGTTGGCACGTGATGATGTACAGCCACTTCCGTGACATGCGAGAGAGGGTCGATACTCGTCCAGCGTTCACCATCATTGATAAGCACATAGCAATGCCGAAAGCCGGGCTTTAAACATTTCAACCAGGTCAGATCCGTTTGCCCGCTAAAAACCACCCAGGCTTTTTGGACGCTTAAAGAAGTTATTGCAAAATCATTGCTCACAACAAACCTCCATTTTTTGTGTTTGATCGTAAACAACAGCCCCATGCGCCCAGAATTTATTTGGATGCGGTGTCGATAATGTTTTTCCGCGGACAATATTTTTGCGGACAAGGGCAGGCTCTAATCGCTCCAGCGCTTCCTTCCAAAGCTTATGTGCACGAACTTCCTTTGACCGGCGCGGATCGGGCGGCATTTGACGCCGTCCGTAATGGCGCAATACCAAAAGATGATCCATCGTCAGGCGACGATCCCGGTAGAGGCGGTTTAGAATATTTAGAATATCAGACGGTTCGCACGGGCGTGGCGTTATCCCCAAACCGCTGACAAAACGCGCACCGTCATTGCGCGCCTGCTGGGCCAAGATAAACCAGAACCAGGCTTCCACCGCATTTTCAAACGGCACGCTTTTCGTTGTGACACTTGGTTTTGGCGTGTATTTATGCTTGTCTGACATGGATACCACCCCCATTTAACTGTTTACAGACCTATTTGTTCTCTTTATGTTCTCATTTATGGGGTATATTTTAGCCCCTGTCAAGCATTTTTAGGAATATTTTCTTAATGTGCATATGAATGTAGGATGATATACCTACACTCACTATGTTAACGCATGAGAATATATGGAGCGCTGTAGACCGTCTTGCGGCAGCTTTCGGCTATTCTCCCTCCGGGCTGGCCAAACAGGCAGGGCTGGACCCGACATCCTTTAACAAAAGCAAACGCATTGGCCCGGACGGCAAACCACGCTGGCCGTCTACGGAAAGCATCTCACGTATTTTAAATGCAACGGGTGCAACCATGAGTGATTTTCTGGCTTTGCTGGATGCAGAAGGTGAGATTGGCCCGAAGCGTAAAAAAGCGAAAACAGGAAAGATTCCGCTCATTGGTTTTGCACAGGCAGGCAAAGACGGGTTCTTTGATGAAGACGGATATCCCGATGGCGATGCCTGGGATGAGATTGAGTTTCCAGATAAGCAGATGGGTTGGAGCAATGTTTATGCGCTTGAAGTCAGTGGTAATTCGATGGAGCCGCTTTACCGGGACGGAGATATTATGATTGCCTCTCCAGCCTCTTCCATTCGTAAAGGTGATCGTATTATTGTCAGAACAATAGATGGAAATGTTTTAGCCAAAGAAGTTGTAAAACAATCTGCACGCAAATTGGATTTACGCTCTCTTAACCCAAAACATGAGGATTTATCTTTTACAATTAAAGATATCTCCTGGATGGCCCGCATTATATGGATTAGCCAATAAATAAAAGGAAAAACACATGAACACAAAAGACATTGCAAAAAACGCCGCAAAAATTTTACTGGATACACAATCCGTCATGTTCAATGCAGAGCAGCCTTTCACCTATACATCAGGCGCTATCGGTCCTGTTTACGTGGATTGCAGACGCCTTATTTCTTTCCCGGAAGAACGCAATAAACTGATGGGCTTTGCGCAGGATATCTTGAAAGACCTGGAAATAGATTATATTGCGGGTGGAGAAACAGCAGGCATTCCCTATGCTGCTTTTTTGTCGGAGCGTATGAATAAGCCAATGCTCTATGTACGCAAAAAACCAAAAGGCTTTGGCCGCATGGCGCAGATTGAAGGGTTTTTTGAAGAAGGCTCAAATCCGAATGTCCTTCTTGTTGAGGACCTTCAGCGTGACGGCGGCAGCAAAGTGCCTTTTGTTGAAGCCTTGCGCGAAGCTGGCGCACGCGTGACAGATTCTTTTGTTGTGTTTCATTACGGCACATTTCCAAAAAGTGAAGAGCGCATGAAAGAACTTGAAATTAATTTACATGCGCTTGCGACCTGGTGGGATGTTTTAGAGATTGCAAAAGAAGAAAACTATTTTGATGCTGCCACAATAGAATCTGTTGAATTTTTCTTAAAAGAGCCGGATGAATGGGCAGCTCAAAACGCGGATAAAGCCCATGGCTAAATTCTGCTTTTTTGCCTCTGAGACATATGAGGCACAAGAATCGCTTAAAACGCTGGAACAAAAATACGGTTCCACCCCTGCAGATCAATCCGACACTATCATTGTTCTGGGCGGGGACGGCACCATGCTTGAAACGCTCCATAAAACACATGAACTTAATAGACCGGTCTATGGCATGAATTTAGGCTCGGTTGGGTTTTTAATGAATCCATATAATCCGGACGATCTTGAAAAGCGCCTGGATAAGTCCGGAAAGGTTGATATCTATCCGCTGCGTATGAAAGTAACGGATAAAGATAACAAAAACTATGATGCAATTGCCTTTAATGAAGTTTCCCTGCTGCGCCAGACCCGCCAGGCAGCCAAACTGAAGATCGGCGTGGATAATGTTGAACGTATCCCTGAGCTTATTTGTGATGGTATTTTAGTCTCCACCCCTGCCGGCAGTACAGCTTACAATTTGTCTGCACGTGGGCCAATTTTACCTTTAAGCGCAAATGTATTGGCCCTGACACCGATCAGTGCGTTTCGTCCGCGCCGCTGGCATGGCGCCCTTTTACCGCGCCATGTATCTGTCAAAATAGATGTACTTGAACATGACAAACGCCCGGTCAGCGCGACTGCTGATTTTACTGAAATCCGGGATGTTAAAACTGTTGAAATTCATCAGTCCCGCTCGATTGGAAGCACACTTCTCTTTGACCCCGACCACCATCTTGAAGAGCGAATTTTAAAAGAACAATTTACAAGTTAAGCTTTTCTCGGCTTTTGTGGGCTTTTGGCAACAGCGCGCAGACGACGCTCTTTGGCGAGTTCATTTTCAATTTCCCCAAGCCCGGCCGCAAGCTGTTCATCAATATTACCTCCCTGGATAATTCCATCTGCGGGGATTAACCCAAGACGCTTAGCAATTTCCTGATACCCTTCGACCAGATCGCCCAGGTCATGACGAAAGCGGTCTTTATCCATCTTCTCGCCTGTCTTGGAATCCCAAAGGCGGCAATTATCCGGAGAGACTTCATCAGCCAGAACAATATAAAGCTCATCATATTCACCCCAGAGCCGACCATATTCGAGTTTAAAATCAACCAGTGTCAGGCCAATACCTGAAAACAGGCCGGACATATAATCATTCACCCGGTATGTCAGCCCGACAATTTCCTCAAGCTCAAACGGATCCGCCCACCCGAATGTCATGATATGATTTTCAGAGACAATCGGATCATTCAGTTCGTCTTTTTTGTAATAAAATTCAACCAATGGCTGCGGGAAATAGGTCCCTTCTTTCACCCCCAACCGTTCACAGATAGATCCGGCAGCAATATTGCGCACAACAACTTCAAGCGGAATAATTTCAACCTGCCGGACCAGTTGCTCACGCATATTCAAAGACCGGATAAAATGGGTCGGAATACCCATCCCTTCCAACTTGGTCATAATATGCGATGAAATCCGGTTATTGAGAACGCCCTTGCCGGAAATCACATCCTTTTTCTTGGCGTTAAAAGCAGTAGCATCATCTTTAAAGTACTGAACAACCGTCCCTGGCTCAGGTCCTTCATAGATGATTTTCGCTTTGCCCTCATAAAGTTGCTTACGTCTGCCGTTCATTGAAATATCCTGTTCGTTGCACTATATCATTCATATAGCAATGGATTTTAACAAATTCAAATGTTACAACTACTTCATAGCATAATTATGACAGAAAAGGACCTGCTAAATGAGCTCTCTTGACGACCGGAAATCAGCTTTTGAAAACAAATTCGCCCATGATCAAGACCTTGCTTTCCGCGTGGAAGCACGGGCATGTAAACTTTTTGGCCTGTGGCTGGCTGGAGAAATGGGGATAGAAGGCGCCGATGCAGAAAGCTATGCCAAAACCATCGTGGCAGCAAATCTGGATGAGCCCGGATTTGATGATGTGATTCGGGCCGTTCGTCCGGATATTGACGCAAAAGGTCTGGATATCTCAGATCACATTATTAATAGTCAGCTTGAGAAATATATGGAAGAAGCCAAACTTCAAATCATGCATGAAGAAGAAGCCGCATAAGAGACGATGGGAATGGAGGCTGAAACGATCCGTCAAATGATTCTGGAAGGTATTCCAGATGCGCAGGTGCGTATTGAAGACCTTCGTGGAGATGGCGATCATTATGCTGCTCATATTATTTCCCCAGCTTTTAAAGGACTTAACAGAGTGCAGCAACATCAACTTGTCTATCAGGCGCTACAAGGCAAAATGGGTGCAGAATTGCATGCCCTTGCCATTCAAACCGCTATACCGGATGACATGTAAATATCATTGAAATACATACTTAAGTATGCATAACTATATTGAATTGTATTTCTAAGTAAGGAGCAGGGATGGAAAATATAATATTCGATCAAATCAGACGCGATATCTCAGAAAACGATGTTGTGCTTTATATGAAAGGTACGGCCGTGTTCCCACAATGCGGGTTTTCGGCAGCTATTGTACAAATCTTATCTCAACTTGGTGTAGCGTTTAAGGATATTAATGTCTTGGATGATGCAACAATTCGCCAGGGCATCAAAGATTTTACAAACTGGCCGACCATCCCACAGCTCTATGTGAAGGGCGAATTTATCGGCGGTTGTGATATCATCCGTGAGATGTATGACAGCGGAGAGTTACAACAGCTTTTAGCCGATAAAGGAATACAGTCTGCCGCTGCTTAACCTACATTCTGGGAAGCTTCGCATCCCGGTGAATATTACAGGACTGTATTAAGCCAAAGCTTACTAAAATTGCCAGCATAGATGTACCTCCGTAAGATACGAGCGGCAAAGGTGCTCCCACAACCGGGATAAGCCCCATAACCATAGCTATATTAATAAAGACATAGAGCGAATAATTAATTGTCAGACCAAAAGCCAAAAGACGGCCAAATGCATGTCTGCACTTTAGGGCAATTTGAATACCACAATAGAGAATCAGCCCCGCAACCAAAAGCATAAACAAACCTCCCAAAAGTCCCCATTCCTCAGCCCAGAGCGTAAAAATAAAATCGGTTTGTTTTTCAGGTAAAAAGTTCAAATGACTTTGTGTTCCATTTAAAAACCCTTTTCCTTCTATACCTCCAGATCCAAGTGCAATCTTAGACTGAATAATATGATATCCAGACCCAAGCGGATCAGATTCTGGGTTAAGAAACGTCAAAACACGCTGCTTTTGATAATCATGCATTAAAAACCACCCGATGGGCGCAGCGGCAGCAGCTAATCCTCCGGCTATTGCAAAGTATAATATGGGTGCACCCGCAAGAAACACCATCGCTCCCCCGCCCATAACAATCATGAGAGATGTACCTAGATCAGGCTGAAGCAGGACGAGTGCTACAGGTGCAAGAATTAGTACTGCAGCCGGAACAAGAAACCGGAAAGAAGCCATATCTTCTTTTGTTGCCGCATGAAAATACTTTGCGAGCGCTATGATAACGGCAATTTTCATGAGCTCAGAAGGTTGCAATTGCATAAAACCTAAATTAATCCAGCGCTGAGCCCCCATACCGACCTGCCCCATCACTTCAACAATGATCAGTAAGATAAGCCCTATAAAATAGGCAGGATAAGCCAACCTATACCACCAACGAATATCGACTAATGCCACGATAAAAAGGGCAATTAACCCAACACCAAATCGGCTAAGTTGACGTGAAGCCCACGGATCCATATTACCGCCACCCGCTGAGTAAAGAGCGGCGATACCTATACAAGCCATAATAACGGTCAACGCCAAAAACCCCCAATTGACATGGGTGATTTTGTATATAAGGCTCTCTTCGTTTTGTAATTTTATACCTTCACTCATCTCTTTACTGCTCACTTATCTTTACTGCTCACTTATCTTTACTGCTCACTTAAATAGGCATGGTTGACAGGCAAAATAAGTTGACCATCTGCATCAGGACCTGGTTCTTTAATCGGAGCAGCGCCGGGATTGCGCTCTTGAGTTTGTAATAGCAAATCCTTTGCTATCGGCGCAGCAGCAGATGATCCACCCCCGCCATGTTCAACAATCACGGCGCATACATATCGTGGGTCATGCACAGGTGCGTATCCGACAAATAAGGCATGATGTCTGAAATGCCACGGTAAATCTTCATTTTTAATCCCCATCGCACGCTCTTGCCGCGTGATACGCTTCACTTGCGCCGTTCCGGTTTTACCACCCATAGCAAAGTCTTTATCTTCAATACGTGATCCAAAAGCCGTGCCTTTTTTATGATTAACAGCTTGATCCATACCTCGCTTCACTAAATTTAGATGCGTAGCTGATAATCCAATTTTAGGCCATTTTACATGTTCTTTTTGATGTGTTCCTTCATAAGCTGTAATCCAGGGCTTAACAGCATATCCTCCATTCACGAGCCGGCATGTCATCGTAGCAAGTTGCAATGGTGTTGTGAGAATGTATCCTTGGCCAATACTGGTGACAATGGTTTCTCCAGGTTGCCAGCTTTGTCCGAATCGCCCGCGTTTCCAGTCTTTATCAGGCATTAATCCTGGCTTTTCTTCTGAAAGCTCAAACTCTAAACGCTCCCCTAACCCCAGCTCTTTAGCCATTTTAGCAATTTTATCTACACCAAGATCAGTTGCGATTTTATAAAAATAAGTATCACAAGATTCTGACATTGCTTTCACAAGATTGACACTTCCATGACCACCCCGTTTCCAGCAATGGAATCTATCCTTGCCGTAATCATAATGTCCCGGGCAGTCAAAACTTGTATGAGCACTAATAAGGTTTTCTTTCAAGGCTGCAAGCGCTGTTACCATTTTAAAGGTAGACCCAGGAGGATATTGTCCTGCAATTGACTTATTCGTGAGTGGAAAAGCAGGATTATTTAGTAGCTCTTCCCATTGCTGCGCACCAACCCCACGCGTAAATAGATTAGGATCAAAGCTTGGAAAAGAATTTAAAGCATAAATAGCACCATCTTTCACATCCATAATGACTGCGGATGCACTTTTCGTCAGGGATAAACGCTGCTGCGTAAAAAGCTGAAGCTCTGCATCAATCGTTAATGTTATGCGTTTTCCTGAAGTACTTTGCTCTTGTTTTAACGTACGCACTTCCCTGCCAACGACATTGACTTCCATTTCCGCCCTGCCGGCATTACCGCGCAATTTTCGATCATATACTTTTTCAACACCTGTCTTACCAATGCGAAAACCGGGCAGTGTCAACACCGGATCCTCTCCAACATCAGCTTCACTAGGGGCAGCAACATAACCAACTATATGAGCCGTTGCCTCTTTAAACGGATAATGCCTGATTTTACCAACATCCGTGCCGATACCCGGCAAATCCGTAATATTAACTTCTATTTTCGAAACCTCCTCCCAACTGAGACTGTCTCTTACTTCTAAAGGTAAAAAAGCAGCTGACTTTTTGGCTATTTTTAATATCTGCTCAATATTTTCTTTTTCTAAATCAATGATTTTAGAAAGCCTAATCAATGCACCTTCAAGATCATCCGTTTGTTCAGGTACTACAAGAACGCGGTAATTTTCATTATTCACAGCGAAAGGCACGCCGAAGCGATCTACGATCTCCCCCCTGAGAGGCGCAACCATTTTGACATTTATACGGTTTTCTTCTGCAAGCGTCTTATAGCGCGCACCTTGAGCCACCTGAAGCCAAGCAAGGCGAGCGCCTAAAATGCCCAATATCAACCCCTGCCCTGCTCCTATGATAAAAGCACGGCGTGTAAAGCTCTTACTGCGATCATTGTCCTGATCCATGATCTTATGACCATAGCTGAAACCAGGCTGTGAAAAAATATATAAGATAAAAGTTTATTCACTTATCGGGAGAATTTTGTGTACTCCCAGTAAAATAAGGGCAAAGATCGGAAAAACCAGTATAGAAACAAGTGCTGATAGAACTGGAATATCTGCTGGTAAAAGAGAAAAATTTAATAAGCTTAAAACACTCCATTTATAAAATACAAAACCCGAAACAACCACGGCAAAGCCAATCCACAGACCTAAAAAAGATTGCCCCATCAAAAACAATCTTTGCCGCTGAACAAGCCATTGTAAAAGCACCAGTCCAAAAGCGCTTAAACCCAGGGGAAAGCCAGAGAAGATATCTATCAAAAGTCCGAGTATAAACACAAAAACGGGAGTTATAAGCGTTGGACGGAAAACAGCCCAATAATAAATCAACATGACAAATAATTCAGGGCGTAAAAAAGAGCCGTAATAAAAAGACAGACTGATGACAGAAAAGATAAAAAAGAGAACTGTTATGCTTTGCGCAAAAACAAGGCGCAAAGCTAACCCGTATTTACTATCCAAAATATCAGAGAGCATTCACTTTATTCGATTTGTCCTGCGCGCAGGTAAGGATCTGTTTTAACGTTCAAAATACGGATGTGAGAAACGCGGTTCATATCTGCGTGAAGCTTAACGGCATATCTATTGCCTGCTGTTTTTTGAACAACACCGACAGGAAGACCAGGCGCAAAAAGCCCGCCATGACCGGATGTGACAACACGCATACCATCTTCAATAAGAGTATCTTGCTGAATATGCTTCAGCATAGGTAAAGAGGTATTATTACCTGATAAAATGGCACGCTGACGGCTTCCTTCAATCATAACAGGAACACGGGAGTTAAAGTCTGTAAGTAACAAAACACGTGACACATTAGACCCTGTCTCAACAATCCGGCCAATAACGCCCTCCCCTGAGATGACTGGTTGGTTTTTTTTCACGCCGTCCGTTGTACCTGCACCGGCCAAAACACTTTTGACAAATGCATTTCCTGCATCAGAAAGAATACGCGTAGACACAAATTCAAAATGTGGTTCAACTTTTAAATTTAAAAGATCTTTTAAAGACTGGTTTTCAGACTGAAGAATAAGAGCCGTTTGATACCATTCTCTTAGTCTTGCATTTTCTGCTTGAAGTTTTGCATTCTCTGCGCGTAATTCAGCCATACCGGAAACATTACTAACAAAATCAACACTTGCGTGAAACGGTTTTGTAATTGTCTGAAGAAGCGGCACAAAGCCATTTATAATACCCGTGCGAAATCCTGATAAACCGTTTGTGTAAAAGCTGGAAAATAAAATTAAAAAGATGCATACAACCAAAAGAGCAAGAGGCGTGCCCACAACGGCAATCATCTGTTGCGCTGCTATGCCGGAAAAGATCTTGGATTTGGATCGTCTTTTCACATACCCCTCATACGAAAAAATCGTCAAAAGAAACTTACTCTTTTGAATTTACAGGAAAAAGTGGAAAGCCTAAAGGAAAAATCTTTAATAAGACCCGATCAATACGCTCTTAAGCGTTCTCATTTCTTCTAAAGCATGGCCGGTACCAAGCGCAACGCAGGAAAGTGGATCATCCCCGATTGTAACGGCAAGGCCTGTTGCATGTCTGAGCACGTAATCCAGATTGACAAGCAAAGCCCCGCCACCTGTCAAAACAATCCCTTTATCCACAATATCGGCAGCCAGTTCGGGCGCTGTATGCTCTAGCGCAACCTTTACAGCCTCAATAATCTGCCCGACAGGCTCTGCCAAAGCCTCGGCAATCTGGCGTTCTGTCACAACAATCTCTTTAGGCACGCCATTCATGAGGTCCCGCCCTTTAATCTCCATCTGACGCCCTTCGCCATCTGCCGGCGGGCAGGCGGACCCAACATCTTTTTTAATACGCTCAGCTGTACTTTCCCCGATCAAAAGGTTATGCACACGGCGGATATAAGCAATAATGGCTTCATCCATCTTATCCCCGCCAACACGCACTGAGCGCGCATACACAATACCGCCCAACGAGATAACGGCCACTTCCGTCGTGCCCCCGCCAATATCAACAACCATTGATCCAGTTGGTTCTGTGACAGGCAAACCGGCACCAATTGCTGCGGCCATCGGTTCCTCAATCAAATACACTTCACTTGCCCCGGCACTTTCAGCTGATTCCTGAATAGCCCGACGTTCAACGGCTGTTGAGCCGGAAGGGACGCAAATCACCATTTTCGGAGACACGAAAGAACGGCGATTATGCACTTTGCGGATAAAGTGTTTGATCATCGCTTCTGTCACATCAAAATCTGCAATCACGCCATCACGTAAAGGCCGGATGGCCACAATATTCCCAGGTGTCCGCCCAAGCATCTGTTTGGCTTCATTCCCAACAGCCAGAACCTGCTTTTTGCCGCCCATCATGGAAATAGCCACAACAGAAGGTTCATTCAGCACGATTCCCTGATCACGGACATACACAAGTGTATTAGCCGTACCGAGATCAATCGCCATATCTGCCGACATGAAGTTAAAAATCTTGGAAAACATTGTTTTTCCTTATAATTTCAATGTGTTCGCTTGTTAAGCTTTGCTGATCTATAGCAGAGATAAATGCCTCTTGCATTAATAGATTTCAGGTTCTCCACGCGAAAAGCAAGCTTTAGCAAATAAAAACCCGCCATCCGGCGGGCCTGTTTAATCACCTTTAAATAGTGTTAGCCTTGACGTGCTTTGAAACGCTTGTTTGTTTTATTAATAACATAGACGCGCCCACGGCGACGGATCACGCGGCAATTGCGGTCACGCTTTTTTAATGTTTTCAATGAGTTAGCAACTTTCATTGGTAATAGCCTTGCTCTTCAATCCTTAAAGTCCGCTTTATGTACACGGATTGGACCTTGCCTGTCAAGCAATTACACAGGCCTTTATAGCGACAAGATTAATCCGCCCTTAAATGCAACAACGACGATAATATAAGCAAGATGGGTGAGATTATGCATTTCCTGATCCGCGCCGAGCGCCCACCAGAAAAATGTGTCTTTTGGCATCCAGCCCATTTTGCGGGTTAAAACACCCTTTATTCTGTCAATCAGACTATGAACGACAAAATCTATGAGTCCTAAAAAAATAAGCGGTGGCGCAAAGACAAGCATAACAAGGCTTGTCCCGATACCATGCGTGGCCGTATGTGCAAAAAGAGCTTTATATCCCTCTCTCCCCGGCGCGCTTTTAGTCAATGCCATCCATTCTGTTTGTAAAATGAAATCACAGATAAAATGCTTCAAACGAAAGCTTATATAAAGAATGAGTAGAGAGGAAATTGTCATATAAATATTTATAGATATGTTGCTTTTAGAATTATGACGTTAATTCGAAACGCTGCCAAGTCATCTTAAGCTTAGATGATTGATTTTCCACTAAAAGCACCGCAGAATTAACCAAGCGCTAAATCTTCTCTGATAGACAAGAAGAAGAGCAAGATATCTTTTCAGGACAGCACGTGGATAACAACAATACATATAAAATATATAAGCGGGGTGAAACGATCATCTTACAGGGTGAAAAAGGAGATCGTGCTTATTACATAGAAGATGGGCATGTTGAAATCCTCATGACAAAGCCTGACTCCAGTGTAGAAAAACTAGCCACGCGGGGCGCTGGCACAATTATCGGAGAAATGGCAATCGTGGATGATGCACCGCGTATTGCAACCGTCAAAGCCGTTGAAGAATGCAAGCTACTTGAAATTACACGGGAAGATTTCAACCGTCGTCTTGAAAGCTCTGACCCTGTCATCAAGATGATCTCTCAAATTATTTTAACACGCTATCGGGACATGCTGACACGGGCCTCTATTTTTAATGATCCTGGATCAGTACCAACACCTGAAGAGTTAGAACGCCAACTCGTTCAACAAAATAATGCGGGTGAAATGATTAAGATGGCCAATGACTTTAAAAGTGCCATTGAAAATAATCAACTATCCTTGCATTACCAGCCGATCATCGATTTCCAAACTGGAAACTTAACAGGTTTCGAAGCCCTCATGCGTTGGACACATCCGGAAAAAGGGATGATTTCTCCAGGTATTTTTATCCCAGTTGCAGAAGATAGCGGTCTTATTGTTGAAGCAAGCCGATGGGCCTTAAGAGAAGCCTGTATGGCGCTGACACGCATACAAGGTCAGACAGGCTATAATCAAGACCTTTCAGTAAGCGTCAACTTTTCAAGCACGGATTTTGCGGAAGAAAACTTTCTGGAGCAAGTATATCTCATTCTAAGTGAAACAGATATTAGCCCACAACGTGTTCATCTTGAGATCACAGAACGTTTATTGATGAACCAACCAGATAATGCAAAAGAAACACTTTCTTTATGCCGTAATGCGGGCTTAGGCATTTCCATTGATGATTTCGGCACAGGTTACTCTTCTCTCAGCTACCTGCATTATTACCCAATAGACACACTAAAAATTGATCAAAGCTTTGTACGCAATATGCGCCAGGATGAAACAGCCAGTGAATTGGTCAAATCTATTATCGCACTTAGCAAAAATATGAAAATGAAAACGATTGCCGAAGGTGTAGAAGATCAAGAAGATGCAACCCTTCTCAGAGAAATGGGTTGTGATCAGTGCCAGGGCTTTTATTTCTCAAAGCCTCTACCGGAAGCAGAGGCCATTGAATTTGTCCGCAACTGGGATGCAAATCCCCTAAAAACGTCTTTTTAAGTAAAATTTTAAGGGGTTTTTAGTGCCCTTTAAGCTTTCTGCGCTAACCTTTTAAGATAGGGATATTTTTATTGAATATGTTTAAAGTTAACATATTGATTTTAAATAATAATTTTAGGGGTTTGGGATGGCGCGTATAATAGACGGATTTCAGTCAATCAAGAATGATGCAGGGCAAAAAGAAGCTCCAACAAAGCTTTCTGTGAACGGTGTTGAGGCCATTGAGGTCCCAGGCAGCGATTTTGTTACAGATGCGGTCATGACACGCGATGGGCAAGACCTTGTCCTCGAAAGCCCTGACGGCGAAGTCATTATCATCGAAAACTACTTTTTGGCCGATCCTGCACCCACCATTATTTCATCTGATGGAAGCGCTCTGACCCCGCAGCTTGTAGGGTCGTTTACGCAAAGCGAAGCAAAATTTACACAGACCGGATCACTCAATGATGAGAGCCCTGTCGGTGCAATTGAAGACGTCAAAGGGGATGCTGTCATTATCCGTGCAGATGGGTCTCAGGAACCAGCCATGATCGGAACTCCTATTTATCAGGGTGATGTTATTGAAACCTCAGGTAACGGCGCTGCAAATATTGTGTTTCTTGATGAGACAAGCATGGCGGTAAGTGAGAATGCCCGCTTTGCAATCAATGAATATACATTTGATCCATCCAATGAAAGCGGCACAACAAACTTTTCCGTTCTGCGGGGTGTTTTCGTATTCACAAGCGGTTTGATTGGGCGCGAAGATCCGGATGATGTTGAAATCGAAACGCCTGTCGGATCGATCGGTATTCGTGGAACAGTCATTGCCGGGAATATCAAGCCGGGCGGGGAAAGTGAAATTACTGTTCTGGAAGGTGCAATTGTCATCCGTAATGGATTTGCAGAAAAAACGCTCTCTATGCAGTTTGAAACCGTTAAACTCTCTGGCTTTGATCAGCCTATTTCAGAACCAAAAGTTTTAAATGCAAATGATGTTGGATCTAAATTTGGGGCCGTCAAAGATGTCGCGCCGACCTTGTTTAGCTCTATCAACGATAATCAGCAGGACTCAGACAATAATCAGCAAAATAACGAGCCCTCCAATCAGGGAGAGGCTGATCAAGGTGGGGAGCAACAGCCGGGAGAAGCCAAAAACCCGGAAGGCGCTGACGCACAACAACCTTCAGAACAAGGCGAAGGCGGACCACGCGGAGAACAACCTGTAGAAGGCGATCCTTCCCAGGACCCGCAGAATGCCCAAACTCAAGGCCCAGACGGACAGATAGGACCTGAAGGAGAAGGCACGGTAGAAGGCTCAAATACAGATCCTTTTGCAGGCGATCCAATTCTTGGCGATGGATTTGGCGGAAACGATCCGTTCTCTGGTGACCCACTTGGAGCACAAGGTGGTGATGGTTTGGGATTAGGCCCAGGCCCCGGAGGAACAAACGGCCCTGGGCCCGGACCGGCAGGCGGCGAAGCACAGGGCCCTGATAACGGTCCGAATAGCAATAAAGGACCAAACGATCCCGTTAATGAACCACCTCCCTTCCTTGGAGATGGCAATAACAACAATAATAACCAAGGTAATGCAACAAGTGGTCCTCTAAGAATTGATATACCGAATGCAGCACAAGGGGTCAGTATTATCGGAGACAATATAGGCAACCGTATTGGACATGATATTGCGGCCATTGGAGATGCCAATAATGACGGCTTTGCTGATTTTATGTTCACCAATAACACAAATGCCGGCGGACAGAATCACAGTTACATCATGTATGGATCGGGTGCCGGAATCCCATCGGACCTTGTTCCTGGCTTGGTTGACGGCACAATAGCCAACCTAAGTGATATAGATGCTGATCCAGGTGAAATCGGTATTTTAGGTAATGGCACAGTTGGTACAGATGCCTCTAATACCGTTATTGCAAGCATTGGCGATTATGATGGTGATGGAACAATTGATTACATTGTAGGTCAACAAGGCCAGAATAGCCCCGGCCCAACTGCTTCAGGGAATGTCAACATCATCAGTGGAGCTACAGGTGGTTCTAGTGGTTTTACGGGACTGGCCGCTGGCGACATGTTTGGCGCAAGCATCTCTGCAGTCGGTGATTATAATAACGATGGATATGATGACTTTATTATCGGCGCACCGAATGCAGATGGTGCCTTTGCAAATGGTGGAAAGGCTTACCTCGTTTATGGTGGTATGACGGCCATCGGCACAGATATTTCTGAAACCAGTCTTCTGAGCGCTAATGGTATGACTTTTGAGGGCGGTGCGATTAACGATCATATGGGCACATCTGTATCCGGTGCAGGCGATTTTGATGGAGACAGCCGTGCAGATATCGTGATCGGCACACCGGGCGGAAACCGCGTTACCGTTCAAACGAGTATCAATACTATTGATATTAATCACCAAACAGCCGGGTATGATTTTGGCCACGAAGTTATGGGTGTTGGGGATATGGACGGCGACGGCCTCAGTGACATCATGGCCATCGGAAACATGGTTGATAACGAAGTCTATTTCATTGCAGGCGGCACAAGCACAGCTATCAGTGATGTAGATGCTGCGACTAGTGGCGGAAATGTCTTTAAGGTAAATACAGGCCCTCACAGCATTCTTGGCGGCGGTGCTGTCGGTGACTGGAACGGCGATGGGTTTGATGATTTCGCCTTTGCCGTTGAAAACGGACCGAATGCCGATATTTACGTTGCCTATGGCCAAGCCGGACTGTTTGCAAATACAGTCATTGATCTAAACTTTTTAAATGATCCTCTCAATGCTTTTAAAATGGTTTATGAGGGCGGCGGCTCCCTTGATTTCACAATCTCAGGCACAGGTGATGTCAATGGCGATGGATTTGATGATCTGGCAATAGGTGTTGAGAATTTCAACGGCAGCGATGGACAAGTTATTGTTGTTGAAGGCCGCAGAGATCAGGACACATACTATATTGATGATAATGGATTTGGCGATTCAGATCCAAACGCGAGCTCCGTAGTCGCAGATGCAGATGATCTAACCTATGTCGGAAATACTGAATTTGATGATGGCGGGTTTTTGGGCTCCAGCTATAAAGGTGGAGGTGCGAATAATACTATTAAGCTCACAAATGACAGCTTCTTTCGCATCGATGGCGGTCTAGGAAACGATATAATTGAAGTCGGTGGCGGCGGAACATTCCTTGATTTTGGTGGCGCCGGCTTTGAGGATGTAAAAAGCATTGAGAAACTTCAATTCACAGATAATGGTCAAACAGTGCGTCTCACACTCGAAAATATATTCAACTTCTTCGAATCAAGCGGCAACGGAGATTTTGTTATTGAAAAAGATGCTATAACAGGTGAAACACTCATCATTGATGTCGATGGCGATGCAATAGATGATGTTGCAGGCGCAACAAATGGTCCAGCTCAATTGGTAACAGAGCTAAATGCCAATAGCACAGGCGGCGCTTTTGTACACTCAACTCCAACTGGATTTAATGCATATACAATTGGCGGAAACACACTTTACATCCAAAGTACAATCAACGTAGACGTTCAATAATTATTTTGTCTTGGCTTCGAAAACTCCGCCCCAGCCTTCTGCGGGCGGGTTTTTCATGAGATCACCAATCCGCCCGGCAAACATATCATAATAAAAGCCTAAAGCGCCGTCTGCTGCGTCCCGCGCATCTTTTAAATCCTGCGCAGCGCAGTCAAAATCACCCGTGCGGTACGCGGCCAGCATCGCTTCATGCGACTTCATCCATTGTTTAAAGCTATCTTCCTGCGCTTTCTCTTCATTCCCTAAAAGCGCATAAACCCGCACAGGTTTTTCTTTTCCCTTCACCTTAATCAGGTCAAGCTCTACAAAGGCCAAATTACCAGCCTTATGAACAGTGTCTTCCCCGACCAGAATTTCTACGCCATATGTTTTTGTTTGCCCTTCCAGCCGTGAGGCCAGATTAACTGCATCACCCAAAGCCGAATAAGCAAAGCGCTGTTTAGACCCCATATTTCCGACACTACATGGACCCGTGTTAATACCAATACCAGCCTGCAATAATATTGTCTTTTCGCCTCGCTCTTCGGTGCGTTTTTTGACCACCTCATTAATAGGCACCAGAGCCTCATTCATCTTAAGCGCCGCGAGGCAGGCATTGCGTGCATGATCTTCATCATCAAGCGGCGCATTCCAGAATGCCATCATCGCATCGCCCATATATTTGTCGATCGTTCCCCGGTTTTCCATGACCAGATCAGACATGGGGGTCAGAAAATCATTCATAAGTTGAATAAGTTCTTCTGGTGTTAAGTTCTCGGAAATACTTGTAAATTTACGAATATCGGAGAATAAAACAGTTAAGTCACGCACCTCTCCACCAAGTTTCAGTTTATCCGGGTCTTTGGTTAGCTCTTCCATAAAATGCGGAGAAATATAAAGACCAAAAGCATCACGCACCTGCTTACGCTCTGCTTCCGAACGGATATAACTCATCAGAGAAGATACAAGAAATAAGAAAGATAGACAGATGCTGGAATAAACAGGGTCCAGCAAAATACTCATCTGCGTATAGGCTGTCCATGAGCCGAAAAACATACTACCGATTAGGCAGATTGTAAAAAGCCCCAACCAAATTACATTGATAAAAGGTGCAAGCAGGATAATTAGAAATCCGGCGCCTGCGATAATAAGCGCCTCAACACCGACAATAAGGTCCGGTCGTTTGAGGTATTCTCCCTGCAAAATTTGTTCTACGACATTTACGTGCACCTCCACGCCTGGCACAAAAATATCCAATGGCGTAGATCGAATATCCCGAAGCCCTTCCGCGCTTGTCCCGATAAAAACAATCTTGTCTTTTATTTTATCTTGTATCTGTGCAAGAGCCTCTTGCTCATACAACATCCAGGCAGGAACATATTCATGATCTTGGATATCCCTGTAATACACCCAAAGCTTTGAATCGTTTTCGATTGGAATTTCATGCTCTGCGATTTTGATAAAATAATTTGTATCCAGCGCGCCTTTATCTTTTTGTTCCCGGATCATAAATCTGGATTTTGGATTGATATGCACCCGCAACGCTTCCAATGCCAACATCGGATAAAGCTGAGGCTCAAACCCTTTTTGCGCCTCGGGTGGATATTTCACAAACAAAGAAACTTCGCGAATAATCCCGTCTATATCGGGTGTCGCCATAAAGCTTCCATTCCCGGCGGCCACCCTGGAAAAAGCCGGGAGGTTTGTTGCCACACCAGGCGCTGCAAATGTATGTTCAAAAAACGGGCTTTTATCGCGCATTAAAAAGGTCGGTTTAATCGCCTGATACGGCTTGCGTAGCGTTTCCTCGGGCCGCGCGCGGGTAAATCCTGTGACAACATTACCAGCCCTTTGAATAGAATCTGCAAAGAGATCATCATGATTTGGAAGATCAGAAAGCCGAAGCTTCACATATCCAAAGCTGCTTTTATCCGGCAAGCGTTCAATGATTTTATCAGGCGAGGTTCTGTCTTCTTCTGCAAAGACGACATCAAACGCAATGGCGCTTGCACCTAATTCGCTTAACCGGTCGACCATTTCAGCCATAAGCGTACGCGGCCATGGAAACTGGCCTATTTTTTTAAGGGATTCCTCATCAATATCAATAATAACAATCTGACCACTTTCAGGTCTGGGATATAGGCGGTTGTAAGTATCAAACGTCATATATTGAAGTCGTTTGCGCAGATCGTGATCTGATCCGCTAAAATAAACAGCGCCGACCAAAAGCCCGAAGAGAAGCAAAATATGCACCCAGCGATTGGTCAGGAATTTAAACATCAGCCTAGCGCTCGGTAAAAGCGCGGTCCCGCGCCCGTAAAATCGGTTTCATCAGATATTCAAGGATCGTGCGTTTGCCGGTAATCACTTCCGTTTCAGCCACCATGCCCGGCGTAATGGGAAGGCGTTCTGCTTCACTGCCCATATAGTTTTTATCTGCGCGCACTTCGATTTCAAAAAAGATGTTTCCATCCCGGTCCGTGACGCTATTTGCGCCAATACGTGCAAGCTTGCCGTCCAGCGATCCGTAACGCTGCGGATCATAGGCTGTGATTTTAATTTTGACGTCCTGGCCCGGGCGCATGAACGCAATTTCATGCGGCGCTATTTTCGCCATAATTTTTAACTCATCATCCAGCGGCACAATTTCAATCAGCCGCATGGCAGGTTCAACAACACCGCCAATAGTCTTCAGCATAATTTTATTCACCACGCCACGTACAGGGCTGCGCAGCTCCGTTCTGAAAACCCGGTCACCAATCGCTGTCAGGCTTTGCTCAAGCTGGTTAATTTGTGTTTCAACTTCATTCAGTTCCCCTAAAGCCTGGGATCTGAATTTTGTTTCCTGATCTTCGCGTTCTTTTTTGACTGCACGCAATTCTGCTTCCAGAGCACTGCGGCGCTGCACGGATTCACTGATTTGCCCGGAGACATCATTTAACTCCCGGCGCAAGCGAATTTCTTCAAGCTCCGGCACAGCGCGTTTTTTGACCATTTCAGCTGTAATATCGAGCTCTTTTTGAAGGGAAGATCGTGTGCTGGATAATCTGGAAATTTTGGCTTTGACTTCTGCAAGATCCGCCTGCGCACGATTAATATTGTTATCCAGAATGGAAATCGCATTTTGTAATTCCTGCTGGCGTGAGCGGTAAAGATTTTCTTCATTGCGTGCAATCTCAGGTGCATTTTCAGTGATATCTTCTTCCAAAGAAAATGCATCACCATTCGCCTCAGCCATAAGCCGCGCCCGCTTAGCTTTTAAAGCATAGCCGCGCGCTTCCGTGCCGCGCTCTTCGGACGCAAAAGCCACATCGTTAATTCGCATCAGGATCTGGTCCTGGTCGACGATTTCCCCTTCCTGCACCAAAAGCTCAGCAAGTATCCCGCCTTCCAGACTTTGAACGATCTGGATTTCACTTGTCGGCACCACCTGCCCGCTCCCGCGCGTGAGCTGTTCAACTTCTGACAGGCTGGCCCATAAAAAGAAAAAGATAACCAGTGCAACAACGGAAAACAGCATCAAAAGCGAAGCCTTTGACGGCGTTAAATGTGACGCCGCCTGTAATTCGCTCATAAAATCTATGTCTTCGCGTTCATGCATACGCTATTCCTTTGGTACCTCAATGCCCTGCTTGCTCAGTATTTTTAAAACCTCATCGCGCTTTCCATCCATTACAACCTTCCCCTGATCCATCAGGATCAAACGCTCCACCAGGGGCATTAACTGAAAGCGGTGTGTAATGAGAATAAAGGTTTTATTTTTCGTCTGATCGAACAAATATTTTGTGAAAGCCGTTTCCGCCTGCACATCCATCGCATTTGTCGGCTCATCACAAATATAAATAGACGGATCGAGCAAAATCGCCCGGGCCAGAGCAATACATTGACGCTGCCCGCCGCTTAAACCTTCCCCGCGCTCGCCGACAGGCGCATCATAGCCCATAGGGTGACGGGCAATAAAATCATGCACGCCTGCAAGCTTGGACGCCCGTAAGACATCTTCTTCGCGTGCATGCGGCAGACTGACAGTAATATTCTCACGCACGGTACCGCTAAACAACACAACATCCTGTGCAATATAACCCGTATTCCGGCGCAAATCGGATGGATCTATTTGTTTATAGTCGGTTTCATCATATAAAACCGTCCCTTCATCCGGCTCATAGAGTCCCATCATCAACCGGGCAATCGTACTCTTACCCGATCCAATCCTGCCGATAATGCCGACCTTCTGGCCAGTTGGAATGGAAAAGCTGACCTGGTCCAGAACTTTCCGGTCCGTACCAGGATACGAAAAAGAGACATCCTTAAATGCAATATGCCCTGTCAGGTCTGGACGGTGGAGAAACTGCACATGGGCAGGCCGTTCAACCGGATAGGCCATGATCTGGTTTAATGTTTTAAGGGCAGACTTTGCGCCATGATACCGGCTCATGAGATTGGCAATCTGCCCGATCGGTGCAATCGCCCGGCTGCCGAGAAGCACGCAGGCAATCAATCCGCCCATCGTCAAAAGCTGGTCTTTCACCAGATACATCCCCAAAAGAATAATAAGAATAGAGGCAATCTGTTGCAGGAAGGTTGCCGTATTCACGCCCAGCGCAGAAACAAAACGCGATTTCTGAGAAAGAGCTGCATTTTCACCTGCATATTCCCCGTACCGTGCGCGCATTTTTCCATCTGCACCAATCGCTTTAAGCGTTTCCAGCCCGCCGATGCTTTCAACAAGAAGCCCGTGCTTTGCTTCGGCAGATTTTGTTGCTTTACGGACAAACTTTTTCAGCGGTGCCTGCAACATAACGCCGACGGCAAAAATAATGACGATCAGGCAAAATAAAACAGCTGCAATCGGCCCACCGATCAGCCAGATCACAAACAGGAAAAACAGACTAAACGGTAAATCTATAACTGCCGTAAGTGTCGCTGAGGTATAAAAATCGCGCACCGTATCAAATTCACGCAGCATATTGGCAAAGGCACCGCTTGACGGTGGACGCATGGAAAGTTTCATGTTCAAAAGCTGATCGTAAATGCGCCTCGCAGCGATGACATCAGATTTCCGGCCTGCCAGATCAATGAAATAGCCGCGCAACGTGCGCATGATAAAATCAAAGGTAAAAACCGTCAGCGCGCCGATGGCCAACACCCAGCCTGTCTCCAGCGCGCTGTTCGGGATCACGCGGTCATAGACATTCATAATGAAAATCGGGCTGGTCAGCGCGAACAAATTAATTAGGATCGAAGCAATAGCCACATTCCGGTATAACGGCATGGAACTAAAGACAGGCCCCCAGAACCAGTGATGTTCACTCTCCTGAGCTGTTTCACCTTCTTTAAAATCCGGCCTTGGATGCACAAAAATGGCATAACCGTCATACATATCTTCAAGCTCAAGAAGGGAAAGCGTCTTTTCTTTTTTCTCTTCCGGCGTCCATATGGTTGCTTCGCCGCTTTCATATTTGAGCAGGATGCACGACTGATTACCTTTTAAAATTAAAACAGCCGGTAAAACAGCTTGTTGAATTTTTTGAATACTTACCCGTTTTGTGATTTTGGTTTTAAAACCGATTTTTTCAGCCGCCTCACAAAATAAATTCGGTCCCATATTTTGCTCATCATAGGGCAGTCCTGCCGTCAGTGCAGGCGCAGACCGTGCCTTGCCGTAATGGCGAGTCAAATAGACAAGGCATTCAAGAAGGGGGTCCGTTTCCTCTGCGCCTACAGTGTCAGGCATTATTCTCCCAGGTCGGGATAAACCCGTTCATCACGCAGCGGCGTGGATGTTTTCTCTTCATATTCAATGACCGGCTCCATGTCAGCCTCCGGCTCACTTACAGGTAAAGGCTCAGAAACAGGCATAATGTCAGCTTCCTCTGAGGTCTCAGGCGCAGGTGCAATAAGACCTTTAAAAGAACTGCTATGCACGACTTTGTCATCGACTTGTTTCGGCGGGAAAGGTTCTTTTTCTTCCTCTGGCACAAGCTCAACTGCTTCCTCTTGTATCGGCTCGGCAAGCGGCATAGGCCCTTCAGCCAGTTCCAACGCCTGTTGTAATTGTCCCGTACTGGCGAGCGCAGCATATTCGGTCAGCAAAACTGTATAATCCGCATTTAAATTTTCAAGACGCGCACCGAAAAGCTGGTTATCTGCCTGCATTAATTGCAAAAGACGAATGCGCGCCCCTTCAAACTGGCTTTCATAAGATCCAAATAAAGTCTGCGTAATTTTTTGCCGTTTTTCAGCAATGGATTTTTGTCGCTTCGCTGTTTCCATTGCCTTATAGGCCAGGACAATATCGCGTTCGACCTGACGTAATGTATCTCTATGCTCTGCCAGTTTTTCCGCATGCTGCGCTTTTGTTTTACGCACACGCGCAAAATCACCGCCGCCCGTTGCAAAATTCCAGCTTAAGCGTAAAAGTGCCCGTGCATCTTCAAGCTCGCCGCCAATCTCTTCTTTTTGATCGCGTTGTTGATAAGAAAGCTCTCCATCCAGGTCCGGGAACAAAACCCCGCGCTCCGCATCCACATCGTATCCTGCCGCGTCTATTTCATTAAGGCTGGAAAGAATAAGCGGATGATTGATCTTCGCATACTCAACCGCCTCATCTGCAGACGCATAGAGCATGGCATTTCCGGCTGGCGGTTTTTCAAGCGCGCTTTCCGGCATACGCCCAACGATTTCTTTATATGTGGCAAGCGCAGCATCTACCTGCCCTTCGCTTTGCGCCAGCGTTTCATCCAAAAGCAGGTTGATATTGCGCGCCTGCGCGGCTTCCACTTCATCGGCCGCGCCTTCATCAACCAATAACTCAACGCGGTCCAGATAATCTGTGAGCTTGGCTTTATAATCTTTTACTTTTTGAACGGTTTCCTGCGCCTGCAATAAGCCGATATAAGCTTGTGCGGCCCGCAAAGCGATATTCTCCTGCGTATCTGCAACAGTTAAATTCGCTGCCTCCATGCGGGCATTGGCAGCATCCACGCGGTTAAATGTTTCCATGCCGTCAAAGATTGGCTGCGTCAAAGACGCATTCCCTTCCCAAAGCCAGGAATAGGCTTCGCCGCGATCAACCGTCAGGCCGCGGCTTGTACTGTTATTGGCAAACATGCGCCCGCCCGTCAGCGATGCGCTGAGTTGCGGGAAAAAATCGGACCGGGCTTCCGCCTGGGTTTCCTGCGCAGTCAGTTCTACCGCGCGCGCAGCTTCAATGCTTGGATGATTTTGAATGGCTGTCTGAACCGCTTCCTGAAGCGTATCAGCGTAGGCTTGTCCATAAGGCAATAATGCGCATAAAGCGATGCCGCCTAAGAGAATCTTTTTACGGACATTAAACATAAATGCCTGCCGATGGGTGAGTGTTATCAGGAAAAGCGTACGCGTTATCTACAAACTTAATGCTTTACTTGGAGTGATGCAAGCTGGCTGTGGAAAAATGGAATGAATTATCGCTAATAAAATCTGTCATTTATTCGCCTGCCTGATCTTCACAAGCTCTTGTTTTTAAGGCACTGTCACATACATTCACTTTTTTGGAAGATAAAAACGAAAGCACACAAGTGAGCTTTACAATTTTCATATTAAAAGAAACAGCTGCGCATGAGCATCGTGTGGCCGCATCTCCTGAAACGGTTAAAAAATATACCTCTTTAGGCGCCAAAGTGCTGATTGAAAAAGGGGCAGGCACAGCCGCATCTTTTACAGATAAAGCGTTCAAAGAGGCAGGTGCAGATATTTCGGAGAACCGCGACGAAGCGCTGGCGCAGGCAGATATCGTCCTATGTGTTCAGGGCACGGCAGAGATAGCTGGCCATATGAAAAAAGGCGCCATATTGATCGGCCTTCTTTCTCCTTATGACAATAAAGACCTCATACAAAAGGCACAGGATCAAGGCGTTACAGCCATTTCAATGGAAATTGTTCCACGTGTAACACGCGCACAGGCTATGGACGTCCTTTCCTCGCAAGCCAACCTCGCAGGCTATAAAGCCGTTCTGGACGCCGCCGAACATTACCCCAAAGCCTTTCCAATGATGATGACAGCCGCAGGCACTGTCCCGTCGGCAAAAGTCTTTGTCATGGGCGCAGGCGTTGCAGGCCTTCAGGCGATTGCGACGGCCAAACGCCTGGGCGCGATTGTCTCCGCAACCGATGTCCGCCCTGCAGCCAAAGAACAGGTTCAATCTCTTGGCGGTAGCTTCGTAGCCGTGGAAGATGAAGAATTTAAAGAGGCCGAAACCGCCGGCGGTTATGCCAAGGAAATGTCTGAAGAGTATAAAAAGAAACAAGCTGCGCTGATCGAAGAAACAATTGCCAAACAGGATATCGTTATCACAACGGCCCTGATCCCAGGACGCCCTGCCCCGAAACTGGTCAGCGAGGCCATGGTCAAATCCATGAAGCCGGGTTCCGTGATTGTCGATCTGGCTGCGCCTAACGGAGGCAACTGTGAACTGACTAAAGCAGATAAAACTGTCCAAAAGCACGGCGTGACAATTATAGGTCACAGCAATACGGCCAGCCGTTTAGCCGAGTCTGCTTCTGCGCTTTATGCGAAAAATCTTTACAACCTTGTCGAGCTCATCACCGATAAAGAAACAAAAGACATTTCAATCGACTGGGAAGATGAAATCATCAAAGGCGTCGCCTTGACAAAAGACGGGCAGATCATCCACCCGCAATTTGGCGGCGCAAAAGAAACACAAGATAAGGATGCGGCATAATGAGCGATACCTCAGAAGATCCAACATTAACAGACAAAGCCGTTGATATTGCTAACCAGGCGCGCGAACTTGCCGATCAGGCCGCCGCCCTGGCTGTTGAATCCAGCCAGACGATGATAGAAGGCGCGGCCCATAGTGACGGATTTTTCCTGAACGGCCTGACGGTTTTTATCCTGGCCTGCTTCGTCGGCTATTATGTGGTCTGGCGCGTGACACCTGCCCTGCACTCCCCACTCATGGGCATTACAAACGCCATTTCATCCGTGATTATTGTCGGCGCGCTGATCGCAGCCGGTCCGGCAGAAATGAGTTTTTCAAAAGTGATGGGATTTCTGGCTGTGATACTCGCTTCCATCAATATTTTCGGCGGTTTTATCGTCACAAAACGCATGCTCAGCATGTTTAAAAAGAAAGGCGCGTAAGTCATGGAAACACTTGCAACCCTCTCTTATCTTGTTTCTGCCGTGTGTTTTATCATGGCGCTGCGCGGCTTATCTTCGCCCGAAACTTCTCGCGGCGGATTGATTTACGGTGTCTGCGGGATGGCGCTAGCCATCGCAACAACGATTTTTATCGCCACACAATCCTGGATCATGATTGTTCTGGCAATCGCCATCGGCGGTTCAATCGGAACCGTCATTGCACAAAAAATCCAGATGACGGCACTCCCGCAACTTGTTGCAGCTTTCCATTCCCTTGTCGGCCTGGCCGCCGTTCTTGTCGCAGCCGCCGCATTTTATAACCCTGAAGCTTACGGCATCGGAATCAAGGGCGAGATTAAACTTCTCAGCCTGGTTGAGATGGCGCTTGGTGCAGCCATTGGCGCGATCACCTTTACAGGCTCCATCATCGCCTGGGGCAAGTTACAAGGGACGATTTCAGGGAAACCCGTGACCTTCCCGATGCAGCATGCTTTCAATGCGGCGCTCGGGCTTTTGTTGATCTTTTTGATTGTCATGCTCTGCACAACCGAAAGCGGGTTCTTTTTCTGGAGTCTTGTTCTGTTGGCATTTGCCCTTGGCGTGCTCATGATTATCCCGATCGGCGGGGCAGACATGCCAGTGATCGTATCGATGCTGAACTCCTATTCCGGCTGGGCAGCAGCAGGAATTGGCTTTACCCTTCAAAACGATCTTCTGATTATTACAGGCGCACTGGTCGGCTCGTCAGGCGCAATCCTGTCTTACATCATGTGCAAGGGTATGAACCGTTCTTTCATCAGCGTTATTCTCGGCGGTTTTGGCGGTGAGCAGGCTGCCGGCGGCAGCGCAGATCACGGGGATCGAAATGCAAATATCGGTGCAGCTGAAGATGCAGCCTTTATCATGAAAAATGCCTCCAAGGTTATTATCGTGCCAGGCTACGGGATGGCTGTTGCGCAGGCCCAGCACGCGCTCCGTGAAATGGCCGATCTTTTGAAAAAAGAAAATGTCGAAGTGAAATATGCCATTCACCCTGTGGCAGGCCGTATGCCCGGCCATATGAATGTCCTTCTGGCTGAGGCAAACGTGCCTTATGATGAGGTCTTTGAGCTTGAAGATATTAACCGTGACTTTGGACAAGCCGATGTCGCCTATGTGATCGGGGCCAATGACACAACAAACCCGGCAGCCAAAAATGACAGCTCTTCCCCTATTTACGGGATGCCGGTTTTGGATGTTGAAAAAGCCAAAACAGTCTTTTTTATCAAGCGCTCTCTTGGCTCCGGTTATGCAGGCATCGACAACCCTCTCTTTTATGCAGACAACACCTATATGCTTTTGGGTGATGCCAAAAAAGTTACCGAGGATGTTGTCAAAGCGATGGAAGAGTAACCCTTGCCCCCGCCTGATCTTGAAGACCGTTTTCTGCCTCCGGAAAACTGGACTGAAAATTATTTTGAACATCCTGAAACCGGTCACAAAATCAGATATGGCCATGCGTCGGCAGAGAATGCGAAAGCCTGCGTTATCCTTCTCGGCGGTCTGAGCGAATTTGCTGAAAAATATTTTGAAACTATGCGCGATTTAAATGCGCGCGGATTATCTGTCTGGACAATGGACTGGGCCTATCAGGGCCTGTCTAACCGAAACCCCAAAAATCCGCACAAACGCTGCAGCGATGGATATGATGCCGATCTATCCGATCTTCATTTTTTCACAGAGACTATCGTTCCAAAAGAAAAACCGATTATCCTGCTTGCTCACTCCATGGGCGGACATATCGGCCTGCGTTATCTTGCAGAGCATCCCGATAATTTCAAAGCCACCGCGTTTTCAGCGCCCATGCTTGGCATCCGGGATATCCGGATATATGGCCGGACCATAAAACTTCTTTTAAAAATATTGCTGCCGCTTCATACCTCTTATGTGCCAGGCGGCAAAGACTGGCACGAAACCATGCGCAAAAGTGACGGGAATGATGTTTTTTCTTCTGATCCTGCGCGCGACGGACTCCATAATCTTTGGTGCCTGCATACCCCGGCCCTTCAGGTTGGTAACCCGACCCTGCGCTGGCTATATGAAAGCGTTAAATCCCTGGATATCCTGAATGCGCCTGAAACGCTCCGAAAAATTAAAATACCTGTTCTTCTGACCACGGCAGGAGATGAGAAAATCGTTGATAATAAGGCTATCAAAGCCGCTTCAGATTATATTGAAAAATCCATATATCTGGAAATTGAAGGTGCAAAGCACGAAATTCTCATGGAAAAGGATGAATATCGCATACAATTCTTTAAGGCCTTTGATACGCTCTTAAAACAGGCTAATATCCCTGTGTAATTTTTTGAAAGGTTGTTTTGATGTCCAATATATCCCTTGAAAAACTTCGTTTAAGCGATCGTATTTTAACCGCGATGGAACTTGCGATTGAGCAAGAGGATGCCGAAATTGCAGAGATTTTGCACAAGGCACTTGATTTATCCATGACCCGCAATACAGGCGGCGGTGAATTTATTGAACGCCGCGATTATCCGCTGAACGTTGAAACGGCTCTGGACAAGCTGGCATCGCTTCAAAAGAAAAGCGCTTAGACTGAGATTAAATCAATCCACTCCTGCTCTGAGAGAACGTTGACGCCAAGCTCTTTTGCCTTTTTAAGCTTGGAGCCTGCATCCGCACCGGCGACAACATAATCCGTTTTCTTGGAAACCGATCCCGCAACTTTTGCACCTAAACTTTCTGCTTTCGCTTTTGCTTCCGCCCTTGAAAGGGTTTCAAGCGTGCCTGTAAAGACAACCGTCTTACCGGCAACAGGACTATCCTCCATATCAGGCGCGTCATAAGGTTTAATCGATAGCTCTGCCGTTAAATCATTTAAAACATCAATATTATGCGGCTCGGCAAAAAAACCGATCAGATCATCTGCAACAGACGGACCGATATCTTCAATATTCAATAAATCCTGATAGGCTTCACTTTCATGATCCTGCGCTGCCTGCATCGCGCTTTGCAAAGCCTCAAGCATGCCGTAAGAGGCGGCCAGCCTTTTAGCAGTGGCTTCGCCGATCTGCCGGATCCCAAGCGCATAGATAAAACGGTTCAGCTCTATGTCCCGGCGTGCATTAATTGACTCGAATAAATTCTTTGCCGATTGCTCGCCCCACCCATCACGCGCGCGGATAGGTGTGAGTGAGTTTTTATCCCGTTTCTCCAGCGTGAAAATATCGGCCGGCGCTTTAATCAAACCGTCTGCCCAAAAGGCCTCAATCACCTTCGTGCCCATCCCCTCAATGTCAAAGGCATTCCGGCTGATAAAATGTTTTAGACGCTCTACAACCTGCGCATCGCATATCAGACCGCCTGTACAGCGAACGGCAACTTCCCCTTCTTCTCGAATGGCCAGGGAGTTACAAACGGGACAATGATCCGGAAAAATATATTTCTTTGCGCCTTTTTTGCGCTTTTCCTCAACAAAGCCAAGCACTTGGGGGATGACATCGCCTGCGCGCTGGATAATCACATGATCGCCAATCCGGATATCTTTACGCTCAATTTCATCTTTATTGTGCAGCGTTGCATTGGACACAACCACGCCGCCGACAGAAATCGGCTCAAGCCGCGCAACAGGCGTCAAAACCCCCGTCCGCCCGACCTGGATATCGATATCCTTTAAAACCGTGACCGCTTTTTCCGCCGGGAATTTATGCGCCGTCGCCCAGCGCGGCGCGCGGGAGACAAACCCTAAACGCTCCTGTAACGCCAGATCATTGACTTTATAAACAATTCCGTCAATTTCATAGGGAAGGTCAGAGCGCTCTTTTTCAATCTCCGTATAATATTTCAAAGCTTCTTTCGGGCCTTTCCCAACATAAGAGGGTTCAGGCAAGGAAAACCCCCAGGCTGATAGCTTGTCCCTAATCTCTTTTTGCGTTTTTGCAAAAGGCGTACTCACCTCACCTAGTGCATACCCAAATAAATGTATCGGTCTTGATTTCGTAATTTCCGCATTTAACTGGCGAACACTGCCTGCCGCCGCATTGCGTGGATTGGCAAAAACCTGTTTGCCCTCTTCTTCTTGTTTTTGATTGAGCGCCATAAAATCTCCCCGGCGCATATAAATCTCCCCGCGCACTTCTAAGATATCGGGCGCATCTTTTGGCAGAGATTTCGGCACATCGGTGATTGTTTTTACATTCTCGGTGATATCTTCACCTTCATACCCGTCGCCACGCGTAGCAGCCTGTACGAATTGCCGGTTTTCGTATCGAAGCGAACAAGACAGGCCATCCACTTTCGGCTCGGCCAGAATTTCAAGATCGTGATCTTTATCCAGATTGAGAAAATTCAAAACACGCTCACGAAACTCAAAAAATTCTTCTTCCGTGAACACATTGGAAAGAGACAGCATCGGCACCTTATGCCGCACTTTTCGAAAGCCCTTTGCAGGCGCTGCGCCGACTTTTGCACTCGGGCTTTGATCCGTTTTGAGCTCCGGATATTGTTTTTCAAGCGCCTCAAGCTCATTTCGCAAAGCATCATAAGCCGCATCGGAAATCTCTGGGCTATCCTGCTGATGATACAGTAGATCATGCTTTTCAATCTCTTTGATAAGAGCCGCATAACGCGCGCGTGCATCTTCCTGATCCATATCAAAAAGGGCTTTATTAGCCATCACGCCGCGCTCTTTTGCATGAGTTTTTCTGCCGCAGCCCGGGCTTCATCCGTAATATCTTCTGCCGCAAGCATCCGGGCAATCTCTTCCTGCCTGTCTGTTTTGCTTTCAAGCTCAAAGACATTTGTTGTAACGGATTTCGCGCCGGCCTTACTCACAATAAAATGATGATCGGCGACAGCCGCAACTTGCGGCGAATGCGTGACCACCAGAATTTGTTTATGTGCGGAAAGCCGGGATAAGCGCTCTCCAACCGCTGCAGCTGTTGCCCCGCCAATCCCGCTATCCACCTCATCGAAAATCAGACTATTTGCAATCCCGACTTGCGCCAGCACAACTTTCAGCGCCAGCATAAAGCGGGAGAGCTCTCCGCCGGAGGCTATTTTATTCAAGGGTCCCGGTGCTGCACCCGGATTGGTTGCAATTAGGAACTGCACCCGGTCCATGCCCAAAGGCCCCCAGTCATGCTCTTCCAAAGGCTGGATATCTGTCACGAATTTTGCCTTTTCCAGTTTCAGTGGCGGCAATTCCTTTGCCACAAGCTTATCCAGTTTTTGCGCCGCTTTTTCACGCACGCCACGCAGTTTTTCCGCTTGCGCGATGTAAGCCCCCTTCGCCTTTTCTGTGGCTTTCACCATATCGACCAGTCGATCATCCTGATGTTCAATCAGATCTAAATCCCGGGCCAACTCTTCGCGCTTTGAAGGCAAATCATCAATTTCACAGCCATGTTTACGCGCCTGGCTTTTAAGCGCAAACAGGCGGTCGTCAATTTCGCTTAAAGACAAATCGCTTTCATTTAAAACTTCCGAAAGCGCATTCACCTGCGCGATCACTTCTGTGATTTCAGCGCCCGCACGGTCAACCCCGGCGATCATTTCCTGCGCCTCCTCACCGATCTTTTCAAGCGCGCGCCAGACACTTCCTAATGCCGCTTCGCCTTGCTCCAGCCCTTCAAGCGCTATCGACAGACCTTCGAGCATCTGCTCACGCTTCATCAGGCGTGTACGCAACGTTGTGAGGTTTTCTTCTTCCCCTTCTTTCGGATCAAGCGCATCTAAATCTTCCACCGCGCTACGCAGGAAGTCTTCGTTTGACCGCGCCTGCCGTGCCTGCTCTTCCATCGTTTGTAGATCTTTTTCCTTTTGCTTCCAGTCCTCCCAAAGATCGGCAAGCTTATGAAGAATATCCGCATCCGTGCCGTAATCATCCAAAAGACCGCGATGCATGGAAGCATTCATCAGATTTTGTGTTTCAAACTGACCGTGAATTTCAATCAGCATTTCCCCAATCTGTTTGAGCAAAGACACGCTGACAGGCTGATCGTTGATATATGCCCGGGACCGCCCATCCTTATTTAAAGACCGGCGCAAAATAAGATCACCGGAGGCGTCCACATCCTGCAATTTCAAAAAAGTCAAAACATCATGATCATTCGACAGGCTGAACACAGCGCTGACAGAGGTCTGATCTGCGCCCTGCCGCACGAGCCCGCTTTCTGCCCGCATGCCGAGCGCCAGCCCCAAAGAATCCAGCAGGATTGATTTCCCGGCGCCTGTTTCCCCAGTCAGCGCACAGAGGCCTTCCTTAAACTCAAGGGCAAGTTTTTCAATCAGAACAACATTTGAAATGGTCAGGCTGGCGAGCATGGCATAGGCCGCCTTTCTTTAATCAGGCCGGAACAGGGAATCGACCGTCTTGTCGATGAAAGAGCGATCATCCAGAATTTCCCGGCGGCTTTCCGCATCCAGAATGTTATAGCTGTCCTCATACCAGTCTGAGCCTGGATAATTATGCCCTAGCACGGCGGCAATACGCGTGGCTTCAGTTTTCAAACCAAGCGTGAGATACGCTTCGACCAGGCGGTGCAGCGCTTCTGGAATATGCGTTGTGGTTTGATATTCTTTGACCACCGCGCGGAAGCGGTTAATGGCTGCATTGATCTGTCCACGGTTTAGATAATAGCGCCCGATTTCCATTTCCTTACCTGCCAGGTGATCAAGTGTCAGGTCTTTTTTCAACTGCGCATCGCGCGCATACTGGCTGTCCGGGAAACGCAGGATTAAAGTGTTCAGCGCCTCAAGCGCGCTTTGAGTCATGGCCTGATCGCGCGCCACATCTGAGATTTGTTCGTAAAAACACAGCGCCTTCAGATAATAGGCGTAATCAATATCCTCATTGCCCGGATGCAGTTCGATAAACCGGTCCAGCGCCATGATAGCTTCATCATAGCGATCATCCTCATAAGACGCATAAGCAGACATGAGCTGAGATTTCGTCGCCCATTTCGAATAAGGATGCTGGCGCTCCACTTCTTCAAATTTTTGAGTCGCCTCTGCATAACGCTTGTCTTCCAGCGCATTGGCTGCATCATTATAAAGAATTTCGACAGGTGTCGTTTCTGCCGCTTTTTCCGCCGCGATACGCTCTTCCTCTTCTTTAGAGGACGAACAGGCCGTCACAAGAATGAGGCTTAAGACAAGAAGGCTTTTGATGGCTGTATAACGCATATACTAGACATAGCGCGGAAAAGCGGCAAAATCAAAGCGATTTAAGCGGCTGTAACGCGCTCTTTGCGGGTCTGGGGATAAATAAACTGGCCGCTTTCTTCCAGATCAATATACAGATCTACATAGGTCCAGCTGGATGGATTGGCATAAAGAGCGTGCAGGAGCTTATTGTTCATCTCATGACCAGCGCGGGCACCATAATATTTGCCCAGAATAACGCCGTCCGCAAGCGCCAGATCACCCACCGCATCCAGAATTTTATGACGGATAAATTCATCTGTGCAACGAAGCCCGTCCGGATTTAAAACCTGGTCATCATCCAGAACAATAGCATTATCCAGAGAACCACCTTGTGCCAGACCAGCGGCGCGCATGGCTTTAACATCTTTTAAAAACCCGAATGTCCGGCAATCGGCAATATCATGCTGAAAATTCGCACCCAGCAACGAGATTTCAAAATATTGCTCGCCGATCTCCGGATGGGCATAGAAAATCTCCCCGCTATAGACAGGCACAACAGACGGCGAGAGGCGAACTTCCTTGTCGCCGTCTCTCACGGAAATTTCTTCTAAAATCTTGATCGCGCGGCGCGGCGCAGATTGTTTAAAGAGCCCGGCCTTTTCCATCTCTTCGACAAACGTAATGGAGCTGCCATCCATGATCGGTACTTCAGGCCCGTCAATTTCGATGAGAAGATTATCAATTCCAAGACCACGCAGCGCAGCCATCAAATGCTCAATGGTTCCGACACGCGCGCCATGTTCATTTTCTATCACAGTACAAAGCTGCGTATCGACCACATGGTCCCAGCACGCCGGGATGATATTTTGTCCCTCTTCCAGATCAACGCGTTTGAAAATAATCCCGTGGCCGGCCTGCGCAGGTTTAAGAATCATTGTAACGTCCGTGCCGCTATGAAGGCCGACACCGGAAAGCGTGATAGATGTTTGAAGCGTATGCTGCATGAAAACCTCTTTTTTACCTAGCCTCACTATATGGGCCGGGTACGGCGCATCTCAAATCACGCTTTGTATCGCAGCGTAACAATTCTAACCTATTGATATAATTATAAAAAAGAGGGCCGGTCAAACCGGCCCTGAATTTTAATTTTACTTTCGGAGGACACCCCGTTTAAGGGGATTCTTTATATGCCTTTAACTAGCCTGTCGTCTTAAAAAGGCCGGAATATCAAGATTATCTTCATTTTCACGTGGCGCAGGCTGCGCAGCCGGAGATTCTATATTGAGTTGCCCCTGCGCAGGTCCGCCGCTAGCAGATGCCGTGCGTTGCGCCCGCAAGCCGCCATCAAATCCACCTGAGGATGCAGATCCCTGCTGTTCGGAAGACCCTGAAGATTGTTCCTCTTCCTGATGCGCCAATTTGCGTGCACCTGTTGTGATGCGCTCAAATAAAGACGGCGTTCTCTTGCGCTCTTCAGCAGCGCGCGCACCTGGAACAGGTGGCCTTAAGACATAGCCGCTTTGATCAACTTGCTCCGCAGGAGGTGTTGGCATTGGCGGGGCCATGCCATAGCCTGAATAAGGCTGCTCCTGGCGTTCCGGCGTCACCGGCGCGGGCGGAATAAACTGCCCGTGATAATTTGTACTTCTAGGTGCTTGCTGCATCGGCGCGGCCTGCTTGGCCTGAAACTCCTGCTGCTCGAACAATTCGCTTTCAGGTTCTTCTCTGGCCGTCATTTGCATCGGCTGCTTTGGCAGTGAGGCCCGCGCAGCAGACGTCGCTGCCTGCACAACACTCACATTTGTCTGAAGTGCCATACCACTAGGAGCCGTTTGAGCTTCAGCCTGCTGAGGCGCAGCCGTAGAGGTCACAGGCTTTGTCCGCACAATACCACTGGAAGAGGTTGTCTTCACAGGCTTTTGCGCCGCTTCAGCATCAATCCCTGTTGCCACAACAGACACACGCATACTGCCTTCCAATTTTTCATCAAAAGTAGACCCAAAGATAATATTCGCATTCGGATCGACTTCTTCGCGGATGCGGTTACACGCATCATCGACTTCAAAGAGAGTCATATCGCTGCCGCCCGTGACATTGATAATCACGCCGCGCGCGCCCTTCATAGACACATCATCCAGAAGCGGGTTACTGATCGCTGCCTCAGCTGCTTCAATGGAACGGCGCTCGCCTTCGGCTTCGCCTGTGCCCATCATCGCCTTGCCCATCTCCAGCATCGCGGAGCGGATATCTGCAAAGTCCAGATTGATCAGGCCTGGCATTACCATCAAATCAGTCACGCCGCGCACGCCCGATTGCAGCACGCTGTCCGCCAGACGAAACGCTTCTGCAAAAGTTGTCTTTTCGTTGGCTACCCGGAACAGGTTCTGATTTGGAATCACGATCAGTGTGTCCACATAATCCTGCATTTCGAGGATACCTTCTTCGGCCTGACGCATCCGGTGCGCCCCTTCGAAATGAAACGGCTTGGTCACAACCCCGACAGTCAGAATACCGCTATCCCGGCAGGCTTTGGCCAAAACGGGCGCAGCGCCGGTCCCGGTGCCGCCGCCCATCCCGGCCGTGACAAACACCATGTTAGACCCTTCCAGGAACTGCATCACTTCATCAAGAGTCTCTTCCGCCGCTTGCCGCCCTATTTCCGGTCTGGCGCCTGCGCCAAGACCACCCGTTACATGCGCGCCGAGCTGAATCCGGTGCTCGCTCAGCGAGCCTTCCAGCGCTTGCGCATCTGTATTCGTGACAAGAAACTCACACCCTTCGAGCCCCGATGAAATCATATTGTTGACAGCATTTCCGCCTGCGCCGCCAACACCAATCACAGTTATTTTTGGAGACAATTTATGTACCTCTGGATTTTGTATTCGAATGTTTAACATGGTTTGAACCTCCGATATAAAGGTCATGCTTTTGAGTCTATGGGTATTTTTGAAAAAACGGAATCCTGAAAATACCGAAGTTTTCAAAAATGGCGGGCCTCCAGCGGTTAAAAACACCTAAATTCCCTACACAAACAAATGAACGATCACACATAACCGACTCATTTGATTCACGAATTAGATTGTCTCATAGAGTTTTCAAAGCGCCAATAAAATGCACACATTTAGCTGTGGATAAGTTGCTCAAAAACTGTGTGTGATTTTACCAGTTCTCTTTCCACCAGTATTTTATACGCTCCCAGAGAGTCCCCGGAGTCACGCTTGCCATGATCTCGGCAGGCATTTCATTCTGGTGTTGGGCCAGATAAATAAGAAGACCTGCCGTCGTTGCAAACGCAGGCCCGCTGACCGCATCCGGCAAGCTATAGAGGCGCTTCGGACGCCCTAAAGAAACGCGCTTATCCAAAACATGTTCGGCTAATTCAGTAATATTTTGCATCTGGCTGGCCCCGCCCGTCAGCACCACACGCCGCCCGACATTATTGACGCCGTTATCCTCCAGACGCTGACGCACGAACTCAAGAATTTCTTCCAGCCGCGGTTGGATGATCCCGATTAGTTTTGACCTTGGTTCATGATGCGGTTCGTGCTTATTGACTTCCCCGATCTGCGGAATATCAATCAGTTCATTTTCATCATTACCCGATGAAATCGCGCTTCCATAGAGTGTTTTAATCCGCTCCGCATCTGCCGTGGAACAGGTCATGATTTTGGCGATATCATTGGTGACATGCCAGCCGCCGATCGGCACATGATCGCAATAAATCATATGTCCGCCCTGAAAAACGGCAATGGACGTCACGCCTGCGCCCATATCAATCACCGTGCAACCCAGATCCATCTCATCTTCAACCAGCACCGATAATCCTGCTGCGTATGAAGATACACAGACTGACTCCACATCCAGATGAGACCGCTCAATACATTCAGCCATATTCTCTAAAGGTGCGAGATCAGCCGTGACCATATGAATCTCGACTTCCATTTCCTGCCCGACCATCCCGCGCGGATCGCGAATGCCTTCATGTCCGTCTATTTTGTAATGCACAGGGATCGTGTGAATAAGCTCGTAATCGGGGCTTAAAACCTGATCCTGCGCCTTGGACAGCGCCCGGCGGACATCATTATCGGTGATGTCATGTCCGTGCACCTGAATATCGGCTGAGACAAAATGCGAGCGCGCATTCACGCCCGGAATATTGATGATGACTTCGCGCAGCGGATAACCTTTCATCGCTTCTGCGGCCATATTTTCTGCCGTATTGACGGTTTGACGGATAGTGGATTCCGCCGCTGCCAGATCGACAATTACCCCGCCTTTAATCCCTTGCGATCCCTGATAGCCAACCCCGACAATTTCAATGCCGCCCTGATCGTCAATCACGCGGCCTATCAGGCAGGCGATTTTATGTGAACCGATATCCAGCGCGGCCACCAGGGAATCTTTCGGCTTATATTGCAGATTGGCTTTGGCAGACATTAGATGGGCGCTCCAGCCGCAGGCGTCAATGTCGCCTCATAATCCTGCGCCATGCCGCGCGGCGTTTGCACGATCATGCGGGCCGGATCACGCAGGTCTATTGACGTGATCGCCTTATCCAAAATCCCGCTTTCCTGCTGCGCCTGTGCAAGGCGCGTCAGGGCAAACTCCATATCTTCTTCAGGGAGCTGTACCTTGATTTTATTCTTCAGCACCAGATCCCAGCGCCGTTTTGAAATGAACGAGGCCGATTCCGTCACTTTGAAAATTCCCGGCTCATAGGTTAGCGCTTCTAAAATTACCTGCACATTCTCAGGCGCCTCCTCGCCCGTCACGATAATCAGATCGGAAAAACGATTCAGGTTTTTATCTGTGAGGACAAATCCTTCTTTATCTATGAGCCGCAGCTTCCCCTTTGATTGCCACAGCGCCACGGGCGCGCGCTCTTCAAGAGCCACATAGACCGTATCAGGAAAACGCCGCTGTACCTGCGCGGATTTCACCCAGGAGATTTTTTCAATCAAATCCTGCGCTGCCGCCGGCTCAAAGCCAAGCAACGGATCGCCTTTTTGAATATTCAGCATCGCCATGATGACATCGGCATCGGTATTGCGGCGGCCTTCGACAAGGATATTTTCGACGACAAAGCCTTTGGACGCGCTCAGTTGTAAAGCCTGTTCATGGCTCCAGTCTTTCATCTTCTGCACACCGCCGGACAGCACAATCCACGAGCCTACCCAGAACAGGCCGGCTCCTATGGCGATGAGGGTGCCTGCGCGGCGCGCAAAGGCAATTACGCGCTCTTTGCCAGAGTGACGCTTTCGTCTGAGAGGTGTTGATCTTTTATTTGACCGTGACATTTTGCGGTTTCAACCATATGCGCGCACAGCGCTGAAAAAGACATTCCGTTATGGACACATTGAGAGGGCCCGATTGACTCGGCTGTCATACCCGGCGGATTGTTGATCTCCAGGAAGTAGAGCCCGTCAGCTCCTTGTGTTTCATCATACCTGAAATCGCATCGCGCCAGACCGTGACACCCAATCACATTATACACGCGCTGGGCATAATCCAAAGCCTTCTCATACACGCCTTGCGGAATTTTTGCAGGCAGCACGAGCTCCGTGCGGTCATCTTCATATTTGGCTTCGTAATCGAAAAACCCGCCCGTGTGCGAGATAATCTCCGTCACGGCCTGCGCCTTACCGTCCAGTACAGCCACCGTCAACTCCTTGCCCGGAATATATTGTTCAACCAGGGCATTCTCCTCAAACGGCCAGTTTTGCTTTAACTGCAAAAGATGGTTGTCTTTTTCTTTGATAATATAGACATCGACGCTGGAACCTTCATTAGACGGTTTGATCACATAAGGCCGGGCCATGACGCTTTCGGCCAGAACCTCATCCCGATCAGCCAGTTCGCCTTTCGGGCATTGCACCCCGACACTTTCGGCCATGCGCTTGGCCATAGGTTTATCCATGTTAATGGCTGAGGCCATGACGCCCGAACAGGTATAGGGAATTTCCATCAGCTCCATAAAGCCCTGCAAACAGCCATCCTCACCGAGCCGGCCGTAAATGTTGAGAAACGCAACGTCCGGTTTTGGTGTCAGGTCTTTGACCAGCTTAGCCATATCCTTTGTCACCTCAATGACGTTGACGCTATAGCCTGCTTCTCTCAAAGCCGCCTCAACATGCTTTCCTTTATTGATCGACACCTCACGCTCCGCGTTCCACCCGCCGACAAGTAAAGCCACTGTCTTAGTCATGACGTCTCTCCTATCCGTTTAATTTCCCAGCGTAGCGCTAAATCGAATTTTTCCAAAACACGTTTACGGATTTCTTCCCCAAGCGCTTCAAGATCAGCCGCGGTCGCATCCCCCATATTGATCATAAAGTTGCAGTGTTTCTCACTCATCATCGCGCCCCCGATCTGTAGACCACGCCCGCCAACCTGATCAATAAGCTGCCAGACCTTTATGTCCGGACTTAGTCCACTTTGTGACAATTCCTCAGCGGACGGATTGGCAAAAGTCGATCCACCCGTTTTTTCACGGATCGGCTGGGACTCTTCGCGCTTTTGCTTAATCTCCGTCATACGGGTCAGAACCGTGTCCGGCTCTTCACGCGTACCGCGAAAGGTCGCGGACAGGAATATATAATCCTCCGGCACATCTGTGTGACGGTAGGTCATGCCCATCTGGTCCGGTGTCAGGACATGTACATTCCCCGCGCGATCCAGCGCTTCGCATTCCACCAGAACATCTTTGGTTTCGGTGCCGTAACATCCCGCATTCATGCGCAGCGCCCCGCCGATTGTCCCAGGAATGCCGGAAAAAAACTCAAGACCGCCAATGCCTGCCTCTGCCGCCACCTGCGCGACATTGGCATCGAGTGCCAGCGCGCCTGTGTGAACTAAGTCCTCTTCGGTTTTAATCTCAGAGAAATCCCGGCCAAGACGGATCGTTACCCCGCGCACCCCGCCATCGCGGATAATGCAATTCGACAACGCGCCAAACACCTGTACCGGCACATCCGGACGAAGTCCGTTTAAAAATTCTATCAGGTCGTCGCGGTCAGCAGGTTTGAACAGCACATCGGCCGTGCCGCCGCATTTAAACCAGCCCTGCGCACCCAGCGGTGCGTTTTCCGTGTACCGTCCGCGCACGGACGGCAGATCCTGTTCTTTGAGTTTGAGCATGGTCATTTCTTAATGTTGGTTCACTCTATGTTGACCAACATTTTTTGTAAATCATTGAAAGGCCGCTTAAAAATGTGGACTAAGTCCACATGGATTTTATTTTTCGGTGAACACGCAGACAGACTAAGCCCTTTATATTTTACATAATGTATTATAGGGGGTAATGCCGATCTGTGTTTCAGGCACAATTATAGGACAAATTTCCTATTTTGTAAAGCTAATCTTAGACTATACCGGACTTTCGGGCGTAGGAGGACGTTCTAACTTTGCCTTTAGCTGTGCATGCTCTGCTGCAATATTCATGGAAGCCTGACGCCCGTAACGCTCCTCAAAATCATCCGTTAAAAATAAGCGCTCTTTTTGACTAAAGGATGAGAGAAATTGTAGCCGACCCGCGTAATATTGTTCAGGTAAAAAAGGTGGTACATATTCAGCCTCTATGGCCCGGCAATATTTTTGATATTGTTTTGCAGGTGCGCCCAGCACGACCATGTCCATATCCAACATGAGCCGGGCATCGTCATCATCCTCTGCCGCATCATGTGTCTTTGTCATTTCAATTAAATCTGCTGCGCGCGCAATAATATCTGGTGCAATACCAAGCTTCGCTAGAGCTTGTCGTGCATATTCAGCACTTTGTGCTTCATTATCCGGGCCGGGGATATTGTAAATCACATCGTGAAAAAGCAAGGCGAACGCAATAGCCTGAGGATCTTCAAATCTCTCTTTATTATTTTCAAAATATTCAAATAATTCGACTAAATGTCCAACATTGTGATAGGTGCGATGAGCTTCGCTGTATTTTTCTATGAGCCTTTCAAAAATCTGATCCGAAGGTCCATCACCATCCGGAACAAATGCCTTCCATGTGGCTTTCAGCTTATTTAATTCTTCGTCTGTTGGAATACGATATATTTTACTCATTACGCTTGGCACTAAAGTTTACGCCGATTTTTTATCCTGTGTAGCAAAGGCTTTCTCAAGCTCCCCCGGGAGGGCGTAGGCCCATTTGGTGATATCCCCTGCGCCAAGGCAGATGACGAAATCGCCGGGGTGGGCGAGGTCCGCGATCTGCGCAGGCAGGTCGTCAGGTGTGTTTAAAACCTGCGCGCTTTTATGACCGCGCTCGGCGATGGCCTGCACAAGATGGTCTTTATCGGCGCCGTCAATCGGCGTTTCACCTGCTGCATAGACATCAGCGATAAAGACATAATCGGCATCATGAAAACAGGCCGCGAATTCCTCAAACAAATCCTGAAGGCGCGTATAGCGATGCGGCTGCATCACAGCGATGATTTTACCCTCCGTGCCGTCCACGCTTTGGCGGGCGGCTTTGAGTACGGCCTTAATTTCAACCGGGTGATGGCCGTAATCATCAATGATGGTGATGTCATTGACCTCGCCCGTTTTGGTAAAGCGGCGTTTCACACCGGAAAAATGTTTGAGCGCGTTTTTCATGCTGGCGGCGGGCATATCCATTTCATGTGCAATGGAGAGCGCGGCGCAGGCATTTAAAATATTATGCTGGCCCGGCATGGGCAGGAAGATATCTTTCAGCGTTTCTTCTGTACCGCCCGCCATCCAGGGCGCAAAAGTCACATCAAAGAGTGAACCGTCTTTTTGCGGGCGGATATGGCTGATGCGGACATCCGCCTGCGGGTTCAGACCATAAGTAATAATGCGTTTATCGGATAGGTCCGGAATAAGTGCCTGCACGTTTTCATGATCGCTGCACAGCACCGCAAAACCGTAAAAGGGCAGATTGTCGATAAATTGATGAAAAGCATTTTTCAGCGCGTCAAACGACCCGTAATGATCCATATGTTCGGCATCGATATTCGTCACCACCGCCACTGTCGCCGGCAGACGGGTAAAGGTCCCGTCACTTTCATCGGCTTCAACGACCATCCAGTCACTATTTCCAAGGCGCGTATTGGTCCCGTATTTATTGACGATGCCGCCATTAATAACGGTCGGGTCATAGCCGCCCTCTTCAAGCATCGCGCCGACCATCGTGGTGGTCGTGGTTTTACCGTGCGTGCCGCCAATCGCAATCGCCCATTTGAGGCGCATCAGCTCGGCCAGCATTTCAGCGCGGCGGACAACAGGTAAACGCTTTTTGCGCGCTGCCTGGAGTTCCGGATTGCCTTCTTTAATCGCAGAAGAAATCACAACAACAGAGGCGTCTTTGATATTCTTTGCGTCATGACCGGTAGAAATGGTGATGCCCTTGCCGCGCAGACGTTCGACATTCTGGTTTTCGGAGAGGTCACTGCCCTGCACCTCATAGCCGAGCGCATGTAGCACCTCGGCAATGCCGCTCATGCCGATGCCGCCAATGCCGACAAAGTGAAGAGTCCCAATATTCTGCGGTAAAGCGCGCATGGCTTACTCTACGCCACGACCCTGCGTGAGATCAAAGGGTTTATAGGCATCCTTATCCCAGCCGCTGGCCAGCGCGGTGACCAGATTGCCGAGCTTGCGGGCGGCGTCGGGTGCGCCGCAACTGCGGGCGGCCTCAGCAGCTTTAAAAAGCGTTTCAGGATGCTGCAGGAAGTTTTCGATGCGCGCGAGCAGCGCAGCTTTTGTAAAGCCTTCCTGAGTCATGACCCAGGCGCCGCCTGCATCGGCGACCATATCGGCATTGCGCTTTTGTTGCTGGTCTGCATGATGCGGATAGGGTACAAAAATGGCAGGCCGGCCTGCTGTGGTCACTTCACCGACTGTACTGGCCCCGGCGCGGCAGATAATGAGATGCGCATGCGCAAGTTCTTCGGCAATATTATTGAAGAAAGTTTCAAGTCGTGCCTGGATCCCGGCCTCTTTATACGCGCTGCGTACACGGTCGAGATCTTCAGAGCGGCATTGCTGGACGATACGCAAACGGTTTTTATAGACCTCGTCCAAAGATGCAAACGCTTCGGGGAGCACATCACTAAAAATGGATGCGCCTTGCGATCCACCTGTGATAAAAATGCGCAGTTCACCATCATGATCAATGGCAGGGTATGGCTGGTTATACAACGCGGCAATATCGGCGCGCACCGGATTACCCGTTAGCACCGCGCGCACGGCATCGCTCTCTTCAAGCCCGGTCGTGCCGGACATACCCAGCGCGATGCGGTCTGCTTTGGGGGCCAGCATCTCATTGGCTTTGCCGATCACAGCATTTTGTTCGTGGATGATGGTCGGGATTTTTTTGTGCTGGGCTGCATAAACCGCCGGGAAAGACGGGTAGCCTCCAAAGCCGACAACGACGCTTGGCTTTAATTTTGAGATGAGACCGCGCGCCTGTAAATATCCGGCACCGAGAGAAAGAACGCTTTTAAGTTTGGACAAAAGCCCGCCGATATCTCCGCCGGATTTCACCACAGTTACAGGGATATTATTCTTGAAAGGTGTATATTTTTTCCCGCGCGTATCTGTTGCCAGATGAACTTTATAGCCGCGGGATAATAAATCCTGCGCAAGCGCATCGGCGGCAAACATATGCCCGCCGGTTCCACCCGCGCTAATTAAGATGGTCTTTTGCTGTGTTTCGCCCACATGCGCTCCTTCATGGACAGGCCGCTGCGCGCGATACCAGAGCGCGACTGCCGCCGTGTTAACGCAAGTACCATACCCATCGCCATGCTCATGGACAAGAGGGAGGACCCGCCATAGCTAATAAAGGGCAGGGTCATGCCCTTGGTCGGCAGAAGGCTCATGGCAGAACCCATATGCACCAGCGCCTGCAGGCCAAACATACAGAGTAGCGCGCCCGTGGCCAGAACGATGAAGAGATTATCGGACTCCATGATACGGTTAAACCCACGCAAAATGACCGCGGCAAAGAGCATGATCAGGATCACGATCGCGACAAAGCCCATTTCTTCAGCAGCAACAGAAAAAATGAAATCGGCATGGGCATCAGGGATAGACAGTTTGACCGTGCCCTGCCCAGGTCCTGTCCCGGCCAATCCACCTGCTTGAAAGGCTTCGAGGGAGCGGTCGACCTGGTAGGTGTCACTCGTGCCGGGATTAAGAAAACGATCAACCCGGCTTTGGACGTGCGGCAGGAAGCTATAGGCCAGAAAAGCAGCCCCAACCGCAACAACACCGAGTAGTGCAACCCAGCGCAATGGCAACCCCGCTAAAAAGATCATTGTTAGAAAACAACTCGTCACGACAAAGCTCATCCCCATATCAGGCTGGAGAATAAGAAGAAGGAGTGTCAGCGCAAACAGGCCAAGGGCGATTTTTATGCCCGGGAAAGAGGGGGTTTCTTTTTGCCGCGCCATCATCCAGGCGGCCAGAACAAGAAAAGACGGTTTGACAAACTCACTGGGCTGAAGCGAAAAACCGGGCAGATGCAGCCAGCGCTGCGCGCCTTTAATCTCCATACCGATGAAAAGAACAAGGATCATGGCGGCGATGCTGCCGCAGAAAATGAGAAAGGAGGCCCGGCGAAGCGTTTGTAGATCCATGATAGAGAAACCGAAAAACGCAATCAGTGCAGGCACAAGGACTATCAGGTGCCGGATGATAAAGTGAAATTCATTGAGACCGATACGCTCTGCGACAGGCGGGCTGGCGGCTGCGACCAGCAACACACCGCTTGCCATGAGTGCCAAGAACATGACAAGCAAACCGCGATCGACTGTCCACCACCACTGGCCGAGAAGGGATTTATCTGTGCGGGAAAAGAGACTCATGCCGCCACCCCGTGCTCAATGAAAGAATGGACCAGCGCATCATACTGATCGCTGCGGTCATATTCATTGCGAAACAATCCAAAAGATGCAAAAGCTGGTGAGAGCAAAACAACATCCCCGCTTTTAGCATTTTGCAAAACGGTTTGAAACGCGCCCTGCATGCTTTGCGCAATTTTGGCATCCGGCAAAAACTCCATGAGTTTTTCCGTCCCGCTGCCAGCGAGGAGAACGTAAGACGTCGTTTTATCCTGAATGGCTTTGGCAAGCTCTTCCAGCTCCAGCCCTTTGTCAGAACCGCCTGCAATCAGGTGAACAGTCTGACCCTCAAAACTCTCCAGCGCCGCAAGCGTGGCAGCCGGAACGGTGGCGTTTGAATCGTTATAAAAGCGAATGCCGTCTTTTTCACCAACTTCAAACAGGCGGCCGACAAGACTTTTATACGATTCAAAAACAGGTTTTATCTCTTCATCGCTTAAGCCCAGCTCTTTTAAAGCCCCATACGCATAGCCTGCATTCTGGCGGTTATGATCACCCAAAATAAAAAGTTCCCAATCGTCAGGAATTGCCGGTTCAATGATAACGCGCGCCGCCGGCGTGTCTTTTTTGATTTGTTCAAAAATTTCCTCGCCGCAAATCAGAATATTGTCTTTTGTCTGATGATGGAAAATACCTGCCTTATCCTGATAATACCGGTCCATATCGTCTTTATAATAATCCATATGATCGCGCATAAGGTTGGTAAAGACCGCAATCTCCGGGCTGATCTTGAGCGTTTCAAACCCCTGCAACTGCCAGGAATCCAGCTCCAGGACGATATCATCTCCTTCTTCTATCTCCGGTAAAAGGGCAAGCGTTGACGTTCCGCGGACATTCCCGCCCAAATACACTTTACGGTTATTTTTCCTGAGGCTCTCATAGATCATCTGCGTCACGGTGGATTTGCCGCGCGTGCCCGTCACACCAATCAGCCGTGCGCCTGCTTCCCGGGCGAATTTGGCAAACAGCGCCGTGCTCATATAAACAGGTACACCTGCCTTTTTGGCTGCTTCCATATAAGGGGAGTCCAACGGCACGCCTGCCGCCTTAATCACCATATCGGCAGAGGTGAAATCCTGTTCACGATGCTCACCCAGAACATAGGTAATGTCCGGGTAGTCTTTGAGTTGTTCAAGCGAAGACGTTAAAGCTTCTTCGGATTTCATATCCGTGACAGTCAGATGCGCGCCCTGTTCTGCCAGAAACTGTGCATCCCCGACCCCGCGCCCAAGAAGGCCCAGCCCCATCAGGGTGATTTTTTTATCTTTAAAGAAATCTGAATAATGACTCATCTTACCTGAGCTTTAAGGTTGACAGCCCCACCAATGCCAAAATGACCGCAATAATCCAGAACCGGATCACAATTGTTGGCTCTGACCATCCTTTTTGTTCAAAATGATGATGGATCGGCGCCATCTTAAATACCCGCTTCCCGGTGAGTTTATAGGAAATCACCTGGATAATCACGGACAGTGTTTCAAACACAAACAGCCCGCCGATAATCACCAGCACAAGCTCATGCTTGACGATCACGGCAATAGAGCCAAGCCCCGCGCCCATGGACAGGGAGCCCGTATCTCCCATAAAGACCATGGCCGGCGGGGCGTTGAACCAGAGAAAGCCCATGCCTGCCCCGATCAGCGCGCCGCAGATAATGGCAAGCTCACCTGTCCCAGGGACAAAATGGATACCCAGATACTCTGAAAACACCGCATTCCCGGCGAGATAACTGATAAAGCCGAAACAGGCCGCGGCTATCATCACAGGCACAATAGCCAGCCCATCAAGGCCATCTGTGAGATTGACGGCATTCGATGCGCCAACAATCACCAGCATGGCAAAAGGAATGAAAAACAGGCCAAGCGGCAACAGGTAATCTTTTAGAAATGGAATAGCGAGACCTGTATCAAACCCGTCCGTGGTGAAATGCAGGTAAGCTAAAATCGCAACTGCTGCGATAAGAAATTCAAGCAGAAGGCGGATTTTCCCGGACACGCCTTTATGGGACCGGCTTGTGAGTTTTGCAAAATCATCTGCCAGACCAACCAATCCAAAGCCTGTAATGACAAAAGAGACGATCCAGACATAAGGGTTGGTCAGATCCGCCCAAAGCAAAATGGATAAGCCTGATGAAATCAAGATCATCAGCCCGCCCATGGTCGGCGTTCCGGCTTTTTTAAAATGGGTTTCAGGCCCGTCATCGCGGATTGGTTGCCCGCCCGCCTGCATGGATTTGAGCCAGCGAATAAAAGAAGGACCGATAATAAAACTGATAAACAGCGCCGTCATCACCGCTCCGCCTGTGCGAAAAGTCAGGTAGTTAAACAGGTTAAAGACACCATAGGTTTCGGCAAGCGGGGCCAGAAAATGATAGAGCATACGTTACGATTCCTTCTGGTGTTTGGACTTAAAGCGGTCCGGAAACGCCCGAAGCGCTTCAACGACAGCGCCCATACGGCTGCCCAGAGAGCCTTTCACCATCACCACATCACCGGGCACAAGCACATCCGGTACAATGTGGGATAGCTCGTTACTTGTTTTTCCATGCGCGCCGCGTTGATTGGCCGGGAGCGCGTCATGTAAATTCTTCATCATCTTACCGCATGTATAGACGAGATCAATGTTCGAGGCTTTAAGCGGCAGGGCTAGATCGGCATGGAGTTGTTGGCTCTGCTCACCAAGCTCCAACATATCGCCAAGCACTGCGATCCGCCGCCCGCCCCGCCCGGGATCAATCAGGGCCAGAACACGAAACGCTGCATTCATTGCCTCAGGGGATGATGCGTTATAACCTTCATTAATCAACGTTACAGGATTTTGCGGATCACCATAATCTAAAGTTTCTCTGCTACCACGTCCTTCGACAGGTTGCTGATGCGCTAATGCACGTATTGCTTTTTGAATATCACCGCCTGAAAGCTTCACCGCCAATAGGACAGCAAGCGTATTTTGGGCAATATGTTTACCCGCAATCTGAAGCGTGAATTCGATAGGCTCGCCTAGAATTTCGGCCTTGGTGCGTGTGCCGTTGGCCGCCTCAAGGCAAGAGAGCATACGCGCGTGCGCATCGTCATGTTCGCCAAAAGAATAAATATCTGCGCCTTTGGCTTTTGCTTTCTCGGTTAGATGATCGAACCAGTCATTATCACGGTTCAGGATTGCCGCGCCACCTTCTTCCAGACCGTCAAAAATTTCAGCTTTAGCGTCAGCGATACCTTTCTGACCATTTTCAAAATTTTCTATGTGACTGAAAGCAATCGTTGTAATGATTGCGATGTGCGGACGCACCTGTTCAGACAAAGGCGTAATTTCATGTGCGTGATTCATGCCCATTTCAAACACGCCGTAATCGGTCCCTGCATGCATATTGGCCAAAGACAGCGGCACGCCCCATTTATTGTTATAGCTTTTGACACTGGCATGGGTCTGGCCCTGACCACCAAGCGCGGCTGCCAGTAATTCTTTTGTGCCCGTCTTGCCGACCGAGCCTGTAATGCCGATAATTTTTGCACCCACGCGCGCCCGGGCCGCGCGGCCAAGATCTTCCAGTGCTTTAAAAGTATCTTCGACAATCAGGATCTTGTCTTCAGGCACACCTTCGACAGGTTTTTCAACCATAGCCGCGGCTGCCCCGTTTTCAATGGCGGATGCCACATAGTCATGTGCATCATTTTGTTCCCCGACCAGCGCGACGAATAAATCGCCTGCGCGAACCGTCCGGCTGTCGATGGACACGCCCGTCGCCGCCCAGTCACCCATAACTTTCCCGCCTGTGGCCTGTGCAGCGTCGCTTGCCGTCCAGATTGTATTTGATTGTTCCATTACCCGTTCATGCCCCCTATTGCGTTTTGAACCTCTTCCACATCATCAAAGGGCAAGACATCGCCGCCGACGATTTGCCCCTGCTCATGTCCTTTGCCGGCGACAACCAGAATGTCGCCGTCCTGTAAATCTTTGACCGCCCAGGCGATTGCCTCGGCGCGGTCGCCGATTTCAAGCGCGCCGGGCGCACCTTCTAAAATGTTCTGCCGAATAATTTCCGGATTTTCGCTGCGTGGATTATCGTCCGTGACAATCACCTGATCGGCGAGGCGCGTTGCGATTTCGCCCATCATCGGGCGCTTGCCCGGGTCACGGTCCCCGCCGCAGCCAAACAGACAGACAAGACGGCCTTTGGTATGGGTGCGCAGGGTTTTGAGCACATCTTCCAGCGCGCCGGGCTTATGCGCATAATCGACATAAACGGCCGCGCCTTTGGGATGCCCGCGCACAAGTTCAAGCCGTCCCGGAACCCCGCGTAATTCACCTAAACATGGAATAAGATCTGGAACCTTGCCGCCTTCGGCAAGCGCGAACCCAAGCGCGCACATAACATTCATCACCTGAAACGCACCAACCAGCGGCAGCGTGACATTATATTTTTCCCCATGAACGGAAAGCGTGACTTCCTGCCCGGACGGCTCGGCCCGGCTTTTATGCAGGGTGATGTCCTGCCCTTTTTTACCGTAGGTCAAAATCGCGCAGCCTTTTTCCTCACAGATTTTGATAAGTTTGTCCCCGTACGGATCATCGGCATTGATGACAGCTTTGCCGTCTTTGGGCAGAAGCTCAGTGAACAGGCGCGCCTTGGCTTCGAAATATTCATCCATGTCTTTGTGATAATCGAGATGATCGCGGGAGAGATTGGTAAAGCCTGCGCTACTGACTTTCAGCCCATCAATGCGATATTGATCCAGCCCATGAGAAGAGGCCTCAATCGCCAGATGAGTAATGCCTGCCGCGGTTAAATCGGCGATTTCGGCAAAGAGCGTTTGCGGATCGGGCGTGGTCAGCGCGCCCTTATTCATGATGCCCGGACCGCGCACACCGAGCGTGCCCATGGATGCGCAGGATTTAATCCCGCTGAGATGCCAAAGCTGCTGGGTGAAGGAAACAACAGAAGTTTTGCCGCTGGTTCCCGTGACGGCACAAATATGACGCGGCTGGAGTTTGTAAAAGCGTGCACAGGCCAGCGCAAAATCAAGCCGCGGATTTTCACTTTCATAAACGGCTATATTTTCCAAATCATATGAAGTTAGATCTATCTCTTTTGGAACGATCAGAGCTTTTGCACCATGCATAATTGCATCGCCGATATAATCCGTGCCCTTGGTTTTATTCCCCGGTAGTGCGGCAAACAGATAGTTTTTCTGCACGCGGCGGCTATCCGCGCTTACGCCGGAGATGTCGATATCTACATCCGTGTCGATCAGATTAGTAAGACGCAAGGGCGGCCTTCCTTTCTGCTTCGATTTGATCTTTGCTTTTGACCAGCGCTTTGAGCGGCGCAGCGATGTTTTTATCTTTGCTTTGCGGCGGAATTTTTAACAGCACCGCCATGTGTTCAATCACCTGCGCGACAGTCGGCGCAGCAACCCATCCGCCGGTCGCAAAGCCAAATGTTTCCTTCGTGCCTTTAGGTTCATCGACCATGACATAAACCGCGTAGCGCGGCTCACTGGCCGGGAAGACGCCCAGGAACGAGGAGATCAAACGGTCGCTGTCATAGCCATCCGGGCCGATTTTTTCTGCCGTGCCTGTTTTACCGCCCACTTCATATCCTTTCACATCGGCCTTAGAACCTGTACCATCCGTGACCACAAGCCGTAAAAGCTGGCGCATCCTGTGCGCCGTTTGCGGCGAAACGATGCGCAAAGATTCGGCGTTTGAAGCATTTTGAAGGCCGCTATGGGGCAGGATCATGGTCGGGGTAATATACAGCCCGCCATTGACGATGGAAGAGGCCGCCGCCACAAGCTGCACCGGCGAGACCGCGATACCATGCCCGAAAGAAGCCGTGAGTGTATTCACCTCACGCCACGGATCGGGGATCAGCGGCTTACCTTTTTCAAGTAACTCAAGATCTGATGGTTTTAAAAGACCCAGATCTTTATAAAAACTTTTTAATCTCTCTGTACCGACTTTTTGTCCCATCAGAGCAGAACCGATATTGGAGGAATGCATAAAGACTTCCGGCAAAGTCAGGACGCGTTTTTCAGCATGAAAATCGTTGATCGTGTGCCGCCCAACTTTAATCGGCTCACGTGCATCAAAACGTTGGGACAGAGAATTATTGCTTTCAAGAAGCGCCGCCGTTGAAAAGATTTTAAAGGTAGATCCAGGCTCATACACGCCCAACGCATAGCGGTTAAACTTTTCTTTTTGTATAGCCTGCCCGGCACGGTGCGGGTCAAAATCAGGCAGAGACACAGCGGCCAGAATTTCCCCGTTGGTTACATCCATAACAATCCCGGCCGCGCCTTTGGCTTTGTGCTTTTGAACGGCGCCCGCCATAGCTTTGCGCAGGCCGTGCTGCAAACGGACATCCACGGTTAGATGTAGCGCGGTTTCTTTAGAAGTCAGGAAGGTATCGAACGCGCCTTCCACTCCCGAGAGACCTTTCATATCCAGACTTGTATAGCCCAGAAGATGCGATGCCAGATCGCCATGCGGATAAATACGCCGCATTTCGGTTTTAAATTGAAGGCCCGGATGACCGCTTAAAAGAATTTGGTGATGATCGTCCGGGGTAATGTTGCGTTTAATCCAGACAAAGCGATTATTGCTCTGCAATTTTTGAAGCAGGTCCCCGTACGACATATCTGCAAAAATAGTTTGTAAGTCGTGCGCAACGTCATCCGGTTTTTCGATCAGCTTTGGGTCGGCGTACAGAGAAACGGTCTGAATAGAGCGTGCCAATAAAATGCCGTTACGGTCGACGATATCGCCACGTCCGGCGTACGGTGTTTTTTGTTCGCTATGTTCTGCGCGTGCAAGCCGTTCTTCCGCGCCCTGTAATTCGCCCTGAATGATAGAGAGATCAAAAGCACGCAGCGCGAGAATAAGGTAGGCCAGAATGAAAACGGCGCTGATAATCACAAGCCGTCCACGCGCCATCTCCAGCGCGCCGGATCGGCTGCCGGTCATATGGAAGGTGCGGCGGGCAATATTCCTCACGGCGTACCCCCTTCTTCTGACAGCGTTTCAATCAAGGCGTTAAAGCGGGCGCGGTCATTTTCTTCCGGCATGGGGGATGGCGCAGGTTTAGACACAGAAGCTGGTTTTGGTTGTGTTTTGAAGTGCGCCGGCTTTATGCCCGGCAGGACAGGGATTTCAAGACTTGGGATATGATCGGAGCTTTCGAGAACGGCATCGGATTCTGAGGCACCCATATCAAGGCGCTCCCGGGCGAGTTGTTCAAGACGCTGCGGGCGGGTCAAATAATGCCATTCGACCTCAAGCGTCTGAAGCGTGTTTTGTTCGGAAGCAAGTTTCTTTTGGGCTGCGTGTAAATTCTGCTCAGCATGCTGGACATTCTGGCTAACCCAGAATAGCAAGGTCGCCAGCGCTGCCGTGCAGACCATATAAAGGATATTTGAAATGCGGAAAAGCTTCATGATGCGCTCTCCTGCCGTACACGGATGGCCCCGCGCAATTTCGCAGAGCGTGCACGCGGATTTTGTGCCTGTTCTTCATCAGAAGGTTTCAATGCTTTTTTGGGAGAGAGCGAAAAGGAAGGTTCAATAGATGACCCGGTATCGGGCAGGTGACGCGATGCGGATGGCATTTTGCCCGCACGCTCATAGAGAAAGGTTTTGACGATCCCGTCTTCAAGGGAATGGAAAGAAACAACGACCAGACGGCCGCCTTGTGTGAGAAGGTTTTGGGCGGCCTGAAGGCCGCGTTCAAGTTCGCCAAGCTCGTCATTCACGGCAATGCGCAGCGCCTGGAAGGTACGGGTCGCCGGATCGCTTTTATCTTTTGGAGATTTGCGCACAACCGCGCGAACAATCTCTGCGAGTTTTTCAGTTGTGTCGATTGGTGCTGTTTCGCGTTCTGCGACAATGCGTGCAGCGATCTGACGCGATTTACGCTCATCGCCATAGCGCCAGATGAGATCGGCTAGATCGCGTTCTTCATATGTGTTGACGATATCAGCTGCACTCTCCCCCGCACCAGACATGCGCATATCCAAAGGCCCGTCAAAGCGGAAAGAAAAGCCGCGCTTAGCATCATCAATCTGAAAAGAAGAAACCCCGACATCCAGAACAAATCCGTCGACTTGCGTGTATCCGGCAGACTGAACGAGCTCAAGCGCATCGCCAAAACGTCCTTCAACAAAAATAAAACGCTCCCCGAATTCTTTTTCAAAATCCTGCGCACGCACTTTTGCCTCGGGGTCGCGGTCAATGGCAATGACGGTGCATTGAGCCGATTCCAAAAAGGCACGCGTATATCCGCCGGCACCGAACGTGCCATCGACATAGACTTCACCATCCTTTGGGGAAAGTGTTTCTAAAACTTCGCTGAGCATGACGGGGATATGGCTCATGACGCCTCCCCTTTGGGCAAAGTGAGTTTCTGACTTTGCACATTTTTGCGGGCCGCTTCTGAACGCTTTTCAAATGCACCCGGCTGCCAGATCTGGAATTTTTTGCCAAGCCCGACAAAGGCGGCCTTATCAGACAGATCCGCAAACGTCATCAACGCCTCGGGCAAAATGATGCGCCCATCGCCATCGAAAGGCAGCTGGACCGCTGCACCAAAGACAGAGGTCGCCAGATCATCCTGCGCATCTGAAAACAGATCGTAATGATCCATGCGGTTGCTGATCTCTTCCATCGCGCTCCAACCAAAGCCTTCCAGCGCACTATGGCTGTTGGATTTAAACAACACCACGCCTTGGAAAGACTGCGCGCTCAGCGCAGCGCGGAACGAGGCCGGGACGGACACCCGCCCCTTCTTGTCAATCCGGTTGATATATGTCGATAAAAACAGTGCCACTTTCGGCCCTTTCAACCCCGGTTTATCCCTGATATCTGCCGCCTGCTCTTAAAGCGGCTAAAAAGAAATACGCGCCACGGCTCTTCCGCCGCAAAACGGAAGAACATGGATATTTATGGGATACCATGGATTTTTATGGAGCGTCAATTTAGGTAGAGCCACGAGGCGCATTTGATGCACAGATATTTCGTCAAAACAGGTCCCGCCTGCCTATATGCAGAAAACAGAGTCAAAAACCCATTCTAAAACTTATGTAAATAGTAAGTTTTTCTTGAGATTTTAATAAGCTATTGTTTTTATTGAAAAAATTCACAAAAAAGGCTTGACGACCCTTTTTAATTATGGCAAATATACTGTCATTCAATAACAGCGTTTTTAATGTGTGTGGGAGAAAAACAATGTTGATGACACTTATGATGATTGCTCTGGCTTTAAATGGTGGGATGTATCTGGGCACGATTGCCTGGTCCGCGCATCAGACAGCCGAGTTCGGTAAAACCATTGATATCTTTACAAATATCCGGCCTTTGATTGTGAAATAATCCGGCGAAGGGGACAAAAAAGACAAAGTGGGGATGAAAAACCCTCCTGCGATATGGCAGGAGGGTTTTTTGAAATTCCGAAACAAAGCCTGTAAGCCGGGTTCTGTCCCCTCATAAGAGAGGGATAGCTATTCATCTAGGCCGTCTGTTACCAAACGGCTCGAGCAACCTACCCGGACTGCTCAGAGCGGGAACGCTCCTGCTATACAGCACGCAGCCCCTATTTGGTCTTGCTTCCGGCGGGGTTTGCCATGCCATCAATGTTACCATCGATGCGGTGCGCTCTTACCGCACCTTTTCACCTTTTCCTCAATAGAGGTAGTCTGTTTTCTGTGGCACTTTCCATCAGGTTTAAGCCTGTCCGGACGTTATCCGGCGCCGTGTTCCCGTAAAGCCCGGACTTTCCTCTCCATCCTTTATAAGGATGCAGCAGCTATCCGGCCTTGTCTGGAATTATGGTTTTATATCACAGTTTATAGACCTGGAGCAATTAAATGCTCAGAGAGCAAGGCATAAAGCCGGGTTTTGGTCAGGCCCGTTTCTTGTCCCTCTTCCCCGGATTCAAACACTTCAGGCACAAAATGACGCTGGAAAGCTACCAGCTTATCTCTGAATTTCACGCGCGGATCATAGCCCAGATCATGCAGCGCGCTTTGGGTGATAATCGCCGCTGCCTTGACTGCATCCTCATCGGACGGGTCCGGCCAGATGCCGACCCCTTGCCCCGCAAGTTCCTTCCACGGAAAGAGCTCACCCGGATCTTCTTTGCGCGCAGGAGAAATATCACTATGAGCCAGTACATTTTTTAATTCCAGATCGTGCCGTTTTATTATTTCCTGTGAGAGCTGAGTCACAGACTTTATCTGCACTTCAGGAAAAGGCTTATATCCAAATTCATGTCCGGGGTTCACAATTTCGATACCAATAGATGTGTTATTCAGACTACTCTCTTCGTTCCAGAAAGATGCACCCGCATGCCAGGCACGCTTGTCTTCAGGGACATGCGCGTAGATGGTTCCGTCTTCATCGATGGTGTAATGGGCGGAGACTTTACTCTCCGGATCGCATAAACGCTCTAGCGCTGCTTCGGCTATTTCCATACCTGTATAATGAAAGATGAGATATTGAATATGCCCGCCGTCACGATCATCGAAATTCGGCGACGGTCTGTCTATGACCTTCATCGCTCTTCTTTCACGAAAGAGAGCAAGGCTAAGCCAACCAGCCAGAATAGAATAATAGTCATCATGCCGGCTTGCTGGGTACCGAACGCGCTTGTCGCCCAGGCATAAGCCAGCGGACCTAAAAACGTCACGGATTTGCCTGTAAAGGCATAGAGTCCGTAAGTTTGGGTCACCATGCCGGGCGGGGCGAGACGGCCTGCAAGTGTCCGGCTGGCGGCCTGTGCAGGCCCGATAAAAATACCCAGAAACAGGGCAAGCCCCATAAAGAGCGATTTATCATCCGTGCTTAAAATCATCAGCCCTGTAATAATGAGCCCCATAATCGAAATCATCGCCGTGTGGCGGGACCCGATCCAGTCATCAACATAGGCAAAGAGAAAGGCGCCAAGGCCTGCCGTCACATTCAGGCCGATGGCAAAAATCAGTATTTCCTGAAAATCCATGCCGAACTGACCGGCAGCATAGACGCCTCCGATGGCAAAGAGCGTTACAAGCCCGTCGCGGTAAATCGCACTGGAGACCAGATACAACGCAATGTTTTTATGTTGGCGGATTTCTCTCACCGAGCTGATCAGTTGTTTAACCCCTTCACGCATGGACACCAGAAACGGCATCGGTTCGCGTTCAATATCCTTGGTATAAAGAAAAAGCGGAATCATGAAGAGCGCAAACCAGAGTGCGATCATCGGCCCTGTCGCGCGCAGATTGGCGCTGTCAGCCCCGCTAATGCCGAAAAACGGTTCGACATCCCCAATCCCGACCAATCCAAAAAGCGCAATCGCAAGCGCCACCAGTCCACCCGCATAACCAAGCCCCCAGGCCCAGCCTGAAATCCGCCCGATCATGTGGTGCGGGGCGATATGGGGCAGCATCGCATTGTAAAAAACCTGCGCCAGTTCAAAGCCGATATTGGCTATCACGACCAGCGTTAAGACAAAAAGAATATTGTTCCATTCCGGTGAGGGTTGCGCGAACCACAGCGCCGCACAGGGGATAATACACACCATAGAAAACCAGAACACCCAGCGTTTACGATTACCCGCATGATCTGCTGCCGCCCCCATCAGAGGGGCTAAAATCGCAATAAAGATGCCGGAGATACCAATCGCCGTGCTCCAGAGGGCCGCGCCCTGCGTTTCATCCTGCACAATGCCGCGGGAGAAAAAGACAGCAAAGACAAAAGTGATAATCACCGTCCCAAAGGCCGTATTCGCCCAGTCATACATGCACCACGCCATAATGGAGCGTTTACTTTGTGCGGGCTGTAGGTCCTCTGGAACTGATGGGGGAATCTGCGTTGTCATGTAACTATTCTAAAGACTTTCCGAATAGATTGAAGGATAAAGATAACGGCTTATATCAATGATAAGGAGGAAAAATGCGCTTTTTGGCCTTTATACCGATATTGTTTATCGCGGCCCTGTTCATTTTTCCGTATACGCCGATGGCAAAAGGAGTGAGCGTGGCTAGTACAATTACGTCAGATAAACCGGATAACCTGCCCTTTTTGACCCTTGGCGGTGGGTGTTTTTGGTGCACGGAAAGCGAATACCGCGCGCTTGAAGGCGTGGTGTATACCCGTGTCGGCTATGCAGGCGGGGAACTGGATAACCCGACATACCGTGATATTACGACAGGTAAATCAGGCCATGCCGAAGTGGTGCAGGTCTATTACAACCCGGAGCAAATTAGTGAGCGCGATTTACTGGATTTCTTTTTGCTCAAAGCGCATGACCCGACACAGCTCAACCGTCAGGGCGTGGATGTCGGTACACAATATCGCTCGGTGATTTTTTACCGCAGTGCGCAAGAAAAACAGCGCGCGCAGGACGCTATTGATGCGGCCAACGCCTCCGGCGCATGGACAGACCCGATCGTCACCACGCTGGAGCCCCTTGAAACCTTCTGGGACGGGGAAGACTACCACCAGAAATATTACGAGAAATACGAAGCTAAAACCGGCAAACCCCATATCCGCGTGCTGTATAAACAGCAGAAAAAGGCCACCGGGCAGTAGTCTTAAGACTTTGCAATCCTATATCCTATAGGGTAAAGCTATTGCCCATGACAGACCTTGCTTACACAGCTGAAGTTGCCCGCGAAACCGCGCCTGTTTTTGACATGCTGAAAGACCAGTATGACGAAAAGCACTGGGAAAATCTGGCGCCCTATATTTACGAAATAAACCGCCTGAAAAAAGAAAAGAACGCGGTGATCCTGGCGCATAATTATATGACCCCGGATATTTTCCACGGTGTGGCCGATATTGTCGGAGATTCCCTTGCCCTTGCCCGAGAAGCGGCCAAGACGGAGGCCGATATCATCGTTCAGTGCGGCGTGCATTTCATGGCTGAAACCTCCAAGATTTTGTGCATGGATAAAAAGGTTCTTATTCCAGATATGAAAGCAGGATGCTCCCTGGCTGAAGGGATAACAGCAGCAGATGTAAAACTCCTGCGGGAAAAATATCCGGGCGTGCCGGTTGTCACCTATGTGAACACCTCTGCTGAAGTCAAAGCCGAAAGCGACATTTGCTGCACGTCCGGTAATGCGGTAAAAATTGTGAATGCACTGGAGAGCGACGATGTGCTCATGATCCCGGATAAGTATCTGGCACAATACACACAAACAAAAACCGATAAAAAAATCCTGACCTATAACGCAAGCTGCATCGTGCATGAGCGTTTTACGCCTGAAGATATCCGTGATTTTCGTGCGCGGTATGAAGGTGTAGTGGTGTTAGCCCACCCAGAATGCCCACCAGAGGTTTTGGCTGAAGCAGATTATACAGGCTCCACACAGCAAATGATTGATTACGTGGAAGGCGAAAAACCGTCCCGCGTTGTCCTGATTACCGAATGTTCCATGAGCGATAATATCGCCGCCGCACATCCGGAAATGGAACTCGTGCGCCCTTGCCAGATGTGCCCGCATATGAAACGCATTACCCTCCCGAAAGTCCTGAGCGCCCTTCAAAACGAACAGCCGGAAGTTTTGGTTGATGCAGAAATAGCAGAGCGCGCCCGCCTGCCGATTGATAAAATGCTGGAGATGAGCTAGTGACAGCGCTCTCCCCCCTGCTGATCGAAGAGGCCGTGCGCGCGGCCCTGAAAGAAGATCTCGGCCATGGGCATGACATTACCGGCGCCAGCCTGATCCCGTCTGATGCGGAAATGAGTGCTACTCTCAATGCCCGTGAAGAAGGTATTCTTGCCGGGCTCACCATCGGTCTCTCAGCCTTCATGCAAATCGATCCGGATTGTGAGATTGAAGTGTATAAATATGACGGCGACCTGTTAGCGTCCGGCGACACCATTGCAAAAATCAACGGCCCGGCCCGGGCTATTCTCACGGCGGAACGCATTTGTTTAAACTTTATGTCACACCTGTCAGGGATTGCCACATTGACGGCGCGCTATGTTCAGGAAGTTGACGGGACAGATGCGCAGATCGCCTGCACACGCAAAACACTTCCTGGTTTACGTGCCTTTCAAAAATACGCCGTGCGCTGTGGCGGCGGCATGAATCACCGTCACGGCCTGGATGACGGCATCCTGATTAAAGATAATCACATCGCCCTGCATGGAAGTGTTGCCCAAGCACTCGAAACCGCAAAAGCAAATGCAGGCCATATGGTTAAAATTGAAATTGAAGTTGATACGCCGGAGCAGCTTGATGAAATGCTGGCGCATGGCAGCGCAGATATTGTGATGCTGGATAATTTTTCTTTGGAAGATATGCGTAAAGCCGTTGAGAAGATTCGTAAAGAAGATTCTAAAATGGTGATTGAAGCTTCCGGCGGCGTCAGCCTTGAAACCGTTCAAGGCATTGCTAAAACCGGGGTGGATATCATTTCTGTGGGCGCCCTGACCCACTCCGTGAAAGCCCTGGATATCGGGCTTGATTACGGTGTTTAGGGCTATTTTAACCCTCTTTTGATACACTTATATAGTTATTATCTTATTGATATAAAAGGGCTTTGGGACAATATGCGGATTTTTATCTTTATTTTAGCCGGGCTTCTCTTATTGCCCGGATTGGCGTTTGCTAATAGTCCGAATAAGCTAACCCCTGAGAATATTCAGGCTTTTTTGGATGAGAGCAGCCGAGTGACACATCCGGAAACCGGATACGACGTGGATGGCATTAAATCTTTCCTAAAAGATCATCTCTCCAGCCGGTCGGATTTTATCACGCATATTATTTATGATATTGAAGGATTTCCGCCGCAAGAGCGTAAGTTCGAACTCAACCGCGCGTCTTTTATCAAAAATATTACAGATGGGGTCGGCAAAATTAAAGACTACACATCTTTTGCAAAATTAGTTGAACATGATATCACCAATGCAGGGCGCAAAGCTGAAGTGGTGGTTGTTACAAGTGAAAAAGGCCTAATGCCAATGCAGGGCGAAATGGTTCCCTTTGACGGCAAAAGCCGCTGCTCACAGATTCTAAGCTGGGAACGCCGGGTCGGCGTTGTTGTAAATTCCGCAAATTGCGAAACCATCCTGACGATTGAAAACGATCAGGAATAATAAAATCCTAGATATATAAAAAGATGATATGGACCAGCGCAAAGGCGTAATAGCCTGCGAGCTGATAAGACGTATCAATCGCAACCGCTTCAAACGGATAGCCTGTATAAAGCGCGCCCATCATCGTTGGCGGCATCGAAAAAGCCACCCAAAGCAGGCAGGACAGGCAGAAATACCCCGCTGCATTATCAATCCCCAGGAAGAACGCCAGAAAAGCATAAAAACAGGCCGCCAACGTCCAGAGAAAGAAAGATGCAATGAAGGGAAGCGGAGATGGTTTGATGTCTTCATTTTCAACGCCGCGTACCTCCATCCACCGGGTGCCGAGCACTTTCGGATGATACCAAAGCACACCAATGATAAACGCTAAAACGCCGGACAGGAAAAACGCGATGAAATTAATGTCGAAATCAAACATGAAGGCTGCCTCTTTTTCAAAAATCATTAAAGGTGATTCTATCACAAAAGACGATTTTTCGAAGCCCGGTTAGGTACTTATAAACAGGTGCTCTGGAAAATCTAATGCCTTGCAACCATAAGTTTTTTAATCTCGGCAATAGCTTTGGCCGGGTTGAGACCTTTCGGACAGGCATTGGTACAATTCATAATCGTATGACAACGATAAAGCCGGAAGGGGTCTTCAAGCTGGTCAAGCCGCTCCCCGGTCGCTTCATCCCGGCTATCAGCAATCCAACGATAAGCTTGCAGCAAAATTGCCGGCCCCATAAAACGGTCTCCGTTCCACCAATAAGACGGACAGGATGTTGAACAACAAAAACAGAGAATACACCCTGCAGGACCATGCCCATCTTCTCCATTGAGGAGATTCGCATCTTCCGCGCTTTGAAGGCGCTCTTTGGTTGGCGCCGGGCTATCTGTTTTCATCCAGGGCTCAATAGCCTGGTATTGTGCATAAACATGATTGAGATCAGGCACCAAGTCTTTAACCACAGGCATATGCGGTAGTGGTGTTACTTTCACATCGCCGGAAACTTCATCAATCGGCTTTAGGCACGCCAATGTATTACGCCCGTCAATATTCATAGCACAGGACCCGCAAATCCCTTCACGGCAGGATCGGCGGAAAGTCAGCGTACTGTCTACCTGATCTTTAATATGAATAAGGGCATCCAGAACCATCGGCCCGCATTTATCCAGATCAATGGTAAATTCATCCATTTGCGGATTATCCGGCTGGCCGTCTTCTCCGCTTTCCGGATCAAAACGATAAACTTTAAAGGTTTTTTTGCGCTTGGCATCGTTTGCGGAATCAACCTTTTTTCCAGCTTTTATTTTTGAATTTCGAGGAAGAGTAAATTTCGCCATAGGGAAAATCCTGCTTTCGTTTTGAAACAAAAGGATACAGGCAAAAGACGCCTTTGTGAAGCGCACAAAGCAGCCGGTATTCACTCTATTTCGGCAGAAGGACCGGGGTTACGGGCGCTGGCTTTTATGGATCTGGATACATAAAGATTACGCAGAGATTGTATCTGGTCTTCTGATAACCCTTCCTGGCGGAGCATCACAATATCACGCACAGGGACATTCGGCACCTGTCCGGCATGCGAAGCTGTATCAAAGGTTTGCTCGACACGGTCAAGACTGGAAGGGTCATGTTCCATGCCCGGTGGCCGCCAGGCATTCGGATCGCCGGAAATATTATGCTCAGGATCTTTTGGCCCCTTACCCTCTACAGATGATTTACGAGAATCGCCTTCCCCGTCTTGTATGACTTCGAGCGCCATAACCCGGATATGTGCTTCCCAGTGGCTGCCATGCTCAATTAATTCTGCTAATTCTACCATCAAAGACGGGTTTTCAAGCAAGAGCGTTGCACATTCGCGCCCTGCCCGCGCAATCGCCCGCGCAGGGGTTGAGCCACACCCTTTAAAAAACAGCATTGTGGTCATGGTTTTTAGTATAAACCCGAAGTGCCCCGGCACAAAGGCTTAAGCGGCAAGCTCCAGCGTATACACAGATCCGCGTGGCATACGATGAATAGGCATTAGTTCTTCAGGTTTATAGTCCTCTTCATGCCTATGACGGATGACATTGTCATTATCGGCGGTCAGTAAATCCTGCATCCATTCGATTGTCGGCCTCCAAACAGAGTATTCCAGGGAATCAAATGGAACCGGCGTCATGTGCACCTGTAAAGGTTCAGGCGCTGCATGTGATACCGTATAAAAATCTTCATATGTTTTTGCTGCCATAAAGGGCATAACAGTTGCAGAAGGCTCTATCACAATATCTTCAATAAGATCCATGCGCATGGCCTTGCGATGTTCTTCATTCCACTCTTCCTCAACCCGCTCGTGAATACGCTGTATCGCCGCGTGTTTTTCTTCCATATCCTTATCATGTGCTATTTTGCGCCGCTCATATTCTTGTTCATCTTCCAAAGCACGCTTATCCTTCAGGACACGCGCCGCAAGACTTTTTTGATCTTCCAAAGACATAAAGCCCACAGTCACAGTCGCTGTCCATGTGCCTTCAGCCGTCATCTGAACCGATTCAATGGAAGAAACCTGTTTGAGGCCTTCATCCAGAATATTGGCAAGCCCCGCACGCGCCTGCGCGAGCGCTGCTTCTTTACTCTCCCCGGATCCAACATGTGTAATCGTATGCATAAGCGCATTGTGCGCCTATGGCCCGGAACGTTTCAAGAAAAAACGGATTTATTATTTTAAATCAATTCATTAGAGTTTATTTTTATTGAAAATAACTATTGTGATATACAAATATCCGCGTTTCTCCACGGGAGGGTTATTGGTTCTAAGCCGCCAATTGGAGAGTACCAAGCGGTCGTTGCTTCGGGAATTCCAAAATTTTGCTTTGGTCAGAGGAAGCGACAGGATGCACCCGAACATCAACAGAATCAAGCTGTCCGTCCGGACTACCGACTATCATAGGCGCTTTATTTTTGAATAATTGCTCTATTTCATCCGTTATATTATTTGCCCCTTGTCTGGGTACAGAGGATAATAAAACCAATTCATTGCCGCCAATACGCCCTATGATTAAGCTTTTATATTCAAATTTGTCTCGCAGACGATGTGCAATTTCTTTTAAAATAATGTCGCCCGCCTGATGACCATATTGTTCGGTAAAAGCTTTAAATTGCTCTATATTTAGCTTTACCATTACCAAACCATTGGGCTTGCCGTCATTTCCAGGAGCTTCTTGTTGAGCGGCTTTGAGCGCTTCCCTTACACCTCTGGGCGTGTGAAGACCAGTTAACGGATCTGTAAGCTTGGCGAATTTTGAGACCTCTCCAAAATACATCGCTAAGTCATTTTGCGGATTGAGAATATCTGAAGCACTTATAACGCTTGTTTCAGCATTCAGTGTTAAGCTTGTTTTTATTCCTATATGTAGTGCTGGAACAGGCTGCTCCGCATACTCGGCTTCTTGCCGAATATCCACATTATGACGACGGTTCAGCAGAACAGCCCCGCAAGTTCCGTCGGAATGTTTTTTGGAAAAGATACGGCTTAAACCCGCAGCGTTAGGGGCCGTATCTTCTAAAAGGATTGTTCTGCCGTCATCTTCTAATCGAATATGATGCGGCCTTGCATCCGGGTTGGTTGACTGTAACCAGTGAAACCAATCAATGCGCGTCGGCACGGGAAGGTTTTTGTCATTATTTTCAAGAAGAGTAAATCGATGAAAGCCTGCATAACGGGGACTAGGGAAAACATACCTCAATGATACTGCACGTTTTGAACGTGAGGAAGGATTGCGCTTACTTTTATTTTTCGCGGCTTCAGCATCTTTTTTATCGGCCTCTTCACGCTGTCTCCTTTCTTCTTCTCTTTTAGCTTCTTCTGCCTCGTTTGCCTTCTTTCTCTCATCATCCCTGCGTTTCATTTTCTCAAAGTACACACGTTGTACTTTTTTTACGGCTTCTTCATTTACTTTCTCTAATTGATCCAAAGCAGGCGTTTCAATGCCATATTTTTCTTTAAAACCTTTTAATACATTTCTAAGTGATTTAATTTGGTCTACCTGAATAGTAATTTCATTCGGCTCGCTGGCATATAAAAAGCTATCTTCTTTTCCGTACAAGACAAAAGAATCAGGGTCTTGAATGGCATGTTCTGCAAGTTTTTGAAAAAAACCGTGAAAAGAACGAATTAAATCTTTAGATGTCGTATGCGTATCACACAGAGGTTTTAAAAGCTCATGAAAATCTTTTGCCAGCCGGGCTTCAGGGCAACCCAAATCAGGATACATATAAGCTAAATTATCATCACCAAGAAGATCCATAAGGGAAACATCGTCCGGCAACCCTTCTAATCGTTTGAGAATATCGCGCTGAGAACAAAAATCAATTTTGCCGTCATGAGGAGGATTAGGATTCCCTTCTATCTTTTTATAAAAATCCCAATTTCCAGCCCCTTTTATATTTGCTCTAATACTCTCTCTCCGATCTGCCGTAGAAAATATTCTTTCAACACCTTCTTTCACAAGACCTTTAAGATACTTATCAAACAATTTAACGTCGGAAACAGCAACTTTGGAAGCTGAAGTCACCAGACCTACAGGGTTACCTGTTGTAGCGGTGGCCCCTGCAGCAACAGCCGCACCTTGTAAAAACCGGCGTTTGGAAGGATCTTCCAACCCGTTTTTGTTATCTTTAGCCATAGCAATTCTTCTCACATATGCGTAAGTTTAACTACCACATTGTATATATTATGTCAATAAATTAATAGACCCGCGCTTTAGGCGGGACGGCTTCGACTTCGTTCGTCAGCGTGTGCAGGATAACAGGGCGGTCACCGAGTTTGGCCTTGCCCTTGTCATCAACCCAGATGGTGGTGTGGTTCATCCATTTATCATCATCGCGCTCGGTAAAGTCTTCGCGCGCGTGCGCGCCGCGACTCTCGGTCCGATTAACAGCGGAATAAAGCGTCGCCACGGCCTGACCGAGCAGATTATCCAGCTCCAGCGTTTCCACCAGATCGGTATTGAAAATCATAGAGCGGTCTTCGATTGATAAGTCAGCTTTACCCGCAAATGACTTATCAATTTTCTCGCAGCCTTCCTGAAGCGTTTCGCCTGTGCGGAAGACGGCAGCATGGTCCTGCATCGTACGCTGCATGTCGTCACGCAGGTCGGCCGTGCGGGTGCCGCCTTTCACATTCCTGAAGTGGTCGAGACGGTCCAGCGCCTTGGTCCCATCATCACTTCCAAACGGTTTATGCGGCGCGCCGGGCGCAACGGTTTCAGCGGCGCGGATCGCCGCAGCGCGGCCAAACACCACCAGGTCAAGAAGCGAGTTGGAGCCAAGACGGTTCGCTCCGTGCACGGAGACACAGGCCGCTTCGCCGATCGCCATCAGGCCGGGCACAATTTTATTCGGATCATCGTTTGTCGGGTTTAAAACTTCCGTGCGGAAATTGGTCGGAATGCCACCCATGTTGTAATGCACAGTTGGTAGAACCGGGATTGGTTCTTTCGTGACATCCGCGCCTGCAAAAATGCGGGCAGATTCGGCAATACCCGGCAGGCGGGAGTGAATAATATCCGGATCCAGATGCATCAGGTTCAAATGAATATGATCATTGCGATCCCCCACCCCGCGCCCTTCACGGATTTCAATGGTCATAGACCGGGAGACCACATCACGGGAGGCCAGATCTTTCGCGCTCGGTGCATAGCGTTCCATGAAGCGCTCGCCTTCACTATTGGTCAGATAACCGCCTTCCCCACGCACACCTTCTGTAATCAGGCAGCCTGCGCCGTAAATCCCAGTCGGGTGAAATTGTACAAACTCCATATCCTGCAGCGGCAGACCTGCGCGTAACACCATCGCATTCCCGTCGCCCGTGCAGGTATGGGCAGAGGTGCAGGAGAAATAGGCGCGGCCATACCCGCCTGTGGCGAGAATGGTTTGATGCGCACGGAAGCGATGAATGGTTCCATCATCCAGGTTCCAGGCCATCACGCCCAGACATTCACCTTCATCATTCATAATCAGATCAAGCGCAAAATATTCGATAAAAAACTCGGCGCGGTGTTTCAGCGCCTGCTGATACAGCGTATGCAAAATCGCATGCCCCGTCCGGTCGGCCGCTGCGCATGTCCGCTGCGCCGTACCTTCTCCATAATGGGTGGTCATACCACCAAAGGCACGCTGATAGATTTTTCCTTCGGCCGTGCGTGAAAACGGCACGCCGTAATGTTCGAGCTCATAGATCGCCGGGATCGCTTCGCGGCACATATATTCAATCGCATCCTGATCGCCGAGCCAGTCAGAGCCTTTAATCGTATCGTAAAAATGAAAGCGCCAGTCATCCTCACCCATATTGCCAAGCGCCGCTGAAATCCCACCCTGCGCAGCAACCGTATGCGAACGGGTCGGAAAAACTTTTGAAATTAGAGCTGTGCGCAGGCCCTTCTCCGCGCAGCCAAATCCGGCGCGCAAACCTGCTCCACCAGCTCCGACAACAACAACGTCATATTCATGATCTATGATTTCGTAATTTTCAGTCATCTTATAAAGCTATCGTTAAAACACTAAAGATACAGGCCACGGAAAAGGCAATGAAAAATAATTTCTGTCCAATCAACTTCGCCATACGCAGGACCTTGCAACTGATATAGTCCTCGACGATCACCTGACTACCCAAAACTGCGTGATAAGAGATATTTAAAATTAGCAAAATCGTTAGAACTGCATTCACAGGTTCGGCAAGCCAGAGCACAAACTCAGACTGGTTCACCCCGCGCAAATGCATCACAGAATAGATAAACCAGATAATGAGAGGGATATTCGCCAGAGCCGTTAAACGCTGCGCCATCCAGTGCTCTGCCCCGTGATGCGCGGAACCCAATCCTTTTGCTTTGGCGATATCTGATTGAATGCGGTCCATCTTACCCCTGCCACGCACAGGCACACCACCAGGTCATGGATGTGAGCGCCGCCGCACTCAAAAGCACAACCCAGTTTGCGATAGCCGCATTTTTTAGTTTAAAGAGAAAGCCTAAATCCCAGAACATGTGCCTTATGCCGTTACACATGTGATAATACAGCGCGAAAGAAAAGCCGAACATCACAATCGTGCCAATCGGCGTATTGGCCAGCGCCATGATCATATCAAAGTATGCAGGCGCAAAAGCTGCCGTGATCAACCAAAGCCCCGCCATGACGGTTCCAACGACCAAAACGGCGCCGCTCGCGCGGTGAGAAATTGACATGAGCGCTGTCATGGGAAGCCTGTAAACCTGCAGATGTGGGGAAAGGGGGCGCTTTGAATCAGTTGTCATGACAAGCATGATACGCCCAAAGCGGGCATTTTCAAACCCTAAAAAATCAATGGAATAAAGACGTTAGGATGTTTTATCCGGAAAGAATTTCATCGCTACGCCGTTAATGCAGTAGCGCAAACCTGTCGGCGGTGGACCATCTTCGAACACATGCCCAAGATGAGAGCCGCAATTGGAGCAATGGACTTCGGTGCGCGCATAACCGATTTTGTAATCAGTGGAGGTCCCAACTGCCTCAGGACGGATTGGATCCCAAAAAGACGGCCAGCCAGTGCCACTTTCAAATTTATGGTTATTGGAAAACAGCTCTTGCCCACAGCCTGCGCAATGATATATCCCGGCGCGACTTTCTTTTTCCAATGGCGAGGAACAGGTCGGCTCCGTGCCTTCCATGCGCATAATCCGGTACTGCTCTTCGGTGAGACGTTCCCGCCATTCTGCATCTGTCAGTTTAAAAGGAAAATCTTTCATCGCCCGCTCCGATTTTTTAAGGCCAAACAAATCAAACGCAAAAGCCTTACTGCTCACAGTAAGCGCAGAGACTCCGCCTAAAAAACCTATAAAATTCCGCCTGTTCATCTCACTTATACCTTTCTTTGATATAAGTTTATTCGGTAAAGAAACAAGAAGAGTTACAGGCCTAAGCCGCTGCTTTTAAGTAATTTTTTGTTAACTCTTCTGCAATCTGTATGGCGTTCAGCGCCGCGCCCTTTCTGAGATTATCGGACACGCACCAGAAATTCAGCGTATTGGGCTGGCTGGCATCTTCGCGGATACGGCTGACGAATACATCATCTTCACCTGCGATTTCGGCAGGTGTGACATATTCCATTTCACTTTCAAGATCGATGACCATCACACCAGGTGCATCTTTCAAAATCTTTTTGGCTTCTTTTGCGCTGATTGGATTTTTAAATTCAACATTCACCATCTCAGAATGGCCGATAAAAACCGGCACACGTACGCAGTTTGCACATACCTCAATAGCCTCATCGAGAATCTTTTTAGTTTCAACAACCATCTTCCATTCTTCTTTGGCCTGCCCGTCCTCCATGAACACATCAATTTGCGGGATGACGTTAAACGCCATTTGTTTTTGAAAGACGTTTTTGTCTACGCTATCATGCACAAAAAACTTCCGCGACTGATCGAACAGCTCATCCATACCGGGTTTTCCCGCCCCGGAGACAGATTGATAGGTCGACACGATCACACGCTTGATCGTTGCAACATCGTGCAAAGGCTTCAACGCCACCACCATCTGGATGGTCGAACAGTTCGGATTGGCGATAATATTTTTCTTTGTATGACCCGCAATCGCCTGCGGATTTACTTCCGGTACGACCAGCGGCACATCCGGGTCCATACGAAAATGGCTCGTATTATCAATAACGATTGCACCTGCTGCCGCAGCCTTAGGCGCAAATTCCGCCGAGATTTTAGCCCCCGGAGAAGACAGAACAATATCCGTGCCTTTAAAGTCAAACTTAGCAAGGTCCTGAACTTTCAGGTCTTCATCTCCAAAAGAGACTTCTTTGCCTACAGAACGCTCTGAGGCCAGCGCCACAACATCACTGACCGGAAAATTCCGCTCATGCAAAATACCCAGCATTTCATGCCCGACATTCCCGGTTGCACCCACCACTGCTACTTTATATGCCATTGTCTTACTCTATCCTTTTCTGTCTATCTGTTTGTGATAAGATATTAACACTATAAACGACAAGCCTTTTTTCCATGAGTGACGCATCTCCTATTCCCTATGAAGACATGCCGGTTGGCGTTTTGGTGATCCGCCGCGACCGTCAAGAGCTTGCCATTCTGGAAGCTAATAAATCCATGCGATTAATGCTTGGCGGGCCCGTCAAAGGCAAAACGCTGGAAGAAGCCTGGCCCGCCGAAGAGGTGATCGCTCTTGGCAAAAAACTCAAAAGCCCGACTCCGCCGGAGAGTGCAACCTTGCCTGTCCGCGCCGGGCCGGAGATAAAATGGACCCTTGTCTCCATTGCCGAAACACTTTACGGCAATCAGGACGCCTATATTTTCTGGGCAACCGACATCACCGACAGCAAAGCTATGGAAAGCGATCTGCGCGCAGCTGCCCAGGCTGCCGACGCCTTGGCCGAGCAAAAATCAAACTTCCTGGCAACAATGAGCCATGAAATCCGTACACCTATGCAATCTGTTTACGGGCTTTTGGAACTGATTGAACAGGCACAGCCGCCAAGCGATATCCTGACTATGGCCAAAACAGCTAAGGATTCGGCCAGCGGGCTTTTAGAAATTCTGGATGATGTTCTGGACTTTGCCAAAATGGATGCAGACCAGCTTGAACTGGATTTATTTGAAGTGCCTGTCCGTACGCTTGTGCGCGGGATTAACGAAGCCCTTGCGGTCAAAGTCCAAGGCAAACCGGTTGAGCTACGCGATGACATTACCGAGGATGTGCCTTTTGTCATTGTCGGTGACCCAAAACGCTTACGCCAGATCATCATGAATCTTATGAGTAATGCGATGAAATTCACACATGAAGGCTCTGTCACGATTGGCGTGTCTAAAAATATTAAAGCGATTCAGCCTGCTGAAGGGCGTGTTGGGTTGCGCTTTGAAATCACAGACACAGGCATTGGTATGAGCGAAGAGGTTGCAGGACGTTTGTTCAAAGCTTTCACGCAAGCGGATAATTCAACCTCCCGTAAATATGGTGGAACCGGGCTCGGGCTTTCAATTTCGAAAAAACTTGTTGAATTAATGGGCGGTCAAATCAGCGTCGACAGTGAAGAAGGCAAAGGCTCCACCTTCTGGTTTGAAATCCCGACCGAAGAAGTAGATATTGATGCGAACGTACTTGAAATGCCAGAATTGGACGGTATTTCTGTACTATCAGTAGAAGATCATCCGCAAGGCGCAAAAGAAATTGTCAAATCTCTTAAATCGATGGGCGCGAATGTTGAAAGCTGCCCGACCTATAAAGAAGCGCTTGAACTCATCAAACGCCGACCCTTTGATGTAGGCGTTATCGATCAGGGTCTGCCGGATGGTCTCGGACTTGACCTGATTCGTGAAATCATGGAGATCCGCCCTTTTATGGGCCTGCTCATGTATACAGTACGTGATGATGCAGGGCTTCAACATACACTTCAATCTTTAGGTGTTGCCTATCTGACTAAACCGGCGAGCCGGATCGGTCTTGGGGAAGCCGTTCTCGATGCGGCAGCAAAATACGACAAGATGCAAATTGAAGGTCCAACAAAACTTCTGATTGCAGAAGATACAGAATCTGTACGCGATGTACTTTCCCGCCAGCTGGATATGCTGGGGGTAGATGCTGACTTTGCCGAAAACGGTGCAGAGGCTCTCACCGCTATACGTAGCGGAGAGTACGGTATTTTGATTACCGATCTGCACATGCCTGAAAAAGACGGCTATGCCGTGGTCCGTGAAATCCGTATGGATGATGAAAAATTGGAGCGGCATTTCCCGATTATTGCCATGACAGCCGATGTTCAAATGTCGCAGCGGCAAACCTATATGGGGCACGGGTTTGATGAATGCCTATTAAAACCGGTCTCTCTTGGCCACTTCAAACGGCTCCTCGTGCGTTGGGGGTTACTACAGGCGAATGACGATGCATCCCCGACGGAAGAAACAAAAGATGCGCCAAATACAGCCACTCAAATTGAATTTTCAGCGATTGATAAAGATGCGCTTGTTCAAATGATGGGCTCAATGGATGAAAGTACAATTGAAATGCTGGGTATGTTTGTCGACATGACGGAACCACTCATTGAAAAAATCAAGCAAGCCCATCAGGATCAAGCCTTAAGCATTTTAATGGAGCATGCTCACAGCCTGAAAGGCGCCGCACGTTCAGCCTGTGCCAACAAGCTTGGCGATCTGGCTTCCGATCTACAAACGCATATTGAACATGGTGGTGACCAAATTGATTCTCTATGTGCGCAAATCCCGGAAGAGTTTGAACGGGTTAAAATTGAAGTTGCAGCGCTAAAAAGTGCTTAATTAAGGACAGGTTCCGTTTTCATCGCCGTCCGTGTCACCATTATAAGCGCCCGCAGCACTTGGCTGAATGACCATCCAAACACGGAAACACGTTGAATTGTTCGGACATTTTGGATCCGCCGCATCTGCCGTACTTGTCATTTCAATTTGACCGCCAGAGGCATCTACCACATCAGCTTCACATTCGGAGAATTCATCATCCAGTTTAGACATTGCTGTTTGTAAAAACGCATCCGTTTTATCCGTTTGCGTATAAAAGAATACGCCGTCTGTACCGCTATAATAGGTAAATTCTTCAAAAAGATCTGGTGGTGGAGCTAAAAATTTTCCCTGCGTGGATGCAAAAATATCTCCATGATCATTACTATTACCAGGGTTGCCTGGACATCGCGCATTTCGCACCTGATTATTGGCATCCGGACTGTTAAGATAAGAACTGCTTGGATTAATCGGATAAGGGAAGTTAATTGTACCGATCAGTCCCGAATCGCCCCCCGGATAGATCAAAACACATTCTTGTATGGAAGAGCGGATAAAATCGATTTGTGTTTTCAATGCCGTGAAAGCTTCAAAGGAACGTTGTGAACTAGCCTGCTGACTGGAAGGCTGCATAAATGTCACGGTTAATGCTGCCAGCAAAGCAATCGCAATTAGAATATAAACAAGAGCACTTCCAGATTGGTTTTTATATCTTTTCATCACCACTTTTCCTGATATCAAAAAACCGGCCTTCATACTTCAGGCCGGTTTTTATTTTAAATCTTTTTATGCTTACCGTTCAAGAATAACGGAGAAAATAACATAAGCTGCGCTACCACCATTGATATTTGCATCTTCAAAACACCCTGTCGGCTGCCCGTCAAATTCATTCCCAGCCGGAGACATGTCTGGCTCATCACCTTGCGGAAAGGTGTCTCCAACTTCAAAATCATCTTCAACAAGGTTATTGGTAAGGTCCAATGCCGGGATTGATGTAGAGCCTATGAATTCTTCATTGATGCGGCTGCAGATTGTCTGGGAAATGCCTGGTAAGAAAGCTATTAAATCGTTTCCGGCCGTTCCTGTGCGTCCAATCTGAGGTACTTCAAAATTATAATTGATATACCATCTGCCACTATATGCACTGGTCATAGCATCTTCGGGTGCTGTCTGATACACAGCACCGCCACCGCTCGGATGGAACACACGCTGATTAGAAGAAGCATCATTAAAGTCTCCAGCGGCCGGACTTTCAAATCCGATATCTTCTGCTCCCATTCCACCAAGTACCATACGCACAACAGCTGTTCTGAGCGCCGTTGGATGCTGTGTAATTGTTGCTGAATTCAAAGCAGAACTTTCACGTTCCGTTGATCCGGATCCAGATCTAGTCGATTGCGTTACTGCATAAGAAAGGGCAGCAAACAGCGCCACAGCAATCAAAATCAAGAAGAGAACATTCCCGCTCTCACTGTGTGTACGATAATCAGACTCCATTTGCATTTCCTCCATGACTAAATATACGAGACAAAGTGTAACAATTTGAAACAGATAAACAATCTTTTTCCTAACGACTTATGTAGGATTTTCCACAGAAACCTTACTAACCTTAAGTGCAACACCAAGCTTTTCCTGCTTACATTCCCGCCCGACACATAGCTTATCAACAGCTAGGCGCCAATCCGCTCCCCCGACCTGAACATGCCCGAGAATTTCCCGAAACTCTGTAAAACGTGCTGTTGTAGCCGCACTTATGAATAATGTAGAACCGCGCGCATTGATTTTGAGCCCCCGATAGATTGCAGAGAGCTCTTCTGCAAATTTTTTAACCTCCGCAGGAGGCACCGCTACTTCCTTAATCGTGGGGACATTCGGCTTTAATGCGTCCAGCTCCTGTAATTCTGTTCTAAACTCTGTTAAAGCCTGCACTTGAATAGTTGTATAGAGCCCTAAAGCGGCTGCCATCGCCCAGGCAATACCAGCCGCAATCAACACAGTCTGACCTGCATTTTGAGGCAGATTTTCTAAAAATGCATTCAGATCACCTGTTGATTTCGGATCAACGAGCTTTTTGAAAACTGTTAAGTCTATGTTTTTAAAATCCAAATCCTGAACCCCAATAATTTACTTTTTTTGCAATCTCTTAAAATTTTATACAATTTTTCTTAATTTGGCATGAGTATTTCGTCAAAATTATCTAAAATTTTATTTATTTCCCCGAATACGCACACGGCCGTCTTTTTCAATCCCTGGAATCACTTCTGTTCGTACGCCTTTTAAGCTTCCCGTAAAAGATGGCTTAACTAAAGCTTCCCAAACAACTTTACCGCTGCTGACTTCATATTTTACAAGCGTCCCATCCAGCAGCCTAAGTTCATCCAAAAGCGCCTGAATACGCACCATATGGTTAATCGTATCACTTTGGAGAGATTGGTTCGCCTGCAAGGTTAGATTAATCGCAGCCCTATCTGTATCTCTTTTTACTTTTGCCAAATCACGTTTAACGATATTGGTATAAAAATATTGAAAAGAGAGGATTCCAAAAATTACCAGATTCATAAATATACCAACGAGCAACAATACCCGAGCTGCGCCGCGGGAGAGTTTTTCTGTTTTCAGCATGCGGTTACGCCATGGCACGACATCTGCTACATCCGGGTTCAATGTGACAAAATTCGCATCCATGCTCTGAATACGTGGAAGCAATGTTCTAGATGCACCAATAAAAACCTGCATCCGGCCCGTATCAGGATCCCAGCGCAAAGCAGATGCCATCCCTTCTTGTTCATACAGATAAACCGTTTCCCGGTCCCAATATTCACTATTGCCTGGAAGGGCCGCCGCTAAAGGGCACCAACTATCCGGACTGGAAGCCAACGCAGAGGATGGGCACGCTAAATACCAAATACGTTTATCTTCAACGCTATAGACAAAATGGACCTTCTCCGTTCCACACGCCTGGGAAGCTGCATTCCAAACAGCCTCTTCTTCCGTCCCCGCCAGATGAGGTATGGAGCCGCCAATTAGTTCTTGCGGTAAATAAGGCACCAGGTTTTTAACGAAAGCTTTTGTTTCACCGGCGAGACGGTCGGCAAGACCAGGCTGAAGACGAGCGACACCTTCTTTTTCGCCTGATGTCTGCTTTGCAGTTGTTTTTGAGACTTTGGAAAAAAAAGACATCTTTAAAACGCCCCTTCTGTGAGAGAGCTCATCATACTATCCATGCTCATATTCATAACAGTCAGGGCGTAAATGGCGCTTCCAAAAGCAATTGCAAGATAAAGACCGGTCAGGGCAAAGGCGATCCAGACAATTAAACTATGTTTTGTCTTGGCTGCCTGCGCACGCATCTCGGCAATAGACTCCATGATTGTAGCAACCTGTGTGAGATCGGACAAGGTGGCGAGCTCCAAACGCTCCGTATAGGTCAAAGGCTCTCTGTCCAACGCCCCCCCCAGCATGATCCCGCGCTCTAGATCTGCAGCCGTATCCAGCCAGTATTTTGAAATATCCGGTGAGGTTGTCGCCTCTGATGCCTGATCCAGCGCAACATTAATCGGTACGAGGCCTTTCAGCATCCGCGAGCAGGCCGACATCGAATCAGCAAATCCAAGATCCCGCAAATATCCCCCGATCAGGGGTATTTTCCGGACGATCCGTGCCGTCGGCCAGTCTTTCTTACCTTTATTCACCATGAAGGAAATGACGGTCCAACCCATAAAAATAGCCATACCAACCGCCGTGGCAATAAGAACATCCCATGTCAGCGAGAGCATACCAACAACATTTTCATATTTTTCAAGCTCTTCCGGTTTGGTTGGTTTATTGTCTAAAAACCAGTCCAGAACCATTCCGCGTCCCCAGATCAGGGATTGCACAATCGTAAACACGTCAAAAGCCAGCCACCCCATTGTTCCCATAATGGCGCGTGCATTTTTGCGTTTTTGCGTAACTGACTGAATAGCATGGGGAATGCCGTCTTCCAGCTTATTGGCTTTATCACTTGCCGCCAAAATAGCCAGCGTCCCGGGATCAAAAATATTCATGGCTTTGAGCGCATCAATCACCCCAAGGCCCCGCGCCAAAGCTTCCCGGGCAGGTGAGAGAATATTTTGACGCATCGGAGAGCGCTCACTTTCAATGATTTTCCAGAGCGCAACACCCGGAGACGTCGCTGTCGATCTAAATTGAATACCGCGCAAAAGCTGGACCTGCCACATGGCAGAGCGTGCAAGCAATCTTTCTAATGGAGAGCGTTCATGGGGGCGAATCGATAAAACATAACCATTGCGCTTACTGATTTCATTGCGCACATCATCCTCGCTAGGAAGATAAAAGGTCTCAACCTCCCGCTTTGCGCCGGAGGTTGTATCATAGGCTATTTCTGCAATCCATTGCTGCACCCTTGCCCCCTATTCCTCCAAATACGAAATAGCCGACTTCGCATCCACCTGGCCTGTGATGACAAGGTCGATCAATCCTTCGCGGCGTGTATGAACAATGACGCCCTCTTCCCCTGCAAGCGTGTTTACATTGTGAATGAGCGCGTCATAGACTTTATTCCGTTGTCCCGGACCAAGCGTAATCAGGATTGCGTCAAGAAGAAGCGTCCGTCCGGCAATGCCTGTTCTGTTACATAAATCACATCCGGCAGGATTATGGGTGCGCACCTCTTCGCTACCGTCAAACCCCATCTGTGCGATCTCATCCGGATTTAAAACATTTTGAACTTGTGTATGACCTGAACAGCCCTGGCAAAGGGTTCGCACAAGTCGCTGGTTTAGAATTGCTCGCACTTGTTGAGAAAGTGTAAATGTTGAAGAGCGTTCCCGTTCAGCCGGCATAAGAGATCTTAAACGTTCAAAAGTCTGAAGCGCCGTATCCGCGTGTACGGTTGAAATCACGGTATGGCCCGATTCCGCCGCCCGCAAAGATGTTTCAACCGTATCGGAATCACGCATTTCCCCGATGATGATATAGTCCGGATCGTGACGCATGGCTGCGCGGATCAGATCCCCGAATTCTCCACCCGGCATACCAGGACGCACCTGCCACTGAGTCGCATAACGCAGTTCATATTCGATCGGATCTTCAATCGTCAAAACATGTTTACGGCGCCGGTCAATTTCCTGCACGCAAGCATAAAGCGTTGTTGTTTTACCGGACCCTGTCGGCCCAGAAAGAAGAATTAATCCTCCACCCCCTTTAATCTCGGGCGATAGAAGATGCGCCAGATGATCCCCGACGTCCGGATGGCGACGGAAAAGCTCATCAAAGCCTTTGAGTGCCGCGCGATCAAGAAGACGCATGGTGATCTTTTCACCATCCTGCGCCTGCGGTCCGGCGGCGACACGTACATCAATACTTCGACCCTGCCACATAAAGCTAAAACGCCCATCCTTTGGTGTCACACGGTCCCCGAAGTTTAAGCCTGCATCCCGTTTCAAAAGCGTTGTTAAACGCGCCATCGCATCAGACGGCAAAAGATGCATCGGGATCAAATCTCCATCAATACGGTATTTAATCCAGTTCGGCGTATCCGGGTTATTATCCTGCACAAGGTGAATATCAGAAGCACGAAGTTGGAGGGATTCGGCAAGCATATCGCGCTGAAACTGATTAAGAAGCAAACCGTTATCGACATCATCAAGCCACATGGCCAGTGTTTTTTCGCAGCGATCTGCGGAAAGATCATGCACGGAACGAAGTGTTTCCAGGAGCTCTGCGCGATCCCAGATTTCAACCTCAACACGCTCAACATGAAAACCGCATCGCTTTGCTGTTGAATGTAAATTATCAATCTGCCGGTCATTCAGATCGTTCAAGGGCGCAATCTTAAGCACACCATTGCGTAAACCAATTAGATGAATGCTAAGCGGGAGCCAGGACTGAACAGGCAAAACGGATCGGAGCTGATCTCCAGTTGCACGATCTTTAATAGAGGTTTCTTCATCGCTTTTGGTTGATGCGGTCGCACCCGCCATATCCAAAAGTTGCTCTGTCGAACGGGAAAGACCTTGTTCAAGGAACATCGCACGCTCGCGCTGCACCATATCAAGATAACGCTCACGGCCTTCTTTGGTACGCTGACGGCGTTCACCTATCTCCGTATTCCTGCGCTCAACACCACCGGGTGGCTTACCATCTATTTGGCGCCTGTCATCTCCCGCGCGCCGCTCCATGGGCGTCGGTTCGACCTTTCCCAAAAGGCCATCATCCATATGGTTTTCACGCTCATCCATAGCGCCTCAAAAAGTTAATTCGATGTGTCGGAACTCTCACTCGTACTTGCACTAGATGATTCTGAACCATTTTGGTTAATAGAAGATAAAGATCTGTCGAAAAGCAGCAGAACCTGTTGATCTCCATTGGTAAATTTGACCGCACTCGGCCGGATTTCGACCCCCCAGAGCACGCCGCCAATAACGGTTTCTTCATTATTGAAAATAACCCGGCTTCCGCCTGGCCCAGATACAATCGCCCTGTTCCCACCATGTGATGTAATCGTATACCCGTCCAGAACGCCGCGCACATCACGTGGACCGGAACGAGAAGATCTCCTTGGAGGAGCACTCTCCCCCGAGTCATCTTCAGATAAATCACTGACCGTTAACGGCCGGACATTGCTGAGTAAATCATCACTGAGGACAATCGCCTGACTGTCTTTATTAATTGTATCTGTTGCTTCCCCGCGCACCGGCAAAACAAGAATACCGCGCGCGCCTGTGTGAGAGACTTGTAAATCATCTAAAATAGAGCCCTCGCGCACAGGTTCCCAAACAAGCGTGAGTGGGCAGGCCTCTGTTGGATCCAGCTTTGTTCCAACGGAGCAACCACCGGATTCTATACTCACACCGCTATCATTATTCGACAACCTAATACCCTGAATAGCAGCGCTTGCATCACCACTATTGACCAAAGAAACAGTAATAGAAGATCTGCTTTCAATATTCGTTCCAAAATTAATTTCCCGCAAAGAAGAGATAATCAACCCTTTTCCAGGCACAGCTTCCGGAAAAACTTCTGCTTCACTTGGATCGCTTGGCTCATATTCGCCGCTAATCGGAATACTGGTCACACTTGTGGGCCCGTCATGCTGCACAACAATCACGCCGCGTGACGGCCCTTTTTGAACCGGTGCCCAGCTCACCGTTACAATACACGCCTCTCCTGTATTGAGATTTTCACAATCCGTATCGATGGCATACCCAGACTGCGCCGCTGATTCGATGTAGATGCCCTTAATATCAATCGCATTAGATGTGACATTTCGAAGCACCACAGAATCAACCAAAGGCTGACTCGCATCCACTTGCCCAAATTCTACCCTATCCGGAATTGCTTCAACATCATTGATCATATCGCGGCTGGCATCGCCTGAGCTTTCAACATTCCCGCTCACTGTTGTTGTTGTCAGACGCGTACGCCCGTCATGACGCACCAGAATTTCAATACGGTATTTTCCCGCCTGAAGCCCCTGAACATTCAACGCAATGGCACAGACCGCCCCCGTTTCAAGCGGTGTAAGCGAGCATTGATTTTGACTGACGCTGGCCGATACGTTTGAGGACGGATAAAGACTTATATCTGAAATGGTTAAAGGCTTACTCGCATCATTACGCATCAACACAACAACCTGCGAGGCTGATCCAAGAGAAACTGTTCCGCCGTCAATATTATCATTGACCGCAACAAGATCTGCGCCCGTTCCCCCAGCCGCACGTGTCCCGGGATCTTCAAACGCGCTTTGGGCACGTGCTTCAGCAGCGAATGCCAGAAATATAAGAAAAACCAGTAGAAAACGAGATAGCATGCGATCCTCAAAACATGTCAAAGCGAAGCCGAGCAAAAATGCTCAAACTTGTTCTTATTTTATCATGAAACGGTTGTAAAAAAAGGCGATTTTAAAAAAAGCCCCCAGTTTCAAAGGGATAAAAACTAGTAATAAGTAGACGGATCTGACGGACTAACGCGTGACGAAGACGCGCCATACGTAGAATAAGACGGCGCAGAAGTGCCTTCCAAATCATAAATCTGAATAGAGTCACCATTGGAAGATGAGATAACCGGAGAAGATTGCGAAGACACTCTGTCAGATACTATTGAGCTACGCCCTTCATACCGATTTGTATAAATATCATCAGAAACTTGAACACTCGGCGAAACAGAGACGGGCTGGATTGGTTCCGCAATAACAGGTTCGGGCTCCGGAAGTGTTGCTAAAGAGGGTGAAACAGCAATAGGTTCAGGCGTTACAGGCGCCAAAGGCAGAGAAGAAGAGCTGCGCTGATCGTAACGATTGCTATACACAACAGGTTCAGGATCTGGCGCACTCACACGAAGCGGTGTGCGTGGCTGCGTTTCAACTACCCGCCTCGTCGTTTGAGGTTCCAATTCTTGCTCTGGTTCCAGTTGAGAAGTTGGCGTTGGAAGCGTGGATATGCCAGAAGACACAGGCACCCGGGCTGACATCACAGCTTCAGAACGCACTGCTTTCATCGCTACCTGGGCAGGCTCTTCAGATTGCATCGTATAAGCAACAACACGCGGACGCAGTAAGAAAACCAGCTCCAGGTTCTCTGTTTCCGCTGTACGGCTTTGCGGCAGGATCGGCTCCATAAAGCCAGGACCTTCATTGTTGAAATTATCTTGTTCCTGGACAAGACCGGCAATTAGAACAGAATCACCAGGACGGACACGAATCTGAGTCGTTAACTCGCGCTCTGTTGTTTGCGGCAACTGAATAGACGTGCTGGTACCTTCATCACCACCATCAGAAAATACAAAATTGTCGATTGCCAAAACATTGGTCAAAGCAATATCAATATCCGCATAAACCGTTGATTTATCCCACGTGCTTCCGATATTCAACGTAAAGCCTGAATCGACTGAATCCGTATTAACGGAGGTAGAAGATGACCCTTCTCCATTTAGCGTCGTTGTCACTTCAGAAACATAATTTTCAGTTTCAGCTACACGCAATTCAGCTTCTGATCCAGACAGAACGGTGATCTGCGGTTGTGAAATGGATTTAACTGCGCCAAAGCGGGACAGGAAATTCAGGACGTCTGTCGGTGTGGCTCCGATCGCACTGGTTGTCGGCAAGCCTATACTAATTGGGTTTGTAAAGTTTGTCCCGACAGCGCCGTCTACACCAATACTAAAATTGAATTTTCCTGCCGTATCCAGAAGCGACCAATCAATCCCGGTTGAGTTTCCGGCATTCAAGGAAACCTCCCAGATATAAGTTTCAAAGACGATCATCGCCGTATTGGCACGTAAGCGTTGAAAATACCTGGCGGCGATCTCCGATGTCCGCTGCGTTGCCGTGTAGACAATTGTGCGCGTCGTTGTATCAACGATTGGATCTCCTTCACCCAAAACTGCCGAGAGCCCTTCAGCAATATCACTTAAAAAGCTTGTGGAGTCTTCTCCTGATCCTATTGGTGGAACTGTTACGGTAAAAGTCTGTACGTCTTTAACAATCAAACCTGCATCCTCATAAGAGCAATACATATTAGCCAGAGAACAGACACGCCGTACAACTTTATCCAGTTCGCCCTGCAGATTGGCAACTGTCACTCTGCGGTTAAACGCTTCATCTGTTTCAAATGCCAGGGAAATATCGTAATCAGCCAGGATAAGCTGCAGGGCGCCCGCAAGCGTTTCATTGCGCAGCTCAAACGGCCCAACAATTTCAGATGGCAGCGGGTTATCGGAAAGCACCTCGGGGACAAGCACATCATCCCCCAAGGGCAAATACATGACGCTATCAGGGCGTTCATTAATCGCGGCACGCCGTGGTTCTGCAGAGACCGGGGAAGGAATATTCACCGTGCGCGCCTCAGGTACATTTACATCTGCGCACGCAGCAAGAGAGGTAAGCGCAAAGACACCCAGCGCCATCATAAGAAATGGTTTCAAAACGCTATAAGGTACACGCTCAATCATACTCTTTAAGATGCTCTCTTCCGATATGCCATGAGGGTCCGCTCAACTGTCTTTAAAAGCCTGTCCTTTTGAACCGGCTTAATCAGAACGGCGCCAACCCCCCATGTCTGAGATTGCTCCAATAAATCAGGGTTGTTATCCCCAGTCACAAGAATTACGGGAATATCAATGTCTTTGCCACGAATAGTCTTAATAAAGCCAAAACCATCCACAGGCTCCATGCGCACGTCGACAATGGCTACTTCAATTTTTTCTTCGTTCATAACTTCTATCGCACGCGTGCCGTCTGTGGCTTCAGTGACATTATAGCCATCATCGCTTAAGAATTTAACGATTTGCATACGGACAAAATCATTATCTTCCGCAACCAGAGCCATAGCTTTTTGTGTCATGATTTGAGTTGACCTTAATATCAAGTGATTCACTTTTATCCAAAAAGCCTATAGCATGGACTTTACCTTGGCAATCTGAAGACATTCACAAAGATGCTTTTATTCCTGTCTTTTCTCATTCATTTGATCGGCTTTGCGCTGTTATCGATTCTTTCCTATATCGACTTGCGCACGCGCCTTTTGCCGAATGTTTTCGTATTCTCTTTTGCAGTGTGCGCGCTTGCCTTTCATGCGGTCACGCTTTGTGCATATCTTGCCCCTTTGCACATTATTGCAGGCGCGGCAGTTTGCGGCGGGCTGCTCTATCTCGTGCGCGCCGCCGCGAACGCGTATTATCAACAAGATGCTCTTGGGTTGGGAGATGTGAAACTCATGGCTGCCGCCGGCCTCTGGCTTGGTGTGGATGGCGGGCTGTTTGCCCTTACACTCGGGGCTTTTGCAGGATTGTTACACGGTATTGCGTACGGGCTTTGGCAATCTTTCAAAACCAAAGAGAGACCCAATTTTCATAGACTTGCGATCCCGGCAGGCCCCGGATTTGCTATCGGCATTATCCTGATTGCCCTGTGGCAATACAGGCCGTTTTACCTGGAGGTGTTGCATGGCTTCGGCGCTTGACGGTATCATTGTTCTGGACCTTTCCCGCGTTCTGGCAGGCCCTGTCTGCACACAGATCCTGGGCGATCTTGGCGCAAAAGTGATTAAAATCGAACGGCCCGGCAGCGGCGATGATACCCGTCACTGGGGCCCGCCTTTCTTAAAAGGTGAAAACGGCGAAGACACAGATGAAAGCGCCTATTACCTGTCCTGCAACCGGAACAAACATTCTGTCACGATTGATATCAAACACCCAGAAGGCCAAAAACTTATTCGGGAGCTGATGGCCAAAGCCGATATTGTGATTGAAAATTTCAAAGTCGGCGGGCTTGAAAAATACGGATTGGCTTATGAACAAATTAAAGACGATTTCCCGGAACTGATTTATTGCTCCATTTCAGGGTTCGGTCAGAACGGTCCGCTTGCCAAAGAACCCGGCTACGATTTCCTGGCCCAAGCTTTGGGCGGCCTTATGGCCTCCACCGGGGAGCCGGACGGCGCGCCAATGAAAGCAGGCGTGGCGCTTTCTGATGTGATGACCGGCCTATATGCGGCGATTGGCATTTTATCTGCCCTGCATGCAAGAACCCAAACAGGTAAAGGTCAACATGTCGACCTAGCACTCCTTGACGTCACGCTCGCGGGCATGAGCAATCTTGCGCAATATTACCTGACCTCCGGCAAGGTGCCGCCGCGGGTCGGTAATGCCCATGCCAGCATCGTGCCTTACCAGACGTTTGAAACAGCAGATGGATATATCGTGATTGCGGTCGGCAATAACAGCCAGTTCGAGCGGCTTTGCACCGCGCTTGAAAAACCGGACCTGGCCGCAGATGAAAGATTTCACAGAAATGCCGCGCGGGTTGAAAACCGGGACGTTTTGGCAGAGCTGTTGCAGGCAGAACTCAAAAAACGAAACACCCAGTCATGGATAGATATTTGTCATGCGCAAGATATTCCAGCAGCCCCGGTAAATACCATGGACCAGGTTTTCGAGATGGATCAAATTAAAGACCGCCAGATGAAAATATCCATGCAAAATCAAACAATTGAAACAGAGATTGATCTTGTCGGATCACCCCTAAAATTTTCGGAAACGCCCGTATCATATTCCAAAGCCCCGCCCGGGCTCGGCGAAGATACGGATCTTATCCTCAAAGATATCCTCAAGCTGCCGGAAGCCGATATCATCGAGCTGAAAACAAAGAAGATTGTATAAAAAACTGGACGCGCGGCGTTTTTGGCGTTTATATGCGATTTTATGAACGCGCTTCAGAAAATAAACAGAACGTCCTTTTCCCACAAACACCTAATCGGCATCGAAGATTTGTCCAAAGACGAGATCACCATGATCCTCGATCTGGCAGATTATTATGCCGACCGGCTGGATGACCGGGAGTTTAAGCCGGACATATTAAAAGGCGCAATTATCCTGACCCTGTTCTTTGAAGATTCGACCCGTACCCGCACATCGTTTGAGTTTGCCGCCAAACGGCTCGGCGCCGATGTCGTGAATATGGATGTCCGCACATCTTCTGCCAATAAGGGTGAAAGCCTGCTCGACACCATCCAGACCCTGAATTCAATGCTGCGTCCGGATGGAATTGTCATCCGCCATGAAGAATATGGCGCGCCGCAATTTGTTTCCCAGACGGTCCCCTGCCCGGTTATTAATGCAGGCGATAGCTGGCATGAGCACCCGACCCAGGCGCTCCTTGATGCGCTCACGATCCGCCGCCGCCTTGGAAACATTGAGGAATTGCGGATCGCCATGATTGGCGATATTGCCCATAGCCGTGTGGCCAACTCCAACATGCATATTTTCAGCAAGCTGGGCGCATATATAAATGTGATTGCTCCCGAGGTTTTACTCCCGGAAAAATTTCCTGTGCAGGATGTCCGGACATTTAGCTCTCTGGAAGAGGGCCTTAAAGATGTCGATATCGTTATTTCAGATCGCATTTATAAAGAGCGCATGGAACATTCCCCGATAAAATCTGAGAGTGAATACTTCCAGACATACGGCATCACACATGAAAAACTTGCACATGCAAAGCCTGACGCACTCCTGATGGCCCCGGGGCCAATTATCCGGGGTGTACAGCTCTCGGATGAAATCGCCGACGACCCGGATCGCAGCCTGATCCTTGAACAGGTCCGGAACGGCGTGCCCACCCGCATGGCGGTGATGGATATTCTTCTTAAAGGAAAGTTTTAATGGTCTACGCCATTATCACCGCGCTTGCCTATCTTCTCGGCTCCATCCCGTTTGGGCTGGTGCTGTGTAAACTGGCAGGCTATGGCGATATCCGCGAGATCGGTTCGGGCAATATCGGTGCGACAAATGTGTTACGCACGGGCAATAAACCGCTGGCAGTCCTGACCCTTATTCTCGATAGCGGCAAAGGCGCGGTTGCCGTTCTCCTTGCATATTATTTTGCTGATTTTAACGCCGCGATGCTGGCAGCCTTTGCCGTACTTTTGGGGCATCTCTACCCGGTCTGGCTAAAATTCAAAGGCGGCAAAGGCGTTGCCACAACACTCGGCACACTCATTGCGCTGAAATGGCCGCTTGGCCTGATTGCTTGCGGCATCTGGCTGACAAGTGCAATCATTTTTCGGTATTCATCCCTGTCCGCCCTTATTGCAGTCGGCGCAACACCAGCTATCGCACATTATATATATAATGACGCCAACCTATCCGGCCTGTGTGCAATGATTGCCGCCTTCGTCTATCTGAAACACCGCGAAAACATCAAACGGCTTTTTGCAGGGCAGGAACCGAAAATCGGAAAGAAAAAATGACCGATCTGTTTGAACAGAAAACAGAGCCTCAGGATTTTTCAGATGCTGAAAAACTCGCCTGGCTACGTCTGATCCGTACAGATAATGTCGGCCCGGTGACCTTTTACAAATTGATCGAGCGCTTCGGGTCTGCGCAAGAGGCGCTTGAAGCCCTGCCCCACATGTCTAAAAAAGGCGGCAAGGCCAAACCGCTTACCGCTCCGGATGAGTCACTTATATATAAAGAGATCGAAAGCCTTCAGAATATGGACGCGGATATTATCTGCGCAGGCGAAGAACTATACCCTTTGCCGCTGGCAGCGATTGAAGATGCCCCGCCGGTCCTGACCTATAAAGGTAATCTGCGCCTCACCCGTAAAAACGGGATCGGCATTGTTGGTGCGCGCAATGCTTCCTTGAACGGGCGGAAATTCACCGAAAAACTCGCCCGGGAGCTTGGCAAAGCCGACCAGATCATTATCTCCGGCCTGGCGCGCGGTATTGATACGGCAGCCCATAGCGCCTCCGTTGAAACAGGCACAATCGCCGTTATTGCCGGCGGGCTGGATATTATTTACCCGCCGGAAAATAAAGAGTTATATCACCAGATTTGCGATCAGGGGCTTGTCATTGCCGAAAGCCCGGTTGGCATGGAACCGCTCGCGCGCCATTTTCCGCGCAGAAACCGGATTATCTCCGGCCTGTCTGCAGGCGTTGTTGTGGTTGAAGCAACGCTGCGCTCCGGCTCTCTCATCACCGCCCGGCTGGCGGCTGAACAAGGCCGGGATGTCTTTGCCGTGCCGGGGCATCCGTTCGATCCGCGCGCGGAAGGGCCTAATAAACTCATTAAAGACGGCGCCATCATGGTCAATAACGCCCGCGATATTTTAGAGAATATAAATGCATTCACAGGCGGCGGTCTGAAAGATCACAACCAGTTTCACTGGATCACCCAGCCCGCCGCAGAACAGGATATAGACGGCATCACTGAAGACGAACCGGGCCTCGAGGATTTGCGTTCTACGCTCCTGTCACATTTGTCAGAAATCCCCTGCGCGGTTGACGAACTCGCCAGAACATGCCAAGTGAGCGTAAGCAGTGTGCAGGTGATCCTGCTGGAGCTGGAACTGGCAGGCCGTTTGCAGCGCCTGCCCGCCGGGCGCGTTGCGTTGATAAATGGACAGTAAAAATGACGATTGAGGTTACTGTTAAAGATTATGAACCTACGGAGGTAACGGAATTTATTAAATATGCATTTGGCGAACATGTTTTTGAACAAACAGGAAAGGAGCGCCTCATTTTAAATATTTCCTGTACAGAAAATAATACCCTCATTGGAACAGTCAGATGTATAAAAATTGCAAAAGAGTTCCATCTTTCTGAAATTATTGTTTTAAAAGGCCATCGTGGGAGAGGTATTGGTACAACTTTGATGGAAAGAAGCGAGAAACTGGCAAAGGACTTAGGCTGTAACCGCATCCATGTCGACACTTATACTTATCAGGCTGAAGATTATTATCCTAAATTCGGATTTACAGAGATCGGACGCTTAAAAAATTATAGAGACACGTATGATCGTGTCTTTTTTGAAAAAAGGATTTAAACAACTTAATGGCTAATAATCTTGTCATCGTGGAATCGCCTGCAAAGGCCAAAAAGATCGGCGGCTATCTCGGCCCTGATTACGAAGTCGTGGCCTCCTACGGCCATGTGCGCGATCTGGTCAATAAAGACGGGTCGGTTCTCCCTGATGAAGATTTTGCGATGAAGTGGGAATTGGGGGATCGCGCCTCCAAGCCCGTGAATGAAATTAAAAAGCTTGCCAAAAAGGCTGAAGCCATTTATCTCGCCCCCGACCCCGACCGCGAAGGGGAAGCCATTGCCTGGCATGTGAGCGAGCTCCTTGATGATGCGAAACTCACGCAGGACAAAAATATCTACCGCGTCACTTTTAGCGAGATCACTAAAAAAGCCGTCGCCGATGCCTTTACCCATGCGCGCGAACTCGATCAGGATTTAATTGATGCCTATCTTGCGCGCCGGGCACTCGATTACCTTGTCGGGTTTAATCTCTCGCCTGTCCTCTGGCGTAAATTACCCGGCTCACGTTCTGCAGGGCGCGTGCAGTCTGTTGCGCTCCGGCTCATCTCCGAACGTGAAAGTGAAATCGAAGCCTTCAAGGCACAGGAATACTGGTCGATTGAAACGCTTTTACACACCAAAGACGGCGCGCCTTTCACCGCCCGGCTAATGACACTTGCAGGTAACAAGCTCGGTAAGCTCGATATCGGGTCTGAAGAAGACGCAAACAAAGCGGCAGATCGCATTCGCTCCAAAAGCCTGTCCATTCAAAAAGTTGAAAAGAAACAGGTCCGGCGCAACCCATCGCCGCCGTTTATTACATCCTCCATGCAGATGGAAGCCTCGCGCAAACTCGGCTATTCGGCAGCGCAAACCATGCGTCTTGCCCAGCGTCTCTACGAAGCAGGCCTCATCACTTATATGAGAACGGACGGCACGGACCTCTCCGAAGAAGCGGTCACGCAGGCGCGCAGCGTCATTAAATCCGATTACGGTGATAAATATCTGCCTGATTCCCCACGCCTGTTTAAATCCAAAGCCAAGAACGCGCAGGAAGCCCACGAAGCGATCCGCCCTACAGACCTGTCTGTGCTTCCGGGTCGCAAAGGATCACCGACCGATGACCAGGAACGCCGTTTGTATGAGCTGATCTGGAAACGTACCATGGCCTCCCAAATGGAACAGGCCGTGCTGGACCAGGTGAGTGCGGATATTTCAGACGGCACGGATGATGTTGTCTTGCGGGCTACCGGGTCCGTCATTGCCTTTGACGGCTTTTTAACCCTGTATCATGAAGACAAAGATGATGAAGAAGATGATCTTGATGGCAAAGACCGCCGCCTGCCGCCATTGAATGAAGGCGATCCATCCAAACTGATGGAAGTACGTGAGAACCAACACTTTACACAACCACCGCCGCGCTATACCGAAGCATCGTTAGTGAAAAAACTCGAAGAGCTTGGCATTGGTCGCCCGTCCACTTACGCCTCTATTTTGCAGGTACTTCGTGATCGTAATTATGTGCGCATGGATAAAAAGCGGTTCATCCCCGAAGATCGCGGACGTATCGTCACCTCTTTTCTTGTGAAATTTTTCGCGCGTTATGTGGATTATGATTTTACCGCTAATATGGAAGAAGAGCTGGATGCCATTGCGTCCGGCCATGTGCAATGGAAAGAAGCTTTGCGCCAGTTCTGGATTGATTTTCACCGCGCTGTTGAAGACACGAAACCACTGACCATTACCGAAGTTCTGGATTACTTGGACGCAGAGCTTGGACCGCATTTCTTTCCACGCGGCGATGAAGACCGTGCCTGTCAGGCTTGCATCGCCGCGAAACGTGAGAATGGACGGCTTGGCTTAAAGCTCGGCAAGTTTGGTGCTTTTATCGGCTGTTCCAATTATCCCGAATGCAAATTCACAAAGCCGCTTGAAGTCGCCTCCGAAGATGGAGATGAAACGGCAGCACTTGCCAATGAACCCAAAATTCTTGGGAATGACCCGGACACAGGTCGTACCGTTTCGCTGCGCCGTGGGCCGTATGGACCGTACGTTCAAATTGACCCCGCGCCTGAAGCGGTGAAAGAAATCGAAGAGCTCAATGCAGCCGCCATGGCTGAATGGGAAATCAAAGCAAAGGCTGCAGAAGAAGCAGGTAAAAAACGTAAACCGGCCAAGCCGCGCAAAAAGGCTTTGCCCAAACCAAAGCGCCAGGGCCTACCGCAAGGCACGGATGTAGCCGACGTTGATCTTGATTTTGCAGTTAAGCTTCTGGCCCTGCCGCGTGAGGTTGGCACTCATCCTGAAAGCAAGGAAATGATTACGGCCGGGATTGGACGTTTCGGCCCCTATCTGCTGCATCAGGGCAAATTCAAATCGATTCCCAAAGACGAAGATTTGTTTACGATCGGTATGAACCGCGCCGTGGAACTTCTTGCTCAACCTCCTAAACGCAGACCGTCTAAGAAGAAAGCAGCCAAAAAGACTACAAAGAAAAGTACGAAAAAATCTGCCAAGAAAACCACAAAGAAAAAGTAACTTACCTTACGCCAACTGGACCGCTTTCAAGCGTACCTGAAGTCTTGGGACTAACGCGTTTCAACACTTCTTGTGTAACGCTTGAAGATGATTCACCATCATCGTATTCGATGCGATGAGAGCCAGAACCGTATTTTTGATTCATTGAATCACGCCAAACTTCCAAATACGACACATTTTCAGGCGTATTGTCGAGCCATTCCCCATTACCTTTACCATGTCCGACAATGTTCCAAGCAAGACGGCAAAAAGACAGCTTATCACTCATATTCCATCCTCCAATGATCAGGATTTCAGAATAGTGAATTATTATTATTATTATGTCAATATATAATTGGAAACATTTATCTGCTTTTCATTCATTGTTATGCTAAACCTTTGAAGACCCATGAAAAACCTCCCTCAAAAAGACGATGTTTTACGGTTGCTGGCAGATAGCCCACAGCCTATGACCAAGCGTGAGATTGTTCGTGCCTTTGGCATTAAAGGCGATGACCGGCGGGATTTGAAAGATTTACTCCGCGGCCTTGAGGGCGACGGGGCAATTATCAAACATCTGGGCGGTGCCTATAGCGTACCTGCCGGCCTGCCCTCCGTGACGGTTGCGCAAGTTTATGACGTCGATATTGACGGGGATGTCTTTGCCCGCCCGACCGAGTGGGACGAAACCCTGCTTGGCGATCCGCCGAAAATTGAAATCGTCCCGGATAAGCGCGGTCACCCGGCGCTCAAAGAAGGCGACAGGGTGCTTATCTCCACCCGTAAGTTCACAGACCAACTGTATGAAGGGCGTATCTTGCGCCGCCTCGATGATCCGCGCGGGCAGGTGCTAGGTGAGGTCGTTAAACTGAAAAACGGCTTTGTCTTAAAACCCACCAACAAAAAAGCCAAATATGATTTCGACATTCCGCAAAAAGATTTAAAGGATGCCCGGCCCGGTGATCTCGCCGTCGGAGAAATTCAGCCCGCCCGTGGCGCGCGGCGCAAACAGGTACGGATCGTGACTATCATCGGATCGCGCGATGATCCGAAAGCCATTTCGCTGATCGCCCTGTATGAAGCAGGCCTGCATGAAACATTCCCGGAAAAAGTGATCGCCGAAACAAAAAACATGAAAGTCCCAGACCTGGGTAAACGTGAAGACTTACGCCATATCCCGCTGGTCACCATTGATGGCGCCGATGCCCGCGATTTTGATGATGCCGTCTTTGCTGAAAAACTGGAAGACGGATCATATCACCTAATTGTTGCGATTGCAGATGTTGCCTATTACGTCCGTCCCGGAAAGCCGCTGGATGTCGAAGCGCAGCGCCGCGGGAATTCCACCTATTTTCCGGACCGGGTTGTGCCGATGCTCCCCGAAGCTTTATCCAATGATCTGTGTTCACTTCGTCCAAATGAAACCCGTGCCTGCATGGCCTTTCATCTCTGGATTGATAAAGACGGCACCCTTAAAAAACACAAAATCGTCCGCGGGCTGATGCGCTCTGCTGCGCGCCTGATTTACGAACAGATACAAGCCGCGAAAGACGGACAGCCGGATGATAAAACCGGCCCGCTGATGGAGACAGTGATTACACCGCTTTATGACGCCTATGAAATTCTCGATAAAGCGCGGCAGGTACGCGGCGCGCTCGACCTTGATTTACCCGAACGCCAGATTGTGATTGATGAAAAGGGCAATATGACCGGTGTGAAACCGCGTACGCGTCTTGAGGCCCATAAGCTGATTGAAGAATTTATGATCCTGGCCAATGTTGCCGCAGCCCAGGCGTTGGAAGCCAAAAAAGCGCCTTGCATCTATCGCGTACACGACCGCCCCTCGGCGGATAAACTTGATAGCGCGCGTGACTTTGTCGAAGCTTTTGGTTTGTCTCTCCCGGCAGGCGGCGTGGCCAAGTCGGCGCAGATCAATCACCTTTTACAAAAAGCGGCTCAGATGGAGTACAGCCACCTTATCAGTGAAGTGATTTTACGCCTGCAGTCGCAGGCCATTTATAGCCCGGAAAATATCGGCCATTTCGGATTGGCTTTAAGCAAATACGCGCATTTTACCTCGCCGATCCGGCGTTACGCCGATTTGCTTGTGCACCGGTCCCTCATCCGCGCCTATGGTTTGGGTGAAGGGGCCTTAAGTGATGAGGAAGCCGTTACCCTTGAAGAAAAAGCCGATCACATTTCCCAGACGGAGCGCACCTCAATGGAAGCAGAACGCGCCGCCGTCGATCGTTTCACCGCCAGCTGGATGGCAGAGCGGATCGGTGCAGAGTTCGCAGGTAAAGTTAACGGCGTCACGCGTTTTGGATTGTTTGTCACGCTCGATGAAACAGGCGCGGACGGGCTCGTCCCCATGCGCTCCCTGCCCGATGATTTTTATGTGCATGATGAAGAGCAACACGCACTGATCGGCCGGCGGCATGGCCGGATTTACAGGCTCGGCGCGCCTGTCATGGTGCGCGTGATGGAGGCTGATAAACTCACCGGGTCTTCGGTCTTTGAGCTTGTCGGCGATGAAAGCGCCGATATTCCGGGCATCAAATTCAGGAAACCCAAAGGCGGCCAAAACAAAGGCCGGGACCGCAAAAAGGGCGGAAAACCGCCCTATAAAGGCCGGAAAGGGCCGCGCAGGCGTAAATAATATTGACTTCGAGCCTAAAATCCTTAGAGTGCGGGCTGAAATTTGACACATGAAGGAACAAGATCATGGCCAAAAAAGGTGGAGCGGTTAAAGTCCGTATGGAGAGCAGCGCAGGAACGGGATACCGTTACTATAAGAAAAAAGGCGCCAAATATACGGAAAAGCTGAAAATGAGAAAATATGATCCGTGGGCGGTGAACCCCGAAACGGGCAAGCGCGGCATGCACGTGCTCTTTGAAGAAAAGAAAATGCCTCCGCACAAGAAAAACTAAATCAGAATTTAAAAACCGCCGAAAGGCGGTTTTTTTAACTGTTTTTTAGACCAAACAGATTTTAAATTCAGGCAGGCGCGAGGAGCGAAATGTACAAAACGTACATGCTTGCCCGCCGAAGCCTTGGCGAAGGCGGAAGCGACGACGCAACGCACCTGAATTCAAAATATAGCAGGTCTAAACAACTTTTCGTTCTTCTTCCTTGTATTTCTCTGGATCGATACGGCCAACATGTTCAAAGAAAGTTGCATTCCGCCCGCTTTCCTTGGCTTCATAAAGCGCTTTATCGGCACGATCCAAAACTTCCGCAACGGAATAATCACCGGGCTCAATAATCGCTCCACCGATAGAAGCTGTGACAGTTAACTGCCCATCCGCTACGTTACATACAAAAGGTGTATCTGAGATTGCACGGCGCAGACGTTCGCCAACATGATAGGCTGTTTCTTGACTTACATCCGGAAGCAAGACAACAAACTCCTCTCCACCGAACCGGGCAACCATATCAAAACCGCGAATATTATATTGAAGCCGTTCGCCGTAAATTTTTAAGATTTCATCTCCGACTGTGTGGCCGTGCGTATCATTAATATCTTTAAACCGGTCAATATCCATGATCAAAAGACCAAACTTTTTTCCATCTTCTTTGCTCTTGGCCAATAGTTTTTGCAAATGCGTTTCAAAATAACGGCGGTTATAAAGACCTGTCAGGGAATCCACGAGCGCAAGGGAAAGTGAAATCTCATAGGTTGCACGCAGTTTTTCCTGGAAGCGCTTACGGCGAATTTGCGTGCGCACGCGGGCGAGTAATTCATTGCGGTCCACCGGGCGCAAAATATAATCATGCGCACCGATTTCCAGACCGTGCGCAATGCGCTGCATATCATCATCCGTTCCGATCATCAAAATCGGTACAGAGCGCGTACGTTCCGTAGAGCGGATATAAGAAGACAAACGCAGCCCGTCTTCATTTTTCAAATTCAGGCTGACAGCCATCAGGTCAAAATCTTTTTCGGTGATGAGCTTCATGGCCTCTGCGCCGGAGGTCACAACCGTCACATTGTCATTATCCACCTGAAGCGTATCAACGAATTTATCACTTTCAAAAGACTGGTCTTCAATGACCAGGATATTGGCCCCTTCCACAGGCTGGGTCATAACGCTCTGATCTTCTTCAGTCATGCCAAGCTGAGAGGCCGTGCTTTCACGCGCGCGCCATTCATCGACCGTCATTTTCAACCGCACAAGAGACCGCACGCGCGCGAGCAGCGCAATATCATTCAGTGGTTTGGATAGAAAATCATCTGCGCCGGATTGTAACCCTCTCACCCGGTCCGTTGTATCTGTCAGAGCTGTCACCATCACCACAGGCACATGGGCCGTTTTTGGGTTTTCCTTGATCCGCTGACAGACCTCAAACCCGTCCATGCCCGGCATCATAACATCAAGCAGCACAATATCGGGAATAACTTTTTCCAGCATATCAAGCGCATCCTGCCCGCTGGTTGCTGTCAGCACGTCATAAAATTCCGCTTTCAGCTTAGCTTCCAAGAGCTTCACATTGGGCAGAATATCATCAACAACGAGAACACGGGCTGCCATTTACGCCTCCTCTTTTGCAGGAGGCTGGCTCTCTGCCCCGATATATTTTTGAATAACCTCTAAAAAACGGACAACCGAAATGGGCTTTGAAATATAATCCTCACACCCGCCATCGCGGATTTTTTCTTCATCGCCTTTCATGGCAAAAGCTGTCACTGCGATCACCGGAATATCTTTCAGCTCTTCATCTTCTTTAATCCATTTGGTCACATCCAGGCCCGAAACTTCCGGCAGCTGAATATCCATCAAAATCAAATCCGGTTTTTCGGCGCGGGCCACATCAATCACTTTCGCCCCGTTTGAACATTCAACAACGCCATAGCCATGCGCATCCAGAAGATCATGAAATAATTTCATGTTCAGTTCATTATCTTCAACAATGAGAACTTTCTTGCTCATATGTGAAACGATGTCCCTGACTGTCCCATATACCCTTTATATCTCATTCTTTTTATAGCCCGAAAATGGTTAATGAAATCTTAGAATATGCCCTACACTTTACGGCATAATTTCATCTTCTGCCGGATCGCCCCGCTGCGCGCATCCGTCATTCCTTGTCTTTTCAAGCGCGATCAGTTTTTGCGTCACAGAGAAATTATCATACTCGATCAGCATATCCGAAATCACACCATTTTCGTGAAACACCATATCCATTTCATAATCGGCGATCTCTTCATCACTTAAGACCGGAAAGACTGCCATGCGCACATTCCATGCCGGTGTATTCACAAGGCTCATATCAATATCTTTAGACGGAGTAATCTGTGCAAGCGCATTGGCTTTGGATCCGATAAAACTGTTGATCTCTATCGGGCCTTCTTCATCGCTACCGTCAAACACAGTGGCGGTGAAAAACTTATCTCCGCCGCGCGCACGGTCAATCAGTTCCAGCGTATGGTCCATCGGGAACATCGTGCCGGGCGTTAAATCAAACGCAATCCCTTCGGGCATGGTAAAAACCGCTTCCCCTTCTTCGCCCTGCTCCATCTCCGCCTGCCCGCGCAGCTCCTGGTACATATCCCCGTCACGGCGTCGGCGGGAGGTAAAATTCAAAGCACTGCCGTCAAATAATTCATACGTTGAGAAATCAGATTGAATATGCATGGCCGGGCTGTCTGCATATTCGTAATTCAGGTCAAAACGGTGCGTGGTCGTCCAGGCTTCGCAATCAGGCGTCCATTCATAAAACATACGCCCGCTGATATTCACGATCTGCGAGCCGCTGCGCGTTGCCACAAGATCAATATCATAGAGCGCCTTATGGGGCACCAGCGTGCTGCCCGCCGCGTGCAGTGCAACAGGGGCAAGCCAAAAGCTCAAAAACAGGGTCAGGGCAGAAATCAGTCGCAGCATCAGATTTTATAACTTTATCAAGTGTCTAAGCTCCACATCATACGCGAAAAAAACGGTGCCTCCAAGGCGATTTGATAAAACAAGCTGCAGGGGAAATATCCGCCTCCTGCCAAGGCAATCTCTGCCGTTTCAGACCATATCCGGTCCGTTGCTTCCGAGCCGATTGCCCCTTCCGCGCCATAGGCAAATGAACTGTAACATATTGTTCTAATTATATTTTTATGTCCGTTTACCAACTTGGCACGGACTTCGCAAAGACCCTTTCGGATAAATAAGGAGCGGTTAGATATTATGTCTTCTTAAAATAGGAAATAAGCGTTCAAACAGTTAGGCGCAAAGAGCGTTTTATTTTGAACAGGCACAAGGAGCGAAATGTACAAAAGTACATGAGCGACGAAGTAACGCATTCAAAATGAAACGATCACAGCGCATATGGATTCCGCCTGTCGCCCCTCCCTAACCGTGAACCCAAACCCAGACAGGTGGATAGACCCGGGTCAAAGCCGATGATCTCTCCCAAGACATCCAAGCTTTACCCGGGTTGTTTTTTTTGGGTTGCACGCTTGCCTAAAATAGGATAATATTCCTTTTATTAACAGTACAGTTACGCCTACTATGCGTCATTACCGGGCTTGTCCCGGTAATCCAATGGTGCATTTCTCTGGATTACCGGAATAAATCCGGCAATGACGCCTACAAAATATATACTTTGCACAGATCAGGACAAATCAATGACACTCAAACTGAACAGACCGTTTGCGGCAAACGCCGCTGCGGATGAATATGATGTGCTCCAGGTCAAAAAGGCGCTGAACCGTCTGGGCTATTACATGCCTTTTGAAAAAACGGGCATGACCGGAATCCCGGATCGAGACGTCTTTGACGCGCTCAAACAATTTCAAGGCGATCACGGCCTGCCTGCAACTGGCACGACCAAACCTGGCGATGATACCGAGCAGGCTTTAAACAGTGCCGCCAACCAATCTCAAGACGGCCAATATATCTGGCGTACAGTGGGCGATAGTAAAGTCCGCAAAAGTCATGCCGAGCTGGAAGGCGAGATTCGCGACTGGGGCGATTCTCCCGACCCCGGTGAAGAGCCCGGTTGCCGCTGCTGGGCGGAACCGGTGCAACAACCGCTTGGATTAAAGCAAATTGTTACGAGCTCAATGGCCCAAAAAAGCTATAAATGGACCAATGAAGATTTTAAATACCATTGGAAACATGGTAACGGCAGAGAAGTTACGCTTCCCGAAATTGGGTGGCTCGTCGAAATCATATGGCATGCCAAAAAAATTATGTTTCATAAAGTAGAAAAACAAATCGCAGACAAGGCAAGAGAAGTGCAGTCTGGTACATTCAGCAATACATGGGAAAATACATACGATTTCGAAGAAGTTGTCTTTTCAATAGGAGATTCTGTCATTAGAGGTCGTTTTGCAGGCGATGTCAGAAAAGAAGGAGATATATTGCATATCAACGCAACTGCACACTATCTGCTTGACGATGAATTTTCAGACCCTTCAAGCATTCGAGAAAACGTTCTGGGGAGCTCCGATCCCGATATTTTATGGGATAACCCTATAGGCGATGCGACTTTGTTTATCACAGAATTAGGAAACACACCTTATCCGATTACAGGAACATGGACAACAAAAGTAACGGGCTCAATTTCATCAAAAGAATAATGAACCAATAAAATTGTTAAAAATGAAATACAACATAGTTAGTGTCATAATGAGAGAAATGGCCAGTATAAGGCTGCTAACTATTCCGTACTTTATATTATCAGACACAGCTAGTGAATCTTGTTTATGGTATTTTCGCCATATATATTCGAACCACCCGATATACATTATATATTGTAGTAAAGCTGTTTTAATAAAGTATGCATGAAATTTCCAACATTCATTACTTTTATAATGAAAACATCTTAAAATATCTGATGTATGAGCAAGAAATAAAGCCAATAAAAAAATAGGTAAGAGTAATCGTCCTGACTTCAACCACATTGGCGCGGTTGGTTTGACACTAAAAACTAATATTGGCGGTACTAAAAAAATGCCTGCTAAAAATATCATGCCAAAAATATTCATTAAAAGATCATAAAAACGAATAAGGACTATATCAAGGCGTACAGTGGGCGATAGTAAAGTCCGCCCCTCTCATGCCGAACTGGAAGGGAAAATACGCAGTTCGTCTGATGATCCCGCGCCTGGTGAAGAGCCCGGTTGCCGCTGCTGGGCGGGAAGAAAAAATAAAAACCATGTGGACTTAGTCCACTTTTATGAAAGGAAATTCAAAGGCTTGCAAAAAATGTTGGTCAAGATGTGTTGACCAACATTAACCCTTATGCTGCCTCAACCTTTTTGGGCAGGCTGAGCTTGATGTGAAGGTCTTTAAGTTGTTCGGGCGTGATATCGCTTGGGGCAGACATCATCTGGTCTTCATATTGACCGTTCATAACGAAAGCATAGACTTCACGCAGGTTCGGTTCATCGGCGAGCAGCATGACAATCCGGTCGATCCCGAACGCGCAGCCCCCGTGCGGTGGCGCGCCGAATTTAAAGGCATTCAGCATCCCGCCGAACTTCGCTTCCAGCACGCTTTTATCATAGCCTGCAATGGCAAAAGCTTTTTCCATGATCTCCGGCTTATGGTTCCGGATCGCGCCGGAGGCAAGCTCAAAACCGTTACACACGCAATCATACTGCCAAGCATAAACGTCTTCCGGGTTTTTATCTTCCAAGTCGGTAAGTCCGCCTTGGGGCATGGAAAACGGGTTGTGAGAGAAATCAATGTCTCCGGTATGTTCATCACGTTCATACATCGGGAAATCAATCACCCAGCAAAATTTAAACACGCCCTGCTCACGCGCAGCTTCATGCCCTTCGGGCAGCGCATCACAGATCGCATCACGGGCAAGCCCGGCAAATTTGGCCGCCGCACTTTCTTTATTACAAATAAAGAATACCGCATCGCCTTCTTCCAGCCCGGCGATTGCTTTAAGCTCTTCCTGCGCGGTATCCGGGACAAATTTTGCGATCGGCCCGGCGCCGGCACCGTCCTTGATCAGGATATAGCCAAGCCCTGGCGCGCCCTCAGACTGCGCCCAACTATTGAGCTTATCAAAGAAAGAGCGTGGCTGATCACCGACTTTCGGCGCACGGATCGCCCGTACCACACCGCCTTTTTCGATGGTGCCCTTAAACGCTTTAAATTCCACATCATCACGCGCAAAGACGGATGTGACATCGACAATCTCCAGCGGATTGCGCAGATCAGGCTTGTCAGAACCATATTTCAGCATCGCATCTTCAAAGCGCAAATGCGGTAGCCATTCGATTTTATGTTCTGCGCCGGTGAAATTATTAAACTCTTCGAATACGCCTTCAATGACAGGCTGCACGGCGTTAAACACATCTGCCTGTTCAACAAAACTCATTTCAAGATCTAGCTGGTAAAATTCCGCCAGCCTATCCGCACGCCCGTCCTCATCTCGAAAACACGGCGCAATCTGGAAATATTTATCAAAGCCACTAACCATCAAAAGCTGTTTGAATTGCTGCGGCGCCTGCGGCAAAGCATAAAACTTGCCCGGATGCAGACGGCTTGGCACCAGGTAATCGCGCGCACCTTCTGGCGAACTTGCGGTCAGGATCGGTGTGTTAAATTCCTGAAAGCCACCATCCCACATACGCTTGCGGATAGAGGCAATCACACCGTTGCGCAGGCGGATATTCTTTTGCATTTTTTCCCGGCGTAAATCGAGATAGCGATATTTCAGACGGATATCTTCTCCCGCCCCGTCATCTTCGGCAACCTGGAATGGCAACACATCGGCACCGGACTGAAGCGTGACGCTTTCGATTTTAACCTCGATTTCGCCCGTTTCCATGTTCGGGTTGACCGTTTCAGCCGTGCGGGCAAGGACAGTCCCCTCAACGGTGATCACACTCTCGACACGCCATTTTTCAATCTCGGCCAAAAGCGGCGAGCCTTCATCGACCACGCATTGGGTGATCCCGAATGTATCGCGTAGATCAATGAACAAGACCCCACCATGATCACGTTTACGTGAAATCCATCCCGACAGGCGGACCGTCTGCCCTTCATCAGATTTACGCAGATCTGCGCAGTTATGAGTGCGGTATGAGTGCATTTTTATTTCCTACTTTTTGGTTTCCTTAAGTAAAGCAAGCCTTTATAACCTAAGCCTATTGAACCGCACAAGGCTTTAGATGATCATTGAGACGCAAAAAGAACTGGAAGAAACCTGCGCAAAACTGGCTGAAAACAGCTATCTGGCCATTGATACGGAGTTCTTACGCGACAAGACTTACTACCCCAAGCTCTGCCTGGTACAAATGGCTGGACCGGGCGTAGAACCGCATGCACTAGACCCTCTTGAAACAGACCTCGATTGGGAGCCTTTTTATGAGCTTATGGCCGATGCCAGCGTGATGAAGGTCTTCCACGCCGCCCGGCAGGATCTGGAAATTTTCTTTAATGAACAAGGCGTCCTGCCAACGCCGATTTTTGACACTCAAATTGCAGCTATGGTCTGCGGCTATGGTGACCAGGTAGCTTATAATGCATTGGTCCGGGACCTGACCGGACATGCTCTTGAAAAAAATGCGCAATTCACGGACTGGTCACGCCGCCCGCTATCCGATAAACAAATGACCTATGCATTAAATGACGTTGTGTATTTGCGTGAAGTCTATGAAAAAATAAATGCACAGCTTGAAAGCCAGAGCCGGACCCATTGGGTGTTCGAGGAAACAGCAATCCTGACCGACCCGGGCCTGTATCAAAATAATCCGGACACAGCCTGGGAGCGCATTAAAATCAGATCTGATAAACCTGAAATTTTTGCGATTTTAAAAGAACTTGCTGCCTGGCGCGAACGTGAAGCGCAGCGCCGTAACGTCCCGCGCGGACGTGTTTTAAAAGATGATGCACTGGCCGATATCGCGCTGTATAAGGCAAAATCGCCAGATAGTTTAAAGCGCATCCGTTCCCTGCCAAAAGACTGGACGAAGAATGATAAAGCCAAAATGCTGATCTCGCTTGTGCAAAACGCGCGGCAAAGTGATCCAAAAAGCTGGCCGGTGCGCAAACGCCCTGACCCGCTGCCAAGGCAGCTTCAGCCAGCACTTGAAATGCTGAAAATGCTTTTAAAGATCAACGCAACGCAAGCACATGTCGCCCCAAAAATCATTGCCAGCGCAGATGATCTGGACCGATTTGTACGCGGCGAAAATCTGGATACCCTCCCTTTCCTTAAAGGCTGGCGCTATGAACTTTTTGGCAAAGATGCCCAGGATATGCTGGATGGAAAAATAAGTTTAAAACTCGAAAATAAAGAAATCATACTAACAAGATGACAGACACAAAATCGCTTTTGCTGAAAGGCTATGACGCCGCCGTGCAGGCGGCCTTGCCTGATAATACTCTGCCCGCACTTCTGCCGGAACCGCCCAAAGGCAAAACCTATGTGATCGGCGCAGGCAAAGCGGCAGCGAAAATGGCAATGCTGTTTGAACAACATTATAAAGGCGCATTTGAAGGCATGGTCATTACACGCAAAGGGCAGGCTCTGCCGGCCGAGAAAATTAAAATATTCGAAGCCGCGCACCCGGTGCCCGATGAAAACGGGCCACGCGCCGCCAGAGAGATTTTAGAGTTTGCGCGCAAAGCCACACAGGATGATCTGGTCATTTGTCTGCTATCTGGCGGCGGATCGGCTTTATTGTCTTTACCGCTTGATCATATTGCGTTTGAAACCTATCAAAGCCTGAACAAACAGCTTTTAGGATGCGGCGCGCCGATACAACATATCAATGCCGTGCGTAAACATCTTACCCAGTGTTTCGGCGGGCAGATCGCGCTTGCTGCTGCACCTGCAAAAATCATCACGCTGTCCATTTCAGATGTCGCCGGGGACGATCCGTCTGTCATTGCCTCCGGCCCGACGGTTGGCGACCCGTCAACCCAGAGCGATGCACTGGATGTGATCAGACAGTACGATCTGAAAACCGATGAGTCTGTGATCGAAACTTTGCAAAATAAAGACTATGAAACGCCAAAGCCGGATGACCCGGTTTTTAAAAACAGTGAATATGTTCTGATCGCCACGCCCCAAAAATCGCTTGAGGCAGGCGCAGCAGCTTTGGAAAAAGAAGGTATTCAAACGCATATTCTCACCAGCGAGCTTGAAGGTGATACAAATGAAGCCGCGGCTTTTCATTGCGCGATTATCAAACAAATTCTCCAATATGGCGAGCCTTTCAACGCCCCGTGCGCTCTTATTTCAGGTGGAGAGACGACCGTTAAGCTCAGTGGGAATGGACAGGGCGGGCCGAACACACAGATGATGCTGCAAACAGCAATCCTTTTAGAGAATAATCCGCATGTGAGCGCTCTTGCATGCGATACAGACGGCATTGACGGGATCATGGATAATGCCGGCGCCTATATTGATTCCAGCACCCTCACTCGAGCAATGAAAAACGGATTAGATCCAAAAGCCTGTTTAGAAAATAATGATTCCTATAATTTTTTTGAACCACTTGGAGACTTAATTGTCCCCGGCCCCACCCACACAAATGTGAATGATTTCCGGGTTTTCCTAATCAAATGAGTGTATAGATGACAAAACAAAATATCATTGTCACAGGAGGTGCAGGTTATATCGGCGCACATGTCTGTAAAGCTCTGGCGGCGCAGGGCTATATGCCCGTTACAGTAGATAATCTCTCAAATGGTCATGCGCAGGCCGCACAATGGGGCCCGCTGGAACAAGCAGATATTCTGGACACAGAAAAGCTTATAAGTTTTTTTAAACAATATGAACCGGTTGCCGTTATTCACCTGGCAGCACTTATTGAAGTCGGTGAGTCTGTTAAAAATCCGGCCTCCTATGAGCAAGTGAATGTACAAGGCACGCAAAGCCTTTTACAGGCCATGCAAGAAACGGGTATGGATAAAATTGTTTTTTCCTCTACGGCAGCCGTCTACGGACAGCCAGACAGCAATATTCCCATTACTGAGGATACACCTTTACAGCCTGTCAATCCGTACGGGGAAACAAAATTAAAAGCAGAACAAGCAATTCAGGATGCAGATATGCGTTTCGTTTCTTTGCGGTATTTCAATGCAAGCGGTGCGGATGACCACGCACAGATCGGTGAAATGCACAGGCCGGAAACGCATTTGATCCCGCTAACACTTCAGGCTGCGCTTGGCCTGCGGGATAGTATTTCTATTTTCGGCACGGATTACGACACACCTGACGGCACCTGCATTCGTGACTATGTGCATGTTGATGATCTAGCGGATGCGCATATCAAAGCGCTAGAGCATCTTTTAGACGGTAAGCAAAATCTAACTTGCAATCTGGGCAGCGGCAAAGGCTATAGCGTGCGCGAAGTCGTGGAGACCGTGCGCACAATAAGCGGATGTAAAAGTTTAAAGACTATTGAAGATAGACGCCGCACTGGAGATCCGTCTTTTCTTGTTGCCGATATTCAAAAGGCAAAAACCGTTTTGAGCTGGGTGCCTGAAAAAACACTCGAAGATATGGTGCGCTCTGCGCATGACTGGCATAATTCAGGAATCTATAAAAATTTTTGGATAACTCAAAGAAGCAGCCCGGGTTTTTTCTTACAAAATCTGCCCCAGTAAGTGCACGGAAAGCTTCTTGTGATTTTCAAGCGCAAGCGAATCCGCCTTTTCAACAATTTCACGGACCGCTTCGAAAGAACGCTCCATGCGCGGAAGGATATAGGCAATCACATCCGGCCCGACGCGTAATTGCCGATCATTGAAGAGCTTCACCAAAATCGCAGACAAAATCTGATCGTCCGGTTCGCGGATCGCTACGGCAGGCGCAGCGCGTAAGCGTGATGCCAGATCCGGAATGGTAAAAGCGCGGTGGACGGGTGCTTGCGTCATGGTTAAAAGCAGGCTGCGTTCTTCTTCTTTTAAAATATTATAAAGATGAAAAAGCGTTTTCTCACAGGCGACATCGCCAATCGCCGCATCGGCATCATCGCAATAGAGATGTTTCGCCTGGTTGGCAATTTCATCTGCATTCTTTGTTTTAAGATCAGAAAGATCAATCGGCTCTGCCTTGGCCATTTCCCGCCAGACAGCCACAAGATGGCTTTTCCCGCAGGCTACAGGCCCGTAAATCGTGAGCACGGGGGCGGGCCAGTCCGGCCAGAGATCCAGCCAGGCAACCGCATCCTGATTGCTGGGCGCAATCATGAAATCAGCGCGGCCAAGGGCAGTCCGGTGCCCGAGATCCAGAAGATATTGCTGCGCGGCTTCGCCCATTATTTTTTCGCTTTCTTTTTCGCCGATGTTTTTTGAGGTGCTTTTTGAGGCGTCTTTTTAACTTTTTTCTTCGGGTTGTGTTTTTGCTTTTTCTTATAAAGCGGGCTGGCTTTATATTGCAAAATTACAAAGCTAGCGAGCACACCAATCACGGCTGCCACAGGCACGGCCAGAAGCATACCCAAAATACCAAACAAGCTTCCGCCCGCCATCAATGCAAATAAAATCCACAAAGGATGCATTCCAACAGAATTGCCGATCAGCTTTGGCGTAAGGATATTACCTTCGATGATCTGTCCAACAATAAAGATCGCAGCGATAATACCGACAAAACTGAGCTCCCCCGTCTGAAACCAGGCGACAATGACACTGACCAAAAGGCCGAGCGTTGATCCGACCATTGGAATAATCGACAGCAGACCTGCACTTAGACCAATGAGAAAACCGTAATTCAACCCGGCAATAGATAAGGCCAGCGCATAGAGAATACCAAGCACAACGGCGACACTGATCTGCCCGCGGACAAAGCCGGATATTTTCTGATCGATTTGTTTTAAAAGATCGCGGATCACTTTTTCCTGCTCCTTGGGGTAAAGCCCTTCGGTCCAGCGGATAATAGCCGGCCAGTCTTTCATCATAAAGAAAGCAACCAAAGGCGTTAAGACCAGTGTTGTCAGAAAACCTGCAATCGCCTGCCCGCCGCTTAAAAGCCCGTTCACAACACCGCCGCTGGCAGCAAAGATTTTTCCAGCATTATCCTGCAAGGATGTTTTAATATTCTCAATATAATCTTCCCCCATATAGGCCTGCGCCATTTCAAGATAGGGGATGAGCCAAAGCATAATCTGATCGGCATAAGACGGCGCCTGTTCAATAAGGTCTTTGGCTTCACGCACGGCGGGCGGCAAAAGCAAGGTCAGGCCAATTCCAACCAGCACAAAAAACAAGAGCAGGATAATCGCGACCGCCACGCCGCGTATGAACCCTGCATCGGAAAGGCGTACGACAAGCGGATTTAAAAGATAGGCAATTGCCAAACCCAAAACAAAAGGTGTGAGAACTGATTTAAAAATCAGAATAAAAACGATAAAAAGCGCAGCCGCTGCGCTCCAGAAAAAAAGTTTTTGATTAAGCGTGACAGACATATTTCACTCCTAACGGTAATAAGGACTTGGGGCGCTGCTTTCTTGTCCTGGGGCTTTTGAAAACTCAAACAAAGCAGGCGCATCGGGAATAATCCGGCCGAGCGTATCTGTCGGCTTCACCGCGCGCACGGCCACACCCGATAGCGCCATAACCTGTGAGAGGCGCTGCGGATCACCTGCAAAAGAAAGCTCAATTTCAGCTATGCGCGGCTGCAGGCCTTTGACCGTGACAGATTGCGTACCGGATGCTTTTTCAAGCGCTTTTTTCAGCTCCACCCACTCACGCGCATTTTCAAACACGGCCCGCCCGCGATAACTGACCAGCGCCCCTAAAGGCGGCATTGTCCGATTATCAGTTTGGGAAGCCGGTTGGCCCGCCCGCGCAATATTTGGCGGCGCAGGTTGAGGTGCACCAAGAAGATCTGCTGCAACATTACGAACCACCCGTGAGAAAAAAGCCCGGTCAGATTCGGATAGCTCTTTTTTAAAATGCACTGTGCGCATAAAGGCCGGACCTGTGAGATTTGCGCTATAGCTGTTTACTTCAAGTCCCATTTGCGTCGGCGTGCCGCCGCGCTCAGCGGCAATAAGAATAACGGCCCGCTCCGCCCCGTAACGACGCATCATGCCTGTCAGAAAATCATAATTATAGGTCAACGCCTGATCGTTACGAATTTGCCCGACATCCAGCGCATCGCCCATTGGAATAATCAGGCTTGGTGAAATTTGTGTGCCGTGCCAGGCCGCCATCCATCTGTTACGCTGCTCATCCCAAATGGTTGTGCCGCCGATCGTTTGATAAAAAGGCAGGACAAGTGTTTTGGAAAGATTGTGCTGCGTCGGCACAGAAGACCCGTCCGGCGTGTAAACTGCATCATAGGCAAAAGCCGTATCCTGCATGCCGTCCGCCCCCATGACATTAAAATGCCGGTCGGCGGCGCGGGGACGGAACCGCACGGTGAATGTGCCTTTATAGCGCACGGAAGAAAGCTGTTCGTTGGTGACTTCAAAATCCTGCACGATAGACCCTGCCGTGAGCGGGTCGGGATCGGCCCGGCTTTCAGCGCCATCCGGGCCTAAAAGCCGTCCGGCCAGAATTTTATAAGCCTCGATCTGCGCTTCATCGAGCGCCTGCGTGCGGGCTTTGACGGCATTTTCAGCCGTGACATCGACTTCCACGCCTTCGACCGTATAGACATCTTCATAGGTTTCTTCGGCCAAAGCGGCAGGCGCTGCCGACAAAAGACAACCCATTGCCAAAAAAGAATAAAAAACTGTACGGATGCGCCCGAAATGCTTATAAAATGCAAACGTCATAACAACCTAATTATTCTGTCAGATTATGACAGTTTTATAACGCGAATAGGGCGAAATCACAAATGAAACAAAACGCCTATAAAGAGGCCGGTGTGGATATAGAGGCCGGCGCCGCGCTGGTCGAGCGTATCAAACCCGCCATTGCAAAGACCAAAAGACCCGGCGTGATGGGGGGAATTGGCGGATTCGGCGCCTTTTTTGATGTGAAGGAAGCCGGATATGAAGACCCGGTCCTTGTTTCCGCCACGGACGGCGTGGGCACCAAACTCAAAATCGCAATTGATACCGGAAAGCATGACACGGTCGGCATCGATCTTGTCGCAATGTGCGTGAATGATTTGATCGTGCAGGGCGCAGAACCCCTTTTCTTTCTCGATTATTTTGCTTCCGGCAAGCTGGATGTTGATACGGCGGCGCAGGTTGTGGAAGGAATCGCGCAAGGATGTGCAGAGTCCGGCTGCGCACTGATCGGCGGAGAAACAGCCGAGATGCCCGGCATGTATGCAGATGGAGAATATGATCTGGCCGGCTTTTGCGTCGGCGCCGTGGAACGCGATCAAATGCTAACAGGCGAGAGTATTGAGGCCGGAGACACTGTTCTGGGTCTTGCCTCCAGCGGCCTGCACTCCAACGGCTATTCGCTTGTGCGCAAGATTATGAGCTCAACGCAAGGCTATAGCTATGACAGCCCTGCACCGTTTTCAAAAGATGGGAAAACATTTGCAGATGTCTTTTTAACCCCGACACGGCTTTATGTGCGCAGTGTTTTATCCGTCCTGAAAGAAAACAGTTCTCTTATCAAAGGGCTTGCCAATATTACCGGCGGCGGGCTGATTGAAAATATTCCGCGGATTTTACCCAAAGGTCTGGGCGTAGCTTTGGACGCCCAAAACTGGCCCCTGCCCGGACAGTTTAAATGGCTGCGCGAAGCAGGCGATCTCGACCCGGTAGATATGGCCCGTACGCTTAATTGCGGGATCGGGATGACCGTGATCTGCACTGCTGAAAATAAAGAGGCTTTGATTGAACAGCTTCAAAAAAGCGGTGAAACGGTTTTTGAAATCGGTCACGTTATTGAAGAGTCATCGCAAAGCGTACAAATTGAGCACACACAAGACGCCTGGCTGTCTTGAAAAAATCTTAAAATATGATTCAATAGACAGGCAAAAATAAAAAAGGATCTCGCCATGGCTGACCACGCCCCCCGCACCCCGGAACCGGAAGAATTAAGCCGCGCCGAAGATATGTGGCACGGTTTTACCCATATCAGCAAATTTGTTGTGATTGGCACGGGTGTCATTTTAACCCTTATGGCTTTGTTTTTACTCTAAAAAACCAATTATTTTCCGTAATTTAAAACCCACGATCTTCATCATTTCGTAACCAGTTTTCCGCAAGATAGAGGATGGAGAGTTCTCTTTCACGCATTTCAGCTGGATTTAAGTCTCGCATGGGAAAAAAGGGCATAGTTTCTAAGAGGTATTCACGGGCTATCCGCCTTTTCGGCGGAAGCATTTTTCTGCTGGCGCTGATTATTTTCAGTGCCCTGCCCGCGCAGGCTCAAACCATAATAGACCAGACAGCGCCCGCCCTTGACCAGGACGATTTTCAAAATCTGTTTGAAGCCGGCAGGGGCCGCTTCACAGAAGATCAAAACCTCCCGGTGAATGCGCAAGGCAGTCCGCTTGAGACAAAATACATCGCCCTTGTAATGAATGAGCAGGACCAGTCCCATATTTTAGGGCCCTATTTTTACGTCGTACCTGATCCGAATAATAAATATGGCGTTGAAGATGTAATTCGCCAAGCGCGTGATTTTTCCCTGAACCGCCGCAACACGCGCGATATTGTTAATTTAGGCTATCACGGCACGCCCACATGGCTGGTTTTCAGAGCGCTTAACAACCACACCAGTCAGAACTGGATGATGGGTTTTGGGAATACGTTTGAAGGCCGGTACGGCTTTGCAAATTCTGTTCAGGTCTACACCTATCCGGTTCAAGCAAACCAAAACAATACGGTTGATTTTGAGAAAATTCGCGCTGCAAACTTTACTAAAACCGGCCACTTTGCCCTGAATCTTCAAAGCGAGCGTGAAACGCTAGTGCTTGTCTCTATAAGGCCTCTGGAAGGCGTTCCTCTCACGCTCAATCCTGTTTTAGTGACACAGACATTTTTACTAGAACAAAATGCACCTGTCTTAACGCCTTTATCCTGGCTGATGATTTTTGTGTCGGGCATGGTTTTCTTCTGCCTGTCTTTGTCACTTTCAAAACGCTCAACGATGTACCTGCCTTTTGCAGCTTATTACATTCTGCTTGGTATGATCTTGCTCTGGAACAATGCAAACATTACAGGCATCGGCCATTTTCAAGGGAATGTCTTGCCGTTTCTGACAGGCCTTCTGGCCATATGCTCGCTTGGATTGACCAAAATCTTTTTGAATATAAAGCAATACGATTATACGGAGAGGTACTTTATCAATGGCCTTGGCCTTGTCATTTTTGGATGTGCGATGATTGCACTCATTCCTGTGCCAATGCCCCCGGTCATTCGTACAATTCTTTTCTATGGCCCGACCATTTTGACCTTTATAGGTTTGCCGCTTTTATGTTTTGCGCAAGCGCAAGGCGGCAAAAACGAAGCTGCCCCACTCATCTGGGCCTGGCTGTTTGTTCTCGCCGGATTGATCATTTCAGGCTCTGCCCTCAGCGGCAATCTGACCCTTACAGATATTACCTTGAACGGGTTCTGGATTATGCTCGCCCCGCAGGCGGTCTTTTTCATCTTTGCTATGCTAAAAAAAATCAATCTGGAAGAAGACCAGATGTTTGAAGAAAAAGCGCAAGCTAATAAAGAAACGCTTTCACTCGTGCGGCTGCGCCACACAAAAGAATCCGCTGAGCAGGCCAGGCTTCTCAAAGTGATTGAAAAAGAGCGTCAGCTTTTGGCTCAATTGCGGGAACGTGAAGCAAAGCGCACGGAAGAAATGCGTAAAGCCAAGGATGTGGCCGATGAAGCCAACCGCGCCAAAAGCGCTTTCCTGGCTGTTGTATCGCACGAAGTTCGTACACCTATGACTGGCATTATGGGCATGGTCCGCTTGCTCCTTGATAGCCAGATTAACAAACAGCAAAAAGAATATATCCAGACTATTCAGGAATCCGGTGATGCGATGCTGACCCTGCTCAATGATATTCTAGACTTTGAAAAGATTGAACGCGGACGCATGGAAATTGAACAAATCTCCTTCGACCTCTCACGTATGATTCAGGGAATTTCTACGCTTATGTCTGGCCATGCAGCGCTTAAAAACATTACACTTGAAACACAGATTGATGAGAACGTGCCGTCTTTTGTCATTGGTGATCCAAACAGGCTGCGTCAGATTCTTTTGAACCTCACCGGGAATGCCATCAAATTCACCTCTGAAGGTAGCGTCAGAATCCGTGTCAGCGCGGAAAAAACAGATGGGGGACTATATAATATCCGCTTTGCCGTCAAAGATAGCGGTATTGGCATTTCTCCAGAAGGCATGAAAAACCTGTTCACACCGTTCGCGCAAGCCAATACAAGCATTACCCGCAAATATGGCGGAACGGGGCTAGGTCTTGCTATTTGTAAAGGCCTTATCCAGGCTATGGGCAGTGAAATTAAAGTTTCCAGCAAAGAAGATCAGGGTAGCGTCTTTCACTTTACCTTGAAAATGTTAAGCGGTGATCAGGAAGCGCAAATTCCGGAAATCTTAAAACCGGACCTTACTCTTGAAGATGATACACCTGAACCGGAAGAAGTGCAGAAAATAGACAGCGCAGAAACGTCAACTGAAGAAGATCATGCACTTGATCCAGTACGAAGAATAGAAGAGCTCGAGAAAACACCCCGTATTCTTGTCGTGGATGATAATGAAGTAAATATCAGGGTTATTCTCGGTTTCCTTGAAAAAATAGACTGTGAAACCAGTTCTATGCTAGACGCTCAAACACTCATCGAACAACTCTCAGAAGCTACGCAGGCTCCTTATGATCTTATCTTAATGGATATCCAGCTTCCAAAATTAAAAGGTGATGAGGCCGCCCGGAAAATCCGCAAGATGGAAGACCCAGTGATTGCCGGCACACCGATTATTGCCTTGAGCGCAAATACTTCAGAAGAAGACCAGCTATCTTATTTTGAAGCAGGCATTACGGCTTTTGTGCCCAAACCGATTGACCCGGATACGCTACTGACAAAAATCGCAGATGTTCTGATGGGGATTGTTGATAAACAAAAAACAGTACAAACCTCTCAAACCGGCACAGAAGAAAAGGTGCCTGCCAACAGAAACCTGACAGATCCACCGTTAGAAACGTTCGATAATCTGGATACAATTTTTGATACCCAAACACTGGGAACTTTAAAAGATAATCTGGGCAAAGAGCAGCTGGATGAGCTTCTGGCAGGTTTGCTTGATAAAACGCATGAAATTATCAGCGCGCTAATTGAAGCACAGGAAAAACAGGATAAAGAAGCCATGAATGCCCGTGCGCATGAACTAAAAGGCATGGCCGGAAATTTCGGACTGGTTGAGATGACGGAAATGTCCATGCAAGCCGAACGCCTGCTCAAAGGTCAGGAGGAAGGAGATATCGTCTCCCACATCATGTCCTTCCCGGCCGCGGCGCAACGCGCTGAAACTGCTTTGCGTCAATGGATGAGCTCTTAAGCTCTATCCAACAATTTCGTCTTCATTAAAGAAATAGTCGATTTCGATTTTTGCGTTTTCAAGACTGTCAGAGCCATGGACCGAGTTTTCACCAATGCTCAAAGCAAATTCTTTACGGATCGTACCCGCATCGGCTTCTTCCGGATTGGTTGCACCCATCACCTCACGATTTTTGGCAACAGCATTTTCCCCTTCCAGAACCTGTACAACCACAGGGGCAGAGCTCATAAATTCGGTTAGCTCACCAAAAAACGGACGCTCTTTATGAACGGCGTAAAACCCTTCGGCCTGCTCCTTGGTCATGTGAATGCGCTTTTGAGCGACAATCCGCAAGCCCGCCTCTTCCATCTTGGCATTAATTGCCCCTGTCAGATTACGCTTGGTTGCATCCGGCTTAATGATTGAAAATGTACGTTCCAGAGCCATAAAAAACCTCTCAATATGGTGTTGATATGAAATGTACGCGCTTTATAACGGCGGCGTCTTTAAAGGGCAAGAGCATATCTTGAGATAAAATATTAAAATAATACCTAAAAAATATCTTGATTTTACATATTGTTTTTGTTATAAAGTTATAAATTTCGTAAGTTTTGTTTATTAATTAAACAAACTCTTGCATATATAAGAAGACTCTGATTAAGCTATGTATATTCAGTATAGAGGGTATGTGTTTTGCAAAACGTTGTTCAACTTCATCATCCTAGTGAAGCTCTAAGCCACGCAGCTTACGACCCCAAAAAGGGGTGGAATTCAGCTGCGCAGCCTGTGCCAGGTATGAATGCCAGCGATTATCATGATATTGCTCAAGAGGCTGCGGTGCATCTGGCTGAACAAACCCGTACCTTTTGTGAAGAGCATGGTTTTTCATACATAGAAATCCCATATAGAGATTTCTTAGAACAATACGAAAGACCCGGTGAATATAGCTATGAGGATATGGGTTTTCGGGAATGGTTAAACCGCTATTGTGAACAACGCAATATGAACTCGAATGCTGATCTATGTATTATTCAGGCATCTGCCAAAGAGTTGGGATCTTGTAAACGAAAGACAGGTGCAAACGTACCAGCACCTGACCGGAATGTAGATTACCTCAGAACTATGATGATTGCCCTTAAGAAGACATCTGCTTTCAAAAACAGACAAAGTCTTGATACTCTTGGCAATGCCATGAAAGCGATTGAAGAATATCCGGCGACAGTAGCGCGCAAAAACTATTACTACGAACCGCATGCAAAAACAGGATTTAGAGGGCATAAGTCTCTCTGGGTTTCAAGAGTCCCCAAGGGCGGTGAGTTAGAAGGTTTTGAAATCCTGTCCGAAATCAAAATTGAGCATGAATCTCAAATGGATATTGATAAACTTACACGACACTTTATCTCTCTTGGCAGAGACAATATGGAAGCTATTTCGAGCGTATTTAGTTTTCTTGGAAATCAAAGAGCAGGTGTATCTTCTAACTATGCAAATCAACAATCTGATATTGTCACACAATGGGGTCGTTTACTTTACGACAAAGTTTTTGAAGCTGCAGGTATTACGGATAGATTTTTAAGCGATAGAAAAACAGATAAGTTTGACCCGGTACACTACAAACCGGAAAGATGGCTTGCCATTATAAATCATATTGCATCCTGCGAAAAATATTTTAGACCCTCTCATTTTTCAACACTTATATCTGCAATATGCAGCTCTGAAGTAATACAAAATAGAGCTGTACCCAAAAATGCCAGGCTGGCTGCCGATGCAGTATTAAGGTGCTAGTAAAATTATTTAGTTAGATTTTCTTTTCTATCTTCTCAAAAGCACCATTCGCCGCGTCTGCATTCGGGCCGCCAACCTGAGCCATGCCGGGACGGCCGCCTCCACCCTTACCGCCAAGCGCTTCGGCACCGACTTTCACCAGCTCCACGGCACTGATTTTACCGGTGAGATCGTCCGTCACGCCGACAACAATAGAAGCCTTACCTTTATTTGTCGTAATAAACGCGACCGCGCTAGAACTATCAAGAAAAAATATTGGGCAAATGTTTTTAAGCAAGGGCCAGAGCCAGGTTTTGAGAACTGTAGCTGGCGCGCGCAGGCTTTGTTCTAGTTTGTAAAGAGTGTGACAAGTCTAACCATCCGTTACACAATATCCCTTGCTCATCCGCCAGGGACTCTCTGCAGACCCCTTTATACTCATTCGCGGCATCTTGGTCACCATCCAGTATGGCTTCCCAATTATCGCCAAGAGCCTCTATGAAAGGCGCAAATAGTGTTTCTTGTAATCCCTCATAAGGACTATTTTCTATAGGTGATCCGTTTTGCAGATTGTGTCTAATACAGCCATGATCAATAATGACAGGAAGAGATAAGGGGCAAATATCGGAAGGCGTCAAAAATGCAATATTTTCGATATCAATATCCAGAGCAAACAACCCTTCTTGTGAAACCATCTTATAGAGATAATCAACCGGATTTGCCACCGTTGGACCACGAGGCTTCAGGCTTAGGCCCGGCAAAAAGAATAAAGCTGTTTGTTCAAAAAAAGCATGTTGTGTAGGTTTTAGCACATAAGGACGATCACCAAAATCAAAGTAATCTTGCGCAAGACCACGCTCTAGGCATTTTATGACAGTACCACATTCATTTAAGAAAACCGCATGGGACCGATTGCCAGGAACCCATTGATTAGTCTGTAAATCTTCGTAACCAAAAGCCTGAAGAACTTTGGAGTGTGCAAAGGCATCCTCTTTGCCATATTTAGACTCAATATAGTCAAGAAAATTCATAAGAACTCTTTATCACATAAAATAAATTATGTAAATAAATTAATTTATTTTCGCCTCAATCGCCTGAGCAGCATCATTAGCTGCATCTGTATTCGGGCCGCCGGCCTGAGCCATGTCCGGACGGCCGCCTCCACCCTTACCGCCAAGCGCTTCTGCGCCGACTTTCACAAGGTCAACGGCACTGATTTTATCGGTGAGATCATCCGTCACGCCTACAACAATAGAGGCCTTATCTTCACTTGTTGCAATCAGGGCTACTACACCAGAACCGATTTTTTGTTTGAGCTCATCGGCCATTCCTTTCAGGTCTTTGGCCGGAAAATCGGGGAGAACCTTTGCTACAAATTTCACCCCGCCAATATCTTTCACATCGTCATTGGCGCCGCCACCTGCTCCGCCCGTCGCAAGCTGTTTGCGTAACGTAGCGATTTCCTGTTCCAGCTTTTTGGTTTTATCCATCAAGCCTTCAACACGCGGCAAAATTTCAGCTACAGGCGTTTTTAGTTTCTGCGCTAAATCATGCAGGATGCTTTCCTGTTCATTGAAATAGGCCAGTGCCCCCTTCCCTGTCACAGCTTCAATGCGGCGTACACCAGCTGACACTGCGCTTTCAGCGATAATCTTGAAGAGCCCGATCTCGCCTGTTTGTTTCACATGCGTGCCGCCGCACAGCTCCACCGAGTAGCGTTTACTCTCGCCTTCATCTTGCGTCCCCATTGAGACAACGCGAACCTCGTCATCGTATTTTTCACCAAACAGCGCCATTGCACCTGTTTCCATCGCCTCATCCAGCGGCATGACTTGCGTGTTCACAGGCGTATTGGCAATGATTTCGTCATTGACGATTTGCTCAACTTTCTCAAGCTCTTCCAGCTTAATGGCCACAGGTTGTGAAATATCAAAACGTGTACGCGTGTCATCCTGCAATGAGCCTTTCTGGGCAACATGACCCCCAAGTACAAGACGCAAAGCTTCATGCATCAGATGTGTCGCAGAGTGATTGGCTTTGATCTGGTCACGGCGTTCTGTATCGACGCGCAGCTCTACTCCTTCGTCAACGGAAATCTCGCCCTTCGTTGCTGTACCGACATGTACCCAGAGCTTATGAAGTTTCTTTTGCGTATCAGTGACTGCAAAGCTATCTCCGGCAGAGGTTAACATCACGCCCTGATCCCCGACCTGCCCACCGCTTTCGGCATAAAACGGCGTCTGATTGACAATAATCTGCCCCTCTTCGCCTTCTTTTAAGGTATCAACTTTTTGCCCATCCTTAATGATTGCCAGCACCTGCCCGGCAGCAACATCCTGCACATAACCCAGAAATTCGGATGCCGGTAATTCTTCCACCAAATCAAACCACAACTCGTCCGTACCTGCATCACCGGACCCTGCCCAGCTTTTACGCGCAGCTTCTTTTTGTGCAGCCATGGCAGCTTCAAACCCGTCCATATCCACGGCAATATTGCGCGCCTTTAATGCATCCGCCGTCAGGTCAACCGGGAATCCATACGTATCATATAATTTAAATGCAATCTCGCCGGAAAGCGTTTGACCATCGCCAAGTTTGCCGGATTCTTCATCTAAAATTTTGAGCCCCCGGTCGAGCGTTTGCTTGAAACGCGTTTCTTCATTTTTCAGCGTTTCAGTGATAAGTGCTTCGGCCCGTTTCAGTTCAGGGTAAGCCTGCCCCATCATATTTAAAAGCGTTGGAAAGAGCTTATATAGAAGCGGCTCTTCTGCGCCTAGTAAGTGCGCATGACGCATGCCCCGGCGCATAATCCGGCGCAGCACGTAACCCCGCCCTTCATTAGACGGCATCACTCCATCCGCTAACAAAAATGCAGAGCAACGCAAGTGATCTGAAATCACACGGTGGCTGGCAGCCTGATCTCCATCTGCGGAAACGCCTGTCAAGTCGGCGGACTGTTCAATGATAGACCGCAGCAAGTCGATATCATAATTTGAGGATTTGCCCTGCATGAGTGCAGCCATGCGCTCCAGCCCCATGCCTGTATCCACACAAGGTTTAGGTAACGGCGTGCGTTTGGGTTTACCGTCCTCGCCCGGTTCTTGCTCAAACTGCATAAAAACGAGGTTCCAGAATTCCAGGAAACGGTCGCCGTCTTCTTCGGGGCTGCCCGGCGGTCCACCCCAGAGCTTATCGCCCTGATCATAGAAAATTTCTGAACACGGTCCACATGGACCCGTATCACCCATTTGCCAAAAATTATCATCGGTTGGAATACGAATAATTTTATCATCACTAAAGCCGCCGATTTTTTTCCAGAGATCAGCTGCTTCTTCATCTGTGGAATGCACCGTCACCAAAAGTTTATCTCTAGGCATGCCGAAATTTTTAGAGACGAGCTCCCAGGCAAAGCTAATTGCTTCTTCTTTAAAATAATCGCCAAAGGAAAAATTCCCGAGCATTTCGAAAAATGTATGGTGACGCGCTGTGTAACCGACATTATCAAGATCATTATGCTTACCGCCAGCACGCACGCATTTTTGAGCTGTGGTCGCACGCGTATAATCGCGCTTTTCCGCCCCTGTAAAAACATTCTTGAACTGTACCATGCCTGAATTAGCAAACATCAGGGTCGGGTCGTTTTGGGGCACAAGCGGGCTTGAAGCCACGTGCGTGTGACCATTTTGAACAAAATAATCAATAAATTCGTTGCGGATATCCTGGACGGTTTTCATCTTTAACCCTATGTCTTCAAAGCATTTTTGTTAGACTTCTATATAAGCGGAGAACAATACGTAGATGCAAGAATTTATTCAACTCACCGAATATATGGCCGATGAGGCCGGAACAATTATCAGGCATTATTTCCGGCAGAGCTTTGAGATTGATACCAAAGAAGATGAAACCCCTGTTACCGCCGCCGACCGCGCGGTAGAAAAGCGCTTGCGGGAAATTATAGAAATGCACCGTCCACAGGACGGGATTCTAGGTGAAGAATTTGGCCCAAAGGAAAGCCAGAACGGCTTTACCTGGGTCATCGACCCGATTGACGGCACCAAGAGCTTTATGATTGGTCGTCCGACTTTCGGCACGCTGATCGCGCTGGCTGAGAATGGTGCACCTGTTCTGGGCACGATTGACCAACCAATTTCACAGGAACGCTGGATTGGTGCGAAAGGGGAGCCGACCCTGTTTAACGGCAAAACGGTTAAAACCAGGTCCTGCACCTCTTTAAAAGACGCCATTGTCGGCAGTACATCTCCCAGCCAGATGCCGGAGACCTGGCCGAAAATGTACGATCAGTTTAAATCCGTGATCTGGGGCGGGGATTGCTATTCCTACGGGCTGATTGCCAATGGCTGGCTGGATTGTGTCATAGAAAGCGGCCTTGCCACCTACGACTATATGGCCCTGCCGCCGATCATTGAAGGCGCAGGCGGTCTTATCTGTGATTGGGACGGTAATCCGCTTACGATGGCATCTGAAGGGCAAATCCTTGCTTTAGGGGATGCAAGCCTAAAAGAACAGGCCCTCACTTTTCTCGCTGCTTAGCGCTCTGCCATTTTTGTATCATGCATATTTTGTGCAAACCGTGCCCAGCGGCCGGATGCGACAGCTTCAAGAGTTGGGTTTTCCTGTCCCATACGGATACGGTAAATCCAGAAATTGGCAAGTACACGCTCCACAAACGCACGCGTTTCGCTGAACGGGATTGTTTCGATAAATAACAAGGGCTCATCGATACGAATACGTTCGCGTTGCCAGCGGGTCAAGTTTCCAGGTCCGGCATTATAGGCAATCGCCAGCGCCATAAGATCACCATCCACACCAGGATGTGCGAGTAATTCTTTTAAGTAAGCTTGCCCGAGTTTTAAATTATAGGCCGGATCTTTTAATTGAAACTGATCGGCTTTGCTTTTGAAATTTTTGCCTCCGGCAAGATGCTTCGCAGTCGCAGGCATAATTTGCATTAAGCCCGTAGCTCCTGATCCGCTTTGCGCCATGCTGTCAAACTTAGATTCCTGACGGATGAAAGCATGTACCAAGGCAGAGTCTATTTGAAAACCACCTTCCGGCTTCCACGACATAACAGGATATAATGCGCCATCATATACACCCCCGTCTTGCGCCGTAACGGCATTCCCAATTCTATAAGACAGTGCAGGAAGTTTATATTCAGAGGCAAACGCCAAAATCGCTTCTATATCTTTGTGCTTTTGCCCAAGAGAGATATTTTTAAGCTCTGCCTCAGCCAAACCAATTTCACCGATCTCAACCAACGCCCTGGCCCGAAGCCCCTGTGCATGTGATGAAATGAATTTACGGTGAGCGCGTGTATAGCCCGGAACTTCCCAGTCAAAAACCGGATCGCGTCCAAGCGCACGCGTTGCTACTAATCCATAAAATGTTCTTGGATAAGCAGCAGACCGCTCAAGCCACGTACTGACTTTCTTGTGATTACGAAGCCGCATATGCGTGCGCCCTGCCCAATAAGAGGCCGCAGAGATCATCCAGCCGGATGCATAAGGGGACGTTGCCGCACGTTCAAAACCACGTGCAGCTTCTTTATAATTTTCATCACGCCATTCGCTTAAACCGTAAATCCAACCGGCCATTGGAACCGTGCGCGCAGATTTTTTTAAAACACTTTCAGCGATCTCTTTCGCTTTTTTATTATAGCCCGCATAAAAATAACCGGACGCAATCAGCGCACGCAAACTATCATATTCCGTTTGATCCATGGCCTTTCGTAAATCACTTTCACTTAAAAGAGAGAGTGCTTTTTTCGGCTGGGTCTTTCGTACCAGGCCACGAATTTGAAGCGTAAGATTTTTGATACCCTGTGTTTGCGTAGCGCTACGTTTCTTTTTAGAAACATACGCCTTACCGGCTTTTGTATGACCAAGGCGCCCATAAGGAAAGTTTGAACTGATCTCCGGCGCTTTGATACTTGTCCCTTCAGGTGCGCGGGCGCGGGCAAGCTTATAGATTTGCGGCGCTTGTGGATGATCTGCATGGTTTTGAAGCCAAGCGCGTAAATCCGGATGGCGGGCTCTATGCACCGGGTGGAGCAGAATTTGCGCCCTGGCATGGCCAAGCAACAATCCGTTACTCAGATCAAGCATATATTCCCGCGCCTTGGTAATCTCCCCATCACGGATCAACGCAAAAATCTTTTGATAGAGATCAACATCGCGGGATTTAAGCGTATCCTCAACCGGTAGATCCAGCGTCATATTTTGAGCCTGCCCAGCGCGAGCTGGTTTACGCACAGGCACAGGCGGCGTATCTGTTTTACGCGTCAGGAAATCCCAGAAAGACCCCTCACCAGAGTCTTCCTGTTCCACCTCTTGCTCTTGGGCATAAGACACTGTTTGCCCGGGCAGGAAAGCCAGTACAAAGCCGAGCGCGAGAACAGCCCAAAAGGTTCTTTTTGCTATAATTTTTGCCATCGAGCCGGACTATAAAGCAGTGTCTGGCCTCTGTCCAATTTTCTTTAGATATGTAAATATTATTCGGGTTTGCGGAAGCTTTTAAAAGGCCACAGAAGCTGCTGAACAAAGCCGGATGGCATAGCCTCCGGGATCCCGATATCGACAGGCGGGCGGCGGTCTGCATTAAAATAGGTCCCGAAAATCTGATCCCAGATTACCAGATTCTCCCCGTAATTTTTATTGCCTTCCCGTAAGTCCTGGCTGTGATGCCAGCGATGCAGGCCGGGCGTATTGAACACCCATGATACAGGGCCGAACCGCATTTCAACATTACAATGCGTCAGGAGGCCAATATAGGCAGTTACGGCAGACAGCCATTTAACCACTTCCAAAGGCGCACCAAGGATGAGCAAAATTGTAATGCCCAGAATGATGCTAAAGACGGAATCAACGAAGTGAAACCGCCCTGTATTGATCACCCAAAGCCGTGTGACGCTGTGATGGACGGCATGAAACCGCCAGAGCGGATACCATTCATGAGCGATGCGGTGCGCCCAGTATAGGCCGAATTCGGCTGCGATTAGCCCCATCACCACCTGCACGGCCATTGGCCAGTCACGCGGCCAGATACCATACCCGGCATCATCAACAGGCGTCACCATAGAGGTGATCCCGATTACCCCGCCAAAGACGATCAATCCTTGTACAACGCCCTTGCTCAGCAGCGTATGAGCCAAATTGGCAAAGGTCTGCCCGTCTTTTTCAAGCCATTGCTCTTCATGGGGCATAATCCGCTCTAAAAACAACAAAGAGGCAGCCAAAGACAGGTAAATGAGATTGAACATCAAAACAGGGCTATCACCTGCAAAAGCCCATATAGTCAGGCTAACTGCCCCGAAAAACAGGACCGGCCATAAAATCCAGGATAAAACATAGCGCAAACGGGCATTTTCTATGGGTTGCATACCCAAAGAATAAACGGGTTTTTCAAGTTTTGGCAATGCCAAAAACAATCCCTAAACAATCCACAGACCACCCTGTTTTGATGCTGTACAGAAAAGCCTCAAAAATGGTAAAATAGGAATGGTTACACGGTTTATCGGTACCGGCAGATTTTTGCCGGAATTGTATATACGGAGCGGGTTTCACCTCTAGCGACGTATAAAGGCGTTTATTGCGTAATGGCTTTTTTGTGTAACACCTACCCCACATCGGCAGAATAGAGACACATGGATATTCAGCTCCGTGACAGTGCTTTGCAGGCCATGCTTGCCCGCAAAAAGCCTGACCAGACCGGGTCAGACATTAAGCCTGCGCGCCCGGACAAAACTCCTGCGCCGGGTAAAGCCGTTGAGATCAGCCTGTCTTTAAATCCGCTTGTTGTTACCGGATCTAAAAGCGCGCCACAAACGCGGCTTGTACGTGAAGAAAATATCCCCACGGAAGACGGCTTTCAGCGTGCTCAAGATTTTGAAACCGGAGACGGGCGGACATTTTCAAAAAGCGAAAGCATTTCTATCTCTGACACCGGATCGCGGCGTCTCGTCATTCAGCAAAATAGCGGCGGTAGTATTACCTCTTTGGAGGAAGTATTTGATCAACAGCCCGACGGCTCTTTCCGCAAGATCAGCCGTTTTATGGATGCCAGCGGACAGATTGAAACCAAAGTCGAAACGGATTTATCCGCTGCACAAATTGTAAACAATAAGACCACGACGCTTTATAACGGCATGCAGTTTGACGCTGAAAATCGCGGTAACCGCCTTGATGTTCGGGCCTAAACCTTTTAGCCTGTTCCCATGATCACAGATAAAGTTGCCATCGTCACAGGCTCCACCAGCGGTATCGGCCAGGCCATGGCCCGTGCATTGGCCGAAAACGGTGTACATGTTGTCCTAAATGGGTTTGGTGATATAGACCAAATTGAACAAGACCGTAGTGCACTTGAGAAAGAAACAGGACGGACCATTCTCTATCACGGCGCAGACATGACCAGGCCCGAAGAAATTGAAGACCTCGTCAAGAGCACGGCTTCAAAACTTGGTAGTGTAGATATTATTGTGAATAACGCAGGCGTTCAGTACGTTAGTAAAATTGAAGAGTTTCCAACTGAAAAATGGGATCAGATTATTGCAATCAATCTATCCAGCGCCTTTCATACCATTAAACATGCCGTACCGTACATGCGCACAAATAAATGGGGGCGGATTATCAACCTCGCCAGCGCGCATGCGCTTGTCGCTTCCCCGTTTAAAAGCGCCTATGTGGCTGCCAAACACGGCATTGCAGGCATGACGAAATCCATTGCACTTGAAACGGCTCAGGACGGCATTACCGTCAATGCAATTTGTCCGGGCTATGTGAAAACAGCTTTGGTTGAAAATCAGATTGGGGATACGGCCAAGACACGCGGTATTTCCGAAGAAGACGTTATCAATAACGTTATCCTGGCGGCCCAGCCGAGCAAACAATTTACAACTGTAGATCAAATCGGCGCGCTATGCGTTTTTCTTTGCTCAGATGCTGGCGCAAACATTACCGGTTCCATGCTGCCCATGGATGGCGGCTGGACGGCGCAGTAATTTATTATGATGGTGCTTTTTCTAGAGCCTGCATTTGCCGAGCCAAATCAGCACGTTCAAGCCTGTGATTTCCAACTGCTGCAAATCCGTGTGCCGCAGCTGCTCCCGGATTCCCCAACCAAGCTGCACCGGCAGCATAAAAAGAGCTCGCAAATTTCATGAAACGTCGAGACAGAACCTGATCTGAAGCAATGATCTTTATTCTATCTCTAATAAAAGGAATAGATTGTACCAGTTCAGACATGCCGGTGTTTTCCGGTTTGCCATTATTCACTTTTGCCGCGACCACAGCAACGCTTGCGGATAAAGCGCCTACGGCTGAAAGCAATCCATTTGAATATGCAATGCCATAAATAAGTGCTCCCGCAGATCCCCAAAACTCGGGCAGGGATAAAGTATATTCGGATAGACGTCTAAAACCGGGAATCTTTTCTATTCTTAATCTTGAAGTGATGTCGTTTAAAGACCATGCACCCGCAACCTGCGCGCCTTTTCCGGCATTTGCCAAAGTATAACTCCCGCTGATTGCAGCGGACAGCCAATCTCCCATTATACCTGCAGTCACGGCAACACCTCCAAGAACAACACCATTTAAATAAAGGGGAAAGGTTGGTTTATCAAAAGCAGGCTGATTCCATCTTTCAAGAAGAGGATTCACTTGTGCGGCAATTTGCTGATTTCTACCTTTAAAGTGCTCTCTTAATGTTGTAACAGCAACGGTCAGACCAAGAGAAGCATACCCCAAACCTTGTACAACCGGCGACGGACTCTGAGAAAAAATGATTGCATGCATCGACGAGAATAAGACGCCGGGATCGCTGGCAACCTTAAATGCCTTATCAAATTTCAGTTTGGCGGAAAGAAGCTGAAGCGACTGTCCTGCTCGTTCGATTTTATTCAACATGACGGGTTGAATAAAACAAATTTAGAGTTATGTCAATATTTAAAAAAGTTCAAGCAACATACAGCGTGCTGAACCGCCGCCATAATATTCAATCGTCTTTAGATCCGGCTGAAGAATATGTTTGTAATGGCCTTTGATCGTTTTCTTCTGCGCAGCATCGAGTGCTTTAAATCCTGCTTTGGACATCACAAGCATCGGCTCATTATTGCTTCCAACTACTTCCAGGGAATTCCCGCAAAAAGATTCCATTTGTACTGTTGTAAATTCAACGATCTCATGTGTTTTAGATAAAGGCCCCAAAACGGCTTCTTTTGATTTAATACATTCCGTCGTTACGCCTGCAAGCTTAGAGCCAATCCACATCACAACATCTGCATGATAAACCGGCTTGCCTTTATACTCGGTCTCAAAAGGAATAAGCTTATACTCCATCGTCTCTGCCCAGATTTTGGCAATGTCTTTATGCGCCCGGCGGGATTCATTAAAATAAGCAATCTTATTAACCCGGTCCAGGCACAAGGCTCCCGTGCTTTCCAGCGCTTGACCTTTTTGCTCATAGCTGGAGAAATCAAAAATATCTGTATACATCTTGCGCATGAGCGCAATCAGATCAGCCCGGCGCTCCGAACGTCTATTTTCTGCTAACATCGGATAAAAAACGGCACGGCGGCCTGCATGAGTGGAAATCCAGTTATTGCAAAAAATATCATCCGGACATTCTGACTGGCCAAGCGCCGTTGTTACATTTACACCATGATCAACCAACAAATTACGAAAAGCCTGAAACTCGGCGAGCGCCTTTTTTTGAATCTCTTCCTGATCTTTATCATCATCATGCTGGTACGCGTTTGTCTCTTTGGTTTGGGGATTTGAGTGAAAATCCACCGGTTGGACCATAAAAATATGATTGGTTGATTGCATGATACGCCCCTCTGTTAAATCACTTTAACTTTAATTATATTTCTCTATCGCTTTTTGAACTGTTGCTTTGAGTTCTTCTGCAACTGCACCACCATCATCATCTTTCAGGCCTTCCCGGAACGCAACGCCCATCACATCCACATGCGCCTGTACGATAATAAATTGTTCTTCTTTATCAAGAGATGTTTCAAGAATATATGTGCACAGAGAATCTCCAAAATATTCCATCAGCGTATAGCTGAATGTACCAGCCAGATCTTTAATTTGATTGGCTGTATTGGATAATCTTTCTACCAAGCGCTTTTTCTCGGCTTCATCATCCGTAGCCTTAAGCTGATCCCATTCTTTATCCAGCGCCTTCAGAACATTTTCGATTTCTTTTGGATATAAAGACGCCATTTTAGTGATAACGGTATTGGCGTTATCAATGACAGACTGATCGAATTTCCCTGGTCCGCCATCTTCTTCTCCGCCGGCCTTGACTTTTAACCGGTTTACACGGTTATAGATTTCAACATCTTCTTCCTGGGTATAATCTTTAGGGTTGCTCATTATTCACCTTTACCATTTCCGGGTCCATTTGTCTGCGTTCATCATGCGACCAGACCAATTGACGGCGCCTCCGGTCGGGCCCAAAAAAATCCGGAGACTTTACGAAAGGTCTGGGGTGATCAATCATCGACAAAATACGCTTAGCCAGCTTTTCGCCTGAAAGCGGCTTTACTAGAGCTTCATTTGCACCTGAATCACGCGAAGCAACGATCATTTCCTTACTGGCATAAGAGCTAATGGTCAAAACGGGCATGAATTTAACCGGGTCTTTTTTGTGGTTCCGTATCCATTTAGTGAGTTTATCACCGGAGCCTTCCGGCATCATCCAATCCGTAATCACAATATCTACCAGCTTTACATCAGAACTTTTTGAATTCGCCATGACATTCAACATACCTTGTGCTTCGATGCCCCCTTCTGCCACGATGATCTGACCAACTCCGAAGGCACGCAGCATCCCAGTAATTAGATTTTGCATAAATTCATAGTCTTCTACCAACAAGATGGTGAATTTACTGAGACTATATGTCGTTGTTGTGCCTGTAGATTGTACTGTGTTCATTCAAATCTTAAGAAAATAAATTTTGAAGAATCATACCAGCCTATGCAGTTTCTGACGAGATGGTTTTATGAATTTGTTTGAATTATTACGGGGTTCAGCTTAATTTAGAGGTGAAATTAACCTTTTATTCAAACGGCTTACTTCTAACATGCGCGCAACTCTTCTGGCTTCCTGGCCGCTCTTTTTCGGCCTTGCCATGATCATGATCGGAAACGGCCTTCAAGGCACACTGCTTGGTGTGCGCGCAACACTTGAAGACTTTTCTACGCTGACAACCGGAATTATTATGTCCATGTATTATGCAGGCTTTCTGGCTGGGTCCTGGCTTGTGCCAAAACTGATCCGGGAAGTCGGCCATATCCGGGTTTTCGCCGCTCTTGCCTCTCTTGCCTCCACGACCGTTTTACTGCATGGCATTTTTCCGGATCCGATTATCTGGGGTGGCGTGCGGATTTTCACAGGCTTTAGTTATGCAGGTCTGTATATCGTGATTGAAAGCTGGCTTAACCAAGCGGCAACAAACAAAACACGCGGGCAGATGCTCGCCCTATATCTAATCATTCTCTATATCGGCATGGCACTTGGACAATTCCTCTTAAATATTGCCGACCCGAAAGACATAGAGCTGTTCGTGCTCACTTCCGTTTTGGTATCTTTCGCGCTTTTGCCGATTGCCCTGTCCAGCCGCCCCGCCCCCCATTTTGAAGAACCCGCCCCTGTGGCCCTCAAAAAGCTCTATAAATCTTCACCGCTTGGCATTATTGGCGTTATTGGTTCTGGTATTACAGGCGCAGCTTTATTTGGGATTGCGGCTGTTTATGCGGCAGAAATCGGTATGAGCGTTGCACAGATTTCAACCTTCATGGCCGCTTTTATTTTTGGGGGGATTTTATTTCAGGTGCCAATTGGATGGCTATCTGACCGTTTTGACCGCAGACGTGTTCTGATTGTGGTCACGGCCTTGAGCGCGCTTCTTTGTTTTTTAACCTACGGTATTTCAGGCATGAGTATTACTGGGTTGATTGTTTGTATGTTACTTTTGGGGGGCGTCAGTCTTTCTATATACGCACTTGCCCTAGCACATACAAACGACCATTTGGAACAAAATGAAATCGTTGCCGCTAGTGCGACACTTGTCCTTCTAAATGGAGGCGCCGCAATTTTGGGACCGGTCAGCGTGACAGCCTTGATGAATGCTTTCGGCCCTGATCTTTTTTTCTTATCTCTAGGGGCAACCTTCCTGCTCGTCACCCTCTTTGGAATATACCGGATGCAGGTCCGTGACGCAGTACCACTTGAAGAACAAGGAGATCACGTCGCCATGCATGCCCGGTCCTCCCCCATCGTTATGCAGATCGCCGAAGAAAGTGCGGAAACACTCAAAAACATGCAGGAAAAAAGCTGAATACAGAGATAGGTTTTGGTTTTTTAATTCTCTTTTGAAAAAGATATCCTTAAAATAGATAATGATACCAAGCTAACATCAAATGTATCATGACAGCTAAAAACATATTTTTCCTTTTATTTGCGATATGCTGTACGTATTTTGGCGTACTGGTTAACGCAGCACAATCACAAGGAGATACAAAGCCAGTTGTAATCAGGGGTTCTACAACAGTCACGAACTTCATCATCCGCGAGAACAAGGACAAAGTCAGAGAAGATACAGGCGTAAACTTTGATTTATTTGTAACCAGTTCAGGGCGCGGCCTGAGAGCATTGGCCCAGGAAGAGGCTGATATTGCCATGATTTCTTCCAGGTTGGAAAACGTTATCAACAAGCTCAATAAAGAAGGCTTAGGCCTGAAAAACGAAGATTTTGTCCTACACCCTTTAAGCGTGCAGAAAGTGAACTTTATTGTTCATGAAAGCAGCCCCATTGAGACTTTAACCGGTGAACAAGTCAAAGATATTTTCATAGGGAATGTAAAAAACTGGCAGGAACTTGGCCATGACCTCGGCCCCATTAAAATCATCACGGAACATTCTACAGGCGGTATTTTTCGTACTGTTGTTAAACAGTTGCTAAACGGGCAGGAAATTACCGAAGATAGAATTACCATGCAAAATGCGCCTCAAGTTGCTCTCGTGGTTTCACAGCTTCCTAATGCCTTTGGCTTCTTGAGCGCAGCCACCCCCAAAGAACAATACAGAACAGCAAAAATAATTGAGGTTCCCGATTTGAATATTGAACAAAGTCTTTATCTGGTGACACGAAAAGGAAAAACAAATGCGCAGATAATATCTCTGATAGACACAATCATGCAGCTAGCAGAAGAAAAAAATAAAGCGCAATAAGATGTTTAAGCTTTCTCACAAAATTATTTTCTCTTTTATTGCTTTAAGCGCAATTTCTTTGAGCGCCATTTTTTATGCCGACCACATTGCACAAAACCTAAATAAAACCGCACAATTTGCCCTTACTGATGCCCTTGATGAAAAGGCACTAATTGATGATATGCGCCTTGAAACAACAGAGTATTTTGCGATTTTGGAATCTACATTAACGCTTCTGGATCTCGAGGTTTTAAGTAAAAAAATGGAACGTCTGGATCTTATCATGAAGAAATTGGCTGCAAATGCAGACAAAATGAATAGGTTATATCCACATCTTATTGACGATCGCCTTAAGACTCTCCAAGAAGATCTAGATGAACTTCATAGAAATACAAAACAAACAACATCCTATGTTCGTGTTTTTGCACAAACGCAAGCTCTGAATACGTATCAGGAAAACGTCGATCCACTTCAATTAAAAATAAGACTTAGGCTCGAAAATAAAAATCAGCGTATAACCGAAAAGGTAAACGCAACTCAGAATCTTCTTAAATCGCAAAGTAGCGATATCATAAGAATACGCAATATCTCCTTCTTTATACTATCTCTTACATCAGTGCTTTTGATTATTTATCTGTGGCGTAATGCCATCGTGCCGATTGGAAAATTTACAAATTTCGTTAGCCAAAACCCGCACACTCAAACAGGACAAGATACACCTTTCATACAAAGACCAGATGAAATTGGCGCCTTGGCCGTTGCTTTTGAAAAAATGATACACGCACGTAATCAAGCAGAAGAAGAACTGAACCATCAAGCAATTGAACTCAGAAATGCACGCGATCAGGCGCAAGATGCTAGCCGGGCGAAAATGGAGTTTTTGGCCAACATGAGCCATGAAATCCGTACACCTTTGAACGGAATTATGGGCATGGTACAGCTAATTAATATGGCAGAAATAGATGATAAGAATCAGAAAAAAATATCTGCTATTCTAAAATCTGCAGAACTGTTGCTGAAAATTGTCAATGACGTCCTAGATTTTTCAAAAATCGAAGCAAAGCAAATTATCCTTGAACGCACGAACATAGAAGCGCATGAAATTATTTCTATTACATGCGATTCTCTTGAACCTTTAGCGCAGCAAAAGAATCTGTCTTTCATAAAGGAAATAGATATCCCGGAAGACTTAGTTCTCATTGGTGATCCGACCCGCTTAAAAAGTATTTTGAATAATTTAATAGGCAATGCCATTCGTTATACAGATGAGGGATCGGTCAGCGTGAAAGCACAAACGAGAATGCTTGAAGGTGGCAAGATTGAACTTGCTGTTGATATAGTAGATACAGGTTTAGGCATTTCTGAAGATGCAAAAAGAACTATCTTTGAAAAGTTTACACAGGCCGATACATCAACAACGCGCCGCTATGGCGGGACTGGTTTGGGATTGGCGATCACAAAAGAGCTGATCCAATTGATGCGCGGAACGCTGAACCTTGAAAGCACGCCAGGAAAAGGGTCGACATTTTCAATTCACATTCCATTTGATACGCCTATAAAAGACAACAAAACACAAAGTCACTCTATTGATTTAAATAAATCGAATAAATTTAATCTTGAGTCTTTTAAAATTCTGATCGCAGAAGACAATGAAATGAATCAAAATGTCATGATCGAGCTCTTCGATCATATAGGCGTATCCGACTATGAAATTGTTAAAAACGGGCTCGAGGCTCTACAGGCTGTCAAAGAAAAGAATTATAATCTTATTTTTATGGACTGCCATATGCCTGAAATGAACGGATATGATAGCACTAAAGAAATTCGAAACTTACCGGATGAGATAAAAAGTAAAACGCCAATTATTGCCATGACTGGAGACGTCGTTCTGGATAATGATAAAAAATGCAAACAGGCCGGGATGAATGAATTTATCGCAAAACCTTTTAAGATTGAAGAAATTGAAACCATCATTGCCTCTTACGGCAAAAATGGTGGCCAAAACCACCAGGCGCAAGCCTAAAGCATACAGAGCATATCCTTACTTTTTGCCACAAAATCGGGATTTAAGAAATTAAGCACTTGCGGGTCATAAGTTAGAGATGAACCATCATCTTTCAAACTCAAAAGATCGCCTCCCGCCCCGCGCAAAACTGCATGGCCAGCAGCTGTATCCCATAAACAAGTTGGACCAAAACGTGGATAAAGGTCGGCCTTACCCGCCGCGATAGCGCAAATTTTTAATGAGCTTCCACGTTTTAAAATTTTTTGGACTTTATATTCTTGTAAATACGTATCCAGATCGTCCTGACTGCCGTGCGATTTACTGGACACAACAACAAGCCCTTCTTTTGGCACATCACGCGTTTTAATCGCTTTTTCCGTTTCCGTATCGTCATTATATTTTATGGCTGTCCCTTTTCCATGCGCGGCATAAAGTTCACCGCTCACAGGAGCATAAACAACACCCAGAATCGGCTCATAATTATGAATGAGCGCGATATTCACCGTATATTCACTGCCGCCGGAGATAAATTCCTTCGTCCCGTCCAGCGCATCCACAAGCCAGAAATAATCCGTACCTTCTACATCCGGTGCGCGGCCTTCCGCCACAGCTTCCTCCCCGATGACAGGTATATCCGGTAAAGTTTCAATAAGTTTTTCGGTGATATATTTTTCCGCTTCCTTATCCGCGATCGTGACGGGAGAGCCGTCCCCCTTGGCCTGAGCCCCATCAAACCCGCTTTCATCAAAATATTTGAGCGTAATTTCCCCTGCCTCCAGCGCAATACGCCGCACGACATGACAGAGTGCTTTGGGGTGATTGAGCAATTTAGTCATATGTTATCCGCTCACGGAAAGAATTTTTTCAGGTTTTATATTGCCGTCTTCTTTGCCTTTTCCGGCGCTGACATGATCTTCAATATAAGAGACGATTTGCTGAACGCAGGTTTCGATATCATGATTTTGTGTATCGACCACCAGGTCGGGATTATCCGGCGCTTCATAGGGAGAATCAATTCCTGTAAAATCTTTAATCTGTCCGGCACGCGCCTTTTTATAAAGCCCTTTTATATCCCGGGATTCACAGGTTTCCAGATCGGCTTTGATGTAAATTTCATGAAAGCGCTCCGGCGCTGCGCCGCGCGCACGGTCTCGGTCGACCTGGAATGGTGAAATAAATGCCGTTAAAACCACAAGCCCGGAATCGGCCTGCAGCGCAGCGACCTCTCCAACCCGGCGGATATTTTCCGTGCGATCTTCAGCCGAAAAGCCAAGATCACTATTGAGGCCGTGACGGACATTATCCCCATCAAGCACATAGGTATTATAACCCCGCTCAAATAAATCTTTTTCAACTGCCATGGCCAAGGTTGATTTTCCGGCGCCTGACAATCCTGTAAACCAAAACACCGCGCCGCTATGCCCATAGCGCTCCTGGCGCATTTTCTGGGTCACCAGGTAATTCACGCTGAAAATATTTTCTGATTTTGGTGTGAGCGAAACACGCTGGTCCTGACACCCCTGCATGGAAATCATGCCGCCACCTACAAGCGAGTCTTTATCATATAAAACCACCCGGCCCATCCGCGCATTCTCCATGTAAGGATCGATCGGGATCATCTGCCGCGCGCGCAATGTCACTTCACACATCCTGTTCCGCTCAACCTGCGCAGCCTCTTCAGAGGCCAGCGATTCCGTATCAATGACACGCTCAATAGATTGCACCGTGACTTTTGTCACCATCGTGCCGATCCGGGCCGTATAACTATTGCCCACGCTCAGCGCTTTATTCGACAGCCAGAATAATCCCGCCTTAAAAACATTAGAGAGCATCGGCAGATTTTGCGTATGACTTCCAATATGTCCGCGCTCGACAAAAATTTTCTGATCCAGCGTCACCCCGACAGACTCGCCTGCACGCACCTCCTGCGGCGCTTCACTCTCCGGCCAGCTTTCAATAGACGTAACTTTTGCCTGCTCATTCGTTGGAGAGAAAAACAGCGTATCCCCCACTTTCAAAGAGCCCGTTTCAATCCGCCCGACCAGAATGCGTTTTTCCTCAAACCGGTACACATCCTGCACGGCAAAGCGCAATGGTGCTGCCATATCCGCCGCTTTCGGATCAAAACTGTCCAATACACCAATCAGATTGCGGCCCGTATACCAATCCATTTTGTCACTTCCGCGCGCGATCATATCGCCTTCGCGCGCACTGATCGGCACAACAAAAGAGGCATGCAAGCCGATGGAGGCCAGATAATCTTTCACATCTTTGGAAACAGCATCAAAATTTTCCGAAGAATAATTTGTTTTATCAATCTTGTTGATGACAACAGCGATCTGCTCAATACCAAGCATTTTTAAAAGATAGGCATGGCGGCGGGTTTGTTCCTGAACCCCTTCAGCCGCATCCACCACCAAAATCGCCGCATCCGCTTCCGCCGCACCGGAGATCATGTTTTTCAGAAATTCGCGGTGGCCCGGCGCATCAATAATCACACAATCACGCATCTCGCTTTGAAAGCGGATTTGCGTTGTATCAATCGTCACCGCCTGGTCGCGCTCGGCCTGAAAGGCATCCAGCACAAACGACCACTCAAACGGCACACCGCGCGCCTTGCAGCTTGCCTCAATCTCTTCCATCTTCCCATCCGGAAGAGAGTCCGTGTCATGCAATAACCGGCCGATCAGGGTGGATTTTCCATGATCCACATGCCCGACAATGACAACACGAAGCGTTTGAGTGTTTTGTTTCATCAATCTAATAAATCTCTATAAAATTATCCTGAATATGTAAGGCCTGATCGTCCCGCAGGCCAATAATTTTCTGGTTTTTTGATTTAAGGTTGGAAACGATTGCCAGCGCTTTAGGGCCGTATTTTGCATGATCAATATGCGGCATCACCAAAAAATCTACAAGCGCCATTGCTCCATATCCATCCGGAGTCCCCCGGCTGGCATCATCCATATCTTCAATAAAGTCTATGCGTGGACCGGCAACAACGGCACCGGCACTACAACCAAAATAATAGCATCCCTGATCCAGCTTTTCTTTCAATACCGCCGCAAAACCAGATTTTTGAATATGTTCCAAAAGATAATAGGTATTACCGCCTGTGACATAAATAATATCAGCATCCTGCATAGCCGTCTCTGTTTCATCTTGAGACTTCCCAGCGATATCAAATGAAGAAAAATGCGCTGCACGCTTCTTGATTTGCTCCATTTCCGGTTCAAGCCAGTCACGATTATCCTGCCCATAGGCTGCTGTCGGAATGCAGACAACATTTTTGGATGATAAGGATAGACCTGAAACTATCTCTATTTTATCTCCGAAATCATCAAATGTTGATGCAAGCAATAAATTTTTCATTTCAAAAACTTCACCATATGGACTTCATCGTAATATTGGCCATCTATTTTAAGTGCCTTTTCTTCAACTGCCCATTGTATAAACCCTGCTTTTTCATATGTTTTTTGGGCAGGCTTATTTCCAACAACAACGCATGTTTGAATAAGATCAATATCGTTTGGCAGACTATCTAAAACAGCCTGCGTCAGCTCAAAACTCAAACCCCGTCCTCGTTCTTCCGGAGTGATATACACACCCCATAAAAATGCTTTGTGCCGGACCTTTGATCTGTCTGTAACAAACCATCCTGCAGTGCCGATAAGCTTACTGCTTGAAAACGCACCAAACAGAGGATTGGCTATTATTCTGTCTTCATAAAATTTCAAATTTGCTGCGTTTGCTTCTTCATAAGTATCGCCAAATGCTTCAGGCGTATCCTCAAGCATTTCAAGACGGATCGCCTTATAAGCTTGCGCATCTTCTTTTTGAAGTTGTTTAATTTGAATACTCATAGGATCACATATAGCCCTGCGATCTTAGCCGCTCAAAACTATCTTCCGTTTCTTTATCCATCGCGCGGCCGGCCCGTTCAGATGTTTTAGTCGTTTCAAGCTCGGCGATAATTTCATCAATATTGGATGCCGTACTGTCCACCGGGAAGGTAATATTTTTCTCTCCCAATGACCGATACCGTTTTCCATCCCGTGCAAAATACAAATCACAGACCGGAATGTTTTGGTCTTGCGTATAGCGCCAGATATCAATCTCACTCCAGGCCAAAATTGGATGAATACGCAAATGACACCCTTCCGGCACAGTGGTTTTATATTGATCCCAAAATTCGGCAGGCTGATCCTTGAAATCCCAGCTTCCATCCAGTGAGCGCGGGGAAAAGACCCGCTCTTTTGCTCGCAAACCCTGCTCATCACGCCGGATTCCACAGAAAATCCCTTTACATTTTTTCTCCGCGAGAAGCGTTTTTAACCCTTCGGTTTTACGCATTGCTGCGCGCGTGGCAGGCGGCAGGTCCTGGTCCATCTCCTCTTCCGGCGGGCAGGGATGATTAATAACCTCCAGGTCCCAGTCTTTGGTCAGCTTGTCCCGAAAGGCGTACACCTCGTCCATTTCCTGCTCCGTATCCAGCAGCACAAGCGGAAACGGCACGCGCCCGAAAAAGGCTTTACGCACGAGCCACAGCATCGCTGTTGAATCCTTGCCGATCGACCAGAGCATCGCCAGGGGCTCCACGGACGCATAGGCTTCGCGGATAATGTAGATTGATTTCGATTCAAGATCTTTGAGATAGGACTCCATGCGCAAACTTTACGGCTTTACAAAAACAGAAGCAACAGGAAGCCCATGGAGAGCAGCCCCCAAAGCGCCTGCTCCTTCCAGCCACGTTCCCCCCAGATCAGGGCGCTTAAAACCAGTACTATAGGAATAGTGGACGCCTGTGCACTCAACACAACACTCATCGGTAAAATGCTGACCATGAGGTAAAATTTAAGCATTTCTGATACCGCGAACGTACCACCTGCCAAAACCGATCCAATATTCAAAAAAGCCGCTTTCCAGATATTAAAACAACGGCTTGCCACAAGACCGGTTACAAGCATGGTCATATTAGACAAAATAAGAAGAAGAAACCAGTTTGTATGCGTTAAAATAATTTGGTCAATGACGGCCAAAATTATCGTCAACATAACCAGTTTTATAAAAAGGCCTTTACCATGAAATGAAAGCTCTCGCATATGCCCATACATAAAAAAAGAAAAGGCAATCACGCACAATCCCAAAACAGCAATCCATTCTTTAACAGCAAGATCTTCTCCCAGAAAACTATTAAAAATTGCAATAAGCCCCAGCGAAAGCGGGAAAATAAAACTCGACGCTGACAGGCTTTTTTCAATGAGATTCTGATTTTTCAGAACGCCCCACCACATAAAAACACCCTTCAATATGCACAAAAACAAGATAAAAACGTATTGTTTTAAATCTTCCAAGCCGGTCAACAAAAGCTCGCCGTAAAACGGGAAAGCAACAATAGTTCCTAAAAGCACCCATAAAGGTGTAAAAATGGGAGCTGTTTGATGATTCAGAGTGAGACTGGCACGCTTATAAAAGACGGATGCTAGAATGCTCAGAAGAACAAGCATTGCGAGCAAAATGTAAGGCGTCACGAATCTATGCTTCTTTGACGGCCTTGAGATTGGCCGCAGGCTCCACCTCCCGCCGTCCGACGGAAACATAATGAAAGTCTTTGTCTTCCATGTCGGCAACCTTGTAGATATTGCGCAAATCCACGAGGCGTTTTTGAGCCATTTGTTCACCTAACCTGTCTAGATCAAGCTGGCGGTATTCATTCCATTCGGTAAGAATCACAACCGCATCGGCATCAATGGCGACATCATAAAGGTCTTTAGCCCATCTAACATCTTCCAGATGTTCCGCCGCCTCTTTCATTGCTGCAGGATCGTGGGCAATAATCTCCGCCCCATATTCCTGAAGAATTGGAATGACGACAAGTGACGGCGCCTCGCGCACGTCATCCGTATTGGGTTTAAAAGATACCCCCAAAATACCGATCTTTTTCCCATCCACAGACCCACCGCAGGCATCCATGACTTTCTGCGCCATCTGCTGTTGGCGGTCGGCATTAATCTCAACTACATTTTCAACGATACGCTGCGGCGCGTTATATTTTCTTCCAATCTGCGCGAGCGCTTTGGTATCTTTTGGAAAACAGGAACCACCATAGCCCGGCCCGGCATGAAGAAACTTCGATCCGATCCGGCCATCCAGCCCCATCGCCCGGGCAACCACTTGTACATCCCCGCCGGCTTTTTCACACAGATTGGCGACCTCATTAATAAAAGAAATCTTGGTCGCCAAAAATGCGTTCGCTGCATATTTGATAATCTCTGCTGTTTCGGGCGCAGTCACAACCATCGGTGTTTCATTAATATAAAGCGGCCGATATAAAGCGCGCATGACTTCTTCAGCGCGCTCACTTTCCACACCGATCACAACCCGGTCGGGCCTCATGAAATCATTGATCGCGGCACCTTCGCGCAAAAATTCAGGGTTTGAACAGATATCAAAATCGGCATCAGGCCGTTCTTTTTTGATCACTTCATAAACTTCACGGGCCGTACCAACAGGTACCGTCGATTTATTGACAACCACCGTGTAGCCTTCCAGCGCAGCTGCAATCTCCTTGGCCGCGGCATAGACATATCTGAGATCCGCATCGCGCGTAAAGCGCCGGGACGGCGTGCCGACTGCGATAAAAACCGCATCTGCTTGTTTAACAGCATCGGCCAAATCGCCTGTAAAATTTAGCCGCCCGGCCTCAACCTGTTTATTCACCAGATCTTCCAGACCAGGTTCATAGATCGGGATTTCACCGCGTTTCAAACGGGTGATTTTCTCCTCATCCTTATCAACACAGATCACATCCGTGCCAAATTCTGCAAAGCAGGCTCCTGAAACCAGCCCGACATAGCCTGTGCCAACAACTGCAATACGCATCTTTCACTCCTTCAAGACTCGTCTGTAACGCTACTAAATAGGCTTTAACCGCCCGGAGCAAGCCTTTTTAAGCGGATCAAAGATTGCGCTTGGCGGCAGAAAACGTTTATATAGGAGCAGAATTTTTAAAGCTCTTAACAGTAAAGGGAAAAACCCATGGCAAAGAACACTGCACCAGAAGAAGATGGCGGCCCCAATTCACCCCAGAGTCAGCCAATGCCTCTCTTCTACAATAAGCCAACACCGCTCGATGCAAAGGCGCATGCAAAAAAGGGTCTTGTCGATAATTTCGGGCTGGGCTTTACAAATGGCGTGAATGCCGTGCCAATCAACCTGATTGAAATGCCGCAAATCTGCCATTTCTACCCGATCGCCTTTTCCCCGGATGAAAATGCAACGCCGGTTGCCGTGCTGGGCGTGCGTGATAATGAAAATCTGTTTTTAAATGACAAAAACGAATGGGAAGACAATACCTATATCCCGGCCTATATCCGCCGCTACCCGTTCATCTTTTCCGAAGTGCCCGGCAATGACCAGCTTTCTTTGTGCGTAGATATGATTGACGGCGTCGTGGAAGAGGGCGGCGAACAGCCTTTCTTTACCGAAGACGGCAAGCCATCCCCGCTGTCAGAGAATGCACTTGAATTCTGCAAATCCTATCATGCTGCCGCGCAGCAAACGATCGCCTTTAGTAAAGCGCTGGCCGATAGCGGCCTTTTGGTAGAGCGTCAGGCGGAGATCAACGTCAAGGACGGCCAGCGTATCAGCTTTGCCGGTTTCCGGATTATTGATGAGAAAAAACTCTCTGAACTGGATGACAAGGTGTTCCTCGACTGGCGGACGAAAGGCTGGCTGCCGTTCATTTATGCACATCTTTTCTCCGGGGCGCAGTGGCAAAGATTGACGCAGCTGTTAAATGCGCGTATGAAATAACTATTCATAATACTTGAATATGTGTGTGAGAAACATTTAAGGAGTACCTGCCATGGCTAAAGTTGGGGCACAGCGGGCAGCAGAGCTGACCGGAAAATCAAAATCCACCATCCAGCGCGCGATGAATAGCGGCAAGCTGTCTTATGAGCTGGATGCAAATAACCGCCGTATTATTGACGTGTCCGAACTGGACCGCGTCTTTGGTCTTGAAAGCCAAGGTGCGCCGAAGACGGAAGCACCTGCAAGTGCAAGCGTTGAGACAGAGCTTCAACGCGCCTCTGAAATGATTGAGATGGAGCGCATGAAGATGAAAGTCAAAATGCTTGAAGACCAGCTAGCCATGACGGAAGAGCGTCTTGACGACATGACATCCCAGCGTGATATGTGGCAAAAGCAGGCACAGCAGGTTCTGCTCACCAGCCAGTATTCACAGCAACAGGCTGAAGAGCTCAAAGCCGAGCTCAAAGAACGCGATGAGCGTGCCAAGGCCCAGCGCCAGAAAATGATGGAAGAGCGCATGAAACGCATGCAGGGTCAGAACCAGAATGCCCCGGCCAAAGAACCTGAAAACAAAAATTTCCAGTCTTTGTGGAAACGCATCAAAGGCGATAAGGGCACCAAAGCCGCCAAAACCAAAGCGGCCTGAATATTTCTATGACGTTTCAAGAATAACTTTACGAAAAGTCAAAGATATTCTTTTGCCGCGATCTATTTTAAAACCGTTTACAATATCTGACTTGCGCGCAGGGATGGCATGCTGCCATTGATAACGCGCTTCTCCTGCAAGAATAATCAGGCTGCGTTCTTTTAAATATATTTCTTCCTTTTGCCCTGTCTTTGGTTGCGTGAACTGCATAATGACGGAAGACCCCACACTGACAGACGCAATCGTTTCTGCAAAACAAGGCACGCAGTCAATATGGGCCGATATCCCTTGCCCGGGCAGGTATTCATTGATAATGACCTGATCCGGTACATCTGAAAATACCTGTTCCTGAAAGAGTCTTTTGCAAAGCGGTTGCACCCAATCGGGCAGTGGCCCCAGGTAGGAATCACGCGTCACAGTACGCGCCGTATAATCATATTTGTAACCGTAATGCTGCACCCGGCGCTTGAGATCTGAAAGCCAGGGTTGAGAGTTAATTTTAGAGATAAATTCATGTTCCTCCCCCCCGGTTATAAAATCAGGGATATAAGATAATCCCTGAATATCCGGGACAGGGTTTTCCTCAATGTCTAATAGTAAATTCATTTTTAGGCCTGAATACCCATGTTAAAAATTTATTGTGATCTTCAAGGGCGCTTTTTTCATCGTTTGTGTTGGTATGAAAGTATCCAGAAAAAACGTGCGGGTCAAAAGAGTAAGTTTCAGGTGCTTCATACCCCGCAAATGCGGCGGCCTCTTCAAGCTGAAACACACCATTATAATGCGGATTATCTACAACTGATATTATGATTTTTCCGGATAGTTTAAGATAGGGCTTAGCACTTCGTAAAAACTTGCGAATCATGACGTGATTAGGATTGTGCCCATACTTTGTATCCCGGCTTCCAACATTAGGAAATTGAAAAATAATTGTATCGAACGCATGCGGTTTAAAACTCTTTTCAAGCTTAGTAGCATCCACACCATGCATCACTAAAACGCCAATACGTTTTAAAAAATTAGCATTTTTAATGACATCATGTGATAGATCTTTTTTCTTCTCAAATGTGGTAGCTGTCATATGTGTAATTTGTGTTACAGGCATGGCCAGTAAGCTTTTCGCAAAACTCATATTTCCTTCGCCTACAAGCAACACATCTCCCAGAGAAGCCCATGGCTTTAAGCGCATTTTTGGAAAGACATCTATGGTGCTTTTAATTGTATCAAACATATTACTCTCCTCTGATTAAGGCACAAAAAAACACCGCAGGCGCACCCGTGGTGTTGGTAAGGATATTATTCCTATAATCCAACCATGTGTCAAGCTGCAATTTTATTATGTATAATAATGCTATTTTATCCGGTGTAAGCCGATGTGATATTATAAAAGCATGAAATATTTAATCTTCACGGGCCTGCTGGCTGTTTCATTGGCGCTATTTTTGGCGCTTCCTGCCCGCGCGCAAGTGCTCGACAGCTATCATTTCCTGGCCGATGACGGGGTGCAGGATGAAGAGGAAATGGAACAGGAAGCCATGTATGTGTTCGGCTTATGCGATTCCAATATCTATCAGAAAGCCTATTTTGATTGCGAATGCGTCGCCGGGGCGTTTTTGCAGGAACGTGAAGAGGTCGGCAGTATCGTTCCGCAATCTGAAATCATCCGCCGGATCTATCGGGAAGGTTTAGGGTCATGCGCAAATACAATCGAAATGGCTGGCGAAATGTATCAAAGCTGCCAGGGTTACGCGTCAACCTTTCGTGAATATGCGCCGGACAATGAAGAGTTTTGTACCTGCGTTGCCAATACATTTGCCGAGAGCTTCACGCGAAATCCTTTCTTACGCACAAAATATATTGAAAGCCTACGCACCCGCGCTTTAGTTGATTGCGAAAATCGTGATCCGCAAGGCCGCCCGGTCCGCGTCAATTAAAACTGCGCCACAACTATAGCTTTGCTCCCGCTGCGCGCAGCCATTCCATGAGCCTCCGCACGCGGCAAAATATTTTCTGCATAAAACCGCGCCAGCAAAATCTGACGATCGAGAAGATCCGGGTCGCCTGCCCCTTCTTTCAAGGTATTTTGTGCGGCCAGTGCCCCGCGGGCGAGCATCACCCCGCCGGCCACATATCCAAACTGCGCCAAATACGGGGAAGCCGCTGCCGCGTTTAAATCAATATTCTCTGCCGCCATGGATGCAATCGCCGCGCTGGTTTCTTTAAGCGATCCAAGCGCTGCTTTTAAACCGGAAGCAGTAATTTCAAGATCATCGCCTGTGCCCGTTTCTTCCAAAATGCTGATATGCTCGCCAAGCTCTTTCATGTAGGTAAGCGCCGCCGCGCCGGAATCACGTAAAGTTTTGCGGAACATCAAATCCATTCCCTGAATGCCGTTCGTGCCTTCATAAATCGGCAGGATGCGCGCATCGCGCATAAATTGCGCCGCGCCCGTTTCTTCGACAAAGCCCATGCCGCCATGCACCTGCACGCCAAGCGAAGTGACCTCCTGCGCGGTGTCCGTGCCCCAGCTTTTGACAATGGGGGTCAGCAAATCCACTTTGGCTTGCGCCGTTTCATCCCCGCCATGGGCGAGATCTAGATGCAGCGCAGCTTCATAGGTCAGTGCCCGCCCTGCTTGTGTCAACGCCTGCATGGTCAAGATCATCCGCTTCACATCCGGGTGATGGATAATCGCCACGGGCCCTGCCTCTTTATTTGTCAGCGACGCACCCTGCACACGTTCGCGCGCATACTCAATTGCTTTTTGTGTGGCTGCCTCTGCAATGGCAACGCCCTGCAAGCCAACCGACAGACGCGCATTATTCATCATCGTGAACATATATTTCAGACCTTCATTTTCTTGACCAACCAGATAGCCTATCGCCCCGCCCTGATCGCCGAACTGCATCGTGCAGGTCGGCGAGGCATGAATGCCGAGCTTATGCTCAATCCCTGTGCAGATCACATCGTTACGCGCGCCGTCTTCTAAAAATTTAGGTACGATAAAAAGTGAAATCCCTTTCACGCCTTCCGGTGCATCCGGCGTCCGGGCAAGCACAAGGTGAATAATATTTTCAGCCAGATCATGCTCACCGTACGTGATATAAATTTTCTGCCCGGAGATTTTATAGCTTCCATCCTCTTGCGGTTCCGCCTTGCTGCGCACCTGCGCCAGGTCCGATCCGGCCTGCGGTTCAGTCAGGTTCATCGTCCCTGTCCACTCTCCGGAGATGAGCTTTTCAAGATAGGTTTGTTTTTGCCCTTCCGATCCATGTTCCAAAATTGCATCGACCGCTCCCTGGTTTAAAAGCGGGCACAGGCCAAAGGACATATTTGCCCCCTGCCACATTTCCTGTACGGCAAAAGCCACCAGCCACGGCAGGCCCTGCCCGCCATAATCCTGCGAAAACGGCACTGCGTTCCAGCCACCATCGCGGTATTCGCCGTAAGCTTCCTTAAACCCTTTGGCCGTGGTTACGGCGCCATCTTTGAGATGCGCACCATCCTGATCCCCACTCCAATTCAACGGCGCCAAAATTTCTGCAGCCAGTTTCGCAGCCGGCTCCAAAATACTTTCCACGGCTTCGGCGTCCAGCGCACCCAGATCCGGGTGCTCCGGCAGGCGGTCCAGCCCGGTCACATGGCTCAGCGTAAACATCATTTCCGGCAAAGGGGGCGTATAGGTCATGGATATCCTCTTTTGAAAGTAACGACATAAAAGACTATCAGAGACGCGCCCGCCCCTAAAGAGGGCAAAAACATGGCACGGGCCTTGCAAAGTTGCTCTTAGAAAGGAAAGAGTTATGAGTGTTCACGGAAATGAGTTTAAAAACAATACGTTAGCATCAGTCCCCGACCACGCGCCGCGCCATGTCGTAAGTGCCATACAAACGGCTTCGCAAAAAACAGGGGTCGATTTTTCCTACCTTATCCAAAAGGCGAGTACGGAAAGCTCTTTTCGGACAAACATTCAAGCCAAAACCTCCAGCGCCACAGGTCTGTACCAGTTTATTGAAAGCACCTGGCTGGAGATGGTGAAAAAGCACGGCGCCAAATACGGGCTTGAAAATCAGGCCGCACAGATTGACGTTAATGGCCGCGTTAGCGACGGTGCAGCCCGTAAATCCATCCTGCATTTGCGGACCGATCCACAACTTTCATCCCTGATGGCGGCAGAATACGCCTCTGAAAATAAAGCATTCCTGGAACGCACCATTGGCGGCAATATCGGCAATACAGAGCTGTATCTCGCCCATTTCATGGGTCCTAGCGGGTCTGCCGCCTTTTTAAATGAACACCGCCATAACCCGCTTCAGGTGGCAGCTGATCTTTTTCCACAGGCAGCCAGGGCCAATAAAGGTGTATTTTACGATTCAACAACCGGGCAACCGCGCACTCTGGAACAAGTCTATGCTTTCTTTGATAAGAAGTTTGATGGACCTCAAGCTCCTTCCAAGCCATCTACACATATGATTGCGCGCCAGCCGCAGGAAGAGCCTGTACTTGAATATGTCACCGCACAGCCTAACCGGGCAGAATACGCCCGCGCAGAAAAAGCCTATCGTCATGTCCCGCCATCTTTGTATGGAGAGATAGAGGTGCGCGGGAACTGGAATAAGAAAAAAGTTCAAAATACACAAAACAGTTTCAGCACACGGATCATTCAATCGGCTTTAAACCCTGACAGACAGGGCGAATCAGACTCAAATTTGCGTCTGGCGGCTCAAAATTTATATTCTAAAATCTCTATCAGTCCTGCAGATGTCGCCTTTATGCGGCGTCTGAACGGCTAGGCACAAATAAAAATCCAAGCAGAATCAGCATCTTGATTTCGCATACTTTACCCTGTGCGATCCATTTACTTATATCATACTTTTAGCATACTCATTTTAAATACAAATTGACTATAAATTTAAGTATTTATAGTAAAAATACTTATTTTTAAAAAGTATTTAAATATAGATTAAACAATAAATATATTATTACATACTTATATTGTTTTTTTATACGATTATTGTTGACAGTTACTGATTTTTAAATTATTTTTAAATTAACAATAAAAACAAAACTTCAACTATAAATGAGATCAGGGAGGTCTTATGACACAAGAAACTGCGCCTTTACCGGCGAGAGAAGACAGGGGAGGTTTAAGGGAGACGGACAGGATGAGGCGTGATTGGCAACAATCGCGCGCTAAAAAACCATCCTTACGCGGCGACTTTGCATCCTTGATGATGCTTATGGCCGTTGCAATGGGGCCGAGACCGGCCTTTAGATAACTCTTAAACCCGTTTAAGAAGACGGAGCGCCGGAAGCAAAAATTTCCGGCGCTTTGCACGGTTTAAAATGACCCTTCCACTTATTTTCCTCGCGCCGCTCTTTCTAATCTATCGTTGATCGCCAGACCCAAGCCTGTTTTGGGAATATCCATTACGGCAATAGCTGAAAATTTTGGATTATCCAGCGCACGCAGCATGGCAAAGAGATTGGCTGCCGCTTCATGCAGATCGCCTTTTTCACTGAGATTCATCACCTGACCCGCGGGCAGATCCTTTGCAAAGCCTCCCCCTTGCACACCCATAAACTTAAGCGGCCCAAAGCCAAGCAACGCCTCTTCTTGAGCCACATCGATTGCATGCAAGCGCACCGGAAGAGAGGGCGCATAATGTTTTAAAAGCTGTCCCGGCGATGTTGGCTTGTCCGGATTGCCCGTATCAACCTCAACTTCACCAATTAAAGGTTCTAAATCCTCCGCCGTCACCGCGCCTGGCCGGACGATTTTCGGCACATTCCCGGTCAAATCCAGAACCGTAGATTCAAGCCCCACTTCCGATGCGCCGCCCGCCAGAATAAACGGCGCATTTTCACCGAGGCTTTCAGTCACATGCATCGGCGTGGTCGCACTCGGCTCGCCGGACGCATTCGCGCTCGGCGCTGCGATTGGTACATTACACGCCTTCAATAATTTTTGTGCAACCGGGTGCGACGGCACGCGCACGGCCAGAGTCTCCAGTCCTGCGCTCACCAAATCGGAAACACCGCCATCTTTCTTTTTTGGCAAAATAAGGGAGATCGGCCCCGGCCAGAACGTGCCCGCCACGGCCCGTGCTTTATCATTCATCTCAACATATATGTCCGCTTGCCGTGCATCGGCTACATGCACAATCAGCGGATTAAAGCTCGGCCTGTTTTTAGCCTCAAAAATTTTCGCGACCGCCTGCCCGTCCAGCGCATTTGCCCCAAGCCCATAGACCGTTTCCGTTGGAAAAGCCACAAGCCCGCCATCACGCAAAATATCTGCGGCTTGCTCGATAGATTGATCCGTTGCTTGTGAAATCGTCACAGCCTAAAACACGCTTTCGGATTTTCGCGTATATTCTTCCAGACTGTGATCGTCGCCCAAAATCGCATGCTTGCTCATATCCGGAGAATATTTTGACGCTTCCGGCCTGCGGCCGAATGCTTCGGCCATCGCGCGGATATGATGCGGTCCGGACCCGCAGCACCCGCCAATATAGCGCGCGCCAAGCCTTTGCGTTTCTTCAGCAAACCAGGCCATTTCATAGCGTGTGACCGTGAACGGATCGAGCGCAGCCGGAAAGCTCCGCCCATCGACAGGCAATTTATCCGGGCAGCATAAATAACGATCATTCAGCCCGCCAAAGGTCGGTTGCTGCGGCGTCGTCCGGTAAGCCACCGGAAACGCAGCCACGCGCCCGTCTGTAATTTCATGACAGATTTCCCGGATAAAAGGCAGCATCGTTTCCGGCCCCATATGGCAATTCAGGCCGACCACATCTGCTCCGTCATCTTTAAGTATTTTACACGCATCGACGAAGCTTCCTTCATAATCGCGTAGCCTGTTTTGAAGCAAAGACAATCCGATCACCAGCGGCAAGCCTGCCTGCCCTGCAACCTCCAGAGCGATTTCAGCTTCCCCTAAATTGGCAAAAGTTTCCCCGACAATCATGTCCGCGCCAGCCTCTTTGATCCAGCCGATCTGCTCTTCAAAAATGGCGCGTACCTCTTTATGCGTCTCTTGGTCACCCGGCACGTAAATATTCGTGTTACAAATATTGCCTGCAATAAGCTTATCCGGAAAATCCTGGCCGACCCGTTTTGCAATTTCAAGCGCCTCGCGGTTCAAAGGCTCAAGCAAATCCTCTTTGCCGATCAGGCGCATCTTTTCGCGGTGCCCGTAATAGGTAAAGGCCAGCAATACATCCGCGCCCGCCCGGGCATATTCCCTTGTCAGCTGTTCGACAACGTCCGGATGCTCTAACACTACCTCAGGCACAAAGCCGCCCGCCTGCAAATAGCCGCGGCGCTCCATCTCAAACAAATAGCCGCTGGCATGCAAGACCACCTCATCCGCATCAATGCGCTCCAGCAAGCCTTTTTTTTCTGTCATGAGCTGCGCCTCCTTTTCCTGCACGTGCTTTTCCGTCATACTACAAAGCGGATTAACAAGAGTACAGAGTATAAAAATATGAAAGTATTCATTTCAATGTCAGTGGCTGTCCTTTTTTACAGCCTTTATCCGATTTTTGCGACAATGCAGGAAAAAGAGCCTGACCCCTACATTACTACACTCGTTATTCAATCTGTTGCCTTCCTGAGCGCCGGATTTTTTGTCTTGCTTTATTTAACACGCAAAAAGAAACTTCAGGCATGTATCGAACTTCATAAGCAACTAGATCCGAATGTCTGGCTCAACATTCTTATTGCGGGCGCCTGTTCCGCCTTCCTAAATCTGTTCTTTATTCTGGCATTAGCAATGGCAAATAAAGGTGGTGTTTCGGTTATTGTTGAAGGATGGCCCATACTAGCCGTTTTCATGACACCCTTTATGGTCAATAAAGTCTGGGACCCTATAGACAAGAAGGATATTTTCTTTGGCCTGATTGCTTTAATCGGTGTCGGCCTCATCGTCTTTTCGGATAAATCACTTTATCCCACAGATGAAGAAGGTGCACAGACCCTGTTCGGGCTGGATAGTACCACTTTCCTGGGATATGTATTTGCCCTTCTCGCAAGTTATCTGACAGCCGTGCATTCTTTAACCAAAGCCAATTATTCTCTGGCCTTAAAAGATATCAAAAACTCTACAACTGAAGTTTTGCTTGGGGAAATGCTCTCACGTGGCCTTGGAACCTTTATCATGATTATTGTTGTTTTTGCTTTGGGTAAGCAGGGAAACTGGTCTGAAGAAGCTATTACCACAGGCTTTTTGATTGGCTTTTTTGTCATTCTTCTCGCTGGCGCTTCTTACACTTACGCCATCATGAAAGCGCGCAGCCCGAACGTGCATATTTTCTATTATATGATTCCGGTTTTAGCCGTCTTGTGGCTCTATCTTGCAGGCCTGACAGAAATCTCGACACTGTTGGTATTTGGCGGACTGCTTGTTGTCTTTTCAAATATTATTATTTTTTTCAAAAACAGAAAACGTGCGCGCACTCAGGCAGCTGAATGATATAAAATGCCACCTGTTTGAGGTGCTGATACGCCGGTGGTAGATGGCAAGCTGAGCGGCAAGCCTAATTTCGAACATACAGCCAGATAGGCAAAGCATTCGGCCTCTAACGCATCGCCGTTCCAGCCCAGATCATCAACGGAGCTCAAATCAATCTGCTTATCTTTTAAGGCTGCGCCGAGCTGCTTCATAAGTTCCGTATTGAGCCGCCCGCCGCCGCAGGCATAGATAGTTTTCGGCAGGCACGACAAATGCTCCAGAGATTTTAAAATCCCGCCAACCGTAAAGGCCAGCAAGGTTGCCGCCCCATCTTCCAGGCTTAAATCCGTATTGCTTGCCAAAGGCCCGAAGGCCGCAATATCCCATTCATCCCGGTCGAGTGATTTGGGCGGCGTCTTTTGAAAATACGCATGTGCCAGCCAGTCCTGTACAAGCCTTTCATCTGCCATGCCGGAAGCGGCAAGAACCCCGCCTTCATCATAGGGCTGCCCGGTTTTTTCCTTGATCCAGTCATCCATCAGTGCATTGCCCGGTCCGCAATCAAAGGCCAACAAATCATCACCGTCTATAAAAGTCATATTCGCAACACCACCAATATTCAAAACAGCGCACGGTGTTTCAATATCATCAGCTATCACGCGCGCCTGATGATAAAGCGGCGCTAACGGCGCACCTTCTCCACCTGCCTTGACATCCGCGCTGCGAAAATCAGCAATTACATCTATACCGGTTTCGTCCGCCAGCCTCTGTGAGTCACCTATCTGAATGGTAAGCCTTTTATCCGGCGCATGGAAAATCGTCTGGCCGTGAAACCCGATCAGATCCACCTCCTGCCCGGCCATCTTCAAAACCTCTTGCGTGGCTTTTATATGCCAGTTGGTGACAATCTCCTCAGCCTCTTTGACAGCTGAATTCTCTCTGTCCGTCTTACCGAAAGCTTTGCGAATAATCTCCCGATCCGCTTCACCATAAGGCAATGTCAGAAACTCTATAGGCTGTACATAGCCGTGGCCGTCCGTTTTAAGAACAGCCGCATCCACCCCATCCAGTGACGTTCCGGACATCAACCCGATTGCGGTATAGACTTCTTTTGGCTCCATCGTTATACAAATCCTATGACAAGCTATAAATCTGACTTCCTGAATATCCTATCAAGCCGCGAGTTTTTACACCAGTGCAGCGATTTTGAGGCGCTGGACCAAAAACTGATGAAGGGAACTCAAAGTGCCTATATCGGCTTTGATGCCACGGCGCGGTCTTTACATGTCGGCAGCTTACTTCAGATTATGATGCTTTACTGGTTTCAGCAAAGCGGGCACAAGCCAATCACATTAATGGGTGGGGGCACAACCAAGGTTGGCGACCCGTCTTTTAAAGATGAAAGCCGTAAATTGCTGGATTATGATTCCATTCTTGAAAATATTAAAGGCATTAAAGGCGTGTTCGGCCAGTTCTTACAATATGGCGAGGGACAAACCGATGCGTTGATGCTTAATAATGATGAATGGTTATCCGAACTGAACTACCTGGAATTTATCCGCGATTACGGCCGATATTTCACTATCAACCGCATGCTTGGATTTGAAAGCGTCAAGCTGCGTCTGGACCGCGAACAACCCCTGACCTTTCTTGAATTTAATTACATGATTATGCAGGGCTATGACTTTCTTGAGCTTCACCGCCGCTATGGTTGTGTTCTGCAGATGGGTGGATCGGATCAGTGGGGTAACATCATCAATGGCGTAGACCTGGCCCATAAAGCCGATCAGGTACAGCTCTTCGCCCTCACCTGCCCGCTTTTAACCACAGCATCTGGTAAAAAAATGGGCAAAACCGAAGACGGCGCTATCTGGGTCAATGCGGATATGCTGAGCCCCTATGATTACTGGCAGTATTGGCGCAATACCGAAGATGCGGATGTCGGCAGGTTTTTGAAACTGTTCACCATCTTGCCGCTCGATGAAATTGAAAAGCTTGAAGCTTTACAAGGACAGGACATCAACGAAGCCAAAAAAGTTCTTGCACACGAAGCAACAAAACTCTGTCACGGTGAAGAGGCCGCCCTTGAAGCCGCAGCGACAGCACAGAAAGTTTTTGAGCAAGGCAGTGTTGGAGATGATTTACCAAGCATCACGATAGACAGCAAAACCCTATCTGCCGGTATTCCAATTTTGGATTTATTTGTTGAGGCAGGTCTTGCCAAGTCTAAAGGCGAAGCACGGCGCCTGATTGAAGGCGGCGGCGCCAAATGTAACGATCAGAAAATTGAAGATATTGATCTTACCGCCAATGAGAATAACGTCACTGATGACGGTTATATAAAACTTTCTGCGGGTAAAAAACGTCACGCGCTTGTGAAAGTGTCCTAACGATCCGGGTTATTGTCCTGGCGCTGCGGCACGTCAGCGTCATATCCGCCTTCAAATAAAATCCGCCTTATGATCCCGGGCGTAAGAACTGAAAGCGGATTCACCGCCACACGCGGCTCCTTGATTGGGCCTCTAAACGTGTAGGTCGCAGCAATCAGCGCGCCGCCGCCGGTCAAAATATCCCCAATCAACGGAATGGACCCAATTAGGTTATTAATCCCCGACATCGGTACTATCGTCCCGCCAATATTGGTCTGGTTTTTTTGCTGATCGATTGTCCCTTCAAAAGTAAGGCCAATAGATGATCCCGATGTCCGCCCGTCTTCAATGAGAAGTAAATTCCCGCCATCCCGGAAACGCCATTCAAAGTCCGCTTCCAGCTTTTCAAACGGCAAGCCTTGCTGCCCTTGTAGCTGTTGCATTAATCCGCCGAGGCTCATTGCATTTAAAAGCTGCGCCAGCGCAGGCGCCTTCACAACGGTGAAATTTTCCATCCGCGCTACACCAAACAGATTGCCTTTCATATTCGCGCCTTTAGGCTCCCCGTAAACCAACAATGTTCCGCCCTTGGCATTATCGTACATATCAGCTGCATAGAGCGCCGCGCCTGCATCATCTGCCTCTAACCTAAAAGTGCGCTTGCCTGCTGCATCGGGTTTAAAGCGGATATAAATATCCCCTTGCCCTGCTTTCGCATCAACTTCTAGATGCGTGATTTCCGCATCTGTATCCGTTTCCAGATAAAGCTTTACATTCTGTACACGCCGATCACTTTTAGTGATCATTTGCTGTGCATCGACGGCAATATGCATACGCTGCGCACTGCCGGGCGGCGCAGGTGGCAGTTCTTCAGGCGGGTCCATAAAGGGGGATGCATCAACAAGCGCGCCGCGCGCCTGCACCTTTAAAATATTTTGGGGCGTAATTTCAAAGTCAACCTTTGCCGCGCTCTTGCCGATAGACCCTTTTTGCACCGTACCTTTTGACAACTCCGCATCTTTGCCGCGCATCGGCCTAAATAACAAACGCGCATTTTCCAAAGCAAAACCTGTGGTGTTTAAATGCACATCCCGCACCTCTTTTAAAATGCTTTTTTCAAGGTGTGCCTGAAGTCTGACACTGCCATTCACGCCCGGCGGTTTTTTATAATGAAACGGGTTAATATGAATGGTCAGCGGATTGAGATTGCCTTTTACATCAATCACCGCATTACCGTTTGGCTTTTCTGTGTAAGTCAAATCCACCGGCAGGGGTCCGGAAATATATTCTTTGAGTTCAATGCCAAAATGATCGCGCAGTCCTTCATCGGAAGTAATTTGCGCTGTCACTTTTGAATCAAATTCTTTGCCCGCTGAGTCAAAATACTGCATCCAGTCCAGCGTGACATCGCGGCCCTGAAGCTTGCCGCTCCCCTTCACGCTATAAGCCCCGTCCGCAACTTTTAAATCATACGGCCCGCCTGTGAGGTCCAGTCCTTCCACCACACCCGGAATAAGTACATCATTTAATGTGGCGTCTATTTTCACGATCATCTCTTCCTTGGGCAGGTCTTTTTTGGTTGGAAATTTGAGATTAGTTGTCATCTCAATATTTCCCTCTGCAGCTTTTGTATCAAAGCCGAGCGTCTCGCCCATATTGACCGGCTCACCAGACACATAGGCCAAAGCCGTCTTCAAAGGCCCGGATGCTTCAAACGTAATATCCGCAAAACCTCCGCCACTGACCATGATTTCTGTGAAGATCAGCTTGGATTTATTGCTGATCACATCCCCGATCTCTGCGCGCTCTCCGTCTACTTCAAGGCGCTCTGTATCAAAATCAAAAAAGCCGGACCCTTTCGTATTTTTTGCCGGCATGAGCGGCGGCGCATAATCGACATCCACCCCGTCAAAAGCAAACTCTATCCGGCTTTTGCTGGTATTAAACGACCAGTTACCTTCTTCATCCGGCCCCGCCAAAAGAGTTGAGGTTGCTTTCACATCCGTAAACACACCGCCCGACATTTTATCAATCAGCCATTCGGCCGCATCACCATCACGTTCAATTTTGGGAAAGAGAGGCCCGATTGCCTCTTGTGGGATTTCGGTGCCGTGTAACGTTACCGGAGCAGTCATCTGTCCGTTTTCATCAATCGTGAAATCACCTTCGCCTGTGAGCGGCACATCATTCAAGGCAATTTTAAAATCACGCAACGTACCGGCTTTACGTGCGTCATTATAATCAAGCTTAAAACCAAAACCGGAGACCTTCACCGGCGCCTCGAATTGGTCTGGATATTCGACAATTCCTTCGTCCGCATTTAAAGCAGCGTTCATTTTTTCAAGCTTAAGCATCTTATCGAACCCGGCGATAACAGTGCCATTCACAGGAAGATCCAGTGTGATATCTCCGATCACATCCCGCGCAAGGCGGGTGAGAATAAATGGATTAAAATCAGTCAGGTTTGCATTCAACGTATAATCCTGCTCACCCTTACGGTAGGCAGCATTAAAGCTCATCCCTTCCCCGGCCTGACCAATCGCTAAATCCATTGCCACTTCGCGCCGTGTGTTTAAAATCCCGAAATCCAGATCAGTCAGATTCCAGGTCAGGCCCTGATCCAGATCGCGCAACACGGCGCGCGCATCAACAATGCGCAAACGCTCAAGCCGATCCAGAAACCCTGCATCACGTGTAGATGGATCAGAAAGACCTTCCACCACCTGGATAATCCGCGCACGGATATCGTCAGCCGTATCAACCTCATCATCCTGCTCACCTATTTGCTGCGTGCCGACAAACAGATCGATATCCCCGTTTTGACGGATCAGTGAGATATTCGGACGGCGTAAAATCAATCCCGTCGGGCGGACCTGCCCGAACACCAAGGCACGGTAAGATAAATCCAGATCAATTTCATCGATTGAGATTGTGGACCCTTCGCGGCCCGCGCGCGCAACCTCAACACCCCGCAAACCAATCAGGACAGGCCCGCGCCGGTCCGGCCAGTAAAGCTGCGCGCTGTCCAGTCCGATATAGATTCCGCGCTCTTCATCGCGCAGCGCCGTTTCAATCGTATCTTTGGCAAAAGCCAGATCCAGCGGCCCCTGGCTCATCTTCCAGATTAGCACACCCGCCGCTGCAAAAAGCAGCAACAGGAGTATCATTCCGCCTTCAAGGCAGAGCCAGGCGGTGCGCGTACAAATTTTAAAAACGTCTTTTTTCATGCGTCCTTCGTTTTACTCTTCATTTTATAAGCATATTTTCCTGTTTTGTCAGGCAGCACGCTTGACTTTCTGCGCTTCTATGCACACATCTACCTTATCCCGCAATTAAGAAAGGATTATGACGATGCCCTCTTCAAAAACAGAGCTTCAAATAGGCGACAAAGCTCCGTCTTTCAACATGCCTACAGATGGCGAAGGCAAGGTGAAACTCTCTGATTATAAAGGCCAAAAGCTGGTTTTGTATTTTTACCCAAAGGATGACACCTCCGGATGCACGAAGGAGGCTTGTGGATTTAACGATAATCTCAAAGCCTTTGAAAAAATCGGCGCGGCGGTGTTAGGGGTTTCCAAATGTTCCGTCGCCAAGCACGATAAATTCAAGGCAAAATATAAGCTTAAATTCCCGCTTGCCTCGGATGAAAATACTGATACTTGCGAGAAATACGGTGTCTGGGTCGAAAAATCCATGTATGGCAACAAATATATGGGAATCGAGCGCGCGACGTTCTTGATTGATGAAAAAGGCAAGATTGAGCAAATCTGGCGTAAAGTGAAAGTGCCCGGCCATGTCGATTCCGTCATGAAAGCCGTGAAAGGCGAAGACACAAAAAAAGCAGCCTAGGCTGCTTTTTTTAATTGTTTCTTATCTGCGGCAATTTCACGCCCGCCTTGCTCGGCATTATTCATATGGTCATGCATACAGGCGATCATGCTGTCGATATGGTCGTGGAAAAAGTGATTGGCCTGCGGCAAAATGCGATAATCAATAGCAATTCCTTTTTGTGCGCGTAGTTTTTCCACCAAATCCAGGACGCTTGGCTCGGGCACCACATCATCTTTACCGCCCTGGACAATCAGGCCGGAAGACGGGCACGGGGCCAGGAAGCTGAAATCATATAAATTCGCCGGTGGAGCAACAGAAATAAAGCCTGCAATCTCAGGCCGGCGCATCAAAAGCTGCATGCCGATCCAGGCACCAAACTGAAACCCGCCAATCCATGTATAAGGCGCATTCGGGTTGAGGTCCTGCATCCAGTCCAGTGCGCAGGCTGCATCGGAAAGCTCTCCTTCGCCGCGATCGAACATGCCTTGCGAGCGGCCGACACCACGCGAATTAAAGCGCATCACCGAAAAACCGCGATCAACAAACGCCTGGAACATCATATAAGTAATTTTGTTGTTCATGGTGCCGCCATGTTCCGGATGCGGGTGCAGCATCAAAGCCAGAGGCGCATTTGGTGTCTTGGAGTGTGTGTAGCGGGCTTCGAGGCGCCCGGCCGGACCGTTAAAAATAATCTCAGGCATATCTTTACTTTTATATTCCCTTACAAGATAGTCGCATTTGTTGTAATAGCGTGAGTGTATAAAGACTTACGCCTTAAAAGTCCAAACTTTTCTTCTAACATACTGATTTATTTGTGGATATTCTCTTGCCTTCAGCTATGTGCAGGGTATAAAAAAAGAATGAACCAAAATGGTCCTGCATGCGTAAAGGCTATATAACCATAGAGAATATAAGCATATGTCACCCTTTGACCCCAGACAGAATGTTGCCTTAAAAGTGACCACCCGTGGCCGGTATGCCGTCACGGCGATGCTCGATTTGGCTGCTGCAGAAGGACAAAAACCGGTCCCGCTGTCTGAAATTGCGCGTTCAAGCAAAATTTCCCTGTCTTACCTCGAGCAGCTTTTTGCCGCTTTGCGCCGGCATGGGCTTGTCAAAAGCGCACGTGGGCCCGGCGGCGGATATAGACTTGCTAGACCAATCAGCGAGATTTCTATTGCAGATATTTTATTAGCCGCAGAAGACACGATTTCTGCCAGAAAGCTGCAAGGTGAAGAATATGATATGAATGATCACGAAAAAAGTACACCGCTCTGGGAACAGGTTGGTCATATTCTGCATTTGACCATGAACCGGGTTTCACTTCATGATCTGCTGGAAGAGCAAATCCCCATGCATCCGCATCTAAATAAAATCTTCGACACGCTGCGCTAATCTCTTCTATAGTCCTTCTTTATGAAAGACCCTGTTTACCTGGATTATAACGCAACGGCGCGTATCCGCCCGCAAGTCATTGACCTTGTGACCAAAGTCATGGGCGAAGTCGGAAACGCCTCTTCCGTGCACAGTTTCGGGCGCAACGCACATAAATACGTGGAAGATGCACGGGCGCAGGTGGCGGCCCTTGTGAATGTGCGTCGGGCGCAGGTAATTTTTAATTCCGGCGCTACCGAAGGGCTGAATACAATTTTGTGCGGCTACAAAGATAAACGCGTTTTGATCTCAGCGATTGAACACCCGGCTGTTCTGGAAAGCGCGCCGCAGGCTGAAAAAATCCCCGTGACGCCGGATGGCATTATTGATCTTGAGGCTTTCAAAACCATGCTCACAGACGGTGATCCGCCTGCTCTTGTGGCTGTCATGCTGGTCAATTCAGAAATAGGTGTCATTCAACCGGTTAAGGAAATCGCCGCGCTGGCACATGATGCAGGCGCACTTGTTCTGTGTGATGCCGTGCAGGCAGCAGGGCGTATTCCTGTCGACTTCAAGGGCCTGGATGTGGATTTCATGGTGCTTTCCGGGCATAAAATGGCCGGACCGCAAGGCGTTGGCGCGCTTGTCTTCCGGGAAGGCCTACAGCTCCCCAAATTCATGTGCGGCGGCGGGCAGGAATCCCGTCAGCGCGCAGGTACCCATAATACTGCAGGCATTGCCGGTATGGGTCTGGCGGCGCAGCTTGCCGCCGAAAATCTTCCTGCTTACGGCGAGATCACAAAGCTGCGTGACGCTCTTGAATCCGAAATCCGTGCCATAACAAACCGCGCCGTGATTTACGGCGAGAATGCCCCGCGCGTGGGCAACACGTCCAATATCGGCCTGACAGGCGTATCCGCCCAAACACAGCTTATGAACCTGGACCTGGAAGGCTTTGCCGTTTCCTCCGGCTCTGCCTGCTCGTCAGGAGCCTGGAAAACATCGCATGTGCTCACCGCCATGGGCGCAGATGAAGAGGCTGCCAAAAGCGCCTTGCGCATTTCGCTTGGATGGGCTACCACATCCGCCGAGATCGACGCTTTTATAGGCGCCTATAAAAAAATGGTGGAGCGGTTAGCAACATAAATCATGCCTACAATTAACTTCATTCTTAAAGACGGCAGCACCAAAACCGTCGAAGCAGCGAACGGCCTGTCCCTTATGGAAGTGGCTGTCAAAAACGGTATTGAGGCAATCGAAGGCGCCTGCGGCGGCTCCCTGGCCTGCGCGACTTGCCACCTTTATGTGCACCCGGACTGGTGGAGCAAATGCCTGCCGGACGGTGAAGACGCCATCACCGAAGAAGAAGAGGATATGCTTGATCTTGGATTTGATATCCGCAAACTCTCCCGCCTATGCTGCCAGATCATGGTCAGCGATAACCTGGATGGCCTTACCGTCGCGATGCCGGGAACGAAGGTGGAATGGACGGCGTAACCTGAGACACTTTGTGTAATTTTTTTTGTCCATTTTTTTGAACTGCCTCAATAACCTTATGCATTTCATCAACACTATTGACCAACTGAAAAAGCTGCATAGTTTCATCCGCACCGAAACCGCGATCTACGCTGCCTTGATACACAGCCTGTAAATCATCAAAGCACCTTTCAACATTAAATAAAAAATGCGGTGTTAATGTCTGGTCACGGTAGGTTCGATCAACATTCCACGTGATACCGCGCACAGTCTCGCCAAGCGTGCCGCCACTGCCCGGTCCTGAAATCCATAGATCCGATTCCAAAAGCGCAACGGTTCTATCATTATCACGTTCAAGCTGTTTAATGTTGACATTTGCGGATTGAAAAACATCACTGAGAGCGCCATTCGTTTGATGAGGTACGCATAGCACAGTGACTTGTCCGCCTGCATTCAAAACACCATATGCAAGCGCTTCCATCATGCCGGACATGCCCCCGATATATGCTTCAATATTAAGCTCGGCCAGCAAATTGCCCAAAGCCTGCATCTGCTCTGCGTAAATAGGGGTATTTCCCATGCTTGAGCCGCCAAATACAGACGCCGTTTTAATATCATAAGGCATATTTGTTATGTATAAAAATTACCTTGGAATGACAAGCTTATTTTTGCGTTATTATGAATAATGTTCCACGTGGAACATTTCATGAACAGTCCTAATCTTGCAACATCTCTTGACCCGTGCGAACACTGCGCCTAGGTTAATTTTTGAATTTTTTAAAGAGGATACAAACCCCTATGCGCATATTGGTCTTTTTCATCGCTTTGCTGGCTTTTGCCCCTGTAACCGCGGCTCCCGTACAGGCCCGCGATATGATCCCGCCAGGCGCGCCAAACAGCTTTGCCGACCTGGCTGAACGCTTAAGCCCGGCCGTGGTGAATGTCTCCTCCACCCCGAAAAAAGAAGACCGCCGCGATCTGCCGGAATTTGATATCCCGCAATTCCCGCCCGGATCGCCGTTTGAAGATTTCTTTGAAGAATTCCTGGACCGCCATGGCGGCGATGATCACGACGCTCTGCCGCCGGCCTCTCTTGGGTCCGGCTTCGTGATTGATGCCGAGAACGGGTATATCGTGACCAATAATCACGTCGTGCGTGATTCCGCAGAAGTGCGTGTGACGTTCCAGGATGACAGCACCATGGACGCCGAAGTGATCGGCACCGATGAAAAAACGGATATTGCCGTTCTGAAAATTGAAACCAAAAAGAAACTCACCGCGGTTGAGTTCGGTGATAGCGGCAAGATGCGCGTTGGTGACTGGATTTTTGCCATCGGCAACCCGTTCGGTCTTGGCGGCACGGTGACAGCCGGGATTGTTTCTGCCCAGCAGCGCGATATTAATGCGGGGCCCTATGATGATTTCATCCAGACCGATGCCTCGATCAATCGCGGGAATTCAGGCGGGCCGATGTTTAATTTAAACGGTGATGTGATCGGTATTAATACGGCGATCTTCTCGCCGAGCGGCGGATCAGTTGGAATTGGCTTTGCGATCCCCTCTAATCTGGCCCAACCTATTATCCGGCAACTCATTGAATATGGCCGCACACGGCGCGGCTGGCTGGGCGTGAAAATCCAGACCGTCACGGATGAGATTGCAGAAAGTCTTGAGCTTGATAAAGCACGCGGCGCACTGGTCGCTTCTGTGACAGAAGGCGGACCCGCCGAAGAAGCCAAGCTGAAAGTCGGGGATGTCATTTTAGAATTTGACGGCAAGCCCGTGAATGAAATGCGTGAACTTCCCCGCATTGTCGCCGAAACACCGATTGATAAAAAAGTCACTTTGCGATATTGGCGCGATGGCAAAGAACGCAAAGCTAAGGTCCGGGTCGGCGAGCTTGAAAAAGCTGAAGAAGAAGGCCTGATTGAAAGCGATGAACGTGATCTGCCAACTCCGCCTTCCAGCAATGGTGTTGAGATAGAAGATCTGGGATTGTCTTTGAGCAAACTGACAGACCGCATGCGGGAAAGCTATAACGTGCCTGATGATATTGAAGGTGTGATGATCACAGATACGGCGCGCGGATCCGAAGCGCAGGAAAAAGGCCTTGATGAAGGGGATGTGATTGTCGAGATCAATCAACAACCCGTCGACGCCCCGAAAGAGGTGCAGGAAATTGTCGAAAAGGCAATGAAAGACGAACGCTCTTCCGTCCTACTGCTCATCAATCGTGAAGGCGATGTCCGGTTCGTGGCCCTGAAGCTGGAAACAGGTGACGAGTAAAGCCCGCATCCACATCATTGCCGGGCCGACGGCGAGTGGAAAATCGGCCAAAGCGCTTGAGATAGCCGCAAAAGAAAACGGCATCATCCTGAATGCCGATTCCGTGCAAGTCTATGACGGCCTCCCTCTTCTTTCCGCCCAGCCATCTGAAGATGATTTAGCCGCAGCGCCGCATGATCTTTATGGCACCTACCATCCAAATGACGATTGCAGCGCAGGGAACTGGCGTGAAGATGTCATAGAAAAAATCAATGACGCTTTGGAAAATGGACAAACGCCGATTATCTGCGGCGGGTCGGGCCTCTATATCAAAGCGCTGATGGAAGGCTTTTCTCCTATTCCCGATATCCCCGATGACATCCGCCAGCGCGTGATTAAACTCCAGGAAGAGCTTGGCAATCCAGGTTTTTACGAAGAGCTTCAAAAGCGCGATCCGGTGATGGCTGAACGTCTGCACCCGTTTCATACGGCGCGGCTGGTGCGTGCCTATGAGGTGCTTGAAACAACCGGCAAAAGCCTCGCTGACTTTCAGGACCTGCCGAAAGAAAAACCGCCCGCCCATTGGGAGTTTCATGTGACGCTGATGATGCCGGAACGAGATGATTTATATGCACGTTGTAATGAGCGTTTTTTGAAAATGCTGGAGATGGGCGCGCTCGACGAAGTGAAAGACTTTACCGCGCAAATCGAAAGCGGCAACGTCAAAGATAATTCGCTTCTCTGCCGCGCGCTTGGCTATACGCGTCTGCGCGATTACCAGGCCGGAATTTTATCCAAAGATGACGCGATTGCGCTTTCCCAACAAGATACCCGCCAATATGCCAAGCGCCAGATAACCTGGTTTCGCAATCAGTTAGAGCCGGATGATTTAGTGTCCTAAACCAAGACGCCGCTGAACAATATTTGACTGTAAATCCATAAACATTATCATGTCATGTGAGGAGCAGTTTATCGCAGACATTGATTTTCGGTTAACTCTTGTAGCCGCTATATCAGGATCTGTTAATTGAAACCATGCTTTTTCAGTGTCCATTGCTGCGGTTTCAAACGCAAGCATAGCCTTTGGAATATCTTCTTGCAGAATTTCGTTTAATTCTATCAGGTGAGGAATGCCGCTCAGGGCAGTTTTAATATTTTGCGGCGTTGCGCCCATAGCTGGCTAAAAAGAAAGACCGTCATTACGAACTAAATCTATTTCCAGTTGATGCCTGCCTTGCTCAATCGCATAAAGGGCAAGTTGTCGAACAATCTCTTTTGCAAGTTTCTTTCCTGAATATCCGGATTGAACATCTATATTTTCTATGAGTATGACAACATTTGGATATTCATAGAAACGAAAAGTGGCGGCGTATTTATTACCTGAAAAAAAATATATGTCAGTTTCGGATGAACGCGCAGAAAAGCCAAAGCTTGTTGCGTAGGTAGATTTGTTAAAGCGGTCTATATACTTTGAGTACTCCATGATATGTGTATTTATTACATCTAATAAATTATGTCAAATATATTATCTCTTGCATCCCGCCCCCAAATTACCTAAAGATCAATTATGAACTCAATTCTAAACATTCTCGTGGTCGTGCTCGTGGTGCTCCGAAAGGGGGCGCTATCGGTCTGACGCGTGAGAACGTTGAACGAATTCAGATAGTCGCCCCGGATCGAAAGAGACGGGGTTTTTTGTTGCAATAAGCCGGAGGCAGATATGCAGTTTTGGAATAAAGATGATAATTATCTTTCAATTTTTGAAAGAATCGTGCGCAAAACTTGTATCTGTAAGAATTTTATGTCTATAATAGAGATAGAATTCGAACATAAACCTCCTTTTGCATCAAAGCCGTGCTTGTCCTTTTAGATTGAAAAGGCAGGCCGGTTTTGTTTTTTAATGACCTATAAAAGGAAAAGGATAAGATCCAATGACAACCGCCCAAGCCAAAACCAAAGCCAAACTGGCCAAGCCCAAAACAAAAACCATCACCGGCGCCGATATGGTCATCGAAGCGCTTGCCGAACAGGGCGTGGATACCGTATTCGGATATCCGGGCGGGGCGGTGCTGCCGATCTATGATGCGATTTTCCAACAAAAGAAAATCAAACATTATCTGGTGCGTCATGAACAGGGCGCAGGCCATGCAGCCGAAGGCTATGCGCGTTCGACCGGAAAAGTCGGAGTCTGTTTAGTGACATCCGGCCCGGGCGCGACGAATACTGTGACGGCGCTCACCGATGCGATGATGGATTCTATTCCGATGGTCTGTATTTCCGGGCAGGTGCCGACCTTTTTGATCGGAACAGATGCGTTTCAGGAAGCGGATACGACAGGCATTACCCGTGCCTGCACGAAACATAATTACCTGGTGAAAGATGTTGCAGACCTTCCGGCTATTATTCATGAAGCGTTTTACGTGGCCCAAAGCGGACGTCCGGGGCCGGTCCTGATTGATATCCCAAAGGATGTGCAATTTGCACAAGGACAATATATCTCCAAGGATAATGTTGTCCTGCACAGCTATCAGCCGCAGACAGAGCCGGATATGGCTAAAATCGAAGATGCGGTTGCGCTAATGGCAAAAGCTAAAAAGCCTGTTTTCTATACAGGCGGCGGCGTGATTAATGCAGGGCCGGACGCCTCTAAAGCGCTGACGAACTTTGTGAAAGAAACAGGTTTTCCGATCACATCTACATTGATGGGGCTCGGCGCGTTCCCGGCACATGAAGAACAATGGCTGGGCATGCTCGGGATGCACGGCACCTATGAAGCCAACTGGGCGATGCATGATTGTGATGTAATGGTCTGTATCGGTGCGCGCTTTGATGACCGGGTGACGGGGCGCCTGGATGCGTTCTCTCCAAATTCAAAGAAAATCCATATCGATATCGATCCAAGCTCGATCAATAAAAATGTACATGTTGATATTGGGATTATTGCCGATGCGGGCAGCGCGATCAAGGCCATGGCCAAAGTCTGGAAAGATAAAAAATACCAGGCCGATCCAAAAGCGATGGTCGAGTGGTGGACAGAAATTAATGGCTGGCGGAAAAAGAACTGCCTGGCTTACACCAATTCTGACACGATCATTAAACCGCAATATGCGCTTGAGCGCCTGCGTGCGCATTTGGAAAAAGATAAGCGTGATGCGTTTATCACCACTGAAGTCGGCCAGCACCAGATGTGGGCGGCGCAGTTCCTGCCCTTTAACGCCCCGAACCGGTGGATGACCTCCGGCGGGCTGGGCACGATGGGTTACGGCCTGCCTGCAGCGATCGGCACGCAAGTGGGGAACCGCGACGGCATTGTCATTGATGTGGCAGGCGAAGCCTCGATCCTGATGAATATCCAGGAAATGAGTACAGCGGTTCAATATAATTTGCCGGTAAAAATTTTCATCCTGAACAATCAATGGATGGGGATGGTCCGCCAGTGGCAGGAACTCCTACACGGCGAGCGTTACTCAGAGAGTTACACCGACTCCCTGCCTGATTTTGTGAAACTGGCCGAAGCTTATGGCGGGATTGGCCTGCGCGCAGAAACACCGGATGAGTTAGACGGTGTGATTGAGGAAATGCTCAAAACCGATAAGGTGACCATTGTTGACGTGCGGGTGGACCAGACGGAAAATTGTTTCCCGATGATCCCGTCCGGTAAGGCGCATAATGAAATGATCCTTTCCCCGGATGCGGATAAGTTCGATAAGACTCTCGTTTAGGAAACAGGCGCGCCAAAAAGCTTTTGAAGCGCCGTAATCGTCGCCCGGTTGGCACGATCGAAATTGGTGCGGGCAGTTGCAAAAATCCCGACTGCATGGCGCTGCGCTTCGGCTTCCAGCGTGCCGGACGAATTGGCCCGCGGGAAAGAGGTGCGTGGCACGGCATGGCCGAGAAATGCGCAAACTTTATCCCAGTTTTCCGCATCCGTATTTTTCGTCAAATCAATCTCGAGCAAATCATGGGGGCGGCCTTCAAAATACTCCCGCACCTCTTTATTATGTTGCTTATACGTTTTTAAAAAACGGCGCTGATTGCCGATCGGCGATCCAACCCCGTCATAAATCCACACTTCGGCGGCAGCTTCGTAATAGCCAAAATACTTCTTCGCCGACTTGATCCAGGCCCGCGGATGGCGGTGGGTGAGAATGAACTTGCTGCCCGGAAAGCGCTGATCCAGTTCCCGGTATAAAAGCGGCCAGGGATTATCTTCAAAGGCGTCAAAATGCGGCACACGGTCCAAAGCCCAATCCAGCGCCTTATAGCGGATCGCCGGATTGGTCACACCGACCGGGCCACAGACCTTATAGCCCAGTTTTTGAAGCGCAAGCCCCAGGGATGTCGTCCCTGTTTTTTGAAAGCCGATACAAAAAATCTTGGGCTTTTGGCCTGCCATGATGAAATCATCGTGATTTGATTCTGGCTAAAAATCCACATTTATCGCACTGCAAAACATAATTTATTTTACAAAAAATAAATTATGAAATATTCAGAAATTTTAGAGGGGTAATAGAATGCTACAAAGAATCGATCCTGCCGTCGGCTCTATCACACAGGAAGACCGCATTGCCGCTTTTATGCGCAGTGCCTCTATTGAAATGACGCCTAAATCTGTGCGCGAAAACAATGATACTTCAGATAAGGATGTGCCGCCAGGAACAAAAATTTACATCCCGCATATAGGTGATTTAAAAGGTCTTCAAAAAACGATTGATGAGATTGTACCCCGTCTGAAGGAGGCAGGGTTTAATCCCGTGCCGCATATTGCCGCACGTAGATTAGCAGATGAAGGCCATCTCATGGATATTACGATGCGTATGCAATATATGGGAGTAACTGAAATTCTTCCTATTGCAGGCGGTGTTCCTGACGGACAGGAAAAGCGCCTCAAATCATCCTGGGATGTTATCGCGCTTGACCACTTGCAAAATTATGGTGTTCGCACAATAGGTTTGGCCGGACATCCGGATGGACACGCCAATATGAGCATGGATGAGCATTTCGAATTCCTGGACAAAAAAATTGATTATCTGCGTGACCAGGGAGTAGATCCTTATATTGTTACACAAATGAGTTTCCAGCCTGAAAACGTAAAACGCTATGCAGAAAAGGTCAGAGAGCTTTTTGAAGTTCCTGTCTCTATCGGAATGGCCGGCCCGTCCAGCTTGCGAGAAAAAATGGACTATGCAAAAAAATGCGATATGGGTGGACCGCTCAAAATGATAGCTGACATGGGACCTGTAAAAGCGTTTCAGATAGCGGTTACCACAAGGCCGGATCACATGATTGACCGACTGGCAGAGGATTTTGATCCTACTGATGCCGCCCCTATATCTCCTCATTTTTTCACATTTGATGCGTTTACAAAAACGCTTGATTATATGAAAAGCCTCCAGGCAGGACAATTCAGGGTACAAAAAGGCCGGGTTTTCGGCTCTGAATTCGTGTTTGGCGCATAATATCTCTTTTGATTTCAAAATATTTTTGTTAAACCCTTCATATGGCTAGACAAAAAAGCAAAGAAGCAACCACAAGTGTCTACGGGGCAGGCCCGAAAGACCTGACAGTTGAGCAGCACACAATGACGATTATGGTCGATAATGAACCCGGTGTACTGGCCCGGGTGATCGGCCTGTTTTCCGGGCGCGGTTATAACATCGAAAGCCTGACAGTTGCTGAAACGGATCACGATAAAAATATTTCCCGTATCACCATTGTAGCGAATGGCACGCCAGCTGTGATTGAACAGATTCAGCATCAACTGGAACGGCTAGTCCCTGTCCATAAAGTCGTTGATCTTACCGTTGAAGGGGCGCATGTCAGCCGCGAGCTTGGCCTGTTTAAAGTTGTCTCGACCGGAGATAAACGGATTGAAGCCTTGCGTATCGCTGAAATTTTTGGTGCCAAGGTTGTCGATTCAACGCTTGAGTCTTTTATTTTCGAACTCACAGGCAAGCCGGACAAAATTGACGCCTTCGTTGACCTCATGCGCCCGCTTGGCCTGGTGAATGTCAGCCGCAGCGGATCTTGCGCCATGATGCGCGGTAAAGATGTTTTGTAAGATTAAGGAGAGAAAAATGAAAAAGACCATCCTGACAACAATTTTATGCGCTGCCAGCGCTCTGCTTTTAACAGCCTGCATGACCGAAGAACAAGCCGATGCCAAAATGGCAAAAGGCTGTGCCGCTGGGATTGGCGCACTGATTGATCCGGGCATTATCAAGGAAACGCGGGCCCAGCGCTTTGGCAATGAAATCTTACCTGAAGGCGTGCATCGGCGCATCACACTGGATATTGTCGAAGAAAATGGCTGGTCTGAAGAAGACAAAACGTATTCCTGTTTATTCTCTGAGCAATGGGGTCCGATGAAAAGTTCTCACAGCGCTGTACTTGTACAGATCGATTTAGGCGATCAAATTGTCGGTAAAAAAGACGGTACGCTTATTGGCGAGTTAGATCAGTTTATGAAGCTGACTGAAACCGTCGATGCAGCTATGACGCAATAATGCAAAAATTTGAATTTACAGGATCGCAGGGCCACACACTTGCCGCGCGGCTGGATATGCCTGCCGGTCCTGTGAAAGCCTACGCGCTATTCGCACATTGCTTTACCTGCGGCAAGGATTTGCAACCGGCCAACCGCATTGCCAAAGCCCTGAATGAAGACGGTATTGCCGTTGTCCGTTTTGATTTTACAGGGCTTGGTAAAAGCGAGGGTGAATTTGAAAACACAAATTTTTCCTCTAACGTGCAGGATTTAATGGAAGCGGCTGATCATATGCGTGAGACGCTTGAAGCCCCGGCTCTAATCATCGGGCACTCACTTGGCGGGACGGCCGTGTTGATGGCTGCAGGGCAAATCCCGGAAGTCAAAGCCGTGGTGACGATTGGTTCCCCCTCCTCGACAGAGCATCTCACCCATCATTTCTCACAAGATGTTGAAACGATCGAAAGTCAGGGCGAAGCTGAAGTCTCTCTGGCCGGGCGCCCTTTTAAAATCAAAAAACAATTTTTAGAAGATATTCGCGGGCAAAATATCGAACAGGCTGTCAGCAAATTGAAAAAACCGCTTTTGGTGTGCCACAGCCCTATCGATGAAACAGTCGGTATTCAGAACGCCTCGGATATTTTTAAATGGGCAAAGCACCCAAAAAGTTTTCTGTCTTTAAACAAAGCCGACCATTTGATGTTCAGCGAAGGCATTGCCGAATACGCTGCGCGCAGCATCGCCGCCTGGGCATCCATGTATCTGCCGCAAAGCGACGTAAAAACCACAGAAAACCGTGAAAATATAGCCGCCGGATAAAGGCCGGAATACCCAGCATTATGTTGCAACCATAGGGGTTTTATGGTTTTATACGCCCACATTTCAGACAAACAAATTAAAGGAAGAGAGCCACATGCCCCGCTCAAATTTAAACCAGAAAGAAAGCGTTGGAACGATGCGTGTATATTATGACAGTGATTGTGACGTAAACCTGATTAAAAATAAAAAAGTCGTTGTAATTGGCTATGGTTCGCAAGGCCATGCCCATGCGGCAAATTTACGTGACAGCGGCGCAAAAGAGGTGCGCATTGCGCTGCGCCCGGAAAGCTCCACGAACAAAAAAGCACAAGATGCCGGCTTTGAAACCATGGATGTCTCAGACGCTGCAAAGTGGGCAGATGTGATGATGATGGCCACGCCCGATGAATTGCAGCGCGATATCTATTACAACCATCTGCATGAGAATATGAAAGAAGGCGCTGCGCTGATGTTCGCGCATGGCCTGAATATTCATTTTAACCTGATTGAGCCGCGTAAAGATCTCGATATTTTGATGGTTGCCCCAAAAGGCCCCGGCCACACGGTGCGCGGGGAATATCAAAAAGGCGGCGGCGTACCATGTTTGATTGCAGTCCATCAGGACGCCTCCGGCTCTGCGCAGGATGTCGGCCTATCTTACGCCAGCGCGATTGGCGGCGGACGCTCTGGGATCATTGAAACATCTTTTAAAGAAGAATGTGAAACCGATCTGTTCGGCGAGCAGGTTGTCCTGTGCGGCGGCTTGTGCGAGCTCATTAAAGGCGGGTTTGAGACACTGGTCGAAGCAGGCTATGCACCTGAAATGGCCTATTTCGAATGCTTACACGAAGTGAAGCTGATTGTCGATCTGATGTATGAAGGTGGGATGGCCAATATGCGCTATTCCATATCCAATACGGCTGAGTACGGCGATTATAAAACCGGCCCGCGGATCGTGACCGAAGAGACAAAAGCTGAAATGAAGCGTGTTCTGGAAGATATCCAGACAGGGCGTTTTACCCGTGACTGGATGGTTGAATGCAAAGCCGGCCAGCCGAGCTTTAAAGCCACGCGCCGTCTAAACGCCGAGCACCAGATTGAAGAAGTCGGTGAGAAACTCCGCGCGATGATGCCATGGATCGGTAAAAACAAACTTGTTGATAAAGACAAAAACTAGTGCCGCAGGATAGCTCTAATATTTCTGAAAACGGCGCCTCTCAAGCGCCGTTTTTTGTGAATAAATCCGTTGTCGGAATCTTGCTTATGATTGTAGCAACAGCGCTCATCATCGCGATGAATGCCTTTGCCAAATCAATAAGTGATATTTACGATCCGATTGAAACGGTTTTTATGCGCAACGGATTAGCGCTCATCTTGCTGACAGCATTTCTGCTTTCCACACGCAATTTTGATGCGTTTAAAACAGGCCGCCCGCTCGGCCAGTTTGGCCGCGCTTTTGTCGGCACAGTGGGCCTTGCCTTTGTGTTTTGGGGTTATGCCCTGATGCCAATGGCAGATATGCAGGCGCTTCTTATGACCGGCGGAATCATGACCGTCATTCTTGCCCCCATCGTGCTTGGTGAAAAAGTCGGGCCATGGCGCTGGAGCGCTGTACTGATTGGATTTATTGGTGCGCTGTGTATCATTCAGCCCGGTGGAGAGAGCTTTCTGGGCTGGCCTGCCCTTGTCGGGCTGACAGCCGCTTTTCTGGGTGCCAGCCTCGTCAGTATTTTTCTGCGCTCCCTCGGCCGTACCGAAAGCGCCTATACAACCGTTTTCTATTTCATGATGATCGGCACATTTTTAACGCTACCCTATATCCTGTGGAGCGGCTGGCAGTATGAAACAGGCACGCTGATAGGCATTCTGGGCACCGGAATTTGCGGAGGTGCCTCTTTACTTCTCAAAACACAAGCTTATCGTTATGCAGAAGCTTCCCTGCTCTCCCCGGTGATTTATACAGGCATTGTCTGGGCGATTCTGTTTGGCTGGATTGGATTTGGTGATTGGCCAACAATGCCCGTCTGGATCGGCAGTGCATTGATTGTCGGGGCGAATATCGTCATTCTCTGGCGTGAACATCAAAAGGAAAAAGATGAACGAAAAGACACCGCATAAAGACCACCCGCTTTTCGGTATGGCCTGCGCGATCGGCGCCTTTTTTATGTTTGCTATCATGCAAACCTTTGCCAAGATTTTAAGCGAAACACATCATGTCGCCGAAATCGCGTTCTACAGAAATGCTATAGCAGCTCTGCCGTTTTTGTTCATTATCTTCGCTCTAAAAAAACGTCATATAACGAAAATAAACAGCCGCCCTAAAACAGTTGTCGCACGTGCAATCATCGGCACGATCAGCCTGATTGTAACCTTTGCAGCTTATGCGCATCTCCCCATGGCCGATGCAACAGCGTTTTTATTTACATCCTCTTTAATGATTCCAATTTTAGGTATTTTCTTTTTAAGCGAAAAAGTCGGGCTGTATCGCTGGGGAGCGATTATCATCGGCTTTATCGGTGTTCTGATCATGTTAAAACCCAGCGGTGATGTGCATTATATCGGCGTGATGTTTGCACTTGGCGCAGCCTGCCTGCATGCCATTCTACATATAATTTTGAGGTCGCTCGGCAAAACCGAAAAACCTGAAACCGTGACCTTTTATTTTGTAACTATCGGGGCACTAACTGCTGCCATTCCGTTTCCATTTTTCTACACCCCTGTATCCATGGAAAACATACCGCTTTTGATCGGCGTAGGTCTGAGTGGTGTCATTGCGCAATTCCTTGTTTCAACTGCCTATAAAAACGCTGAAGCCACGATTGTGACCGTCTTTAATTATAGCGGGATTATCTGGGCAACCCTGTTTGGCTGGATGATCTGGAATGACTGGCCGGCTCTGACCATCTGGATCGGCGGGACGATCGTGATTGCCTCCAACCTCTTTATTCTCTGGCGGGAAAGCCGCAAAGGCCTTGTCACAGGAGACCGTATCCGCGCGAAATTTTAATTACTGTAACTGCAGACCGTGTTCGGTATAGATGCCAATACCAAGTTTCGTATGCCAGTCTTTCAGGAGTATCGTCCCGTTTGGATGTGATTTGGTCACACCATAGACCGTATCAACGGTTGTCACCACGCGGCGTTTATCAAGCCCCGATAGGCGGTAAAAAGACGGCCCGACCACAAGCACCGGCACCCCCTCTTCGGTTTCCTGATCTTTGAGAATATCGGCCTGGTAAAACCCGTTGACCAAACTTAAACCGCTGCGTGATTGTGTGATCCAGTCCTCGGCATACCAGCCATAACCTGCCCACTGCGTATTATGCGGGTGTTTTGTATTCTCCAGATAAGGCTGGAACTTTGTATAGGATGTCCATTCCTCATGTCCGGGCGGCCAGGCCTGGAAAAACAAAAAGTCATTTTTGGGTTTGGCCTGCGCACCGGCAGATGCAGATAGTGTGATTACGAAAAAAGAGAGTAAAATCAATGCATTACGGCAAATCATGGGGATAACCTCAGAGTTTCAAGCGTTTTCAACGCCTTATTAATGTATATATGGTACACTATTTTTATGATTGGTGCCATTTCTTCAGCCCTGTCCGGCTTAGTTGCTGCCTCTAAGAAGGTTGAGGTCAGCGCGGAGAATATTGCCAATCTCTCTACGGCAGGCGCCCTGGACCCGGCAGACGGCCCGGCGCCCTATGAAACACAGACGGTTATTCAAAAAACGAATGATGTTGGCGGCGTGCTCGCCGAGGCTATTCCAAAAGATCCGGGCTTTGTCGAAGCCTATGCGCCGGATTCCCCGTTCGCCAATGAAGACGGGCTAATTGGCGTGCCCAATACGGATCTGGCTGAAGAAGCTGTAAACCTCAAGATTGCAGAGCTTACCTATAAGGCGAATATTACAACGCTTAAAGCCGCTGAAGAGCTCAATGATGAGCTTCTCTCCCTCTTCGACGAAAAAGCTTAATTTTAAATCCTTGACTCATTGTAAGTTTTTTATTATGAATAATAAAAATAATTATCTATGAGTAAAAATATGGGACAATCGGTAACAGTTACAGGAGCTCAAACGCAATCAATTCAATATCTTGAAGGTCGTGGATTTAGCGGTAGTCTTGTAAAGAGAGTCAACGTTTATGGTGAACGAGACATCACAGACGCTTCGAGTTTTGTTTTTAACAGAAATATTGACCTTGCAAAAGCACAAGAGAAAGACCCAGATCTCCGCGGGATTTTTTATATGGCTCATCACCATAGCGGAGGGCTTTTGGATATTGCGAGATGCCGAAAGGATTTAATAGTTAAAGTTCACCCGAACGGAGATATTACAGACGAATATAATTGTTACCTTGGTTAATAAAAATCGGTAATTCCGTACTCTACCAATAGACCAGCATAAAAAGACTTAGTATTGGTTGCGGAGGCAGGATTTGAACCTGCGACCTTCAGGTTATGAGATTGAAGGTTTATTTTCAATGCGTTTTAACCCACTGAAAAAAATGAATTTTTAAATTAGGCTTTTCTTTTTATTCGCCTAAAACAGCTCTTTTATTTTGAAAGTCCCTCACAAATCCCCTCACGCTTTTGGACAATAAAAAACCCCCGGCCGATCGGCCGGGGGCATCACGTCGAACTGCTACTTCGTAATCTGTGCTGAGCGTTAAAACTTAAACGGGGTCTGCGGGTCCTCTGTCTGCGTCTTCACGCTCGAGAAATAATCCTTGAGCTCTTTCTGGTTGACCTGGCACGCGCGCAGCGCACTCTCGACGGCCGCGCAGGCTTTGGCGACATCGCTTTCCATTATGACGGCCGGATCGGCCAGCGGCGCGATCTCCGGCGCGGGCGATTCAAACAAAGTCGCCGGCGGCTCAGTCACCTGATCCCTGTACACCGTACTCTCTGAACAATTCGCCAAAAGAATACTGAAGCACAGGACCGACAGGACGGTCATGATCTTTTGCAATCTCATCGATTTTTCTTTCTTGTTTTGCCAACTCGGCCACAAGCGCAGCGTGAGCTCGCCGTTGTTTATCTAGGGAAACCATGCCGGCCTGGTATTTGATGCGGCTCACGCGCAGCGTATTTTCCGCCTGCTCGAGATCACGCCGGGCGATCGCCAGCTCGTCACGTTTTGTGAGCCAGTCATTCACCGCCCAGCCGATTCCGGCGATCACCGCGACCAGTAAAATACCGCCGACAACGACCTTCCAGTTCTTTTTTACAAACCCGATCGCGATCGGGACTAAAGCGGGAATCGCCATAGCTTCCTCTCATTTTCACTCATCGCAGGCCTGATTTCCGGTCATCGATGCGCGCCCAGATCATCAACCCAATGCCGAGCAGGGCCAGGGCGAGAAACAAAAACTGCAAGGTTTCGGCATACATCGCCAGGGGCGCAACCTGGTCTCGCACTTCGCCAACAGCCTCGGCGGCCGTGGCAAGACCAACACCGCTTGCAGCCGCAGCGCCGCCCTGCATTGTCCGGGTCTTTAAAAGCGGCCGTGCCTGATCAAGAGCTTCAGCCGCATCGATCGGCGGGCGCGTATCAATATCATTGAAAAAGATATGCCGGTGCCCGTTTCGATGTCGGACCTCGTAAACCGGGCGATGCGCCTTTGACCACTTCGGCGCGGGAACATACGTCGCATAATAATGCGTACTCTTATGCGTCATATCTACCAGACGGCCGGCGATCGCATCGGCGGCAATCTTTTTACATTTTTCAAACCAGGCGCCAGACGCATCTAAAATGCGCTGCCGGTTCGGATCGTTATGATTCCAACAGGAAAATTGCCAGGGCTGCAAACAGACCTTCGAAACGCTGTAGGGCCAGTTCGGATAGGCCACCCGGTTCATAATGACGCTTGCGATCGCCTGCGCGTCCTGCGTGTTACCGGATTCGGCTTCACCGAATAATGTCCGCGCCAAAATATCTATATCATCACTCATCCCGCACCTCCTATCTTGTAAATCACATAAATCGCTACCCCGATCACGCCGCCCGTTGTCAGCATCGGCGCAACAACCGCCCATAAAATTCTTTGAATCCAATCAACATCAGATTTCCGGCTGGCTGCGGATATTTCGATTTCTCTGAGCCGGCGGGAAAGATCGTGACAATATTTTTGCAAGTCCTTATTTGACGTTAGAAGCGTTGAAACGCGCTCCTCTGTGCGTGCGAGGCTTTGAAGAGCTTTGCCGATACTCTCCAAACGATCTTCAACTTTGTTTTCAAAACGGTTCAGGCGCTCTATAATCGTATTTGCATGATCCATTATTCCCGCCTTACAAAAGAATGCTGACCCAGAACAGGCCCATTGAGACCGCCTCAAAAATCTTCCAGGCGTACTTGCGATTGATCTTAGTAGCGATCCAGCAAACCGGGCCAGCCGCTAAGCCGGCAAGAATGGGCCAGAAAGATAAAGGTGGCGCGCCAAGAAACAAACCCCATTCCCCGAGCCGCAGGGACAGGCCTGCGATGCCCCAGAGAACCGGCCGGTCTTTCAAACCCTCGATCATGCGATCGATATACTCAACTTCCTGTAATGGTTTATAAAGTTGATACTCTTGACTGATCTGCGGATAGGATTCGATCGTTTTGCCGGCCGGGATCAGGGCAAGACCTTTGCGATGCCCCATAATCGCTCCGATATAATCACCCCAGCCTGGCGCGGAGCCACGCAGCATCATAGCAAAGGCATATGCGAAGAGCGCCAGGGCCCCGCCGGTTAAAACATAAGCCGGATAACCGTCTTCAAAACCAACATATATGACCTCATGCGCAAGAACAGCGAAAACACCAAACATCAAAGCATTGATAATTTTACCGTCAGTAAATTCATGTAAGAATCTTCCCAACCAGGCAGGCTTGATCTTTGCAAAAAACTCTTCTTTTTTGTGGCCAAAAATACCACCACGATATAACCCGGCCGCACACCCGACCAGGAATGCAAGTAAATATTCCAAGGGGCTACTCCTTTATCTTTTTAGAAGTTGGAAATTTTTGCTGGACGCTGTTTATCAAAGCATCAAGCGCATCGGAATCATCGCAAGGCTCAATCGCTTCGATGATATAGGATAGGCATTGCTGGATATCTCCATCCTGTAATGCTTTTTTAGCCTTGCCGCCAAAAAGCTTTGCCTTTTGACGGTTTTTATAAGAAACGGAAAGCTGTTTTCCAATCGGCGCAATCTTTGGTATTTCACGCGCGCGTGAAACTTCATTCTCGCGATTTAAGTCATCATCGATCATAACTGCCCTCAATGACTAAAATGGCTTTTCAGGAATTTCAGTATCTTCGGAAATATCGGAAAGCAAAGCTCTCAAACTTGATCGCCACGCCGCCCAGTTTGCTTTTTGATCAGAGGGAAAATCTTCGAGCTGCGTATAATCGCTTTCAGAAAGAAGCTTTTTGATTTCCTGTTTTTTATCAGCAATATTTTGAGCCGTGATCCGTTCTTGCCGTTCCAGAAGAGCCTTTTCCTGATCCTGCTTTTCCTTCTTTGTCAGCTCCCGCAATTCATGCGTTCCCGCTTTTACATCTATGACTAACTTCATGCCAATGGCCTTTCGTAAACAGATATTTTTCCGGCGCCGGAAAGGGTTAAAAAGCGAATACTGTCAACCGCGCGGTCAGAGTCGACCAAGCAGGCACCGCCGACGGCTGCATCCCCGTTTTCATTGGTCATCATAATATTGCAGCTTGTTTTTTGATCCGAACGCGCCGGATCGTAAAAGAAAAGCCATGTTTTCGCCGCGCCGCTTAAAACCCTGAGCGGAATGATGGTTGTTGCAGTCTGGTTTGAAACGCTGTTAGAGCCCGCAGATGTCACTGTCAAAAGCCCGTATTTGTAATCACTTGCGCCGGCCTGAAAACTGGAACCTCCATCATCTGAAAGCCTGGCATCAGGCCCGCCGGAAGCGTCATCACTCTCAAAGTGGACTTCATAGCAATTTCCGGCCGTAAAGACGTTGTTGATATCTATCTGGCTGGGACTTCCTCCTGTCCAGGATGCCGTTGCAACCGGCGTGGCTCCACCGCCGCCGATCGATGACAATACAAGCCATACACTCAGGTCATCATCATACTTTAGAAGAATAGATTTTCTTGTGTTGTCGAGCGTAATATCGCGGCCGTCAGGCGTTTGAATATTTCCGGTGCCATGCAGGACCGTAACCGCTCTGGACGAGTTTTCGCATCTGAGCATAAGGATTTGACCATCAGAGCCGGCCGTAATCGTATCCAGATCATCAGCAGAAGCATCACTCTCCGTGTCAACACTATGATTAACGCCTGTCGGTGTGATTTCTCCGGAAGAAATTGTCAGCTCGCCCGCATCTGGATAAATAATTTTACCGCTGAATGTATTTGCGCTGCTGAATGTATTGGCATCAGCAAGAGATGGGCCGTGATGAAAAACACGCTCATCCGTCAGATCGGCGTTTGTGATTTCCGTCATTCCGACAGTCAGATAGATTTGACCGACCGGCAATTTGCCGACCGTAAGAGCTGGAGCGGATGGTGATGCGCCCTCTGATCCGGTGATAACCGAAACCGTTCCCGTTGTCTTATCAACAACAACACGGTCGATCCGAGGGTTTGTGGATGGCGCCGTAATCATTCCGGTGTTTTGCGCTGTAACTTCGGTGATTGCTGCGCCAGTGTAAATCCAGCCGGCATTCACCTTTACCGTCATATTCGGTGTATCTTGCGCCTGCGGGGCAAACATCGCGCCGATCCGGGTCAGGACGGAAATGCAGTCATCAATATTTGTCGGATACTGCGTGCCGCTATCGGAGGAATAATCCGGCTGGTTAAAAGGACTTAAACTCATTTTATGGCTCCTTGACTGTTATGTCTGCAACGCCGCCAACATCAGCGCCGGCAGCATTTTCAAGGTGTATCGTGACTGAGGTTGTTGTTTTATTTTCCCACCAGGGAATAAGAGCGCCATCTTTCGGCGTGATCTCGATCAAAGGGCTGGAAAAGAACTGAGTTTCATAATTTAGGGTCGTGCCGCCAGGGGCAATCGTCTGCTCGACATATCGCTCTTCGCGGTCGCCTGCATCAACAACCGGCTTAAACCCTTCCAGATAACCCACCCCGTCCGCAGACAGCATCGTGGCCCTGTATTTCACATACCGCGCACTGATTGTCCCGATCGTCCAGGATTCATAGCCGTCATAACTCTCCGCATTTGCCCGGTAATCGATATAAAGCTCGGGGTTGGCTATTCCGGATCGATCGGAACGGATACCACCAATCAGGTCCGCCCAGACCCGGAATTCAAGCGCATCGAAACCGGCATCAAACTCGGGCGCAAAATAATCAGCTTGTGCAACCGGGTAAGGCACATATTGTTCAAAGAGCTCTTCATTTGTCAGCTCGTTCGCCTGCTTTGTAGAGTCCATTAAAAGCCGGCCGGACACCGCATGACGGACAAAATTTGAAACCGTGCCGGGCCAACGCGGCGCTTGCTCTTCTTCGTAAACAAGCCTGTTGGTATTGCCGACAGTGAATTCAATCTCCGCCGCTTCTTCGGAATAATTTTCAGACGTATCCTGTGCCTTGACAAGCAGCTTCCATGTGCCGGGCGGCAGCCGCGCTGTTGTCAGCTCGTTCCCGGATTCGAGGCGTTTGAGGACCTGGGCATTTTGCCAGCGGGCCTCAATCTGGGAGAGCGCCTCTTTACCGTCAAACGGCTGCGGATAGGGCCGCGTCGGCAAGCCTATGGGTGAAAGGACAGTCGTCATATTAGGAAATCACAAATTCATCTTCATCGGCAGGCGCTTCGGTTAAGGCATTTTCAAGCGTGATTTGCTTGGTTGTCCCGTTATAATCAGAAATCGTCCCGGTCTGCCCAGCAAGATTTCCGCTCGTGAATGTAATCACCCGGCCGTTATAATGGTCGTTCGTGGCCTCAGTCAGATCGGTGACAAAAGCGGTTGTCGAAGCCGATCCGTCATTAACCGATCCCGTGACAAGAGCATTCGCGCCGCGCTTTAGATTGGTCATGGCCGTCACATCACCGCCAAGCGCCTCGGCATCAACCGCTGGCCGATTATCAACCCCAGCCGTAACAGCATTCGTCAGCCATTGAGCGACATCAACCTTCTGATATTTACTCGCAACAAACATCGACTCGTAAATATGCGTTGGTACGACCATCACCGGCACAGCGATCGGACGGCATACACTATCATCACGCAGAACAAAAAGCCCCTGTCCAAGCGTATCTGTATTGGAAGCCGTCAGCGTTACGGTATAAACGCCGCCGGCGCGGTGCGTCAGGGTTGTCGTGCCGGAAATATCCGTCAGCGCCGTGGCGCCGGCTTTATAAATCCCGATTTCATCAACTCCGCCGGCCGTCAATCCGGTTTCGGGCGTAAAGCCATCCGTGGCATCAACGGCCTGGCCGATGAAAATCGTAGCCGTGGCATCTTTTTTGAGAATAAAAACACCGTTTAAAAGCATAACTGTCTCCTGTTTTAACTGGCCCGGATAAACCGGATTTCACTCGCATCAAGATCAAGATCGGGCGGCAAATTGAAACGGATCGTAACCGTTTCACCGTTTTGCTGCGCGGACAATGCTGTCACGCGGCCGGGCAATCCGTCTTTCCCGACAACCGTATGCGTGGCAAGCGTGCTCCATGATCCTTCTTTACCGCTCTTGAGAATCCAGCGAAGCTGATACTCGTATTCGGTACCGGTATCCACATTCTCGAGAGAGAGCTCGCCGGCGACCGCCGGGACAGAAACATAAGTCCAGGGACCATCATTGCCGGAAGGCCGATATCGCACTTGAAGCGTGACAATATCAGTTTGAAGTGCCGACGGTTTTCGAACCGTGATTAAAATGCGGCTTCGCAAGGACCCGTCCGGATCGCGGAACAAGACATCACCGCCAGATTGCACGTCCTGCACAGTCGGCGTACTCAGCGCAACATTGGCCGAAAGATTACTTGTAAATGCCGGGATCGTTCCGGTATCTGCATCGTAAACATCGGATGCGTGCGGCACGCAATGAATCCTCGCAGTTTGATCACCGCCGGATTCAATCTGCGTGACAACCGCTTCCAGGCTTTCCGCATCAGTTTCACCGAACATAAAAAGATCACCGGCCACCGGCGCGTTGGCAAGTAAAACCGGCGTTGAAAATGTCAGCTCTGTCTGACCGGTTTCAACAACCGTATTGACTGCCTCATAGAGCGATGTGCCGTCATCGAGGCGAACCCGTACAACGTAGGTTTTCATCGCCTCCATATCGATCTCTTCATCGATCGTGATCTTGGTGGCGTGCGTGCCGTTATCCGTGACCGACTTGATCCGGCCGGAAGCCAGGCCGAAGCGCGGCACATCATGGGTCAACAAAATCAGATCGCCGCGCGTGCAGACAAAGTTTTCGATATCGGTCCAGAACGTATAACGCTCCCGGCGCAGCCGCGCCTGAGCAATATGAAAGCGGCCGTGTTTCCATGCGAGATCGGAATCCGTTATCCCCGGAAGCTGGAGCTCTTCAAAGAGAGTGGCGTTGCCGGCATTATAACCGTCATCATAAACAATCCGCTCATCTTGCCGATAATCCTTGTCGGCATTTGGAAAACGCACACGGAAAGCGTGCGGCAAATCCGGGTAAATGATCTCGCTTTGAAATCCCCAGCTATTGCGGGGCGTAAAATGCTGCACCGGCGTTGTCCGCTCCCGGTCCATGATAACCGTCCAGAGACCATCAGGACGGCCGACAGAGGCGCGGCCGGCGGAGGCAACTTCATGCAAAATCTCACCGACAGAAGCGGAATAGTCGATGATGGAATTATAGGTATAACCGTTCGTAACACAGTCATCATAGAAGGCCTGCAAAGCGGTCAAATTCACCTCACTGTCCGGCACAGGGCGGGCATTAGCATTGCCCTGCAAAACCTCTTTTACAAGAGCCGCCGGGTTATTTGTCTGCGCTTCTTTGTTCCAGTTGGAGCCGTTATAAATCGGCAAGATCGAGGAAACCAGGGCATTCAAATCCTCGATATTGCCATTGAGCTGCCCGGAGGCTTTGATCCGGATTGCCGTTTTGGCGACCGGCTTTGAAAACTGGATCGGGTCATCCGTTGTGATGCTGCGAAGCCTGATCCAGTAGGAATCATCGAGGATTTTATCGCTGTTTGTATCACCGCTTGTGCGCTTGAGGCGGACATCATACTGCCCGCTCTCAACAGTCCAGCGAAGAGATCGCCGAATTTCACTCGGCCGGTTCGCCGTAACCGAGATTTGGCCGGCATTGACCCAATTTTCGGTTCCTGTCGGCGCATATTGCACCTCGATATTAAGCGTGCGGTTTTGACGGTTGCCGCGGTCATCATACAAAACCAATCCGCGCGGCAGGGCAACATCAACGCTGATCTCATCAACATCGGCCTGCGTTGTCCGGGTCTGCCATCCGGCCGCCTGGGTGAGTTCGATCGCAAAGGCATCTTCAAAAATATCATCTGTATAGAGCGTCAGGGGCGCATCATCATCAAATCCGTAACGATGCTCGACTTCAACATCTTCAAAATTATCGATCGATGTTTCTCCGATTTTAAGATCGGTGATATTCAGCGGGCCATATCCCCAGCAAAGCAAAATTCTTAAATACTGATCATCGCCGCTGATTTCCGTATAGGACAGAGCAGCCTGATCGGCGAACATCCGGTGAGTCCCGAGAACACGCGGAATTTTCTGAAATTTTGGAATCCGGTTCGAAGCGCTATCGATAAAATAATGCTGGCTGACTTTCGGATTTCCACCATTATAATTCTGCGTACCCAGCTTTGGCGTCGGCGCCGGCGCAATGGCATTGATCAAAAGGTGCCCGGCAATACCGATTGCGCCCTTGATCAGGAGCGAAGAAAATGCAACCTGGCTGGCAGTGGCAACACCGCCGCCAAAAATACCAAGCGCCAGGTTTGTTGCAAAAGCACCGCTTGCCCAGGCAGAGGCCGCAATCACGGCAATTTGCAGGACGGTCCGAAGCGGGCTTTTACCGCCACCCCCGCCGCCATGCAGAGCCATCCGGATTTGGATCAGATGCCCGTCTTTCGGATACACACGGTGCCAGTTTTTAGGCGTTATCTCCCAATCACCGATGAAGACGCGCGCACCGCTGCGATAAAAATCGATAGGCTGCACCGCGCAGAGAATTTCGAGAAGGCTTTTGCCGGGCTCAAAATAAAAATCAACCCTTTCAAGTTTGAAAGGGTGCGGAGCGGCGCTAACGTGCAGTTTTCCCTCATGCGAGAGCGGCGTGACGATAGAAAGATTTTTTTCTGGATTTCCATCCAATAGAGTCTCTGTAGGATTCATGAGAACTTGCGGTTCCTTCTTGCGAATGAATCATAAAACCGTTTTCGGTGACAAAACCGATATGACAGGGCAGGCCGAGAATGTAGAGAACAACGGCATCACCGAATTTTTCTTCTCCGGCCGGAATTGATATCCATTTTTCGGTTTCACGTTCAAAGATTTTTGAAGTCTCTTTGCGAGCGACAGCACAGGAATATTCACCATCAAAGTCCGGCAGGAAAACACCGAATAATTCAACATACATGGCCCGGAACAAATCCCAGCAATTCAGCTCCTCAAACGGCACGCCGATAAATTTTTTGACATCTTGCGGCATCATAAAGCCTCTTAGAAAAGCCCCGGAAAAGTGGACGGCGTGTAGATATCTGCCGGGTAAGGTTCTAAAATAAAATCATCAAGATCGAGCTCTCCCTGGATGCTGAGATCGGTAATCTGGACGTTTCTCAGCTTAAATCCAGGCCATTCAACCTCGACCGTATCAGGGTCCGAACCGAGCACGACTTGGAGCGTCATCGTCGGCGCAGAGGATATCGAGCGCAGCGTATCGGCAATCGTCCGATCGACATTGCTGACCCGGATTGTTGCGCGCGGAGATTTTGTTCCCTCTGGTTCATCTGGAAGAACAATTTCAAACGGGAAAGCAACAAATGTATTGCTGTTTGAAACCGTATCAATCGCATCTGAAGTAACACGTATAGGCGATACCAGATCGTCATGATCAATCGTGATTAAGATCAACACAACCTCTCCAGTATTTTGCTTATAAAGCGTCTGGAGCATTGTGCTGGAGAGCGTTCTGGACATTAAGGCTGGACCTCTAATTTAAGGCGTACCCTCCATTTACCGGGCACAAAATACGTTGTGGTCGGAACTTGTGCAAAAACAACATCAAGATCGCTCCCGCCATGAGGATCGGGGAAATCAAAATTTCCGGTCTCCTGGAGCGTTGTATAATAAAATGTTTTAAACGCGGCAATCTGCGTCTCGCTCATAATCATCGTTCCGGAAAGATGGGAAACATTTGTTGTCGTACGGCGCCGGCGCTTTGGCGGACCGTAATCCATCGGCGTCTCGATGACATTATTTTCCATTTCCTCTTGAACGGATTGACGTTCAAATTGCTGCGGCAGGGAAGCCGGCCAAGTAGTCATGTCTTTGCTCCTTTAGCGCTGAAAACTTGACGGCGTAATGCCGTACCGAGTTTGCATAGGATCGTCGAGGGCGCCGCGGGAAACGGATTTTTGAACAATCTCGGTCAGGATAACCTCAACATCCCGTCCGCCATTGCCACGCGAAACACGCCCCTGCACCTGGTTTTGTGTCTGATTGATAATCTTGATATTCAGATCGCCGCGGCCAAGCGCTGACATGGGCGTAATCATGCCGTTCTGGCCGGGCGTGAAGAGCTCTGGCTCTCTCTCTCCAACAACATAAGACTTGCCTGCGCTTACCGGCCCGCCGCCGGCACGAAAACCGCCAAAAATATCACCGGCAAAAGATTTAAACAAACTAGTTGCCGTTTCACGGATCGGATCAGAAACAAGCTCTCTGAAAAATAGTGCTTTCAAATCCCTTAAAAGGTGTTCCGCAGCATCGCCAAGATTGTCAAAGTCATCGGCAACCTTATCAGCCGCATTTCCCCAGGCATCCCCAAATTCATCTGCCAGAGAGTTGAAATTCTCAGTAGCCTCGGCCGCCTCTTCAACAGCCTTTTTAAGTTCGATATTTTGCCGGACAAGATTCTCAATTTCCTGCCCGCGCGCACTGTCACGCTCAACACCGGCACGCTGCAATTCATTGTAAATGGCCTGCTCTTCACTTGTTCGGCCGAGCTGTTCGTTTTCAAACCTTAAGGCTTCAACGATTTTATTAATTCCGTCGGCACGCTGCTTGGCAAGTTTTTGAGCCTCCTCTTCCAACTTAAACCGCCTATCGTAAATTGCCTGCGGCTTTTGGCCAGGAACTGGAGGATTTGGTCCTAAAGGCCCAAAGGTGCCGAAAGTTTCACCCCGGGCGCGCCGTTGATTCGTGGAAGCGGTACGCTCTTCAAGATGAATACCGCCGACGAGCTGCCGGCGCTCTGCCAAAAGGCGTTGCATTTCCGCAGACCGCATAGGCGCCTCAAGGTCACCCAAAAAAGTATCGGCAAAAAGGCCGCCGCGCGGATTCTGGTATAGCTCGCGCAGGCGATCATCGATCGCAGCAAGCTGATCGGCTTTTGTCGCCGCGAAAACCCGGCGCAAAGCCGCGACCGCATCACCGGACAATTCAATAATGTCTGTAAGCATGCCGGTAATTTCATTCAGTTTCTCACCAAAACCAGCGCGCTCAAGCTCAGCACCCAGATTTCGCCAAGCATTCTTAAGCTCTGTAAATCCCTCCGTCGCGGTGCCTTCTAACTCAGAAGCAGCGCCTTTGTATTCTTCAAGAGCTTTTAGGATATGATTTCGAAACACCTCAGAAGAAATCTGACCGTCTTTAACCATTTGACGGTAGGCACCTGCCGTCGTGCCCGCAGCTTCGGCAATTTTATTCAAAAATCCGGGGACGGGCTCAATCACTTGGTTTAACTCTTGCGCCTGGACCTGCCCCTGTGAAAGGGCCTGCGACAAACCGTAAAGCACATCGGCGATTTGTTCATCTCCGACACCAAGCGCGGCTTTGAGGTTGGCAAATCCTTCGGCAAGCTCATTCACCTGATCCCGGTTCAAAATACCGGCATCCTGCAAAGCAAGCAGGTTGCTATAGGAATTTGTCAGCGTAATCAGATCGATATTAAGCTCACGCGCTTTATCCCGCAAATAATCCTGCGTTTTAGCAAAATCATCCGCACCGTCAGTCAGGCGCTTAAGCCGTAAATTCAATTTTTCAAAAGTCTGAATACTCTGATTTAAAGAACTCGCAGCACGAAAGCCCAAAAAAGCCGGTACAAGCCGGCGGAGAATTGTATTTGCAAAAAGACTGACCCGACCGTTTGCCCGGGTTGCAGCATCACCTATGCGCTGGAAAGCGCGCTCGCCCTTACGGCCTGTAGTCTCAAGCGTAGCATCAACAATACGCCCTCCCTGTGCCTGGAGCCGAATAATATATTTATGTTCGCTGCGGCCACCCATTATATTAACCTTCTTTTCTTGCCAGGATCATGCCGTCATCGACAGCCTTTAAGAGATCGATAAGGGTTTCATTCAAATAGCCCTTTTTCTCGAGAACATTCATTGCCGGACCGATATCCAGGCCAATGACAACGCCCATACCGGAAAGACGCAAAAACCGTCCGCCGGACAAAAGAGTTTCATGGATTTGGAGCTCCTCGGTCGTACGCGGACGGTTTTCAATATACGGACAGTAATTTTCATCTAATCCTTTTTTTCCTTTGGCGCAGTCGAGGCCTTGTTCTCGGCATCCTTCGCAGTATTCGGGGCCACCGCCTTTTTTGAAGTGCCAGGCGCAGTGACCCCGGAGTCTTTTTTTGCTGCGAACACCTTGATTTGATGGGCCATAAGTTTTGAGAAAAAAGTCTCGCCAAGTGGAGGAATATCCATGATCGCCCTGACTTTATCGGGACTGACTTCAACCGGCTCTTCGGTTTTATCATCGATGATGCCCGACCAGGAAATAATATGCCCGACCGCAAGCTCACGAATAAGGACCTGCTGATATAGCCCCTTGCGGAAATCTTCATCAGAAAAATCAACAAGAGACGGTTCGGCAAAACCCGCTTCCACGCATATTTCAAGACTATCCTCGATACCGTCAACGATCCGGTTGGCGGCGGCCTCCGCGATGGTCTTTGAAAGACTGGTCGGCGGGTTCACCTTGACCGTTATGCCGGGAACAAGAACGATCTCGAACGGCTCCTTGGGAGGAGCCAGCGTAGAAAGGGAAAGTTTCATGAAAAATCACTGTTAGCTTGTGTAGAACGTACCGGCCAGATCGTTAATCAAAATGGCTTCAAACATTTCGCCGGCCGAAGTATTTTTGAGCGCTTCAAAACTGAAACCGACATTGATGCCGCCAGGACCCTCGATCGGTGGAGAAGTTTGTCTGAGATAAACTTCATGAATATTGAAAGTCACTTTTAAAGACGCGCTAATCGTATAAGCAAGCTCGAGATCAACGGCCGTCTTGCCTGTCGCAGCATCATAAAGATCATCGTCGTAAAAACGGACATTCAGATTCCCGTTGCAGGATGCCTCATCCGGGTCAATCCCTTCAACCTGCCCGTCAGTCTGGTTAAGGGTTTCAATCCCTTGCAGGTTGTTTGAATAGGTGAAATCAAACGTATTGATATTCGCAAGGAGCGTATCATCCGCCTTGATTGTTCCTTGCAAACCGCTGGCACGGGCAAGCGTGTTTGTTGTCGGCGTGCCACCCTGCGAAGAGGTATTCGGCGTCATATTTTGACCCATAATCCCGAAAACGGCTGTCATCGGTCCTGATCTCTGTGGATTGATCGTCAGGGAATTGATCATGCAGCCGAGAAAGTTCTCATACTTCGGAACATTCGGAAAACCTTTCTCAATCTCGAAAGAAGGAAGATCGGCGCCGCCGGATGTAAAAGTATGTGTATAGGTGCTCGATCCGGATGTCGATGGATCCCCGAGCAAGCCCGTTAGCCATAAACCGATATCACGCATTTCAAGCGGAACGGTGGCATCACCGGCGCAAACAACGGCGTCCTGGAATATCTCCGTCGGATCACGTCCGGCGCCAGCGCGCGAGCTTTTAACCAGATCGCGATCCGCGCTAAGGTTACAAGCATCAAAAACAACAGAGTTAAAATTCGAACTGCCTCCGCCGCCAAAACTGGACTCACGCTCGAGCAAAAGATGGGTGTTGTAACCGTATTCTCTTTGATCGGCCATTTACAATCTCCTTAAAAAATTGTGATGTTTAAGCGAGAGGGCTGCTCGCCTCATAATCCATAGTTAGATAAATGGTGCCCCATTTAATATCGTCGCCGCCCTCGATCGGTTCGGTTGAAACCTCGGGATGCGAATAAGTCATACCTTTAATCACGCTGCCAAGGGTCAGATCGCCCTCAAGAGACGTTCCGATTGCCGCGGCGATCGTATCAAAAGCGCTGTCACGCGATGCCTGATTGCCATCCTCAACATAAATTTCGATCTCGGCAACATGCTGGTAAAAAACAGTCCGATCGCCACCGAGCGTAGGCTCTGGTTCACCGGGGTCTCCATCACGCACGATAACAAGTCCAGAGTTCGGTATTTCCTGTGGTTCTGCGGCATTTTTCAGGACTTCTACAGAACTCAAATCTGTTGACAGAACTGTATACAATGCCGCGATCACGGCTTCTTTTTTGGTTGTCATCGACTACTCAGATTCCTGTCTATCCCGCGGACAAAAGCAGCTTGAGCCGGCGGGATGGCGGACTCGACACTGAATCTTTTTCGCAGAGAAACCGAAGGCACCAGGACAAACATTGCAATATTGACCTGCCCGGCGAGATTTGTACGCTCTCCAAGCCTCTTTGTTGCCTTCCGGACGGTCAACGCTCTAACCCGGCCGCCACGGGTCAAGCGCGCACCGCGGGCGATCAGGATTGGATTACGCCCTCGCCGTTCTATAAAAAACAGCTTAAGCCCGGTTTTTTTCTCAAAATTCTCTGGAGTAACCGCAACATTTTTTCCCTTACCGAATGTGGAAATAGCTTCACGCGTTGGAATTGCCAAGAACTTTCTGCGACGACCGCGAATTGTAACGCCGCGGTCGAAAGAATAAATAATATGGGGCGCTTTACTGAAAGCCACAGCGGCCGCATCGGCGCTGACCCCGCTTTGAGGATAGACATTTACACGCCATGTCTTTGAAAGCCTTTGCCCCAGCCCGGCGCGGGTAACTTGTTCGCGCAGGCGGGTTTTTAAAATCTTTCCGCCATCACGGGCACCGCGGGTTGTTGATGTTTTAAGCTTCTTTTTAAAAGCTTTGATATCCTTGGAAATACTTCCGACAACTTTCACTCCCAGATGCATACCAAACTCCTAAATCAGGACGTATAACAATCGAGAAGCCAGAGCAACTTTTCTTCATCGAGCGTCCGGAAGCTTTTAACTGTAAAGTCAACGCCGTCAACTGTAACGATACCGCCTTTGGCAGGCACCGCCAACTCTGATTTTCGAACCTCGAAAAGACCGCGATTTTCAGACTGGATGCGCGTATCTCCGAAATTTGAAATTTCATCTTCCTGGGACCGGATGACAGTGATGCTGGAAGCTTCACCGCCGTCCGGTGTATAGGTCGCACTTATACCAAAAATGGCAAAGCTGCCGTCCAGGACAGAATCGTCAAAATCGACAGCCATTACTTGCTTTTAAGAGGCCCCGGCGCGTCAGGATCGGCGAGCGCACCCTCTTCTTTATTACCAGCTTCTTCACTGGTCTTTTCGATAGCCTTTTTAACGTCATTGACGGTAATGTTGCCATCCTTACCGGTGCCGGTGATATCATCGGCAGTCAGTTTGTTATCAGCCGCAAGTTTTTCAGCGGAAGGGGAAGCAAAGACGGCCGCTTTCTCTTTTTTATCGGCGTCTTTATCCTTCTGACCGGCTGGTTTAACAGCAGTCGGACCCTTTTTTGCAAAAGCGTCTTTGGCGGCATCATTAGCAGGTTCAAGAGCTGCTTTTTGAATATTATCAACATCGCCGATAACGCCAATCTCTTCACCATTCTTGAACTCAACAAGGTGGCGCGGGCGATAGCGATCGCCTTTGATAAAGTCGAGCGCATGATGACGGGCTGAAGCCTGTTTTTTTGTAAGGACAAGCACAACACTTGGACCAAAAACAGCCTTAAAACCACTCACGCGGAAATTTAAAACTTTCTCACTCATATCTTTTCTCCATTTTGGCCGTAAAAGGTCCGGGGCAAATTCCCCGGACCTCTAACCAATTTTCTGAGGGTTTAGAATTAAGCCATCGTGACAAGTGTGGAATGCTGCCAAAGTCCGAAGCCAACATTTCCAGCCATTTCGATTGAAACCTGTTTGCGGCCGGTATCGAAATAGTAATCGGAACCTTCGCCTTTAATGGCAACCATTGGCTCCTCGCGGATTTGGCGGATAAACGGCTTGACTGATCCGTCAGTGCGGAAAACAGCAAACTTATCCGTCCATGTCAGGCGTGCATTTGGAACAACGTCAAACTGGTAGCCTTTCAAATTGATAATCGAGTTAGTCTCCCCTCTATCAATCATCTGGCTGGTCACAGCCGCAACCGCAGTATGCCACAATGCTGTCGGAACCATGATCAGAAAACGCTTGGCGTTTTCGTTCATAGGCTCTCCCTGGTCATCAACAAATCCCAGAATTTGTTGAACGCCAAGCATAATGGATTGCTGCAATTCACCGACGGATGGTGCTGTCGTTGATCCGTGATTTGTCACAGGAAGTGCACTGATATCAACGCTGATATCGTTGCTTTGAGTTCCAGAATCCCCTTCGCTGTGATCAGTATCAAAGAAATACTGACCGTCATAACAAGCAGTGCTCGCACCGTTGAGGATAAGCGTGCTGGTCAGGCTTGCCCATTGTGCATCAACCCGCTGAATATGCTCGCTTAAACGCACCTGGAATTGGCCGGTTTTATCTTCGGTCAAATGGCGACGGTGATAGTCAATCGTAGATTCGTAATCATTATTCGTGATTTCGAACTGATTGTCACGGAAGCCCTTGGCCTGCTTGCCGCCAATCCATTCACGCATGGAGGGTGGCATACCGAGCCAGGTATGTTTTTCTGAATCCTGGGAAGACTCAAAAGGGTGTGTCAGGTCCCCAACCCATCCGGTCGGCCCCTGCTCAAGGCGATTATAGTATTCACCTACAATCGCGCGGTCTGATAGTACCTTCGCACTCATAAATTTTCTCCTTAAATTGGAAGGTTAGAATATGGCAGTTAAGCCGACTTAGTTACCAAAGGCGCGGATAATAGAATTGACCTTGGCCGCCAGGGAAGCGATCGCATTTCTTACCTCGGCTTGATCGTATGTTGCCCCAATAGCAGCAATAGTATCGGCAGAAGTACCGCCACTACTATCTGTCAGCTCAACCTCTTGAGCCAAGCCATGAGCGGCATCAAAACGGACAACTCCGACGCCGGAAGACACAAAACGCTTCACGTAACCGATCCGCGTATTCGACCCTTCGGTCAGAACGAACGTGTTATCATCACTGGCATAAACATCTTTACCGACATCTGTAATCGCCAAACTTGCAACAGCAAGCTGAACTGCTCCGCGCTCTTTGACACGGATGTTTTTGGCACCTGCGGCACCGGCCGAGTTATCAACCTTTTCAATACTGAAACCACGAAAAGGATCGCCGGCCGTCAATGGGCGGCCATAGCCGGAGCCATTATCGCCAACTGCGGCACCTTCATAAATAATGTCCGAAGCAACCGCCGGAACATCATTTTCGTCGCCTAGCTCGTAAGAGCGCGGCGTATTTTTAGATAGCGTTGTCATGTATATTTCTCCTTGTTAACGCTGAGTGATACGAAACCGCAATTAAGCGCTTTGCCTTATGCGGTGACGCCCCTCTTCTTCGGATTTGAGATAGCCTTTATAGGCTTCGAAATTGCGGAATTCTGAGCGAATTTTCGCATCTTTATTCCAGTTAGCCTTGGCGCGCTTTTCAAGATCGCCTTTGGCCTCATCACCTGGACCGAGCTTCGGTTCGCCTTCGGAAGAATCTTCCTCTTCGGCAAGATCATCAGCGCCGGCGCCAAGATCGGCAGTGGCTTCGGACTCTTTTTCAAGAGCCTCCATTTTGTCGCCGCCGTGCTTTTTCTGGGCAGCTACAATTTTCAGAGCCACATCTGCACCTGTGGATTCGCCGTCCTCTTTTGCCGCGGAAACGATATTATCGTAACCTGGCAAAGCGGCTGCTTCGATACTTTGGATACGCTCGCGCTCTGCTTTTGCTCCGGCTTTGAGACCTTCTTTATGCCCGACTTCATGACCGGCGGTCTCAAGAGCTTTTGCAATCTCCGGATGATTGGCTTTAACAGAATCTACTGTTAGCGCGTTATCATCCTGTCCGGATTTCGTGGCCGCCGGTTCGGCACTGTTTGATGCACTCATGGAATTTCCTCCTCTTTGAGTGGTTGTTGAACGATTGGCAAGTTCTGAAAGAACGTTCTCAAAACTGCCGGATCGGTCGGCCATACCGGCCTTTATGGCATCTGCGGCGATAAGAACGCCGCCGCGGCCAAACTCTGATTTAACTTTTTCAACGCTGACATTGCGATATTTGGCAACATCTGACAGAAAGACATTTTCAATCGAATCCAGCTCACGCTTGATTTCGCTCATGCCTTCTTCGGTGCTTGGGTCGGGGCGCTTGTTCTCCGCATTGCTTGAAACAATCTCAAACCATTTTTCGCCCTGCATATTGCATTCTTGTTGGACGCTGCGCGCCGTAACAACGCCGATACTCCCGATTAGTGCGCTCTCATGGGCCACGATTTCACTGGAGGCCGAGGCAATCCAGTAAGCTGCGGAGGCACACATACCCGAAACATAAGCAATAACCGGCTTTGTTTTGGCAGCTTCGGCCAAAAGCTCTGCCATTTCCGGCGGCCCGGAAACGACACCGCCGGGACTGTCAATATCCAGCATAACCGCCGAGATACTTTCATCATTGATGACGGTATGAAGATCGTTGGAAAACATTTGCAGAGAAGTTGCGCCGCTGAAATTTGTCATCAGATTTGCGCGCGGGAAAAGCGGTCCGGTAAGAGGCAAAATTGCAACATTTTGCCGAACGGTAACACGGTATGTGTTTTCAAGGCGCCGGCCTGGCTGTTTCGAAACAGCCTCAAATTCACCTTGCCCGCCTTTAAGATGCGTTTTCCAGGCCTCGAGATCGTTTTCTCGCGCGGCAATCTGGCAAATATTCTGCAAAGCGTCCGGAATAATGGCCCAATGACGCGAAAACACCGCGCCGAGCGCGAGATTTTTTTCAGACATATTCGTGTTCTCCTGTGAGATTAGTCGTTGTTTTTGTCCGGATCGTCGCCTTGGTCATCCTCCTCCGGTTCCGAAGAGGGCTTTGGCGCGGGGCCGGTAGCTTGTTTTGAAGGAAGTGAAACCTTGTTCTGGGCGCGCAGCTCGGTCTCACGACCGCGGCGGGCAACATTTTTCTCGAATTCACCGCCATAAAGCTCGGATGTAATCCCGCCGGCCGTTTTCCAGGAACGATCCTCCGCGATCTCATTGGCCTTGGCTTCTTTGACAGGATCGATGACCCCGCGTGGCGGTCCGATCCATTCAACACCAAGATAAGCGGCGCGGATAATCGGGCTTGAGAAAAATCCAGGTGCATCAATATATCCGCGGGCGACCGCCTCTGTAATAACCGCTTCCCAAACCGGATCAGCAAAATTTTCGGCAAGCCAGAACCGGCGCGCTTTGAAAAATTTCCACGCTTCAAGAATAGCGCCTTGTGAGGCGCTGAAAGACTGACCGAAATGTTTGATCAGGATTTCAAACGGAATTTCAAGAGCGGCACCGATCTGCCGCAGAATAGCCAAGACAAAAGGATCAAAAGCCGTGTTCGGCCGGAGCGGATTGGCAAATTCAACCTCGTCTTCCGGTCCCATTTCAAGAATGGTCCCGCTGCCAAGGCGAATTTCTTCATCACTATCCTGGCTGGAGCTTTCCTCCGCCAAGGCGCCCACACCCTGACCGCCGCCGGTCTTGTGAAAAACCGTGTACATACCGGAAATGACGGCCGCCGTGATTTCCGCTTCGGTATAGCGGTCAAGACTTTTAAAAATCTCGATAACCGGCGCAAGATAAGGTATGCCGCGGGTTTGTTCGGGTCGCAAGCGGCGGAAAAGATGCAAAACCTGCCATTCGCCGTTAGTAAATGTCGGAGAAACAGGGGTTGAAGCTGTCATATCCTTATGAGCAAGCTTGTCACCCGGATGACGCTTAAAAATATGATACTTTATAGGCGCGCCATCTTCATCATGTTCAACACCTGCAGAAATTTTTGCAGTGTCGGCACCATTTTTAGGATTGGCAACACGATCGGCTTCAATAAATTTTAAAGATGTCCCGTAACGCTTCGGACCGGGGCTTTTCATACGGCGAACAACAAAAAGATCGCCGGATTCAAGAACCGAACGAAAAGCGAGGTCTAAAAGACCGTTAAAATTCTGCTTTTTCGAAGCATCGCAGATTTCAGCCTTCGACCAGTATCTAAATTCGCGCTCGGCATCGCGCTCGAATTTCTCGATTTGATCATCATCCAGGCCGACAACCTCTTTGAGAACGTCAACATCAACCTGCGCCTGCGGCTTTAAGCCGGTGCCGATAACATTTGTCACGACCGTATTGATCGCGCCGGTTGCCAGGGGAGCGTTGCGAAGTAAATCCCGGGAATCCGAACGCAAAGAAACCAGTGAAGGATTGAGCTCGGCATCTGCGGAGCCCGAAGAAAGCCCCCAGCTTCTAAACATACGCCGCGAACGGTCTCGGCTGCGATATCCACCGCCTGTCAGGGCATTATAAGTTGCCCGGCCGCGCACGCGATCGGCGGCAATCTGCGGGCTAAAATAACCAATAAACCGGTCGAGAAACGTCGCGTGGACAAGCGGTTCTTTTTCAACTTTACGCATTCCACTCATACCGGCGTCCCCCGTACCATTTTAATGCCACCATTCGAAATACGATCGGCGCGTGCTTGGAGCATATCTCTTAATTTTTGGAGTTCTTCTACTTTTTCATGAGTTACACGCCGACCGTTATAAGTTACCTCTTGACCGCCAAGAAGAGCCCGCTCAATAGCATCATCAATTTTTGCTATTTTAGCTTCAAGAGAGCTCAAAGATTCTGGCATTTTCTAAAGTCCTTTTGTTTTGACGCGAAGTGTTTTTTTCTTTTTGGCAGGCATCGGTGAAACCGTACGATCGAGAAGGTCTCCCTGACCATCTGGAGGAGGCGTTTCACGCTCTTGCATCAAAGATTCCCATTGATCATCGGATGAATCATGCCATCCCAGCCGGCGGGCGGCCGCTTCGGCATAAACCTCCATATCGAGAACTTCGTTTCGGATACCGGGGAGCTTCACCCATTTAAGCTCGTGGAAACCGGATTTAAGTTTGTGCAATATCCGTCTTTCAGAGCAAAGCTGGATGTAATACTCATCATCAAGATCGTTAGGATACCCGCAGAAACCGCGATCTAGGGGATCATTCCTTTCAAGGTGCTTGAAAAGAGAGGCCTTTAACCCGGAAACGCCAACGTGCCAGAACCGTTTTTGATTTGGCCGGATTTTTCCGCTATTCCAACGCTCTCTTTTAACAGGCACCAAAGGCGGCGCATGATGCTGGTTGGCGCCGCGTGTAACAATCACCTTGTTTTCAGGCCACCTTTTCGCCCAATCCATGACATCATTTGTGTCATAGTTCCCGTCAATCGCGAGCATATCGGCCATAAATTCGCGGCCAAAAGAATTGCGCCATTTCCGGCGGACAAGTGCATCCAGCTCAGCCCTTGCACGATCTTCGCTGATATGACCGTCAATAACGCCCTGTTGAATCGTCCAGCGGCGAAGGTTCGGACCCCAGCCCTTTAAAATCCATTCAATACGGTCCGCCTGGCAGTCAAGGCCGTAAGTATAAAGCACGGCGCCGAGAGGAATTTCGCCGGCAACATAATCCGAGGAGCGTGCGCGGTCTCTGATATCTTTCCAGGGCGGCGCATCACCTTTCATCTCATAAGCTTTGCCGACGATATCGTTATAAAAATTTTGTTCCGCTTCAGGTTCGTCTTTGGCTTTCAGATATTCGGTTGCAATACGCGCCCAGCTAATAAGTGGACTGTAAGCCGACCAGATATAAAAACCTGCGACAGAAGAGGCTGGATTCTCCGCTTTCCATCGACCACGTGCGACCATTTCACTTTTATGGTGATGCTCAATGATACCACCACATTCTGGACAGTGAAAATGTGCGGCAGCCGGGTCCATACCCTCATAAATCGACTTTTTCAGATTGTCCCACTCAAGCGCGTGATAATGACCGCACTCTGGACATGGAACTTCATAAACCCGCTGATCGCTGCGCTGATAAGCGCGCGTAATCCGGCAGGCCCCCTCAACCATCGGGGTTGAAACCTTGAATATTTTTGCGCCCCATTCATAGGCCTGCGAACGGGAATCGGCCTGACTTTCCGGATCGCCGGCTTCATTATTTTCCCATTTCGCAAGATCATCCTGGATTTGCCGCGGCATAGTCACCATCGACAAGGAAGACGGAGAATTCGCGCCCGTTAAAAGAAGATAGCCGCGGCCGTCAACGCGCTCTTTGTAATATGCCGTATTTTTACGCTCGCGGGACTTCCCGGACGGGAAAATCTGTCGGAGCGCCGGCGATGATTGCACGAAGGGGCTCCATTTCGTATTGTCCCAGCGGCGCGCATTATCCAGAGTTGGATGGACATATAAAAATGGGCCGGGATCTGTATCCTGGCACGCACCGAGAAAAACCTGGGCAACAACTGTACCGCCGAGCTGGGCTGACTTGATCAAAACAACTTCACGCGCCGGATTATCAGGCTCGAGAGTTTTCAGGACCTTGTTAAAAAATGGGAACAAGTCCGGATTATACGGACCAGGAAAAGGCTGATCGGAAGAAAAAGAAATATTTTCCTGCGCCCATTTCACAAAATCAGGTTTTGGCGGCGGGGTAAGACCTGCGATGAATCCTTCCGCGACGATCTGGCCGGCATCGGCAAGATCGTTAATTGAGTTGTGTTGTACCGCCAGGCTCCATTCCGGCGGGGAAAAGTTTTCGCATAAGATCATCACTTACCATTTGCAGCATGCTGCGATATTCATCATCCAGCATGGATTTGATTTCTTGAGCCGAAGTCATCGTAGCCGCCTTTTCAGCGATGGTGCGGCTGCTTGTCTGAAGGCGCTCTCTTAGAACCTGGCCGGCAGATGCAGTCGCACGAATAACCTCTTCGCGCATAAGGGTTTGCCCTTTTCGCTCGAGAAGATTGAGCTCGGCTTCCTGGACCTTGATTTGCTCATGCCGGGTCCGGACATCCGCATAACCTTCACTTTTTTGAGTTTCTTCAGACCCGTTTTTTTGACTGGCTTGATCTTTTTTGGCCGCGGCTGGATTGTTTAATCGCTTTGAGGGGTCCTGATTTTTTTCAAGAATTTTGTCGGCTTTTTCAAAATTTAGAAGCTGCCTTTTCGGATTATTTGGATCAGGTTCCATCGCCGACTCGAGCAATTTCTTGATATGCGGCTTCGAGAAATTAGCCTTCGAAACCTTATTCTGCCGGGCATACTCTGCTTTTGTACCTAACGTCATATTTGAAATCCAAAAAGAAAAAGATGGTGCCGAAATGGGAAGCGGTCAGCTTGAAGGAGACTGATTTTTTCTCGAAAACTCGGCACCATCCGTGCGATTAAAGCCCGCCGGCTGATCGACCTACAGCTAAGTAAAAGGCCGATTTTATTCTGAAACAGGCTTAAGAAAAACGCGCGCGAAGGTTTCGATTTTTGCAACGCGCCGGGGAAGCGGATCGGCATCGCCGACCTTGAGACCGATCGTGTCGCCGACTTCGGCCTCGAGATCATCGGACGGCAGTTCGACCGTATTAAGCAAACCTGAATTTTGAGGGGTAAAAATTTGACTGAAATCAGACATAGCTTCTCCTTAAAAAAAATTCTAAAGCGCAGGCCGGGGGTTGAATTGTCGTGCCTTTTTGGGCAGCGGGCAGAGCCCGCGGCAACGTCCAAAAGGCGCCTGTCTCAAACCATGAAAGAAACGGCAGCCAATTATCTTCACCCGAAAGCGTTGCGATGACCGGCCCCGCGGAGGCCGCCGGCGGTGCTTTAGGCACGGTTTACTAAAAGGAAGTAAACCGGCTCAAAAAATGAATCTAAAAACAACATCTTACGAAGGGTTTACAAAAACGGCAGTAAACCCAATTTCAAATCCGAAATTCTAAAAAAGGTCCGCGCTTCGCCGTCCCGCGTGCGTTTGGTTCTAGGAGGACCCGTTGAAAGTGTAGGATTTCTGCGGGTTTCAGAGTGTACACGAAACGTAGAAGCAATGTGGCGAGCTCGAAAGCTGAGAAAATTATGAGATGGTGCCGAACGCGGCAAGATGTTGGAAAGTTCTCAAAGAAAAAGGACGCACGAAGCGCCCTATACATGATGTATCTCATAACCGTTAAACAGTGTCAAACAAAAACCTCCACATAATTACCCACGATCTTTAGCTCGGAGGGATCAAACTGAGTCCAGCCGCGCATTTGCGAGCGATTATTCTTTGTGGATTTTTTTGCATGGATCATCAAAACCATTTGTTCGAGTGCTGAGACGGTCATGGCTGACCACCATGTTTTATTCGCAGCCGATTTGTATAAATGGAAATCCTTATTGCCCGCCATCGCGCCGAAGGAATAGCCATGCCCGATCACCCACCAAGCGGCGAGGCCTTGCGCTGTCTTCTCCCCGCCAAGATGCTCGATGAATTCACGAACAATATTCTCCGAGCGCATCTTGCGATCGATATGTCCCTCATGCCCGCCATATCCACCCGATACACCTGTGAAGTTCGTGGTCGCAACGCTTGTCAGGTTGGCAATGTGAAAGTGCGTCTGGAACTGCACGCCTGTCACGAACATCTCATCGCTGATTGTGCCGTTCTTCCACATGGCGACAAGCCCGGTCTGGATGCGGTTGGCTTCAACCTTATCGCCGCGGACATCCGTCACCGGGTCCTGGTACAGCTCCCGCTCGATCGAGCCACGGTCCAGCCCTTCACGGGAGACCGGCACGGCATAGCGCGGATCATGCACCTGATCACCGGGCGCGCTGTGAAATCTGTTTGCAGGCAGAGGCGTTTCAGGGAGCGCAGGGCGAAACATCGAAATCCCCGGCATCCAGGCCTTTTGACGATCCCAGGCATGGGCCCAGGTCAGGATCACGTAATCAGCTTTTTTCATCGGTTGTGTCATGGCAAAACCCTCCTAGACAGCCAGTTCGAGCGTGTTTGCCCGGTCGTTGTTGATCTTGCGGAAATAGGCGATTGTCAGGGCCAGCCAGTTGTCTCGCGCCCCGTCGGACTGCGCCTCCAGCCAGTTATCCTGCCGGTTGAAATGGTTGTAAAAATCATCTTCGGAGATGTTCGGGAAGGCCTCGAGGAACGCCATCCAGAGCCGCTTGTGGATTTTAAAATTCATCCCGTCAAACCACACCCGGTTTTTCTCACTGCCCTGATCGCCTGTGAAAACCTTTTTCCCGAGGATATATATATAATTATTATTTTTTTCTTTTTTGGTTCTTTTTTCTTTTTTGTCAGCCTTATCGTAAGTCCCTGATTTTTCAAACGAAATAACATTGCTTGAGCAGCCGCTTGAGCGAATGCTTGAGCCGGCTTTTTGCTTGGCGGTTTCGGACGTATCGGCGCGGCGCATCGTGGTTGCATTGCCGCCTTTCGAACCTGCGCGGCGTTTTTTCTCCCGCTGCTCGGCCGCAATTTTAACTTCGGTGATATAAAACCCGGTTTCATCTTCGCAAAGCAGGCGCGCGCGGATCAGCTCTTTGACCGGCCCGCCAAGATCGCCGTCAAAGCCGACCTCTTTGGCTGCCTCTTCGATCGAGATCACTTCATCCCATTTCAGGAAATACCCCGTACCCCCTTTATTGGCGAGCGCCGTTAGGAGCATATAAAACAGCTTGGTCATCGGAGAGAGATTACGTACGACCAGATTGTCGATCGCATCATCGGGATTAAAGAGGGGAGCTTTTCTTGACATTTTATTTCCTTGTTCTGTGGGTTCGTTTTTATGGGTGGGAGAGATAATGATTTTTTACTTCATTGTTTTTTGACCGATCCTTTCTTAAAAAGGGCTGTCCATTTTGGCTCATGCTCACGGCAATATTCGGAGCAACCGCCGCACCATTTTATTTTGATGACCGAAGGCTGATTGCAGCCCGCGTGATCACATAAAATCCGAAGAGGAAGTTGCTGAGACATCATTCCACACCCTCCAGATCGCTATCGTAAAAGGCCTGCCGCGGGCCGGAGAAAGACACGCGGACCTCGCCGGTTTTTCCTTGCCTGAATTTCGGGATCAGGATGTCCGCTTTACCGCGCGAGGCATCCAGGCGCGCATGGTAATTATTTTGAAGGCGGACAAAGGCTTCCTCATCCTGCTTTGATCCGCGCTTTGGCTCCTCGCGTTCGAGATAATATTCATCGCGGTACAAAAAAATGACAGCATCGGCATCTTGTTCGATATTCCCGGAATCGCGCAGGTCGGAGAGCATCGGGCGCTTATCCTCGCCGCGTGTTTCCGGCCCGCGGTTGAGCTGGTGCAAGAGAATGACGGGCACGCCAAAATCTTTTGCTAGCACTTTCAGCGCGCGCGTGACTTCGCCGAGCTGATCGACCTTGCTTTGATACCTATCGGGCAAATTCATCAGGCCGAGATAATCGACAATGATGACATCGAGGCCGTGTTTGCGTTTATGGCGCCGGCAGCGCGTGCGGATTTGATTGACACTGATCCCGGCGCTGTCATCGATATAAAGCGGAAGCTCCGCAAGTTTTTGCTGCGCTTTGACCAGGCGGTCCCAATGTTTACGCTCGAGCGCGCCTTCGCGGAGCTGCATCCCGGTTGTGATTTCAGTATAGCGCGCGAGCAAGCGCTGCGTCAGTTCTTCGCACGACATTTCAAGCGAAAAGAACATCACGTTATTGCCGCCTTGCGCCATGTTGTGCGCGAGCGTCATCGCAAAAGCGGTCTTTCCCATTGAGGGCCGGCCGGCAATAACAATGAGCTGCCCGCCCCAAAAACCGTTATTCATTTTATCAAGCGCGCCAATCCCGGTTTTGATGCTGATATCTTCGCCTTTTTGCACGCGCTCAATGAGCTCTAACGTCGCGGCCGTACAATCGGATAAGTTGGCCGCATCCGGGTTGACCTGCCCGTTTTCACCGAGGGTAAAAAGTTTTTCCTCGAGCTGCTCGAGCTGCTTGTCGGCATCATTGTCCAAATCCCATTCATAGGCCTCATACATAGCATCCTGGGAGAGCACGATCAGGCAGCGACGCAAATAATGCTCGCGGATCGTGCGGCCGTAATCATTGGCAGAATTTAAAAGCGGACACTCCGCGGCAAGCTCAGCAAGATACGCTCCGCCGCCAACCTTTTCGAGGCGATCATCGCTGGAAAAATAATCCTTGAGCGTGACCGGCGAGGCGATCGTGCCGCGATGAATTTGAACGGAGATCGCTTCAAAAATCCGCTGATGCGCAGGCTCATAAAAATGCGCCGGCAACAACCAGTCGCCAATCTGATCAAAATGCCTGTTATCAACCAAAAGCATCCCGAGAAGCCCCTGCTCGGCCTCAATATTATACGGCAGGGAGGACGGCTTTGGATCTTCGGCAAGGGCAAGGTTGGTGCTCATTCAACCTCCCCGACATTGATCTCCGGACCGTCTTTGACAAGATAAGGTTGATGCTGCGCGCAATATTGCCCGCCAGGTATTTTCTCGGCGCCACAGTAAATCGCCTCCGGCGTTTTGGGATCACCAAAGATATATCGGCAACTATCGCGCTCCACGACCTCGCGAAAAGAGGAAAGCGGAATTTCAGGATTCAGAGATTTTTTTAAAGATTGTTTTTTACATTCTTTTGTCCGGGCATCATTCGCTTGGGGTTTTGAGCCGAGCGCCCTCCCGCGGACAGGCAAATTCAGCCGCCGCGCCTTGGCGCAGATCGCCCCTTTGCGCTTTTTATCGCCGAGCATAATACCGGCGATTTCCGAGGTTGATCGTCCCTCCCCCCATAAAAGCCGCAGCCGATCTTCTTGATCTTTAGTCCAGCTAAAGGTCATCTAATTCTCCTATAAATAGCAATCTCCATCGGAATATATGGAATAGGTAAATGTCTTCCGGTGAAAATCTAAGAAATACCCGTTCCACCCACCGTAGGTTGGTTCTGACCAAATACACAAAATTTGACTGTTTTGATAAGATGGAAAATCGGCACCGTGCTGCTTTCTGTTTAGAAGCAGAGCAAATATACAAAGCACCCAATCAAGTTTATGATTAAACCCATATACATCGTTTTTCTTAAACTCGAATTTAAAAATCTCTTTGAGAGCTTTCCAATACTGATAAGCCTCATAAGCCTGTTCACAAGCGATGTATTCCATACTTTGCTTTTTGGTCATACAGCCAAAGGCAAAGCCATCCTTTTCGTTCCTATATTTTATTTTTGCCCGCAGAAGGTAAATCTTATACAGAGCATCCTTATTTTCATCACCAATCCAATCAGTCACATCACACCTCGCCCTTTGATAAATTTTGTCTAAAATCAGAAGATTGAAGCAGTTCAGCAAAGGCCAACCATTTATCGTGATCGTTTTGAACCAATTTCAACGCGCTGTCCGGAACACCGAGTTCGCGCAGACGTTTCAGTTTTTCTTGATCGGAAGCTTCTAAATGAACAGAACCGCTATCATAAAGCGCCTGAATATCATCTTCGTCGAAATCTTTATGAGCATAAAGCCTGGCAATATTTTCGATCGTCTCACAAAGCTCCGGATCGATCGGCTGACCTTTCGCCGCCAAGGCAAGCGCATCGAGCACAAGGTGAACATCGAGCCTTGCCGTGAGAGCACTCCGGCAGATCGTGTCATATTCCGGCTTGCGGATCAGGTTTTCCCTGAGAGGCAGCCAGTTCAAAGTGACATGAGAACCGTTACAGTTGTGATCGATTTCAAATATATCGGCATTGCCGCGCAATGACGGCGCGCACCAACGCATCAGCTTTCCGGAAAGCGAGTTGTAAGACAGATGGTCCGTCTCGACATGACAAAAAGCCATGCCCGGCTTTACAGTGTTCCAATCAAATTCTTTTGTCATTTTTCTCTCCTTAAAATTTATCTGTCTGGTTGCCGGCAACGGTCCAGCCCGGACGCTGTGTGCGGCCGAACAGTTCGAGATACGGACCTTCAAAAAGATTTTCGATCAGCGGGATCATTTCATCGGGCTTACGCGAATGTTGCCGCCGCAGCGTATTGACCATGATCTCCTGGATGTCATCGATCTCTTTGGGCCAGTCACCGGTGAGCAAAAGATTGCGTGTGCCCTTGTTTTTGATTTTGGGCGCGCCGTGCGTGCCGATCAGGAAAAGCTCGGCCGCGCCTCGCAGGATAAACCCCGTGCCCATTGACGGGTTGCCTGTCCCTGCCATTTTGACCCACGGCCCGCCGGTTTTACGCTGAAAGCCCCAGGCGCGCATCAGCTCGATCGCATCGACCAGAAAATCCCGCTCCTGATCTGCGGCGAAAACCGTCCACATCACCATGACCGAGTTTGGCGCCGCGGCAAAAAGAACGTGATCACGCAGGGCGAGCATTTCCTCCTGGCTCATGCACGGATAATGTTTTTGCGGGCTCTTCTCATAGCCCGCCTCGCCGTACATTTTATATTTCCAGGGCGGATCGACATAAATCACGCCATATTGTCCGGATGGAATTTTCATGCATACACCTCGCATAATCTGCGGTGTCCTTCGGCGAATGCCGGATCATCAATGACAAAGCCGGAGCGGTCATGCAGCGCCGGACCTTTGGCACGCAGGCCGATTACAACCGGCGCATCGTGCCAGTCATATTCGCCGTAGCGCCAGTCATGCTCATCGCCATCAATGACGTGAAAGCGCCGTGTTCCAAAAGGATTTGATCCGGGGATCATTAAGAATTTCGGCAGATCGGGACCGCGGAACACGGCCGCGATATTCATGCCGTTCCTTGCAGCCTCGAGGCAGGCATTTTGATTATCTTCACTGCGGGAAAAAACCAGGCGGTAATTGTCCGGCAGTAGTTCGCGGCTGCGCTTGGCGATTTTCGTGTAATCCATGAAACACACATTGGGAAAGCGCGCCATGATGTTCGGATAAAAATCGTTGTTTTCGTCAATGAAGGGTACGCGCTCCCACATAATGTCGCTTGTCGCATTGAGCCGCACGCCGCAGAGAAAACCCTGCTCGATGGCATTCATCCGCACATTATAAATTTCCGCGGCGAGCTGGCGCATAAAGGCCGGGCGATCTTCAAAATAAAAGCGCGTGCGTTTTTCCCGGCAGGTTTGTTTTTTACTGTACTTAAAGCCGGCATAATTTAGGCAGGATTTCGTGCAGCCGGCCGATCGCATCGGGCAGACCTCATAGCCGGAAGATTTGGCCGGGGCAAGATGCATCACAGCCGTCAGAACGCCAATATCCATGTTCTTTTTAATCTTCGGGTGACGATCGATCTGAGAGAGAAGTTTTATTTCAGGCATTGAACTCCCCTCCTCCCAGGCTTGAACTTGTCCGGGGCGTGGACGGATCACGGCTTGGCAGCGGCGTATTATCAATCACCTTTTCAATGACGGTCTCCCCGGAATAATCCGGCACACCATCGACAACTTTGCCCTTGCCCGTGGTTTCAATATTTTTGGAAACTGCAAGCGCCGCGGCCAGCCGCCGGCCGGAGTCATCATCGCCCCGGTCGGATGTTGCCCCAGGAGAGACGGGCTGCGCATTCAGTCTTTTGATGATTTCAAAATAAACGCGCCCGCCAATCTTGCATTTTTTAATCCAGCCGCGGCTGATCAAACCTTCGAGAAAACTTTGAATGCCCGGCGGACCGGAAGGGTTTTGGTCTTTCACTGCGATCGCCGAGGGTGTCAGGTCGAGGCCTTCATCCGCCATCACAACCATGATGTCGTAAATTTGTTGTTGCCTGCGCGTCAGACCGTTTTGATTTTTCCATTTGCCGCGCATGATGTTGGTCGGCGATGGCCCGTTTATCTTTTTCGGTATCCATGGTGTGTGGGCAGTTCTTTTAGGCGCCTGCCCAGATTTTTCGACAGGCCCGCTGCCAGAGACTTCACCGGAGGCTTTACGATCACCTTCCTCCGTCTCTGACATTGCGGGCTTGCTGTCACTCACCGCAACCTCACCGCTTACGTCGTGAGCGCAATTCGTTTTTTCACCTGATATAAAAGCGTGAATATCACCCGCCAGACCGACAAGGCTCTCCCCTGCTTTTGGCGCACCGGAGAGAATTTCAATCGCCCGTTCAACAGACCATTTTTTGAGATCGATTGTGTCCTGACTCATTTTTTTTCTCCACTTTTGTCATAGGCCTCTGTCACTGCGTAATGCACCCAGAGGCAAAATTTATGAACAAGTCCCGTCAATTCGCAGACCAGATAAACCGGCCAGCTAAGCGCCCAGAGAAATCCTCTTTTCAAGGATGCAAAGAAGGTCGCGCACACCGGTAAGCATTTCATGGTCGATTTCCTTTTGTTTGCGCCGGACCTGATCGAGTTCGCGTTGAAGAGTTTCAACGTCCCGTTCAAGCCCTGCGCGCTGTTTGGCAAGAGGGACAATAATGGGCTGGGAAGATGCCTCGAGAATGAGGCGGTTGAGACGCTCACGCTCGCCGTCCTTTATATGTTTCACGTTGCCGTAAAACAGGTCATGCGCACGCTGCTTTGGAAAGCCCAGGAAGCGGGCCAGTCTCGGAATATATTGCTTGACGATTTTCTCGCCTGGGCGCGGCGGCAAAAGCTCATAAAAGATTTGCTGCATGTCTGCGCCGGGGACCATTCGAACCTGTTGAAATGCCTTGTTTTTCATGCGGCCTCCCAGAAAATTTTTCTGAGTATCCAGAAATTTTTTTCGCTAGATTCTGGGTATGCAGAACACGCCGCCGCATAGCCATTGGCACAATAAAAACCGGCAAAGACTGGATAATTTGTCATGCCGGCGCCTCGCAGACCTGCACTGTCTCAGCCGGATAAAAATCGTTGGCCGTGACCTGCCCGTCAGTTTCTTTTGTGATGCGCGCCATGACGTCAGGCGTCGGGATGCGCTCGCCGCTGATGTAACGGGAAATCGATGCCTTGCTTTTCAGGCCGATTCGCTCGGCGAAATCCTTGGCCTTGATGTTGTTTTTGGAAAGATAGCTATCGAGTTTCATGTCGCCATTGTTTCCAATTTGGAAACATTCGTCAAGCAAAAAAGTTTCCACTTTAGGTAACGACAGGGGTTTCCATTATGGATATATCATTGGGGATGAAGAACAGGATCGAAGAATTCCGCAAGAAAAAAGGGCTTTCGCAGGAAGCGCTCGGTGATCTGATCGGTGTGCAAAAAGCAAAAATTTCCAAGCTAGAAAATGGCAATCAAAAACTGACAATGGATTATATCACGCGGCTTGCCGATGCTCTCGGGATCAAACCATGGGAGCTGATCGCGCCGGCCGAAGATATCGACAGGCTCATCCAGAACAAGGAAGAAGAAGACATCGTTAAAATCCGCCGTCAGTTAAATGAGAAGAAGCAATCTCAATTTGATGCTATGGTGAAAGGAATCGAGCTAGCCATCAAGGCCGAGGAAGAGGACAAAAATGACAGGTAAAGCCGATCATATTTTCTGGACTGTTGCCATCATCACGCTGGCCCTTTTCGGGCTGGCCGCTCTTAGCGGAGAAGGCTCGATCTCTTTTGGCGGCATGATCCTGTTTGCCGTGCTCGCCCTTATTTACCTGATCCCGTCTATCGTGGCCGCCAAGCGCGCGCACCGCAACCGCCATGCCATCATGGCGCTGAATATCCTGCTTGGCTGGACGTTCCTTGGCTGGGTTGCCGCCCTGATCTGGTCCCTGACCGCGAATACGCAAAGCGAAGATCAAAACGCCGCCAGCACCATCACGCACGCCTAGAGAAAAGCAACAATAGCCCCCGCCTGGGGATAATGGCGGAGGCTATTGAGCGTGGGGCACCTTCTACACCGCAACCGAATCCACAAAAAGACGGCGGGATTTTTTATCGATCATGTCAAAATATTGCCGGTCGAGATCAATCGCCTGCCGTAAGGTCTGCCTGTAGAGCGTGCGCGCGGTGACAAGGGCCTGCGCGTGCGCCTCGAGCTCCGTTGCCAGATAACGCCGCTCGACCAGAAAGCGCGAGTTTTTCAGCTTAAGCCGCACACTGCGATATTCATTGATAATTTCAAGGGTCCGGGTCTTCCAGAGCGCCGTCTGGTCCCATAGCAGCTTCACATCAAAATACTGCACTTCCATGATTTGCTGGGCTTGCAGCCCGAAAATACTCTGTACCGTCGTCATTTCCCACTCCACACACATAAAACAAATTAACTAATGATCGTGATTTTTATAGACAAAACATTAAAAAGAAGTTAAAACCGTCGAAAAATAACGAAAGATAGTGAATTATGGGTCATATTACAGCAAACCAGATCAGGGCCGCACGGGCTTTACTCGACCTCTCGCAGCGTGATGTCATCGAGGCAACCGGCCTTGGCGTCAACACGCTTTCCGGCATTGAGAAGGGCGCGCACGATCCCTCGCCCGAAACGGCCGACAAGCTGGAACAATTCTTTACAGGCGCCGGGATTACTTTCTCCGGCAATGACGGCGTTGCATTCAAATCCTATCCCGTTATCTATACCGGACGCCTTGGCTTTCAGAAATTTTATGATGACGTTTATCAGACCGCAAAATCATCCGGTGGATCGATTCGCCTGTTTAACGGCCGGCCGGATAAACTGATCGAATTCCTGGGCGAAGAGTTTTACAAGATGCACGCCGAGCGTATGGCAAAGATCAAAAACAATTTCGATTTCCAGGTCATCATCCGGCAAGAGGACAGCAACCTGATCGGCGCCGGCTTTGCCAGATATAAATCCCTACCGGAAGATGAAATCTTTCCCGATACGGTTTATGTTTACGGCGATAAAGTTGCCTTCATTGAGTTTGGTGAAGATGTTCGATGCGAGGTGACAAAGCGCCAGTCTTTTGCAGACTTCTTCCGCTACATCTTCGGCTATCTCTGGGATAGCGCCGGAGACATCGAATGACGGGCTTTACCGATTATCACTTCCTGATTTCAAAAGAGGATGCGCGGCCGGCAGCTCCGCTCAAAGAGGGCTGGTCTTTTCAGGAAGTACAGCCGGACTATGAGTGTTTTATAAATCTCCTGAAAAAAGTCGGCGGACCCTATGGCTGGGATCGCAGACCGAGATATCACAATAACCGTGCTTTTTGGGAAAGCAGACTTGCCGCGCCTGAAACCAGAATGTTTTTATTCATGGATGCGGGTAAGCCGGTTGGCTACTGCCTCACGGGCAGTGCTAAAGAAGATTTAAGCTCGAAATTTCACTGCGCCGCGCGTGATGAAAGCCTGATCGAGATCGAAAATTTTGGCCTCTTTCCTGAATTCACACAAAAAGGCTACGGTCCGGCCTTCCTGCAAGCCATGTTCGACGAGCTCTTTACCGATCATGGTCATGTTTACCTTTCCAGCAGGTCAACAAACGGCCCGAATGTCGTGCCTTTCTACCAAAGCGGCGGGATGACTCTGATCCTGTCAGAGGAAAAACCCGACGATCTTATCCCCGCCCCTACCGAGCAGAGAAAAAGGCAGTTTGCCTAAGCCGCGAGCCTGATTTTCCCAGCCTCCCTTAAAAATAATTTCCAAAATGGAAACTTTTTTATTGACGCATAGTTTCCAGTATGGAAACATTCTCCATATCAAAACGCTCAGGATATGGAGAGCAGATCATGCAAAATCATCTCAAAACAGACAGAGAAAACGGCGGAAACATCGCTCTTTTCCCGGTCGAGAAATGCCACCCGGTACCACAAAGAATCCAGCTTAGTCGCGATATTCCGGCCAGCGATTCGAACATTGTCAAACTGCCCATCCATACAACGAACGCATCCGGTCAGGCCGTGCAGCTCGCGCATCCGCTTTACCGCCGCGGCGAGCGCGTGCGGATCAAGAAAACCGGTGAACTCGGCTGGATTTGCGGCGCCGGGGCGGGCCTCGGGGATCGATGGGTTTATATTGTCCAACTCGCAAGCGGGACCCGGATCAATATCTATGAGCGCAATCTCGAATTTGCCGGGCGAGGTGTCCTGTGATTGATATTGAAAAAACCTGCGAAGGGCTTGATCGTCTTTATGCAAGCTGGCTGCATTACAAAAATCTGTTAGGACCAACCGCCGCGGATATCAGCCTTGTCCTGATCATCTGCCTAACTGCCATCGCACTTTATGAAGCTGCCCCTGTTTTCTTTTTAAGCCTGTGCGCCCTTTTTTTGGCTTTTCTGGTTTGCGGGATTTTCTGGCAATCACGCCGTCCTGGGAGCGATTTGTCATGAGTGAACAAGACACACCTCTTCCCACATTAAGCATGACACTGACCGTTCTCTCGGGCAACTGGCAGGACCTCCAGGATTTAATTTATGACGCTGAGCGGGAAATCGAACGCGCGGCCGAACGCGGGGAAAGCCTGCACTGGAATGATGAAAGCGGAAGCGCGCGCGGCACGCTTGATCTCAAATTTACCCCGCCAACCGAAAGGATACGACCATGAGTTCTTTAAACGGGCAGAATGGCAGCCCGATTATCATGCCCGGCGCTCAGCAAAAAAAGCCGCAGCAAGTGGATGGTGCGCAGATCGCGCAGTTCATAATCACTGAGCTTGAAAAAGCCTATAGCAGCGGCGCGCTCACCCTGATTGCTGTCCTTCGGAATTTCGAAGGCAAAGGTTTTAAAGCCCGCCTCGCCGACAACATTCCGGCAAACAAAGTCATGGTCGAGATCGGCATGGTGACAGTCCGCGACCTGACAAGAGGTGGCTTTCGTACCGACGCGCACCAAGTCATTTCGCTTGGCAAAAATTATGCTGAGCTTCTCAAACAGGCCGCGATTGATGAAGCCGAAAAAATTAAAAACCCCCCGCAGGCTGCCGTCCAGCCGGCGGGATCATCTTCAACGGGCGGATTAGAGAAAGGCAAAAATGATGAGTAACGAAAACGAGATAAACAGCGAGAGCGAAATCAACCTCGAAGATGTTGCCGGTGGTACCGGTTCCAGTGAATCACTTTATCCGGACAAGGTTGCCGGTGAAGGCCTGCACCGCGTTGTCAATAATGTGCATCGGCACAATTACCGCATCCTGTCAGAGAGTGAAAAAGAAGCGATGAAAGCCGTCAAGGACCTCGGCCTTGATTTTTCAAATCTCTTGCACGGCATCGGCGAAACCGATCCGGCCGGCGATCGCCTGGCTTCGCGCGAGCTGTCTTTGGCGCAGACCAAAATCGAAGAGGCGGTCATGTGGGCCGTCAAACATATTACCCGTTAGGAGGCGCGCGTGGACGCATCAATCAAAATCAGAGTTTGGCGACGCAAGCTGGCAACCACGCCGGACGCTGCGCGCAAGGAGGTTTTAAAAACCTGCGAAATGCTTCTCGCCTGCCACAAGCAGCTTGATCCGACGGAGATCGCCCGCGCCTTTTCCCAGATGATCAACGGCATCACCTGTCCGGAGGAATATACCGAGCACGGCCTACCCTGTCTTTAACCCCTTTTGAAAGGACAATATGATGAACCTCAAAGTCAAAGCGATCGAACCGCAATCACCGCAGGCGGACATTACCCCAATCCCGCTCAGCAAGCTCAAAGCCTGGGACGGAAACCCGCGCAAAAACCAGAACGGTATCGAAGAGCTCGAAGCCTCAATCATGGCGCACGGGCTTTTACAGGCGCTTATTGCCCGGCCGGAAAAAGACGGGTCTTTCACGGTCGTTGCCGGCGGGCGGCGGTTGCGGGCACTGCAAAATCTCGTTGAAAAAGAGAAGCTGCAAGGCGATCCGGACATTGAATGTCATATCGTCAAACCGGATGCGGACGCGCTTGAAATCGCCCTTGCGGAAAACACCATCCGCGCGGCCATGCACCCAGCCGACCAGTTCGAAGCCTTTCACAATCTGGCAAAATCAGGCACGCCAGCCGCAGATATCGGCGCGCGCTTTGGCGTAAGTGAAAACACCGTGCTGCGTTATCTCCGGCTGGCAACCTTGTCGCCGAAGATCATCGAGGCCTGGCGGGAAGATAAAATCACAATGGAAAAGGCGCAGGCCTACGCCGCAACCGATGACCATGAAAAACAGGAAGAAATTTTTGAAGAGAGCAAGCGATTTCAATGGCGTTATGAGGATGCGGATGACATCCGTCAGGCCTTGACCGAAGAAAAGGTCACTGCGGCCGATCCGCGCGTGAAATTTATCGGCCTGGAGGCCTATCGCGCAGCGGGCGGAAAGGAAGCCCGCGATCTTTTCACGGAAAACGACAAGGGAATTTTCATTCTCGATGTTGATCTTCTCGACAGCTTGGCCGGACAAAAGATCGAAGAGGAAAAACAAAAGCTGCTCGATGAGGGCTGGGCGTGGGTTCACTATACGAGCCATTCAATCTGGCGCTATGCCAACGATCAAAAGCTGGAGCGCGGGGAATGCAAAAAAGAGCCGCTTTCAACAGAGGTGCAGGAAAAAATTGCAATGCTCGAAGGGTTGGCTCAATCGATTGAAGATAAGGTTGAACAAGAGGACCGCGACCTGACCGATGAGGAAGAAAACCAGCTCGATGAAATTGAAGATCAAACCTTTAACCTTCGAATCCGCCGCGAAATCTGGAGCGACAAGAGAAAAGCGGATGGCGGCGTGATCATCACCCTCGATCGTGACGGCCGTCTGGAAATCGAACGCGGCTATTTTTCACCTAAAACAGCCAAGAGCTCAAAACCCACAACGAAGAAAAAAGCCGCCGGCAAGGTAGAGGAAGCTCTCAAAAAAGACGGCGATAAAATGCCTGCTGCCAAGAACCTCGAGGAGGCGGTTGTTTTAACGCAGGCGCTTGTCAAGGACCTGACCGGGTATAAAACCGCCTCGCTTGCCGCGGCAACACTGGAAAAGCCGGATATCGCCCTCGCGGCCGCAGTTCATGTCATTGCCGGACGGATTTTATATGACGGCTATTCCGGCATGGATACCTGCCTGAATATTCAGGTCGGTCACGGCATTTTAAGCCTTGAAAAAAAGACCTTTGCCGGATCGCGCGGCTGGGATGAATTTAACCAGGTCCTCGCAGAGTGGAAAGAAAAAGCACCTGATAAAAAATCCGAGTTCTGGTCATGGTGCCTTGAGCAAGACCGCGAGACGCTGGTTTCTCTCTTGGCAATCGGCATTGCCGGCACGATCGAAGCCGTTGCCGATACCGGCAAGGCGCGGCCGGATAATATGCTCGCCGAAGCGATCGGCATTGATCTTGCCGACTGGTTTACACCGACAGCCGATAATTACTTTTCGCAGATCAATAAGCTCGGCGGCCTGGTCGCCATCAAGGAAGCAACCGGTAAGGCCATCACACCCGCGCAGGAAAAGATGAAAAAAGACGCGCTTGCCGAAGAAGCCGAGCGCCAGGTTGCAGGCACTAGATGGATTCCGTCCATGCTGCGCCTCAAGCACACCGAAGAAACCAAACAGCCTCAAAAAAGCAAAGGAAAAACAAAGCCAAAAAAAACGGCCAAGAAAAAGACGGCCGCTTAACCCCTTCCGCCCGTGCCGGCCGGGGCGGGCACAACCTCTAACCAAAGGAAACCTCATGCCTGAAACCCTTACCACCGAAAAACGCATCTTCAAAATTGTCGAAGATCACCTCTTTGTCGAACCGGACCAGATCAAGATGGAGAGCAATATTAAAGACGATCTGGGCGCGGACTCGCTCGATGCTGTCGAGTTAATGATGGCGCTTGAAGAGGAGTTCGATATCGAGATCAGCGATGATCAAGCCGAAAAGCTCCTGACCGTCGAAGATGCTGTCAAATTCGTCAACCTTTCACTGCGCGAGGCCGGCCGTGGATAGTCCCCGCGTTATTGTGTTGTTCCGGACGGATCAGTCCCAAAAGCAGCCCTATGATTTTATTTTCCGTTGCCCACAAAACGGTAAATGCCTGGGCGTGGGAGATCGTTATTACAACATGGTCGATGCGATCAAAGCCTCGCGCCGGATCACCGGGCACGGCCCGGAGGTACGTCATATTTTCGAAGACGTAACGCCGGCAGGAAAGAAGGTGGCGTGATGGGAAGCGGAGAAATAACATATCAGGATGTCTGGGTCGTTTTTACGGATAAGACCGATATCTCTTTCCTCCGCCATTTAAAACCGGGCTATCGGCACTGCTACGCCCTTGTCAAATCGGAAAGCAAAAAATGGGTTAAAATCGATCCTACTTCAAAACAGACAAAAGTGTATGTTTTTGACTTCCTGTCGGAAGATTTTGATCTCTCGGAATGGTTTTCGCAAAACGGGCACACCATCGTCAAAGCGCCGCGCGGCGGCGATCAGAAAAACTCCATGTTCATAGGCGTGATCTCTTGCGTTGAGATCACAAAAAAGATCGCCGGCATTGGAAAAGCAAATCTATTTACGCCGTATCAACTCTACACATGGCTCAAGAGTCAGGAGGCCACGTGATGAGAACGCTATACGATAGAATGGCTGGTGTTTTACTCGATGGATTTGACATTCAGCACGCTCTTAATAAACGACAATCAAGCATCCTAGACGGTATTCAGCCTCTTCCAGTAAAGCGCAAAAACAAGTTCGACAGCCCGTCACGTATCTATCGACCGGAAAAGATGGCCGGTAAAAAATACACCGGAGAACGGCTTCGCCGATTGCGTAGCAGGAACGGTATCGGAAATCCGCGGAGGATCACCGCATGACCTGTATTGTCGCTTTCGTTGATAAAAAGACCGTCTATATGGGTGCGGATTCCTGCGGCTCGAACGGGCACAGCTACGCCGTTTATCCGCGGCATAAAATCTTCAAGGTCAATGACCGGTTTTTATTCGGCTGCACCTCGAGCTACCGGATGATTGATCTCCTCGAGCATAGTTTTGAACCGCCGGAGCTGACTGAAAGCTATGATCCGGATCGCTATATGCGAAAGGATTTCATCACGGCGCTGCGTAAATGTTTCAAAGACGGCGGGTTTAACAGCGACAGCGATGATGAAGACAATGCCGGCGATCGTGGCGGCAATTTCCTGGTCGGCTTTGACGGACACCTGTTTGAAGTGCAGCCGGATTTTTCCGTCCTGTCCTGCCCGAAATGGGGTCACTCGGTCGGCTCGGGTGAAGAGGCCGCGAATGCCGTGCTTTTTCACCTGTACCAGGACGCAAGCTATGAGCCTGAAACCGTCCTGCGCTCAGCCCTCGAAGCCGCAGAAGGCACGATCACAACCGTCAAAGGACCTTTCACTTTCGACCAGATCGGCCCGCTGGGCTGGCGCAAACCGCTGCGGGAGGAAAGCCCATGAGCCGCTGCGAAACCTGTCAAGGCCGCGGCTGGACCGGTTCTTATTCCGTACATCGCACCTGCACTCAATGCAACGGCACTGGCCACCTGGCCGACAATTCCAATGAAAGGAACAAAAAAGTGTACGACCCTTTAAAACCGCCCTCCCGTGTCACCGAAATCTCCTACGAACTCGCTGAACAGTTAGAAAAATATGAAGACGAAAGCATCGTCGAAATAGCCGCCGCCACGATAAATTTTGCTATCGCCACCTGCATTAGTGCGGAAATGAGTGATGCAGACATTCGTGAAATGGTTGAAATCTCTATGGAAAATTTGCGCCAAACCAACCTCGAAATGCACGGTGGGTTAAATTAAAAAGCAATAAAAACAAAACGTTAAAATGAACGATAATAAGCACGCATACATCATGGATAGAACAATTTCGTGTAAAAAAGCTGCGGAATTGATGGGCTTCCATGTCTCAACGATCTACAGGATGATTGAGGAAGGTGAATTAGATGCCTGTGGACAAAAAAGGCGCAAGCGCGTTTACGAATCCTCGATCGAGAGATATAGAATTAGACACGCACACATAAAGAGAGAGGAAACAGTCGTTCGGGAACGCTTCAAAATTTCCGGAAGCAGGCAAAAGCAAGCCCTGAATGAGCTTAAAGAGTTATTACAATGAGCGTTTACAAACACCGGAACAAATGGCGTTGTGATTTTCAAATAGACGGGACCAGGTATCAACCATATTGCATTGATCCGGAAACCGGGAAGCCCGCCAAAAATAAAACCGAAGCAAAAGCGCTCGAAGCAACTTTTAAAAAACAACTCAAATCTCAAAAGGCAGAAGAAATAATCTATAACGGCGCTACTCTGGCGATGATGTTTGCGCACTACCTTAAAAAAATGAAAGGCCGCGCTTCTTTTATAAATATAAGAACACACACAGTAGAAATCCTCGATTGGTTTGGACCAGGATGCAGCCTGGACAGAGTCGAAGATCAAATATCTGATTATATAAAATTTTCACAAAACCAGTTTGGAAAAACGTTCATCGGATTCGATGAAAGCGGCAACAAAAAATTTAAACTTTCAAAGCGTAAAAGAAGCCCGAAAACAACGAATGAATATCTTAAAACGCTTGCTAATGCGTGGAATAGCTATAGAGGTGCGCCGGAGCATAAAAAATATAGAACTCAGATCCCCGAAGTACCTGAATTTGATTTTTTAAAAGTGCCAAAAAGAATACCAACACCTATCCCACACGCTGTTTCCGAAAAAATTTTACAAAGCAATGATGCGCCAGTTCATGCCCATCTAAGACTGGCTTATATTTTATGCCAACAGACGGGCATGAGAGAAAAAGAATGTGCAAAGGTCCGTCTTAAGCAACTTGCCGAAGCAGAAGGGACGATCTTGCTCACTCCAGAGCAAACAAAATCATCAACCGGCCGGTTTGTATATGTGAATGAAGTTGCACGAAAAGCCATAGAGGAGTGTAAAAAGACAGGCGATTATTTATGGGAGATTTTGCAGCAACACCCTTCTCTTGCCGAAGAATACAGGCAAAAATATCAAATTTTTGAAAGAGAAGATATTAACCTAATTCTTTATAGACCGAAGGGAACGGGTATTCCTCGGCCGGTAAAACATATAGCGTCATCCGGATGGAAAACGATGCGTAAAAACGCAAATACAAATTACAGATGGCATGACACCAGGGCCGCTTTCTGCACCAATACATCAAAGCATGATATTGTCGCGGCGCAGACCCTTGCTGGCCATGCAAATTTGAGTACAACCCAAAGCTATTTGATGGCCGATAACCCAAGATTGAGGCGCGCCGTTAATGATATGGGAGAAGATAATTGGATCAATGTACAGGAAAACTCCCTCACAAAAATCCCTCACATAAACAAGCTTATAAAAAGACGAGCAATCAAATAATTGATATGCCTGTAAAAATTGGTTGCGGAGGCAGGATTTGAACCTGCGACCTTCAGGTTATGAGCCTGACGAGCTACCGGGCTGCTCCACTCCGCGTCAAGACAAATCCACATCGGATAAGATTGCAGACCATAACGCCGCGCCGGATAAAAAGCAAGAGCTGAAAAAGTCTAAAATCCGCGTGCTGGAGGCGGACGGTTTCCGCGGGACGGCGGTCCGCGGCGGTCCCCCCGATTTGCATCTGGCCCGCTGCGTCCTTCTTCAGGCGGTTCTTTGGTAAAGCTTTCATGCGGAAAGCCTTTCCAGCAACGCGGTACAAAGGGAAACTCTTCGGTCAGGAAATACACATACTCGCCATTTAAACGTGTGCCGTTACATTGATCCAGATCCCCGTGCCCGACGACAAACTGAAAATCCTGCGTGTAGGTCCCGTCATAGGCGCCGCCCGGACTGTTTTGAGACCGGTTACCGCGCCGTAACCTAAAGCCCGGCTTATAGGCACCATCTTTACTGACATAAATTTTATGCCCGTCGGCAGCATAGCCGACATGGGTAAGGTCTTCTTTGACAAGCGCGGTTGGAATACTGTGATAGTGATAGGCACCGTTCGGCTGGACATGTGCGTTGTTCATATCAATACCAAGCATGCGCTTGCCATTAATGATCCCTTCTTTTACCCAACCTGAATTTCGGTCTTTTTTCCAATATTCAGCTGTACCCGGATCAAACGGCACGCCGTTCAGTGCAACACCAAACATTTTCTGATTTGTCACGCGATGTGTATTACCAACAATGTTCGGATTGAGCCGCACCTTAAATTCATATTTTTGAGGTGAAATTGCGTGCGGATTACCTGTGCTTGGAAAACGTCCCGTACGGTGATTTGGAATACCGTTTGAAATGATGATACGCATACCGTCTTCTTCGGTAATCGATACACGGGAGGCATATGTTGCTGTTTCAATCCGTTTAACCTGCGGCGTCTCACTGTGATTTCCATGCGCAAGCACAGCCACGGGAAAAGCGCAAAGAACGCCAAGCAACGTCACAAGAACTGTTTTCATGCGGAGCAGCTTAGCAAGTTTAAAACCGCTGCGCCATATATGTCTTTAAAGGCTGAAAGATGAAAGACCATCCGGCCATTATGAGTATTTTCCTAAAGTATCAGTCTTTATCCGGCCGGCAAATTCCCCTCTGGCCCATTTCGTTTTTTGATCTATGTTAGAGGTATTGATACATTTTTGAGAGCAAGGAACACATCATGGATATCAAAAATTCTGTTATTTTAATTACGGGCGCAAACCGGGGAATTGGCAAGGCATACGCCGAAGCGTTTTTGAAAGAAGGCGCCAAGAAAATTTATCTAGGCGTGCGCAACTCGGATAGCGTGAAAGAGTTTGTCGCAGAAAATCCGGATGTGCTTGTGCCGTTAAAATTCGATGTGACAAATCATGAAGATCTGCAAAACGCTACGCAGGTTGCGCAGGACGTCAATATCCTGATTAATAATGCAGGAATTTTGTTCTTTGATGATTTCTCCAGTTCGGATTTGCAGGAAAATGCGCGCAAGCAAATGGAAGTGAATTACTTCGCCCCGCTGGCCATTACGCAAAAATTTGCACCGATCCTGAAAAAGAATGGCGGCGTTTTAATTACGGTCTCTTCGATTGTCGGGCATGTGACCATGCCGGCGATCAATTCCTATTGCGCCTCCAAATATGCGGTGCAGTCCATGATTTTGGCCGCCCGCGCGCAGTTTAAACCGCAAGGTGTGCGGGTGATGGGTGTCTATCCGGGACCGATCGATACGGATATGGCAACAGACCTGCCGATGGAGAAATTTCCACCCTCTGCCGTGGCTGAGCAAACACTGAAAGCAATCAAAGACGGTACAACCGAAGATGTGTTTACAGATGCGTTTTCACAGGAAACCTACGCCGCCTTCCGTCAAGACCCCAAAGCCGTTGAAGAGCGGATGCTGATGCTGGACGCAGCGGATGAAGCGGCTTAATCATCCTCAAATTTAATAACGGGGCTCTGATGTATATTTTATATTGCAAAAAGCCGTAAAATATTATACATAATACATATGAAAAGTTTTAACCTTCATTTAGTAGCAAGCGCTATTGGCCTGGCAGCTTTTTTTACAGAGGTAGTAGACGCCCAAACAATCCTTGACCCGAAAGAAATTACTTTCGAGCAATTTGTATCGCTTCATACACAAGATAATCAAGTAATAGAAGGAACTTATAAGGTATCCAATGATGCCCTGATTTCTGGCGGATTTGTTTTTTGTACTGGCTTGGTCGTGCGTCAGGGTGACTCAATATTTTTTGCGCATATTAATCCGGCAAAAATAGGCGTTGATGAGTTAGCGACCGGACTACAAAATTTTTACGATGCTGAGCAAGATGCAGAGGTTTTATTATTCAATACATGGACAGGTGAAAAACCTGTAGAAGATAAAAGATACCTTCTCGGTGATCCTGATTTTCTAAATTGGCAGGCAACAGATTTTGCACTGCAGGCTCTAAAGCAAGCCAATATTGATATTGCACCTAAAATTTATGAAGACCTTGCGAAAGGTGAATTACAGACAATAATTGTTCCACCACATGGGGAAATTCAATCAGTATGGTATGACTCCATTACCCCTGCGATACAAAGCCTTTTGAATGCACACTCCTTTGTACAAAATCCATTGGGACATACACGTTAGGGTCAGAGAATTATATCGACCTCAAAGCCGCTAAAGAACGAATTTTTGATAGCCTAAGAGGCGGGCGAAGCAGCATAAAGTTTTCCGATAATGCTTTTAGAGTCGAAACGGAATAATCTGCCTTACTTTAATGGTGATGTAAGAACGCGCCGGTTCAAAAGAGATACCTTTATTCAGATCATAAATAAGAAGCGCACAAAAACATATCATCGCCTGAAACGCGCATGTAAAAACAAGCGCAGCGGAGCCTAAAGCAAACCCGTACGCCAGCCAGACAAAGGCAATCGTTAACTCAAGGGATCTGAAGACAAGCGGCTTGTCACGCATATAGACGGATACAGACGTCAATGTCATGGCAAGCATCGGGATAAAATCGCTCACCGTTTGATAGAGAAACGGGAAAAGAATCCAGCCTGCGATGAGGAGCGCAATCACCGCCCGGATCATGGTTTTATGATCCGCAAACGCTCCGAAGCCGTTGCGCAATATATTGATAGCCGTAATCGCAAGTGCCGTATAGGCTCCCTGACTTAGATAAAAAGCGCCCCATAAAGCGTTTGAACAACAAAATCCTGCCAGCGCATGACGCGGGGACTTTAACAAGTACGAGCCGATGGAAAAAAACATCGCGCAATAGCTAATGATTTCAAACGCAATCATGTGTAAATCCGGACCTTCCGGTCTTCACAATAGAGCGTAAGAATTAAGGTTTGTTTAACCGAGAACTTATTTATATGCTCTTTAAGCATGACAGATGACAGGCTTGATATAGATACTCCTCTTGTAAGGAATTTGATTGAAGACCAGTTCCCACACTGGGCAGACTTAGCTATAGAAGCCGTTGAGCCCGGAGGATGGGATAATAAAACATTTCGCTTAGGCGAAGACATGTCTGTACGGTTGCCAACCGCAGAGAGATATGCGCTGCAGGTAGAAAAAGAACAACTTTGGCTGCCGTATCTTGCGTCAAATCTGCCTTATGAAATTCCCGTCCCAATAGCAAAAGGGCAACCGACATCCAAATACCCTTGGCCGTGGTCGGTCTATAAATGGATTGAGGGGGAACCGGCAATAGATAAGCACATTGAAGATTTAAATCGATTTGCTGTAGATCTGGCCCGCTTTCTCACAGACCTTCAAAATGTAAATACACGTAACGCACCGGAAGCAGGTGAACATAATTTTTTCCGTGGTGGCGGCCTGTCCGTTTACGATACAGAAACCCGCCAAGCACTTGATGAGATAGCAGATGATATTGATCGTTCTTTGTTGATAGACATATGGAATGAAGCACTTGCATCAAAATGGGAAAAGCCTGCCGTGTGGATACACGGAGATATGAGCCCATCCAATCTTCTTATCCGCGACGGGCGCTTACATGCTGTCATTGATTTTGGCAATTGCGGGATCGGTGATCCGGCCTGTGACCTTGTTATGGCATGGACATTCTTTGACGAAGAAAACAGGTGTATTGTTCAGGAAAATCTTCCCTATGACAAAGCCACATGGGCACGTGCCAGCGGATGGGCGCTCTGGAAAGCGCTAATTACAATTCAACAGAAAAAAGAAACGCATCCTTTAGAAGCGCAGCAGTCACAAAAAATATTAAAGGAAATAATTCAGGATCATAAAGTAGAAAATGGGGTGGCTTAAATATTCTTAAGGTTATACCTGGATTGATTGAATAACTTTAAACGGATTTGTCTCTGCCAGTTCAACTGCTTCTACTTTAAATTCATGCCCTTCCCAATTTGTATGATCAAGAGAGAACAGAACATCGAACTGCTTTGGGTCAAATGGCCAACCGATAGTGGAATGAGGTACCCAATTTGAAGACTGGTAGTGGGATTTAAATTCTTCAACCACAATACCTTCCAAAGCAGAGTAAATTGTTTTTTGTATATCTGCGAGTGATTGGGTTTTTGCAGCAGACAAATATAAAATTTTTTCATTTGTAAGAAACATTGATAAAGAATGAAAAGTTATATTTACATCCCTAATCTTTAAAATAAGAGAACCGATCAGATCTTCAAAATTTTGGGGTAAGGCTTTACAAGCAACCAAAGAAATGTGCCCAGGAAAATCGGGTTTAAAACCTGTTACATTACAATATTTCTGATAACGCTTTTGGAAGGCGTCGTCCAGTTTGAGATAAATCACATATTTCATGAAAATAAGATAAGAGATCGTAAAACAGGTTTGAAGTTAAAAATGAACTTAAAAGACCTGGCAGCGCCTGTCTGCCATAGCCCTGGCGAAGGCAGAACCTACTCCCTGCCCGCCGAAGCTCCGTCAGGAGCGAAGGCCGGGTCCCGTGCCTTAAGCCTGCCCCCGCGCAGGCGGGGGACAAAGTACGATGGCGCGCCAGACTTTTCGCGGTCTATGGGAATGGAAGTTAAGGTTAAGCAGCCCCAACAAGCACATCGTCTTTCATAACAACTGTTCCATCAGGATAAATTTCAAAATATGCATCATAGAGAGAATCTGCCTGCATAACACGCGCATGCGCATTGAAAAGTCCGCTTGATACAGATTCAGTCACTGTCATGCCTTTATAATCTTTTAAAAATTTATCTTTATCAAATTTACTGAAGTTATAAATGAACTCACTTTCCGGCCCCTCAAGAATATAAAAAGGCTGATTGCTATCCTCAGGTGTTAGAAACATACAGAAAAATTTCAAGTAATCCGCACATGTATCCCGGTTTAAAATGAGTTTACCAAGATCGTTTGCCCGATAAATACTTTCACTAATGCCATCTAACTCTATCAAGTCAGGCCCTTGTCTTAAGAAGAAAGCACAAAATTCCTCTTCAGGAATTTCATTCCACTTATCTCCATAAATACGAATAATTTCCAAATTCTCGTAAAAAGGCAGTTTTTTATGTCTGATATCTGCCAGTTTAAGGTCTATGTAATAACCGCCAACAGGATTGATATAATCGACAAAAACTTCAGGCTCTGGAAGAATTGCCCAGCTCGGGTCATCTTTGAGATAATAATTGGTCAGGTTAGATGTCATGATTCTTTGCCCCTTATTCATTATAAACTTTAATGGGACAATAGTACCGTAAACAGGTTTGAAAATGCAAAAAATGAACTTAAAAGACTTGGCAGCGACCTACTCTCCCGTGCCTTAAGACAAAGTACCATCGGCGCAGAGACTTTTCACGGTCCAGTTCGGAATGGGATGGTGTGTTTCGTGCTCGCTAAAACCACCAAGTCATTTAAACTCACTTTTATGTGCGTTCAGACGGCACGCAGCCTTCGCGCTCTCGCGCGGAGCCGCGGTCGCGGCCCTTGGGTGCATGCAACAACATTTGTATGTCTAATCAAGTTTCGTTATCAATCCGCCACAGACTTCATACTGCGCGCGTGTTGATTTGTAGTTCAAGTCGATCAAGCAATTAGTACTGGTTAGCTTCACGTGTTACCACGCTTCCACATCCAGCCTATCAACGTCCTGGTCTAGAACGGCTTTGATAGGGAGTCCTTGTTTCGAGGCCAGCTTCCTACTTAGATGCTTTCAGTAGTTATCTGTTCCGCACATAGCTACCCAGCGGTGCCGCTGGCGCGACAACTGGTACACCAGAGGTGCGTCCATCCCGGTCCTCTCGTACTAGGGACAGCTCCTCTCAAGACTCCAACACCCACGGCAGATAGGGACCGAACTGTCTCACGACGTTCTGAACCCAGCTCACGTACCTCTTTAAATGGCGAACAGCCATACCCTTGGGACCTGCTCCAGCCCCAGGATGAGATGAGCCGACATCGAGGTGCCAAACAGCGCCGTCGCTGTGGACGCTTGGGCGCTATCAGCCTGTTATCCCTAGAGTACCTTTTATCCGTTGAGCGATGGCCCTTCCATGTGGAACCACCGGATCACTATGACCGTCTTTCGACACTGTTCGACTTGTAGGTCTCACAGTAAGGCGAGCTTATGCCATTGCACTCCACAGACGATTTCTGACCGTCCTGAGCTCACCATCGCGCGCCTCCGTTACTATTTGGGAGGCGACCGCCCCAGTCAAACTACCCACCATACAGGGTCCCGGACGTGGATAACACGCCGCGGTTAGACATCAAACAGGCCAAGGGTGGTATCTCACCGATGCCTCACCGTAAACTGGCGTCTACGGATCAAAGGCTCCCACCTATGCTGCACATGACGAATCTAATGCCACTGTAAAGCTGTAGTAAAGGTTCATAGGGTCTTTCCGTCTAACCGCGGGAACCCCGCATCTTCACGGGGAATTCAATTTCGCTGAGTCTACCTTGGAGACAGTGTGGAAGTCATTACGCCATTCGTGCAGGTCGGAACTTACCCGACAAGGAATTTCGCTACCTTAGGACCGTTATAGTTACGGCCGCCGTTTAC